>NZ_WCHR01000009.1 GCF_008973825.1 Gemmobacter serpentinus | reverse complement strand
CCGCGATGACCTCTTCGCCAACCCACAGCACCCCTATACCCGACAACTCTTCGCAGCAACACCCGTAACAGATGTGAACGAAATCCGAAAAAGGGTGGCCCGCCGCAAGGCCGCGCGTGCAGGCATCCCGGCCTGACGGCTTGGGCGGGGGCCGCACGCCCCCGCCCTTCGCAACGCGGCCCTTCACGGCCCTGCCCGCAGCAGAGCTGCCCTTCGCAAAGCTCTCCGTTGCAAAGCCGGACCAGCCTCGCCCCACGCCCTGCCAGATCAGAGGCGGGCTATTTCAACCCGTCCAGCGGCGACATATGGTAAAGCCGCAGGCCCGGCAGCACAGCCAGAACCAGACCAAGTCCAACCAGCCCCGCCACCATGCCGACCTCGCGCAGACCCAACTGGGCCCGCATCGCCACGCCGGTTTCCTGTGCGATGAGATCCGAGACAATGCTGGAACCCAGCCAGCCCAGCGGCAGGCCCAATACTGCGCCAGTCAGGATCATTGCGCCCACATAAAGCCAGACCACCAGAAAGATGAAAACCGCCGGTGCCCCCTGCGCCCGCAGCACCGCAAAGCGCCGCCGTTGCAGATCCAGCACCGCCAGAAGCCCGGTCAGGATCGCGGCCACCACCAGCACCTGCGCCGCCATGGTCAACGCCGACATGATGCGGGCGGCATCCCCCATCACCTGATACAGATCCACCAATGTCTCGGCGGGAAAAAAGGCCATCGTCTCCGCATCGCGGTAGCGCGACCGCAGGCCATAGGCGGCCGCCACGCTTTCGGGCTGCACCACGATGGCCGGCAGGCCGGGTAGCAACGCGGGGTCCCATGGCGGGCCGATCCGTTCATCGCCCGCCGGATGGCCGGTGCCCATGGCATGGGACAACCAGATATATTCAACCGGCACGATCACCGCGCGGTCCCATGGGGTTCCGGTGGCGGGCAGGCGGCCCGTCACCACCACATCGTCATGCAAATGGCCGTGATCCCCGGCACCGTGGCCATCATCCGCGCGGCCATCATCGGCCTGGGCGTGTTCGTCATGTCCTTCTTCGCCATGCCCTTCTTCGCCATGCCCATGATCCGTGTGGCCCTGTTCATCTTGCGCGTGGTCACTTTGGCTGTGCCCCTCATGCCCATGCTCGTCCTCAGCCGCGAAGCTGTCGGCATCCATGCCGCCGCTCAGGTCATCGGCATCGCCATGGCGGATCTCGAGTGCGGCCCCCATCTTCGCAGGCACCAGCGCGCCCACCACCGCCTCGTTGCGGCTGGTAAACACCCGGCCCTCGGCCAGTGCACCACCGCCCAGATGGGTGACAAAAGCGGGCGAGGTGCCCACCACCGGCGAATTGCCGTGGCTGTCACCAAAGGCGATGGGGGCCGCGAACCTTGCCGAAGGATCGGTCAGCACCCGATGCGCCACCGGACCGGGCAGCAGTTCCACCGCTGTGGGCCGCAGAAAGACGCTGGCGAACAGGATATCGGTCTGGCTGCCCGGCGCTGCCACGATCAGATCGAATTTGTCCGCCGCCCGGGCAGAGCCCTGCCGCAGCGCGCGTTCCTGCACCGAAATCGCGATACCAAGCGCCACCGTCACCGCGACAAGCAGCGTGAACAAGACCACCGTAAAGGGGTTGCGCGCCAAGGTCGCGCGAAGAACGGGAAGGGGATTCATAGGGTCGTAACCTCGCATCCGCGCTGCAGCCGCAGCCGCAGGTCGGCGCAGTCGATCAGCGCCGGGTCATGGCTCGCTGCGATGACGGTGCGGCCGGCGGCGCGCGCTTCCTCGCGCAGCATGGTGATGACCTCGGCGCCCGCGCCCGCATCGAGGCTGGCGGTCGGTTCGTCTGCAAACAGGATCGCGGGGCTGCGGATCAGCGCGCGCGCGATGGCCACACGCTGCTGCTCGCCCCGCGACAGCATCGATACCCGGCGGCGGGACGGCACGCCAAAGCGATCCAGCAACGCCGCCGCCCGGCTGCGCGCAGCCCCCGCGGAAAAGGCCGAGAACCAGACCGGCACCAGCACATTGTCCAGCGGCGACAGTTCCGGGATCAGGTGGAAATCCTGGAACACAAACCCCGCGCGCTCACGCCGCCAGCGATCGCGTGAGGTCTGCGACAGCGATTGCAGATGGGTGCCATCCCAGTTGATCCGTCCTTGCGTCGGCGCGATCAGGCCCGACAGAAGATAAAGCAGGGTCGATTTGCCGCCCCCCGACGGGCCGGTGATCACCACGAACTGCCCCGGCACGATCTTCAGTCCCGCCAGCGACAACAGCCGCTCGCCGGGGCGCAGATCGTGCTGCAGGCTGTCTACATCAAGGCGCGCCCCCGATTTGGTTGCACCCGCCATCACAGCTTCTCGAAACGCGTGCCGCGCAGGCGGACGAAGCTCAGAAAGCCGGTCTCGGCATCGGTTTCAAAGCCGGCTTCAAAGGTGCCTGTCGCGCGGATCAGATCGGTATAGCGCACCGGATCGACCGGGCCGTCGGTCAGCGCCAGCACGATATCATCGGGCCATTGCGCCTCGGTCTCGCAGAAGGGGCAGGTCGACATCGGCAGTTTGGTCAGCACGAAAAAGCTGATTTCCGGCTTCAGCGGCGGTGCCATATAGCCGATCATCTGCACCTCTTGCCCCGCAAGGCCAATGGCGCGCTCGGTCAGGGTGCGCCCGCGCAGGTAAAGGTCACGGAATTTCAGGGTTTCGGGCGCGGCCTGCGCCCGCAGCGGCAAACTGGCGGCCGCCATGGCGGCAAGGAAAGAACGGCGATCCATCAGAAAGCATCCTGGCTGATCGGGAAAAGGGGAAACCGCCGGTAGGCCCGGCGGTTTCGGTCATGCCCCTGTGGCTTACTTGCCCGCAGCGGCCAGGGCTGCGCGGGTCGACAGGCCGGTTGCGTGATCCATCACATGATAGACAAGGTTCTGCTCGACCACACCGTGGAACAGATGCGCCCAGGGGCCTTGGGCAAAGATCGCAACATCGTCTCCGGCATGGGTTTCGCTTTCGCCCAGCGGCACAAGGGCCTGTTGCAGGAAATCGATATCGGTGGTGTCGACGCCGGTCAGATCAGCGCGCGGCGCGTCAACCTTGGCGCCCGGACCATTCTGGTAGCCCAGCGTGGTATAGGGCTTGTTGTCATCCGCCGTGCCCGCGATGCCGAGGATCGGGTTGTTACGGGTCGGGTAGCCGGCGATCGAGAAGACGTGGCTGTGATCGGCGGTCAGGATGATCAGGGTCTCGTCCAGATCGACCTTTTCCGACACCGCTTTCACAGCCTCGGCGACAGCGATGGTATCGGTCAGCGCGCGGGCGGCATTGCCTGCGTGGTGGGCATGATCTACCCGGCCACCTTCGACCATCAGCAAGAAGCCGTCTTCGTTCTTGGCCAGCACGTCCAACGCCTTCACCGACATTTCGGCCAGCGACGGCTCGCCGCCCGCATCCTTGGCGCGGTCGGCCTCGTATTGCATATGGCTGCGGTTGAACAGCGCGAAGACCTTGCCGGACTTGGCCGGGTCAATGGCATCAAAGCCTTCCTTGTTCCAGGCAAAGACGCGATCATTGCCCTTGGCGAGCCATTCGGCGACCAGATCGCGGCCATCGGTGCGCGCGCCCATCTTGGTCTCGTCTTCCGGGTCAGCCTGGCTTTCCAGCATGAAGTTGCCACGGCCCCCACCCATGACGACCTCGAACCCGTCGCCTGCCGGCCAGTCGATCAGCTGGGCCGCGATGTCCTTGCAGCCATTCTGCACGGCTTCTTCGGGCAGGTTGCTGTTGTTTTCCCAGTCACGCCCGGCCACCTTGGCATAGGTCGCAGCCGGGGTGGCGTGGGTGATGCGCGCGGTCGACACGATCCCCGTCGAGAGGCCCGCCTGTTCGGCCAGTTCGAAGATGGTGGTGACTTCGGCACCCTTCTGGCTGGCGCAGTTTTCCAGCTTGATCGCCTGGGTCACGCCGATGGTGCCATTGACCGACTTCACGCCCGAAACCAGCGCGGTCGCGGTCGGGGCGGAATCTGCCACCTGGCTATCATGGGTATAGGTCTTGGACAGGGCGGTGTAGGGCAGCAGCGCCTCGAAGGACAGCACATTCGATTCGCCGTCCACGCCGCGCAGCTGGCCTTCGTGGATGCGCGAGGCGGTGATCGTCGGCACCGAGAGACCATCGACGACAAACAGGATCACGTTCTTGGCGCGGCGGGTATTGGGCTGGTCCGACAGCTTTTGCATCAGCTGTGCCTGGGCCGCGACGTAATAGGAATCGCCAGCTTGCTGGACAAGGCCTTCGGCCATGGCGGCGCCGGTCACGGCGGTCAGGCTGGTGCCGAGCATCAGGGTCTTGAGGATCTTTTGCATCGTCTCTCTCGATTGGGGCGCAAGGGATGCCCCGTCCTTAGCGTCGCGCTGTAACGCTTCGGTGAGGTGTTAAAGACAGTGATGCGACAGTGCCGGGGGTTTACGACAGCACCCCCGGGTTCATGTCGCCCTTGACCTGCCCTGCATCGCGGCGCGAAAAGCCGGTAACAGACCGCGCTTGCGGCAGACAAAGGGAGAGGATCTTGGCGAAGGCCCGCACAGCATCCGGCGTGAAGGCCCTGCGCGCAGCCCTTTGGGGCTTCGTGCTGCTGGCCGGGGTGGCCACGACCTGGCTGTTCCTGATCGCATCGCCGCCCGGCGCGCCGCAAGAGACCGCAGCTCTGGGGCAAGGTGCCTATCGGCTGGAAACCACACTTGGCACGCCCTTCACGGCGGAAAGCCTGCAAGGCCAGCCCGCGCTGGTTTTCTTCGGCTTCACCCATTGCCCCGATATCTGCCCCACCACGATGGGCGAGATTGCGCTCTGGCAAGAGGAACTCGGACCGCTGGCCGATGGGCTGCGGGTCTGGCTGATCACCGTCGACCCTGAACGCGACACCGTTGATGCGCTGCGCGATTACGTCTCGTGGTTGCCCAATGCCGCAGGCGTCACTGGTGCCCCGGCAGAGGTCGAAAAGGCGTTTGCCGCCTTCCGCATCACCGCCCGCAGAGTCGATCTTGGCGCGGGCGACTATTCTATGGATCACAGCGCGCCTGTCCTGCTGTTTGACGCAAATGGCCGGTATCGCGCGGCCTTTGGCTATCAGGAGGATGCGGCGAAGGTTCTGGCCAAGCTGCGTCCGGTGCTGGAGGGGGCAACATGACCGGATTGCGCGCGGGGCTGCTGATTGCCGGGCTGGCCATGCTGGCCATGGGCTTGGCGGGCCTTGGCTTCTGGGCGATGGGGCCAGAGGCACGGCAGGCGCTGATCCCGGAAGAGGTCGGGCAGGGCGCCTATATGTTGCAGTCCACCGCAGGGCAGGATTTCACCGAAGACAGCCTGAAGGGTCAGCCGTCACTGGTGTTCTTTGGTTTCACCCATTGCCCCGATGTCTGCCCGACGACTCTGGGCGATATCGCGTTGTGGCAGGACATGCTGGGGGATCGCGCGGCGGCCTTGCGGGTTTTCTTCATCACCGTCGACCCTGCGCGCGATACGGCTGCACGATTGGCGGATTATACCGGCTGGCTGACAGGCGTTCAGGGCGTCACCGGATCGCAAGCCGAGACGGATCGCGCCATCACCGCCTTCCGCGCCTTTGCCCGCAAGGTGCCGATGGAAGGCGGCGATTACACCATGGATCATTCCGCTTCGGTCCTGGTGTTTGACGCGCGCGGGCGCTTCACCGGCACCATCCCCTATCAAAGCGCGCCTGAGGTTGCGGTGGCAAAGATCATCGAGGCGCTTCAGTAGCTCGGCGGGCTGATCGCCCAGACCACCACCGTATCGCCCGGGCCGGGGTTGCGATAGCGATGCGGCTCGCGCGAGGAATGCGAGAAACTGTCGCCCGCCTGCAACATGAAATGGCGCTCCCCCACCCACAGCTCCATCTGGCCCGAAATCACCAGCCCGACCTCGTCGCCCTCATGGCTATAGGCCTGCGCCACCTCGCTGCCCGGCGGCATATGCGACTGGATCATTTCCAGCGTCATCGACATGCGCGGGGTCAGCAGTTCGTCCACGATGCCCTGTTCGTAATTCACCCGCAGCCGGTTGGCGCGGCGGATGACATAGCCGTGCTCCTCAACCGGGACCGCCTCTTCCTCACCGGAAAAGAACCATTGCACCGTGACGCCCAGATGATGCGCGATGGAGAACAGCGCATTGATCGAAGGCTCCGCCAGATTGCGCTCGATCTGCGACAGATAGCCGATGGACAGCCCGCAGCCTTCGGCCAGTTGCGCCAGCGTCATCTTCCGCCGCTTGCGCAACTGGCGCAAACGCTCCCCCAGGATCCGATCCGACCCTTCCGACAGGTCGGTGATGGATGGGACCGGCGGCTGATCTGGTTTCATCGGCACATCCCCAATTGCGTGCTTGCAAGATAAACGCGGGCGCTTATTCAGTTCTAGTAAAAATTGATGTTGATTTTTTTACAAGCCCTGTCATTCCTGATGCTGATCCGTCGGGGAGGGCGGAACGGGAGGATTGGCTCGCCCCAAGGGGCACGGCCCCATGCCCCCTGCCCTTCCACCGGACGCCGTTGCCCATGCCACCCCATCAGCCAGGCTGCCCCGATGTCCGTCGCACTTTTCCCCCATCTGTTCCGCCCGCTGGCCCTGCGTGGCACCACGCTGCGCAATCGGATCATGTCGACCGGACATGACACCTGCCTGCCCGAAAATGGGCAGGTGACCGAAAGCTATATCGCCTATCAGGAGGCGCGGGCGAAGGGGGGCGTCGGGCTGATCGTGACGCAGGTGGCCGGGGTGCATGAAACCGCGCGCTATACCTCGCATCTGATCATGGCCGATAGCGACGCCTGCATTCCCGGCTATCGCGAGCTGGCGCGGCGCTGCCATGCCCATGGCGCGGTGGTGGTGTCGCAGCTGTTCCATCCCGGGCGCGAGATCATGGAAAGCGCGAACGGGATGCTGGCGGTGGCCTATTCCGCGTCGGCCAGCCCCAATGAACGCTTTCGCATGATGCCACGCACGATGGATCGCGCCATGATCGCCGAGATCGTCGGGGGCTATGCGGGGGCTGCGCGCCGGATGTTTGAGGCGGGCATGGATGGTGTGGAGTTTGTGGCCTCCCACGGCTATCTGCCCGCGCAATTCCTGAACCCGCGCGTCAATCGTCGGACCGATGATTATGGCGGCAGCGATGAAAACCGGCTGCGCTTTCTGGTCGAGGCGCTGGAGGCGATGCGCGCCGCCACCTCCGATGACTTCATCATCGGCTTGCGCATTTCCGCCAATGAGCGTGACGAGGCAGGTCTGACCCATGCCGAGACGCTGTCTGCCTGCCGCGCATTGGGCGACCGCATCGATTACCTGTCGATCACGGTGGGCACCTCGGCCAGTCTGGGCGGCGCGATCCATATCGCAGCCCCGATGAACTTTCAGGCCGCCTATGCCGCGCCCGAGGCCAAGTCCTACAAACAGGCGCTATCTGTCCCGGTTTTCGTGGTGGGGCGGATCAACCAGCCGCAAGAGGCAGAGCTGGTGGTGGCGCGCGGCGAGGCCGATGGCTGCGGCATGACGCGGGCGCTGATCTGCGACCCGCAAATGCCCGCCAAGGCCGAGGAAGGGCGGTTTGACGATATCCGCGCCTGTATCGGCTGCAATCAGGCCTGTATCCACCATTTCCATCGCGGGTTGCCGGTCTCCTGCATCCAGCACCCGGAATCGGGGCGCGAGCTTGTTTTCGGTCAGCATCCCAAGGCTGCGACCAAGCGCCGGGTGATGGTGGTGGGCGGCGGCCCTGCCGGGCTGAAGGCCGCCGCCGTCGCCGCCGCGCGAGGTCATGACGTGACGCTGTTCGAAGCCGCCCCCCGCATCGGCGGGCAAGCCCTGCTGGCGCAGCTTTTGCCACATCGC
The DNA here is from genome assembly GCF_008973825.1 of Gemmobacter serpentinus. Taxonomy (GTDB): domain Bacteria; phylum Pseudomonadota; class Alphaproteobacteria; order Rhodobacterales; family Rhodobacteraceae; genus Gemmobacter; species Gemmobacter serpentinus. Next base: position 44,664 of record NZ_WCHR01000009.1, on the reverse strand, counting down.
GCCGAATTTGGCGGCATCGCCACCAACCTGACCCGCGAATGCGAGCTGGCAGGCGTTACCCTCCGCCGCAATGCCCGGGTCGATGCGGCAGTTTTGCGCGACTTCGCCCCCGATGCGGTCATCCTTGCGACCGGTGCCACGCCCTATGTGCCCGGCTTTGAGACCGATGAGGAAATGCAGGTGGTCACGGCCTGGCAGGTTTTGCAGGGTCAGGTGAAGGTCGGCGGGCGGGTGCTGGTCGCCGATTGGCGCGCTGACTGGATCGGGCCGGGCGTGGCCGAAATGCTGGCCCGCGCGGGCAGCCGCGTCGATCTGGCGGTGAATGGTCTGCATATGGGCGAAACCCTGCCCTATTATGTGCGCGACACCATCGCAGGCAACCTGCACCGGCTGGGCGTGGCGGTCACACCTTATGCGCGCCTTGTCGGCACCTTTGGCGATACCGTCTTCATGCAGCACACGGCGTCCGAGCAGATCATGGAGTTCGAGGGCGTCGACACGCTGGTCCTGTCAACCGGGCATCTGCCGGTGGACGGGCTGGCCGCCGAGATCGCGGCACTTGGGCTTGAATGTCACCCGGCGGGCGATTGCCTGACGCCGCGTACCGCCGAAGAGGCCGTTTATGAGGGGATGCTGGCCGGGCGTGCCGTCTGAGACGCGGATTTTCCAAAGTCGGGCAGCCTGCATATGGCCGGCCCGCGTGAAAACAGCCGGCCCGTATACGGGCGGGCTCAATCCCGCCAGCGCGCCCATTTGTCCTGAAAGCGATACCAGCTGCCGACCATCGGCAGAAACCACGGCCTGCCATCATAGGCTGGCAGCGCCGGAAAGCGCGTGTTCATCACGCCCCGGTCATGACCTGATCGGCCCAGCATGGCCTCGGCAATGCGGTGGCCCATATAGGTCGCCATCGAAATGCCATTGCCATTGTAGCAACTGGAATAGAACGCCCCGTCCGGCATCCGCCCCAGATGGGTGCAGAAATCCATCGCAAAGCTGACATTGCCCAGCCAGCTATGGCTGATCTCGGCCCGCGCCAGAGACGGGAAGGTATGCGCCATGAAGGCGCGCAGCCCTTCCGCCGATTGCACCTCGGTCGAGCTGCGGAACCGCGCGCGACCGCCAAACAGCATCCGCGTGCCATCGGGCGACCGGCGGAAGTAATACAGCACATGCTTGGTATCGGCGACGACCCGGTTACCGGGGATCAGCGCCTCCATCGCGTCAAATGGCTGCGGGGCGGTTGCGATCATATAGCTTTGCACCGGCACGATGCGCCGACGCAGCCATGGCAGTTCCGGCCCGGCATAGCCGTTGACCGCGATCAGCACCATATCGGGGCGCAGCACCACCGTGCCCTCTGGCCCTTGCAGGCGGGCAATGCCGCCCGTGCCGCCGATCCAGCGCCAGCCGGTATGAATCGCCACCCCCAGTTCCCGCGCCCGCCGCGCAAGCGCCCGCACATATTTCGCGGGATGCAGCGCCCCCCACCCTTCCTGCAACATGGCACCGCGATAGATGTCGGTCTGGATCAGCCTGTTCACCTGATCTGCCCCATGGATCGTCACGCGGTCACGCTCTGTCTGTGGCAGATCTGCGCGCCATGCCGTAAGCGAGGCCAGATCGTTGCGCGTATGCGCCCCGGTCACTGCCCCGCAGAGATTGAGGTCGAAATCATCGGACAGCGTCTTGGCCCGGTCCAGCAGGAAGGGCATCGCGCCGTCATAATCCTCCATGATCTGGCGGGCACGATCAGGCCCGAAACGACGCTCGGCCTGTTTCAGCGTGAATTTCGCACCATTGCCGATCTGGCCACCATTGCGCGAACTTGCGCCCTCGCCGATGCGCCCGGCATCGATCACCACGATATTCGACATGCCCGCCTCGGCCAGCGTGATGGCTGCGGACAGGCCGGTATAGCCCGCCCCCACGATCAGCGCCGAGGGGGATTCGGGTGGTGGCGATGCCAGCCCCTGCTCGGGCGGCGCATCCTCCCACCAGAACGGGGTCGTCTTCATCGCGAACCCCCTAAAGCGTCAGCGTGACATAGTATTTGCGCACCGTCACAAGCGTGCGCCACAGCCCGTGAAAGCCGGGCGGGATGGTCACCACATCGCCCGCCCCAAAGCGCTGCGGCGCGCCGCCATCGGCGGTCAGTTCGATCTCGCCTTGCAGAATATGGAACTGCTCCCAAGTCTGGGCATCCCGCGCCATACGATGCGCGCCGGGCGTGCCTGACCAGAAGCCGGTCGCGGCCGGGACATCCGAGATTTCCCATGTGGTGAAAACCGGATCACCCTCCACCACCCGCTCTGCTGCCGGGCGCGCGGTAACACCCGCCCCCAGATCTGCCGTTGCGATGCTTTCGATCAGGCCCATTCTGCCCCCCTCAGCCAATCAATGTCACGTCACCGGGCGCAAAACTTGCAAAGACCTTCGCCCCGGCCGCGTGAATGCCCGACCGCGCCGCTCCATAGGCGCTGATCTCCTTGCCCGATCCCAGCCGCAGCGCATAAAGCGCGCGGTCCCCGGAATAGGTGGAATGCAGCACCTCGGCGGCCAAGGCCACGCGGCCCGCATCCGGGGCCTCGGTCAGAATGGTGATATCCTCGGGCCGCACCATCAGATCGACGCGGCCTTGCGGGCGGTCCGTCAGGCCCAGCTGCACCTCAAGCGCGTCGCCGCGGAAATCGAGGCCCGACGCGCCACGCACCATCTCGCCCGCGAAGATGTTGGACTTTCCGATGAAATCCGCCGTAAAGCGCGAGGCGGGATTGCGATAGAGGTTGAAGGCGGTGTCGAACTGTTCGATCCGGCCATGGTTCATCACCGCGATCCGGTCGGACATATGCATGGCCTCTTCCTGATCGTGGGTCACGTTGATGAAGGTGGTGCCAAGGGTCTGGTGGATCTGGCGCAGCTCTTCCTGCAGATCGACGCGCAGCTTCTTGTCCAGCGCCGACATCGGCTCGTCCAGCAGCAGCACATCGGGCTTGAAGACCAGCGCGCGTGCCAGCGCCACGCGCTGTTGCTGCCCGCCAGACAGTTCCGACGGGCGGCGGTCGATAAAGCGGGTCAGTTGCACCAGATCCAGCATTTCGCGCACGCGGGTCTCGATCTGGTCGCGCGGCAGGCGGCGCACCTTCAGCGGATAGGCGATATTGTCGCGCACCGTCATATGCGGGAACAGCGCATAGCCCTGAAATACCAGACCGAAATTGCGCACCTCTGGCTTCAGTTCGGTGATGTTGCGGCCCCCGAGGGTGATTGCCCCGTCCGACACGCTTTCAAAGCCCGCAAGGATCTTCAAGAGCGTGGTCTTGCCGGAACCGGATGGGCCGAGCAGCGTGACGAACTCGCCCTTGCCAATCGACAGCGAGACATCGAACAGCGCCTGCGTTGCGCCATAGAACTTGTTGATATGGCTGATTTCAAGCGAGGCCATGGGCAAAATCCTGAACTTTGGGATCGGTCATCAATTCCGGGTCTCCCCGCGTTTTTGCAGCCGGTTCAGCGCGATGATGAACAGGCAGGAGACGATGGAGAGCAGCAGCGCCACCACGACGATGGTCGGCTCCAGCCGGTCACGCAGGCTGGAAAACAGCGTGATTGGCAGGGTTTGTGATTGCGGCGAGGCAAGGAACAGCGCCACCACCACCTCATCAAACGAGGTGATGAAGGCAAACAGCGCCCCGGTGGCAAAGCCCGGCATGGCCAGCGGCAGCGTCACGGTTTGAAAGCGATACCAGCGCGATGCCCCCATTGAGGCGGCGGCGCGGTCCAGCTCGGGGTCCAAGCCCTTCAGCGAGGTCATCACCGACAGAAATACCAAAGGTGCGGCCAGGATCGTATGCGCCATGACCAGCGACAGATAGCCGCCGCCCACACCCATGCGGCCAAAGGCATAGGCCATGGCAACCCCCAGCACGACCGAGGGGATCACGATGGGCGAGACGAACAGCGCCGACAGCACCAGTTGCCCCCATTTGCCCATCAGCATAGTGCCCATGGCAGCCATTCCGCCCACCAGCAGCGCCACGATCATCGTGCCAAGCGCCACTTTCAGGCTGTTCATCAGCGAGGCCAGCCATGGCGGTGCGGTGAAGAACACCTCAAACCAGCGGAAGGTGAACCCGTCCATCGGATAGGTCAGGAAAGAGCTGTCATTGAACGCCAAAGGCAGCACGATCAACAGCGGTGCCACCAGAAAGAAGAAGGCAAAGACCAGCGAGGACCAATAGATGATGCGCGACATCAGGCGGCCTCCGCTTCCGGTTTGGCGGCCTTGTTCCAGCCGAAGGCGCGGCGCAGCAGCGCGCCGGTAACCAGAAGCCCCACCACGCAGACCAGCAGCAGCAGCGACAGCACCGAGGCCATGCCCCAGTTCAGCCCCTTCCGCACGAAATCGGCGATGTAATAGGACAGCATCTGGTCGCCCGGGCCGCCGGTCAGCGCCGGTGTGACATAGAAGCCAAGCGCCAGAATGAAAACGGTGCCGCCCCCAACCGCCACACCACGCAGCGATTGCGGGAAATAGACCCGCAGGAAGGTTTCAATCGGCCCGGCCCCAAGGCTGCGCGAAGCCTGCGCCTGCGCGGGCGGAATGGTGCGCATCACGTTGATCATCGGCAGAATGGCGAAGGGCAGCAGAACATGGGTCATTGCGACCACAGTGCCGAAGCGGTTGAAGATCAGTTGCAGCGGCTCGGTGATGAGGTTCAGCCAGATCAGGAAGCCATTCAGCAAACCATTGGTCTGCAACAGCACGACCCAGGCCGTGGTCCGCACCAGAATCGAGGTCCAGAACGACAACAGCACCGCCATCAGCACGATGGCCTGCACCCGGCTGGACCCGGTCGCCACCGCATAGGCCAGCGGATAGCCGATCAGCAGGGTCAGCAGGGTCACTTGCAGGCCGATGACAAAGGTGCGCAGCAGGATGCGCAAATAGATGTCATCGCCCGGTGCGATACTATAGCCGCCATCGGCACCGGGCTTGACCCCGGTGGCCTTCTGGAAATGCCGCCAGGTGATCGGCTCCACATTGCGGCGCACCACATCCCAGATCGCAGGATCGCCCCAGCGGGGATCAAAGGCGGTCAGGCCAGCTACGGTCGGCACGATCTCATCTGCTTCATTGCCGGTGTCGATGATCAGCGACCGCATCCCCCCCAATTCCTGGTTGAACATGCGCCCGACCTCGGCCCGGTCCTTTTTCGCCATGGCCTGCAAATCGCTGAGCAGGGCGGCGGCGGCAGGGTCATCCACCTCAGCGCTGTCGCTGAAATGCGCGGAAAGGGCCGGAAAGCGGGTGCTCAGCGCACCATTGTCGACGCTGAGACCGCCGATGGAAATCAGCGGCAAAAGATAAAGCGCGATGTAGACAGCAACCGGCAGGACAAGCAGCGTGATCGCTGCCAACAGGGTGCTTGGGGCCTTCTGCATCCGGGGAACTCCGGTTCAGGTGGATTGCTGTTGGGGCGGCTCCGCGCAGGTCGATCTGCCTGCGCGGGGCCAGTTTGGTCGGGCAAGGATTACTGGGTGACCCAGTTGTTCCAGCGTTCCGAGATCGCGTCGTTATGATCGATCCAGAACGCATCCGAGAAGAACAGGCCGGTCTCGATATTCTTGCCCGCCGGCAGCTCCGCCGCATCCTCGGGCGACATCAGGGCCGGGGTCTCGATATTGGTCGGGCCATAGGGCATCTTCTTGGAAAACTCGGCCTGACGTGCCGCATCATTGGCGTAGTTCAGGAATTCGAAAGCGAGTTCCTTGTTCGGCGAATTGGCCGGGATCGCCCAAGCGTCGATCGAATAGATCGGGTTCACCCAGAGAAACTCCAGCGGCTTGCCCTCACGCTTGGCCGCGGTGATGCGGGCATTATACGAGAAGGTCATGACGACGTTGTTTGCCGCCAGCCATTCCACCGGCTGCGCACCGGCATCCCAGAATTGCAGGTCTTTCTTGATGGTATCCAGCTTGGCGAAGGCGCGGTCGATGCCCTCGGGCGTGTTCATCACCGTATAGATTTCCTCGGGCTTCACGCCATCGGCCATCAGTGCCAGTTCCAGGTTGAACTTCGGCCCGGTGCGCATGGCGCGCTTGCCCGGCCATTTCTCGGTGTTGAAGAAATCGCCCAGATTGGCGGGGGCTTCGCCGATGGTGTCCTTGTTATAGGCAAGGCCGGTGCCGATCACCACATTGCCCACGCCGCAGGGCTGGATCGCATCCTTCACCAGTTGATCCTTCAGCGGCACCGCGTCCCAGTCGATTTCCTCGAACAGACCTTCGTCACAGCCCACCTGCAGATCGGCACCTTCAACGATGACCAGATCCCAGGTCACATCGCCGGTATCGGCCATGGTCTTCACCTCGGCCAACCCGCCAAGATAGGTGGTTTCGGTGAATTTGATGCCCTTCTCCGTCGCGAAAGGCTGGAAATAGGCATCGCGCTGCGCGTCCTGATAGTTTCCGCCCCAGCCGGCAATCACCAGATCGCGCGCGCCCGCCGCCTGTGCAGCAAACAGGGCCACGGCCGAAACGGCCGCAAGCTTCAGATGTCTGACCATGTTATCCTCCCTGATGCCCCCCGGCGGTCTCTCCGGGGAACGATTCGTCCCGACACTCCTCAATGCCGGCTGGTGGCAGATGCCCCTGAGATGAATTGAACAAAGGATGAAATTTTTGGCAAGAAAATTTAATTGATACTCAGGAAATTCAGGTTAGCTTTGGTTGATGCCCTGAACTGGACTGGCCGATGACCGCCCTTCCCCCCTCTGATCCATCCGCGACCGAGCCGTCGCCGCGCCGGGCGCCGCTGGCCTCGGCTGAGGCCGCCGAGATCGGGCGCAAGCTACGGCTGCGCCGCAAGCGCCGTCAGCTTTCGCTGAAGGAGGTGTCGGAAAAATCCGGGCTTTCCATCGGTTTGCTCAGCCTTGTGGAACGCGGGCTGACCATGCCCTCGGTCCGCTCGATGCGGGCGATCTGCGGGGCGCTGGATATGCCGGTGCTCTGGCTGTTCGAGGGCGGCGAGGGCGAGGCCGCGCAGGAGGCCGACATTGTGGTGCGCCAGCCCGCGCGACGGCGTCTGGCCTATTCCGACAATGGTATCCAGAAGGAATTGCTGACCCCCGACAGCCAGCCGCATATCCAGATGCTGCGATTCGTGCTGCAAGCCGGGGCGGATTCGGGCGATCCCTACAGCAATGACGCGGGCGGAAAATGCGGCATCGTGCTGCGCGGCAGGCTGGGCCTTGCGCTGGACGATCGGCAATTCAGCATTGCAACGGGCGACAGTTTTGCCTTTGACGCCCGCCAGAAGGTGCGCTTTTGGGCAGAAGGCCCGGAGGATTGCGAGGTGATCTGGGTCGTGGCCCCGCCAACGGTTTGACATCACCGCAATGCAAGGCGGATCACCCTTGCCGCGTGATCCGCATCATCCGTCCCGCCGCAATGGCCAGCACCGCGCTGCCAAGACTGAACAGCGCGCCCATCTTGGCTGCATCCTGCACCGGCCCCGACGGGAAGGCGACCGCCGCCACGAACAGTGCCACGGTAAAGCCGATGGCCGCAACCAAGCCCACGACCGGCAGATCGCGCAACACCATCCCCTCGGGAAGACCGAGCCGCAGCACATTGGCCGCAAACCACCCGAACAGCGTGATACCCAGCGGCTTGCCGATCACCAAACCGGCCAGAACCAGCCATGTCGGTGCCGAGATCGCGCTGAATTCCACCCCCGCATTCATCAGGCCAAAGGCAAGCAGCACGAATTGCACCGGCAGTTTCAGGGCATGTTCCATCCGGTTCAGCAGGTCGGTGGCCCCGGCCTCATCGGCGGCAAAGACGCCGAAATCGCGCTCGGCATGGGGGATGGCGGGGATGATCGGCAGCAGGCCAAGCGCCGGGTGCAGCCCGGCGCGATAGAACGCATACCAACTGATGCAACCCGCGATGATATAGGGCCATGCCGCCAATACCCTGCGCGCACGCGTCGACCAGCCCCGCGCAGGATCGTCCCCATCGAGCCACCGCGGCAGCCAATTCGCCAGCAGCCAGACCCCGGCTGCCGCCGCAAGCGAAACCAGCAGCCACAGCGGCACAACATCGCCGGTCGGATAGAACACCGCCAGAATGGCAAGCCCGCCTGCATCATCGGCAATGGCCAGCAACAGCAGAAATCCGATGGCGGGGTGGCGGGCGCCAAACACGATGCGCCCGACCAGATAGGAAAAGGCGATATCGGTCGCGGTCGGGATCGCCCAGCCCCGGCCCACCTCGGCCAGAATGCCAAGGCTTGCGGCCAGCGTCAGATAGACCAGCACCGGCCCGGCCATCCCGCCCAGTGTGGCGATCAGCGGCGTCAAGGCCCGCCGCCCGCGCAGCGATCCGTCCTTCAGGATCACCGCCTCCCAGACCTCTTTCGCGGCCATGGCGAAGAACAGCGCCATCAGCACGTCATTTATCAGGAAATGCAGGGTCAGAACCCGCATCGGCTGGCCGTCATGCTGTTCAATCAGGCCGATGGGGGCATCGATCCAAAGCGGGAGATGCACGAGATGGTGATAGCTGTCGGGTGCCATATTGGCCCAGATCAATGCGGCCAATGCGCCACCGACCAGCAGCAGCGAATATTGGGTGATAAAATTCCAGATCCGATACATCGCGCCCCCCGGTTCGGGAGTCTGCCTAACAAAACTGACGCTTCTGGCAAACAAAAACCGCAGCCCCGCGAAATGCCCAGGCCTCAGCCCGGCAGGGTCACCCGTGCCAGAAACCCGTCTGTCCGCCCGGGACAGGGCGACATCGCCGCGAGGTGCCCGCCTGCCTGTGCGGCGATCTGACCACAAATATGCAATCCAAGGCCGAAGCCATCGCTATTGCGGCGGTCAAAGCGGCGGGCCAGCGTCTCGGGCGCCGCGATCGCGGCCCCGCCATTGCAGACCTCCAGCACCGCGCCCACGGGGGTGGTCGGGCGGAGCCGCAGATCGATCACGCCGCCAGCCGGGCCATGCTGCAAGGCATTCTCCACCAGATTGCCCAACAGGATCGCATAGGCATCGGGATCGATCCGCGCAGGCACGGGCACAGGCGGCAGGTCGGTTGCGATACGGTCGGCCTGTGCACGGGGCACCACATCGCCCAAGACCAGCCGCGTCAGCATGGCCAGATCATGCGGTGCGGCCGATTGCCCGATCCCCGCATCGGCCCGGGCCAGTTGCAGCAGCCGCGCCACCAGCCGCCGCATCCGTTGCAAGGCGCGCTCCAATGCCTCGATCCGGGCGCGATGTGCGGGATCTTGCGCGTCATTTCGCAGCTGCTGCACCTGCGCCAAGGCAATCGCCACCGGATTGCGCAGCTCATGCGCGGCATTGGTGGCAAAGGCGCGCTCGGCCTCCAGCGCCTGCGACAGCCGCGCCATGAAGCCGTTCAGCGTGGCCGCGATGCGGGCCAGATCCTCGGGCCAGTCGCTGGCCTCCAGCGGGTCAAGACGGCTGCTGTCGCGGGCATCGATCTGCGCCCGCAACTGCCGCAGAGGGGCCAGTGCGCGCCGGGTGACCCAGCCGACCAGCAGCCATGTCAGCGGCAACAGCGCCAGCATCGGCACCAGAAACCCCAGCAGGCTTTCGCGAAACGCCTCGCGCCGCTCGGCCAGCGGTGCCGCCAGCTGCACCGCATGGCCCTGCGCATCGAAGCCGGTCAGAAAGATCCGGTAATCCGCGCTGCGCGAAAAGCCCTTGCGAGCACCGGGGGCCACATCCGGCAGCCGCACCTGCGCCGCAAGCGCCCCCTGCCGCAACACCGTGCCATCCGGCCCGATCAACCGATAGACCAGCGCCTCATCCAGTTTGGGCACCGCAGGCAAGACCGTCTCGGCGGCCCCCGCCCCCTCGGCCTGCGTCAAAAGCGGCAGAAGTATCTGTGCGGTTTCCGACAATTGCTGATCGAACAGCTCTTCCTGCTCCGATCCCATCACCGCGACCATCAGGGCAACGGCCATGGCCCAGACCAGCCCGAGAGCCAGCGTGGTGAACAGCGTGACCCGGCGGGACAGGCTGGCCCCGCGCAGAAGCCGCCGCCTCATACCTGCCCCATCCGGTAGCCGAAGCCGCGTTCGGTCACGATGGCACCGCGCCCCAGCTTGCTGCGCAAGCGGCTGATATGGGCCTCGATCGCATTGCTTTCGACCTCATCGCCAAAACCATAGAGCGTGTCTTCCATCTGCGCCCGCGTCACGGTGATATCCGGGCGGCGGCTCAGCCGTTCGATCAGCGCCCATTCCCGCAATGTCAGATGCACCGGCGCATCATCCAGCAACACCTTGCGCCGTTCTGGCAGGATGGTCAGGCGGCCAAAGCGCCGCGCCAGTTCGGCCGCGGCCGCCGCGCGGCGATGGATGGCCAGGATCCGGGCGTGCATCTCGTCCAGATCATAGGGTTTGACAAGGTAATCATCCGCCCCCGCCTCCAGCCCCGCGATGCGTTCGGTGATGCGGTCCCGCGCGGTCACGATCAGCACGGGAATGCGCTGCCCTGCGGCCCGCAACTGCCGCAAGAGGTCCAGCCCGTCGCCATCCGGCAGATGCAGATCCAGCAGGACCAGATCGTAATCGGTGCCCGCAAGGGCCGCGCGCGCATCCTCAAGCCGCAACGCCAGATCGACGGCATGGCCCGCGCCGCGCAGGCAAGCGGCAATGGCCTCCGCGAGATCGGGTTCATCCTCCACCGCAAGCAGGCGCATCTTTCCCCCGACTGTCCCCCGCCCCAGGCGGTCATCACGGATGAGGATGCCGCAGCTTTGCGGTGAAGGCCATATGCTGCGGGCTATTCCACCGCGATCTCGCCCTGAAGCCGGATCATCTTGAAGCGGGTCAGGCGAATTTCCATTTCCAGCTGCCAAAGGCCCGGCAGGGGCAAGAGCAGATCGTCGATCCGCCAGCCGCCAGTTGCAGGGTCATGGCTGGCGCTCCGGGTAAGGCGCTCCACCCCTTGATCGGGCTGCGACAGATGCAGCGTCACCGCCAAGGCCTCGATCGGTGCCATTTCGGCATCGGTCAGATCAATCTCGGCACGGGTTGGCCCCGACCGTCCGGGGTCAAGGCTCAGCATGGCCATTACCGGGTCGGCATGGAGATGGGCAAAGGCCGGGGCGGTGATCTGCTCAGCCGCCGCCAAGGCACGCGGTGGCGGGGTGAAACGCCAGCCTGCGGTCAGGCCAAGGATCACCAGCGACAGCAGCACTTCAGCCCCGATCACCCGGCGCATCCGGGCCACCGCTTCATCGTCGCCCGCCAGCACCGGCCCGGTCAACCGCCAGCGGTTCCAGCCCGCCAGTGCCAGCAAAAGTGCAATCAGCCCCAGCTTTGCCGCCAGAATCGCTCCATAGGCGCTTTGCCAATGCGCGGGCTTTGGCCCAAGCTGGATCATCGCCAGCGCGAGGCCTGAGCCAAACAGAAGCGTCAGCGCGACCGGGATCCGGGAGGAAAAGCGCCGCAAGCCTTCGCTTCGCCGCAAGGTGGCCGCCAGCGGGATCAGTGCCCCGATCCAGAACAAGAGGGCCAGCAGATGCAGGAACACCATGGGCCGGGTCAACCAGCGTGGCGTGGCCGCCCCGGCATGGCCGCTGATCGCAAAGGACAGTGCCAGCAGCACCATCGCGGCCCAGGCCAGCCCGCGCAGACGCCCTGAACCGAGCGCCAGAAGCCCGGCCAGCATAGCCAGCGCAATCGCAGGGCCGAAACTCGTCCCAGCCGCGGCAAGCCATGGCGCGGGTGAGACGAGGGCCGCAAAACCCAGGCCCAGGGCATCCAGCCCGTGTAACCCGAGATAGACAGGTGCCGCAACCAAACCTGCTATCGTCATCAGCCGCAGGGATCGATGCCCCCCCTTACCGCCGATCCAGGCCAGCGCCGCCGCACCGCCCACCCCGACTATCAGGCCCGCCACCATCACAAAGCGTGCCAACCAGATCGCGAGATAGAGCGTGCCATCATCCGCCTCAGGCGCGGTCGCCCCGGTGATCTCACCCACCGAAAAGACCATCGCGCCGGGGATCGGATGCCCGTCATCCGAGACCACCCGCCAGGACAGGACGTGACTGCCCTGCGTGATCCCCTCCAGCGGGATCACCAGTTCTGCCGCGCCGGGCACCTGGGCTGTCAGATCCTGCACCGCACCATTCGGCCCGATCAACCGGATCGACAGGGGACGCACCGCCTCGTTGAAGCGCAAGCGCAGCGCATCAGGGGCGGTTTGCAACAAGCTGCCATCGGCGGGGGTGACCGATTGCAGCACGGCATGGGCTTGCAGGGCCGGGGCCCAGAGGACAAGCAGCACGCCGACTAGGGCGGCAAGATGAAGGGTTCCGATGCGGAAAAGGCCGGAACGAAGAAGGCCAAGCATGGCAAGGGGTCTTTCCGAACTGGGCGCAAGATTTGCCTGCGCGCCGGGGTCAGACGCGCGTGGCCACAAGACATCGCCACGCGCGCCCCAGGATCAGTGGGCTTTGCCTTCGATCAACACCACGCCCGGCGCGGGCAGCTCGGCATTCTCATCACCGCTGGTGTCAATCCATGCCTCTTGCGCGCCCGCGCATTCCTGCACCACCGGGAAATAGAAGGTGGAGCCCACCGGCAGATCCCCCGCGAAAGAGCCACGGAAGGTGAATTCATCGTAGAATTCATTGGGCAGGTCGCCACCCGACCAGACGATCTCTTGCACACCTTCGGTGACTTCAGTGCCGTGCTTGTCATAGGCCTTGGCGTATTTGCCTTTCACGGTTTCCAGCACCCAGCCTGCCTTGGGCATCGGCTTCACGTTGAAAAAGCCCTCGGGGATCTGCACCCGCAGCGTCTGGGTGGCCAGATCGCCACAGCCATGCGGCACGCGCAGCACCGCCTTATAGGTTGCGCCGACCTTGGCCTCGGGTTGTTCCAGCGAAACATGTGCGAAGGCGGGTGCCGCGATGGCCGCGAAGGCCAGTGAAATCAGGGTATTACGGATCATGTTCTGTCTCTGTCTTAGGACCAGGTTCAGGCGGGCAGACAACGCTGCCACCGGCCTGACCCGGAATTGCGGTTCTGTTGAAATTTCCCCCCTGCGGCGGGCCGCATCGGGGGCACAAGTCAGCTTCGCAAAGGGGGGGCCCTTGCCTGATCCGGTCGCCAAAGACGAGCCGGCACCAAGACAGAGACCGACGTGACCAGCTGCACATCGCGGGCCATCGGCGCAAATTGCCCCAGGGCCAGCGGTGCCGGTGCCATGGCAAGGCCGGTCTTGCCGATCGCCTGCGCCGGACAGACCGGCACCTTTTGATCACCCGCCGCATCATCCTGCGCCAGCGTCACACAGATCGACCATGCGCCGGAAATATCGTGCCCCGCGCGTTCCAGATCGCGCAACAGGCCCGAGGTCTGATGCAGCGGCACCAGCAACGACAACATCCAGAGCGCCAGCACAGCCAAGGCCATGCCGGTCTCGCGGATGATCAGTCTGGCCGGATATGCGCGCAAGCTCGGGTCTCCTCCGATGCCGCTTATAGCCCGAAAATCGGGGCCGGCAACTTGTCAACACGTCGCATGGCGCAGGTCATTTGGTCGAGAGCTGCGCTTTGCATAACGGCGACCAGCGCGTCCGAACGCTTGGTTGCCGCCGATATCTTTGGCGTGCCCCTGGCAGGGGCGATGGCCATGATGCGGCTTGCCCCCATTTCGGCCCCATCGCGACCGGACCGCACCGGATCAGCCAATCACCAGACACCGCATCATCTGCGCATCGTGGTGCCCGATCCGCAGGCCAGATCGTGGCCCCCGGATCATTGCTGCACCGTCGGGCGCGGCTGGCCGATAACTGGGTCCCCGCATGGTCGTGCCCCGGATCCCCGGCGTCGGCGCCCGCAAGGCGCGCGACGGTCCGGCCTCAATGCAGGATCTGGCTGAGAAACTCGCGCGCCCGCGCGGTTTGCGGGGCTGCGAAAAAGTCATGCGGCGCGCCTTCTTCGACGATGCGTCCGCGATCCATGAACACCACGCGATCCGCCACCTGCCGGGCAAAGCCCATCTCATGCGTCACGCAGATCATGGTCATGCCCTCTTGCGCCAGTTCGACCATGGTATCGAGCACCTCTTTCACCATTTCCGGGTCAAGGGCGGAGGTCGGCTCGTCAAACAGCATGACCTTCGGGGCCATGCACAGCGCCCGGGCAATCGCCACCCGCTGCTGCTGGCCACCGGAAAGCTGGATCGGGTATTTATCGGCCTGTTCGCCGATATGCACCCGGTCAAGGAAGTGGCGCGCGCGCTCGATCGCCTCGGCCCGACGCTGCCCACGCACCCACATCGGCGCAAGGATGCAGTTCTCCACGATGGTCAGATGCGGAAAGAGGTTGAAATGCTGGAACACCATGCCGACCTCCCGGCGGATATGGCCCGCCGTCTTCTCATCATCGGTCAGCTCCATCCCGGTCACGGTGATGCGGCCTTCCTGATGCGCCTCAAGCCGATTGATGCAGCGGATCAGGGTGGATTTGCCTGACCCGGACGGACCACAGATCACCACCCGCTCACCCTGCCGGACCGTCAGGTTGATCTCGGCCAGTGCATGGTATTTGCCATACCATTTATGGACATTCTCAAGCTGGATTTCGGGTTGCACAGTCATGAATTTATCCCTCATTTCAGCACCAGCCAGCCGGACAGGATGATGATCCCCGCCCCCGCCAGCACATGGGCCTCGATCGGTGTGTTGAACAGCAAGAGGCCAAAGAGACAGGCCCAGATGATCTGCGTGTATTGAAAGGGTGCCACGATCGCCGCCGCCCCGCTGCGGCCGGCGCGGATCAGGAACAGGTGCCCCAGCACCATGCAGAGCGCGGCCATGGCGGCAAGGCCTGTCTGCATCAGCGTGATCGCAGCGAAGCCGCCCCCCGCCAGCATCAGCGCCAGCGCCATCAGATGCAGCACCGCCAGCAGCACAACGATCATCGCAGGCTCGGATTCCCCGACCCGGATACGTCGCAGCAGAACAATCGACAGTGCAAAAACCAGGGCCGAGCCCAGCGCCGCCGCATGGCCAAGGTTCAACGCCCGCGCCCCCGGCTGCAAGGCCACCAGCACCCCGCAAAAGCCCAGACCAATGCCCAGAAAGCCACGCGTCGAGACCCGCTCGCCCAGCAAGACAAGCCCCATCAGCGCGACAAGAATCGGCGTCAGAAAGGCCAGCATATAGGCCTCGGCCAGATCCAGCCGGGTGAAGGCGTAATAGATCAGCAGGGAATCCGTGGCGAGCAATCCGCCCCGCGCCAATGCAAGGCCGGGCTGGTGCGGGCGCAAGGCCCGCAGATCGCCCCAGACCGCCGTGAAACCAAGGGTCAGCAGCAGCGCGAAACCCGTCACCATCACCGTGGTTTGCGGCACCGACAGGCCCTGCGCCATCAGTTTCACGATGGCATCGGTTCCCGCGAAGGTGCCGAAGCCCGCCATGGCAAGCCCCGCCGTCTTCAGCTGTGGCGCGTGGACCCGCGTGTCAACGGACATTGAACCGACCAAAGCGCTTCTCGATCCGCGATTGCACCAGTTCCAGCCCGATGGACAGGACCCAATAGATCATCGAGGCGGTGATCAGCATCTCGATATGGCGAAACTCGGTCTGGCCCTGGGTCCGCGCCAGATACATCAGCTCCCAGACGCCGACGACGGAGACCAGCGACGAATCCTTCAGCATGGCGATGAATTGGTTGCCGGTCGGCGGGATGATGACCCGCATCGCCTGCGGCAGCACCACAAGGCCCATGGTCTGGGCGGGCGACAGGCCAAGCGCTGTTGCGCCCTCGCTTTGACCGCGCGGGATGCTTTCGATGCCCGCCCGGAAAATCTCGGTCATATAGGCACCATAGCACAGCGACAGCGCCAGGATGCCTGCCGGAATGGCGCTGATCACATAGCCGACCTGCGGCAGACCCAGATAGATGATATAGATCTGCATCAGAAGTGGCAGCCCGCGGAACAGCGAGGTGTAGAAGGTCGCAAGACCGTAGATCACGCCGTTCTTCGACAGTTTCGCGATCGCGCCCACCAGCGCGATCACCGTGGCGATGGCGATGGAGATGGCCGAAATGTAAAGCGTGGTCACCACGCCTTGCGAGATCATGAAGCCGATCTTCTTCGCGATGAAGCCGAGCGACAGGTCAAAGGAATAGAAGAACAGCATCAGCAGGATGAACAGCTCCAGCCAGACGCCGAAAATCTGCCAGCCCCGCGACAAAAGCCGCAGCGCCTTCCAGTTGGCATAGATCGCCAACGCAAGCAGCATGGCCGCCAGCAGACGCCCCAGCGCCGGGCTTTCGCTCAGCCAGCCCGCCAATGGCGGCACCATCTTGCCAAGCCAGGCGGAACTGATGCCCATGCCATATAGCGCCGCCGTCACCAGGGACAGGATCAACGCAAGACCCGCCCGCCGCACGGCATCGGGGTTGTTCAGAAGCAGGGACCGGATCATGATGCCACCTCTGCCGAGCCGCGTTCGCGCCACCAGTCCTGCGCCTGCAGCTTCCAGTAGGTCAGTTGTGCCGCGACAAGGCCCGCCGGACCGCCCGCCCAGACCAGACCGAAGGGCTTGAACAACCGCGCCCGGTCAGACTGGCCAAGGATCGCCTCGGCCACCACCTTGCCGCCAATGGCGGTGGTGTTCAGGCCATGGCCGCCAAAGGCTGTGCAATGCCAGACGCCCGGTGCCATCTCGCCGATCTGCGGCATCAGGTGACGGGCATAGGACATGAGGCCCGACCAGGCGAGTTCGGTCTTCAGCCCCTTCAATTGCGGATAGACGGTCAGCATCTCGTGGCGCAATTCACGCACCAACCCTTCGGTCGATGCCGCGCGGGTGGTGATGCGCCCGCCCCACAGGATGCGCTGCCCGCCATCAACCAGACGATAGTAATCGCCCGCCCGGCGATTGTCGCCCACGGCATGGCGGGTGGCAATCGCGGTGGCAATCAGATCCGGCGCAGGTTCCGACAGCATCACATAGGTGGCAATCGGCAGGAAAGCGCGCTGCATCTTTGGCACCAGCGCCCCGGTATAGCCGCCGGTGGTGATGACCGCACGCGCCGCACGCACCTCGCCACCCGGGGTGCGGATGATCTTCTCCGCCCCCTCCAGCACGGCGCCGGTTGCCGGGGTCATTTCATGGATGCGCCCGCCCAGTCGCTCGATCTCGGCGGCAAGGCCACGCAGATAGTTCAGCGGATGCATATGAAAGGCATTGGGATCGCGCAGCGCCTGGAAATAGCGGCGCGAATGCAGCAGTTCGCGCAGCTGCGGGGTTTCCAGATAATCCAGCCGATAGCCGAAATCGCGCTGCATCGCCGCGGCATGGGCGCGCAGGCTGGCCCCATCGCCGTCATGGCGCCGCACGCTCAGGATGCCCGGTTCGGGTGCGACACCCGCCATGCCAATCTCGGTGATCGCCTTGCGGATATAGTCCACGCCCTCGATGGACAGTTTGAACAGATCGCGCGCGGTCGCAGCCCCGGCAATCCGGGCGATCTGGTCATCGCCCGCCGCAAAGCCGGGGCTGACGAAACCGCCATTGCGCCCCGAAGCCCCAAAGCCCACGCTTTCCTGTTCCAGCACGATGACGGATTGCCCGCCCCGAACCAGCTCCAGCGCGGTGGTCAGCCCGGCAAGGCCCGCGCCCACGATGACGGTATCGCAATCTGCGCGGCCACTCAGCGCCGCACGCGCATGGGTATCGGCGATGCTGCGCCGATAATAGGTATCAGGATAGGCCATGATATGTCCGGAAAACCCGCAAACAGCGGTGACGGTGAAAGCAAACCGCCCCGATCCTTGCGGAACCGGGGCGGCACGGCACCCGATCAATCGGCGCTGTAATCCTTGCCATACCATTGGGTGGTCAGCGCCCCCAGCGTGCCATCGGCCTTCATCGCCTCGATGATCTCGCCAACCTTGGCCGTCCAATCCGGGTCGACCTTTTCGGCGATCACCACCAGCGGTTCGCGGAAGGCGTATTCGCCTTCGATGATCTTCACCGGATAGCCGTTTTTCACCGCATTCATCGCGGTCTGTTCCGGCGCGATCACTGCATCGACGCGCAGACCGTCGCCCAGACGCAGATCATCGAAGGGCAGCATGGAATCGGCATAGGTCATCACCTCGCCCGGCTCCAGCTTGTAGTCGATCGGCGGCAGGCCGGGGGCATCGATCTCCAGCCGGCGATTGATGAAGTCTTCCGAGGTGGTGGCGGTTTCCACCCCGATTTTCTTGCCGTTCAGGTCGGCCACGCCGGTGGCCGCGCTATCCTTGTGAACGACATAGACATAGGGGCTGTAATAGTAGATCCCGGCAAAATCGATGGCCTGCGCCCGCGCCTTGGTCGGCGTCACCGACCCCACACCGATATCGTAGCGCCCCGCCCAGCGACCGCCGGTCAGCGTCGCCCAATCCGGGGTCTCGAACCGCACCGCAACGCCCAGACGCTTGGCGATTTCGCGCGCAACATCGATGTCAAAGCCCACCAGTTCATTGGCGTCATTGAGGAAGGATTGCGGCGGCCAGCTTGCATTGGTTGCAACCACCATCTCCTTCTTGCCCATCACGCGGTCAAGCGTCTCGCCCGCAAAGGCGGCTTGGGTGGCTGCCAGCGCCAGCAGGCTCGCAAAAATGCCCGTTGCCAGTTTCTTCATGAATTCCTCCTGTTGGATGCGGGCCGATTCCGACCTCACGTTGTCAGACAACTTTTTTGATCATTTGAAGACGAGGCCGGAAATCCTGTCAAGCAAGGGATTGTGTCCTGACATTTCCGGCGTGTTCGATCAGGCCCGGCGGCAAACCGGGCCTGACCCATCAATAGGCGACGCGTTTGTAATAGCGCCGCGTGGTCAGCGGGTGGTCGCGCATCACCTCCAGATGCGCGCTCAGGCGTTCCATCAGCGTGGCCATGACTGCAGGTGACAGCAGTGCCCGCAATGTGGGCGACAGGTTGCGCGGACAGTAATCGGCGGTGTTGATGACGGTCAGCCGATCCGTGTAGCGGGCGGCGAATTGCGCAACGCGTTCGGCCAACGGATCGCAAGCATCCTCGCCGCGGAACAGGATCAAACTGACACCCGGCTCGATCAACTCCAGCGGACCATGGAAGAAGTCCGCGGCGTGCACCGGGCGGGTGCGGATCCACTGCATCTCTTCAAGGATGCAGGTCGCGTAATACAGCGCCTGGGGCCACATGTTTCCGGCACCACAGAACATATGGTAATCCGAACCGGCGATAATCCTGGCAAATGCTTCGGCCTGCGGCTCGAAGGTGGCTTTTGCGGCCAGCAATGCGGACGGAACGGCCGCCATCTCGCCAACTAACTGATCATAATCAGCAATCTCTCTTCTCGCTTTCATGACAGAAAGCGCAACCAGCAGCGACTGGATGTAGAAGGATTCCGAGGATGTGTCATCGGCTGCCGCATTCACCAGCGCGGGGGTGCCGCCCTGCCCCAGCGGCGTGTCGATATCGCCAACCAGCGTGATCACGGTCGCGCCGACCTCTTGCAGACGCGCCAGCATCGCCACGCTTTCCTTGGTGGTGCCCGAAAGCGAGGGCATGACGACGATGGATTTCGCAGTCAGATGCGTCGATCCGGTCAGGATCAGTTCTGCTGGGTAATCCTTGTAAACCGCAAAGCCGGAGCGGCGTTGCAGCAATTGCACCGCCGGTTCCATCAGATAGGCGACGCCGCCGGTGCCAAGGAAGAACAGATTGGTCGCGCCCGCGCGGATCGCTGCGGAAATCGCCTGATCGATCCGCGGGGCCAGACCGACCGCCCCCTGCTGGATGGCCAGAAACCGGGCTTCGTCTAGGTTGAACATAAAGGGTCCTTTTGGTTCCCCACCCGGTTTCGGGCAGGTCGGATCGACCGTCACGACACCCGCCAGGCCCCAGGCACGCCCCAGACTTGGGCAAGGTTTTGTCAGGGTGGACGGCTGAATCATCTTGTTTGACAAGTAAATGAAAATGGAACGACCCATCTGTCAACTACAATTCTGCACCCTTCGCGAAATGCATATATCGCCTTGAACTATTTATATATATTGACCTAAACACATGATGCATTCCTTGAGTTTTTGTCAGACACCCCATTCGTTGAACCGTTGATCAAACGCCATCCCTCCCGCCAGCCCCCCTGCAGTCACGACCGAGCCCCCGGATTACAGGCTGGCCAGCAGGCGAAATTCACCGCAGATTGGGCGATGATCGCCGACGCCCAGCCAGGAGACGACCATGGAAAAGCCGAAGGAAAGCAGCGTGGAACGGTTGCGCAGCGGCATTCTGGATCTGATCCGCGATCTGGATCTGTCCTTTGGGGACAAGCTGCCCACCGAAAAGGAGCTGTCGGAACGCTTTCAGGTCTCGCGCCCGACGCTGCGCGAGGCACTGAAACTTCTGGAACAGGAAGCGGTGATCGATGTGCATCAGGGCAAGGGCCGCTTTCTGGCAGCGGGGGCCCTTCTCAGCATCGCGCGGCCGATCACCAAATTCGAAAGCGTGTCACAAATGGTGGCAAGCCACGGATATAGCGCGCAAACCAGGTTGCTGGGCTTTGCGACCGTGCCCGCCGATCCGGACATTGCCGCACGACTGTCGGTGCCGCCGGGCAGCCCGCTGATCCGGGTAGAGCGGCTGCGCCACAGCAACGGCCAGCCGCTTGTCTATTCGCTGGACTGGCTGCCGAAGGCCCTGTTCGATGCAGATCCCGCCACAACGCCGGACTGGAGCGGCTCCATCGTGGCGCTTTTGGCGGGAATCGAGCGCGGGCCGGTGGCTTCCACCGCCAATGTCCGCGCCACCCTGTTGCCTCAGGAAGTCAGCACGCTGCACGGGCTGGACGGCTTTGGCCCCGCCCTGCTGATCGAGGAAATCTGCTATGCAAGCGATGGCACGCGGGTGATCTATGCGATGGATTACCATCGCGGATCGGCGTTTTCCTTCAGCTTCGTGCGCAAGTAGCACAAGGCTTGTCAGACAAACTTAACCCGCGGCGGCGATCACATCGGCATACTTTGCCAGAAGCCATGCGGGGATCGGGCGCAGAACTTGCCGAAATCCGCCCTCATGCTGGCAGGTCACGGCAGCTGCCTCTGTTGCGCGCTGCAATGCAGCCTCGGGCGGCAATTGATCCACCACCATCGCAGCCAGGAATGCCGCGATGAAACTGTCGCCCGCACCACAGGTATCGACCACGGCAATCGCCCGCGCCGGCATGTGCAGGATCGGACCGCCATCGCTGTAAAACGCCCCCCGTCGGCCGCAGGTCAGCAGAATCCGCCGCCCCCCAAGGCTGCGCAGATGATCGAAAACCGGGGCCACCGGATCATCTTCCAGTTCGGGGCCAGAGGCAAAGACAAACGGCACACCCTGCAAGTCCGTCCCGTCATGCCGGGTGGACAGATCAAGGCTGAACCGCGCACCCGCCTCGACCAGACGGCGGACAAGCCCTGCATCGGTATTCGTTCCCAGATGCAACCAATCCGCGGCAACCATTGCTGAAAATCGTGGAGGATCGGGCAGATAGCCCAGGCCGAGACCCAGATCCTCCAGCACGAAATGCCGATCCCCGTCATGATCGCGCAGCAGCGTCACCGCCGTGGAACCCGGCAGAGATGCGCAATCCGCAGGGTTCAATCCGGCAGCGGCAAGCGCGGCCAAGATCATCTCGCCTTCCAGATCATCGCCAACCACGCCGAAATAGCGCGCCGAAAAGCCCTGCAGGCCCCAATGCGCCGCAACATTGAGCGCATTGCCGCCGACCGCCATCCGGCCCTTCGTCAGATAGACATCCAGGCAATTGTCGCCCATGGCGATCAGGTGCAGCGCGCTTTTGTCAGCCATGCGACCGTCCCTTTCGACATTGCAGATTGGATAGACCGATTGCGGCACGAAACGTCGGATACAGAAGATGAATTCGATCAGCGCAGTTGTGCATGGCGTGGATTGCACTGGCAAGGGACATATGGCGCGCCCGTCACAGCCGCCACATCGGGCCGTGCATGTCAGGTTTTCCCCGCAGGGCGTCGCATCTGCACCCTTTTGCCCCGGCTTTGCGCGTAGCCTAAGCGGGCCTGACGCGATGCAGGCAGTTTGATCTGGGCCAAAGGGCGAGGAGGCCCGCGCGCCCGCCGCAAGGGAGGAGCGGATCATGAGCACCAACAGAGGCGTCGTCTATATTGGCCCCGGCAAGGTCGAGGTTCAGGATATCCCCGATGCCAAGCTGGAGGCCCCCGATGGCCGCCGGATTGAACACGGGGTGATCCTCAAGGTCATTTCCACCAATATCTGCGGCTCTGACCAGCATATGGTGCGCGGGCGCACCACCGCCGAGGCCGGGCTGATCCTTGGCCATGAGATCACTGGCGAAGTGATCGAAAAGGGCGCAGATGTCGAGATGTTGCAGATCGGCGATATCGTCTCGGTGCCGTTCAACGTGGCCTGCGGGCGTTGCCGTTGCTGCCGTTCGGGCGATACCGGCGTCTGTCTGACGGTAAACCCGGCGCGGGCCGGTGGTGCCTATGGCTATGTCGATATGGGCGGCTGGATCGGCGGGCAGGCGCGCTATGTCACCATTCCCTATGCCGATTTCAACCTGCTGAAATTCCCCGATCGCGATCGCGCCATGTCGAAAATCCGCGATCTGACCATGCTGTCGGACATTCTGCCGACCGGCTTCCACGGTGCCTACAAGGCAGGCGTCGGCGTGGGTTCGGTGGTTTATGTTGCAGGCGCGGGCCCGGTTGGTCTGGCGGCGGCGGCCTCGGCTCGCATTCTTGGTGCCGCCGTGGTCATGGTTGGCGATTTCAACAAGGAACGTCTGGCCCATGCCGCGAAGGTCGGGTTCGAGCCGGTCGATCTGTCGAAATCCGACCGCCTGGGCGACATGATTGCCGAGATCACCGGCAGCCCCGAGGTCGATGCGGCCATCGACGCGGTGGGCTTTGAGGCGCGCGGCCATTCCGGCGGCGAACAGCCCGCCATCGTGCTGAACCAGATGATGGAGATCACCCGCGCCGCCGGCAATATCGGCATTCCGGGCCTTTATGTCACCGCCGATCCGGGTGCTGTGGATGCCGCCGCCAAGGAAGGCAGCCTGTCGATGCGTTTCGGTCTGGGCTGGGCCAAGGCGCAAAGCTTCCATACCGGACAAACCCCGGTGCTGAAGTATAACCGTCAGCTGATGCAGGCCATCCTGCATGACCGTCTGCCGATCGCCGATATCGTCAATGCCACGATCATCCCGCTGGATGAGGCGGTGCAGGGCTATGAAAGCTTCGATCAGGGTGTCGCGAAGAAATTCGTGCTTGATCCGCATGGCGGGCTGGCCGCCTGAGATCGCCCCCCTGTCAAAACCCAAGCCGGGGCCGCATTGCGGCCCCGGTGCATTTGGCCCCACCGATGCGTGGGGGTCAGGGACCGATAAAGGTCCAGTCGACCAGCACCGTTTCCGGCTTGCAATAATAGCGTAGCATCTCGGTCTCGCCCGCCTCGCTCTGGAACGCGTCCTGACTGTCAAAGACATGCAGCTGCGCCGAGCGGATCGGGCTGCCAAAGGCCCCGGCAATGTAGAAGGCGTAAAAATACCCTTCGTGTTCCAGAGCCATGCCCAGCGTCTCGCCCGCAAAATTCTGGGTGCCGCGATAATATTTCATCGAGAACCACGGCGCGTCGGTGGTGAAATACAGCTCTGACGGGGCCGCCCCATCGGCAAAATTATAGCTGTAGAAATCCGGCACCCCGTCTTGCGGGGCGGGACCCTGACAGAACTCCACCCGCCTTTCGCTGTCACGCAGGGTGCAGGCAAACATGGTCGAGGCAGGCGGCACACAATTGGCCGCAGCCATGCCTGCGTCAGCCACGACCAGGGCCACCGCGACGCCCATCTCTTTCAACATCACCTTTCCCCGCTCAACCCGGCCCGAACCTGTCATGATCCATCTCGATACTGTTCGGGTCGCAGACCCTGCGCGCGATCGGCGCGGCGGCATCATCCTGCATCTGCGCCTCGCTGGCATAGACTTCCAGAACTGCCGGGTTGGGCGAGGGCGTCCCCTCGGAGGACCGGAACATCAGGCGTTCATCCACCAGAATGCCATACCATGTGCCCTTGTTGGAGGCGGCGGTGCCATAGCCTAGGCCGTTGATGCCGCGCACCTGTTCCCGAAAGAAACTGGTCCATTCGCTGGTCTCGAACTCCAGTTCTGCCTCGCCCGCGGTGCGGTAGCTGTAGCGCAGGGCCGATGTCTGGCCCAGTCCGTCACGGCGGCACAGCTCCACCTCGGCATTGCGCTCGGGAAAGCTGCAAGCAAACAACAGCGCGAACCCTTCGTCGCAATCGGCCATGGCGGGTGCGGCCATCATGGCAAGACAAAGGGTTAGACCGGCTGCAGCGACGCGCATCTCAATGCTCCTCGGACGGGGAAACCCGCCGGTCAAGGAATCGCAAAATGCGCAGACGGTGTAAAGGCTTGGGCGACCTGCCCGGCAAGAGATCGCGGATTGTCACCCATGCAGGGCGCAGCGCCCACGCGCAGTAGATCATTCCACGATCTGGCTCGGATCGCGATCCAGACGCCGCATGGTCTGGACCATCCGCCACGCATGTCCTGCGGCCTGTTCTTTTGGCACTTCACGAGATGCGGCATTCCATTGCCGGACGGCGCACGACCCTAGTGAAAGCGACGCAAGCCGCGCCCGACCAGCAGGCAGATCAGGGCATGAAAGCCAAGCGCCGTCAGCGTCACCAGCGTCAGCGCCGCAAAGGTCAGATCGATCCGCATCCGGCCATTGGCATGGATCATCACCGCGCCCAACCCCTCCGATCCGCCGACCCATTCGCCGATCACCGCCCCAACCGGCGCATAGACCGCGGCAAGCCGCAACCCGCTTCCCAGCATCGGCAGCGCCATCGGAATGCGGATATGCCACATGGTGCCGGCCGGGCTGGCCCCCATGGTCTGCGCCAGATCCAGACAGGCGGGCGAGGTTCGCTCCAACCCGTCCAGAAAGGCCGAGGCCACCGGAAAGAAGCAGATCAGCGCCGCCACCACGATCTTCGGGGCCATGCCATAGCCCAGCCACAGCGTCAGGATCGGGGCCAGCGCAAAAATCGGGATCACCTGCGACAACAGCAGGACCGGGCGCAACGTGACAGCCAGACGCTGGAATGCGGCCATCGCAACGGCAAGCCCTGCCCCGGCCCCGGCCCCAAGCAGAAATCCCGCCACGATCTCGACCCCGGTTTGCACAAGCGCTGTAGCCAGCACCGCTTGATGGCCATAAAGCGCCTGCGCCACCGCGACAGGGCCAGGCAGCAGGAAGGGTGGCAGGCCGGTGGCCCAGATCAGCCCCTGCCACAGCGCCAGAACCGCAAGGATCAGCCACAGCCCGCGCATCATGCGACGAGCCGCACCAACAGCGCCGCCTGACAGTCCAGCACCCCGCGATCCAGCACCGCACGGGGTGCCGGTGTCTGCGGCGCGGGCAATTCGGTCAGCCCGGTCTCATCCAGCAGGACTATATGATCGGCCAGCCGTGCGGCCTCGGCCGGGTCATGCGTCACCATCAGCACCGTGCGGCCTTTCAGCAACCGCGCTGCCAGATCCTGCATCGCCAGCCGCATCCGGGCATCCAGCGCCGAAAAGGGCTCATCCAGCAGCACGAGCGGGCGATCCTCCATCAAGGTCCGCGCCAGCGCCACCCGCTGGCGTTGCCCGCCCGACAGCGTGGCGGGATAGGCGCCAGCATGGTCGGCAAGGCCACAGCTTTGCAGGATATCCTCCAGCCGCGCGGCATCGATCTGCCCGCCGCGCAACCTTGCTCCAAGGCCCGCATTCTGCCGCACCGTCAGCCAGGGCAACAACCCGGCATCCTGCGCCATCAGCGCCACGGGCAGGCGGTTCTCCACCTGCCCCGCAAACGTTCCGCCGATGGGCAGCCCGGCGATCAGCCGCAACAAGGTGGATTTGCCCACGCCCGACGGGCCGAGCAACGCCGTCCATTGACCCGGTGCCAGCACCAGACGCAGCGGCGCGAACAGTGCCCGCCCACCCAGATGCACCTGACCCGTCAGGACAACCTTGCCGCTCATGCCCGGCCAAGGTTCCAGAACGCAGCCTCCAGCCGGGTGGCGGTGGTAAAGCGGTCCGTGATCCCCTGCCAGCGCGGCAAGGCCTCCGGCGCGGGGCCAAGACGGTCGGCCACCGCCCGGTCGATCATCGCCCCGGTGTCGCGGCACAGTTGCTGATACGCCGTCCCGCCATAGGTTCGGATCCAGTCACCATAGGGATTGCCCCGGGCCTGCGGCAAAAGCCGCGCGCCGATCTCGCCATAGCCCAGCACGCAGGGCGCAAGCGCCGCCAGCAGATCCAGAAAATCCCCGCTATAGCCTGCCTCCAGCACATAGCGGGTATAGGCGAGGGTCTCGGGCGTTTCCTCGGTCGCCTCCAGCGCATCGCGGCCGATGCCGGCAGCCGCACAGACCCCTTCATGCAGCGCCATCTCGACATGCAGCAGCGCATGGACCGTGGCACTGGCCGCCTGCATCTCGGCCAGCGATCCGGCCTTGACCACCGCCAAAGACCAGGCGCGGGCGAAATGGATCAGGAAGAGGTAATCCTGCCGCAGATAGGTCAGGAAAGCCGCGCCTGGCAGGGTGCCATTGCCCAGCCTCTCGACAAAGGCGTGCCGCGTATAGGTCGCCCATGGCACGGGACAGGCCGCCCGCCACAGCGCGAAGCTGCGCCCGTAACCTTCCACCGTCATTCCGCCGCCCCCGGATCAAGCGCCAGTCGTGACACCGGCAGGGTGCTGTCGATCAGCCCGGCCTCGTGCAGAAACGCCTCGAACCGCGCATAGCGCCGGTGATCCAGCGCCGCCGGGCTATGGGCAAACCGCGGCAAGGTATCGGCCCATGCACTTTTGTTCAGATCATCGGTCAGATCCGGGCCGCTGGCGGCAAAGATCGCAAAGGCCTCGTCCGGATGGTTCAGCATGTAGGCGTTGCCCTTTTCGATTGCTGCCATGAAGCGCGTCAGCCCGTCACGATCCACGGCATTCGTATTGGCCACGAAGATCAGCTCGTCATAGGATGGCAGCCCCGCTTCCTCGGGGTAGAAGCAACGCCCTTCGGCACCCGCCAGCCGCATCTGTGTCATCTCGAAATTGCGGAAGGCGCCGATCACCGCATCCACCTGCCCCGTCAATAGCGCGGGCGTCAGCGACCAGTTCACGTTGATCATCTCCACATCTTGAAGACCGAGGCCCACCGAGCCGAGCATCGCGCCCATCACCGCCTCTTCGACTCCCGCGACCGAATAGCCGATCTTGCGGCCCTTCAGGTCCGACAGCGCCTGTACCGGGCCATCGGCCTTGACCATCAGACAATTCAGCGGCGTGGCAATCAGCGTGCCGACACGGGCCAGCGGCAACCCCTCATGCACTTGCAGATGCAGTTGCGGCTGATAGCTGACCGCAAGATCGGCCTTGCCAGCGGCCACCAGCTTGGGGGGCTCCGACGGGTCGGCGGGGGCGATCACCTCCACCTCCAGCCCCTGTTCGGCAAAAAAGCCCTTGTCGCGCGCCAGAATGATCGGGGCGTGGTCGGGGTTCACATACCAGTCAAGGATCAGGGTCAGCCGATCCTGTGCCGATGCAGGCAAGGCAAGCGCGAGGCTGAGGGCAAGACCAAGGGTAAGGCTATGCTGTTTCATGAAATGTCCTTTGTCGTCAGGATGGGTGTGTCGGCCAGCAGCGCGATGGAACCCGGCCAATGGGCGCGCAGCCGGTCCGCTGCGCGCCATGCCCGCAGGCCGGAGCGACAGGCGAAGACCACGCGCTGCCCGGCTGCGGGATGCA
The DNA here is from genome assembly GCF_008973825.1 of Gemmobacter serpentinus. Taxonomy (GTDB): domain Bacteria; phylum Pseudomonadota; class Alphaproteobacteria; order Rhodobacterales; family Rhodobacteraceae; genus Gemmobacter; species Gemmobacter serpentinus. The sequence goes on along the minus strand of NZ_WCHR01000009.1, from coordinate 16,753 downwards.
GGCTGTTCTGGGTGATCTGCGCCAAAGTCAAACGCCGTGCTGAGGGATGCACGGCCTGCGGGGCCTCGCTTGCGTCACGCAGATCAACGATCAGATCGCCCGCATCCAGATCGGTGCGGGCGATGAACGGATGCCTGTAATCCGGTTCCGGCGCATGGTCGAAGCGGAAGCCCGCCATGCGGAACCCCTCCAGATCAAACCGCAGGATCTGGCCAAGCGGTGAGGGGCGCAGGCCGGTCAGCACCGCCAGCGCCATCTGCGCCTGAAGCGTGCCGAACATGCCGACCACCGGCCCCAGCACCCCCGCCGTGGCACAGGTCGCAAGCGTTTCCGGCAGATCGGGGAAGACCGCGCGCAGGCTTGGCGCGCCGCCGCAAAAGCCGCCGACATAGCCGCCGAAGCCCAGAACCGAGGCCGATATCAGCGGCTTGGACATCTGCAGGCACAGATCCGACAGCGTGTAGCTGGCCGCGAAACTGTCGGCGCAATCCAGCACCAGATCGGCCTGTGCAATCAGCCCCGGCGCATTGGCGGGCGTCAGCCAGTCGACCCGCGGATCAACCCGCACCTGCGGGTTCAGCACCGCCAGATATTGCGCCGCCGCGCGCGCCTTGGGCTGCCCCAGATGCGCGCCATAGATCGGCTGGCGGTGCAGGTTGCTTTCCTCGACCAGATCTGGGTCGATCAGGGCGATATGGCCCAGACCAGCCCCGGCCAGATATTGCAGCACCGGCACGCCAAGTCCGCCCGCCCCCACCACCAGCACATGCGCCGCCGTGATCCGTGCCTGCCCCGCCGCACCGAGCCCCGGCAGCATGGTCTGGCGGGCATAGCGGCTCATGCCGTGATCCCCAGCCAGTCGCGCACCCGTGCCTGCGGGTCCGGATTCAGCGTGATATCGGTCACGACCGAGACCACATCCGCCCCGGCGGCAAAGGCCTCGGCCGCGCGCTCTGGCGTCAGTCCACCGATGGCGATCAGCGGAATATCCCTGATCCGGGCTTTCCAGTCGGCCAGCTTTGCCGTGCCCTGCTGATGCCATTTCATCTGTTTCAGGATGGTCGGCCAGATCGGACCAAGGGCGATGTAATCGGGCCGCAAGGCCAGCGCGCGGGCAAGCTCGTCCTCGTCATGGGTGGAAATGCCAAGCCTCAAGCCGGCGGCCCGAATGGCGCCCAGATCCGCGGTATCCAGATCCTCTTGCCCCAGATGGATCCAGTCACAGCCTGCCTCGATCGCGATCTGCCAATGATCGTTGACCACCAGAATGGCCCCTGCTGCGCGGCACAGATCGCGGGCGCGGGCGATCTCGGCCCGCAGATCATCCTGTGTGCGATCCTTCAGGCGCAGTTGCACCAGCTTCACGCCAAGCGGCAGCATCTGCGCGACCCAGTCCGCATTGTCGAAAATCGGATAGAACCGTGGCAGCATCATGCGAGAAATGCCTTTCCAAGAACGGGGGTTGATGGGGCGGCCATATCGCGCGCGCCCATCGGATCTGCGCCATAGGCCAGACGCCCGGCCTCAATGGCCTGCGCCATGGCCCGCGCCATCGCCACCGGATCACCGGCCTGTGCCACGGCGCTGTTCATCAGCACCGCGTCAAACCCCATCTCCATCGCCTGCGCCGCATGTGAAGGCAGGCCGATCCCGGCATCAATCACCAGCGGCGCATCGGGAAAATGCGCCCGCAGGCTGCGCAATCCGTAAGGGTTGTTCAGCCCGAGCCCCGATCCGATTGGCGCGCCCCAGGGCATGAGAACCTGACAGCCCACCTCTTGCAGACGGGCGCAGACGGTCAGATCCTCGGTGCAATAGGGAAAGACCGCAAAGCCGTCTTCGGTCAGGATGCGCGCGGCCTCAATCAGCCCGAACACATCGGGTTGCAACGTATCGGCATGGCCGATCACCTCCAGCTTGATCCAATTTGTCTCGAAGACCTCGCGCGCCATATGGGCGGTGGTCACCGCCTCTTTCACCGTATGGCACCCGGCGGTATTGGGCAGGATACGGGTTTGCAGGCCACGGATCAGCGCCCAGAAATCCTGGCCCCCGCCCTGTTCGCGCCGCAGGCTGACAGTCGCGATCCCGGCGCCCGAGACCTGAAACGCCTGCGCCAGAATGGCGGGGGAAGGATACTGTGCCGTGCCAAGCATCAGGGGGCTTTCGACGGGGACGCCATAGAAGACCGGCATGGGTCAGCCCCCCTGCATCGGGGCCAGAACCTCGATCCGGTCGCCGTCATGGATCGGGGTCGCGGCGCGGGCTGCGGCGGGCACGAAATCGCCATTGCGGGCAGTCGCCACCCTGCCGGATATGCCAACCTCGATCAGCAGATCGGCAAGGGTCTGGGCCTGCGCCTCATGCGTGGCCCCGTTCAGGGTGATCTTCATGCGGAAACCTCGTTGATAGAATCCGGGTGCATAAACTCAGGGGAAATGCCGCTTTCGAGATGCGCCGCCACCATCTCTGCCATGGCGGGGGACAGCAAAAATCCGTGGCGATAGAGCCCGTTGACGAAAAGCGTGGCCCCTTGCCTGCGCAACCGGGGCAGGTTGTCGGGAAAGGCGGGCCGGGCATCCGCGCCCATTTCCAGAACCTCGGCCTCAGCAAAAGCGGGGTGCAGGGCATAGGCAGCGGACAGCAATTCCAGCACGGACCGCGCCGTGACGCCGCCACGCCGGTCGCTTTCGATCATCGTCGCACCCAGCATGAAGATGCCGTCGCCACGCGGCACGATATAAAGCGGGATGCGCGGATGCAGCAGCCGCACCGGGCGGTGCAGCGTAACGTCAGGGCAGCGCAGAACCAGCATCTCGCCGCGCACGCCGCGCAGATCGGGCAGGCTGTCGCGGGCGGCAAGGCCACGCGCATCGATGATCTGGGCTTGGGTTTCCGGCGCGGCAGCGTGGACTGTCACGCCCTTGGCACACAGCCGCCGCCGCAATTCGATCAGCGCCGCGCGGGGGGCCAGATGGCCCTCATCTTCAAAGAACAGCGCCGAAGGAAAGCGCCCCTGCAAATCGGGTTCCAGCGCGGCGATGCCGCCCCCGTTCAGCGTCTGATGCCTGCGGCTGCGGCGGGCAAAGCGCGCAAGTTCCGCCTGATCGCGGGTTTGCGCCACCACCAGCGTGCCCTTGCGCTGCACGAGGCCGGTATGCTGCGCCCACCAGTCCAGCGCGCCCGCCCCCAGCCGCTCCACCGCTTCGGGGGCCGAGGCCCCCTCGCACCAGGGGGCAAGCATTCCGCCCGCCCACCAGGAACAGGAATGCGCGCCGGGCTCCGGGGCGGGATCGACCAATTCCACCTGATGCCCACGCGCAGTCAGTTCCGTCGCAATCGCAAGGCCCATGACGCCCGCGCCGAGAATGCGAACGCGCCTCATGCCTCGGGCCGCCATAGCGCATGGAAATGGTGCACCGGCCCGTGACCGCGCCCGATGCGCAGCCGGTCCGCCGCCGAAATCGCGCCCTGCAGATAGGCATGGGCGCGCTGGACCGCCGGTTTGACCGCCAGCCCCTGCGCAAGTCCTGCCGCAATTGCCGCCGACAAGGTGCACCCGGTGCCATGGGTGTTGCGGGTGGGGTGACGCGGCGCGGTCAGCACGACGCGCGCCGGGCCAAGCAGCAAATCCTCACAGATCGCGCCATCGGCATGGCCGCCCTTCATCAGCACCCATTGGGGCCCAAGCCCCAGCAAGGCCTGCCCCTGTTGTTCCCGCTGCCAAAGGTCGGTTGCCGGAGCGGCTTGCAGCAGCTCCGCCGCTTCGGGCAGATTGGGGGTCAGCACGGTTGCCAATGGCAGCAATTCGGCGCGCAAGGCTGCGATGGCATCGGCTGCCAGCAGCCGGTCGCCGGATTTGGCCACCATCACCGGATCAAGGACCACAGGCAGATCGCGATTCCGCAGCACCTCGGCCACGGTGCGGATGATATCGGGGCCGCCCAGCATCCCGATCTTCACCGCCCGCACCGGCAGATCGTCGCACACCGCCTCAAGCTGCATCCGCACCAGATCTGGGGCAAGCGCCGCCACCGCCAGCACGGCCTGCGTGTTCTGCGCCGTCACCGCCGTCAGAACGCTGGCCCCATAACAGCCAAGCGCGGAAAACGTCTTCAGATCGGCCTGAATCCCGGCCCCACCGCCGCTATCGGACCCTGCTATGGTCAATGCAATGGATGTCACGTCGCCCCCAAATGCACCGACGGACTGGTATTGGGGGCTTTGCGCAGGCCGATTGCGGCCCCGCATCATCAAGCTACCCGTTCCCTCCGCCGGTATGAACCGGATCAGGTTCGATGGGTTGGCTGCCGCCTCTCAGCCCCGGTTGCCCGGGACACCCCAACGAGTATTCGACGGGCAACCTAGGGAGGAAATCTTACCTTGGCAAGTCGCAGTTTTCGCAGCGCCAGTTCAGCCGCGTTGCAACCCAAAGCGGCGGATCTGGCGATGGATGGTGCTGCGATCCACCGCCATCGCGCGCGCCACGGCCGAAATGTTCCAGCCATGCTGGGCGAGATGATGCGCCAGAACGGCAGGGCCTTCAGCGGCGGCCTCCGCCTCCTGCCGGAAGGCCAGCGGCAGTTGCGCCACCCCAAGGACCAGCGATTTGCGCCCCTGCCCCGCGCCGGTCAGGCCCGCGGCGAGCCCGGTCAATTCGTGCAGATTGCCATCCCAGGGGTGGCGCGCCAAAGCCGCAACAGCCGCGCGGTCAAAGCTGACAGGGCAGCCTGCCGCCTGGGCAAGGACCTGCGCGACCACGGCCAACAGATCCTGCCGCCGGGCAAGTGATGGCAGCACCAGACGCCCCGCCGCCAGACGATGACGCAGATCCTCGCGCAGCCCGGTGCCTGCCCCCCCGCGGCTGGTGACGATGATCCGCGCGTGGCTGACCCGCGCGCGCAACGCCCCCACCGGGCGATAACTGCCTTCTGCCAGCAGGGTGGACAGCCGCGCCTGCAACCGCAGCGGCAGTTCCGCCAGATTGTCGAGCACCAGCGTTCCGCCCTCGGCGGTATCGATCAGCCCTGCCTGATAGCTGCGCGGATCGCCGCGCCCGAACAGGATCGCCGCCTCGTCCTCGGCCAACGTCTCGCAGGCCACGGTGACAAAGGGCGCGCGGGCAGACTGCCCCCCGGCATCGTGAATGGCCCGGGCCAGTGCCGATTTGCCGCACCCCACCGGCCCTTCGATCATCACCGGCGCGCGGGTCGCGGCCAGGACCGCAGCCTGTTCGATGATCTCCCGCATCGATGGGTCATCCCCCGCCAGCGCCCGCAATGCCGCCGGGATCCTTGGTGCACGGGCCTGCATCGGGGCAAGGATCGGCATCGGGCTGCGGCGCGGCTCGATCGCGTGCGCAAAAAGGCGATAGCCGTCGCGTGTCTCGATCAGACGATCCTGCGGGGCGCGCTGGCGGGTCAGGTCCTCCAGATGCTCCAGATCCAGATTGAACACATCGGAGATATGACGCCCGATCAGGCCGCCGCCCCGACGCCAGTCCTGTCCCAGACTGCGCGCCATCAACCGTGCTGCGCCATTGGTCATGCCGATGACGCGCCCGCCCTGATCCAGACGCAACGCCGCCTGCGGATCGACATCCAGAAAATCCGGGCTGCCTGCCAGCCGCAGCACCCAGTCGGCCCGCGCCTCGGCCATGATATTGGCCATCTCGATCCGCCGCGCGGTCTGGCGCACCAGATTGAGCGCAAGGAACTGGCTGGCCCGCGCCAAGGGCGAGGACAACAACGAAATATCAAGCACCGCCGCAAGCTGCCCCTCGGTGTCATAGATCGGGGCTGCGGTGCAGGACAGCCCGCCATGCGTCACGTCGAAATGGTCGCTCTGATGGATGATCAGCGGCTCGCCCGTTTCGATACAGGCACCCAGCGCACAGGTGCCCGCCCGCGCCTCGGACCATTCCGCGCCAAGATAGAGGCCGGATCGACGCAGATCGGCCTTCTGGCCGTCCTCACCCAGATATTCGACCGTGACCCCCGCCGCATCCGACAGCAGCAGCACATAATTCTGCCCTGCCACCAGCTTGTAAAGATCATCGATGCCCGACCGGGCGATGCGGATCAGATCCTCGGACCGCTGGCGATGCTGGCGCAGGGCCGCATCGGGCACGATATAGGCCTCGGCCCGCGCGGTCGGGTCCAGCCCGTGCTTTTCCAGACAGCGCAGCCAGCTTTGCACCACAACCGGATCGCGGGTCTCGCTGCCCCGCTGCGCCACGACCTCGATCTCGCGGATATGGTCGATATCGGTCTGCATCCATCCTCCCGCCCGGCCAAGTGGCCCGAACCGCCCCGATCCTAGCCGACAATCGCCCGGTGCAGAACCGGGGTGTCTGCGCGATGCAGCATTCCGCCGCGATGCAGCGAATGTGTTGCAGCCCAATGCAACAGGTGCTGCGGGTGGTGCAACAGGGGGCTGCGCCAAGTCCCTGAAATCATTGATCGCGATTTTCCCGGTTCGCCGCAACCGGCCGAGCGGCCACCCTGAGAGCCGCATTTCAGGAGGACAGAAGATGAAGGCCCTGCGTTTCCATGCCGCAAAGGATTTGCGGATCGAAGACATCGCGGCGATTCCCGCTCCCGGCCCCGGTCAGGTGGCGATCCAGAACCGCTTTGTCGGGATCTGCGGCACCGATCTGCACGAATATGCCTATGGCCCGATCTTCGTGCCGACAGCACCCCACCCCTTCACCGGCGCGCAGGGGCCGCAGGTTCTGGGCCATGAGTTTGGCGGCGTGGTGACGGCGATCGGTGCGGGTGTCACCCATGTGAAACCGGGCGACCGGGTTTCGGTGCAACCGCTGATCATGCCCCGTTCGGGCGATTACTTTGCCGATCGCGGGCTGTTCCATCTGAGCGAGGATCTGGCACTGGCGGGCCTGAGCTGGATTTCCGGCGGCATGGCCGAGGCTGCGCTGCTGAACGATTACAACGTGGTGAAAATCCCCGACAGCATGAGCGATGAAGAGGCGGCCCTGGTCGAACCCACCGCGGTTGCCGTCTATGCCTGTGACCGGGGTCAGGTCACCGCCGGAAACTCGGTGCTGATCACCGGCGCGGGGCCCATCGGCATCCTGACGCTGCTGACGGCGAAGGCCTTTGGTGCGACCAAGCTGTTCCTGTCGGATCTGAACGACACACGGCTGGAGCTTGCCCGCCAGATCCTGCCGGAGGTCATCACCCTCAACCCCAAGCGCGACGATATCGGGGCCGTGATCCGCGCGCAGACCGAAGGCGGCGTGGGCGTCGATGTGGCGCTGGAATGCGTGGGCAATGAAAAGGCGCTGCAAAGCTGCCTTGATGCGGTGCGCAAGCAGGGCACCATCGTGCAGGTCGGGTTGCATCCCGGCAATTCCGGTCTGAACTGGCACAATGTCACCTTCAAGGACGTGGATGTGCGGGGGTCCTGGGCCTATCCGACGCATCTCTGGCCGCGCGTGATCGACATGATCGCGACCGGCGCGATCCCGGCAATGAAGGTGGTGACCACGAAGATCCGCCTCGATCAAGCGGTGACGGAAGGGTTCGACACCCTGCTCGATCCCGCCGGAACGCAGTTGAAGATCCTGATCGATCTGACCTGACGAAACCCGCCTGCGCAGGCAAGCACCGGGGTTGGGAGGCCCCGCTTGCGCAGGCCGAACTTTATCATGACGCATGAGGGAGGAAACCATGCTTGATACCACAGCCCATGGCGCGCTTGCGGCGCTCGTGGCCGATCTGGAACGCGCGCTGATTGCACAGGATGCCGATGCGGTGGCCGATCTGTTTCTGGAAACCGGCTTCTGGCGCGATCTGGCGGCCTTTACCTGGAACCTGAAAACCTGTGAGGGGCGCAGCCAGATCGCCGCCATGGCACGGGCGCAGTTGCCCAAGGTGGTGCCGGGGTCGTTGATGCTTGACCCCACAGAAACGGTGATGGAGGCGGGCGGCATCACCGAAGGCTGGTTGTTGCTGGAAACCGCAACCGGGCGCGGTCAGGGTTATATCCGCATGAAGGACGGCCGGATCTGGACCCTGCTGACCACCCTGCACGAACTGAAGGGCCATGAAGAGCCGCGCAAACTGCGCCGCCCGATGGGGGCCGAGCACGGCCACGACCCCGAACGTCAGACCTGGAAGGAAAAGCGTGAGGCCGAGGCCGCGCGCCTTGGCTATGAGGAGCAGCCCTATGTTCTGGTGATCGGCGGCGGGCAGGGCGGCATCGCGCTTGGCGCGCGGCTGCGGCAATTGTCGGTGCCGACCATCGTGATCGACAAGCACCCCCGCCCCGGCGATCAGTGGCGCAATCGCTACAAGTCGCTCTGCCTGCATGATCCGGTCTGGTATGACCACCTGCCCTATATCCCCTTCCCCGACAATTGGCCGGTCTTTGCGCCCAAGGACAAGGTCGGGGACTGGCTGGAGATGTATACCCGCGTGATGGAGCTGAACTATTGGTCGCTGACCACCGCAACCTCGGCCCGCTATGACGCGGCAAAGGGCGAATGGGAGGTGCAGTTGATCCGCGACGGTCAGCCCGTCACCCTGCGCCCCAAGCAATTGGTGCTGGCGACCGGCATGTCGGGCAAGGCCAATGTGCCGGTCTTCAAGGGGCAGGATGTGTTCAAGGGTGAACAGCAGCATTCCAGCCAGCATCCCGGCCCGGATGCCTATCGCGGCAAGAAGGTGGTGGTGATCGGGGCGAACAATTCCGCCCATGATATCTGTGCCGCCCTTTGGGAAAACGGTGCCGATGTCACCATGGTGCAGCGCTCATCGACCCATATCGTGAAATCGGACAGTCTGATGGAAGTCTGCCTTGGCGGGCTTTATTCGGAACAGGCTGTGGCCAATGGCATCACCCATGACAAGGCCGACATGATCTTCGCAAGTGTGCCCTACAAGATCATGGCCGATTTCCATGTGCCGCAATATGACGAGATCAAGAAGCGCGATGCCGGCTTCTATGCGGCGCTGGAAAAGGCCGGTTTCATGCTGGATTTCGGCGATGACGAGTCCGGTCTGTTCATGAAATATCTGCGCCGCGGGTCTGGCTATTACATCGATGTCGGTGCCTGCGATCTGATCATCGATGGTTCCATCAAGCTGCAATCGGGCAAGGGTATCAGCCATCTGACGGAAAATGCGGTGGTTCTGGACGATGGCACCGAACTGCCCGCCGATCTGGTGGTCTATGCCACGGGCTATGGGTCGATGAATGGCTGGGCGGCCGATCTGATCAGCCAGGATGTGGCGGACAAGGTGGGCAAATGCTGGGGCCTTGGCTCTGACACCACCAAGGATCCGGGGCCGTGGGAGGGCGAGCAGCGCAACATGTGGAAGCCCACGATGCAGGAGGGCCTGTGGTTCCATGGCGGCAACCTGCACCAGTCACGGCATTATTCGCGCTATCTGTCGCTGCAACTGAAGGCGCGACATGCGGGCATCGACACCCCCGTCTGGGGGCTGGAGGCACCGCATCACCTGCGCTGACCGATCAGGCCGGGCCGCCCTGTTGTGGCGGCCCCGGTTCAAGGTCCCAGTCTAAGGCCCCAGTCTAAGGCCCCAGTCTAAGGCAAGGCCCGTCCGGCACCACAAGCCGGGCGGGATCATGGCTGATCTCGACCACGGCGAAGCCGGTCTGATTGTGATGCTTTCGGATCAGATCCCGCGCCAATTGCCATGTCCTCGGATCGAGCCCGCCAAACCCCTCATCCAGCAGCAGGATATCGGGGCGCACCAGCAACGCCCGGATCAACGCCACCCGCTGCGCCTGCCCTTTGGACAGACTTTGCGCCGGACTACCTTGCACATCGCCCAGACCGAGGGCTTGCAGCATGTCCTCCATCATCGCCCCCGCCCTTGGGGCCACAAGCTGCAGGTTGCCCGTCACGGAAAGCTGCGGGATCAGCCGTGCCTCGGCAAAGCACATGCCGATCCGTTGCGGCAGATGGTGCAGCCGGCCGGAGGTTGGGCGTTCCAGCCCGGCGATCAGCCGCAGAAGGCTGGTCTTGCCCGCCCCGCTTGGGCCATCCAGCCGCAGAGTTTCCCCCTGCCGGATCATCAGCGTCAGGTCCAAAAGGGTCGGCGCAGATCTGCCACGATACTGCAACGCGACGCGGTCGGCATGGAACAGCACGCTCATGGCCGTCTCCGCCCCGCGATGGCGCTCAGGGCGGCCTCGATCAGCCCGATCAGCGCAAGGATCACAAGGACCAGCGCGAACAGCCGATCCGTCTGCAACCAGCTTTGTGCCGCTTGCACCTCGGCCCCGAGGCCCGGCGTGCCCGATAGCAGTTCGGTCAGCAAGGACACCCGCAGCGCATTGGCCATCGCCACCCGCAAGGCCGGGCCGAGCGCCGTCCAGAGCGCGGGCCAGATGATCCAGCGCAGGCACCGCCGCAGCGGCAGGCGGAAGACGCGCGCCATCTCGGCCAGTTGCGGGTCGATGGCCGACAGCCCCTCGGCTACGGCGATCTGGAACACCGGCAGCAGCAGCGCGCAGACGCAAAGAACGATGGTGATCGGGCCACCATCGAACCACAGGATGCACAGGATCGCCAGAACCGGCGCCGGGACACCCATCAGGATCAGCCGCGCGGGCGCGAGGCAGGCCGAGACCAGCGGCAGGTGCCAGCCAACCAACCCGAGCGGCGCGCCAAGCGCCTTGGCCAGCCCAAGCCCTGCCGCCGCGCGGCCCAGACTGGGCAACAGCGCGTCACGCCAGAAGGCCGCATCCTGCACAAGATCAAGCAGCGCCCGCGCCACCGCCAGCGGCCCGGGCAGGATCGCGGGCAGGTTCTGCTGCGCAGCAAAGGCCCAAAGCGCGACCAACCCGGCAAGCCCCGCCCCGAAGGCAGCCATCCGTATCATCGGCCGCATCATCGGCGGTATCGCGTGCTGCATCCCCGATTGCCTCACTGGCCGTAGAACCCCGGCCCCGGCAGCTTGCCACCGATGGCGGCGGGCTCCACAGCATGGATCTGGGCCAGAAAGTCGGCGACGGCCTGTGCTTGCTCCGGCATGGCCAGATCCTGCGCTCTGATCCCGGCAAAACCCGGACCAGCCTGCGCCATATCGGGGAAATGATGGGCAAGCAGCCCGGCGGCCCGCGCCGGATCACCGGCCAAATCCGCAAAGACCGCGTGATAGGCGGTCAGCACCTCGGACCGCACACCAAAGCCCGGATTGACCACCACGACGCCGGCAGGCGGGCAATCGGCCAGCGCGGTCGCCACCTGCCACAATGTGCAGATATCGGCCAGACGCTGCAGGCCCGGATCTTGCGCCAGTGCCAATGTCGCCATCGGCTCGGGCAAGAGGGCCGCGTCGATCTGGCCCGCCAGCAAAAGCTGCATCCCGGCCAACAGGGTGCCGGTGTAATGCGGCTGCCACCCTTCGGCCCCCGGCGGGGCGATGCGCTGCATCATCAGGTCGGGCAGATGGCCGCGAAACGGCAAGGCCAACACCCGCCCGCGCAGATCCTTCGGCGTGGTCATCGGTGCGCCGCGCCCGATAATCGCGATACTGCCCGCACTGACCGTGGCCGATATGACCTGAACCTTGATCCCCGTCGCATCCAGAATGGCAGCCATCGGCGCGGGCATCACCGCCATCACCGGCGCGTCCGAGGCCAGAACCTTGCGCAGCCCCTCGGGCGTCGACCATGGCGCGAAGGTGAAAGTGATCCCTTCCACCGGCTGCGTCTCGGCCAGCGCGATCAGAGGCGCACTTTCCCAGATCGGCGGGCCGGTCAGCAGGATCTCTTCCGCAAGAACCGGGCCGGGCAGCAGGGCAAGCAGGAACAGGGCGATACGCATATCAGGCCTCGCGGCGGGCCGCATCCAGCCGGAAGCGCCCGAAAGGGGTGGAAAGGATGCGGCTTTCCGCACGGATCAGCCCGGCCACCGCCATGGCCTGCGCCATCTGGCCTGCCGCAAAGGACACATCGCCCTGCCGCAAGGCGGGCATCAGGCGGCCAATCACATGCTCGGCCGGGGCGGTGCGATCCGCCTCCAGCGCCTCATGAAAGCTGAGCAGCACACCGCCCGGTGCCAGCCGGTCTGCCAGACGGGCCACAAGCGCAGGCAGACCCTGATCGTGGAAATAAAGCGTCATCGAACACCAGATCAGGTCAAACAGCCCTTCCGGCAGGGCGTTGTTGTAATTGCCACCGATGACGGACAGCGGCAGGTCAGCCGCCTCTTGCGCGATGCGCTGTGCAACGGGCGGCAGATCGAACAGGGTGATCGCCAGATCGGGGCGCTGCGCCAGCAACCTGCGCGCCAGCACGGCAGAACCCGGCCCGACATCCAGCAGGTGCCGCACCTTCGGCCATTCCGGCAGCGCGGTCAGACAGGGCAAGGTGGCGTCCGCAGCAATCGCCGCGTGAAATCCCGCAAGGGCCCGGTGATTGCCATCCCAATGCGCATCGTCAAAAAGGCGCGGCCCAGCGGGCGCAGCGGTGCCGCCGATCAGATCGGCGATCTGCGAAAGCCCCGCATGACGGGTCTGCGCCATGCCACGCAGGGTTGCCACCATGTTTTGCGGGCTGCCCTCGGCGACAAAGGGCAGGATGTCGGGCGATGTCCGAAACCCCGCACCTTCGCGCATCATGAACCCCGCCGCGACTAGCGCCCGCAAGGCGATGCCCAGCCTTGCGGGTGGCAGACCAAGACGCGCGGCCAGCGCGGCCTCATCCTGCGGCTCCGCAGATAGATCAAACACCCCGCAATCCAGCGCCCAGTGCAGCAGGGCGTGGCGGATCGGGCCTTCCAGCGTGTCGAGCAGAAGGCCCGCCCCCGCGCGCCGCGAAAGCGGGGCCGGATCGGGATTCAAATCCTGCATCACCATGTCATGCGCCAGTTGACCCCAATGGTCCGGGGGCTGCCATCCTCGACCACCACGCCGCGAAGGGTGTTGGCGGCGGTGCTGTAATATTCTTCATCCAGCAGGTTCCTGGCCCAAAGCGTCAGCTCGCCGCTGGCAAACATGCGCGTCACCTCGGCATCGACCGTCATGTAACCGGGCTGGCGCAGAGTATTTGCCGGGTCGAACCAGAAGCTGCCGCTGCCTTGCAGGCTGACCTTACCGCGCCAGACATCGCCCTGATGCGCCAGCGACAGGCCCCATGTCACCTCGGGTGCCATCGGCAAGTCATTGCCGGACCAATCCACCGGCACCAGCGTGCCAAGTGCCGGGTTCATCGAAGTGGTCAGGAACGAGGTCGCCCGCGCCCGCTGCCAGCCCGCATTGGCTCCGATCTGCCAGCTGTCACCGATGGGCGCGGCCAGCTCGGCCTCAATTCCATAGCTTTTCGCCTGACCCGCGTTGGAGATGAACTGCGCCGCCCCCGGGATGGTCTCGGTGATCTGCTTGTCGGTGACACGGGTGTGGAAGGCCACAAGATTGACCCGCGCCCCATTGAAAAATTCGTGCTTCACGCCGATCTCGCCGCTCCAGCTATATTCACCCTTGTAGACCAGGCTCGCGGCGCTGTTGGCAAAGCCGTAATTATAGCCTGCCGGCATATAGCCGCGCGCATAGCTTGCATGAAGCAAGGTCGTATCGCTCAGGTCATAGGCCAGCGTCAGCTTGGGCAGCAGCGTGGTCGCGCTTTCGCGGCCCTCATAGCGCAGCGCCGCCATCGGCGAGGTCAGGCTTTGCCACCCATCGGAGGAGATATGATCGGCGCGCAGCCCGGCCCCGACCCTGAACCGGCTGGTGATCGCATATTCGGCAAAGCCGTAAAGGGCCGCTCCCCTCTGGTCGATCTCGGTGTGACGGTCGGTCGACATGGCGCCAAGGTTGAAATCGGCCTTGGTGCTTTGCTTGAAGACATTGGCCCCGAGCGACCATTTCAGCGGACCTTCCATGTTGGAAGTCAGCCGCAATTCTTGTGAAAATGTGCGGTCCCGCACATCCAGTTCCGTCACCCCCAACGGCAGGGCCGAGCTGTCGAAATCCAGCACGAAGGCGCGATCAAATGTGGTGAAGCCTGTGATCGCGGTCAGATCGAACCCGTCAAAGCCTTTGCCATATTCCAGCGCGGTCACGCTTATCTGGCGGGTTTCCCATGACGGATCGGAATAGACGCTTTCATAGCGCCCGGTCGCCAGCGGCCCGCTGATATAGCGGAACTGTTCCTTGTTGAACTTCTGATCCTCGAGCACGGTGCGCAGCGTCACGCTGCCGCCATCCTGCAAATCCCATGTGATGCCGGCAAAGCCGGTAGCACGGCGGCTTTTGCTGCCAACTTCCGCCCCGGTCACCGGGTTGGAGATCACACCCGGATCGCGCGCGACCTCAAGCCCCAGGGCAAGCGCCGGGCCGGTGGCCGCCTGCCCCGACCATTTGATCGCGGCATTGCCGCCCAAGGGCTGCGCCCCGGCATCCGAACCGGACAGGCCCAGATTGATCTCGCCGCCTTCGCGGCTGCCGGGGGTGATGGTGTCATAGCTCAGCAACCCCGCCTCGGAATTGCGGCCAAGCGTGGTGCCCTGCGGCCCCTTCAACAGCGTCACATTCTCGGCCCCGAAGAAATGCGGCAGCTGGATCGTGCCCATCGGCAGCGGCACACCATTCACCAGATAGCCAACCGGATCGGAGAGCGCATTGTCAAAGGCCGACATGCCGCGCACCACCAGCCGCGCCTGCGAATTGGCGCGCTGGAACACGGTATTGGCGGAACGCGCCGCGACAATCGCGGCATCGGGCGACACGGCATCGGCCAGCACGCCCGCATCCAGCACCGTGGCACTGACCGCGGCCTTGCGCGCGACCTCTTCCCAGAAACTGGCGTAAAGCGTGACCTCGTCCAGCAGGACGGCATCGTCTTGCGCGCGGGATTGCAGGGGGAACAGCCCGGTTGCAAGGGTCATGGTCACGCCAAAGATCGCGGCGCGGGTCCGCGGGGTATGGGGCAGCAGGGAATGAGACAACTGGGTGCGAGGCATGGGACGGGCTCCTTTGGACTGCTCCCTGCCACGCGCGCGGCCCCGAATCTTGTAACTGACGAAAACAGTCTTGAATTTGGCGAAGCCGCTACGAACTTTGCCGCCCGGCGCGCCTCCAGGCCTTGGCGGTCATGCCGAACCGCTTGCGAAAGGCGTTGGACAGATGGCTTGCATCGGAAAAGCCGCATTCCCCGGCGATCTCGGTAAAGCTGCGATCAGTATGGCGGACCAGCCGTTCCGCCGCCTCAAGCCGCAGGGCACGCAGCCGTTCAAAGACGGTCATCCCGATCTCGGCCCGGAAGATCTGGTTCAGCGTCACATGGCTCAGGCCGGATTCACGTTCCAGCTCCGCCATGGCGATGGTCTCGGTCAGCCGTTCGGACAGGAAGGCAGTCAGACGCCCCACCAGCAGCGCGGGGTCGCCGGCGGCCTCGGCCGCGCGCGGCTGCGCGTCCAGCTCCTCCAGCGCGTGACCGATCAGCGACAGGCATTGCCCCTCCTTGCGCAACAGGGCCGCAGGGCCGGTGCGGCCATCCAGCAGCGCCTCCAGCACAGCGCTTCCCGGCACTGGCAGGCGCAACCTACGGAAAGGATCGCGGTCCGGCAGGGTGGTGCCCAGCAGGGCCGCCAAGGGCTGCGGCAAATGCGGGATGGCCAGCGCGATCACGAGGTTGGAACACCCCTCGCCCTTTTCCACGATGCGCTGCAACCGCTTGCCGCCCGAGCGGATGATCCAGCCCTGCCCGCCCGATATGACATGGTGCTGGCCGCGCGGATCGATCAGCACCATGCGCCCTGACAGGTTGAAGGCGAGGATCAGTTGATCCTCGGGGCGGCGGATCTCGTCATCATGGCGGATCGCGGGTGAGAAATGGCTCTGCGCCAGCACCAGTCCGGCATTGAGGCGCAGCACATCGACATGCGTGCCCTGCTTCACGCCTGGCAGCGTGACTGAGGTCGGCGCACCGGCCTCGAAAGGGGTGAAACGATGGGGTTCGATCAGATTCATGCGCGCGGGCGGCCTTTGATGCCGGGGCCTGCGATCCAGCAGATGCAGGCGGCCAGATGGGATGGGCTGGCGCAAAACGCGTGGCCCCACCACGCTGACGGATTTGCCTCCGGCTTGCAAGCGGCGGAGGCAATACACGGCGCGCCAATGCGGCCCGGATACCGCCGCCGAGGCGACCGTCCGTGTGCCCGCTCATCGGCAGACCCCGCCGTGACAGCCCCCGGATCGACAGCGCCCGGATCGACAGATCCACGCCGCCTGCGCCATGCTGTCGACCCTGGGGCGTGGCATCAGGACGGCATTCCTTGCGGACCTGGCACTGGTGCCGGGTCTGCCCTTGGTGCCGCATGGGCATCACCGAAAAGGCACCTTCCACCGCTGATCCATGATCCTTGCGTCAGCCGGTGATCGATCCCATCCCCCTCCAGTGACCGATCCATCCTCCCGCCCCCAGTCTTCATCTGTTCCCAAATATCCTCGGGGGTCCGGGGGCAGACAGTCCCCGCGATCGGTCACCGGCGGGCGGTGCGACGGTTGGTTGCACCCGCGCGCCCCACCTGCGCACGAAATGTCGACCTGCGCCGGGTTGCCGCAATTGATTTCTTCGCCCCCCGTCCCGCCCGAAA
The DNA here is from genome assembly GCF_008973825.1 of Gemmobacter serpentinus. Taxonomy (GTDB): domain Bacteria; phylum Pseudomonadota; class Alphaproteobacteria; order Rhodobacterales; family Rhodobacteraceae; genus Gemmobacter; species Gemmobacter serpentinus. The sequence goes on along the minus strand of NZ_WCHR01000009.1, from coordinate 162 downwards.
CGCCGCAGGCCGGGGCTCTGCTGCAGAACCCCGGCCTGTCAGGTGATCGGGCCCGCCTTACAGCAGGAAGAAGCCTTTGCTGAGGCTGGTGACATCGTCGAGCAGCACGGCGAAATCGGCCTTGCCGTCGCCGTTCACGTCGCCGGTCAGGATGGCGTCGCC
>NZ_WCHR01000060.1 GCF_008973825.1 Gemmobacter serpentinus | reverse complement strand
TGCTGGTAGGGATGTCGCGCACCTGCATTTCCGACAGCACAGTGGAGCTTTGCTTTGTCCAGACCCCATGGCTGAGGGTCTCGCTGCGGGTCAGCAGGTTCCGCCGTCCCGGGCGCGGACGGCGCCCGATCGTGGGCCGCGCGCTTGAGACCGCCTGTGCCGCATCGACCGTGCCCGCCATCCGGCGCACCATTCCCACGGGTTGGCCAGGCCCGGTGACGGCTGTGGTGCCGCTACTGTCCTGAAACAGCAGTCCCGGCCTCATCGTCAGCAGCATGCCTTTGTCACTGCCGCCAAACAGCCTTGCTGGTGACCAGATCTGGTTGCGCCTTGCCGTCTCGGTCAGGGTGAGCCCGCGCGCGTACATCAGACCCATCCGGTCAGGGCGGTGGCGGTGGTTCCGGTGGCCAGGATGCGGGTGGCAAACAGCGGATAGGTGCCCGCAGGCAGGATGCCGGTGGTCTGGGTCGCCCCATCGCTGTTGATCCAGGCCAGCGTGCCATCGCCAAACAATGTGACTGCCCGGATCGGCAGGGATAGGTTGAACGCATCCGAGGGCGTGATCGCGAAGGATCCGAGCGCAGGGCCGGAAATCGAGCGGTTGACGGTCTTGAACGGATCGGACATGGAGGCCTCATACTGCTTGCGGGATGCCGCTTTCGTGTTCAGGGCGGCAGATTGGCAACAAGATCTTTGCAATTGCCGAGGCGGGCGGGCGCGATACGACAAGGATCCGCAACACCGGGCGCTTTTCTCTGGAAAGTTGCGGACACTTAGGATTTTCTGCCGATGGGATGTCCGGGCGGGGCAGGTCTGCCTCCCGGTTGTGTGCCCATTGTGCCAAAAGTTATTTATTTGAGGGCATTTTACGCCGCGATTCCCCCAAAGACTGCACAGGGTTGCGATGACGGATCAGACGGCGGATATCCCGGGATTGCTTGCCGGATTGCTGCCCCAGGGCGAAGCCATGCTGGCGATGCGCCATGACATGTCGGAGGCGACGCTTGCCGGCTATGTCGAGGCGGTGGCGGTCGATCAGGGCGGGCGGCACTGGCTGCTGGGCTGGTCGCAGGACCGGCTGGGCGACGCGTTCGGCCTGATGGTGCTGGAGCGCCAGCGCCATGCCGGTGCCCTGGTGCTGGCGCGGTTTCCCCGCGATGACATCCCCGAAGGTTGCAGCGGCTTTCTCGGCTTGTTGCAGGCGGATTGGCAAGCGGCGCATTCGGCCCCGGTTCCGGTCTTCATGCTGGCGGTGCCCGGGGGGGCACATCTGCGGATCTCGGGCGAGGCGCTGCGTCAGGTCGATCTGCGGGTGATGTCGGGCATCGTAGAGGCGGCAGCCCAGGCCGGGCATCGCGGCTATTTCCAACCGCTGGCCGAGATGCTGGCCGCGCCTGAATCCTGGGTGCCGGGTCTTGTCACCACCGAGGATCCGGTCAGCAATCTCGGGATCGACACGATCGTGGCCCTGCCCGGTCTGGGCTATATGGTGGAGGGGTGGGTGCTGGCCCCCGCCCGCCCGGTCACCGGCTTCAGCCTGCGGGCGGGCGACACGATCGGCCATGCCGATCCGAGGGCGACCTATCGCATGGCGCGGCCCGATCTGGATGCGGCCTTTCCGCAGCAGGCAGGTCTTGGCCGGGATGCGGGCTTTGTCGCCTTCTTCCCGATGCGTGATGCCCGCCCCGATAGTGGCGATCTGCTGTTGCGGCTGCATTGCGGGGATGCACGGCAAAGCCAGCACCGGCTCGATCCGGCGCGCATCGCCTGGCTGCATCGCGGTGTGGGCGAGGCGGCCTTGCTGCGCTGCTATCCGGCGCTGGAGCACGAGCCGTTCTTTCCCGCCATGGCCGCCACGCTGAAGCGCTATCGCCTGTTGGGGCGCGTCCCGCCGGTTGCCTGGCAGGTGACCCCGGCGGCGCGACTTCTGGTGCTGGGTGTGCAGGACGGCCATGATGATGCCTATCGCATCGCGGCCCAGATCATGGCCTGGCGGCAGGTGCTGTTCAGCCAGGGCATCGGTGTGGCGCTTCTGGCCCCTGAGGCCTGCCGCGCCCATATGCTGCCGCTGTTTCGCGAATTGCAGGCCCTGGCGGAGATGCCGGGCCTCAGTCTGTTCTTCATCGCACCGCCGCTTTGCCCGCGCGAGGTGGCCGCGGCCCTGGTTGCGACGGGGGCGTCCCGCTTTGCCCTGCTGCGCCCGGGCTTTCGGGCCGATCTGGACGATTTGCTGGCCTGCCTTGAGATGACCGGCCCGGACCCCGAGGGGCCGGCGCGTGCGTGCCTTACCCTGGCCGATGGCCCCTCTGGTCTGACGGGGCTGGAAGGCGCGCCGGGATTGGGCGGCGATGCAGGCGCTTTCGTGGATCTGGCCCGGCGTGGCGAGGCCTGGGCCGATCTGCCCGGGGGCGAGGTTGCGGGCCTTGCGCTGCGCGCCAGCCCCCGCCCGATCCTGCCCCCGCTCTGGGAGCGGATCGAACGCAGCGGGGTGGCCTTGTAATGTGTGCCGTAAAGCCTGCCCTGCAAACCAAACCGGGCCTGCCCAGCCTTGCCGGGCTGGCCATGGATGCGCCTATCGCCATCATTTCGCATGCGCATCCCTCCGTCTCGAAGGGGGGGGCCGAGATCGCGGCCTATACGCTTTACCGCGGATTGCGGGCGCTGGATGTACCGGCGGTCTTCATCGCGGCGGTGCCGCGGCAGGATCTGCCGCGCGTCACGCTGCGCAGCGCGCAGGAGCGGGTGATCCCCGTCGATCCCGCGCGCTACGGCCATGATCTGCAACTGGGCGGCCCGGCCGTCATCGAAGATCTGGTGCGGGTTCTACGCGAAACCGGGGCGGGGCTGGTGAACTTTCACCATTTCCTGAGTTTCGGCCTCAACGCCTTTCACCGCGTGCGCGAGGCGCTGGATCTGCCGGTCTTCCTGACGCTGCATGAATTTCTTGCGATCTGCGCCCATCACGGCCAGATGGTGACGCGCCCGGCCCGGGCCCTGTGTGACAATGCTGCATCCGAACGCTGTGGCAGCTGCTTCCCCGAACATGGGAATGCTGCGATGGCGACCCGGCGCGATCTGATGCAGACCGCCCTGCTGGGGCTGGACGGATTTGTGGCCCCCAGCCGTTTCCTGATCGACCGTTTCGTGCAATGGGGCCTGCCGGAAAGCGGCTTTGCGATGATCGAGAACGGGCTGATAGGGTTTGACCGGCCCGGCCCCCTGCGGGAGCGTGAGGCTGACGATCCGCTGATCTTTGCCTATTTCGGCCAGATCAACCCGTTCAAGGGGGTCGATACGCTGCTCGATGCGCTGGATCTCCTGCTGGCCGAACCCGGTCTGCGCCCGCGCGTCCGGGTGCGGGTCCATGGCAATATCATCGGGGTTTCGCCGGAGTTTGAGCAGCGCCTGCGCGCGGCCGCGGGGCCCGGCGGCGTGGTGCAATTCGCCGGTCCCTATGACAATGCCCGGGTGCGTCAGCTGATGGGCGAGGCCGATTACGTCATGGTGCCAAGCCGCTGGTGGGAGAATTCACCCGTGGTGATCCAGGAGGCCTTCGCCGCCTCGCGTCCGGTGATCTGCACCGGCATCGGCGGCATGGCAGAAAAGGTCGAGGATGGCGTCTCGGGCTATCACTTCCGTCACGAAAGTGCCGCCGATCTGGCGCGCGTGATGCGCCGGGCGCTTGCCGCGCCCGAAACCGCTCCCACCCGTTTCCCGGTTCCGGGCAGCGAAACCGACATGGCGCAGGCCTATCTGCGCTTCTTTGCCGCCCGCACGGGTGGCAGGCAAGGCGAGAAGGAACAGAAGACGTGATCCCAGTTGAGGGGCAGGTTGCGCCCATTCCGTCAGGCAAGAAGCCCCGCATTCTCGTTCTTTCGCCGGCAGGTGTGGTGCATGACCAGGATTGTGTGCGCTGGTACGACCAGCCGCGGGAGCAGATCTTGGGCAATTACTTCAATATCGGCGATATGGTGGTTTACGATTCCACCCTGAAGATCCTGGATCATGCTGAGGTGCGTGGCACCGTCATCGACCAGATCGTGGAAACGGAGATCGCGCAATATCGCAAGGGCTATGACTATTTCCTGATCCGGGCCTCGAACTTTGTTCATAATGACATGGATTGGCATCACGCGATCGAGGTCCTGGAACGGGTGCCGCTGCCTGTCCATGCCATCGGGGTCGGCGCGCAGTCGCATGGCGCGGGCGTCTACAGGTTGACCGGGCAGAACCTGCGCTTCTGGCAGATGGTGTCGGAACGCAGCACGGTGATCGGGGTGCGCGGCACCTTCACCGCCGACGTGCTGGCGGCCAGCGGCATCCACAATGTGGAGATCGTGGGCTGCCCCTCGATGTTCCGCACCCGCAGGCGCGATCTTGATATCCGCATGCCCGAAGAGATCCGCCGCTTGGCCTTCTCGATCCGGCGCGAGGTGGATGGTACCTATTCGGCCGATACCGCCGCCTATCGCCGCAAACAGCGCGATCTGCTGTTGCAGGCGGCGGGGATGTTCGATGTGACGGTCTCCATCCATGGCGAGCCGGAGGAAAAGGCCTTCTGGTTCAAGGATGAAGCTGGCATGGCGCAGGCGCGCGCGACCTTCCGTCATGAGGGCTGGTTCACCCCGGAAACGGAAGCGGCGATGGAGCGGCTTTACCGCGACAAGCTGTTCTTCTTCCTCGAGGTTGCGGATTATGACCGCTTCATCTGCGCCCAGGATTTCGCGCTTGGCTACCGGGTTCACGGGGTGCTGCCGGGCCTCGCCAATGGGGTGCCCGGGGTGTTGGTGCGCTATGACAGCCGCAGTGGCGAACTGGCCCAGACCCACGCCATCCCCTCGATCGGGATCGATCAGCTGGATCATGTCGATTTGCCGCAGATCTTGCGCGAGACCGACTTTTCCGAATTCAACCGTGTGCATCGGCTGCGTTATGACAAGATGAAGTTCGTGCTCGAGGCCAATGGTCTCGCACATCGTATGGGGTGAGGCGATGCAGGAGGGGAGGATAGAAAGCACGACAGAGATCGTCCGCAGCCTGCTGGCCAGCGACCCGGATCTTTCCGTGCTCTGGCTGGGGGGCGGGCGCGAGGTACAGCCTTACCGCGATCATCCGGGACGGCTGACGGTGCTGGGGGGCTATCCGCCTGCGGCCTGGGCCTCGCGGGATTTCCGCTTTCGCCAGGTTGCAAGCCAGGCAGAGCTGCTGCAGGCGCTGGAACAGGAGGTCGGGCGCGGCCCGGCCTATGACCTGGTCTTTGTCGATCACGATCATCGTCTGATGGCGCTCTATGACCAGATCCGCCTGGTGCAGCCCCTGATGCGGCCCGAGGCGCTCTGGCTGTTCGATGATGCACTGCCGCCCGATTACCGTATGGCCTCGCCCGAGCCTGCCGGGGGCTGGTGGACGGGGCAGGTCTGCTACCTGCGCGAACTGCTCTTTGCCGAGGGGCCGGAGGCGCTGCTGGAATGCGTGGCTTCGGCCGCGACCGGGCTTTTGTTGGGCAGCCGCATCGCCCTGCCGCCGCGGGAGGCCTTCGAGGCCCGGCGCGGTGCCGCGCCGCAATCGGCGGCGGATTTGCAGCTGCTGACCCGGCCGGTGGCCTGGAGCAGCATCGAATCCCGGGTGCAGGCGGTGCTGATGCAGCGCCGGACAGCCGGGCTTTTGCCGGTGCGCAGTGCCGATCCGGAGGCGCATGCCATCGAGACCCGCATCATCGACCCGATGGTGCGGCTCGAGCGGCGCGCGCCTGCCTTCATCTGCATGGCGCATCCGGAGGACACGGAGCTGCCCGGGGTGGAGCGGCTGCTGCAGACCGCGCGACGCGTCCATGAAAAGCGCATCCAGACCTATGCCGATGTGATCACCGTCGGCTATGATCAACTGCTGTCCGGCAGCGATCTCATCCCGCGCTATCTGGAAAGCGGCCCGGCCACCCTGCAGCGCATGGCACAGGCGCATGGCAGTCATGGCAATGCCGATACGGGGCTTTTGCTGCATAACAACACCCTGATGCTGGAGCGCAACCGGCTGGATGCGGCGCTGCCGGTGCCCGGCCACACCTTTCTGGCAACGCCGGACGAGCCGCTGAACTACGGCATGTGGTTGCTTCTGGCGCTGCCCGCGGCGCAGGAATTCCTTGATCACCGGGACCGCTATGACCGGTTCATGTGCTATTGTGACCGGCCCTGGCAAAAGGCGATGCTGGCGGCCATCGGGATCGATCCGGCCGATATCCTGTCGCATGACGTGAAACGCGCCTATGCGCTGGAGCGGGTCTCCATGATCCGCTGCTCGTTCCGCGATCTCTATGTGACCGAAAGCGAAAAACAGGTCTTTGCGCGCCTGGCCACCAGGCTGGCGGGGGAGACCCTGCCGGGTGATGAGACGGCATCCGGTCAGGCCGGGCGGCGCATCTTCCTGTCACGCCTCGCCCATACCCGGTCTGGCAGCTATCGCGGGCTGATGAATGAAGAGGAACTGATCGCCGGGCTGCGGGGCCTCGATTTTGAAATCATCGACCCCGAAACCTTGCCCTTTGCCGAACAGATCCGCCTGATGCGGGCCGCCGATGTCGTGGTGGGCCTGGGCGGCGCGGGCATGTTCAATGCTGTCTTCTGTCGCCCCGGCACCAAGCTGGTCGATATCGAAAGCGGCATGGTCTTTGCCGATGCCCATTGCAACCTGTTTGCCTCGATGGGGCTGGATTACGCGGTGATCTTCGGCGAGGAGGACGCGAGTGACCCGCGCCCGTCGCAAAAGCGCTGGCGTCTCGATATCCCCCGCGCGCTGGAGGCGATCACGACGATGATTGCGGCCCCGCAGGCGGAGGCCGCTCAGCCCGGGACGTGATGGCAGTCGCGCAGGAAGATGTCGAAAAATCCCGGCCAGTTTGCGGCACAGGGAAAGACCGGATTGGGCGAGGGTCCGCTTTGCCCGCGTTGCAGGAAGCGCCTGATCACCACCGCGGTTTCCTCCGCCAGCACATCCCCCAGCGAGGCAAAGGAATTATGCCCGTGCAGCCGGTAGGTATAAAGTGGCGCCTCCACCGCGACAGGCTCGGTGAAGAACAGGGCCTGCAGCAGGAAGTCCCAGTCATGGCAATAGCGCAGAGGCTGGAAGGGACCGGCCTGGTCGAACAGCCGCCGGGTGAACAGGAAGTTGCCGGTCGAGATCGCGATATTGGCGCGCAGCAGGGCAAAGCCGGTGCTGGGGTCTTGGTGCAGCGCCAGTTTCTGGCGCAGCGCCATCAGGCGGAAAAACTCCGGCATCGGGGTTTCGGGCGGATCGCTGCGCAGCACATCGACCAGCGAGAAGGCAAGCTCTGACCCGCTGGCCTGCAGGGCCTCCATCAGCCGGGTGATCCGGTCCGGGTGATAGAGATCATCGGAATTCAGGATCGCCAGATAGGCGGCGCGGCTTTCGGCAATACCCCGGTTGATCGTGGCATGCGCCCCGAGGTTCCCGGCATTGCGCAGCAGGGTGACGCGGGCGAAGCGGGCGGTGAATTCGGGCGTCAGCACCGCCTCCGCGGCCTCTGCCGTGCCATCATCCGAGGCATCGTCGATCACCACCAGCTCCAGATGCGGATAGGTCTGGTCATGAACCGAGAGCAGGCTGTCGCGTATGAAGGCGGCGTGCCGGTAGGCGGGCACGATGATGGTGACGCAGCGCGGGTGCAGGACGGCGGGCATCGGCAACCTCACCCGATCAGCAGCAGGCAGCCGGTTCCGGCGGCATGGGCCAGGCCCGGATCCCGGGCGTCGGGGCGCAGCAGCTCGATCCGGTAGCGCCCGGCGGGCAGCCCGCCCAGCCCCCCCCGGAAGCTGAAGCCGCTGGCCGTCTGGCCGGCCAGCGCCTGGCCCTGCGCCAGATCGGGCCGTGGCTGTGCGTGCCGCAACAGGGCGACATGGCGGCGCCCCTGATCATCCTGCAAGGAGATCAGCGCCGGGAAGGGGTCTGTTCCCGGCAGCAGGAACCAGCCGGTCAGGGCGATGCCGCCCGCCCGCGCCAGCGGCAAAAGCCCGTCTTGCGGCGGCAGCCCGTTCAGCTGTTCGATCTGCGCGCGGCCGGCCGGATGGGGGGTGACCCGCATCAGCTCCGGCGGGGCGGCGACAAACCCGCCGTGATCCGGACCGGGGCTGTCCTGTGCCCCCTGCCGCCGCAACAGGCCGGTCAATGCGGCATTGGCCCGGGCCAGTCCGACAAGCTGACGCGGCAGGTCCATATCTGCGCGGGCGGGGGCCGGATCCATCTCGATCTCGTCCGGATCGGGTTCGGCATCCATCGCCAGCGCATCGCGCAGCGCGACAAGCCGGGCCGTACCCAGCTGCTGGTCCGGCTCCAGATAGCTGCCACCCGCCCAGCCATTCCAGGCATTGATGAAAATCGCCCGCCCCTCTGCCGGGCCTTGTCGGGCCAGATCGGCGAGATGGCCGGTCCAGGCCGCAAACAGCGCAGGACTCGCCCCCTGCCAGATCGTGGCCTCCGCCCCCCGCAGGGGGCTGTCATCATGGCCGGGCAGGGCGCAGCCCAGCCGCAGATGGCCTGCGGACGGTCTGGCAATCTCGCCTGCAACCAGCCCGGCATAATCCCCCGTGACACCGGCGCGGCCTGCGGGCGCGGGCAGCTGCAGGGCCGGTGCCTCCGGCAAGGGCTGGCAGCTGCTGTCACAGCCGAACACCCGCGGATCGCGCGCCTCCGCCCGTTCCACCAGACACAGATGCAGCCGGGTGATGCCGTCATGGCGGGCGATCGCGCGCCAGGAGGCCAGCGCCCCGGCGGGGTCGGGCAGAAGCTCCAGCCCGCTGACCAGCAGCAGGGGTGCCCCTGCCAGACGGATATAGGCCGGGGCCGCGAGACGGGGCAGGCTGTCACGGAACAGGGCTGCGGGATCTGCCACATCCCGCGCCTCGATCTGCAAGTGCAGGCAGAACCCGAAATCATCCCCCTGTTCCAGATGCTGCGCGATCAGGGCCTGCCCGGCCCCCCCCGGGCCCGCGGGGTAGCAAAAACCGGTCAGCCCATGCGTCCGGGCCTGCGCGATCTGTCCGCGCAGCGCGGACCCGTCGCGCGGATCATAGAACCCTGGATCGCGGCCGGGCAGATGCGGCTGGTCATGACCCGGATAAAGCGCCCGGCTGGCGGCGATCCGCAGCCAGTCCGCGCCCTCTTCCGCAAAAGATCCGGCTGCATATCCGGCAGGCCGCAGCGCCGGATCATAAAAGGCGATCACCTCAAGCCGCGCGGCATGGTCCAGGATGCCCCCTGCACCGGGGATGTCTGTGCCGGCGATCTCTGCGGGCGGGATCCCTGTCGCGCTGATACCGGTCACGGTGGGCGGGGCAGGGGGGGCCTTGGCCAGGATCTCTTCCAGCATCGGGCGAAGCTGCGCCGAGGCCAGCGATCCGTCCGCAACCCCGGGCGAGAAAGGCAGCCGCAGGCCGGAGCCTCCGACCCGGACCTCCAGCACGGCATCGATCTGGCTCACCGGCGCTGCCGCGTGCAGATGCGCCAGCAGGAGCGATGCGATCCCTGCGGGCAGCAGGCCCAGATCAATATCAAAACCCGCACGCACGGGATGCGGAAAGAGCCGGGCAATATCCTCGCGGGCGATATCACAGGACATCGCGGGCAGGTCGACACCATAGAGACGGATATCAAGCTGCACGTCTTGCCCGGGCGCACGGGCCGAAACCGCCCAGCCCCGCAGCCAGCGCCCGTCGAAATGGTCGATCGCGCCGCGCCATTCCGGGCCCTGATCCAGATTGTGCAGATCCCAGTTCACGACACTCATGAAGCAACCCTTCCCAATATGCACAGCCAGCCCGACCTGGCCACGGCTTGCGCGACGATGGTCCGACATAGCGGGATTTGCCGGATCGGCAAAGTGCAGCCATCCCGCATAAGGACAGCAAAATTGCCATATGCCGGTTTCCGGACAGATTGGCGGGCAGATTCTCTCTCAAATCCGGCGAATCCGGGGCGCTTCCGGCCCCGGGCGAGAATCGCGGGCTGAAATTTGCCGCCCGAAGCCCCTGTTCTCACGCGATCGGCCGGCCGCGCCGATCTGCCGCGATCCTGCCCCCTGTGCAGGGCTCATGCAAAACGCCAATGAAACAAGGCGCGCCGCAGTCTTGCCGCAGAAAATGACGGGAGTACGACATTTTTCCCTTGCGGTTGTCTGCGGCTGGGCCTAGAAGCCCCTTCACCGAGACGACGAACGGGAACGGATCGTCGGTTTGGGATGGAGATGAGGTTGGCGGCGCGCCAAGGGATTGGCGCGGTGCTGGATTTTTGTCTT
>NZ_WCHR01000008.1 GCF_008973825.1 Gemmobacter serpentinus | reverse complement strand
GTGTCGAGATCATTGCGTGCTGCGCGCAGGGCCATAGGGCTGTGCCGCAGATCACCGCCTGATCTGCGCGATCACCAGATAGAAAGGCCGCCCCAACGGGCGGCCTTTTGCGTCGGGGGGGGGCTCGATGCGCTTGTTTGTCTGCGCAGGCTTCCCAGGGCCTGGTTAACGGACCGTGATGGTCACGCAGCCCGACAATTTCTTGCCCTTCACCTCGGGGGAGGTGTTCACGCTGCAAAACTTGTCCTTGCCCGTGAATCCGGGATTGGGCGTATAGATCAGCCCTTGGCCAGCGACGATTGCCAGTTTGCCGTTTTTCGGTGCCTGCCGCAGCGTGACTTCGGTCGCCGGGATGCGTGTATTGGTGGTGTCGTTGACAAAGCCCGGAAAGCTGATCCGGCATTGCTTGTCGGCGGTGCTCATCTCGAACTGCCCGCTGCCCTTGCCGCTTGCCCATCCGCGCCCGTTGGTGCCGGTGCATTCGGCATAAGCGGCCGAGGCGATGAAAACCGACCCGGTCACGACGAGGCCGGTGATGAAATTTCTGTGCATTCCGCAATCCTTTCCTGTCACAATGGTCCGTGAGTATTTGATGCTCAGGCTGGTGTGGCAACAAAAAAGGCACAGGAATGAGATCTGCTCCGCTGCAGGACAGCCAAGCGGTGCGTCGCAAGGGGCGGGCCGGCAGGCTGGACCTTGGCTATGATCTTGCTAGGCTGGCTATGGGCCAAAGCGCGGGGATCGCATGACAGACTGTCTCTTTTGCCGTATCGCGCGGGGTGAACTGCCGGCGCAGAAGGTCTATGAGGATTCCCATATCCTGGCCTTCCTGGATCTTTATCCGATCCGCCCGGGCCATACGCTGATCATCCCGAAGACGCACCATGTCTGGTTCGAGGATCTGCCCGAGGACCTGGCAACCCGCATCACCGGCTGTGCGCAGCGTCTGGCGCGGCATATGAAGCCGCTTTACGCGGTGGAGCGGGTGTCACTGTTCTATACCGGCATCCATTTGGCCCATGCCCATGCCCATGTCGTGCCGATGCATCACATCCATGATGTGACCTCGGCCATTTATCTGGCGGAGGGGCCTGATCGTTACGCCGTGCCGCCGCAACTTCGGCCGGATCGGATGGCCGCAGAGGCCGAGGCGCTGCGCGCGGCCTTTTCTGCCCCCGCGATGTGACGCATAGAGGGCGCGGCGTCTGAAACCCTCGCCCGCCCCTATTCCCTTTCTGAAGGAACCAGCCATGGCCCGTGCCGTCCATTCGATGATCCGCGTGCTGGATGAAGCGCGCTCTTGCACCTTTTACGAGACAGCCTTTGGCCTGACCGTCGCTGACCGGCTGGATTTTGACAGCTTTACCCTGATCTATCTTTCCAACGCCGAATCCGGGTTCGAACTGGAGCTCACGGTGAACAAGGGGCGCGACACGCCCTATGATCTGGGCGACGGTTATGGCCATCTTGCGGTCTCTGTGGCGGATGTGGATGCCGAACATGCGCGTCTGACTGCTGCCGGGCTTGGCCCCCGCAAGCTGGTGGATTTCCGCAATGGCGACACGCTGGTGGCGCGGTTCTTCTTCATCGCCGACCCCGATGGCTATCAGATCGAGGTGATCCAGCGCGGCGGGCGCTTTGCCTGAGGCGGGGCAGGGGGAATATCTTGCGGAAATCGCAAGCCTGCGCGCAGGTTGCCCCTTGCTTTCCCCTGCTGTGTGCCGTAATTCCCGCCGCAGGCCTTAGGGGTATAGCTCAGCTGGTAGAGCGACGGTCTCCAAAACCGTAGGTCGCGGGTTCGAACCCTGCTGCCCCTGCCAAGGCCCACTTCCTCAAAATTCAAATGCGCCGGGCGAAGTGCATCGGGATCTTCCGCGCCGGAATGGCTTGAATTCCGGGGGATGAGCGCGTATCTCCCGCAGCTGTAATCGCGCTTTGCGCAAACAGGCCCATGCGGCCTTTCGACAGGACCGGACAGACATGGCCAAGGTATCCCCCCTCCAGTTCATCCAGCAGGTGCGCACCGAGGTGGGCAAGGTGCATTGGCCGACGCGCCGTGAGGTGATGCTGACCACGATTATGGTCTTCATCATGGCAGCCTTGGCCGCGACCTTTTTCAGCCTGACTGATTTGGCAATCCGCACCGGCCTTTCGGCGGTGGTCGGTGGCTTCGGTGCCTGAGCGGTGCTTTGCTCGGCGCGCAGGCGTCGCGTGGTTTTTCCTTGAATTCGGGGGTGGCGCGGGCTAAGCGTCCGTCCAAAGAATGGAAACCGGCGCGCGGCGATTCGTGTCGCGCGCTGTTTTTGTTCGGATCATGGGCATCAAGCACATGATGATACAGGAACTTCCGGGCCAAACCCGGATCGGCAAGTGAAGGCGGCAACATGGCCAAGCGTTGGTATTCGGTGAGCGTCCTCTCGAATTTCGAGAAGAAGGTCGCCGAGCAAATCAAGCAAGCCGTGGCGGAGAATGGTCTCGAGGAAGAGATCGAAGAAGTTCTCGTGCCCACCGAGGAAGTGATCGAGGTGCGTCGCGGCAAGAAGGTGTCGAGCGAGCGGCGCTTCATGCCGGGTTATGTGCTGGTGCGGATGGAGATGTCCAATCGCGGCTATCACCTGATCTCGTCGATCAACCGGGTCACCGGCTTTCTTGGTCCGCAGGGTAAGCCGATGCCGATGCGTGATGCCGAGGTGAACGCGATCCTGAACCGGGTCGAAGAGGGTCTGGAGGCACCGCGCACCCTGATTCGCTTCGATATCGGCGAAAAGGTCAAAGTGACCGATGGCCCGTTCGAGGGCTTTGAAGGGATGGTCGAGGGTGTCGACGAAGAGCATAGCCGCCTGAAGGTGACTGTCTCGATCTTTGGCCGGGCCACCCCGGTCGAGCTGGAATTCACTCAGGTCTCCAAGGAAATCTGAGCGTTTCGCGTGGGAGGCGAGGGGCTATTCCCCCGGACCGGACCACTAAACCTTGCGCCCCGAATGAGGGTGCGGTGACAAAGGAGATGGCCCATGGCCAAGAAGATTATCGGCAGCCTCAAGCTGCAAGTGAAGGCCGGTCAGGCCAACCCGTCCCCGCCGGTCGGCCCGGCTCTGGGTCAGCGCGGTCTGAACATCATGGCCTTCGTGAAGGAATTCAACGCGAAGTCCGCCGACCTGCCGCCCGGCACGCCGACCCCGGTCATCATCACCTATTACCAGGACAAGTCGTTCAGCCTCGAGCTGAAGACCCCGCCGGCCTCGTTCCTGCTGAAGCAGGCTGCTGGTCTGCCGCCGGTTGGCAAGCGCAACCGCGCCAAGGGTTCGCCGAAGCCGGGCCGTGAAGTTGCTGGCAAGGTGACCGCCGCGCAGATCCGCGCGATCGCCGAAACCAAGATGAAAGACCTGAACGCGAATTCGGTTGAAGCCGCGATGCAGATCATCCTTGGCTCCGCCAAGTCCTGCGGCATCGAAGTGAAGGGCTGAGATCATGGCGAAAATCGGTAAGCGCAGCAAAGCCGCCCGCGTGGCTTTCGAAGGCAAAGAACTGATCACCGTTGAAGACGCCGTGAAGCTGATCAAATCGGCTGCTTCGGCAAAATTCGACGAGACCCTTGAAATCGCGATGAATCTCGGCGTCGATCCGCGTCACGCTGACCAGATGGTCCGCGGCGTGGTGCAGCTGCCGAACGGTACCGGCAAGACCGTGCGCGTCGCTGTTTTCGCCCGTGGTGCCAAGGCTGATGAAGCCAAGGCCGCTGGCGCGGATATCGTCGGTGCAGAAGACCTGCTGGAAACCATCCAGGGCGGCAAGATCGAGTTCGATCGCTGCATCGCCACCCCGGACATGATGCCGCTGGTCGGCCGTCTGGGTAAGATCCTGGGCCCGCGCAACCTGATGCCGAACCCGAAGGTCGGCACGGTGACGATGGACGTGAAATCGGCCGTCGAAGCAGCCAAGGGCGGCGAAGTGCAGTTCAAGGTCGAGAAGGCCGGTGTGATCCATGCCGGTATCGGCAAGGTCTCGTTTGACGAAGGCAAGCTGGCTGAAAACGTCCGCGCTTTCGTCGATGCGGTCACCAAGGCCCGTCCGGCTGGTGCCAAGGGCACCTATGTGAAGAAGGTCTCGCTGTCCTCGACCATGGGGCCGGGCGTGTCGCTGGATCTGGCTTCTTCGGCTGGCAACTAAGCTGGCCTGCGGGCCGGGGCGTGAACCCGGCCTGAAAAGAATTCCTCTTGGTGACAAGGGGATGGTGGGGCGCTCGCGCCCCATCCTGTCCGAGACGGTGGGTGGCGCGCAAACGCCTTAATATCCTGCTCGAGATGGGGATCGAGATTGAAGGTGCCGCTTGCGGTGATCTTGGCTCGGGACCCAAGCGGACCCGAATGCCCCTGGTGACAGGGGCCAATACGAGCCGGGGGGAAACCCCCAAACTTGGAGTGAAACTGTGGATAGAGCCCAGAAAGAGAAAGTGGTCGAGGAACTCGGCCAGATCTTCGCAAGCTCTGGCGTGGTTGTGGTTGCACACTACGCGGGTATCACGGTTGCTGAGATGCAGGATCTGCGGGCGCAAATGCGCGCCGTCGGCGGTTCCGTTCGCGTTGCCAAGAACAAGCTCGCCAAGATCGCCCTGGAAGGGCACCCGGCTGCAAAGATGGGTGACCTGCTCACGGGCATGACCGTGCTGTCCTTCTCGGAAGACCCCGTCGCTGCGGCGAAGGTCTGCGAGGCCTATTCCAAAAAGAACGACAAGTTCGTTCTGCTGGGTGGCGCAATGGGCGACACGGTGCTGGACCAGGCCGGTGTGAAAGCCGTCGCTTCGATGCCGTCGCGCGAAGAGCTTATTGCTCAGATCGTGTCGATGATCGGTGCGCCCGCTTCCTCCATCGCCGGGGCCATTGGCGCGCCTGCTTCGAACATCGCTGGCATCCTCAAAACCATCGAGGAAAAAGCCGCAGCCTGATCGCTGCGGTTTGATCTTCGGGATACTCGCGTGGGTTGACCCAATCTCGTTGGAACCCCATCTTAACTGAACGGAAGTGTAAAATGGCTGATCTCAAAGCTCTCGCCGAACAAATCGTCGGTCTGACCCTCCTGCAAGCCCAGGAACTGAAAACCATCCTGAAGGATGAGTATGGCATCGAGCCCGCTGCTGGCGGCGCTGTGATGGTTGCTGGCCCGGCGGCTGCTGCTGCCCCGGCTGAAGAAGAAAAGACCGAATTCGACGTCGTTCTGACCGATGCCGGCGCCAACAAGATCAACGTGATCAAGGAAGTGCGCGCGATCACCGGCCTCGGCCTCAAAGAAGCCAAGGACCTGGTCGAAGCTGGCGGCAAAGTGAAAGAAGGCGCTTCGAAAGCAGACGCCGAAGCTATGAAGAAGAAGCTCGAAGAGGCTGGCGCCAAGGTCGAGCTGAAGTAATCCGGCTGATGCCTCTGGCATCATAAGGGTTCAAGGATTTGGCTGGGTCCGACCTATGTCGGGCCCAGCCGAACCTGTCTTGAAGGCCCGTCTCGGTGGCGGCTGTGCGCAGCCCCTTCCCAGGCGAGTTCGAGGTTCGGGAGCGGCCCTTCGGGAGGGGCCGCATGAATGGAACCTCCCCCTGATCGCATTCGGTGCGCGCCTGATCCCCGACAGGTCGCGCGCCGGCGAAACAGAAAGGTGACGATGAGCATGGCTCAGAGCTACGTTGGTCAGAAGCGGGTTCGCCGCTACTATGGCAAGATCCGTGAAGTCCTTGAAATGCCGAACCTCATCGAGGTTCAGAAATCCTCGTATGATCTGTTCCTGAAATCGGGTGACGGCCCGAAGGCGGCCGATGGTGAGGGCATTCAGGGTGTCTTCCAGTCGGTCTTCCCGATCAAGGATTTCAACGAGACGGCCGTTCTTGAATTCGTGAAATACGAGTTGGAAAAGCCGAAATACGACGTGGACGAGTGCCAGCAGCGCGACATGACCTATGCCGCGCCGCTGAAGGTGACGCTGCGTCTGATCGTGTTTGATGTAGATGAGACCACCGGGGCCCGTTCGGTCAAGGACATCAAGGAACAAGACGTCTACATGGGCGACATGCCCCTGATGACCGCAAACGGCACGTTCATCGTGAACGGCACCGAACGCGTGATCGTCAGCCAGATGCACCGCTCGCCCGGTGTGTTCTTCGATCACGACAAGGGCAAGACCCATTCCTCGGGCAAACTCCTGTTCGCCTGCCGCATCATCCCGTATCGCGGCAGCTGGCTGGACTTCGAGTTTGACGCCAAGGATGTGGTGTTTGCGCGCATCGACCGTCGCCGCAAGCTGCCGGTGACCACCCTGCTTTATGCGCTTGGCATGAACCAGGACGAGATCATGGCGTCCTATTACGACACCGTGACCTTCAAGCATCAGAAGAACAAGGGCTGGGTCACCCGCTTCTTCCCCGATCGCGTGCGCGGCACCCGGCCGAGCTATGATCTGGTGGATGCGGCAACCGGCGAAGTGATCCTGAAGGCTGGCGAGAAGGCCACGCCGCGCATGGTCAAGAAATGGATCGACGAGGGCAAGGTCACCGAGCTTCTGGTGCCGTTTGACCATGTGATCGGCCGCTATGTCGCCCGTGACATGATCAATGAACAGACCGGCGAAATCTGGGTCGAGGCCGGTGACGAAGTCACCATGGAATACGACCGTGATGGCGAAGTGAAGGGCGGCACGCTGAAGCTGCTGCTGGATCAGGGCATCACCGAGATCCCGGTTCTCGACATCGATAACGTCAATGTCGGCCCCTATATCCGCTCCACCATGGCGGCGGACAAGAACTGGAACCGCGATACTGCGCTGATGGACATCTATCGCGTGATGCGTCCGGGTGAGCCGCCGACCGTTGAGGCGGCATCGACCCTGTTCGACACGCTGTTCTTCGACAGCGAGCGTTATGACCTCTCGGCCGTCGGCCGGGTGAAGATGAACATGCGTCTGGATCTGGCCAAGCCCGATACCCAACGCACGCTGGACCGCGACGATATCGTTCAGTGCATCAAGGCACTGGTCGAACTGCGCGACGGCAAGGGCGAGATCGACGATATCGACCACCTCGGCAACCGCCGGGTGCGTTCGGTTGGCGAACTGATGGAAAATCAGTATCGCGTTGGTCTGCTGCGCATGGAACGCGCGATCAAGGAGCGCATGTCTTCGGTCGAGATCGACACGATCATGCCGCAAGACCTGATCAACGCCAAACCGGCTGCGGCGGCGGTGCGTGAATTCTTCGGCTCGTCGCAGCTGTCGCAGTTCATGGACCAGACCAACCCGCTGTCCGAAGTGACCCACAAGCGCCGTCTGTCGGCGCTTGGGCCGGGCGGTCTGACCCGCGAACGCGCAGGCTTTGAGGTGCGCGACGTTCACCCGACCCATTATGGCCGGATGTGCCCGATCGAGACGCCGGAAGGTCAGAACATCGGTCTGATCAACTCGCTGGCCACTTTCGCCCGCGTGAACAAATACGGCTTCATCGAGACCCCCTATCGCAAGGTGGTGGATGGCAAGGTGACGGATGACGTGGTTTACATGTCCGCCACCGAAGAGATGCGCCACACGGTCGCACAGGCCAACGCCGCGCAGGATGACGAAGGCCGCTTCCAGGATGACCTGATCTCCAGCCGCAAGGCCGGGGAATTCATGCTCAACACCCCGGATGCCATCGACCTGATCGACGTGTCGCCCAAGCAGCTGGTGTCGGTTGCCGCTTCGCTCATTCCCTTCCTTGAGAATGACGACGCCAACCGCGCATTGATGGGGTCCAACATGCAGCGTCAGGCCGTGCCTCTGCTGCAATCGGATGCACCGTTTGTCGGCACCGGCATCGAGGCCGTCGTGGCCCGCGACTCCGGCGCCGCCATCATGGCACGTCGGGCTGGCGTGATTGACCAGGTGGACGCACAGCGGATCGTTATCCGCGCGACCGAGATGCTGGAACCCGGCGAGCCGGGCGTCGACATCTATCGTCTGCGCAAGTTCAAGCGTTCCAACCAGTCTTCTTGCATCAACCAGCGTCCGCTGGTGAAGGTGGGCGATACGGTTGTCCGTGGCGAGGTGGTGGCCGATGGCCCCTGCACCGATATGGGTGAACTGGCCTTGGGCCGGAACGTGATCGTGGCCTTCATGCCGTGGAACGGCTACAACTATGAAGACTCGATCCTGATCTCCGAGCGCATCCTGCGTGACGACGTCTTCACCTCGATCCATATCGAGGAATACGAGGTCGCCGCCCGCGATACCAAGCTCGGGCCGGAAGAGATCACCCGCGACATCCCCAATGTCGGCGAGGAAGCTCTGCGCAATCTCGACGAGGCGGGGATCGTCTATATCGGTGCCGAAGTGCAGCCGGGCGACATCCTGGTCGGCAAGATTACCCCGAAGGGCGAAAGCCCGATGACGCCGGAAGAGAAACTTCTGCGCGCCATCTTCGGGGAAAAGGCGTCGGACGTGCGCGACACCTCGCTGCGCCTGCCGCCCGGGGCTTACGGCACCATCGTCGAAGTGCGGGTCTTCAACCGTCACGGCGTCGATAAGGACGAGCGTGCCCTGCAGATCGAGCGTGAAGAGGTCGAGCGCCTGTCGCGCGACCGTGATGACGAACTCGCGATCCTGGAGCGCAACATCTATTCGCGCCTGAAATCGCTGATCAAGGGCAAGGCGGCGGTCAAGGGGCCGAAAGGCATCAAGGCCGGGTCGACCATCGATGACGAATTGCTGGGCACGCTGTCGCGCGGCCAGTGGTGGCAACTTGCCGTGGGCGAAGAAGATCTCGCCAAGGAAGTCGAGGCCCTGCACGACCAGTTCGAGGCGCAGAAACGCGCACTTGACCTGCGTTTCGAGGACAAGGTCGAGAAGGTCCGTCGCGGCGACGATCTGCCTCCGGGCGTGATGAAGATGGTCAAGGTCTTCGTCGCGGTGAAGCGCAAGCTGCAACCGGGCGACAAGATGGCAGGCCGTCACGGCAACAAAGGTGTCATCTCCAAGGTGGTGCCGATGGAGGACATGCCGTTCCTCGCCGATGGCACCCCGGTCGACCTCGTGCTGAACCCGCTCGGCGTGCCGTCGCGGATGAACGTCGGGCAGATCCTTGAAACCCATATGGGTTGGGCTGCACGCGGTCTGGGTCTGCAGATCGACGAGGCGCTGCAGGGCTATCGTCGCAATGGCGACCTGACCCCGGTCAAGGAAGCCATGCGCTTTGCCTATGGTGACGAGACCTTTGACGAGGCCTTTGGTGAGGCCGATGACGAGGGGCTGCTGGAAAGCGCGAATGCGGTCCGCCGCGGCGTGCCGATCGCAACCCCGGTCTTCGACGGTGCCAAAGAGGCCGATGTCAACGACGCGCTGACCCGGGCGGGCTTTGACAAGTCCGGCCAGTCGGAGGTCTTTGACGGTCGCACCGGCGAAAAGTTCCAGCGCAAGGTGACGGTGGGCGTGAAGTACATGCTCAAGCTGCACCACCTTGTCGATGACAAGCTGCACGCCCGTTCGACCGGGCCGTACTCGCTCGTGACCCAGCAGCCGCTGGGTGGTAAGGCGCAGTTCGGTGGTCAGCGTCTGGGGGAGATGGAGGTCTGGGCTCTGGAAGCCTACGGTGCCGCCTATACCCTGCAAGAGATGCTGACGGTGAAGTCGGACGACGTGGCAGGCCGGACCAAGGTCTACGAATCGATCGTCAAGGGCGAGGACAATTTCGAGGCGGGCGTTCCCGAGAGCTTCAACGTGCTCGTGAAGGAAGTCCGCGGCCTCGGCCTGAACATGGAACTCCTGGATGCGGAGGAAGAGTGAGGGCACGGGTTTTCGCTGAAAACCCGAGACCACAATTTTTCGACGAAAAATTGTGGTCGCCCCGCTTCGCCTTTCGCGCCCTTTCAAGGATTTGAAAATGAACCAGGAACTGACGAACAACCCCTTCAATCCGGTTGCGCCGGTGAAGACCTTTGACGAGATCAAGATCTCTCTGGCGTCGCCGGAGCGGATCCTGTCGTGGTCCTTCGGTGAGATCAAGAAGCCGGAAACCATCAACTACCGGACCTTCAAGCCCGAGCGCGACGGTCTGTTCTGCGCCCGTATCTTTGGCCCGATCAAGGATTACGAATGCCTTTGCGGCAAGTACAAGCGCATGAAGTATCGCGGTGTTGTCTGCGAGAAGTGCGGCGTGGAAGTCACGCTGCAAAAGGTGCGCCGCGAACGCATGGGCCATATCGAACTGGCCGCGCCGGTCGCGCATATCTGGTTCCTGAAATCGCTGCCGTCCCGCATCGGTCTGATGCTGGACATGACGCTGCGGGATCTGGAGCGCATCCTCTACTTCGAAAACTATGTCGTCATCGAGCCGGGTCTGACCGATCTGACCTATGGCCAGCTGATGACCGAGGAAGAGTATCTTGACGCGCAGGACCAGTTCGGCGCTGACGCCTTCACCGCCAATATCGGCGCAGAGGCGATCCGCGAAATGCTGGCCAATATCGACCTTGCGAACCTGGCGGAAACGCTGCGCGAGGATCTGAAAGAGGCCACGGGCGAGCTGAAGCCGAAGAAGATCATCAAGCGGCTGAAGATCGTGGAATCCTTCCTCGAATCGAACAACCGTCCGGAATGGATGATCCTGACCGTTCTGCCGGTGATCCCGCCGGAACTGCGTCCGCTGGTGCCGCTGGATGGCGGTCGTTTCGCGACCTCCGACCTGAACGACCTCTATCGCCGCGTCATCAACCGGAACAACCGTCTGAAACGGCTGATCGAGCTGCGTGCGCCCGATATCATCGTGCGCAACGAAAAGCGGATGCTGCAGGAAGCGGTCGACGCACTGTTCGACAATGGCCGCCGTGGCCGCGTGATCACCGGGACCAACAAGCGCCCGCTGAAATCGCTGTCGGACATGCTGAAAGGCAAGCAGGGCCGGTTCCGTCAGAACCTGCTCGGCAAGCGCGTGGACTTCTCGGGCCGCTCGGTCATCGTGACCGGGCCGGAACTGAAGCTGCATCAGTGTGGTCTTCCCAAGAAGATGGCGCTGGAGCTGTTCAAGCCCTTCATCTATTCGCGTCTGGAGGCCAAGGGTCTTTCCAGCACCGTGAAACAGGCGAAGAAGCTGGTCGAGAAAGAGCGTCCCGAGGTCTGGGATATCCTGGACGAAGTGATCCGCGAGCACCCGGTTCTGCTGAACCGTGCGCCGACGCTGCACCGTCTGGGCATCCAGGCCTTCGAGCCGATCCTGATCGAAGGCAAGGCGATCCAGCTGCACCCGCTCGTCTGTTCGGCCTTCAACGCCGACTTCGACGGTGACCAGATGGCGGTTCACGTTCCCCTCTCGCTGGAAGCCCAGCTTGAGGCGCGCGTTCTGATGATGTCGACGAACAACGTGCTGTCGCCCGCCAACGGCGCGCCGATCATCGTGCCGTCGCAGGACATGGTGCTTGGGCTTTACTATGTCACCATGGAACGCAAGGGCATGGCCGGCGAGGGCAATGCCTACCGCGACATCGAAGAGGTCGAGCACGCACTGGCCGCCGGTGCGCTGCACCTGCACGCCAAGATCCAGGCGCGTCTGCGTCAGGTCGATGACGAGGGCAACATTGTCTGGAAGCGTTTCGAGACCACCCCTGGCCGTCTGCGTCTGGGCAACCTGCTGCCGCTGAACACCAAGGCTCCGTTCGAGCTGGTGAACCGCCTGCTGCGGAAGAAAGACGTGCAGACCGTCATCGATACAGTCTACCGCTACTGCGGTCAGAAAGAGTCGGTGATCTTCTGTGACCAGATCATGGGTCTTGGCTTCCGCGAGGCGTTCCGTGCCGGGATTTCCTTCGGCAAGGACGACATGGTGATCCCGGACAACAAGTGGACCATCGTCAACGAGGTGAAGGATCAGGTTGCGGGCTTCGAGCAGCAATATCTGGACGGTCTGATCACCCAGGGCGAGAAGTACAACAAGGTTGTCGACGCTTGGTCGAAGTGCAACGACAAGGTGACCGAGGCCATGATGGCCACGATTTCTGCGTCCAAGTATGAAGAGAACGGTGCTGAGAAAGAGCCGAACTCGGTCTATATGATGGCGCATTCCGGGGCCCGGGGTTCGGTCACGCAGATGAAGCAGCTGGGCGCGATGCGCGGGCTGATGGCCAAGCCGAATGGCGAGATCATCGAGACCCCGATCATCTCGAACTTCAAGGAAGGTCTGACCGTTCTTGAATACTTCAACTCGACACACGGTGCCCGTAAGGGTCTGTCCGATACCGCGTTGAAGACGGCGAACTCGGGCTACCTGACCCGCCGTCTGGTGGACGTGGCGCAGGACTGCATCGTGCGGGCGCATGATTGCGGCACCGAGCGGGCGATCCATGCCGAACCTGCCGTCAATGACGGTGAGGTCGTGGCATCGCTGGCCGAGCGCGTTCTGGGTCGTGTGGCGGCCGATGACATCCTGGTGCCCGGCACCGAAGAGGTCATCGTCAAGAAGGGCGAGCTGATCGACGAGCGCAAGGCCGATGCGATCAACACCCATGGTGTGCAGCATTGCCGCATCCGCAGCCCGCTGACCTGTGAGGCCGAAGAGGGCGTCTGCGCCATGTGCTATGGCCGTGATCTGGCACGCGGCACGCTGGTCAATATCGGTGAGGCTGTCGGCATCATCGCCGCGCAGTCCATCGGTGAACCCGGCACCCAGCTGACGATGCGGACCTTCCACATCGGCGGCGTGGCGCAGGGCGGTCAGCAATCGTTCCTTGAAGCCTCGCAAGAGGGCAAGGTCGAGTTCCGCAATGCCAACCTGTTGGCGAATGACCGTGGCGAGCAGATCGTCATGGGCCGGAACATGTCGATTGCCATCATCGACGAGGCGGGCGGCGAGCGTGCGGTGCACAAGCTCACCTACGGCTCCAAGCTGCATGTGGTCGAGGGCGCGGCGGTCAAACGCGGCACCAAACTGTTCGAATGGGACCCCTATACCCTTCCGATCATCGCCGAGAAGGCCGGTGTGGCGAAGTTCGTGGACCTCATCTCGGGCATCTCGATCCGGGAAGACACCGATGATGCGACCGGCATGACCCAGCGGATCGTGTCCGACTGGCGGTCGGCACCGAAAGGTGGCGATCTGAAGCCGGAAGTGATCATCGTCAACCCGGCAACGGGCGAGCCGGTGCGCAACGATCAGGGCAACCCGATCACCTATCCGATGTCGGTGGACGCCATTCTGTCCATCGAAGACGGGCAGGAGATGAAGGCCGGTGACGTGGTGGCGCGTATTCCGCGCGAAGGTGCCAAGACCAAGGACATCACCGGGGGTCTTCCCCGCGTGGCGGAACTGTTCGAGGCCCGTCGTCCGAAGGATCACGCGATCATCGCCGAAAACGATGGCTATGTGCGCTTTGGCAAGGACTACAAGTCCAAGCGCCGCATCACCATCGAGCCGGTGGACGAGACGCTTGCCCCGATGGAATACATGATCCCGAAAGGGAAACATATTCCGGTTCAGGAAGGCGATTTCGTCCAGAAGGGCGACTACATCATGGACGGCAACCCCGCGCCGCATGACATCCTGCGCATCATGGGTGTCGAGGCGCTGGCGAACTACATGATCGACGAGGTCCAGGACGTCTATCGTCTGCAAGGCGTGAAGATCAACGACAAGCACATCGAAGTGATCGTGCGTCAGATGCTCCAGAAATACGAGATTCTGGACTCGGGCGAGACGACGCTGCTGAAGGGCGAAACCGTCGACAAGGCCGAGCTGGACGAAGAAAACGCCAAGGCGGAAGCCCGTGGTCAACGCATCGCCGTGGGCGAGCCGATCCTTCTCGGCATCACCAAGGCGTCGCTGCAGACCCGCAGCTTCATCTCGGCGGCGTCCTTCCAGGAGACCACCCGCGTGCTGACCGAGGCTTCGGTTCAGGGCAAGCGCGACAAGCTGGTCGGCCTGAAAGAGAACGTCATCGTGGGTCGTCTGATCCCGGCCGGCACCGGCGGTGCCACCAGCCGCGTGAAGAAGATCGCGCATGACCGCGACCACGCCGTGATCGAGGAACGCCGGACCGAGGCTTCGGCCGTGCTGGCGGCGCCGGAATTCGACATTGTCGAAAACGGCGACAGCAGCCTGGTTGATACGGTCGAAAGTCGCGATTGATCGGTTCTGAAAAGAT
This sequence comes from Gemmobacter serpentinus, assembly GCF_008973825.1. Taxonomy (GTDB): domain Bacteria; phylum Pseudomonadota; class Alphaproteobacteria; order Rhodobacterales; family Rhodobacteraceae; genus Gemmobacter; species Gemmobacter serpentinus. Next base: position 6,106 of record NZ_WCHR01000008.1, on the reverse strand, counting down.
TGATGCCCCCGCCCATGTGGCGGGGGTTTTCATTTGTGCGATTTCTTTAACTGCAGCCGGTGGGCGACGCCGCGATTTGACAGCCACAGCCGCAGACGTCATCCTGCCCCTGAATTGTATGAGGGATGCCCATTGGCCAAGGATCGCGCAAAGTTTCGCAATCAGATCATCGGCTTGATGCGGTTTTCCTATCCGTCCAAGGGCGGTTTCGCCAAGGACGAGCCGGATATGGATGCGCTTGAGGCGCATCTGTTTGACGAGGCGCGACTGGCCCGCCGTTTCGATCTGTTCGAAAACCTCACCTTACCGGCGCTTCTCGCGCAGTCCGATCAAGATTTCCGCATGGTTTTTCTGATCGGCCGGAATATGCCGCAGGCATGGACGGATCGGTTGAGTGATCTGGTTGCCCCCTTGAAGGGCGCGCGGATCGTGGCGTTTCAGCCGATGCAGCACTATCTGGCGATCCGAAAGGCCTATGCCCTGGCGACGCCGGACGCTGCGACCCATGTCACCGGGTTCCGGCTGGATGATGATGATGCGATGGATCTTGACCATATTGCGCGGATGCGGCGCACGGTCGAGGCGCTGTTGCCCGCCGCCGGGCCGGAAGTGCCGCTGGTCACCGGCTGCAATCGTGGCTTCTTTCTGGAGCGCAAGGCAACTGGCAACGAGATTTACGAGGTGGTGGAGAAAACGCCGATCGGCCTGGGTTTGGCGATGACAACACCAAAGGGGGTCAGCGAAAATATCTTTCGCCGCAATCACCGCTTTTGCGGCCAGTTCTACAACACCTTCACCGAAGCCAATACGCCGGCCTTCATCCGCACCGTTCACGCCGACAATGACAGTGATCCGCACGCCTCTGGTCGGATCGAGAAAAGCGCGTGGGAGGATGTGGCACCGCTGCTGGAAAGCCACTTCCCCTTTACCGCCGATTTCCTGAAAGGGTTCTGATTAGATGCCCGAGTCAAAGCCGGTGCAGGTGATCGGGCTTTGCCGATTTTCGGTGCCAAGCCTCGGTGCCTTTCAATCCATGCCGGAAGAGATCGGCGCGCGGCGCGCGGCGCTTTACGATCCGCGCCGCCTGTCGCGGCGTCTGGTCTGGTTTGAACATGTGCTGCTGCCGGGGCTATTGCTGCAGCAGGACCCGGACTTCATTCTTGTGCTGCTGCTGGGGGCCGATCTGCCACAGCCATGGCTTGACCGCCTTCTGGCGCTGGTGGCAGAGCTGCCGCAGGTGCGGGTGGAATATGCCGACCCCGGTGAGCACCGCGCGGTCTGTGCGGCGGCTATGCGCAAGCATGTCGATCCCGATGCAAGGCTGACCGCGCAATTCCGGCTGGACGATGATGACGCGGTCTGCCGCAGCTTCGTGCAGCGCATCCGCCGCGATCTGGCATTGCTGGAACGATTGCAGGGCAAGCATGGCACGCTGGCGCTGGATTATGCCAAGGGCCTGCTGATCCGCGACGAGGCGGGGGTGGTCAGCGTGGAACCCGCCATCGCCCAGAACTGGGCACCGGGTCTTGTGCTGGTGCAACCGCGTGAAAGCGCGCGGTTCGTGCTGGATTTCCCGCATCACCAGATCTGGAAACGGATGCCGGTTCTGTCGCTGGTGGACCAGATCATGTTCGTGCGCGGCGCGCATGATGGCAATGACAGCCGTATCCTGCGGCTGGAACGCGGTTTCCGCGCTCCGAGGGAGGAGATCCCGCGCCTGCTGGCGGAGCGGTTTGCCATCGATCTGGATGGCTTCGCCGCCGCCCTGCGCGCGGTGCAAGAGGGCTGAGATGAGTTCCGACAATTTGCGGGCGGTGATGTTGATGAACATCGCCATGCTGGCCTTCACGCTGAACGATACCAGCATGAAGCTCGTGACAGAGACCATGCCGCTGTATCAGGCGATCACCCTGCGCGGGTTGTTGACGACGCTTGTGCTCTTGGGCGTGGCGCTGGGGCAGGGGGTGCGGATCTTTGCCCTTGGCAGAAGCGACCGGCGGGTGGTCACCCTGCGCACGCTGACCGAGGTTTCGGCGACTGTGACCTTTCTGACCGCGCTGACCCATATGCCATTGGCGAATCTGTCGGCCATCCTGCAATCGGTGCCGCTGGCGGTGACCCTGGGGGCGGCGCTGCTGTTCGGCGAAAGGATCGGCTGGCGGCGGATGCTTGCAATCCTTGCAGGCTTTGTCGGCGTGCTGCTGATCGTGAAGCCCGGCACCGAGGGCTTTGACCAATGGTCGGTTCTGGGGCTGCTGTCGGTGGTGGCGGTGGTGGTGCGCGATCTGTCCACCCGCAAGCTCAGCCGCGAGGTGCCAACGGTCGTCGTCGCGATCTGGGCGGGCGCTGCGGTGACGCTGCTGGGGCTGGTGGGCATGGCCTTCACCGGCTGGCAGCCGGTCACATGGCAGGAGGCCGCGATCATTGTGGCTGCGTCGATCAATCTGATTATCGGCTACATGACAGTTGTCATGGTGATGCGGGTCGGCGATATTGGCCTTGTGGCCCCGTTCCGCTATGTGGCACTTCTCTGGGCCATCGGCCTTGGCTGGCTGATCTTCGGCACCTTGCCGGACATGCTGACCTGGGTCGGTTCGGGCATCGTCGTGCTGGCGGGGATCTTCACGCTGCTCCGCGAACGTCGCCTGCGCCGCAGCGCGGCTGGCCCCCTTGCCGCGACCCGCGCCGCCCGTTGACAAGGGCTGCGACTCCCCCTATACGCCGCTCACCTCGATCTGCGCCCTGCGCAGGGCGGGGTATTCGTATGGATGTGGTCAAGATCCGGGCAACTGCCTCGATCCTCTGGAATTCCACCGCGCAGGCCCCGGATCAAGGGGCGCTGGCGGTTTCGTATTTTGCGGACGCGCAGGATGCATGTCGAAGAAATGCCCCCGGAAACGCCGTTGACGAACGGTGATTGAACGGGTTGCAAGATAGAGGCTAGTTTAATGCCGACGATCCAACAGCTGATCCGCAAGCCGCGGGAAGCACGGAAGACGCGGTCCAAGTCGCAGCACTTGGAATCGTGCCCCCAAAAACGCGGCGTGTGCACCCGCGTGTACACCACCACCCCGAAAAAGCCGAACTCCGCTATGCGTAAGGTCGCCAAAGTGCGCCTGACCAACGGCTTCGAGGTCATCAGCTACATTCCCGGCGAAAAGCACAACCTTCAGGAACACTCCGTGGTTCTGATCCGTGGCGGCCGCGTGAAAGACCTTCCCGGTGTGCGTTACCACATCCTGCGCGGCGTTCTGGATACCCAGGGCGTCAAAGACCGTCGTCAACGCCGTTCGAAATACGGCGCGAAGCGTCCGAAGTGAGGTTCTGAGAGATGTCCCGTCGTCACGCCGCCGAGAAGCGCGAAATCCTGCCCGATGCCAAGTTTGGCGATCGTGTGCTGAGCAAGTTCATGAACAACCTGATGATCGATGGCAAGAAGTCCGTCGCCGAATCGATCGTCTATGGCGCGCTGGAGCGCATGGAAAAGCGCCTCAAGCGCGAGCCGGTTCAGGCTTTCCATGAAGCCCTGGACAACGTCAAACCGGCCGTCGAGGTCCGTTCCCGCCGTGTGGGCGGTGCGACCTACCAGGTTCCGGTCGAAGTGCGCACCGAGCGCCGTGAAGCGCTGGCAATCCGCTGGCTCATCACCGCTGCCCGCAAGCGCAACGAGCATACCATGGAAGAACGTCTGGCCGCCGAACTGGCAGACGCGGTGAACAACCGCGGCACCGCCGTGAAGAAGCGCGAAGACACCCACAAGATGGCCGACGCGAACAAAGCGTTCAGCCATTACCGCTGGTAAGAGGGCAGAATGGCACGCGAGTATCCGCTCAACCTCTACCGCAACTTCGGGATCATGGCGCATATCGACGCGGGTAAAACCACGACGACCGAGCGCATCCTGTATTACACCGGCAAGTCCCACAAGATCGGCGAAGTCCATGACGGCGCCGCGACCATGGACTGGATGGAGCAGGAGCAAGAGCGCGGGATCACCATCACTTCGGCTGCGACCACCACTTTCTGGGAACGCACCGAGGACGGCTCGACCCCGATGACGCCGAAGCACCGCTTCAACATCATCGACACCCCCGGCCACGTGGACTTCACCATCGAGGTGGAGCGTTCGCTGGCCGTTCTGGACGGTGCGGTCTGCCTTCTCGACGCCAACGCCGGTGTCGAGCCGCAAACCGAAACCGTGTGGCGTCAGGCTGACCGCTACAAGGTGCCGCGCATCGTCTATGTCAACAAGATGGACAAGATCGGTGCCGACTTCTTCAAGTGCGTCCAGATGATCAAGGACCGCACCGGCGCGACCCCGTGCCCGATCGCCCTGCCGATCGGCGCCGAGGACAAACTGGAAGGCATCGTCGACCTCGTTCTGATGAAGGAGTGGGTCTATCACGGGGAAGATCTCGGCGCGAGCTGGGACATCCGCGAGATCCGCGACGAGCTGAAAGAAGTCGCTGCCGAATGGCGTGGCAAGCTGGTCGAACTGGCCGTCGAGCAAGACGATGCTGCGATGGAAGCCTATCTTGAAGGCACCGAGCCGTCGATCGAAGAACTGCGCAAGCTGATCCGCAAGGGTACGCTGTCGATGGCCTTCGTGCCGGTGACCGCTGGTTCCTCGTTCAAGAACAAGGGCGTGCAGCCGGTTCTGAACTCGGTGATCGACTATCTGCCCTCGCCGCTGGACGTGCCCGCCTATATGGGCTTCAAACCCGGCGACGAAACCGAGACTCGCGACATCGCCCGTTCGGCCGATGACGCGCAGCCCTATGCGGCTTTGGCGTTCAAGATCATGAACGACCCCTTCGTCGGCTCGCTGACCTTTACGCGGATCTATTCCGGCGTCCTGAAAAAGGGCGACCAGATGTTGAACGCGACCAAGGGCAAGCGCGAGCGCGTGGGTCGGATGATGATGATGCACGCCATCAACCGCGAGGAAATCGAAGAAGCCTTCGCGGGCGACATCATCGCGCTGGCCGGTCTGAAAGAGACCACCACCGGGGATACCCTGTGCGACCCGAACAATCCTGTTGTTCTGGAAACCATGACCTTCCCGGAGCCGGTGATCGAGATCGCCGTGGAGCCGAAATCGAAGGCCGATCAGGAGAAGATGGGCCTCGCCCTTGCTCGTCTGGCCGCCGAAGATCCGTCGTTCCGCGTCGAAACGAACTTCGAATCCGGCCAGACCATCATGAAGGGCATGGGCGAACTTCACCTCGACATCCTCGTTGACCGTATGCGTCGTGAGTTCAAGGTCGAGGCGAATATCGGTGCGCCGCAGGTGGCTTACCGCGAAACCATCTCGAATGCGCATGAGATCGACTACACGCACAAGAAACAGACCGGCGGGACCGGCCAGTTCGCGCGTGTCAAGCTTCAGATCACCCCGACCGAACCGGGCGAAGGCTACTCCTTCGAGACGAAGATCGTGGGCGGCGCGGTGCCGAAGGAATATATCCCCGGCGTCGAGAAAGGCATCAAGTCGGTCATGGACTCCGGTCCGTTGGCAGGCTTCCCGGTGATCGACTTCAAGGTGGCGCTGGTTGACGGCGCGTTCCACGATGTTGACTCCTCGGTGCTGGCTTTCGAAATTGCATCGCGCGCCGCAATGCGCGAAGGTCTGAAAAAGGCCGGTGCGAAGCTGCTTGAGCCGATCATGAAAGTCGAAGTGGTGACGCCGGAAGAATATACCGGCTCCATCATCGGCGACCTGACCTCGCGTCGGGGCATGGTGCAGGGGCAAGACACCCGCGGCAATGCCAACGTGATCAACGCGATGGTTCCGCTGGCCAATATGTTCGGCTACATCAACAACCTGCGCTCGATGTCTTCGGGCCGCGCGGTGTTCACGATGCTGTTCGATCATTATGACAGCGTGCCGGAAAATCTCTCGCAAGAGATCCAGAAGAAATACGGCTGATCGGTGCGGCGGGGGCAACCCCGCCCTACCACCCTGTAGGATGCGCATCCGCGCATCGCATCGCAATCACATGAGGAGCTTGCCATCATGGCAAAGGCAAAGTTTGAACGGACGAAACCGCACGTCAACATCGGGACCATTGGTCACGTTGACCACGGGAAGACGACGCTGACGGCG
>NZ_WCHR01000059.1 GCF_008973825.1 Gemmobacter serpentinus | reverse complement strand
AATGTCGGATTTAAAGGCAAGATATCATATTTAATGGCAAAGAAGCCCCATTGATTTCGTTGACTTTCGTATGCCGCTTTTAAGGGCTACGCGACACCGCCCCAGCTGGGCGCATTCTCGAAAGAAGACGGCGAGCCGGTGGTCGATGCGAATGGAAATCGCGTCCTGCCGGAAGCGCCCTGAACGGAGTTCATCCCTTATGACGTCCCCTCAACCGACCAGACGGCTGTCCTTTCTGGACCGCTGGCTGACGCTCTGGATCTTTGCGGCCATGGCGATTGGCATCGCCCTGGGCACTGTATGGCCGGGGCTGCCGGTCGCACTCAACGACCTTTCGATCGGCACGACCAATATCCCGATCGCCATCGGCCTGATCCTGATGATGTATCCGCCCCTGGCAAAGGTCAGGTATGAGGAGTTGCCGCGGGTGTTCCAGGATCGCCGGGTGCTGATCCTGTCGCTGATCCAGAATTGGATCATCGGTCCGGTCCTGATGTTCGTTCTCGCCGTCATCTTCCTGCACGATCAGCCGGAATACATGACCGGACTGATCCTGATCGGGCTGGCACGCTGCATCGCCATGGTGCTGGTCTGGAACCAGCTCGCCCGGGGCGACGGCCAGTATGTGGCGGCGCTGGTCGCCTTCAACTCGGTGTTCCAGATCCTGTTCTTCTCGGCCTACGCCTGGTTTTTCCTGTCGGTCCTGCCGCCGCTGTTCGGGCTGGAGGGAAGCGTGATCGACGTGAGCTTCTGGACGATCACGGAGGCGGTGCTGATCTATCTTGGAATCCCGTTCCTCGCCGGTTTCCTGACCCGCCGGATCCTCGTCGCGCACAAAGGCGAGGCCTGGTATGAAACCGCCTTCCTGCCGCGCATCGGCCCGATCACCCTGGCGGCGCTTCTGTTTACCATCGTGGCGATGTTCAGCCTGAAAGGCGGCGATGTCGTCGCGCTGCCGACGGATGCTCTTCGCATCGCCGTGCCGCTGGCGCTCTACTTCATCATCCAGTTCCTGGTCAGCTTCGCCATGGGCCGGATGATCCAGGCGGATTATCCGCGCACCACCGCCATCGCCTTCACGGCGGCCGGGAACAACTTCGAGCTGGCCATCGCGGTGGCCATCGCCGCCTTCGGCCTCGCCTCGCCCGTAGCCTTTGCCGCGGTGATCGGCCCCTTGGTCGAAGTGCCCGCGCTGATCCTGCTGGTCCATGTCGCCCTGCGGCTCGGGCGGCGCTGGTTCCCGGACGCGCCTCCGGCTGAGGAGGTCCGCGCATGACCGATCTGCCGAACCTGACTGATGCCGTTCAGCTGCCGTCACTAGCGGACCTGACCGGCCCCGCATCCGGCCACCCGCCCCGCATTCTGCTCCTCTATGGCTCGCTGCGGGAACGGTCCTACAGCCGCTTTCTCACCCAGGAAGCGGAACGGCTGCTCCGGCACTTTGGCTGCGAGACACGGGTGTTCGACCCTAAAGGGCTGCCCTTGCCGGATGAGACCGATGCCGATCACCCGAAGGTGCAGGAGCTGCGCGAGCTTTGCCTCTGGTCCGAGGGCCAGGTCTGGACAAGCCCGGAACGCCACGGCGCGATGACCGGCGTCATGAAAAGCCAGATCGACTGGATTCCGCTGTCCATGGGTGCGGTCCGCCCGACCCAAGGCCGGACACTGGCGGTCATGCAGGTCTCGGGCGGCAGCCAGAGCTTCAATGCGGTCAATCAGATGCGCATCTTGGGGCGCTGGATGCGGATGCTGACCATCCCGAACCAGTCCTCCGTCGCCAAGGCCTATGAGGAGTTCGACGCGGCAGGAAGGATGCGGCAATCGCCCTATTACGACCGGGTGGTCGACGTGATGGAAGAGCTGGTGAAGTTCACCCTTCTGACCCGGGACATCTCCGGGCACCTCACCGACCGCTACAGCGAACGCAAAGAGGCGGCGGCCAAATTGCACCATCGCCTCAACCTCGGGGCCGCGACGTGAGGCAAGCCCCAATCGTGGCCGCCCTGGGCGTCACGCAGATCATCGGCTACGGGTCGATCTATTACGCCTATCCTATCCTCGCGCCCGCGATTGCGGCCGAGTTCGGCGTGCAGGAGCCGGTCCTATTCGGCATCCTCTCCGCGGGCCTTCTCCTCGGCGGGCTGGCCTCTCCGGTGCTCGGGCGTCAGATCGACCGGTTCGGCGGGGCGCAGGTCATGTGCGCGGGCAGCCTGGCGATGGCGCTGCTGAGCCTGCTCATCGCCGGATCCCCGAACATCTATGTGTTCGGGGGCCTGACACTTCTGATCGAGCTCCTTAGCTTTGCGGTCCTCTATGACGCGGCGTTTTCCGTCCTGGCGCAGAAGAGGCCCAATGACACGCGGCGCGCGATCACCAATCTGACCCTGATCGCAGGCTTCGCCTCGACGATCTTCTGGCCGGTATCGGGCTGGCTTGTCACAGAGATCGGCTGGCAGGGAGCTTACCTCGTCTTTGCGGCACTTCACCTGTTCCTGGCCGTGCCCTTGCACGGCTGGATCTCCGCGGCGCCACGTTCGGCCGAGAAGGCTGCGGTTGAAGAGCAGAGGCCGAAACCAGACGAGAGATACATCCCTCTTAAGGGCCGAACCGCGCGGCGCGCCTTCATCCTTCTTGGGATCGCCTTTGGGCTGACAGGCATGGCGATCTCGGCCCTGGGTGTCCACCTTGTCCTCGCCCTGCAATCTCTCGGCCTCGGAAGCTCATCCTACCTGATTGCCATGCTGATGGGGCCGGCACAGGTCGCCATTCGGGTGGTGGATGCCACCCTGTGGCGCAACCAGCATCCGCTCCTCGTCGCCATCGTGTCCAGTGCGGCCATCCCGGCGGCGCTCGCCCTCCTGCTGCTACCGGGGCCGGCAATGATACTGGCCGTTTGCTTCGCGATCAGCTTCGGTGCGGGTCAGGGCCTGTCGAGCATCGTGCGCGGCGCGGTGCCGGTGGCGTTGTTCGGGTCAGAGGGAACAGGGCAGAGGCTGGGCCGCCTAGCCGCTATCCGCAGCGTGTTGGGTGCCTCTGCCCCGTTTCTATTTTCCTGGATTGCCTCAGCATCCTCGATGCCGTTTGCTATCGGCATCGTAATGACGGTGGGCCTGTGCGGCCTTGGAGCGCTGGTATGGCTTTATCGTGAGCTTCGGCTGGCAGAGAAGTATGGTGCAAGGTGAAATAACGAAGAGTGGCAGAGCATCCACTTGGTCGGCTTTGTTGCAGAAATCGGTCGTTGTTGAGATGTGCTCCTTTTCCGCTTTGTAATTAGGCCACGCGTTTGATCTCGGCGGTGCCGAGTGCATTGAAGCGGTTCATGAGTGCTACGCGGGTCTGGACTTCAGCTGTCTGGCGATCCGGATCACGTGATGCGATACGTTCCCCGAATGCCTTGAGACACTTCATCTTTGCCTCTATCCGACTTCGGGCATGATCTCCGGACCAGCGTTTCCAGGCTGCCCGCCCTATGCGTTGTACAGCCTTGAGGGTCTCGTGGGCGGGACAGCTCTCCCTCCATAGTCGGCCGCTCTTGCGGATGGGTATGACCGCTGTGCCGCCGCGCTCCAGGATCGCGGTGTCGCATCCCCTTGTGTCAAAGGCACCGTCGTAGATCCAACCGTGCGCGAGTCATATCGCTATGCCCGCAGTTCATGACTTCTCGATCCGCCGCAGGTCAGCGACGAGTTAGACATCATTTCTGTATGATGGGAACAGCTACAGCCCGAAACGCCCTCAGTTTCGCAGGCCAAGCGCTTTCAGCCAAGCATCGACCTGACCGAAGGCATCTCGCTGCCATTGATCCGCATCTCGGCCACCCAGTATCTGGCTGTCCTCCACAAAGCGACGAACGCTGGTGGGACCAAAGCCTTCAATGGCGTCAAACTTTCCGTCGATGTAGCGGTATCCTGTAACTGCGCTGATGTGCTCCACCAACGGCCTGCACGCGGCGGCTAAGGCGTCTACACCCTCGGGATAGTTACGGATGCAGTAGTATATGTCGTAGGCGTCCTTCTGCTTAAGGCGGTTCTGCAGCGCATGCCCTTTCATCGCGAGCAAAGCAGGCACCGAACAAACCGCCAGCTCAACGGTGTTGCGACCGCCGTTAGGCATGGTGCCATCAATCGAGACCAGTTCGTGAAAACGAATGGCCAAATCTGCTCCGTCGGCTCGCTGCACAGCAAAGTCTGCGATGATCGGCGGATTATTCTTCACGACCTCTGCGTCGCGCGGCATCAGAAAATCAACTACGACATCAATTCCAGGACCGTCGTCACGAGCCGAAACGGTCCGGACGAGCTGAAACCTTCTGAAGCCAGCTCGCTGACTGTAACCTTGCGCCATTAGCGCTTCGACCAGCGTGGCGTATTCACCGTCCCCCAATGCTTCTGCGTCGAGGCTCAGATCGACGTCAAGCGTGCCGACATGAGGCATTTCCTCGTTTTCGAGCAAGAGCCAGGGAACCGCACCCCCGATAACCGCAAACTTTCCACGGAAACTTCCGAGCACCTGGCCTATTTCTATCAAAACGCTTTTGACTGCCTCGGTGGTGCGGTCATCATAGTCGTTGGCAGATTGCGGGTCTTGCGGCATTACTACCAACTCAATTTCTCCTGCCGCAAATGTTCAGCAGCCTCTTTACCTCTTTCACCGCTAGCAGACAAATCGAGATAGGTCTGGACCGCACCCGTACAACGGATGCCTTCCGCAGGCATAATCGTATCTCGGAACAGGCCATCGTCCTTCAAGACCGTGATCGCCACATTTTCTCCCTTGGCTGTGCGCTCGAGCCCCAGTTCCGCGACGAGACGCTCGAGCCCATCATTGTCACAATAGAAAAACTGCGTGGAATGCCGCCCGAACGGAGCGATCCACTGTGCCGCTGAAAACGACGCAAGAACGACTGTGCCGCCTTTCGCTCGCGCGCCAACTACTTTCCCGATGGCTTGTTGCAATGCGCTCCCATGGAGTGGCGTATAGAATCGCAGGCGCTTGCCCATCGGAGGCTCGTAATCTTCAGCCCAAGCATCCAACAATTGATCAGGTTCCGAAATAGCGAGGCCACCGTCCACAACACTGGCCCACTCTCTCGCCAGCAGCGCATTCCGAACATTGCTCACATGCCCGATGCTGACCCCTGCCGCCTCTGAGATATCCGTGACCCGCCATGGGCGCGCAGGATCCTGCAGCATGACACGAAGAACCTGCGACGCCTTTGGCTTGAATAACGACTTCATTTCACGTGCCTCTGCCGCCGGAGAACCAGCAGCTTCGCGCACGATGAAGGTATTCCCAAAGATCAGTCGAGCATTGCCATGCAAGTCGACATAGCTGACGTCATCATCGACACAGAGCTTTCGGGCTTGTGGCGACAGGTAGGGCGCTATCAGAACTGAGACCCATTGGGAGTTGTTGTGCTGACGGTACTCGTCCATTTCGTGCAGAGCTGCCCGCACATGGCGGGGCTGTCCGTTGGAAGTTATCTCGCAGACGAGCGTCCAGTCTTGACCTCCAGCTGTAATGTCGACCACCAGATCCAGCCTGTGATCCCTGTCGACATGCATCTCGAGTGTGTGGCTATGAATGTTGAGCCTGGGCACACGATCCAACAGGCTCAGCAGGGCCGCCTGAGCTTGCTCTCCAAGTCCTATCACTGGTCGACCACCTTTCAGCATTCGCTGAAACTATGCCAACCAGTGAAAGTTGGCAAGATATTTCATCGAAATCCTTCATTTCAGCACACGTTGAAAACCTCAACATCGCTGAAATTTCCCGATGCCTTGCCAGATCGACATGTTCGGCCAAACGCCTAGCCGCCCTGAAACTCTTGGCAATCCAATGCCGGCAGGAACGGACAGACCCTCGTAGCCTACTCTGCGTCTTCCCCCGTAGCCTCGCGCTCCTCTCCGAAGACCGGCATGTCAGAAATGCCACCGCCGTCCTTTTGCAGCAGGCCCGCATCCTCGAGCGCCTCCATGTCCGGCAGATCGCGCAAGGTGTCCAACCCGAAATGCTCTAGGAAACCCGCCGTCGTCACATATGTATAGGGGGCACCCGGCTCGGGACTGCGGGGACCACGGGCAATGAACCCGTTGCGATGCAGGCGGCCGATCACGTCCCGGCTGACCTCTCGCCCCACCATCCGGGAAATCTCGCCACGGGTCACCGGCTGCAGATAGGCGATCGCTGTCAGCACGAGACCCTCGGTCGGAGAGAGTGGCCGCGTCTCATCAAGGCTACCACGCACGGCCCGGATTGCATCTGAGAACCTGGCGCGCGTGCGGAACTGCCAGCCGCCGGCGACCCGGGCTATCTCGTAGGGCCGGTCGTTCAACTCGCTGGAGATGTCCTCGATCAGGAGATCGATGCTGCACTCGCGCCCGACAATCCCGGCCAATGCTTCGCGCCCGACGGGATCGGCTGAGGCGAAGAGGACGGCTTCAATCCGACCCATCCAAGTTCGCCAGCGCAGTGCTTGCGGCAAATCCGCGAGCTCCGTGTCGAGAGCAATCCCTTCCGCGCGCGCCATGGTCAGAGCCCGAACAACCGGAAGCCGGGACGGCCGCTCAGTTCGCGCACCGCACCCTCCGACATCAACCGTTCGAACAATCGCCTGCTCGCCCAACGGGACATCTTCGCCGAACTCCAGGAGCCAGATACCGCATCATCGCCACGTAGCAGAGCCAGTACCTCGCCAGCGCCTTTGGCCCGAAGTTTCGGCTCGATCTGATCCAGGCGCTGCGCGATCACGGCCATCCCGGCAGCCAGCCGACAAGCCTCGGCCGCACCACTCGCCGCCGCAAGAAGGATCGCACGCTCGAAACCATCACCGCCCGGCCGGGACCGCCCCCTCCCGGGACCAAAACGCATGAAAGAAGCATGAATCTGGTTCGCGAGAACCGGGACCGGCAACGACCATCGCATCCGCATCGAAAGTGCGAGATCGGCGGCCCACCATGCCAAAGCCTCCGCATCCGCCTGCCGCGCCACGATGGCAGTCGCTACCCTGGCAGCCGTGACCGGGGCTGGCGCCTGGAAGCCCAGAAGTTCCGTGAGCACCTCGGGAAGATCTCCGAGCGCTTCCGTCCATCTGACGCCGAGCAACCCGGCGGCGCTCCGCAACCGCTCTTCGTCGAAGGACGCCGAACGTCGGCACACCCGCCGCCAGGCTAGCAGTACATTTCCTGCCGGTCCGGGCTCGCTTCCGGACGGTTGCAGGCACCAGCCATCCCGTAACGCATTTTCGTCTTCCCGACGCCCCAGCAACCGAACCGTTGCAGCCGCCGCTTTGAGCGCCAGACGATGCCGCCATGCCCCACTCCAGGAGGTCTCGCTGCGCACAAGATTATCCAGTGCGGACAAGGCGCTACCTGCCATAAAGGAGGCTTCGACATCCGACGAGACCGCGGCCCTCGGTACCGCCCAGGCAGGAACTTGGTAAGCGGCGCAATGGTGTCCCGATGCCGGTTCAATCTTCTTGTTCATAGCCCCGGAAGCTAGCGCGCATGTGCGCTTTATGCCAGTATTATTACGAATTACCGCACCACATGTCTGGGTGTGTATATGTCCAATAAGATTGCATTATCGGACACAAGTAAGATATGCTCAAAGCCATGACAAAAACGCACCAGAGATCCCCTTCAGGCCCGCCTGAGCACTCCGATCCCAACGAACGGGACGAGAGTGTTGCACCCAAAGACGGCGTCTTCGCCCTGCCCTCGCACATCGCTGGCTCAGGCACACTCGACCGGCTGGTCGAAACCGCGCGGGACTATGCGCGACATGCCGCGTCGGAAAACACGCTGAAGGCTTACGCAAAGGACTGGGCCCACTTCGCACGCTGGTGTCGGATGCGCGGAGCCGATCCGTTGCCCACTTCCCCCCAAGTGATCAGTCTCTACATCGCCGATCTGGCGGCGCCGGCAGGAAAGGCCCCTGCCCTATCCGTTTCCTCCATTGAACGCCGCCTGTCTGGGCTTGCCTGGGGCTGTGCGCAGCGCGGGGAAAGGCTGGACCGCAAGGATCGCCACATCACCACGGTTCTTGCTGGCATCCGCCGCAAACACGCCCGCCCCCCCGTGCAGAAAGAGGCGATCCTGCCGCAGGATCTGCGCGACATGGTGGCCACTCTGCCCCATGACCTTCGGGGCTTGCGCGACCGGGCGATCCTGCTGATCGGCTTTGCCGGCGGCCTGCGCCGGTCCGAGATCGTGTCGCTTGATCATGGCAAGGACGATACGCCGGACTCGGGCGGCTGGGTCGAGATCATGGACGACGGCGCCCTGATTACCCTGCGCGGCAAGACCGGCTGGCGGGAGGTGGAAATCGCGCGGGGGTCCAGCGACCAGACTTGCCCGGTGCACGCCCTGACCCAGTGGTTGCACTACGCCCGCATCGACTTTGGCCCGATCTTTGTCGCGGTCAGCCGAAATGGGCTGAAGGCCACAATCGACCGGCTGTCTGACAAGCACGTCGCCCGGCTGATCAAACAGACCGTCGAGGACGCGGGCCTGCACCCCGAACTGTCCAAGGCCGAGCGACTAGCGCTTTACTCCGGGCACTCGCTGCGTGCAGGTCTGGCCAGCAGCGCGGAAGTGGATGAGCGCTATGTCCAGAAGCAACTTGGCCACGCCAGCGCCGAAATGACCCGCCGTTACCAGCGCCGCCGCGACCGGTTCCGCGTCAACCTGACCAAGGCCTCGGGGCTGTAGTAGCAGAACGTCCCTTCACTTAACCCGGAAAATCCGTATAATCCGGATATGCAACAGGATTCGGAAGGCCCACCATGAAAACCATGTCTGCCACCGCAGCCAGCAAAGAGTTCGGCCGGTTCATCGATGCCGCACAACGAGAGCCTGTCCTGCTGACCAAGAAGGATCGGCCTGTCGCTGTCACCGTTTCAGTTGCTGACTGGGAAGAACTCCTGTCCCTGCGGATTGAGCGGGGAATCGCAGCCGGTTTGGCCGATGTAGCTGCAGGTCGTGTAGTGGAAATGACCGATGATGCACTTGAGCAGCGACTGGCGCGATTCAGGACGCGTTCAGCTGAAGCATGAAAGTCGTTCTGACTGAGACGGCCGAGGACTGCCTCTGGGCAATCTGGGACCACGACCGACTCTATTCGGAGCAGATAGCCGATAGGTTTCAGCGCGACATCGACCGGTTCATTCGCGATGCAATCGGTGAGAATCCGGAGATCGGCCATATCTGGCACGCTGCACGTGGCATCCGACGGCTGATTTTCCAACGCCGACACAATATCTTCTACGCCCTGCATGAGGATACCGCCTGGGTCCTGTTCGTCTTCGACGGACGCATGAACATCAACCAGCAGATTGCCGAAACGGGGCTCAATGTAGAAGCCCTCATAAGGCGTTCGGAGGAATAGGGGAGCCTTCCACACGGGCGCAATGGGTCGTTTACTCCTGGTATCCGTAATTGCAAAAAGGCCCCCTGCCCCGTGCCACTCATCGGATACGCGCGTATTTCCACCGAAGATCAAACCGCCCTGCCCCAAGTTCAGGAGTTGCGC
>NZ_WCHR01000058.1 GCF_008973825.1 Gemmobacter serpentinus | reverse complement strand
ACGCTACGACAGGTGTCCCATCGTCTTCCTCTCAGCCATTGCTCTCGCCGCAACCATCCTCTTCTGGCTTTGATGGTTAATGAGTCTGGAGCCTACTATTGCCTGTCAAGAATTGCTGATCGGGCTGGTCTATCTGGCCGACCCGCCTGTCGACATTTATGACTGGAAGATTAGGCGCGCGCCCGACCCGGCCCGCCTGCGTGAAAAGCTCGCGCCCTTTGCGCCCGCCTTCAATCTTCTGGGTGATGGCCACCGTTTCCTTCAGGATCTGGAACCGCTGGCGGGCGAGGCCAATCCGGTCGACATGCTGTTCATCGACAGTGCCGGTGCCAATACCGCCCGCAACAATGCCGATGTGATGGTGCATCGCCGCCGCTATGCCTCGCTCGATCCGGCCTTGGCGGCAATGGCGCTTTACACCTTTCAGGCCTTCGCGCCGTCGGGCGGGGCCGGCAACCGCACCTCGATGCGGGGCGGCGGGCCGCTGGTCACGCTGGCCGATCCCGGCGGCGGCCTCTGGCCCCGGATCTGGGCCAATGTGCCCTATGGTCAGGCAGGGGTCGCGCAAAACCTGCCCTGGATGCGCGCCACCCGCGTCTCGGACAACGCTCAGGAGACCTATCCGCCCGAGGATGCGCTTTTCAGCGCCGAGGCGTTTTTCGGTATGCCCCGCCGGTTGCGGCTGGTGGCCGGAGAAAGCGGTGTGACAGGGGTGATCCAGAAGCCCTATGGCACCAACTATGCCCGCTGGATGCACCCGCTTTCGCCCTATTACCGGCTGAAACCCGGCACCGAGTGGTTGCCGAAACACCCGCGCGCCGGGCGGTTCGGCTATCGCAACTGGCTGGGGATCGTCGCGCAAGAGGCGAAAAGCGACGTGACGGAGCTGTCGCTGTCGCTGCGCAACTGGAACAACAGTCGTGGCGGGGCCGGTTCTGTCATCGTGGCCGGTTGGGCGATGGACAATATGAAGCCCCGCGATTTCACCCTTTCGGTACAGCCCCTGCCGGACCTTCCGGTTGAGGCGCAGGACCTGCTGGCCTTTCTGATCCTCGGTGCCGAGGCGGCGGGCGTCGCCCTGCGCGGCGCGCTGGAGCCGCTGCTGGCTGGCGGTGAGGCGCGTGAGGCCGAGCGGGAAGCGTTTTTCACCGCCACCGAGGCACGTTTTGCCCAGCATCTGGCAGCGATCCGGGCAGGACGGGACCCCTGCACCGACTGGCTGGCCGATCTGCGGGCGCAGGCGCTGCGGCAATTCGATGCGCTGGCGGTGCCGGGGATCGCGTGGCGAAAAACCGGCATCAATCCTGATAAGAGGAGCAGCAAAGACAAGCCAAGCGAGATGGAGCGCATCGTCACGGCGCGCAAGTTCCTTGGTCTTGCCTTTGCGGGGTACGGCAAGCAGGGCAAGGCGATCTTTGAATCGCTTGACCTGCCGCTGCCAGAAAAGAAGGAGAAAGCGGCATGAACCTTACCCCCAAAGAGCAAGGCATCATCGCCCATGCCTGGTGGAGGCAGCACATTTCCAGACGGGACGAGGCGGGCCAGCGGGGTCTTTCTGCCCGGCTGCGCAGTGCTGATACCATCCAGATTCTGTGCGAACCAGCGGTGCAGGACCTACGCCGTGACCTGCATATGAGACCCACGCAAGATTATGATCTTGCGCATCTTTCCACACTTCTGGCCGAGATCAGGGGTAACAGCAGGGAGACTTTGGCCCAAATTCTCGGGGGCAAAACGCCCATTCTGTCTGGAGCAAGGTTCGAACGGTTAGTTCGATCAAAGGACGAGGAACTCATGGTGGGTCTTCGTCGTGCCATTCAGATGTTACCGCCTGACAAGCGGGTGTGCAACGTCACCATGCTCGCTACTGATTTAATGAACTGGGATGCGGCGAGGCACCGTTGGTGTTTCGAATACTTTGATCGCGACACCGCCCCCTCAAGCAATGGCATCAACCTCCAGCATTTCCGAGGAGACGATCGAATGACCACTTTCGTGCAATTCCACCTGCTGGCCAGCTATGGCCCTTCGAACCCCAACCGCGACGATCAGGGCCGCCCGAAACAGGCGGTGGTCGGCGCCGCGGTTGCGGATGTCGTCGCAATCGGTTAAGCGCGCGCTGCGGGAAAGCAGCTTCTTCGCGCTGGATCTGGCCGGCCATATCGGCACCCGCACCAAACAATTGCATGATCGGCTGCGACAATATCTGATCGGAAAGGGCATCGCCGACAAAGCGGCATCCGATGCCGCCAGCACGGTTTCCGCCATCTTCGGCAAGCTGGAAACGCTGAAGGAAAAGGACGGCTCCGAGAAGGTCAAGGCCACGACGCTGGCCTTCATCTCACCCACCGAATGGGCGCTTGCCGAGGAACTGGCGGAAAAGGCCGCTGCGGGCGAGGCTTTGCCCAAAGACAAGGATCTGAAAAAGCTGGTGCTGCGTCGGGCCGATGGCGCGGTGGATATCGCCATGTTCGGACGAATGCTGGCCGATGATGCCGATTTCAACCGCGATGCGGCTGTGCAGGTCGCCCATGCGATCACCACCCATACCGCACAGGCCGAAGAGGACTGGTATTCGGCGGTGGACGATCTGAACAAGGCCGAGGATACAGGCGCGGGCCATCTTGGGGAAACAGCCTTCGGTTCCGGCATCTATTATCAGTATGTCTGTGTAAACTGCGACCTGCTGATCGAAAACCTTGGCGGCGACAGGGAGCTGGCTGCGCGCGGGATCGAGGCACTGGCGAAAGCCCTGCCCCAGACCACGCCTGCGGGCAAGCAAAACAGCTTCGCGCACCGTCCCATGGCCTTTTACATGCGGGCCGAAGCCGGGCCGCGCGCGCCGCGCGATCTCTCGGGTGCCTTCTTCACCCCGGTGGACCGCAAGCTGCGTGATCTGGACACAAATGATCTGCAAACCGGCTCGATCAGGGCGCTGGAGAAAACATCTGCACAGATCGACGCCTGCTATTACGACGCCAGGGCCGAAAACACCTGCCCACCCGTGAACACGCTGGACGGCACCGGCTCGCTTTCCGAGATCGTGCGCTTTGCCGGCGATGCCGTTCGGGGGGCCTGATGCAGCCTTTCCTGATCTTCGGTCTGACCGCCAATCTGGGTGCCATGGGTGAACTGGCCGGGCATGAGCGGCGCGGCGGGCTGACCTTTCCTGGCCGTTCGGCGGTGATCGGGCTGATGGGGGCGGCGCTTGGCATCCGGCGCGATGGCGATTTCTCGGCGCTGGAGGCGCTGCAGATCACCATCGGCCTGCATGACAGCGGTGCCGCCTTGCGCGATTACCACACCATCGAAACCGTGCCCTCGGCGGCGATAAAGTCGCCAAATTCGCGCCCCGAGGCCCTTCGTGCCGCGCGGGGCCGCACCAACACGACCATTACCCTGCGCGATTACCGTGCCGGATCGCTGTTCAGTGTCGCCGTGGCTGGATCGGGGCTTGAGGCGCTGGCAAAGGCGCTGAACGCCCCGGTCTTCACGCTCTACCTCGGACGTAAGTCCTGCCCACTGGCCGCGCCACCCGGTGCCCGGCTGGTGCAGGCCGAACGCGCGGAAGATGCGCTTGCGCAAATGATCCTGCCCCCATGGCGGCAAAAGGACCGATTGCAGGCCGTGGTTGTGGAAGATCCCGCAGGCGAGGTGTTGCATGATCTGGCCGTCGACCGGGACCGCTGGCATTTCGCGCCGCGCCGGGTGGCGGTGCGGCCGGTGGCGGGAGGCGCGCCATGACGCTTTACCTCAGTCACATGCGCCTGTCGCGGCGGCCTTCGGCCTTGGCGCTGGCCCCCTTGCTGGCCCCCGCCAACCCAGCGGCGCGCAAGGCCGCGCAGCACAACTTGCTCTGGTCAGTCTTCACCGACAGCCCCGACCGCAACCGCGATTTCCTTTGGCGCGAAGAACGGGAGAACAGCTTTCTCACCCTCTCGGCCCGCCCGCCGGTGCAGACAGAGCTGTTCGAGCCACATCAGGTGAAGGAATTCGCCCCTGCACTCGTGGCCGGAGACCGGCTGGAGTTTCAGCTGCGCTGCAATGCGACCCGGCAAAAGCGTGGCGACAAGCCGCAGCGCGTCGATGTGGTGATGGATGCGCTATCTGCCCTTCCGCAGATGGAACGCGCCACCCATCGTATGCGGCTGGCCCGCGAAGAGGGAGGCGCATGGCTTGCGCGTCAGGGCGCAAAATCCGGCTTCGCCCTGCTGGATGCCGACGCCGCCGATTACAGCACCGCCGTTCTGCCCGACCATCGTGGCCCGCGCAAGGGCCAGCCACAGTTCGGCATTCTTGATCTGACGGGCAGGATCAGGATCACCGATCCGGCGGTGTTTCTGGCGCAGGTTGCGGCAGGCTTCGGTCGCGCGAAGGCCTTCGGCTGCGGCCTGATGCTGATCCGGCGCGCAGCATGACCGGGGCGCGGCGGGATCTGCCGGGCTTTGCCCCGCCCGCACCCATCCCGATCAAGGATCGGGCCTCGATGGTCTTTGTCGAACATGCCCGGCTGGATGTGCTGGATGGCGCTTTCGTCGCGGTGAATGCCGATGGCACCCGCACCCAGATTCCGGTGGGCGGCATCGCCTGCATCCTGCTTGAACCCGGTGCCCGCATCAGCCATGCCGCCGTGGCCCTGGCAGCCCGCGTTGGCACGCTCATCACCTGGGTTGGCGAAGCCGGCGTGCGGCTTTACTCTGCCGGACAGCCGGGCGGCGCGCGGGCGGACCGGCTGCTGTGGCAGGCGCGCATCGCCCTGGACGATGCAGCCCGTCTGCGCGTCGTTCGCAAGATGTATGCGGTGCGCTTTGGGGAAGAGGCACCGTCCCGCCGCTCGATCGACCAGTTGCGCGGGATCGAAGGCGTGCGGGTGCGCGAAACCTACGCCCTGCTGGCGGACCGCCATGGCGTCGACTGGAAACGCCGCCGCTATGACGCCAGTGATTGGGAGGCGGGCGATGTGCCCAACCGCTGCCTTTCTGCGGCCACGGCCTGCCTGCATGGCCTGTCCGAAGCTGCCGTGCTGGCCGCCGGTTACGCCCCCGCGATCGGCTTTCTGCATTCCGGCAAGCCGTTATCCTTCGTCTATGATATCGCTGATCTCTTCAAGCTGGAGACTGTGGTGCCCGAGGCCTTCCGCATTGCGGGGCTGGCCGCAAAAGGCCGGCTGGACATGGCCCCTGACCGCGGCGTTCGGCTTGCCTGCCGCGATACCTTCCGCAAGACGGGCCTTTTGTCGCGCATCATCCCCGCGATCAACGAGGTGCTGTCGGCAGGCGAGCTGCCCCGCCCCGCCCCCCCACCCGAGGCAATGCCGGTCGCGATCCCCGAAGACACCAGCGGCGATGAGGGCCATCGCGGATGATGGTCGTCGTGATCACCAACGCCCCGCCCCGTCTGCGCGGCCGTCTCGCCGCCTGGCTGGTCGAGCTTCGGGCCGGGGTCTATGTCGGCGACTACTCCGTCCGCACGCGCGAGATGATCTGGGATCAGGTGCTGGCCGGTCTGGATCAGGGCGATGCCGTGATGGTCTGGAAAGCGCCGACCGACCAGGGCTATGACTTCCTGACCCATGGCCGCAACCGGCAGATGCCGGTGGATTTCGACGGACTTAAGCTCGTCAGCTTCTTTCCAGAATCCTCCCTCTGATCCCGGCCCACCAAGGCCGAAAAAATCCGTGCGCTCTTTGACATTGTGAATTCTGTTCAGGATCAATACCCTGCAGGAAGACTGTTCCCCGCACCCGCGCGGATGAACCTGAGCTGTTTCAGATGGCTGCAGATGCGGCGCAAGCTGCGAGGCACACCGCAGACAGTGATCTGCTTGTCATCGGCAATCAGGCTCTGGGTCCGTCCCGCTTTTTGTCCGCATGATCGCAAAGCCCCTGCAATGGCAGCATGACCAAGGGCGCTGCCGCCCGCCTGCGCGGAGGTTCCGGGGCACCAGCAAGTGACAGGGCGCGGCCCCGATCATCACCTCGTCTCGCGGACTGGCAAAAAAATTTTTACCAGAACAAAAAACTTGTTGCCTGAGCGTAAGATTTGTCCTCTCTTGCTGGTTGAGAAACCGGCTTGGGGGCAACTGAGGTAACGGATGGGGAAGACGAGATCCGGCATTCCTGTTTCGCTTGGTCCGCGCATCCGTCGCCGTCGTCAGGCCATGGGCCTGACCCTGCAGGAACTGGGCAATGCCTGTGGCGTATCGGTCGGCTATCTGAGCCAGGTTGAGCGCAACAATGCCGTTCCGACCTTGGGCACCCTGGCCGAGATTGCCGCCGCGCTGGATGTCAGCATCGATCAGTTCATCGCCAGCCCCCGCCATGTCGATAGCGTGACCCGGTCCGGCAGTCGCCCGCGCTTTGCGGTGGCCGGCCATTCGGTGATCTATGAACAGGTGGGTGCCGACTTCCCGGGGCATGAGCTGACCTCGTTCTTGCTGGATGTGCCGCCGCATTACAGTTCTGAAACCGTGCAGCATTCCGGCGAGGAGATTGTCTTCGTTCTGGAAGGCGAGATCCTGCAAGTAGTTGACGGACAAGGGTTTCTGCTGCGAACTGGCGACAGTATGCACTATCTTGGCCTGCAGCCCCATTCCTATTCAAACCCGGGCGATTCGCCTGCGCGGGTATTGTGGACCGGCAAGATGTTGCATCAGGCCACCCCGACCCACCCTCACCCCACCGCTTTGCCGGATGACCCGGCGCAGCCAACCATCACAAACTCCACAGGGAATAATCCATGAAGACGCTGCTCATTATGGCCTCGGCGCTCGCTCTCACCGCTGCGACGGCCGAAGCCAAGACGTTTATCTATTGCTCTGAGGCCTCTCCGGAGGGATTTGATCCTGCGCCTTATACGGCTGGTGGGACGTTTGATGCGTCAGCGCATCCG
>NZ_WCHR01000007.1 GCF_008973825.1 Gemmobacter serpentinus | reverse complement strand
CGGGGGCATGGATTTCCGGGGCGGGTTCCAGATGGAAACCGGCAACACCGCCACGCCCTATCAGCGGGTCGATACCGATCTGGATGTGACCGAGGCGGGCATCCCCGATATCTGGCACCTGTGGAATGACGGCGGCGACAGTATCAACGCGGCCGCCATGCCCGCAGGCACCTATGGCCTCGCCTATGTCGATGTGCTGGGCAACGTCACCACGACCACGGTGACCAGCGATGGCAGCACGCCGATCAACCTGCTGCGCACCGAGCGTCAGGTGGATGCCGTGATCCGGCAGGGCGCGTTTACCGCCGCTGAAATCGCACAGCTCACGCAATACTGGGGGTATCTGAAATGATCACCATCACCATCGCCTGTCCCGTCGGCGTGATCGAGGATGCGGGCCAGCTCGCGCGCTGCATCGGCTACGGCGAGGCGGACGGCGACACGTTCACGGATGCACAGGTCTATGTCGATTCCGAGGGTCATCGCTATGCCGTGCCGCATGGCCCCGTGCATGAGGCGTTTTTGACCAATGCGCTTGTTCCGCTGGCAGTGCCTGTATGGGGCGCGGATATGGACGCCGCCGCCCGCGCGCAGGCCATGGTCGCGCTGTGGCAGCCGCCTGATGAGGGGGCGGTGGTCGAGCCATTCGCCGCGCCGGATCGGATTGCCGCCGTGGCGGAACTGGATCTGGCGGCGGCGCTGGCGGTGCTGGGGCTGGTGCGGGAGGTGCAAAATGCCGAGGCTTGAGTATGACCCCAAAATCAGCCTCGGCAACATCGTCACCATCGCCGTGGTTTTTGTCGGGGCCGTGACGGCATGGAATACCGTGGTGAGCCGCCAGACCCAGATGGCGGAAAAAATCGCGGTGATGGAGACCAGCATCGCAGCCAAGACAGCGGGCCGGGATCAGCAAATGTCGGCGCATGAGGCGCGGATCCGGGCTGTCGAGATCGCGCAGGCCGCGCAGTCCAGCGATCTGCGCGCGATCCAGAGCGGCATCAGCCGGATCGAGGCGCAGATGGAGAGGTTACAGCCTCGGCCCTGATCAGTCTTCCACCGGCGGCTTGGCCCGATCCTCAAACAGCCGCGCCAGCTCACGCTCGATGGCATTCATCAGGTTTGTGCAGGTCAACTGATCTATTGGCTACATTATGCGGGTCGCAATAGGCAAAATATGCTAGGCGCTCAGGTGTCCCGTAGTTGGCGAATTCCCATTGCCTGATGCTGTAATAAGGTATCACCTGGGTGTCTCTTTGAATAGTTGTTCTACAATGATCTGTTCGGCAAGAACTTCAGCAGCAAAAACCTGAATGTCTTTAACCATCTGGGGCACGTCAGCATACGCACCTGCGATTTGGGAGAGCAGTCCAAATGCGGAGGCCCCATAAAGTGCCAAGGTAGCGAGTTTTATTTTTAGGCCCGGCTTGATTTTATCTGCACTATCAACCGCTTCCTGTATGGATGTTTCGCCAGATGAAACGCCGTCCAATAGTATCCGGAGTGATCTCATTTGATCTATGCTGTCACTAGGCCCAGATAGAAGTTTGACTGTTTCGATGGCAGATTGAAATAGTCCGGTAGCTACTTCTGCATCGTCTGCACCGCAGACGATGCAGGTTTCTTTATTTCTGCAGGAGTAAAAGTTTGCGTTGTGGACAGAAAACTGTCTGGAAGATGATATGCTTCCACACTGCCCGCACTTGACGGGGATAGGTGGGACGGTGGTTTTTCTTCTGTGCGCAGCTTGGTGTACATGCTCATGCGGCTGGGGAAACTGACTTGCATCGGAGTTTTCGGATCGGAGTGTTCCACCTTGGGCTAGGTATGGCCTCGCAACTTCCTTGAAGTTCCCGCTCTTAATATGAACATCACTATTGGTAGACATAATGCCCACATCTCTGTGGCTTAATTCTACCCTGCCGAATGTAACGCCCTTGCTGTTCGAGATAGTGATGCCTGCCAAATTTGCCCCCTAGATGAGTTGCCTAACACCGCAATATGGGGCGGCTATCAAGTAAATCAACCACCCACCGCCCGGCCACCGCGCCGGGCTTTTTCATGGAGATATGACATGTCGAAAGACGCGATCCGGTCTATCCAGACCGGGCTGACCGCGCTTGGCTATGCGCCGGGTGTGATCGATGGGCTGGACGGCCCGCGCACCCGTGCGGCGGCGCTGGCCTTCGGGCAGGGCAAGACGGTGGCCATCGTCAATGTGCAGCCCGAAACCAATGCCATGATCTATCAGGGCACCGCGCGCTATCCGGTGCGCGAGATCATCGTGCATTGCAGCGCCACCCGGCCGGACTGGTATGAGGGCCTGAGCCTCAATGCCAAGCGCGCCGAGATCCGCCGCTGGCACCTCGCCAATGGCTGGTCGGATATCGGCTATCACTGGCTGATCGACCGCGACGGCGCGATCCTCGCGGGCCGGGCAGAGACTGTCATCGGCGCGCATGTTGTCGAGCGCAATCAGGGCACCATCGGGATCTGCCTCATCGGTGGTCATGGCTCTGCCGAGACCGACGATCCGCGCCAGCATTTCACCGACCGCCAGTTGATCGCCCTGCGCCAGCAGATCCAGGCGATCAGCATGCGCACCCAGATCACCACCATTTCCGGGCACAACCAGTATGCCGCCAAGGCGTGTCCGGGGTTCGATGTTCCTCAATGGCTCAAGGAGGCCGCATATCCATGACCGGACAAATCGCCCTGATCATCCGCTATTTGCTTTACCCGCTGGCCGGGATTATCGCCACGCTTGGCTTTGCCACCTTTGATGAGGCCTCGGGCACCATCACCGTCAGCCTGCATGACCTGTCCATGGTGCTGGCTGGGTTGGTGGTCTGGATCGCCACGGTGGTTTGGTCGCGGATCGCCAAGGGCAAAGGCGGCGCGACTTGACGCTCGAGCGGTTGGGCAACCCCGGCTTGGGGCTGCCCGCCGAATTCTCAGTAGCAATACATGATCGTTGCATCCGCAGAGAACCGCTGATCCAGCACATGCTCTCCGGCAGCCTGGAAGGTCATGGTCATGCTGTTGTCGGTAACGATGTGGTCCATCATCAAAGAGACGCTATAGGGGCCGGTGGTGCCGATTTTCACAATCGTGTCGTTCCAATCCGGCGCATGGACGGGGTTCAGGCCGCCACATTCCTTTACGGCGCTGGCCTCGAAATCATGAGCGCTCGACATGTAAAGGCAGGTGTTCGGCTGCACCTCCATCGTGGCGTTGTTCTGCGCCGTGATCAGGCAGCCAGCGTTGGCGACGGAAGCGCCGACAAGCGCGAGGCCAAGCGCGAGGCCAAGGCTTTTGAAAGCAGAAGTTGTCATTGTTCGATATTCCCTATTGGTGTGTGATCGTCTTTGATGGGCCGATGCCGATATGAGCGAGCATCCATTTCCCGGGGCGCCGGCAGAAAAGAGTTATCGGCAGTCGCAATATGCTGCGTCGGACATATTGTCGGAATTCACGCCGAATTTTGCGGCCTCTGTCCGACTTTCAACGAAGCTCCACTTCCCGTTTTCAAGCAGCCCGATGCCAACCGCGCAGCCAGCGCCGGCGCGCATCGAACTGACGGCTTTGCTCCATTGCGGGTCGTAGAAATGGCGCAGGCCGGTCAAGCCGGGCAACAGGTCGTCACCTGCGCCTTGATTGTGGAACATCACGACGTCATTGCCGACAATCGTTCCACCATTTCCTGTGAAGTTCGGTCCTTCGAAGATTTGGCAGGTCATCGGCTCTGCGGATTGGGCGGCGGCCATACTCACGCCTACACCTGAGGCGAGGAATGCGATGAGCATGGCTTTGCAAAAAGTGGGATGAAACTTCATCTACTGTCCTTCGAGTGATTTTTGATCTGATTGTGGTGCGTTCTGGAAAAATAGCCGCTGATCATCACATCGGACGCCAGCGGGGGAACTCGATAAGCACGCCTATTTTGTAGGCAGATTCGCGTTTGTTATCCAATATCAACGTGCAAAAAGGTGCGGAATGCTGAGCAGGATGGCCGCATGGCTGGCGGTTGCAGCGCCATGTAGCCGTTCGCGCACTGGCCGACGCATGGGCTGGCGGACGCAAGGGATTCACTCCTGATCGCAATGTGATAGAGTGAGATCGCCTGCCAGTCTCGAAGCCCCACGCGCCGCGCGGGGTATTGATGTAGGGGCTGGTGGGCCCGCTTTCTGGCGGGTGGCGTTATAGGGCTTTGCCCGCGAGGTCTCCGGAGCGGAGGCTGCGCCATCCTCCAGAGCGCGGACAGGATAATCTCCCATCGGGTCCAACGACGATGGGCGATGACATGACTGGTCGGCTTGAGGGTTGGACTACCAAGCCGCCGCTCTCGACCCAATAAAGCCCGTCACGCTTAGCGATATGGTGATCCCCATATCGTGCGCACCCCGACAGGCTACTTGTTGCTCCCTGCGATCACTCCCGCCGGTGAGCCTCAAGCCCGCGCGTCAACGCGGCAGGGCCGTCCGGCATCCACCCGGGCGGCCCTTTATCATCACAGGACGCTCATCATGATCACCGTCTACGGCAAGCCTGCCTGCATCCAGTGCGAGGCCACCACCCGCGCGCTGGATCGCGCGGGCCTCGCCTATGAGGAAAGGGCGGGGGCTGACTGGCTGGATGAGGTCGAACGGTTGGCCCGGATCGCGGGATCCAGGCAGGGGCCGCTGATCGTGGCCGGGGATCAGGTGTGGTCGGGGTTTATGCCGGATCGGATTAAGGGGCTGGTGCGGTGACGGTGGCAGCTATGCGGGACAAAACGGTCATTCATCTTTCCAGGAGAGTTCAGCGCCGCCGCAAGATGACAAGGTCCTGATAATCCACGATGGCCCTCGCTCGGTAGTCTAGGATCTCAAAATTCGCGCCCCAGTGGCGTTCGGTGTAGCTGCGGCTTTGGAAGGTCGCGCGATAGTAGCCCGCAGGTGCGATACCGTCCAGGGTGGCGTCCTGGATTTCGTCGATGATCCCCTCTTCTGACAGCCGTCCGGCCAGCCCGTGCCGCTCTGCCGCAGCATCGCCGTGAACCGTCAGCGCCATGACTGCACCGGGCGCGGTCAGGCGATACAACTCCGCAAGCCAACGAAGCTGGAGCTCACGCTCCAGATGCGTCATGACGGAATAGCCAATGACTGCGGTAAACGCGCGATCGGGCAAGGCGACAGGCGGATCGGCGGGTATGCACAGAAATTCTCCACCCCTGAGATGAAGACGGCACCATTCAACAGCCTCGGCATCGATATCGCAGCCCGTATAGCTGGCAAAGCGCGGATCATGAATGAGGTGGCGTGCAAGTCGCCCGCAGCCGCAGCCCCAGTCCAGAAGGTGCTGATCCGGCCCGGCCAGATGCGGGAGCAATATTGGAAGGATCTCGAACAGATTTACCACGCCGCTGCCTGTGAACTGATAGTCTGAGCGGGTATGAGCGACCCGATACATCAGTTCGGGTAACGGCAGGGCGTCGCCTGCGCGCAGTGCAGCAAAAACCGCCTCGATTTCGCGGTTTTCATCCGCCAGCTCGAGGTCCGCGATCCTGTCGCTAAGGGCCGGTGGCGCGCAATCCGGCTTTGTGGGGCAGGTCCGGCAGGGCTCGGGCGGGACACCGGACAGAAGGCTCTGACGCAAGCTGCGCAGCCCAGCATCACATTGTGCCAGATCGTCTGCCGGCCAGGTTGGTTCAAAGTGGTTGCAAGGGGCGATCATCGGCGCACCCTGATTGCGCAGAACAAAGCTCTCCCAGGGCAGGGAGCAGAGCCGGGTCCTCTCTGAATTACGCTCCAATGCCCGGCATCCTGCTCGAATATCCAACCCCCGTGTGGAGCCAGAAAATCCAATCCGCGTAGTCGTGTCAAATCAGGCGCAGATCAGATGAATGTCCGCAATGGGCTCAAACCATCGCTTCACGCCAAGTGCCCTGCAATCTCGTCCGTCAAAGGATGCCAGGCAGGATCTTCGCCATGTCAGCGCGAAACTTGAGCTGCTGACCGTTGCCCGGAAAGTTCACCGCGTGATGGAGAGTGGTGATGCCCGAAGCAGCAATCGCCGCATCGATATGCCGTCTGATCCCGACCATGAACGACACCACCGCGTCGGGTTGATAGGCACCGATCCGGCACGCTAGCGAAGGGATGTGCGCTTCACAGTGAGCGCTCCTCTCCGCACGGCCTCAGCGTCGCGGATCTGGCGAGCCTCATGCACCTGCTTGTGGGACAGGCCGAGCTCGGCTGCCGTAACCTTCTGCTGTTCTGGAAGAAGGTTCTGGTCAGCCTTTGTCGCCGCCTCTCCCCTTTCCTGCGCCGCATCATATTCGTCCGCAAGCCGACGCTTTGCCTCACGCGAAAACGAAATTCCCCGCAGCCTTGAGCGCCTGAAGGCTCACATCTTCAACGACTACAACCGTTGTGCCGAAGCTCACCTGAACATCACTGCCAATCGCGAGCAGCTTCAGCGCCTTCATGTTGGACGCGCCGGTGAAGCTGAGCCTGTCTTCCCCAATAGTGAAGTCGGTGACCATGTCCCTGCCATCGGAGCGGCCGAAGACAAATACATCGCGACCAGCGCCGCCGGTGAGGCTGTCGTTGCCCTTGTCACCCGCGAGCGTATCGGCACCCGCGCCACCCATGAGGGTGTCCCTTCCATCGCCGCCGCTCAGCCGGTCATTGCCGGTGCCTCCCATCAGCTTGTCATTCCCGCCGCGACCGAACAGCACATCCTTGCCGCCGCCGCCGGTGATCTGATCATTGCCGCCTTTGCCATCGATCGTGTTGGCGGCGCTATTTCCGGCGATCGTGTTTGCGAGCGCGTTGCCGGTGCCATTGATCTTGGCCTTTCCGGTCAATGTGAGATCTTCAACAGAGGTGCCGAGGGCCCAGGTGACCGACGCCCTGACCTCATCGCGGGGATTGGGCTCATTATCGAAGTCGGGAACATAGGTCTCGTTGACGACGTCCCTGAGATTGTCGACGATGAAAATATCCCGGCCATTGCCGCCGTTCATCGTGTCGGCGCCCGTGCCGCCATCAAGAAGGACTTCTGTAGTTGCGTCGCCTGTACTGGTGAGGTGGTCACGGCCGGATCCACCATGCAGCTCTCCGCTGTAAGGGGCGAAGGTATTCAAGACATCATCGCCTCCGCCGCCATACAGATATCGCTCTGCCATATTGAAGCCGTTGAGTGTATCGTTTCCTTCGTCTCCGTAGACGTGGAATATGCCCATCCATGTAACTTCGATGAGATCGGCACCGCCCTTGGCGCGGATCGTCACGACATCTTCGGAAGCATCCCATATGCCAGAGCCTTTAATTTTCAGGCGATCTGTGCCGTTGGTTCCATTAATCGTCCGAGCCATAAAATACCTCACAATTTCTAGCACATATTCAACTCAGCTAAGCGGCCGCTGGTTGATTCTGCAAGATCGCGGTGCGCGGGCCATGTGGGTCCAAGCGGGCAGGGGTGTTCACCATGGACATGCCAAGCCGAACCCCGAACAAGCACGCCTATTCGTGGTTCCTACACTGCATGGATGACAGGAAATGTTACCCTAAACGTTACCCGGCTGGCGATGACACCACTGGGATTTTGCTCTCATAGCCGTAACGCTTTGATTTTATGGTGCCCCCAGAGGGGCTCGAACCCCCGACCCCCTGATTACAAATCAGGTGCTCTACCAGCTGAGCTATAGAGGCACGCCCTTCACATAGCGAAGCGGGACGTGCCGCGCAAGGGTGCAGCGCGCAAGGTCAGCGCCGGGCCTCCATCCGGGCCATCAGGGCGACGGCGACAAGGCCCACGGCCATAACCAAGAGGGCGGCGGGGGCGGCCTCGCCCAGTTTCTCAAGGCTGGCCAGTTCCTGTGTGCGGGTGGCCAGCGTGTTGAAATTGAAGGGGCGCAGCAGAAGGGTTGCGGGCAGTTCCTTCACGCAATCGACAAAGACGATCAGCAGAGCCATACCGACAGAGCCGCGCATCAAGGGCAGATAAACCTCGCGCAACACACCGCCTGCGGGGCGGCCAAGCGCGCGGGCAGCCAGCGGCAGGTTGGGGGAAATGCGCCCGAAAGCTGCATCGACGGCGCCCTGCGCAATGCCGAAAAACCGCACGATGAAGGCCAGAACGATCGCGGTCGAGGTGCCGGTCAGCATCAGGCCCGGATCGTGGCCGGTCAGCGCCAGGATGCCATCCGCCACGCGGTGATCAAGGGCGGCCAGCGGCACCAGCAGGCCAAGCGCCAGCACCGCGCCGGGGGCGGCATAGCCAAGCGCCGTCACCGGCAGGATCCAGCGCGGCAACCCGCGCCCGGCCATGCGCAGGCCGTAGACGAAGAAGATTGCGGCGGCGACCGTCAGCACCGCAGCACAGCCCCCTACGGTCAATGTGTTCATCAGCGCCTTGCCAAGCCCGGGTTCGATCCAGGCCTCGGGCTTTTTCAGCGCGTGACTGGCCATGACGGCAACGGGCAGCAGAAAGCCCATGGCGAAGGGCAGGAAGCAGAGCGTGAAAGCCAGCCAGCCACGCCAACCGGACAGCGTTTGCGCCACCACGGGCCGCATCTGACGGGCGGAGGCATGGAAGCGTGCCCGCCGCCGCCCGAGCCGCTCCACCGTCAGCAAAAGCACGATCAAGGACAATGAGACGCCCGCGATCTGCGCCGCGCCACCCGCATTGCCAGCGGTCAGCCATGTGGTGAAGATGCCGGTGGTCAGCGTCTGCACCCCGAAATGGGCCACGGTGCCATAATCCGCGACTGTCTCCATCAATGCCAGCGCGACACCGGCGGCGACCGATGGACGCGCCAGCGGCAAGCCCACGCGCAGGAACACGCCCCAGGCACCGCTGCCAAGGGCACGCGCGACCTCATAGGATCCACCCGATTGTTCGCGAAAGGCCTGACGCGCCAGCAGATAGACGTAAGGGTAAAGCGCCGCCGATAGCACAAGGATCGCGGCTTCAGGGGTGCGCACCTTGGGAAACCAGTAATCTTGCGACGACGCCCAGCCCATCAGACTGCGCAGATTTACCTGTAGCGCGCCGGAATAGTCGAAGAAATCCACCAGCGCATAGGCACCGACATAGGCTGGCACCGCCAGCGGAAACAGCAGCGCATAGCTGAGCCAGCCCGATCCCGGAAAGCGATAGATCGTGACCAGCCACGCGGCACCCGTGCCGACCAGGGCCGTCAGGACGCCAACGCCCGCCATCAGGGTCAGTGTCGCCATCATGTAACGCGGCATCACGGTCGCGAGCAGATGCGGCCAGATGTTCTCCGTTGGATGAAAGGCGATCCAGACCACCGAGACAATGGGTGCCAGCACGATCAGCGCGATCACACCAGCCCCGATGGTCCAGCCATCTGGTTGCGGCCAGCGCCGCGCGCGCAGTTGAGTGTTTTGCTCAGCCATCTTGCCGTCTGCCTAACGCAAGCGGCACGGCAAGTCCAGAAAGGCTCAGTAACGGTGGCCGCGCGCGATACGCAAAAATTCCTGCGTCCGGCGTTGATCGTCAACCGGGACGGCGGCAGGTTGACGCCAGAGCCCTTGCCAGATCCGACCGCTTTCGCGGGCCAGGCGCATGAATTGTTTGACCCGCGCGCCGGTGCTGGGTTTGCGCTTGTCGGCCAGATGCTTGCCCATGGCTGCCTCCTTTTTGATGCTGTCGCACAGGATAGGCTCGAATCGGTCCTTTCCCAAGCGAAACCCGTCAGGACAGGCGAGAGATGGCCCATGCCGCCGCCTCGGCCACGGTCGGGTCGGCGTCTTGGCGCAGCGCCTCGGCCACCGGGCGCAACGCCGGCAGAGCGGAATTGCCGATGGCATAAAGCACGTTGCGGATGAAGCGATCCCGTCCGATCCGCTTGATCGGGCTGCCGGCAAAGCGCGCACGAAAACCGGCATCATCCAGCATGGCAAGTTCGGCCAGTTCCGGCGCGCCGACGCGGGGCTGATAGCCGATCTCCCTGGCACTTTGGGCAAATTTGTTCCAGGGGCAGGCCGCAAGGCAATCATCGCAGCCATAGACGCGATTGCCCATCAGCGCGCGCAACTCCGGCTCCACCGGGCCCTTATGCTCGATCGTCAGGTAGGAAATGCAACGCCGGGCATCCAATTGATAGGGCGCAGGAAAAGCGCCGGTCGGACAGGCATCCAGGCAGGCGCGACAGGATCCGCAATGGCTGTGATCGGACTTGTCCTTTGGCAGATCGATCGTGGTGAAGATCGAACCCAGAAAGAACCAGCTGCCCAGATCGCGTGCCAGCAGATTGGTATGTTTGCCCTGCCAGCCCAGGCCTGCCGCCTCCGCCAGCGGTTTCTCCATCACCGGGGCGGTGTCGACAAAGACCTTGATCCCGGCACCTTCCGGCACCTGATCCAGCAACCAGCGCCCCAGCCGCTTCAGCCGCCGCTTCACCAGATCATGATAATCCTTGCCCTGCGCATAGGCGCTGATTGCGGCCCGGTCGGGCTGGCGGGTCACCGCCATCGGGTCATAGTCTGGGGTATAAACCTCTGCCAGCATGATGACAGTCATGGCCTCTGGCCAAAGGGCTGCCGGATTGCCGCGCCAGCTTTCGCGCTCTGCCATCCAGCCCATCTGGCCGTGACGCTCGGCCTCCAGAAACGCCCGCAGCCGCGCCGCGGCTTTTGGCACCGCATCGGGCGCACAGATCCCGACCTTGGAGAAACCTTCCTCCATGGCGCGCGCAACAAGCCGGTCTTTCAGCCCCTCATTCATCTGTTCACAAATATCCCGGGGCCCGGGGCAGAGCCCCGGAACGTCTCAGCTTAGAAATCGAGATCCGCATAATGCGCGGGCGGCAGGAAGCCCGGCACCTGATCGGCCAGCAGGGTGCGGAAACAGGGACGCGATTTCAGCTTCACATACCAGTCCTTCACCACCGCATGACGGTTCCAGTCGACATCGCTGATATAGTCCAGGCAGGACAGATGCGCGGCAGCGGTGAAATCCGCCAGCGTCATGCTGTCGCCCGCCAGCCAGCGGCGCTGATCCAGCAGCCAGGCCATGTAATCCAGATGATATTTGATGCGGGTTGCGCCGAATTTTACCGCCTTGCTGTCGGGATAGCCGGTGCCCTGCACCTTTCGGTTCACCCGTTCATAGAGCAGCTTCGACGTCACCTCGCCATGGAACTTGTCATCGAACCAGTTGCACAGCCTGCGCACCTCATAGCGCGCATCAACATCGCGCGGCATCAGCGCAGGCGAGGGATAGGCCTCTTCCAGCCATTCGCAGATCGCCTGGCTTTCGCTCATCAAGCGTCCCTCGACGCGCAGCACCGGCACTTTTCCCGCCGGGTTGCGGCGCAGGAACTCGGCCTGCTGTTCCCAGTAACGCTCCTCGACCAGTTCCACCTCGATCCGCTTTTCGGCCAGCGTCAACCGCACCTTGCGGCAGAAGGGCGAAAGGGGCGCGTGATACAGTCGGTTCATCGTCAAAGGGCTTTCCGCTGAAGGGGCAGGATCGGCTCTGCCTTCATTGCCGCGAAGAGGGCGCAAGTGCAATCCCGTTCCCGCCAAATGGGCCTTGAGGCGGGGCAAAGGCGCTGTATCTCGCCGGTTTCGGCGAGATTTCGGCCCTTAATACTCGAAACAGGCGGCTCGGCCATCGGCCTTGATTGTCTCGGCACCCGACAGGATCTGGCCGGTGCGGCGGCGCACCAGCGGGCCGGGCTTGGCAGGATTGCGCCCCTTCGGATCGGGCAGGACGGCGGCCAGACGCGCAGCCTGCGTGGGGGTCAGATCCCTGGCGCTGACCCCGAACCAATGCTGCGCCGCAGCCTCGACCCCGAAGATGCCTTCGCCGAATTCGGCGACATTCAGATAGACATGCAGGATGCGCCGCTTGCTCCAGACCATTTCGACCGGCGGGGTCAGCACTGCTTCGGCGGCCTTGCGGGCCCAGTTGCGGCCATGCCAGAGAAAGACGTTCTTCACCACCTGCTGCGTCAGGGTGGAGGCCCCGCGCCCGCGCCCTTCATCCAGCGCGGCGCGAATGGCCTTCATGTCAAAGCCCCAGTGTTCGCAGAAATTGGCGTCTTCGGCCGCGACCACGGCGCGGGCCATCACCGGGGCGATGTCGTCCCAGCCGACCCAATCCTTTTCGATGCCGCCCAGGCGGATCGCCTCTTGCGCCTGATAGACATTGATCGGCACCGGCACCACTGCGAAAATCAGGATCAGCGCCGCATAAAAGGCCGCAAGCCCCAGCAGGCCGCGCTTGGCCCAGAACCAGATGCGGGCGCGCCACCGCAGGGCAGGGGCCTCGATGATTTCGGGCTCCGGCGCGGGGTCTGGTTTCTTGCGGGTGGATTTTGCCATGGGGCCCAGAAACCATGAAGCCCGATCCCGGGTCAAGGTTGCAGCGCGCCTGACACCGGCTCAGAACCGAACGCGCCGGAACAAACGCGCCAACTCGGTTCTTTCAGACCGAACAGCCCGGAACGATCATTCCGACATGGCGGTTTGAGAGTGAACACCCCGGAAATGAACAAAGGGCCGACCCGAAGGTCAGCCCTTGTATCATTCGGGTGGCTGGGTGGGGTGCTGGCGTCGTGCTGGCTGCCTGCCCTTGCGACCGGAGAGAATGCTTTGAGGTGGGAGCGCGCTTGCGATCTGGCTGGCTGCGCTTCCTGCCGATGAGCTCTGTCTAGGACATGGAAACGCAGATGTCAAATTTTTCTTTGAAAATCAAATAGTTGACTTTATTTGTCAGACAATGCGCTTTGAGTAAATCAGTCGGAATGCTGCCGAAAATGGCAAAACGGGCGAGGTTCCCTCGCCCGTTTCCGTTTCTTTTCACAGGCTTGGCGCAGGCCGCCGCTTACTCCGCCGGCACCGCTGCTCGCTCATCGCTCAGCGGGTGGGGCAGGTGCACCAGCATCTCTTTCGGGCAAACCTGAAGGAAATTGGCACGCTCCGCCTCCCAATTCGACAGGATCGCCTGCGCTTTCTGGCTGCCGGTCTCGCGCAGGTGACGCTCGATCAGGCCTTTCAGCTGCGATTCCCAATGCGGATGGCTGACCGCGCAGGTGACAAGGCTTTCAAGGTTCATGAAATCCTCGGCAATCCCGCTCGGGTCATAGAGATAGGCCATACCGCCGGTCATGCCCGCGCCAAAGTTGGCACCGATCCGGCCAAGGATCACCGCGACACCGCCGGTCATGTATTCGCAGCCATTGGTGCCGCAACCCTCGATCACCACCGTCGCGCCGGAGTTGCGCACGGCAAACCGCTCGCCCGCC
The DNA here is from genome assembly GCF_008973825.1 of Gemmobacter serpentinus. GTDB lineage: Bacteria > Pseudomonadota > Alphaproteobacteria > Rhodobacterales > Rhodobacteraceae > Gemmobacter > Gemmobacter serpentinus. Next base: position 275,115 of record NZ_WCHR01000007.1, on the reverse strand, counting down.
TTGCCTGCCGCGAACAGATAGCCATAGGTCGCGCCATAGAGCACGGTATTGCCGATGATCGTGTTTTCGGCCGCAACCAGCGGCGAGGACATCTGCGGACGCACCACGATGGTGCCGCCCGACAGGCCCTTGCCGACATAATCATTGGCGTCGCCCTGCACCTCGATCTTCAACCCGTTCACCGCGAAGGCACCAAGGCTCTGCCCGGCATTGCCGGTCAGCTTCACCGTCAGATGGTCGTGTTGCAGGTTGTTGCGCATCCCGAACTTGCGGACAATATGGCTGGACGACCGCGTGCCGATGGTGCGCAGCGTGTTGCGCACCGCATAGCTCAGCTGCATCTTCTCGCCATCCTCGAAGAAGCGCGCGCCATCCTTGACGATTTCCGCATCCAGCGTGTCCGGCACCGCATTGCGCGGCTTGGAGCGATCATAGGTGACGCGGTTCGCCCCATCCACCGTGATGAGCAGCGGGTTCAGGTCAAGGTCATCCAGATGCGCCGAGCCACGGCTGACCTGCATCAGCAGATCGGGGCGGCCGATGATCTCGTCCATCGAGCGTGCGCCGATGGAGGCGAGGATCTCGCGCACTTCCTGGGCATAGAAGGTGATCAGGTTCACCACCTTGTCCGCCGTGCCGGTGAACTTGGCGCGCAGATCGGGGTTCTGGGTGCAGACGCCCACCGGACAGGTGTTCGACTGGCACTGACGCACCATGATACAGCCCATGGCGATCAGGGCCGCCGTGCCGATGCCGTATTCCTCGGCACCGAGCATCGCGGCAATCACCACGTCACGCCCGGTGCGCAGGCCACCATCGGTGCGCAGCGTCACCCGCTCGCGCAGGTTGTTCATGGTCAGAACCTGGTTGGCCTCGGTCAGACCCATCTCCCAGGGCAGGCCCGCATATTTGATCGAGGTGCCGGGCGATGCGCCGGTGCCGCCATTATGGCCGGAAATCAGGATGATATCGGCCTTGGCCTTGGCCACGCCCGCCGCAATCGTGCCGACGCCGCTGGCGGAAACCAGCTTCACCGTCACCTTGCAGCGCGGGTTGATCTGCTTCAGGTCGTAGATCAGCTGCGCCAGATCCTCGATACTGTAGATATCGTGATGCGGCGGCGGGCTGATCAGCGTCACGCCCTTGGTGGAATGGCGCAGCCGTGCAATCAGGTCGGTGACCTTCATGCCGGGAAGCTGGCCACCCTCGCCGGGCTTGGCACCCTGGGCCACCTTGATCTCCAGCTCTTCGCAGGCGTTCAGATATTCCGCCGTCACGCCGAACCGGCCCGAGGCCACCTGCTTCACCTTGGCGCAAGGGTTGTCGCCATTGGGGAAGGGATGCTGGTGCGCTGGATCCTCGCCGCCCTCGCCGCTGTCGGATTTGGCACCGATGCGGTTCATCGCGATGTTCAGTGTCATATGCGCTTCCGGGCCAAGCGCCCCCAGCGACATGCCCGGCGTGATGAAGCGCTTGCGGATCGAGGTGATCGATTCCACCTCTTCAATCGGGATCGCCTTGCCCACCGGCTTGATATCCAGCAGGTCGCGGATATGGATCGGCGGGTTCGCCCGCATCGCGGCCGAATACTGCTTCCAGATGTCATAGCTGGCGCGGTCACAGGCCGCTTGCAGCATATGCATGGTCTGGGCTTCCCAGGCGTGTTTCTCGCCCGAGCGGCGCGCCTTGTAGAAGCCACCGATCGGCAGCACGTCGCTGCCACCCTGCCAGCCCTTGGCGTGGATCTCCTGCACCTTGTGTTGGATGCCATGCAGGCCGATACCGGAGATGCGGCTTTGCATCCCGGGGAAGTATTCGGCAACCATGGCGCGCGACAGCCCCACCGCTTCGAAGTTCAGCCCCCCGCGATAGGAGGAGATGACCGAGATGCCCATCTTGGCCATGATCTTCAAAAGGCCCGCATCGATGGCATCGCGATAGCGACGCATCGCATCGGTCAGGCTGCCTTCCAGCAACCCGCGTGCGATGCGATCGGCAATGCTGTCTTGCGCCAGATAAGGGTTCACCGTGGTCGCGCCGCAGCCGATCAGCACCGCAAAGTAATGCGGATCAATGCATTCGGCGGACCGCACATTCAACGAGGTGAAGGTGCGCAACCCCTTGCGGGTCAGGCTGGAATGCACCGCCGAAGTGGCAAGGATCATCGGCATGGCGATACGCGCATCCGACTGGTTCTCGTCGGTCAGCACCAGATGGCTTGCGCCCGAGCGCACGGCATCCTCGGCCTCGGCGCGGATGCGCTCCAGCCCAAGGCGCATCGCCTCCTGGTCGGAACCAGCGGGGAAGGTGCAATCGATCACCACCACACCTGCGCCGAACTGATCGAGCATGGTGTAATATTCGGCATTGGCGATGAAGGGGCTTTCCAGAACCAGGATCTCGGTCTGGGCAGAGCTTTCATCCAGCACGTTCTTCAGGTTGCCGAACCGCGTCTTCAACGACATGACGCGGGTTTCGCGCAGGCTGTCGATGGGCGGGTTGGTGACCTGGCTGAAGTTCTGGCGGAAGTAGTGCGAGAGCGGGCGATAGACCTTGGACAGAACCGCAGGCGGCGTGTCATCCCCCATGGAGGCAACCATTTCCTTGCCGTCTTCGGCCATCGGTGCCAGAACCTGTTCCAGATCCTCGACCGAATAGCCCGCCGCGATCTGGCGCTTGCGCAGATCGGCACCTTGATAGGTGGCGTTTTCCGGCACGTCCTTAAGCAGCGAGTTCAGATCGACGATCTTTTCGATCCAGTCGCCATAGGGCTGCGATCCGGCAAGCCGGTCCTTCAACTCCGCATCGTGGTAAAGTTTGCCCTCTTTGGTATCGACGGCAATCATCTGCCCCGGCCCGAGCGCGCCTTTTTCGCGGATCGTGGTCTCATCCACCGGCACCATGCCTGCTTCCGACCCTGCAATCAGCAGGCCGTCGCCCGTGACCACATAGCGCATCGGGCGCAACCCGTTGCGGTCCAGACCGCCGCAGACCCAGCGGCCATCGGTCATCGCAAGGGCCGCAGGGCCATCCCAGGGCTCCATGACCGAATTGCAATAGGCATACATATCGGCCCAGGCCTTCGGCATGTCGGTCGTGGTCTTTGACCAGGCTTCCGGCACCAACATGGTTTTCGCCATGGGGGCAGAGCGCCCCGAGCGCACCAGAACTTCGAACACCGCATCCAGCGCACCGCTGTCCGAGGTGCCGCCAGGGATGATCGGCTTGATATCCTCGGCCATCTCGCCAAAGGCGCTGGAGGCCATGCGGATTTCATGGCTCTTCATCCAGTTGACGTTGCCCTTCAGCGTGTTGATCTCACCGTTATGGGCCAACATGCGGAAAGGCTGTGCCAGCCACCATTGCGGGAAGGTGTTGGTCGAATAGCGCTGGTGATAGATCGCAAAGCTGCTTTCGAACCGCTCATCCTGCAGATCGGGATAGAAGACCGACACCTGTTCGGCCAGCATCATGCCCTTGTAGATGATCGACCGGCAGGACAGGCTGCAGAGGTAACACCCGGCGATGCCTGCGGCGGTCACCGCCTTTTCGATGCGGCGGCGGATGATATACAGCTCGCGCTCGAACTGTTCCTGATCGACGTCCTTTTCGCAGCGGATCAAGATCTGTTCGATCTCGGGCCGGGTCGCATTGGCCTTTTCGCCCAGCACCGAAGTGTCCACCGGCACATGGCGCCAGCCATAGATGTAATGGCCCATGCGCAGCACTTCGGTTTCCACGATCGTGCGGCAGCGTTCTTGCGCGGCAAAGTCGGTGCGCGGCAGGAAGACCTGCCCGACGGCGATCAGCTTGCCCTGATCGGGTTCATGGCCGGTGCGGCGCACCACGTCATAGAAGAACTTGACCGGGATCTGCACATGGATGCCCGCGCCGTCGCCGGTCTTGCCATCGGCATCGACCGCGCCACGGTGCCAGATGGCGCGCAGTGCATCCAGCCCCGCCTCCACCACCTTGCGCGAGGGTTTGCCGCTGATCGAGGCCACCAGACCCACGCCGCAGGACGAATGCTCGTCTTCGGTCTTGTAAAGCCCATGCGCATCGACATAGGCGCGCTTGGCTTCTTCGGCCTTCACCCAGGCATCATCATAGATCGTCATGGCTCACTCCTTCTGGGCTGGCTTGCAACAGGGCCTCGAACTCGTCCCCGGTCAGTCTGTCGTGATCGCCTGCAAAGGCGTATCCGGCGGGTTTCTGGTCAATATAGATCTCCTGGTTCAGGCTCAGCCCGGTGAGATCATCCAGAATTCCGACGGACAGAAAGTAATCGGCGGTCTCGGCATCGGGCACGGTCAGGCGATACCAGAGACCCGCCCCGCACCGCGCGCAGAATGACCGCGCGGCCCAATCCGAGGATGGGTAGGTGGTGATATGTTCCGCGCCCTCGATGCGCAGATCGGCATGGGCCACGACCACCGTCATGCCCGCCGAGCCAGAGTTGCGGCGGCACATGCTGCAATGGCAGGCATGCATATGCGCAGGCAGGCTTGCCGCATGAATGCGCACCCCGCCGCACAGACATTGGCCGGAGCGGCCGGTGATCATCTCAGCGTTCATGGCGCACCTGCTGCAACAGACGGTCCAGCGGGGCTTCGGACATCAGCGCCCCGCATTCAAAGATCGGTTGCGTCGCGCCAAAACCGGGCTCGCCCGGCTGGATGAACTGCACCGGGCTGCCATCCATCGGCACCCAATCCTGCCCGTCCCAATGCTCAGACGGGCCGGAAAAGAACATCCGCCATTCAGGATGGATATATTCGCGTCCGCGCGCCTTGCCCAGAACATTGCCCTCCGGGTCGACCTCTTCATAGGCGTATTCGGTCTGCGGCAGGGCCACACCGTCAATGGTGATGGTCTTGCCGGTCAGTTTGTCAAAGCCGGTGACATGGCTGCGGGTGCCATCATCGCGTTCCAGCCAAAAGTCGAAATCGTCGTGCCCGCTTGCCACCAGTTCGGAAAACCGGGCGGGGTCTGCCGGGTTGGCGGCCAGAGATTGCCGCACCGTCGGGTTGAAGTTGTAGCTTTCGACCCATTCGGTCTCGCGGTTGATCCGGCTGAGGAAAAAGATCCCCTCCTGATCGAAATCCGCGCGCCATTGATCGCCCGCCTGATCGGCGGTGCAGCGGTAATGGTTCGATACCCGGCAGCCGCGCGACTGCACCGTCATGAAGGCTTCACAGCCCTCGGGGGCCTTGAAACCGGCTGCCTGCAGCGGTGATGCGCTGGTAAGGGTGATGCCGAAAAGGGCAAAGCCCGTCAGGATCAGAAACCGTTTCACGCTGCATCCTCCCCGGCTTGCGCCGCATCCACCGAAACCTGACTGGCCTTCATCCGCTCCGCCAGCAACTGCCGCAGCCGCCGTTTGCGGCCGTCAAAGGCCAGTTGCACCACCTCGTCCAGCACGCCCGCCTCATGCAGCCGCACCACGCTGTCATGGCGCACGCGCGGCAGAAGATAGCAGGCGACATTGGCTGCGGGCCGCATCAGGCGGCGCTGCGGGGCCTCGCGCCCCGCGCGGCCAAAGATCACCACATGATCGGTGGCGGCATTCATGTGATCGCCCGCCTGGCGGATGCGCCACTCCGTGATCTTGTTGCGAAATCCCATCCAGCGGGGTTCATCCGGCACCAGATCGGGCGCGACCGAATATTGCGGTGACATGGCCAAGGCCACATCCACCTTGGTGAAGCCCCCCAGCACCAGCGCCGAAAACCCGCCCAGCGAATGCCCCATCGCCACGACCTGCGCCGCACCGATCCGGGCGGCCTCGGTCTCCACCAGCCCCGCGATCTCTTCGATCAGGCCGGGGGCATTCAGCCAGCTGCGCGCCGGGTCGGCGATGAACAGCACATGATCGCGCCCCGATCCGCTGGCAGTCTTGGCAAATTCCAGCCGGGGCGGTTGCGTGGCCAGACGTCCGACCCCGGAAAAGCACACAACCAAACGCTGGCTTGTGCCGCGATGACGCCAGACCCGCAGCCGCGCGTCATCGCGCAGAGGCTCGATCAGCACATCGGGGCGGCGCGCAGGCGGTGCCGCTTCGGGCACGGCAGGGCCGGGCGTTGCCGCCGCCTTGCTTGCCTGATGTCGCGCCGCCTGGGTCATCGTGCCGGTCTTTCCTCTGTCGGGTTGGATTGTCGGGTCATAGGCGCGCGCGCCTTGAGCGGCGCGTGCAGTCTGTTTGGACAGGTCCGGGGGGGGTGGCCCCTTGCCCGGCCTGCCTTGGCTTATTCTGCCGCAACGCTCGCGGGTTGGGCCAGATAGTCGGCAATCGCATCGGCGGCTTCGCGCCCGTCGCGGATCGCCCAGACTACAAGGCTTGCGCCACGCACGATATCGCCCACGGCAAACACGCCGGGCAGGGCGGTCTGATGGGTGCGGAAATCGGCCTTGATGGTGCCCCAGCGGGTCACCGTCAGTTCGGGCACATTCCACAGCGCGGGCAGGGCCTCGGGCTCAAAACCGAGGGCTGTCACCACGAGATCGGCGGGTTCGACGTAATCCGCGCCCTCGATCACCTCGGGCATCTGACGACCGGAGGCATCAGGGGCACCAAGACGCATCTTCTGCACCAGCACGCCTTCGACCGAGCCATTGCCGGTAAAAGCCTTGGGCGCGGTCAACCATGCGAAATCAACGCCTTCTTCCTCGGCATTCTGGGTTTCACGCTGGCTGCCCGGCATATTGGCGCGGTCGCGACGATAGAGGCATTTCACCGAGGTGGCACCCTGACGGATCGCGGTGCGCAGGCAATCCATTGCGGTATCGCCGCCGCCGATCACCACCACCCGCTTGCCGCTGGCATTCAGATCGCCATTGTCGAAGGCCTCGACCTCATCGCCAAAACTCTTGCGATTGGAGGCGGTCAGGTAATCCAGCGCCTGCACGATACCCTTCTGGCCCACGCCCGGCCCGCCGACATCGCGCATCTTGTAAACGCCCGTTGCGATCAGCACCGCGTCATGCTGGCCGCGGATCGCGTCAAAGCTGAGATCCTCGCCGACCTTGCAATTCATCACGAATTGCACGCCCGAGGCCTCCAGTTGTTCGATGCGCTGCATCACCACCGGCTTTTCCAGTTTGAAGCCCGGAATGCCATATGTCAGCAAGCCGCCCGCGCGGTCGTAGCGGTCATAGACGGTGACCTGAAACCCCTTGCGGCGCAGCATGTCGGCGGCAGCAAGGCCGCCCGGGCCCGCACCGATAATCCCGATGCTTTCCGTGCGTTCCATCACCGGACGGATCGGCTGGACCCAACCGTTTTCCCAGGCCGTATCGGTCACATATTTCTCGACCGAGCCAATGGTCACGGTGCCGTGGCCAGACTGTTCGATCACGCAATTCCCTTCGCAGAGGCGGTCTTGCGGGCAGATGCGGCCGCAGATCTCGGGGAAGGTATTGGTCGATTGGCTGATCTGATAGGCCTCTTCCAGACGCCCCTCGGCGGTCATGCGCAGCCAGTCCGGGATGTTGTTGTGCAGCGGACAGTGCGACTGGCAATAGGGCACGCCGCATTGGCTGCAGCGGCTGGCCTGTTCGGCAGCCTTCTGTGCCGCAAATTCCCGGTAAATCTCGTGGAAGTCCTGGGAGCGCAGATTGGCGGGACGCTTCTCGGGCATTTCCCGATCAACGGTGACAAACTGAAGCATCCGTTCCTTGGCCATAGTCTCGCCTCCCTAAGTCATTCGGTGGGTGAGATCTGGATACGCCAGTCGGAATCTGAATAAAAGTCAGCAATATTGACTTATTTTGATGATTTCTGCCTTGGTGGCGAAGTAATCACTAAAATTCCCCTGAGAATAGGTCAGCAAGAGTTCCCGTTCTGCCTAAAAACCCAGCAAAAGTGCGCCTGCGGCCACGAGGCCGACAACGATTCTCCACCAGCCAAACAGGGCATAGCCGTGGCGTGAGACGTAGTTGAGCAAACCCTTCACCACGAATACCGCCGAAATCAGCGCCATGGCAAAGCCGATACCGATCTCGGTCAGGGCATTGGCGTCCAGCACATCGCGGTTCTTCCACAGGTCATAGGCGAAGGCGCCCGCCATGGTCGGCATCGAGAGAAAGAAGGAAAATTCGGCCGCGCCGCGTTTCGACACGCCCAGCAGCAACGCACCCACGATGGTCGATCCCGAGCGGCTGACCCCCGGGATCATCGCAAGGCATTGGATGAAGCCGATCTTCAGCGCGGTGCCCAGCGGAACATCCATCGCGTCATCATAGCGCGGTGCCAGCGTCATCCGGTCCACCACCAGCAGCACGATGCCACCAAGGATCAGGTTGATCGCGATCAGCATCGGCGATTCAAACAGCACTGTCTTGATGAAGTCATGCGCCAGAACGCCGATCACCACCGCAGGGAAGAAGGCCAGCAGCACCGCAATGATGAAGCGCATCGCCTTGGGGTCACGATGCGCGTTGGAAAACACCGCCCAAAGCCGCGTTGCATAGACCGACAGCACTGCCAGCACGGCACCAAGCTGGATCACCACCTCGAAACTTTTGCCTGCGCTTTCAAAGCCAAGGAAATGCCCGGCCAGCAGGATATGTCCGGTGGATGATACCGGAATGAACTCGGTCAGCCCTTCCAGAAGTCCCAGAAAGGCAGCACTCAGCAGCGATTGGTCGGCCATGGATCAGGCTTTGCGCACGTTCTTCGCCGAGGCCTTGATCGCGTCGAACTGACCAGAGGGGCGATAGGGCCACATGTAATCCGGCAGCACGGCAGCATAGGCCGTGGGCGTGATACCCAGATCGGCAAAGCCCTTGGCACCCGGTGCCACAACATTGTCGCGGTAGAGGTTCTTCAACTGGTCTGCGGTCAGGATCTTGTTCTCGATCAGGCCGCCGGACAGTGTCTGCAAGGTGCCAAAGCCGAAAGCAATCAGACGACCGACAAAACGCGGCAGCGGCAGCGCCAGACGACGGCGGTTGACGATGGTGGCCGTTGCGCGGGTCAGATCGGCAAGCGTTTCGACATCCGGCCCGCCCAGTTCATAGATGCCGGGCGCAGCCTCGCCGGTTGCGCCCATCACGGCGGCGGCCGCGACGTCCTCGACATAGGCCGGCTGGAATTTCGATTCCGCCCCGAAGACCGGCATGACCGGGCTCATGCGGGCGATCAGGCCCAGACGGTTGAAGAACTTGTCCTCATTGCCGAACAGGACCGAAGGCCGCAGGATCACGGCAGAGGGGAAGTTTGCCAGAACAGCCGCCTCGCCCTCGCCCTTGGTGCGGGAATAGTCGCTGTCGCTGCCCGCATCCGCGCCGATGGCCGAGATATGCACCAGATGCTGCACGCCTTCTGCGGCGGCCAGGCGGGCCACGCGCGCGGCACCCTCGGACTGCAGGGCGTCGAAGGTGTTCTTGCCCACGGCATTCAGCAGGCCCACGCAATTCACCACCGCATCGGCACCCTGAAGGGCGGCGCGCACGCTGGCCTCATCGCGGATATTGCACAGAACCGGCTCGACCTGACCCACAACACCATAGGGGCGCACGAACAGCGCCTCGTTGGGGCGGCGCGTCGCAACGCGCACGCGCCAGCCCGCTTGTGCCATGCGGCGGGCGATGTAACGGCCGACGAAACCCGAACCGCCATAGATCGTGACAAGCTTGCTCATCTGCGAGACCTTCCCGTCAGGTAATGGTGCAAAATTCCTTGTCTCCATAGCTTTAAGGGGATTTTCAGACAAGGCGCAAATGGCCGCAACTTTTTTCACGAACCGCTGTTGACACCCCCTGCGACAACCCGTAGATACCGCCCTACGACATCGCCCAGATGGCGGAATTGGTAGACGCGCTGGTTTCAGGTACCAGTGTTGCAAGACGTGGAGGTTCGAGTCCTCTTCTGGGCACCAATTTACAAAAGGCCCGCAACCCCAACAGGTTGCGGGCCTTTTGTCTATTCTGGCCCGGTGAATCCAACAGCGGAAGGCGCGGGGCAGGGGGCGGATGGCAATGGGGCCTCGCGCATTTGCGCAAGGCCCCGTCAGGTTGCTCAAATCGGTGTCGTGCCCCGGCTCAATCCTCGTCGCCGGCAAGCTGCGACAGAACCGCACCCTTGCCGCGCAGGCGCAGAATCAACGGCACGATCAGCGCCAGCGCCGCGATGCCAAGCAGCACCGCCGCGATGGGCGATTGCACCAGCACCGTCCAGTCGCCCTGGCTGATCGCCAGCGCCCGGCGCAATTGCTGTTCTGCCATGGGGCCAAGGATCAGGCCGACCACGATGGGCGCGATCGGATAGCCGAACAGTCGCATCACATAGCCCAGCACGCCGAAGCCCAACAGCATCCCCAGCTCAAAGGTCGACGGGTTGGCGCCGATGGTGCCAAGCGTCGCGAAGAGCAGGATACCCGCATAAAGCCAAGGCCGGGGGATGGTCAGCAGCTTCACCCAGAGCCCGATCAGCGGCAGGTTCAGCACCAGCAGCATGGCATTGGCGATCAGCAGCGAGGCGATCAGGCCCCAGACCAGCGTCGGGTTCGTCGCAAACAGCAGCGGCCCCGGTTGCAGACCGAACTGCTGGAAGCCCGCGAGCATGATCGCGGCTGTGGCCGAGGTCGGAAGGCCCAGTGTCAACAGCGGCACCAGGGTGCCCGCTGCCGAGGCGTTGTTGGCAGCCTCGGGTCCCGCAACGCCCTCAATGGCGCCTTGGCCAAACTCCTCGGGGTGCTTGGTCAGTTTCTTCTCGGTCGCGTAGCTCAGGAAGGTGCCGATCTCGGCGCCGCCCGCAGGCATGGCCCCGATCGGGAAGCCGATGGCGGTGCCGCGCAGCCAGGGCTTCCACGAGCGTTTCCAGTCGGTCTTGGTCATCCAGACCGAGCCCTTGACCGCCAGCACCTCTTCGCGCCCGACCTTGCCTTGGCCAGCAATCGCCAATGCCTCGCCAATGGCGAACATTGCCACGGCCAGCGTGGTCACCTCGACTCCGTCCAGCAGCTCCGGCACGCCGAAGGCAAGCCGCGCCTGACCGGAAAGCTGGTCAATGCCGATACAGGCCAAAGCCAGGCCGAGGAACAGCGAGGTCAACCCGCGCAGCGCGGAATCACCGAAAGCTGCGGAGACGGTCACGAAGGCCAGAACCATCAGGGCGAAATATTCGCGCGGGCCAAAGACCAGCGCCACTTTCACGATGGAGGGTGCAAGGAAGGCCAGAAGCAGCGTGGCGATCAGGCCCGCGATAAAGGATCCGATGGCGGCAGTGGCCAAAGCTGGCCCCCCCCGCCCGCGTCGGGCCATCTTGTTGCCCTCCAATGCGGTGATGATCGAGGCGCTTTCGCCGGGTGTGTTCAACAGGATCGAGGTGGTCGATCCGCCATACATGCCGCCATAATAGATCCCTGCAAACATGATGAGCGATCCGGCGGGGTCCAGGCGGTAGGTCACGGGCAACAGCAGCGCGACCGTCAGCGCCGGGCCGATGCCGGGCAGAACGCCCACAGCCGTGCCCAGCGTCACGCCGATCAGCGCGTAAAACAACATCATCGGGTCGGCGGCGGTCACCAGACCCTGCATCAGAAAATCAAAGGCCCCCATGGCTTATCCCTTCTGGAAGAACAGAAGCTCCAGCGGCCCGGCGGGCAGATGCAGCATCAGCAGCTGAGAGAACACGACCCAGACGACAAACGACAATGCGATGCCGACGGGGAGGGTCAGGGCGAGGTTGCGCTTGCCGAAGGCGCGGGCGGTCAGGGCGAACAGAATGCCGGTCGCGATGGAAAAGCCCGCGACATGCAGCAGCAAAAGTTGCAGGGCCAGGCCCGCGACAATCCAGAGCACCGGACCGGGATCCTGGCGGGGCCGGGCCGGGAAATCGCCGCGAAATGCAGCGATCCCGGTCCAGACGGCGAGGAGGAGGAGCACCGCCGCGACAACGCGGGGCACACTCGCCGGACCCACCCCGGAATAGCCGCCCAGATCGGCAAGGCGTGCGCTGTCCCACAGCATCACGCCTGCCACGACGGCCAGCCCGAAGGCGATGACCAGCGCCGCCCGGTCAAGGCGGCGCTGAGGTTCAAAGAACTTTCCGGTCATTTCACCAGACCGATATCCTTGAGGATGGCCTCGGTCGAGGTCACGTCCTTCTGGAGTTGCTCGGTGAACGCGTCACCCGACAGGTAGGTATCGGACCAGCCCTTGTCGGCCAGTTGCTTTTGCCAGTTGGCCGATTTCACCATCGTCTCGATATCGGCGGTGACCTTGGCGCGCTGCTCGTCGCTCAGGCCCGGGGCCGCCGCAACCATGCGCCAGTTTTGCAGTTCAACGTCCAGACCCGATTCCTTCAGGGTCGGGGCGTCGATGCCCTCGATCCGCTCCGGCGCGGTGGTGGCCAGAAGGCGCAGGGTGCCTGCTTTCACCTGTTCCTGGAACTCGCCCAGCGACGACACGCCAGCGGTCACCTGATTGCCGAGAATTGCGGCCAGGGCCTCGCCACCACCGGAATAGGCGATGTAGTTGATCTTGGTCGGGTCGACGCCCGCCGCCTTGGCGATCAGGCCGACCGCGATATGGTCGGTGCCACCGGCGGAGCCACCGGCCCAGCTGACGGCACCCGGATCGGCCTTCAGCGCCTCGATCAGCCCGTTGATATCCTGAATTGGCGAGGCGGCAGGCACCACGATGGCCTCATATTCGCCGGTCAGACGGGCGATCGGGGTCACATCGGCAAGGCTGACGGGCGAATTGTTGGTCAGGATCGCGCCGACCATCACATAGCCGCCGACGATCAGCGCATCGGCATTGCCCTTGTTCTGGCTGGCAAATTGCGCAAGGCCGATGGTGCCGCCCGCGCCGGGAACGTTCTGGACCTGAACGGAAGGCGAGATGCCTTCTTCTTGCAGCACGCTTTGCATGGTGCGCGCGGTCTGGTCCCAGCCACCGCCCGGATTGGCCGGGGCGATGATGGTGTAATCCGCCGCTGCCGGAAGGGCGATGGCCCCGGCGAACAGGCTTGCGAGAACGAATTGCTTCATGGCGTTCCTCCGCTTGCACCGGCATCGCTATGCGATCCGGCATCCGTGTTTCAATTTTTGTGATGCGCGCCGCCACTTCTCCCAAAGCGCGGCCAGCTCCCCCGACCCGCACTGGATGCGGGCCATGGCGCAGTTCCAGCACAGAAAGCTGTCACGAAGCTGACATGGGGGACAGAAACTGCAAAATTTGCAGGCGGTTTGTAAAAACTAGCGGCCTGACAGCGCCGTGTTCCAGCGTGCGATCAGGCGCTGGCGCGTGGCCTGGTCCAGATAGGCCAGCAGGCCGGGGCTGACCGGCACGGGTTTCAGGCGCAGCCCGCTCAGATCCTGCATCCCGCCGGCCGGGCTGGTGCGCCCGGCGACCTCAAGGCTGACGGCGGGCAGGCGCAATTCCTCTGACAGCAGTTTCTGGCCCGGGGGGGACATCAGGAAGGCCAGAAAATCGGTGCCCAGGTCACGGTCACGCGCGGCCTCTGGCACCAGTGCCACCCGCGACACCACCACGGTGAAATCCCGCGGCAGGATCAGCCCGACATCGGGGTGTTGTCGCGCCCATTCCGCGACATAGGAGCCCAACAGGTTGTATCCCACCGCCAACCGCCCGTCGGAGATGCGCTGCAACAGCTCGCCACTGGTCGGGTATTGCTGCACATGCGACCGCCCCATCGCGGCCACCACCGACCAGATCTGCGGATAGAGATCCTGATCGCGGGCCAGAAACAGATAGCCCACGCCAGACCGCGATATGTCATAGGTGCCGATCCGTCCCTCGGCCTGTTCGGGATGTTCAGACATCCAGCGCATCAGATCGGCGCGAGTCGCCGGGGGCGGATGGTCGGTGAAGCTCGGTTTGTGATAGGCGAAGACCGCCGGTTCAAAGGTCAGCGCATAGGCCGTATCGCGCCAGTTCGCCCAATCCGGCCAATCCGGCGTGTCGGCGGTGATGACCGCGCGGGCATAGCCGTCATTGGCAAGTTTGACCTGCAGATCCATTGCAGACGAGAACGCGAAATCCGCGGTGCCCTTGCCTGCCTTGGTTTCTGCCACGATCCGGTCGTGCAATTCGCCGGTCAGCAAATCCTCATAGCGCACAGCCACATCGGGGGCCTGCGCCTGATAGGCGGCAATCAACGGCGCGGCCAGATCGGTATCCAGCGAGGAATAGATCACCAGATGGCGCAGCGCGTGGCCCGACAGGGCGGGAAACTCGGTCACCTCAGCCGCGCGCGCAGGCAGCGCGAGACTGGCCAGCAGCGCAAAGGCGGCGGGCAAGGCAGGGCACAAAGGGGGGAAGCGCAGCCGCATGAGACGCAATGTTGCCCGACGACTGCCATGTTCACAAGCGGACATTGGCCCGTTAGGCTGCATCTCAAGGGGGAAGCTGCGTGCGCATCTTGCTGGTCGAGGATAATGAATCACTGGCCGAGGGCCTGTCGGCGCTATTGCGCCAGACCGGCTATGCGGTGGATGTGGTGCATGACGGTGCCTCGGCCGAGGCTTTGGCCATGGCCGAAAGTTTCGATCTGGTGATCCTTGACCTGAACCTGCCACAGATGGACGGGCTGGATGTGCTGCGCGCGATGCGCGGGCGGCGCAATGCAGCGGCGGTGATGATCCTGACCGCGCGCGGTGCCCCGGATGAACGGGTGCGCGGCCTTGACCTTGGTGCCGATGATTACCTGATCAAACCCTTTGATATTGGTGAGTTCGAGGCGCGGGTGCGGTCGCTTTTGCGGCGGCAGGCCGGGTTGAAGACCTCCACAATCAGTTTCGGTGATCTGGTGTTCGATCTGACCGCGCGCAGCTTTTCGGCGCAGGGCCTGCCGCTGGACCTGCCCGCGCGCGAACGCGGCTTGCTGGAACTGTTGATCCTGCGGGCAGGCAAGGTGGTCGCGCGCGAGGCCATCGTGCAGTCGCTGACCTCGCTGGAGGATGACCTGTCCGCCAATGCGATCGAGCAATATGTCAGCCGCTTGCGCAAACGGCTGGCCCCTGCGGGCCTGACAGTGAAGACCGCGCGCGGCATCGGCTATTTCCTCGACCGGGCCGCATCGTGACGAATCTGGCGGCGGGCGATCGGTTGAAGGCGGGGTTGGCCGAGAATGGCCTGGCGGGGACCGACCTGGCAGAGGCGGGGCTGCAGGCCACCCATTCGCTGCGCCGCAGGCTGCTGGCATGGTTGCTGATCGCGACCGCCGTCATTGGTGTCGCGGCCCTGATCGACACATGGTTTGAGGCGATGCGCACCGCAACGGCGTTGGCCGACCGGGTTCTGGCCGGATCGGCTCTGGTGATCGCCGAACGCGCATCCCTGGCCGGTGATGGGCAATTGGCCATCGAGATCCCCTATGGCGCGCTTGAAATGCTCAGCTCCGCTGCGCAGGACCGGGTATTTTACCGCGTCGACGGCCCGCCGGGCCATATGGTGACGGGCTATGCCGAATTGCCGGTGGCGCGGGCCCAGCCCGGTGGTGATCCGGCCTTTGCCGATGGCATGTTCAATGGTGTGCCGGTGCGGGTTGCCAGTCTTGCCCGTGCGGCCTCTACCGGGATTGATGAGGTGCCGTTCGTGGTGACGGTGGCCGAAACCACCCATGCGCGTGAGGTGCTGACCCGGACAATCCTGCTGCGTTCTGCCCTGCGTCTGGCCGGGATGATCGCCGGGGCGGCACTGATCGTCTGGATTGCGGTGACGCTGTCGCTGCGCCCGCTTTATCGCCTGGGAGACGAGATCGCGGCGCGCAGCCCCGATGACCTGAGCCCGATTGAAACCCGTGTGCCGTCCGAGGTGCGCGGTTTGGTGGATACCGTCAATTCCTTCATGCGCCGGCTGAAGACGGCGCTGGACGGGATGCGCAACTTCACCGGCAATGCCGGGCACCAGTTGCGCACACCGCTGACCGTGGTGCGCACACAACTGGCGCTGGCCGCCCGCGCTGCGACCTTGGCCGAGGCGCAATCCGCTGCCGCCAAGGGCGATGCGGCGGTGGCTCATGCCGAGCGCATTCTGGCGCAGCTTTTGCTGCTGGCCCGGGTGGATGCGGCGGGCGGCGAAGGGCCTGCCTTCGATCCGCTGGATCTGGTGGCGCTGGCCCGCGATCTGACCGCCGACCACATCCCCGCCGCCGCCGAGGCCGGGATCGATCTGGGCTTTGAGGGCACCGGGCTGCTCTTGGTGCGGGTGGAACCGCTGCTTCTGGGGGAAGCGCTGCACAATCTGATCTCCAACGCGCTCCTTTATGCCGGGCGCGGCACCGAGGTCACGGTGCGGGTGCGGGCCACGGGTGCCCAGGCGCTGCTGGAGGTCGAGGATAACGGCCCCGGTCTGCCTGCCCCGGCCCGGGCAAATGTGGTCACGCGCTTTGCACGCGGCAATGACAGCACGCCCGGCATGGGGCTGGGTCTGCCGGTGGTCGAGGAGATCGCGGCGCTGTTCGGGGGCGGGCTGGTTCTGGATGCAGGCGCAGGCGGGCGTGGGCTGCGTGCGGGCATCCGCTTGCCGCTGGTCGCGTGAGGCGCGGATGGCCGTGACGCTGACGCTTGAGGGCCGCAAGATCCCAGATATTGCCGGATTTTACGCCGAGCTGAACCGGGTCTTCATGGCGGATGAGGACTGGCAGCTTGGTGCCAGTCTCGATGCGCTGGATGACCTGTTATATGGTGGCTATGGCGTCTTGCGGAATGCGGGGCCGGTGACGGTGATCTGGCAGGATAGCGCGATCAGCCGCACGGGCCTTGGGCGTGACGCGACCCGCGCCTATTATCGGGCGAAACTGGATCAACCGGGCCGGTTTGATGTCTCCCGCATCGCGCAGGATCTGGCGGCGCTCGAGCGTGGCGAAGGCCCGACCTATTTCGAGATCGTCTTGCAGATCTTCACAGGTCACCCTGAAATCACGCTGGTTCTGGCCTGATGGCCAGCGTCAGATCCGCTGCCCGGCCAGCAGTTTCGGCAATTCGCCGGTCAGCCCCGCCGCTTGCCGCATGAAGCCGCGCCGCAGGCCGGGCAGGGCATTGACCAGCCCGAGGCCAAGGTCACGGCCCGCGCGCAGGATCGGATTGCCGTTGGAAAACACCCGGTTCACCGTATCCATGCCAAGCGCCAGCGTGGTGCTGTCAAACCGCCGCCAGCGTTGATATTGCTCCAGCGTGGTCAGGCTGCCGAAATCCTCGCCGCGCCGCGCAGCCTCGATCACCACCTGCGCCAAGGCACCGACATCGCGCAGGCCAAGGTTCAACCCTTGCCCGGCGATGGGGTGCACGCCATGGGCGGCATCACCCACCAGCGCCACGCGGGGCCCGACAAAGCTGGTGGCAAGCGTCAGGTTCAGCGGATAGGTGAAACGCGCGCCCGCAAGCGCGATCTCACCCAGAAAATCACCAAAGCGCGGGCGAAGCGCCGCCAGATAGTCGCGGTCACCCAATGCCTGAATGGCCTGGGCTGCGGCCTCAGATTCGCTCCAGACAATGCTGGAATGATGGCCGCCCGCCAGTGGCAGAATGGCCAATGGCCCTGCGGGCATGAAGAACTGATGCGCGGTGCCTTCGTGGTTTTTCTCGTGCCGGATCGCGGTGACCAGCGCGGTTTGCCCATAGCCCCAGCCGGTGCGGCGGATGCCCGCCCGCGCCGCCACCCCCGATTGCCGCCCGTCGCAGCCAACCAGCAGCCGCGCGGCGATCCGGCGACCAGATGCCAGCGTGACCGTCACGCCCTGCGCGCCAACCTCTTGCGCCACAACGCTGTCGCCGGACAGCAGCGTGACGCCCGTGGTCTCGCGTAGGGCCGACAAGAAGGCCGCATAAAGATGGCGATCCTCCACCATGAAGCCCATCGGGCCTTCCTCAAGCTCTGCCGAGTCAAAACCCAGCCAGAATGGTGAGGCACCTTGTCCCGCCACACCATCGCTTGCGGTGATCTTCAGGATCGGCTGGAAACTGTCGACCCTTGGCCAGACCCCGGTCACCGCCAGCAGGCGTTTGGAGGCCAAGGCCAGCGCATAGGCGCGCCCGTCAAAGCCCGCCTCAGCCCGCGCAGGTGCGGGGCGGCTGTCCACCACGGTGACGCGCAGGCCGCCTTGGGCCAGCGCCAGCGCCAAGGCGGGGCCATTCAGCCCGCCACCCGCAATCAGAATATCGCAATCTTCGCTCATGCCGCCAATATGGGCGATGCTTCGGGATTGTCCATGCGCTGTCTCGCCGCTAGCGTGGCTGCAAATCAGGAGGGTCGCGCGATGATGGACAAATGGCTGGGCCGCAGCGCCGCCGATCTGGGGCGCGCCATCGAGGCGGGCAAGATCAACCCGGTCGATCTGACCGAGGCCTATCTGGAGGCGATCGCCAAACACCCCGAGGCCAAGCAGATCTATGCCCGCACCACCGCCGATCATGCGAGGTCAACCGCCGTTGCGGCCGCGGGGCGGCAGCGCGCGGGCACGCGCTTTGGTCCGCTTGATGGTGTGCCGCTAAGCTGGAAGGACAATTTCGATGTCGCAGGCGTGGCCTGCGAGGCAGGATCGGCGCTGCTGAAAGGACGGGTGCCCGCGCAGGATGCCGAGGTGTTGCATACTGCGACGACCCAGGGCCTGGTCTGCCTTGGCAAGACCCATATGACGGAACTGGCCTTTTCCGGGCTTGGTCTGAACCCGGTGACGGCCACGCCGCCCTGCATCAACTTTCCCGGGGCGGTGCCGGGGGGCTCGTCTTCCGGGGCTGCGGCCTCGGTCGCCTTCGGGCTGGCACCTGCGGCGATCGGGTCGGATACCGGCGGATCGGTGCGGGTGCCCGCGGCCTGGAATGATCTGGTCGGGCTGAAAACCACCCATGGACGGTTGTCGCTGAAGGGGGTGGTGCCGCTCTGCGAGCAGTTCGATACCGTCGGGCCGCTGGCCTCCACCGTTGAGGATTGCGCGCTGATCCTGTCGGTGCTGACCGCGCGGCGCGCGGCCGATCTGAAGGGGGCGACCCTGACCAATGCGCGTTTCGGTGTGCTGGATACCATCGCCTTTGATGCGATCCGCGAGGCACCCGCCAAAGGGTTCGAGGACGCGACCCGCCGCATGGCCAATGCCGGGGCGACCATTGAACATTTCACCGCCCCCGAGGTCGAGGAGGCGATGCAGCTTGCCGGTTATCTTTTTGCACCAGAGGCTTATGCGATCTGGGGTGATACGATCGAGGCCGCGCCGCAAAAGATGTTTCCCCCCATCCTGGAACGCTTCCGCGCGGGCGGCAGCGTGAAGGCGACCGAATATGTGAAGGCCTGGCGCCGGTTGCAGGATCTGCGCAAGGCCTGGGAGCGGCGGACGGGCGGCTTTGACGCGGTGCTGATCCCGACCGCGCCGATCCTGCCGCCCGATGCACAGCGCCTGATCGATGATCCGGCCTATTTCAGCGCCGAAAATCTGCTGGCGCTGCGCAATACCCGCATCGGCAATATGATGGGGCTTTGCGTGCTGACGCTGCCAACCGTGCAGCCTTCTTGCGGCATTTCGCTGATGGGGCCCGCGATGCAGGAAGAACGGCTGTTGCGGCTGGGCGCTGCGGTAGAACAGGCGCTGCGCTGAGGGCGCGGCCTTCGATCTGATGCGACCTGGCTGCTGCGGATGGTGCCGGGGCAAAAACGCCACAACCTGTGTGAGCCTACCACCTTTGGTGTGTCGTTTTGCTGGACCGGGAAGCGGTTGCCCGTTATCGTCAGGTCAAACGGGGCGATACGACCCCGATATGAGGCAGTATAATGGCGTTTCCTGAGCGGTTCTCGAGCCTGCCGGATTATGCGTTTCCGCGTCTGCGGAAGCTGATCGATCATCTCCCCCCCGGGGGCGAGCCCATTGCCATGACCATTGGCGAACCGCGCCATGCCATGCCCGATTTTGTGGGACAGATCCTTGCGGCCAATCTGGGTGGCTTCGCGGTTTATCCGCCCAATGACGGGACGCCCGGCCTGCTGTCCGCGATTTCTGACTGGGTCAAGCGGCGCTACGGCGTGACGTTGGGCACGGATCGCCTGATGGTGCTGAACGGCACGCGGGAAGGGCTCTATAATGCCTGTATCGCGCTGTGCCCGGAAACCAAGAACGGCAAGCAGCCCGCCGTTCTGTTGCCGAACCCGTTCTATCAGGTCTATGCCGTGGCTGCGCTGACAGTTGGGGCAGAGCCGGTCTATGTGCCCGCAGGGGCCGCCACCGATTTCCTGCCCGATTATGCCAGCCTGCCCGCCGATCTGCTGGATCGCGTGGGTGTGGCCTATATCTGTTCGCCTGCCAATCCGCAGGGCGCGGTGGCCAGCCGCGAATATTGGAAGACCCTGTTGGCTTTGGCGGAAAAGCACGATTTCCAGATCTTTGCCGATGAATGCTATTCGGAGATCTGGCGCAGCGCGCCGCCTGTCGGCATTCTGGAAGTGGCCGCCGAGATCGGTGCCGATCCCGAACGTGTGGTGACCTTTCAGTCGCTGTCGAAACGGTCGAACCTGCCGGGGCTGCGATCGGGTTTTGTCGCTGCCGGGCCGCGCAGCATGGAGCGGTTGCGCCAGTTGCGTGCCTTTGCCGGGGCACCGCTGCCCCTGCCGCTGCAACATGTGGCCGAGGCGGCATGGCGCGACGAGGCGCATGTCGACGCCTCGCGCCTGCTCTATCAGCAGAAGTTCGACGATGCCGAACGGATCTTTGCCGGAATGCAGGGCTATCGCACGCCGGAGGGCGGGTTCTTCCTGTGGCTGCCGGTGCCTGACAGCATCGGTGACGGGGCGGCAGCGGCGGTAAAACTCTGGACCGAGACCGGGCTGCGCGTCATTCCGGGCGGTTATTTCTCGCGGGATGTGGATGGCCACAATCCCGGCGATCCTTATGTGCGGGTGGCGCTGGTGGCGCCGCGCGATGAAACCGAACGCAGCCTCTTGAAGCTGCGCGATTGTCTCTACGGGTGAGGTCAGGATGGCACTGTATCATATGCGTCAACGCGACCCGCTGGTGGATCCCAACACACAGGCCGCCCTGGAACGCCGCGCGCGTGAACTGATCGGCATCGGCCTGATGGCGCTTGCGACCATCTTTGTCGCCATGCTGCTGAGCTATTCGCCCGAGGATCCGGGTTGGCTTGTGGCCTCGGATCAACCGATCAGCAATTGGCTGGGCGGGCTTGGGGCGGCCATCGCCTCGACGCTGATGATCATCATCGGGCGTGGCGCATGGGCGATCCCGCTGATCCTGTTTGCCTGGGGGATGCGCTTCGTGCTGCATCGCGGGGCGGATCGCGCGATCTCGCGCATGGTGTTTGCCTTGATCGCGGTGGCGATGGCTGCGGCCTTTGCCGCGACCCATGTGCCGGGCACAGCTTGGGAGGCCGCGCATACATTTGGCCTTGGCGGACGCTTTGGCGATGCGGTGGTGGGGGCATTGCTGGGGGTCGCCCCGGTGAAGGCCACCTTTGGTCTCAAGGTGATGTCGCTGCTGATGGGCCTTGGCATGTTGGGGATGCTGTTGTTCGTCACCGGCTTTGATCGTGATGAACTGGCGGCGATCCGGCATTTCCTGATGGTCGGATCGGTGATGACCTATTCCCAGATCATGCAATTGGCCGGGCGCGGCGGGGCAGGGGCCCTGCAGGCCGCGCAATCGCTGCAGGAACGTCAGTGTCAGCGTCGCGCCAATGCGCAGGCTCAGCGCAGCGCCGAGGCTGAAAGCCATCTGCTGAACCCGGTCAATCTTTCGGCCCCGCCGCCGATGGGGGCCGCCATGCCGCGCAGCCGGGTGATCCGCGCCGAGGCCGCGCCGATGCAATCGGGCTATGACCATCATCTGGCCGATGATGATCTGGTCTATGACGAGGATTGCGGCCCCGCCCCGGATTTCGGTCTGGCAGCCCCCATGGGGGCCCAGACCCCTCGGGGCGCGCCGGTCCTGCCCGCGTCACGCGCCTTCATGGCGGAACCGACCCAGATGGCCGCCACACATTATGCGCCGGAACCCACGATGGCCGCGCCGCAAATTTCCGCCCCCCGCAAGAAAGAGGGGTTGCTGGGCCGTCTGTTCTTTGGGTCCAACGATGCCGATCTGCCCCCTGCCGAATTGCCTGTCGAAGAATATGCCATGTCCCAGGACGACTTGCCTTCCGAAGATCGCATCAAGGCCCGCATCTCTGATGTTATCCGCAACCGCGTGCGGCTGGGCAAGGGGGCGGCTGCGCCGCAACCGCATATGACACCGCTGCAAGCCGCGATCGCGCGGCGCGAACCGGCATTGATGCGCCGCAATCCGCCGGTGACCCGGACAGAGCCGCCGGTTGTGGCAGGCCCCCTGCCGGATATGGACCCGGCCCTGGCCACCGGGCCGCTGACCGCTGTATCGGCTGCGGTCGCCTCGGCCGCGTCGCGTGCCGCCGCTGCACAGGCTCAGCTGGCAGAGCAACAGGCGATACAGCAGGCCGAAGCGCAGGCGGCCGCCCGCGCGGCTGCGGCCAATGCCGCGGTGGCGGCTGCGGCAGAGGCGCGCAGACAGGCACTGGAGCGGGTGCAAGGCCCGGATGGCACTGGCGCGCGGCCCGCGCCCCTGATGTTGCAGGACGCGATTTCGGCGCAGTCCGCTGGTGCAGCCCTCCGGCTGGAACCCCAGATCCATCGCCTCGCCCCGAAAATGGCCCCCCCCAAACCTGCGGCGCCGGTGAACGCGCAATCTGTGACAGCGCAGCCTGCCCGCGTGGTTTCTGCGGCGGCGGCGGCCTCGGCTGTGGCGGCGGCGATCCGTGCCGGGGCTGCCCGTGCGCAAGGCATCGCGCCCGTGCCCCAGGCCCCGCAAGCTGCGCGCCCCGCCCCGCTGAACCGGCCGCTGGAGATGGCCGCACCGCAGGTTCAGATGCCGGTGGCCCCGCAAGTTCAGACCCCGGTTGCACCGCAGGTTGGGGCTCCGCAGCGCCCTGCGGAATCCGATTGGCAGGACGATGCCGATTGGCAGGTGGAAGCCGATTGGCCGCAAGAGCACGCAAGCAGCCCTGCGCCGGTTGCGGATCTGCGCGCCTATCGCCCGGCATCACCGGCCCCGGCCTTCCTGCGCCGTGGTGCCGAGGAGCCGATGCCGGTCGAGGCCGCCGATTGGCAGCCCGAGGGATATGGCGATTACGATGCCGATGCGGCGTTTGATGCGGCCTTTGATGATGCCTTCGACGGCGGCGCAGAAGATGGCTTTGAGGTGCAGGATGCCATGATGGCACCGACCCACGCACCCGCCAATCCGATGCCGCTGCGTGTCAGCCCCAGCCGCGATACTGGCATGGCCCCGCGCATGTCGGCACCGCTGGTCGCACCAGAGGTGAAGCGCGGCGTGGTGCAGCATCCGTTGAAAAAGCAGGTTCAGCCCTCCACCCGCGCGGTGGCAGAGGCCCAACCCCGCCTGCGGTTCGAGGAGCAGATGGCGCAGGCCTATGAACTGCCGCCGCTGTCGCTTCTGGCCTCGGCCGCCACCGTGCAGCGCCATACGCTGTCGGATGAGGCGCTGGAGGAAAATGCCCGGATGCTGGAATCCGTGCTGGATGATTATGGTGTGAAGGGCGAGATCGTCTCGGTCCGTCCCGGCCCCGTCGTCACCATGTATGAGCTGGAACCCGCGCCGGGCCTGAAGGCCAGCCGGGTGATCGGTCTGGCTGACGATATTGCGCGTTCGATGTCGGCGCTGTCTGCCCGCGTCTCCACCGTGCCGGGACGGTCGGTGATCGGCATTGAATTGCCCAATGCCACCCGCGAAAAGGTGGTGCTGCGCGAGATCCTGGCCGCCCGCGATTTCGGCGACAGCAACATGCGGCTGCCGCTGGCGCTTGGCAAGGATATCGGCGGCGATCCGGTGGTGGCAAACCTGTCGAAAATGCCCCACCTGCTGATCGCAGGGACCACTGGCTCGGGCAAATCGGTCGCGATCAACACGATGATCCTCAGCCTGCTTTACAAGCTGACACCAGAGGAATGCCGGTTGATCATGATCGACCCCAAGATGCTCGAACTGTCGGTTTATGATGGCATCCCGCATCTTCTTTCGCCCGTGGTGACCGACCCGAAAAAGGCGGTTGTCGCGCTGAAATGGGTCGTGGGCGAGATGGAAGAGCGGTATCGCAAGATGTCCAAGATGGGCGTGCGCAATATCGACGGCTATAATGGCCGCGTCCGCGAGGCGCAGGCCGCGGGCGAGATGTTCAAGCGCACGATCCAGACCGGCTTTGACGAGGATACCGGCGAGCCGGTTTTCGAGACCGAGGAATTCGCGCCCGTGGCGCTGCCCTATATCGTCGTCATCGTCGACGAGATGGCCGACCTGATGATGGTCGCAGGCAAGGAGATCGAGGCCTGCATCCAGCGTCTGGCGCAGATGGCGCGCGCCTCGGGTATCCACCTGATCATGGCGACGCAGCGGCCGTCGGTCGATGTCATCACCGGCACCATCAAGGCGAACTTCCCCACCCGGATTTCCTTCCAGGTGACGTCGAAAATCGACAGCCGCACCATTCTGGGGGAACAGGGTGCCGAACAATTGCTGGGTCAGGGCGACATGCTGTATATGGGCAATGGTGCGCGCATCACCCGGATCCACGGCCCCTTCGTCAGCGATGAAGAGGTCGAGGAAATCGTGAACCACCTGAAATCCTTCGGCCCGCCGCAATATATGTCGGGCGTGGTCGAGGGACCGGAGGATGATGTCGCGGGGGATATCGACGCGGTGCTCGGTCTCAATACCGGCGGCAATACCGAAGGCGAGGATGCGCTTTACGATCAGGCGGTGGCAATTGTCGCCAAGGATCGGAAATGTTCCACCTCTTATATCCAGCGCAAGTTGGGCATCGGCTACAACAAGGCCGCCCGCCTTGTGGAGCAGATGGAGGAACAGGGTGTGGTCACCGCCGCAAACCATGTCGGCAAGCGCGAGATCCTGATCCCCGAGGCCTGATTTCGGTGTGAGTTTGCATGGAAAGGCGCGGGCGGGTCCCGCGCCTTTTGCATTTGGCCCCATGGCCGAATCTGCGCGCCCATGCTAGGTCTGGTGACATGAAACTCGATACCCCCAAGATAACGCGTCCCGTGATCCGCCAGCTGGATGAGGCGGCGATCAACCGCATCGCCGCGGGTGAGGTGGTGGAACGCCCGGCCTCGGCGGTGAAGGAACTGGTCGAGAACGCGCTGGATGCGGGCGCGCGCCGCATCACGGTGGAGTATGCCGATGGCGGCAAGACGCTGATCCGCATCACCGATGATGGCTGTGGCATGACGGCAGAAGACCTGCCACTGGCCTTGTCGCGGCACGCGACCTCCAAGATCGACGGCTCCGATCTGCTCGATATCCGCAGCTTCGGCTTTCGCGGCGAGGCCTTGCCCAGCCTTGGCGCGGTGGGGCGGTTGAACATCACCTCGCGCGCGGAAGGGCACGAGGCGGCATGTATCACGGTCGAGGGCGGCCGGATGGGGCCGGTGCGCCCGGCTGCCCTGACGCGTGGCACGGTGGTTGAACTGCGCGATCTGTTCTTTGCGACGCCCGCGCGGCTGAAGTTCATGCGCAGCGACCGCGCCGAGATGGGCGCGATTGCCGATGTGGTGAAGCGTCTGGCCCTGTCGGAACCGCATGTCGGCTTCACCCTGCGGGATGTGACGGGCGGGGGCGAAGGCCGGGTGGTGTTCCGGGCCGAGCCGGAAAATGGTGATTTCTTCGATGCCTTGCAGGGCCGGCTGGCGCGGGTGATCGGGGCGGATTTCACCGAAAACGCTCTGCGCATCGATCTGGAGCGCGACGGCTTGCGGCTGACTGGCTATGCCGCCTTGCCGACCTATTCGCGCGGGTCTTCGGCTGCGCAATTCCTGTTCGTCAATGGCCGTCCGGTGCTGGACAAGCAGCTGTTTGGTGCCCTGCGCGCTGCCTATATGGATGTGCTGTCGCGCGACCGGCACCCGGCGGCTGTGCTCAATATTCAATGCGACCCCGCGCGGGTGGACGTGAATGTGCATCCCGCCAAGGCCGAGGTTCGGTTCCGCGAACCGGCGCTGGTGCGCGGGCTGATCGTGTCGGGTCTGCGGCTGGCCTTGACGGGCGCGGGGCATCGTGCGTCCTCCACCGTCGCGGATGAGACGCTGGAGGCGTTCCGCGCCGAGCCCGCGCCTGCGGCATCGATGCCTGGCGGCCCGCGCGTCTATCAGATGGATCGCCCCACGCAGGCAAGTTTCGCCCGCGCCTATACCGCGCAGGCTCCGGCACCGCTGCCGGATTTCGGCTTTGCCGAGGCGCCTTCGGCGCGAATCGAGGCCGTTGCCGCGCCCCTGCCCGACCTGACCGAACGCCCCCTGGGTGCGGCACGTGCGCAGGTGCATGAAAACTACATCATCGCGCAGACCGCGCGGGGCATGGTCATCGTGGACCAGCACGCCGCGCATGAGCGGCTGGTCTATGAGCGACTGAAAGCCCAGGCCGCGGCGCATGGGATCACCGCCCAGGCGCTGTTGATCCCCGAAATCGTTGACCTCTCCGAACCCGATGCTGCGCGTCTTCTTGAGGTCGCCGAAGATCTGGCGGCGCTTGGTCTGGTCATCGAGGCCTTTGGCGGCGGGGCGATTGCGGTGCGTGAAACGCCTGCGCTGCTGGGGCGGATCGATGCCGCGGCGCTGATCCGCGATATCCTTGATGATCTGGCGGATCTGGGCAGTTCCGATCGTTTGCGCGGGCGGATCGACGCTGTGCTCAGCCGTATGGCCTGCCATGGCTCTGTGCGTTCTGGTCGCCAGATGCGCGCCGAAGAGATGAACGCGCTGCTGCGCGAGATGGAGGATACGCCGATGTCGGGGCAGTGCAATCATGGCCGCCCGACCTATGTCGAGCTGAAGCTGGCCGATATCGAACGCCTGTTTGGACGCCGCTAGATGCTTCGTATCGGCACAATCGAGCTGGCTTGGAATGATCCGGTCGTGCTGGCCGTGGCGGCAGTTCTGCTGCTGCTGTTCGTCATGCTGCTCCTGATCTTGCGCGCCTCTGGGCGGGTGGCGGAGCCGCTTGCGCAGCAGATCGGATGGTTGGGGCAGCGCGTCCAGTCCCTGGCGGAAGGGCAGGAGCGTCTCGCGGGAGGGCTGCATCACGTTTCCGAGGCCCAGGCGATGAGCCAGAGCGCGATGCTGCAGGTGATGGAGCAGCGTCTGGCCGAAGTGCAGCGGCAGATGGGCGAAAGCCTGCAGGGCAGCGCCACCCGGACGGCCCGCAGCCTGGGTGATCTGCATCAACGGCTGGAAACGATCGACAAGGCGCAAGCCAATATCGAGAAACTCTCTGGTAACGTTCTGTCTTTGCAGGATATTCTTTCGAACAAGCAGACCCGGGGTGCTTTTGGCGAGATCCAGCTGCATGATATTGTGCTGAAGGCGCTGCCGTCGGATGCCTATACGATGCAAGCGACGCTTTCCAACGGGCGGCGGGCGGATTGCCTGATCCATCTGCCCAATCCGCCTGGCCCGATCGTCATCGACAGCAAATTTCCGCTTGAGGCCTATGAGGCGCTGCGGCGCGCCCAGAATCAGGCCGATCTTGATATGGCGGCGCGCCTTTTGCGCAGTTCTGTGCGGGCGCATATCAAGGCCATTGCCGAGAAATATATCCTTGAAGGCGAGACGGCGGATGGTGCGCTGATGTTCCTGCCCTCTGAGGCGGTTTACGCCGAGCTTCATGCCAATTTTCCGGAGTTGATTCGTGACGGTTTCGCCGCCCGGGTCTGGATCGTGTCGCCCACCACCTGCATGGCCACGCTGAACACCATGCGCGCTGTGTTGAAGGACGCCCGGATGCGCGAACAAGCTGGCGCGATCCGCAAGGAATTGGCCATGCTCTATCAGGATGTCTCGCGGCTTGGGGATCGCGTTGGCAATCTGGATCGCCATTTTGGCCAGGCCGCGAAGGACCTTGAAGATATCCGAATTAGTGCCGAGAAAGCGGGCAAACGCGCGCGCCGTCTGGACAATTTTGATTTTGAGGAACTTGCGCCCGAGACATCGACGATGATCGGAAGCGGGCCTTAATCCCGGCAATCTTGCCTGAGTCATGGCACTGCCATTGTCGTGGCAGAGGACGTCTCCGCTGATGGTGCCGAAACGGCCGAGCCCGCAAGAAGTTTCGCCACGATTGCCCGGTTTTGCACCGAAACGTCCAGAGCTTCATTTGCAACGGCAAGCGTCATGTCGTCGACAGGCAGCTGCCTCGCTGTCAAATAGGCCTTTGCCGCGTCGGCCCATAGGGCAGAATCGGTGGCCGCAACCCGTGACCAGTCGCCCTCGCGACGAAAGAGATGGCGCATCGTCTCTGAGGGAGGTTGATGCGGCAACAGCAAGGCGGCCTCACCTTTGCGATCAAGGGCAACCAAGGCCCGGGCGCGCAGGTCATCCGCCTGAGGGCTGCTGCCCGCGAGCGAAGCCAGCGCATCTTTGGGGCGATGCAGCGCGAGATAGGCTTCGGCAAGTGCCAATTGTCGCGCATCCTCAACCGGAGGCGCGGCCGCGCCCTCAATCAAAAGCCATTGTGCGGCTTCGGCGTGGAAGCCGAGCGTTGCGAGTTGTTTGGCAATCCGGAGCCGGCCTTCGGGCCGGATCAAATGGGCGGCATCGCCTGGCGGCGTGAAGGCAAGATCCAGCAGGTCGGCAGCGGTGCCGCGCTCCGCCAGAAGTGTCCAGAACCGATCTTTTGCTGAAGGTGCGCTACGAAGTATCTGCGCGGCGGATTGAAACTCGCCCGACAGGGCATAGGCGATCACCAATGCATGACGCAGGTCCAGGCCCAAGGGTGCCGCGGCGAACTGTGCCTCCAAGGCCGCAATGTTCTGCAGGCGCGCAGGTTGGATCGGCGTCCGGTTGTCAAAGGCCAATTTGACCAGCGCGATGAGTGCTTCTGCTTCTGCGATGCCGGGGGTTGCGGCGGCCTTTTCCAGTGTCGCGCGCGCGGCGTTCTCCTCCTGCTCAGCAATCTGAAGACGGCCGAGCGCAAGATCAAAGCCAGGTTCCGTCAGCCTGGTCTCGCGTTCGATCGCGGCTCGGATCCGGTCTGCGGCTTTTAAGTCGCCCTGTTCGCGGAGTCGGTCGATCAACGGACCGACCAAATGGTGTCGCAAATGTCGGGGCAGATTGGCGAAGGCTTGATAAATATCATTTGACGCAATCGGTTCAGCCGGACGCAGGTGCGGGCGTGCCAGGATGGCCCAAAGCGCCACGGCCGAGCGGCAATGCGCAAGATCCGCAAAGGGGTCTGGATCCGCAGGATCGCCGTCCATGACCTGTGAGATCGCGATATAGCCAGCACGGTATTCCTCGGATGCAGGAAGTTGCTGCAAGAGCTGCCGTGCCTCTGTTCCGAAACCAAAATGCAGATAGAGTTTTGCAGCCAACATCAAATCCGACGGGGGTGGGTCGTCGATATCTGATGCCAGCACCTGCGCGACCTTTTGCAAGAAGCCCGCGGCGGTCGTGCCGGCAGGGATCCAGTTTTCAGCAATATATTCCTCAGGTGCGGGGCAGTCTGGTTGCAAGATGGCGGTAGTGTCGCGTTCGCCGATATGCATTTCCAGATTGGGCTCCGCCCGCAACTCAATCTGCGGAAGGGACGGGTCTCCGGCGCCATCTGCCTCCGGCACGGCAAGCTCGATAAGACCCGAAGATGCGGCTGTGCCGATCTGGCGCGCCAGGTCACGACCCAGTTCGCGTGGAGCCCTGTCGGGAGTCACCATCGGCCGGATTCCTCCGGTCTGACGCATATTCCACCCCAAGGCGAGAGCGGGCGTCTGAGGTAACGGTACTGGGCGGGGCAGGGGCTGTTCAAGCGCGTGTTCAAATGGGGAGCCGGCGGGTGGTGGCCCCGACTTTACGTCAACCACGATGATGTCGGGCTGGAATGCAAAGGCGGTCGCGTGGCACGCACAGGCGGCAACGATGCGCAGGTCGGAACTATCTGGCAATTGCCGCACTTCGGCGAGGCGCGTGCGACCGATGCGGTCGCCAACCTTTGAAAGATCATAATCCTCCGTCGCATCCGGGAGGCTGAGGCGATAGCCATCCTGCATCCGGCCAAGCTGCCAGTCTTGGGCATGTGGCAAGGTGATCACCAATCGAGTGAAGCCGTCATGTTCGCCGGAGGTCACAAGCATTGGGCCCGCCCGCAGCGTGAGTGGGATGAGAAGGAGCAGGGCGCAGAACAGCCAACGGATCATGCTGCATCTGCCTTCAATCCGCGCAAGGCCTGTTCAAGATCCGAAAAACTTGGTCGCAGCGCATGTGGCGTGTTTTGGCGTCCGACCTCTATGCAGATATTTGCCGGGTGGCTGTAGAGATTGGCCACAAGCACCTCGCGGATGAGCTGATAGAAATGATCATCCTCCTCGGTCACCGTGCGCAGCCGCGTCGCAAAGGGGCCGACAATCCCGTAGGAGAGAAACACGCCCAGAAATGTCCCGACGAGGGCCCCGCCGATCATCTTGCCAAGAACCTCAGGCGGCTGATCGATGGAGCCCATGGTCTTGATGACTCCGAGCACGGCGGCGACGATCCCAAGGGCCGGCAGGGCATCGGCCATGGATTGCAGCGCATGACTGGAATGCAGGGCGTGATGTTTGGATGTCTCCATCCTTTTATCCAGCACTTCTTCAACCTGATGTGGGTCGTCATAGTTCATCGAGGCGGCGCGCATGGTGTCGCAAATCAAATCGACGGCTTCATGATCGTGCAGGATCCGGGGATATCTGCTGAAGATGGGAGAGTCCTTCGGCTTTTCGATATGTTCTTCCAGGGCGACGGGATTTCCGCGCGCCAGACGGATCAGTTCAAACAGCAGGCAAAGCAGGTCGCGATAATCTGCCGGTTTCCAGTGCGCGCCCCTGAAAACCTTGGCGATATCGCGCAGCGCCTTTTTCACCGCATGGCCATCATTGGCGACCAAAAAGGCACCGAGCGCCGCACCACCGATCATGATCATTTCGAAGGGCAGGGATTTGAGGATGATCCCCATCTTGCCCCCGGCAAGCACATAGCCACCAAACACCATCACGAAGATCAATACGATCCCGACTATTCCGATCATCGCCCCCTCCTGCTCGCTCGCTTGCTTGCCTGATCTTCGCGCCTGAAATTTAAGAAAGGCTTGCCACCCGGCATTCTATTCGCGCGGAACATTGGCATTGCGCCCGGCCAGCAGCGCAGTTGCGGCATAGGCATTGGGCTCAGACATTCCGGCGAGGATTGCCGCGGCCTCTTTCGGCCGCATCCGGCCCAGAAATCCGGCGGCAAATTGCGGGTCCATCCCGTCGAAAAGGCGTGCGGCCTCTTTTGGCTTCATGGCCTGATAAACTTCGGTCAATTGCGCAAGATCCTTCTCTGCTGCCTCATCGGCGAGCGAAAGTGTTGCGCGCAATCGTGTCTCTGCCATGTTCAATTCGTCGAGGCGTTGCTGGATCACCGCCTCTGACAGATCCAGGGCCGAGATGCGTTCCGCCAGCGCGACCTCGCGGATCTCGACCCGCTTCTCACGTTCCCTCAGGGCCTCAGCAAGAGCGACCGGCGGAGGAGGGCAGGACAGTGGCATCGAGCGATCGTCCGATGGCATATCGGGCTCTGCCCCGGCAGCAATCGCCTGACCGACACCAATTCCGACGCGCAACGCCGCGCTGGAAAGCAAAAGCAGAAGCAGGCTGACTAGGATGCCACCACCGAGCCTACAGATCATTGCATCACCTCCTGACCTGTGCGGTTGCTGCGACGGCGCAAAAAGCGGGGTTTGCGAAGGTCCTGTGGCTCGGTGACGGGCGGCGACGGCGGCTCCAGCGGTGGGATATCCTGCATCGACGCCAGCATGACCTCCAGTCGTGCGGCGACCGTCTCCGCCCTA
This sequence comes from Gemmobacter serpentinus, assembly GCF_008973825.1. Classification (GTDB taxonomy): domain Bacteria; phylum Pseudomonadota; class Alphaproteobacteria; order Rhodobacterales; family Rhodobacteraceae; genus Gemmobacter; species Gemmobacter serpentinus. The sequence continues at coordinate 243,251 of NZ_WCHR01000007.1, read as the reverse complement.
TCGGTCAGCCCTTGCAATGTCGAGGCAGAGGCGGTGGAGGCGGCGCGCGCCCGTTCCAGGGTGCGGGTCAGGTCATCAACCTGCGCCGAAAGCACGGCAACTGCCGCGCCCATTCCCGATTCGAGGCTTGAAAGCTTGCGCAGGCGTCTGGACAGGACGGCGCAATATAGCGCCAAGCCAAGCGCACCGGCGATCATCAGCATATCAGCGATCAGGTCCATTCTGGCCTCTCAGTTTAAGATGAACTCGGTGATGAGCAGGTCGTTCACCCGGCCCTCACCGGTGACCAGCTGGATACGTCGCAACAGGTGGCCCCGGATGCGGATCAGCGCCGCCGGATCCTGCAACCGCGTGACCTCCACCGCGCGCAGATAGGTGTTCGTCACATCCAGAACGCGCGGAATGAGATGAGTAACCTCTGCAACATAGGCCGGCGGCACCTCGAGCTGCGCGGACATGCGCAGATGTTGGTTCAGCCCGGCTGCGCCAAGCGAGATCATCACCGGGTCCACCGCAACGAAGGCGACAGGCGGCCCTGCGCCTGAAGGCACGGCTGTGTGCGCCCATGGCAGGGACCCGCCCGGAAGAATCAGCCGCGCATAGCTGGCATAGAAGCCGCCGGCACCAAGAAGAAGACCCAGAGCGAGGCCAAGCATCATCGGCAGGCGCGATTTGCGCTTCGGCGGCGGCGGGGCGGCATCGGGTTCGGGCATCGCGGGCTCCGGCTGTCTATCTGACCCCAGCTATAACCCCGATCTCACTAACCGTTTCTTAAGGCGCACCAGACAAGACTTCATCAGCGGGGGCAGAAGCCCCGAGAGCGGAGCTGCGCCTTGCAAAACCTGATATCGCTTTGGTCCCAATGGAATTTTCAGAAAAAGGCCGTGGTCGTCATGGCGACGCTGCTGATGTTCGGGGCGATTCTCGGCCTGTCGCGCATGGCGGGGCGCACCGATTACGCGCTGCTTTACGCCGGGCTTGAGCCTGCGGCTGCAGGGCAGGTGATCGCCGCGCTTGAGCAGCAGGGTGTAAACTTCGAGGTGCGGGGCAATTCGATCCATGTCGAGGCCGCGCGCCGTGACGCCTTGCGAATGCAGCTTGCGGGTGAGGGGCTGCCTTCGGTTGCCGCAGGTGGCTATGAGATTCTGGATGGACTCTCCGGCTTTGGCACGACATCGCAGATGTTCGATGCCGCCTATTGGTGCGCGCGCGAGGGCGAATTGGCCCGCACAATTCTAGCCACGCCGGGTATTCGTGCGGCGCGGGTCCATATCGCACAGGCCTTGGGGCAGCCGTTTCGGCGCGAGGCGCGGCCCTCGGCCTCGGTGACGGTGACCACCGCGCAGGGCAGTCTCTCGGCTGCGCAGGCACGCGCCTTTCGGCATCTTGTGGCAGCAGCGGTGCCGGGCTTGCTGGTCGAAGATGTCGCCGTGATCGACAGTGTGTCGGGTCTCGTGCAAGCCAATGAAAGTGGCCCGGATGCCAGCGGCACCGATCCCGACCGCGTCAGTCTGTTGCGCCGCAATGTTGAACGGTTGCTGGTGGCGCGGGTCGGCCCCGGCAATGCGGTGGTAGAGGTGAGCCTTGATCTGGTGACGGATCGCGAGCAGGTGACCGAGCGGCGCTTTGATCCGGAGGGTCGGGTCGCAATCTCGTCGGAAACGCAGGAGAAAAGCGGCACCAACAGCGAAAGCGCCCAGGATGTGACGGTGGCCTCCAACCTGCCGGAAGGCGATGCAACTGCGGGCGGCAACAGCCAGAGCCAGACCTCTGAAACGCGGGAGCGCACCAATTTCGAAGTGTCTGAGACCCGGCGGGAGCTGTTGCGCAATCCTGGCGGGGTGCGGCGGCTGACGATTGCGGTTCTTGTCAATGATATCGGCGCGCCTGCGCCGGATGGCACGATCACCTGGCAGCCGCGTCCCGAGGCCGAACTTGCCACCCTGCGGGAACTGGTCGCCTCGGCCGTTGGCCTCGATGAGACGCGCGGCGACGTCTTGACGCTGAAATCGCTGCCATTCGAACCGGTGCCGGAACAGGGCAGTCTGGCCGAGGCGGGGGCGCTCAGCGGATTGGGCCCCTTTGACGGGATGGCGCTGATCCGGATGGGTCTGCTGGCATTGGTCACGCTGCTGCTTGGCCTATTCGTGCTGCGCCCGGTGCTGACCGCGCGCGCGCAGGTTGGTTTGCGTGACGGGGGCCAACCTCTCGCCCTGCCCGGTCAGCACCCCGAGGACAGCGGTGATGGAATGCGGGTGATCCATGGCGAAATCGACGATGGCCCCTTTCCCGCCCTGTCGGGCGAGGCGGAGGAAGTGCCTGCCGACCCGGTGGAGCGCCTGCGGCGTCTGATTGATCAGCGGCAGGCCGAATCCGTGGAGATCTTGCGCGGCTGGTTGGAGACCGGCGAGGAGCGGGGGTGATGTCGGGGCTCAAACTTGAGATCTTCTCGCAGGGGAAGGAGGCCCCTGAAAGCGCGGCCACCGTCGATCCGGCGGTGCAAGAGGCACATCTGGCGATCTATGAGCAGGGATATCGGGCCGGATGGGATGATGCGACGACGGCGCAGAGTGCGGATCAACGCAAGATCCGGGTGGACCTGGCGCATAGCCTCCAGACGCTGAGCTTCACCTTCCACGAGGCGCGGGCGCATGTCTTGCAGGCGCTGGCCCCGCTCATGGAGGAAATGGTGGCGCGGATCTTGCCGGATCTGGCACGGCAGGCGCTGGTGCCGATGGTGGTCGATCAGCTGCGCCCCTTGGCCGAAGGCCTGGCGGATGCGCCACTGATCCTGATGGTGCATCCGCAGGATCGCGAGGGGATCCAGGCCCAGCTGGACCGTATCGGCAACCTGCCGGTGGCGCTGCGCGAAGAGCCGTCGCTGGCACAGGGGCAGGTATGCCTTGGGCGTGGCCCGCAAGAGGTGGAAGTTGATCTGCAACAGGCGGTGCGCGCGATCGCGCAGGCCACACGCGGCTTTTTTGGTCTTTCAGAGCAGGAGTGAAACATGGACGAGGCGATGGACAACAACCCTTTCGGCCATGTGCCGATCGAGATTGTCATTTCGGTCGGCAAGGCGCGACCGCAGGTGCGCGATCTCTTGCGGCTGCAAAAGGATGCGGTGCTGCCGTTGGATCGGCGTGTCGATGACCCGGTGGAACTTTATGTCGGGGACAGGTTGATCGCACGGGGCGAGTTGCAGGAGATGGAGGGCGAACAGGCCGGGCAACTGGCGGTGCGGCTGATCGAAGTTGCGCCGACACGGGGGGCGCTTTGAACCGGGGCCTTGTCCTGATCGTGCTCTTGCTGCTGCCGGGACCTGGTCTTGCGCAGGATGCGTTGGACGGGATGCTGACTGCGTCCGTGCCCGATCTCTCGACGCGCTCTGTGCAGCTGATCGCGCTGATCACCATTATCAGCATCGTGCCCGGAATCGCGATCATGGTGACCTGCTTTCCCTTCATCGTGACCGTGTTGTCGATTTTGCGCCAGGCATTGGGCCTGCAAACGGCTCCGCCCAATATGGTGATCGTGAGCCTGGCCATGTTTCTCAGCTGGTTCGTGATGGACCCGGTCGTGACAGAGGCCTGGAATGCGGGCGCGGGCCCGTTCAGCCGAGGCGAGATAACGCTTGTCGAGGCAGTTCCCGTCACCTTGGAGCCGTTCCGGGTCTTCATGGCGGCGCGGGTCGATCCTGAAACCTTTGCCGAATTGCAGGCGCTGCGTCCGCAGGAGCCCACCCTGCCGACGGAGGCCGCGCTCTCGCTCTTGATGCCCTCGTTTCTGCTGTCAGAGATCCAGCGCGCCTTTGAAATCGGGTTCATGATCTTCCTGCCCTTCCTCATCATCGATCTGGTGGTGGCAGCGGTGCTGATGTCGATGGGCATGATGATGGTTCCACCCGCGGTGGTCTCCTTGCCGTTCAAGCTGGCTTTCTTTGTTGTGGCGGATGGCTGGGGCATTCTGTCAGCGGCGCTGGTGCGTGGCTACCTGACCTGAGGCGCTTGCGGGCCGATCCCGATCCGGGTCATTCTGCATGGTGAGGGGCGGATGGAGGCGCAAATGCAGGTCGGGCCACGCAATCTGATCACCGATGTGGCGGGGCTGCGGGTTGGCAATGCCCATGATGCGCGGCTGCGGTCGGGCTGCACGGTTCTCCTGGGGGACGCACCCTTCGTTGCGGCGGTGCATGTGATGGGCGGGGCACCCGGCACGCGCGAGACCGATCTTCTGGCACCGGAACGGCTGGTGCAGCAGGTCGATGCGCTGACGCTGTCGGGTGGGTCTGCCTTCGGGCTGGATGCGGCCTCGTGCGTGGCGGATGGTCTGCGCGGGCAGGGACGCGGCTTTGCTGTGGGCGCGCAACGGGTGCCGATCGTGCCGGGGGCGATCCTGTTTGATCTGCTCAATGGCGGCGACAAGGATTGGACGCGCAACCCCTATGCCGATCTGGGCCGCGCGGCACTGGATGCAGCCTGCCTGGATTTCGATATCGGCACGGCCGGGGCGGGCTATGGCGCGGCGACTGCCACGTTGAAAGGCGGGCTGGGTTCGGCATCGGCGGTGCTGGACAGCGGGATCACCGTGGGTGCGTTGGTTGCGGTGAATGCGCTGGGCTCTGTCACCATCGGCGATGGGCCGCATTTCTGGGCGGCTCCTTTCGAAATCGGGGCAGAATTTGGCGGGCTGGGCTTCGCCGGTCACCATGATCCTCTGACTGAACCCTTGCCGATGAAACGGCAGGGCGAGGCCACGACGATCGCCATTGTCGCGACCGATGCGCGGCTGACCCAGGCCGAGGCGCGGCGGATGGCGGTGGCCGCGCAGGATGGCATGGCGCGCGCGATCCTGCCGTCGCATACCCTGCTTGATGGGGATCTGGTCTTTGCTGCTGCAACCGGCCGGCAGGCCATGCAGGATCCTCTGCGCGATCTGTTTCAGATCGGCCATGTTGCGGCGCAGGTCTTGGCGCGGGCCATCGCGCGTGCGATTTTTTCTGCCAAACCCTTGCCGGGCGATCTGCAACCCAGTTGGCACAGTCGCTTTGGCGCATATGCTGCAACTGCGAAGAATTCTTGACATTCGCGTGATCCGGCGGGATCAAGCCCCTGTTCAGGTTCCGGCCAAAAGCCGGTGAATAGGGAATGCGGCAGGGCCTTGGCCTGATCCGCAGCTGCCCCCGCAACTGTGAGCGGTGAGTGACGCCAGGATGCCACTGGGCCGCGAGGCCCGGGAAGGTTGGCCGAACGATGATCCGCGAGCCAGGAGACCTGCCTGGATAGCACCCTTTCCCGGGCGCGGGGCGCGCCATGGAAGCGGCAAAACCGCAGCGGTGATCACGCGTCACAGTCTGCGGAGGCAACTCCCGGACATTGCATTCAGGCCATGCCCCGAGGAGGGAACCCTATGCCGTCCCAAACCAGAATTTCGCTTTTGCTGTCCGCCGCGCTCGTCCTGCCCGGCGCGGCATTTGCGCAAGATGACGTGACCACCTTGCAGGAAGTGATCCTGTCCGGCGGTCTGACCCCGGTCGCCGAGGCGGGCTATGGACGCGCCCATACGGTGATCGATGCCGCCGAGATCGCGGCGCGCGGCTTTGCCACCGTGCAGGACGCCTTGCGCGCGGTGCCGGGCCTGTCGCTATCGAGCAGCGGCAAAAGCCTGACCGCGCTGCGGATGCGCGGCAGCGAGACCAGCCATGTTCTGGTGCTGGTCGATGGCGTGAAGCTGGCGGCAGGCGGTGACGAATATACGCTGTCGGGTCTGGAGACCGCCAATATCGAGCGCATCGAGGTGCTGCGCGGGCCGCAATCGGTGTATTTCGGCTCCAATGCCTCTGCGGGGGTGGTCAATATCATCACCCGCAAGGGCGAAGAGGGGCTGCATTACGGTGGCGCGGTTGAGGCGGGCAATGGCTGGGGGGCCTCGGCCTTCGTGTCGCAGCGCGGCGCGCAGGGCGGGCTGTTTCTCGGGCTGGCGGCACGCGATGATCGCGGCTTTGATGTGTCGGATGATGCGGGCGGCGACAAGGACGGGATCGACCGTCGCACCCTGACCTTCTCGGGCGATTATGCGCTGAGCGAGGATCTGACCGTGGGCTTTGCGGTCCGCCGCTCGGATGAGACCTACGGCTTTGACGCCACGGGGGGCTATTGGGATCCGGTCCTGAACATGTGGATCGATCCGGCCGATGAGGCAGGTTATCTGGTGGATTCCAACGATACCAGCGACCGCAAGGAAACCTCCGGTCTGGTCTTTGCCGAATATGCCATGCTGGAAGGCCGTTTGACCCATCGCCTGTCCTGGCAGCAAAGCAAGCTGGATCAGCGTTTCAACAACCCGATGAACAGCAATTCCATCGGTCATTCCGAGGCGCTCAAATACCGTGCGAGCTTTGGCCTGGACGGGGCGGTGGACGGGGCGGATCACGTCATCAGCCTGATGATCGACCGCCAGCGCGACACCAACACGTTGCAACCCGGTCTGGACCGCGAAAGCACCTCTTACGCGGCGGAATATCGCGGCCGCTTTGATGCGCTGAGCGTGCAGGGCGGGCTGCGCCATGATGACAATTCGGTCTTCCCTTCGGCCAATACCTGGACGGCGGCCCTGAGCTATGACCTGAACGAGAGCCTGCGCCTGCATGTCTCGGCCGGCAAGGGTGTGGTCAACCCGGCTTATGCAGAGCTTTACGGCGGCTTCGGGCAGGTGGGCAATCTTGGCCTGAACCCGGAAGTGAACCGGGGCTATGATCTGGGCATCGAGGCCAGCTTTCTGGACGGGCGGGCCGTGGCGGACCTGACCTATTTCAATGAGCGCCTGCAGGACGAAATCACCTGGACCGGCGTGCCGGGGCCGGATGGCAGCAATTACTTCAACCAGACCGGGCGCTCGACCCGCGAAGGGGTGGAACTGTCGGGGCGCTTTGAGGCGACCGAGACACTGGCCCTTGGCCTCAGCTATACCTATCTGGATGCGCGCAACCCCGATGCCAGCCGCGAATTGCGCCGCCCGCGGCATGAGCTGGGCCTGACCGCCGGGCTGCAGACCTTTGGTGGGCGCGGCAATCTTGGCCTTGATCTGCGCTATGTCGCGGGCAACTGGGACACCCAGTATTATGGGGCCTATGCCACGGCGAAACTGCCGGATTACTGGCTGGCCAATGTTTCCGCTTCTTATGACGTGACCGACACGCTGCGTTTGACCGGGCGGGTGAACAACCTGTTCGACAAGGACTATCGTGAGGTCTGGGGCTATGCGACCGAGGGGCGCACGGCCTGGCTGGGGCTGGAAGCCAAGTGGTAACAGGGCTGCGCCCCCTGATGGTGGGGCTGCTGGCCGGGCTGTGCCTGATGTCGGTGGCCGCGAATGTCGCGGGAGCGCAGTCTGCGCCTGAACGGGTGGTGTCGATCAACCTCTGCACCGATCAACTGGCAATGTTGCTGGCGGCACCGGGGCAGCTGGTCTCGGTGTCGGACCTCGCGCGCGATCCGCGTGCCTCTGCCATGGTGGCAGAGGCCGGGCGCTATCCCGCCAATCACGCCGGGGCAGAGGAGATCTACCTGTTGCAGCCCGATCTGGTTCTGGCGGGCAGCTATTCCGACCCGGCGACGCTTTCGATGCTGGAACGGCTCGGCATAAGGGTGGAACGGTTTGAGCCGGCCTATGGGCTGGATGCGGTGGAGGCGGGCATCCGTCATATGGGTGCGCTGTTGGGGCAGGGGTCGCGGGCCGATGCGATGGCTGATGATTTCGCCGCGCGCCGCAAGGCGTTCGTGACCAGGGCGGGCGGGCCGCTCGCCGCGAGCTATTCCGCCAATGGCTATACGACCGGCGCGGGCAGCCTGTCGGGCGAGGTGATCCTGGCCGCCGGTCTGCGCAATCTGGCGCAGGAGCGCGGGATGCAAGGCGGTGGCGTGCTGCCGCTGGAACTGCTGTTGTTGTCGGACCCCGATCTGCTGATCGGCGGCGACACCTATCCCGGTGCCTCGCGCGCCGAAGAGATCCTGCATCATCCCGCCCTGTCGGCGCTGAGGGCGCAGCGGGTGCAGATCGCGGATCGGGACTGGCTTTGCGGATTGCCGCATGTTCTGGATGTGGTGGCGCGTCTGGCCGCCGAAAGACAGGATCTGGAATGAGATTTCCCGCGCTGGTCACGCTTTTGGCCCTGCTTTGTGCCGCGCTGTTTGTGCTGTCGCTGCTGGTGGGACCTGCGGGCATCGCGCCGGGGCAGGCATTGACCGCGCTGCTGCGCGATGAGGGCGCGCTGACCATGGTCATGCGCGAGATCCGGCTGCCGCGCGCCATTCTGGCGGTGATGGTGGGGGCAAGCCTTGGTCTGTCGGGGGCCGCGATGCAGGGCTATCTGCGCAACCCGCTGGCCGAACCGGGCCTGATCGGCGTGTCGGCCTCTGCTGCCCTGGGTGCGGTGATCGCGCTGCAAACCGGCTTTGCCGCAACATTCGCGCTGGCGCTGCCCCTATCGGCTTTGGCGGCCGCGGGACTTGCGGTTCTTCTGATCCTGATGCTGGCCGGGCCGGGTGGATCGGCGCTGGCGCTGATCCTGGCCGGGGTTGCCATTTCGGCCCTGGCGGGGGCGCTGACCTCGCTGGTGCTGAACCTGTCGCCCAATCCCTTTGCCGCCAATGAGATCGTGTTCTGGATGATGGGCTCGCTTGCCGATCGCAGTTTCGCGCATGTGTTGACCGCGCTGCCGGTGATGGCCTTGGGCTGGGTTCTGCTGGCTTCGCTGGGTCGGGGTCTGGATGGGTTGAGCCTGGGCGAAGATGCTGCGGCCAGCATGGGGATCAATCTGCGGGTGCTGCGGTTGCGGCTGGTCATCGGTGTCGCTTGCGTCGTGGGGGCTGCAACGGCGGTCGCGGGGGCTGTGGGCTTTGTCGGGCTGGTCGTGCCGCATGTGCTGCGCCCGCTTGTCGGCGCGCGGCCCTCGCGGCTGCTGCCTGCGGCGGCACTGGGGGGGGCGGCGCTGGTGCTGGCGGCCGATCTGTCGGTGCGGCTGGTGCTGCCGGATCGTGATCTGAAGCTGGGTGTGCTGATGGCCATGGTTGGCGCGCCGGTCTTCCTGCATCTGATCTGGCGTCTGCGGAGGACGGAATGAACGGGCTGCGCCTGACCGATCTGACCGTCCCGCGCGGCGCGCGGCTGGTGCTGGATGGCATCAGCCTTGCGGTCGCGCCCGGCGAGTTTGTCGGCCTTCTGGGCCGCAATGGCGCGGGCAAGACCACGCTGCTGCGCGCAGCCCTTGGCCTGATCCCGTTCAGGGGGCATAGCAGCCTCGCCGCACTGTCATCGGATGCCCGCGCCCGTCAGGTGGCCTGGCTGCCTCAGGCGCGCGAGATTGCCTGGGCCTTGCCGGTGGCAGATGTGGTGGCTTTGGGGCGACTGGCGCATCGCGACCGCGATCCGGTGGCGGTGGAGGCCGCTCTGACCCGGATGGGCCTGCAAGCCCTGCGGGACCGCACGGCCACCGCATTGTCGGGCGGTGAACAGGCGCGGGTGCTGATCGCCCGGGCCTTGGCGCAGGACACCCCCCTGCTGTTGGCGGATGAGCCGGTGGCCGGGCTTGATCCGGCGCAGCAGATCAACACGATGCAGACCTTCCGCGCGCTGGCGGCCGAGGGGCGCAGCGTGGTCGCATCGCTGCACGATCTTGGCCTTGCCGCGCGGCATTGCACGCGGCTGGTGGCGCTGGCTGGCGGGCGTGTGGTGGCCGATGGCCCGCCTGCCGAAGTGCTGCGGCCCGGCATCATGGCAGAGGTGTTCGGTGTTGAAGGGGCCTATCTCGACACGCCCGATGGCCCGCTGTTCCAGCCTCTGCGCAGCCTGCCGGATGCGGCGCCGTGATTGCGGTTACCGAGGATCGCCCCTGGCTGATCGCCGATCTGGGCCAGCCCCGACGGGTTCTCAGCTTTGCGCCATGGCGGCCCGGCTTCCAGGCGGCCTCGCGGATCATTTGGCGCGAGGTGCGCAATGCCGATCTGACGCCGGGGTTCGATGCTGAAAGCTGGTATGCGGACGAACTGGCCCGGGCCGGGCATCTGGATGCGGTGGGGATGCTGACCTCGCGCAACATCACCAAATACGAACTGCATCTGACCGAGGTGGAGGGCATCCGTGCCACCTGCCTTGCGACGGTGGGCCTTGGCAATGCCGAGCGCATTGGCGCGCGATTGGGGCGGGTGCTGGTCGATTGGGGCACCATCAACATCGCGGTGCTGGTGGATGCTCCATTGACGGATGCCGCGATGCTGGAGGCATTCAGTCTGGCCGCCGAGGCGCGCACGGCCGCCGTGCTGTCGGTGGGGCTTGCCACGCCCAAGGGGCTTGCCACCGGCACTGGCACCGATTGCATCGCGCTTGCGGCGGATGCAGGGTCGGGGGCCTATGCCGGCAAACACACCGCCATTGGCGAGGCGGTGGGACAGGCGGTCTTCGCGGCGGTGACTGGCGGCGCGGCAGGCTGGATGGCCGAAAATGGCCACCGCCTGCCGCCCGGCTGAAGGATGCGTGTGTCGGCGTGCGCCGAGACCGGATCAGCCCATGCTCGCGTCAGGATAACACACTCAGGAAAAGGCGCGCGCGGGCCGAATCGGCCCATGCACGCCGGTCTGAACATTCAGCCCATACGTTCCGAGGCGTAGGATCCCGGCGAGGGCGGGAAGACCACGGTCTTGTTGCCATTCAGGAAGACGCGGCGATGGATATGGGCATGGATCGCGCGGGCCAGCACCTGCGCCTCCACATCGCGGCCAAGGCTGACATAGTCATCGGCGCTTTGCGCATGGGTCACGCGGATGATGTCCTGTTCGATGATCGGGCCTTCATCCAGATCGGCGGTGACGTAATGCGAGGTGGCCCCGATCAGCTTCACGCCGCGCTCATATGCCTGCTTGTAGGGATTGGCCCCCTTGAAGCTGGGCAGGAAGGAATGGTGGATGTTGATGATCCGCCCCGACATCGCCTGGCACATCTCGTTCGACAGGACCTGCATGTAACGTGCCAGCACGATCAGTTCGGCCCCGGTCTCGCGCACGATGCGCATCTGCTCGGCCTCGGCCTGCGCCTTGTTCTCTTTGGTGACCTTGATGCAGTAATAGGGAATGTCCTGGTTCACCACGACCTTCTGGTAATCCATATGGTTGGAGATCACCGCGACAATCTCGATCGGCAGCGCCCCGATGCGCGAGCGATAGAGCAGGTCGTTCAGGCAATGGCCAAAGCGCGAGACCATGATGATCACCTTGGTCTTGTCGCCCGCAGCCCCCAGCGTCCAATCCATATCGAAGGGTTTGGCGACATCGGAGAAATCGGCGCGCAGGGCTTCCGCACCCACGCCATCCTCGCTGGTGAAGGTCACACGCATGAAGAAGCGACCCGTTTCCCGGTCATCGAACTGGGCGCTGTCGGTGATATTGCACCCCTTGCCTGCCAGATAGCCCGAGATCGCGGCGACGATGCCGCGCGTCGTCGGGCAGGTGACGGTAAGGACATAGTTCGAGAAAGTGGTCATCTTGCGTTCCCTGTAGGCCATCGGGGTTGTTGGTAGCGTCGATGGGACTGCATGACAATGCGCGCCACAGCCGGGAATATTCGCCCGAGAGCGACACGCCACAGGATTTATCGGCAAGAATCATCACCCGCGGGGCAGGGGCCGCGAGACAGCCTTAGGCTGCAGGCCAGATCAGCGCCATCAGCAGGAAAAGTCCGGTGACGATCACGGTCAGCCCCACCGCCAGCGATCCGAGATCCTTGGCGTCGCGCGCCATTTCCGACCAGCCGGGGGATAGGTGATCCACGACAACCTCCAGCGCGGTGTTCAGCGCCTCGACCGCAAGCAGGGCAAGGATCAGCATGGCAAAGACCGCGATCTGCCAGATTGATGCCCCGCGCAGCACCAAAAGTCCGATGCCCAAGCCCCCCGCCAGACATTCCTGCTTCGCCGCAGCCTCGCGCAGCAGGCGGCGCATCCCTTGCATCGAATATCCTGTGGCATCGACGAAATGCAGCAGCCCCTTGCGCGGCGGTGGCGGTTTGACGGGATCGGTCATCACTACTCTTTTCTGTCGTTCAGAAGGTCTCAGGCAAAGGCTTCAGCCGACGGCATTGGGCGAAGGCATCATGGCCGCACCCGGCCCAGGCTGATCTCCACCGCACTGGCATAGCCCAGGTTGCGGTCGAAGTGACCGTTGCGCAGGAACAGGATGGTCTGGGCGATCACTTCGGGGTTCAGCATCATGAAAGTATGGGTGACAGGCAGGGTCAGGTGGTCCGTCATGCCCGCTAACCGGGTGGACATTACGGAAACCTTGCCGTCATCGGGCCCTTCGATGATGGATGAATAAATCGGGTTCAGGGAACGGTTGCCCGCAATCACCCCCAGATCGAAATCCGGCAGCGGCAGGGCTGAGGGAAGCGCCTGCCCGTCTGTGCCAAGCTCGGCCCCGGCCGGGCCGTTGATCCATTCAAAGGCACCGATCTGCCCGAAGGCATCGACAATCTCCGACCCGTGATTGGGCGGGGCCAGCATCACCGCCCGGCCCATATTGGGCAGGCTGTGATCGCGCAGCCAGACCCGCAACAGGATGCCACCCATGGAATGGGTGACGAAATGCACCTTGCGGCCCGTGGCGCAGCGCGCGGCGGCCTCGCCCACGCGGGGGGCCAGATCCTGGATTGCCAGAGAGGTGGAGGGGTAACCTTCATTCACCACCTGATAGCCTTGGGCGATCAAGGCGGCCTCCATCGCCATCAGCGAGGCTTCGCTGCGCGCAAGGCCGTGCAGCAGCACGACGCATTCGCCGTTATCCGGGACCTGATTGCCCGGAAGCGGACTGTCCGGCGCGCCATCCTGTGCCTGGGCTGGCAGGGCGGCCGCTAGCAACATGGCGAGGGCGGCAAGGGCCTTGCGCAACATATCCGCCTCCTGACCAGAAAACCCAACCTGAACGGAAGAGATGGACAATTCGCGACGCCTCGGCAAGTCTCGACCACATGAAAACGCTGTGTCCCCGTCTTGCCGTCCGTGCGCTGATCCTGCACGAAAACCGTCTGCTGCTGGTCAATGCCTGGGGCGGGGGCGTGTCGGATCTGTGGTGCGCACCGGGTGGCGGGGTGGAACGTGGCGCATCGCTGCCCGATAACCTGATCCGCGAGGTGCATGAGGAAACCGGGCTGACGGTCACGGTCGGCGCGCCGGTTCTGGTCAACGAATTTCATGACCCGAATGGCAGCTTCCATCAGGTTGATCTCTATTTCCGCTGCCAGATCGTGGCAGGAAGCCTGTCCCCGACATGGCGCGACCCGGAGGGCGTCGTGACCGAACGTCGTTTCTTTGCGCGCGCGGACCTTGCCGGGATCCGCTTCAAGCCCGACTGTCTGCCAGAGGCCGCATGGGGCGGCACGATGCTCTATGACCCGCTGGAACCGATCATCCGATGAGCCGCGCTTTCATCAAGGAGGATACCGAGGATCTGGCACCGCTGCCCGATCTGCCGGTCTCGCCCCATCCCAATCTGGTGACGCCGCGTGGATTGGCGACACTTCACGCCCGGCTGGCCGGGGCGCAGGCCCAGCTTGCCAGCCTGCGGGCGCGCACTGACCGCCTCGACAAATTGCCCGAAGCTGCGGCAGAGCGCGACATCCGCTATCTGGAGGCGCGGCTGCGCAGCGCGATCCTGATCGACCCGGCCAGCCATCCGGGGCATGAGGTGGCGTTTGGCCACCGTGTGACGGTTGCCGATGCGGAGGACACAGAGCGCCGTTACGAGATCACCGGCGAGGATGAGGCCGATGCCGCCCTTGGCCGCATCGCGCCGCAATCGCCGCTGGCCCGCGCGCTGCTTGGCGCGCGGATCGGCGATCTGGTGATCTGGCGCAGACCCACCGGCGATCGGGAGCTGGAGGTTCTGCGCATCGATCTGCCAGAGGGGTGACAGAGGCCTAACCGGAGCCCCTTAACCGACGAATGTGTCTTTGCCGCACTGAGCCCAGACCCAACCCGTTGCTTGCAGCTGCAACTGGCCATCAGCCAAGCAGGCCCCGGAAGCCGGGCCGTCGATCCGGTCGAGCCCGGCTACGGGCAAGCTGATCGCTGCGTCCGAGAGGTTGAAGATACAGAGCACCGACCCCGCAGCGCCGTCACGGCGGAAGGCCAGAGCGGGCGGGGCCACATCGAAGAACTGGCTGCGCCCGTCGCGCAAGGCGCTGCTGCCCTGCCGCCATGCCAGAAGGTCGCGGTAAAGGTTCAGCACCGACCCCCCACTTTCCTGCGCGGCCACATTGCGCGCCCGCTGCGGCGGCTTCACCGGCAACCAGGGCGTGCCCGTGGTAAAGCCCGCCTGATCGGAGCCATCCCAGACCATCGGCGTCCGGCAGCCATCGCGGCCCTTGTAATCGGGCCAGAACTTGAAGCCCGGCGGGTCGGTCAGCTCGTGATATTCGATATCCGTTTCGGTCTGGCCCAGCTCCTCGCCCTGATAGAGACAGATCGAGCCTTCAAAGGACAAAAGCATCGCGGCTGCCAGCCCGGCCACCGCGTCTTGCGGGCCGAAACCTGCCCAACGGGTGGCATGGCGGATCACGTCATGGTTGGAAAACGCCCACATCGGCCAGCCATCGGGGGCGGCGCGGAAGAACCCCTCGATCCGCGAGCGGAAATGATCGGGCGTGAAGGTCGGCCCCAGCATGTCGAAACTATAGGCCATATGAAGGCGGCCCGGCGCGGTATATTCCTCCATGGCCCTCAAGGCGCGGCGCGGGCCCTCACCGATTTCACCGACCATGGCACGGTCGTCGAACCCATCCAGCAGGCTGCGCATCCGTTCCAGAAATGGCAGGTTCTCGGGGCGCAGCTTGGAATATTCGTGATCCTGCATGTCATAGGGGTTGGCGGGCGGCAGGTTCTCGGCACGCGGTTCCGGTCCGTTGTCGCGCAGTTTCGCGTCGTGGAAATAGTAATTCACCGTATCCAGCCGGAACCCGTCCACCCCGCGCTCCAGCCAGAAGCGCATGGTGGACAGCAGGAAGTCCTGCACCTCGGGGTTGTGGAAGTTCAGGTCGGGCTGCGAGGCGAGGAAATTGTGCAGGTAATATTGCCGCCGGCGCGGGTCCCATTCCCAGGCGGAGCCACCAAAGACCGACAGCCAGTTGGAGGGCGGCGCGCCGCTTGGTTGCGGATCGGCCCAGACATACCAGTCGGCCTTGGGATTGCTGCGATCCTTGCGGCTTTCGACAAAGGCGGGATGCTGGTCGGAGGAATGGCTTAGCACCTGGTCAATGATGACCTTCAGGCCCAGCTCATGCGCCCGCGCCAGCAGCGCGTCGAAATCGGCAAGCGTGCCGAACAGCGGGTCGATGTCGCAATAATCGCTGACATCATAGCCCATATCGGCCATCGGGCTGGTAAAGACCGGCGACAACCAGATCGCATCGACGCCAAGGGATGCGATATGATCCAGCCGCGCGGTGATGCCCTTCAGATCGCCGATCCCATCGCCATCGCTGTCCTGAAACGACCGGGGATAGACCTGATACACAACCGCGCCGCGCCACCAATCCGACATGCAAGCCTCCACCCTTGTTGGCGCTACCATCGCCCGGCCTCGCGCGATCTGCAAGGCGTTGTCCCACTGGCATGGCCTGACCTTTGCTGGCGGAACAAAGTGCCGCCAAAGCAAGCGCGATCCATTCCGCTTTGGCGTTTTCGGCATCACAAGATTCAATGTGTGGGTGACAAGAAACGAATTGACCTTTGGCGCGCAGCGGCGGCACCTATCCGCCAGACCTCGTGGAGCCCGCCATGACCCGATCCCCGCTTTTCACGCCGATCCTGATCGCCGGCTGTGTGATCTTGCTGCTGAACTTTTCCCTGCGGGCCAGTTTCGGCGTGTTCCAGCTGCCGATTGCCAATGAATTCGGCTGGCCGCGGGCAGAATTTTCTCTGGCCATCGCGATCCAGAACCTTGCCTGGGGCATCGGGCAGCCGCTGTTCGGCGCGATTGCGGAAAAGATCGGGGATCGCAAGGCGATCATCATTGGCGCGGTGCTCTATGCGCTTGGCCTCGTGCTGACCTCGATCGCAACCACGCCCGCGCAGATGCAATTGCTGGAAATTGTCGTGGGCTTCGGCATTGCGGGCACCGGCTTTGGCGTGGTGCTGGCGGTGGTGGGGCGCGCCTCCTCGCCCGAAAACCGCTCGCTCGCGCTTGGGATTGCCACGGCGGCAGGCTCTGCAGGCCAGGTCGTGGGGGCACCGCTGGCCGAGATCCTGCTGAGCCATTATCCGTGGCAGACGGTGTTCGTGATCTTTGGCGGCATCATCATGTGCAGCCTGTTCGCGCTGCCCTTCCTGAAGTCCGATCATGTCGCGACCCGGGCCGAGCTGGAGGAAAGTCTTGGGGCCGTGCTGAAAAAGGCCTTCACCGATCCGTCCTATATCATGATCTTTCTCGGCTTCTTCTCCTGCGGCTATCAGCTGGCCTTCATCACCGCGCATTTCCCGGCCTTCGTGACCGAGATGTGCGGCCCGATTGACCCGAATGGCCCGCTGGCGGCGCTTGGCATCACCACCACTTCGGCGCTTGGCGCGATCTCCATCGCGGTGATCGGCCTGGCCAATATCGTGGGCACGATCTGGGCGGGTGCTTTGGGCAAAAAATACACCAAGAAGTATCTGCTGGCCGGGATCTATACCGCCCGCACCATTGTGGCGGCGCTGTTCATCATGATGCCGATGACGCCGACCTCTGTCCTGCTGTTCTCGGTCTCGATGGGGGCGCTGTGGCTGGCCACGGTGCCGCTGACATCGGGCCTTGTCGCGCATATCTTCGGGCTGCGCTACATGGGCACGCTTTATGGTTTCGTCTTCCTCAGCCACCAGATCGGCGGGTTCCTGGGCGTCTGGCTGGGTGGCAAGATGTATGACATGACGGGGGGCTATACGATGGTCTGGTGGATCGGTGTGGGGGTCGGGGCCTTCTCGGCGCTGGTGCATCTGCCGATCCGCGAGGCACCCTGGGTGGCCCGAACCCCGAAGGCGGCCTGAGCCGATGCAGATCGGGATTGCCTGCCTGTTCGCCGCCTATGTGCTGAGCCAGTTCTATCGCGCCTTCCTTGCGGTGCTGACGCCGGTCCTGAAGGCAGAGCTTGGCGCCACCGCCGAGGATCTGGCAACCGCCTCGGGCCTTTGGTTCCTGACCTTTGCCGCGATGCAAGTTCCGGTGGGGGCTGCGCTGGACCGTGTGGGGCCGCGGCTGACCGCGGCAAGCCTGCTGCTGGTCGGGGCCTTGGGTGCGGTGGTCTTTGCCATGTCCGATGCCCCGGGTGGCATCAAACTTGCCATGGTGCTGATCGGCGCGGGCTGCTCTCCCGTATTGATGGCGGGCTATTTCATCTTTGCCCGCAGCTTTCCGCCCGCCGTTTTCGGCACGCTGGCGGGGGCCATGGTCGGCATCGGCAATCTGGGCAATATCGGTGCCTCGCTTCCCTTGTCGCTGGCCGTCGATGCCGTGGGCTGGCGTGGTGCGCTTTGGGGGCTGGCGCTGGTGACCGCGCTGATTGCGGCATTGATCGCCGTGCTGGTGCGCGATCCGCCCAAGGTCCAGGCGCAGGCCAAGGGATCGCTGCTGGATCTGCTGGCGATGCGCAGTCTCTGGCCGATCTTTGTCATGATGGCGCTGTGCTATGCGCCGGTCGCGGCGCTGCGCGGGCTTTGGGTCGGGCCCTATTACAGCGATGTGTTTGGCGCGAGCCCGGATGATATCGGCCGTGTCACGCTGATCATGGGGCTGGCCATGGTCGCGGGCAGTTTCGCCTATGGCCCGCTGGAGCGGTTGTTGAAAACCCGCAAGTACCTGATCCTTGGCGGCAACCTGATTGCGCTGGCAACGCTGGTCGGGCTCTGGCTGATGCCGCTGGCGGGCGGATGGACCACCGTGGCTTTGCTGGCGCTGTTCGGCTTTGCGGGCGCGTCCTTCCCGATGGTGATCGCGCATGGCCGTGCCTTCCTGCCCGCACATCTGACCGGGCGGGGGGTGACGCTGCTGAACCTATTCGGCATCGGATCGGTGGGGATCGCGCAATTCATCACGGGTCGGCTGTCGGCGGCCACAGCGCAGCCGCCGGTCGAGGCCCCCTATGTCGCGATCTTCCTGTTCTTCATCGTGACGCTGGCGCTGGCTCTCCTGATCTATACCACATCGCGGGACCGCACGGATTGACCTTTGCGCCCCCCTTGCGCAGTCTGGCGCAAGGCCCGACCTGAAGGCCCGCAACGAGGCCCGCGCGATGATCGTCTTTCCCGCCGAATACAATGCCCGCAAAGAGGCGGTTTTTGCCGCCTTGGCCGAGGTCGAAGGGGCAGCGAGGCGCCTGAAAACCATCCCGCTCAGCTTTCGTGACTGGCCCGAGACGACTTTGCGGGTCGATGCCGCCCTTGCCCGCGCCAAACGCCAGCCGAAAGGTGCGCTGGCGCGCTGGCTGAAGCGGCAGCTGATCCGGGGGCAATATAACTGGGCGCGGGCGCATTTCACCCGCCATCCCGATCATCTGGCCCTGGCATGGAACGGCCTGACCGGATCGCGCATGGCCTTTATGGCGGCGGCGCGCGATGCTGGCGCCCCCACGCTTTACGCCGAACTTGCGCCGCTGCCGGGCCGCATCACGCTGGATCCGGCGGGGGTGAATGCCGAAGGCTCGGTGCCGCAAGATCCTGACTTTTTCCGCGAATGGGCGATGACCCGTGACATCTCCGATTGGCGGGCGGTGGGGGCGGGGCTGACCGCCCGCGCATCGCGCCGTGCCGATGTGGGGCAGGGGGCCGGCGATCTGCCGCAGACGCCTTTCCTGTTCTGCCCGCTGCAAGTGCCCGATGACAGTCAGGTCACGCTTTTCGCGGGTTGGTGCGGCGGCATGGCCGGGTTTCTGAAGGCCATTGGTCAGGCGGCGCAGGCCCTGCCCGAAGGCTGGCATCTGCGGCTGAAGGAACACCCTTCCGCCAAGACATCACTGGCAGAGCCACTGGCCCCGCTGATCGCCACAGGCCGGGTAGTGCTGGACAATGCGACAGACAGTTTCGCGCAGATCGCAGCCTGCCGTGGCGTGGTCACGCTGAATTCCTCCATGGGGTTGCAGGCGTTCTTTCATGACAAGCCGGTGGTCACGCTGGGGCGGGCCTTCTTCAATCTGCCCGGCCTTGTGCATCACGCAGACAGCCAGATCGCGCTGGATGCGCTGTTCGCAACGCCTGCCGCGCTGGACTATGATGAAAGCCTGCGCGCGGCCTTTATCGCCTGGCTGGGTCAGGTCTATTACCCACGCTTTGCCTGGTCAGAGGGCGGTGCGGCGGACTGCGACCGTGACGCATTCGCCGCAAAGCTGGCACAAGCACGCCAGCACAGGCGATAGCCGCGCGAAACCCTCAAGAATCCCTTTCCCCCGCCCCCCCTTTGCGCTAACGGGCAAGCGTCGCTTTTGACACTTGGAGGACCCCCCGATGGGCTACAAAGTCGCCGTCGTCGGCGCCACGGGTAACGTGGGCAAAGAAATGCTGAACATCCTCGCCGAGCGCGAGTTTCCGGTGGACGAGATCGTGGCGCTTGCGTCGCGCAATTCGCTCGGCACTGAAGTCAGCTTTGGGGACAAGACTCTCAAGACCAAGGACCTGGCCGATTTCGATTTCACCGGCTGGGACATCGCTTTCTTCGCCATCGGGTCGGATGCGACCAAGGTCTATGCGCCCAAGGCTGCAAGCCAGGGCTGCGTGGTGATCGACAACTCGTCGCTCTACCGCTACGACCCCGATGTGCCGCTCGTCGTGCCGGAGGTGAATGCCGAGGCGGTCGACGGCTATACCAAGCGCAACATCATCGCCAACCCCAATTGCTCCACCGCGCAGATGGTCGTGGCGCTGAAGCCGCTGCATGATCGGGCCAAGATCAAGCGCGTCGTGGTTTCCACCTATCAATCCGTGTCGGGCACCGGCAAAGAGGCGATGGACGAGCTGTGGAACCAGACCAAGGGCATGTTCGTGCCGGGTCAGGAAGTGGCGCCGAAGGTCTACCCCAAGCAGATCGCCTTCAACGTGATCCCGCATATCGATGTCTTCCTGGATGACGGTTCCACCAAGGAAGAATGGAAGATGGTTGCCGAGACCAAGAAGATCCTTGATCCCAAGATCAAGGTGACCGCGACCTGCGTGCGCGTGCCGGTCTTTGTCGGCCATTCGGAATCGATCAATATCGAGACCGAAGAGCCGCTGGACTGGCAAGAAGCGCAGGACATCCTGCGGGAATCGCCCGGCATTATGGTCGTCGACAAGCGCGAGGCCGGTGGCTACATCACCCCGGTGGAATGCGTGGGCGATTACGCGACCTATGTCAGCCGCATCCGCAATGATTCCACCATCGATAACGGCCTGAACTTCTGGTGCGTCAGCGACAACCTGCGCAAGGGTGCCGCCCTGAACGCGGTGCAGATCGCCGAAGTGCTGGGCAAGCGCTGCCTGAAAAAAGGCTGAGACCTTTTCAGGTTCGAGAGACAGAGACCCCCGCGCCGATGGTGCGGGGGTTTTTGTTTGGGGGATGGGGTGCGCTTCGGGTCAGCGCAACAGTTTTGATGCGGTGACGATCTGGTGCGTCAGCATGAGGGCCAGCGACACAAGCGGAAGGAGTAAACTAAGGTATCCCAATAACGCATATGCGATCGCGATAATCAGCCCGAAGCCGAGCGTCGCGGGGAAGCCGGTCACAATGCGTGATCTGGTCGACCCGATCCCTACGGCGCGGCGCCACAGGATCGGGCCTTCCCTTGGCGCATAGATCTGCTGCGCTTCCGCACCAATAACCGTTCTTTCACGGGCGAGGGTTGCGGCGTTGAGCCTGAAGGAGGCGTGGATCAGCAGAGCAAATTCGAGAGCATAAGCAAGGAGGAGCAAGGCCAGTGAAATATAGCTGCCCGGTTCCACAAGCCAGAACCACATGACCAGGGTGACTGGCATGAGCAGGGCAAGCAGGCCTGCGATCATGATCGCGCGCAGATACCCGCGTCGATCAAGCGGGCTCGCCATGGCCTGTTCTGCCATCCGGTCGGGGATTGAAAGAATACGGTGCAGCATGTGTCTGTTCATCAAATATTTTCGGCAAGGTGAAGGCAGCGAGGCAGGAAAGTAAAGGGCAAAGCCAATGCGCGCCGAAAGGCGGTCCGGCGGGGGCGGCCTGTTCTGTCATGTCTCTGGCCGCATTTCAGCACCCGCCGCCAGGTCATCGCGACGGGGCCAAATCTTGGGCGAATGGTCGCGCTCAGGCCGCGCAATCAATGCGGCAACGTCCCCCGACCTCTGCCCATTTTTCGATCAGCGCCCGTCACCGGCCGTGCCGTTTCACACGCCCGGACCACAGCATTTCAAAAAAATATTGACTAATTGGTAAAAAGGGCCGGTCCTGTTGGTAACAAACAGGGAGCGCGCCATGACCAACAAGCTTGCTACTACCTTTACGGGCCTTGAATTCGTCAATCCCTTCGTCCTTGCCTCTGCCCCGCCCACCGAAAGCAAGGCCAAGATCATGCGGGCCTTCGAGGCGGGCTGGGGCGGGGTGGTGACCAAGACCATCGGGATGCATCCGGTGGAAAACGTGGCCGGGCCCAAAACGATCTATCAGCGCGCCAGCGAGGCAAAGCCCTATGTCTCGCGCAACAAGCGCCCCGACACGGTGTCGCATTCCTCGTGGAACTGGGAACTCATCTCGGATCAACCGCTGGAGCAATGGCTGCCCGATCTGGAAGAGATCAAGACCACCTACCCGGACCGCATGTTGATTGGCTCGATCATGGCGGGGGCGGGCAATGAGGAAGAGATGGACCATTGGCGCAAGCTGGCAAAGGCCTGCGTGAATGCGGGCTGTGACGCGCTGGAGCTGAACATGTCCTGCCCGCATATGGATCGCAAGGATATGGGCGCGCATATCGCCAATGATGAAGACATCATCCGCTCGATCCTGAAGGCGGTGACCGGCGCGGTCAGCGTGCCGATCTGGGTCAAGCTGACGCCCTCGACCTCCAGCCTCGTCAATGCGGCGGGTGCGGCCTATGCGGCGGGGGCTGCGTCGATCTCGCTCTGCAACACCTTCCCGTCCCTGCCGCTGATGGACCCGGAGACCCTGAAATTCGAGGTCGAGGTGGATGGGCTGGTGACCTCTGGCGGGCTTGGCGGGCTGGCCATTCTGCATCAGGCGTTGCAGCGCGTCTCGGACGTGTCGCGGGCCTATCCGGATAAATCGATCTCCGGCATCGGCGGCATCAAGGGCTTCCGCGAGGCGTTCAATTTCATCGTGCATGGCGCCGGAAACCTGCAGATCTGCACAGCCGCGATGGAGGAAAAGGGCAGCGGCGGCATCGGCGTCAATCTGATCCAGGAACTGACCGGCGACCTGAGCGATTTTCTGGACCGCAAGGGCTATGCCTCGATCGAGGATTTCCGTGGCATCGCGCGCGAACGGATCGTGGAGCATTCGCAGATCCGCCGCAAAAGCGAGGCCTATAATGGCGGCTATGCCAAGTCGGCTTGAGGCCGGGTTTGGCGCGGTCCGACAGCTTTCCGGGGGACGGATATTAGGGTCTTTGACCTGATCGCGGCGCGGGGTCTTCAAGGACGCCGCGCACGCTTTACCGGGACATCTGCATGGCCCTGCATGGATAGGCATCGCGGGATGATCCCTGCGGCGGATCGTCGATCGGCGAGGCCGTGATGAAAGCGCAGGCGGCCTTGAAAGCAAGAGCGACGGATCGGCGCAAAGCATCCATTCCGTCATGCCCTTCCCCGAGCAAGGTTCAGGGCGCGCTGAATGGCTGCCCCTCATATGGAAAACGTGGTATCCCGCTAGCGCAGGGCGCGGCCCTTGATGATGGCATCCGTGCCAAAGCGGGCCCGGATCGCATCGGTTGCGGCTTCGGCCTTGGCGCGGGCCCCCGCCTGCGGGTCCAGCAGATCGGCGGTGGTCTCGGCCTGTGCGCCGGGGCAGAGATCGGAAATGCCACATCCAATCAACCGATAGGCACCGCCCGCCGGCACCAGATCGAACATCGCCCGCGCCTCGCGATAGATGCGATCAGCCATCTGGGTGGCCCCCGGCAAGGCATGGCGCCGGGTGATCGTGGTGAAATCGGCGCGTTTCAGCTTCAGGGTGACGGTGCGCCCCGCCATGTCTTTGGCTTTGGCGCGATCCGACACCCCGACCGCCAGCCGCCACAGATGGCCATCCAGCAGATCGACGTCGCCGGTATCCTCGTTGAAGGTGGTCTCCTTGGAGATCGACTTCACCTTTTCGTCCGCGGCCACGGGGCGACTGTCCTGCCCGCGCGCCAGATGCCAGAGCCGCGCGCCCATATGGCCGAAACGGGCGGTCAGATCCTGCTGTTCCCATCGCAGCAGATCCGCAATGCTGCGGATGCCTGCGCGTTCCAGCGCGGTCTGGGTGGCGGTGCCGACGCCCCAGATGATGCGCACGGGCCTGATGGCGAGAAATCCTGCAGTCTCGGCCCGACCGATCACCGAAAAGCCGCGCGGCTTGTCGAGGTCGGAGGCGATCTTGGCCAGGAACTTGTTATGCGAAAGCCCGATGGAGCCGGAAATGCCCAGCTCGGACTCCATCCGCCGGATCAGGCGTGCCAGCATCACCGCAGGCGGCGCGCCATGCAGGCGGGCGGTGCCGGTCAGATCGAGAAAGGCCTCATCCAGACTCAGCGGCTCAATCGCCGGGGTCAGGTCTGCCATCATCGCGCGGATCGCCCGGCTGACCTCTGCATAGGCCGATATACGCGGTGGCAGCACGACCGCCTCGGGGCAAAGTTTCAGCGCCTGAAACATCGGCATGGCGGAACGCACGCCGGAAATGCGCGCGATATAGCAGCAGGTCGAGACGACACCGCGGGTGCCGCCGCCCACGATCACCGGCTTGTCAGCGAGATCGGGATTGTCGCGCTTTTCGACCGAAGCATAGAAGGCGTCGCAATCCATATGGGCGATGGACAGATCGAACAGTTCGTCATGCGCCATCACCCGCGGGCTGCGGCACGAGGGGCAGCGCGCGCCGGCGGCAAATTCAGTCAGACAGGCGCGGCAAAAGGCGGGCATGACGCGATCCTATCATGCCAATCTGTCTGCGCCAATTTTGTGGCGCAGGCGCATGTGCAGGTCGGCGCAAATTTTCGACGAAAATTTGCTGCAGCCTCGATCCGATCGTTCAGGCTCAGGTCGGATCGCTTATTCAGCCGGGATCGGGCGCAGGGTTGGTGCTGTCTCGCGCTTGCCCTGATAGCGGGAGTAGCCCAGATCGACATGTTCGATCTCCGGCGCGCGGCCCGAGACGATATCGGCCAGCACCCGGCCTGAACCACAGGCCATGGTCCAGCCCAGCGTGCCATGCCCGGTGTTCAGGAACAGGTTCGACAGCGTCGAACGGCCCACGATCGGCGTGCCATCGGGCGTCATCGGACGCAGCCCGGTCCAGAACGCCGCCTGGGTCTGATCGCCCGCGCCGCCAAACAGATCCTCGACCGAATGGGTCAGCGTGGCCTGCCGTTTGGGGTTCAGCGACAGGTCAAAGCCGTTGATCTCGGCCAGACCGCCAACGCGGATGCGGTCGCCCAGCCGGGTGATTGCGATCTTGTAGGTCTCGTCCATCACGGTCGACACCGGTGCCAGCGCCGCGTCCTTGATCGGCACGGTGATCGAATAGCCCTTGAGCGGGTAGACCGGCAGCTTCATCCCCAGCGACTTCGCCAGCATCGGCGAATAAGACCCCATCGCCAGCACATAGGCATCGGCCTGAACCCGGCCTTCGCTGGTCTCGACATGGGTCACGCGGCCCATCTCGGCATGGATGCGGTGGATCTTCACCCCCCAGCGGAAGGTCACGCCCGCGGCCTGTGCCATCTCGGCCAGGCTGTTGGTGAATTTGAAGCAATCGCCGGTCTCGTCGCCCGGCAGGCGCAGCCCGCCCATGATCTTGTCGGCATTGGGGGCAAGACCCGGCTCGGCGGCCACGCAGCCTGCGCGGTCCAGCACCTCGAAGGGCACACCATCCTCGCGCAGCACCTCGATATCCTTGGCGGCGCTGTCGATCTGTTTCTGGCTGCGGAACACTTGCAGCGTGCCCTGCATCCGCGCGTCATACTGGATGCCGGTTTCCTCGCGCAGATCGGCCAGACAATCACGGGAATATTCGGCCAGCCGCACCATGCGCGATTTGTTCACATGATAGGCATCCGCCGTGCAATTCATCAGCATCTGCGCCATCCAGCGCAGCTTCGCCGGTTCGGGCTTGAAGTTGATGATCAGCGGCGCATGTTTCTGGAACATCCACTTCACGGCCTTGAGCGGGATGCCGGGCGCGGCCCAGGGAGCGGAATAGCCGGGGCTGACTTCGCCCGCATTGGCGAAAGAGGTTTCCAGCGCGGGGGCCTGCTGGCGGTCGATCACCGTCACCTCATGGCCCTGGCGGCTCAGATACCAGGCGGAGGTCACACCGATCACGCCTGCACCGAGAATGACGATTTTCATGGGCTTGCTCCGCTCAACTGGACTGCGTGGAGAAATGATACGCGAACGGGGTGGGATTTCTTGGCGTTCTCTGTTTCGCGCAAAGCTCATGATCGAATATTTCTACGATATGATGCATTATAGCGAAATATTTCATCGCTCATCGTTCCCTGGGCGCAAGCATAACCTGCGATTCTGGGATATGTCGGCGGAATCGACCGCCTATTGCTTGGGCGGTTTGAGAAGTCCATGATCGCGCCAGTTCATGCAGGAGTATAAGGCGCAATGGATATCGAACAGTTTATTGGTGGGAATGCGGTCGTGCTGGCCTTGGCCGCGCTGATCATCCTGATCGTGCTGAAGGCGGTCAAGATCGTGCCGCAAAGCCAGAAATATGTGATCGAACGCTTTGGCAAGCTGGAAAAGGTGCTGGGGCCGGGCATCAACGTGATTGTCCCGTTCTTCGATAGCGTCGCGCACAAGGTTTCGGTGCTGGAACGCCAGCTGCCCAATGCCAGCCAGGATGCGATCACCGCCGACAACGTGCTGGTCAAGGTTGAAACCTCGGTCTTCTATCGGGTGATCGAGCCGGAAAAGACCGTCTACCGGATCCGTGATGTCGATGGCGCGATTGCCACCACCGTCGCTGGCATCGTGCGCAGCGAGATCGGCAAGATGGAGCTGGACAGCGTGCAGTCGAATCGCGCCGACCTGATTTCCAAGGTGCGCGAACAGGTTGCGGCCATGGTCGATGACTGGGGCATCGAGGTGACCCGGGCCGAGGTGCTGGATGTCAACCTGGATGATGCGACCCGCGCTGCGATGTTGCAGCAGCTGAACGCCGAACGCGCCCGCCGCGCGCAGGTGACCGAGGCCGAGGGCAAGCGCCGTGCGGTGGAACTGAACGCCGATGCAGAGCTTTATGCCGCTGAACAGCTTGCCAAGGCGCGCCGGGTTCTGGCCGATGCCGAAGCCTATTCGACCAGCGTCATCGCCGAGGCGATCAAGCAGAACGGCATTGAGGCGGCGCAGTATCAGGTGGCCTTGAAGCAGGTCGAAGCCCTGCAAGAAGTTGCCAAGGGCGATGGCAAGCAGACCATTCTGGTGCCCGCAAACGCGCTGGAGGCGTTTTCCAACGCCTTCACCATGTTCCGGGGCAAATGATGGTCTGGTGGGGGTGGCTGGTCGCCGGGGCCATCATCGGCGCGCTGGAACTGGTGCTGCCGGGGCATATTTTTCTCGGCTTTGCCATCGGCGCGGTCACGGTGGGGGCGGTGGAATGGTCGGGGCTCGTGGCCATCGGCCTGCCGATGCAGCTTCTGATCTTCGCCGTGGTGGCGCTTGCCGCCTGGGCCGGGCTGCGCGCGGCCTTCCCGCTGCAACGCGGTGAGGTGAAGCGCTGGACGCGCGACATCAACGACTGAGCCGATGCCGCTGGTCATTGGTCTTCTGGTTCTTGGGGCGGCCTTGGTCTGGTGGGTCCGCCGTGGCGGATCTGCCGGAGACGTGACGCAGGCGGGCAAGTCGCCCCGCCTGCCATGCCGCTGGAAGGCGAACGGACAGGATTCCGGGGCGTTGCGCGGCTATCACTGTCGGAGCTGTGGCGAAACCGCCTTTAGCGCGCGGCGCGAAGGCCCGGCCGGATGTCGGCAGGGCCTCAGCCGGGGCGGGCTGTAACCGCCCCCCTCCGCCGCGCTGCGGCAATGGGTCGGATCAGCCGCGCGGCGGCAATTCGGCAATCACGGCCCGGGCTGCAGCGGCGGGATCGGCATGTTGCCAGATCGGGCGGCCCACCACGATGTGGTCGGCACCGTCCAGTGTAGCCTGTGCCGGGGTCGCGACCCGCTTCTGATCGCCAAGCGCCGCACCGGCCGGGCGCACACCCGGGGTCACGATCAGCTTGCCCTTGGCCTGTGGCAAGGCGCGGATCATCGCGGCCTCTTGCGGGCTGGCGATGACACCATCGGCACCCGCCTCCAGCGCGCGGGCCGCGCGTTCCAGCGTGATCTCGTGGATATCACCCGCCCGGATCAAGTTGGCGTCCAGATCGGCACGGTCCAGCGAAGTCAGCACCGTCACAGCCAGAATTTGCGTCGCGGTCCCCGCGCGGCCTTCGGCGGCGGCGCGCACGACCTGCGGATCGCCATGCACGGTCAGGAAATCGAGGCCATGCTGGGCGATGCCACGCACCGCAGCCTCGACCGTTGCGCCGATATCGAACAACTTCATATCCAGAAACACCCGCTTGCCGCGTTCGTGTTTCAGTTCATTGGCCAAGGCGAATCCGCCGCCGGTCAGCATCCCCAGCCCCACCTTGTAAAAGCTGGCCGCATCGCCGATCCGGTCGGCCAGATCCAGACCCTGCACCACATTCGGCACATCAAGGGCCACGATCAGGCGGTCATCTGCTGGAAGAGTTTGGGTCATGGCGCACTCCTGCTGGCAATCGTTCGGGGTTTGCGGCGCGCACAGGGCGCTGTCAAGCGCGCAGGCCCGTGATATGAACGCAACTCAGGCGCAGAAGGGGCAGAGACATGCTTGCGGTGTTCGATATCGGCGGAACGCGGATCCGGGGCGGGCATTCCCCCGCACCGGGCGAGGTGCAAGCCGTGCGCGAATGCCCGACCCCGCGCGATGATTTCAACGCGTTCACGGCGGCCCTGCGCGATCTGGCGGGCGATGCCGCAGGGATCGCCATATCCATCGCGGGTTGCATCGATCCGCTGACGGGGCGGATGAAGATCGCCAATATTCCCTGTCTCGATGGGCGCACCCTCGTGGAAGATCTTCGGGCCGCGCTTGGCCTGCCGGTTTGGATCGGCAATGACGCCGATTGCTTTGTCCTGGCCGAGGCCGGCAGCGGTGCCGGGCGGGGGCATCGCACGGTCTTCGGGGTGATCCTTGGCACGGGCGTCGGTGGCGGGCTTGTGATCGACGGGCGGCTGGTCGCGGGGGCCGGCGGCTTTGCCGGGGAATGGGGCCATGGTCCGGTGCAGGAGACAAGGCCGCTTGGGCGCGACGTGCCGCGTTTTGCCTGCGGCTGCGGGCAAGTTGGCTGTCTGGATGCCATCGGATCGGCGCGCGGCATCGAGAGGCTGCATCAGCATCTGCACGGCCAGATGGTTGGTGCCGAAAGTATTGTGACCGGCTGGCAGGCGGCCGAAGCGGCGGCACAGGAAACCGTGGAAGTCTGGCTTGAGATCATGTCAGGCCCGCTTGCCATGGTGCTGAATGTCGTGGGGGCGACCGTGGTGCCGGTGGGCGGGGGCATGGGGCGGGCCACCGCATTGGTGGCCGCACTTGATCGTGCTGTATCTGCGCGCAGGCTGTGGCAGGCACCGGGGCCTGTTGTGGTGCCGGCGCTGTCGGTGCTGGAACCGGGGCTGATCGGTGCCTCGCATGGCGGGGCGGAGCTATTGGCGCGCGCCGCACTTTAGGCCGCGCCCATGCGCCACGTTGACATTCCGGCCCGCGCGAAACAGGCTTTGCGCCAAATCAGTGAGGCCAGACATGCAGATCAACATGACCTTTGACCGTCCTGACGAGGGGCCGAAATCCGGCCCTGTGACCGTGGGATGGTTTCTGACCTCGGACAAGGGGGCGGTGCTTTATGACCCGCCGGAACGCGTGGCGGTGCGTCAGACCAACCGGACACATGCCAAATCGGCCAGCCGCTGCCCCAGCGTGATCCAGCTGGAAAGCCGCTATTTCATGGTGAAATGTCCCTTTGACATCCATGTGGGGTTTGGGCGCGATGACAAGGGGCGCCCGCATCTGGTGAACCGGGCGGGCACCGCCTCAACCATCCGCGCCAACAAGCTGGGCGAGGTGCTGACCCTGGTCAGCGAGGCGGAGTGGCGCTATCCCGACCGCCCGACCATCCAGCTTGGCCTGCCCTATACGTTCATCGCCGATGAGTTGGTCTATGTGACGCAGCTTTCGGCCTTCATGCATTATCGCCGCGATCCGCTGCCGGGCACGATCTTTGGCGGACGTTTTCCGCTCAATATCTGGCCAAGACCGCTGATGTGGGCCTTTGAATGGCATGAGCCGGAAAAGGACATCATCCTGAAGCGCGGCGAGCCGCTGTTCTATGTGCAATTCGAGGCCGAGGGCCCCGATCGCCCTGTGCAGGTGGTGGAGGCCGAGCGCACGCCGGAATTGCAGAAATATCTCGATCAGATCGGCGGCGTGGTGAACTATGTGAACCAGACCTTTGGTCTGTTCAAGGCGGCAGAGGCGCTGCGCCCCTCCAAATTGCTGACCCCCAAAGCCCGGGAATGAGTTGGCGCTCCTCTCTGGAGGTTTATGATCTGGCGACCGGCACCTGCCGGGTTATCCTGCGCACGGAGAGGCTGATCGAGGCGCCGAACTGGCACCCGGAAGGCTGGTTTCTGGTCAATGGCGAAGGGCGGCTGTGGCGCGCCACCGCTGCGGGGCTGAAGGTGATAGAGACGCCCGAAGGGCTGGCCTGCAACAACGATCACGGCTTTCTGCCCGATGGCCGGATCGTGTTTTCCGCGCATCGGGGTAGGGGCGCTGAGATCCATGTTCTGGGGGCAGGCCAGATGGTGCCTGCCATGCCAAGCTGGTGGCACGGCGCGCAAGGCACCCGCATCACCTATGCCTGCGCGCGCGGTGACCGGATCGTGCGCATCGCGGTGATGGATCTGCAAACCGGGGTGGAACAGGTGCTGACCCCGGGCACCGCCCATCACGATGGCCCTGATTTTGCGCCCGATGGCACGATCTGGTTCAACTCCGATGCTTCGGGCCGTGCCCAGATCTGGCGCATCGGGGCGGATGGGCCGGAACAGGTCTTTGCCGATCCGAATGTGAACTGGTTTCCGCACCCGTCGCCAGATGGCAGGCATGTGCTCTATCTGGCCTATCCGCCGGGAACCGAGGGCCATCCGCGTGATCTGGATGTGGGACTTTGCCTGATGGATTGCGCAACCGGCGCAAGGCGACGGGTGGTGGACCTGTTCGGTGGGCAGGGCAGCATCAATGTGCCCTGCTGGGCACCCGATGGTCAGGCCTTCGCCTTCATGCGCTATGCGCCCGCCTTTATGCGCTCTGCGCCAGCGGCGGCGGACCCGAAAACTGCGGTCTGAAATTGCCCCAGATCGACACGAACACCTCAGGTGCCGCGATATATTCCGGTGTCAGCCCGACGATACGCAGGCGCAGCGGTGTTTCCTCCTGCAGATAAGGCAGCAGGATTGTTGTGGTGCGCGGCCCAAGATGGCCGATCACCCGTTGAATCTGGCGTGGAAACAGCCCCAGCAGGCGACGGCGGATGCGGGCCCGCACCTGCAATTGGCCGTCTTCGCTGATATGCAGTTCGGCAGGATCATTCAGGCAAAGCCCCGATGTCGCGACATTGAGGGCCAGCCCGTGAATACGGGCCTTGCCGAGAATCGGGTGAAGGGCGTGCTGCATCGGACCTCGGGCTTTTCGCTGTTTTGCACAACCTGCGGTGTCGTGCCGCGCATGGCAAGTGCTGCTTTCGCGGGCAATGGACTACTGGCTGAACACTGCCATTTCCGGTCCTGCCATCGGCGGCAAATGGCATGGCAGCAAGGTGCGCGCGGGGATGGGCGGAATGCCGCAGGGAAATTCTTGCGGCGTGGCAGGATCATGCTCTTGCAGGCCGTGGATGATATGCCCATCTGTCAGGCAAGGCCGGAACGGAGATGCCTTTCGGGGGTTTCCAGACGCGGCGCTTATGAAAGGAGATACCGATGAATTTGGAGAAATTCACGGAACGGTCGCGCGGCTTCTTGCAGGCGGCCCAGACCATCGCCATGCGCGAAAGCCACCAGCGTGTGCTGCCCGAGCATCTGCTGAAAGCCCTGATGGATGACGAGCAGGGCCTTGCCTCGAACCTGATCCGCCGCGCAGGTGGCGCGCCTGAACGGGTGAACGAGGCGGTGAATGCCACGATTGCCAAACAGCCCAAGGTCTCTGGTGGTGACGGTCAGGCCTATATCGACCCGAGCCTGGTGCGTGTGCTGGATGAGGCCGAACAGGTTGCCAAGAAGGCGGGGGATGCCTTCGTGCCGGTGGAGCGGCTGCTGACCGCGCTTGCGCTGGTGAATACCCGCGCCAAGGACGCTCTGGTGGCCGGTGCCGTGACGGCGCAGGGTCTGAACGCCGCAATCAACGATATCCGCAAGGGCCGCACGGCCGACAGCGCCTCGTCGGAAGACACGATGGAGGCCTTGAAGAAATATGCCCGCGACCTGACCGAAGCGGCGGCTGAGGGCAAGATTGATCCGATCATTGGCCGTGACGAGGAAATTCGCCGCGCCATGCAGGTTCTGTCGCGCCGCACCAAGAACAACCCGGTGCTGATCGGGGAACCCGGCGTGGGTAAGACCGCGATTGCCGAGGGTCTTGCCCTGCGCATCGTCGATGGCGATGTGCCGGAATCCCTGCGCAACAAGAAGCTGATGGCGCTGGATATGGGCGCGCTGATTGCGGGCGCAAAGTATCGCGGCGAATTCGAAGAACGCCTGAAGGCGATCCTTAAGGAAATCGAATCTGCGGCGGGCGAGATCATCCTGTTCATCGACGAGATGCACACGCTGGTGGGTGCCGGCAAATCCGATGGCGCGATGGATGCGGCGAACCTCATCAAGCCGGCGCTTGCGCGGGGCGAGCTGCATTGCGTCGGTGCCACCACGCTGGATGAATACCGCAAATATGTGGAGAAGGATCCGGCGCTTGCCCGGCGCTTCCAGCCGGTGATGGTGAATGAACCCACCGTCGAGGACACGATCTCCATCCTGCGCGGCATCAAGGAAAAGTATGAGCTGCACCACGGCGTGCGGATCTCGGACTCCGCCCTTGTGGCGGCGGCCACGCTGTCGCATCGCTACATCACCGACCGCTTCCTGCCCGACAAGGCGATCGACCTGATGGACGAGGCGGCCTCGCGTCTGCGGATGGAAGTGGACAGCAAGCCCGAGGAGCTGGACGCGCTGGACCGGCAGATCCTGCAATTGCAGATCGAGGCCGAGGCGCTGAAGAAAGAGGATGACGCGGCCAGCCGGGACCGGCTGGAAAAGCTGGAAAAGGAGCTGGGGGATCTTCAGGATCAATCCGCCACGATGACGGCCAAATGGCAGGCGGAACGCGACACGCTGGAACAGGCGCGCGAGCTGAAGGAACAGCTGGATCGCGCCCGGGCCGAGTTGGAGCAAGCCAAGCGCGAGGGTGACTTCGCTAAGGCGGGCGAGCTGCAATATGGCCGCATTCCGGGGCTGGAAAAGGATCTGGCCGAGGCCGAGGCGAAACAGGGTGAGGCGCTGGTGGCGGAAGCCGTGCGCCCCGAACAGATTGCCGAGGTCGTGGAACGCTGGACCGGCATCCCCACCACCAAGATGCTGGAGGGCGAGAAGGAAAAGCTCTTGCGCATGGAAGACGAGCTGGGTCACCGGGTGATCGGCCAGCGCGCGGCCGTTGAGGCGGTCAGCCGTGCCGTGCGTCGTGCCCGCGCCGGGTTGAATGACGAGAACCGGCCGCTGGGGTCTTTCCTGTTCCTTGGCCCCACCGGCGTCGGCAAGACGGAACTGACCAAGGCCCTGGCGGAATACCTGTTCGACGACGAGACCGCGATGGTGCGCATCGACATGAGCGAATTCATGGAGAAGCATTCGGTCAGCCGTCTGATCGGTGCCCCGCCCGGCTATGTCGGCTATGACGAGGGCGGCGTGCTGACCGAGGCCGTGCGGCGCAGACCCTATCAGGTCGTGCTGTTCGACGAGGTGGAAAAGGCGCATCCGGATGTGTTCAACGTGCTGTTGCAGGTGCTTGATGACGGCATCCTGACCGATGGTCAGGGCCGCACCGTGGACTTCAAGCAGACGCTGATCATCCTGACCTCGAACCTTGGGGCGCGGGCCTTGAGCGAGCTGCCGGAAGGGGCCGATGCCACGCAGGCACGGCGCGATGTGATGGAAGCGGTGCGGGCGCATTTCCGCCCCGAATTCCTCAACCGTCTGGACGAGCAGATCATCTTCGACCGGCTGAACCGGGCGGATATGGGCGGCATCGTCGAGATCCAGCTGAAACGGCTGGAAAAGCGGCTGGCGCATCGCAAGATCACGCTGAACCTGGATGAAGGTGCGAAGGCCTGGCTGGCCGATGAGGGCTATGATCCGGTCTTTGGCGCACGGCCGCTGAAACGGGTGATCCAGCGCAATCTGCAAGACCCGCTGGCCGAGATGATCCTGGCGGGTGAGGTGCTGGACGGCAGCGAGGTCACGGCAACCGCCGGGGCGCATGGGCTGATCCTCGGTGACCGGGTGATCGCGTCAAGCCGCAGCGGCGACAAGCCCGGCGAGGCGCGGGTGCATTGATCGCCAGATCGCGAAAGGAAAGGGGGCCGGCTCGGCCCCCTTTTTCTTGTCAGGATCAATGGGGCGAGAGGATCGGCTAAAAAGGTTCAGGTCGCGATGATCCGGCTGGGATGGTCAGACCGGGATGGCCGAGCCCAGACCCCATGCCAAGAGGATACCGCCAGGATCGCAACCCAGGACCTCAGGCTTGTATCAGCCTTGCTGCCAGTGGCAGGATCTGGTCGCGTGTCAGTGGTGCCAGCGTGATCGCGGGCGGCGCAGCGGGGTCGATCCAGATCGCCTCGGCAATCTCGGCTGCCGGATGCAGATCCGTCTGGTCCAGCTGCAGGCGAAAGATCTCGGCCACCACCAGATGCCCCGGCTCGTTCGCGGCGGGTGCCTCGAACCGCCCCACGGGGTCAACGCCGGATGCGGGCAGGGTCAGGCCCAGTTCCTCGTGCAATTCGCGGCGCAGGGCATCCAGCGGCGCCTCGCCGCCCTCGATCTTGCCCCCGGCTTGCATGAAGGCCTGCGTGCCCTGTTTGCGCACCAGAAGCGTGCGGCCCGCATCATCAAGGATGATGGCGGCGGCAATGCGGATCGTGGCGGTCATGGCGTTCGGTCTTTCCCGGTCATGTCGGCTTGAGGCGGTGTTACGGGATCATCCAGCGGGATCACATCCACCGCCTGCGCGCTGTCCTGACCGCCCGAAGTGCGGATCGCGCCCTTCACCGGGGCGACATCGGCATAGTCGCGCCCGATGGCCACGGTGATGTAATCCTCGCCCGCCCATTGCGCATTGGTCGGGTCATATTCGACCCAGGCCTGCGCCTGACCGCACCACACCGCGACCCAGGCGTGCATCGCATCCACCCCTTCCAGCCGGGGCTGGCCCGGCGGGGGATAGGTCCGCAAAAAGCCCGAGACATAGGCGGCGGGCAGACCGATGGCGCGCAAGCCCGCGATCATGATCTGTGCGAAATCCTGACAGACTCCGCGCCGCTTGCCAAAGGCCTCCAGCGGCGAGGTGTTCACATCGGTCGCATCCGCATCATAGGTCATCGCCTTGTGCAGCGCCCGCCCCACCGCCTCGACCATGGCAAGGCTGGATCCGGTGGCGGGCAAGGCCGCGCGGGTAAAGGCGGTGATCGCGGCCTCGGCCCGGATACGCGGCGAGGGGCCAAGGAAATGCAGGGGCGACAGTGGCCCGATCCCGGCACCCGCCACATCGGCGGCAATGCCCTTCAGCGGCGGCGAGACATCGACAGGCGGTGTGGCGAACCGCTCGGCCTCGGCCTCCAGCGTGAAGGTGATGGTCTCGACCGGCTGATGCCAGACCACATCCGTGGTGGTATTGCCAAAGAAGTCCAGCCGGTCGAGGCGTTCCTGTGGCGGTGGGCTGATGGTCAGGCTGCGCGCCGTGACATGCTGGCCCGGCGCATCCGAGGGCAGCAGGCGCAGCACATTGCGCACATGGTCCGATGCGGATTGATACTGGTAATCAATGGTCAGGCGGATCTTGTAGCGCATCGCCTTACCTCAGAAAGCTGGTCGAGATCAGCTCGAACACATCCGACATGCGCGCACGCAGATCGGCCAGCATCTCGGCGTCGATCCCGGCGGGATCGGCCACCCGCAGATCGGTATCGATGCGCAGAAGTATCCGGTCCAGCGCCGAAAGCCCGGCACCTTCCTGCGGCAGCTTGCCGATGTGATGGCGCAGTTGCGCCACCTGATACAGCACCGAGCGCGGGTTCTGCGCATCCAGCATCAGCAGGTCCAGCACCGTCTGGCGCGAGGGGCCGAAACGGTAGCGGCGCTGATGCGTCATCGCGCTGTCGCCAACCTCGATCGCGATTTCCAGCGCGCCAGGGGCGGCCTCAGGATCGGTAAAGGTCTCCAGCAGCATCAGGGTTGCGCCTGCGCGCTCCTCGGCCCGGCCCAGCGACAGGAAGCGCCAGCCTGCGAAGTGATACATGTTTTCATGCACCAGCCCCGAAAAGCCGGAAATCTTGCGCAGCAGGATCGACATGGCCAGTGCCGCATCATCGCCATGGCTGACCTTGGCGGTCAGCTTGGCGGTGGTCTTGGCCAGATCGTTCAGCGCCCCCCAACCATCGGGCGAGAAGCGGTCACGCACCTTGGCGGCGGCATTGCGCGCGGCAGAGACAAGGCCCGCCAGCCCCTCGGGGATCGGACGGTCGGGATGCAGGCCCAATCTTTCCATATAGGCCGCAAGTTCCTGAAGCCGCGCCTCATCGGGATCGCCGGTTTCTGCCAGCCGCAGATGCCAGGCGCGCAGCAGGCGGATCGCGCCCTCGGTCCGCTCGATATAGCGGCCCAGCCAATACAGATTGTCTGCCGCGCGCGATGGCAGGATGCCGGGCGGATTGCGCTCGAATATATTGCCCTGCACCAGACTGTCGGGCTTCACCGCCTCAGGGGCAACCACCCAGACATCGGCGACCGAGCCGCCATTTTGCATCGCAAGCGCGGTCGCATCATCGCTTTTGCCAATGCGGGCATAGCCGCCGGGCATGAAGGTCCAGCCTTGCGCGGTGCGGGCGGCAAAGACCCGGATCGTCATCGGGCGCGGCACAAGGCGACCGCTATTGGCCTCGCCCGTCCAGGCCGGCGTGGTCGACAATGTCACCGCCTCTTGCCCCACCAGACGGCCACCCTCGGCGGCGAGCCAATCGGGCAAGGATAGCGACGACCCGGCACGGAACTGCCCGCCAAGCGCGGTATCGGCACCGATGGCAAAGGGCAAGGCTGCGTCCAGCGCCGCGCCGATCATCATCTTGGCGGCGTTTTGCTGCACATAGGCGCGCTCGCGCGGCTGGCCGCACCACCATGTCGCGATATTGGGCATTTGCAGCGGCGCACCCATCAATGTTTCACAGATCCGGGGCAGGAAGGCCATCATCGCGCGGGCCTCGATCACCCCGGATCCAAGCGCGTTGATCAGGCTCAGATTGCCCTGCCGCAGCGCCTCCAGCAATCCGGGCGTGCCGATCTGCGAGGTCTCGTTCAGTTCCAGCGGATCGGCAAATTCGCTGTCGATGCGACGCCACAGCAGGCCCAGCGGCTCCAGCCCGCGCACGGTGCGCACCATGGCCTGACCGTTCTGCACGATCAGATCCTCGCCCTCCAGCAGCGTCATGCCAAGATAGCGGGCGATATAGGTATGCTCGTAATAGGTGTCGTTGTTCGGCCCCGGCGTCAGGATCGCCATGCGCCGCCCGGCACCCGCCTGATCTTCCATCGCGGCGCGGAAGGCGCGGAAGAACCCGGCCAGCCTGCGCACATTGGCGCGCGGGAAAGGGTCCGAGAAGATCCGCGTCGTCGCCATGCGGTTTTCCAGCGCAAAGCCTGACCCCGATGGCGCCTGTGCACGATCCCCCAGCACGAAGAACGACCCGTCGGGGGAACGCCCGATCTCGAAGGCCAGATGGTGCAGCCAATGGCCCGATCGCGGCGTGATGCCGACCAGCGGGCGCAGCCATTGCGGGTTCTGCGCCACCAGTTCGGCGGGCAGATGCCCATCAGATACCAGCCGCCCGGGGCCATACAGATCGGCCATCACCCGTTCCAGCAATTCGGCCCGCTGGGTCAGTCCTGCGCAGATGCCCTGCCATTCCGCATCCGAGAGGATCACCGGCACATGGCTCAGCGGCCATTCGCGTTCCTGTGCGGGGCCACCGCTATAGAGCCGGAAATAGACGCCTGCATCGCGCAGATATTGCTCACCCCGGGCGAAACGGGTCGCCACTTCATGGGGGGCAAGGCTGGCCAGCTGGGTGATGAAGGGGGCCCAGACCGGGCGCATCCTTCCGTCACTGTCGAACAATTCGTCCGCGACACCGGGTTGCGGACGATAGCCTGCAAGGATCGCGGGCGGGGCGGGGCTGGCGGCGGGATGGCTCATCCCGCCGTTATATCCATGGTGCGCGGCGCAGGTCGAGGGTCATCGGGAATTCGGGATGCGGGATCTCGGTCACTGGGGCATAGGGGCCGGGGCTGTGGCCATGCGCCTCGAACCGGGCCAGACGCCGGGCTTCGGCCTCATAGCCATTCACCGGGAAGGTGTCATAGTTGCGCCCGCCGGGATGGGCCACATGATAGACACAGCCGCCAATGGCGCGGCCCGTCCAGTCATCATAGATGTCGAAGGTGAGCGGCGCATTGACCGGCAGCACCGGATGCAGCGCCGCCGCGGGTTGCCAGGCCTTGAAGCGCACCCCGCCTACGCTTTCGCCCGAAGTCGCGGTGCGCGCCAGCGGCACCGGGCGCTGGTTGCACATCACCCGGTAGCGATCTTGGCTCAGTGTGGTCATGCGGACCTGCAACCGTTCGACCGAACTGTCGGTATAGCGCACCGTGCCGCCGATGGCGCCGGTTTCACCCAGCACATGCCAGGGCTCCAGCGCCTGGCGCAGTTCCAGATGCACGCCCTCGACCTCGATCTGACCACAGAAGGGAAAGCGGAACTCGGCCTGTGCCTGATACCAGACCGGATCCAGCTTGAAGCCATGCAGCGCCAGATCGTCCAGAAGCCCAAGGAAATCCTGCCAGATGAAATGCGGCAGCATGAAGCGGTCATGCAGCACCGTGCCCCATCGTACCGGCTTGCCCTGCACCGGGGCCTTCCAGCAACGTGCGATGATGGCCCGGATCAGCAATTGCTGGGCCAGGTTCATGCGTGGATGCGGCGGCATCTCAAAGCCGCGAAACTCCACCAGACCCAACCGCCCCGTCGGCCCGTCGGGCGAGAACAGCTTGTCGATGCAGATCTCGGCCCGGTGGGTATTGCCGGTGACATCGATCAAGATGTTGCGCAGCAGCCGGTCCACCAGCCAGGGCGGCGGCAGCGGCCCGCCGCGCACCGGATCGCCGATTTGCGACAGGGCGATCTCCAGCTCATAAAGGCTGTCATGGCGCGCCTCGTCGATGCGGGGGGCCTGCGAGGTCGGGCCGATGAACAACCCCGAGAACATGTAGGACAGCGACGGGTGCCGCTGCCAGATCAGGATCAGCGACTTCAGCAGATCGGGGCGGCGCAGGAAGGGGCTGTCATTCATCGTCTCGCCGCCGACCACCACATGGTTACCGCCGCCAGTGCCGGTGTGGCGGCCGTCGATCATGAATTTATCGGCCCCAAGACGGCAATTGCGCGCCTCTTCATAGATTGCCTCGGTGGTGGCCACGCAATCCTCCCAACTATGGGCGGGGTGGATGTTCACCTCGATCACGCCGGGATCGGGGGCCACCCGGATCACGTTCAGCCGGGGGTCCTGTGGCGGCGCATAGCCTTCGATATGCACGGGCAGTTCCAGATCGGCCGCCGTGGCTTCGGCGACGGAGAGCAGTTCCAGATAGTCCTCCAGCGTCTCGCAGGGGGGCATGAAGAGGCAGAGCCGCCCGTCACGCGGCTCGATGGCGATGGCGGTGCGCACACCGCCCTGCGCTGGGTCCACACCGTCCTGCGGCACCTGCATCTGCCGCTGCTGTGCGTCAACGGCCTGCCGCTCGGCCGGTTGGGCATGGCCGGGGGTGATCGGGGGCAGGATTGCGGCCTCTTCCTGCGCGATCCGGTCGATCTCGGCCTGAAGATCCGCGCGGCGGCTGGCTAGTGTATCATGGTAGTCCGGCAGCGGTGCCAGCGGGATCGAGGTGTCGGCGGCATAGCTATAGGGATATTGCGCAGGCGGGATCCATGGCAGGCCCGCCAAGGGCAGGCGGAAGCCCACCGGACTGTCGCCCGGCACAAGGAACAGATGGCCGCGCCGGGGCTTCCACATCTCCGAGCGCCAGCGCGGCCCCTGCGCCTGCGATTGCCAGCGCTGGATCGGCAGGATGAAGCCCGAAGGCTCGGTCAAGCCGCGCGAGAAGACGCGCGCAAAGCGCGACCGTTCCTCGGGGTCTTTCAGTTTGCTGTTTTCCGGCGTCACATTGGGCGGCAGATTGGCCTCTTTCAGAATCCATTCTGCGGGGTCTTCATAGGCCGGTTGTGCATGTTCGGGCGCAAGACCCAGCCTTTCGGCAAAGCCTGCCATGAAATCATGCGCCTGAGCCGGGCCGACTGCATAATCCGTCGCCTCGCGCGCGACCAGATCGGGGTTCTTCCAGACCGGCAGCCCGTCGCGCCGCCAATAAAGCGAGAAGGTCCAGCGCGGCAGGCTTTCGCCCGGATACCACTTGCCCTGACCGTAATGCAGGAAACCGCCGGGGGCAAAACGCTTGCGCAACCGGCGGATCAGCTGGTCCGCAAGGTCGCGCTTCTTCGGGCCCACCGCATCGGTGTTCCATTCGGCCGCCTCGAAATCGTCGATCGACACGAAGGTGGGCTCGCCCCCCATGGTCAGGCGCACATCACCATCCGCCAGCACCTTGTCGACCTGCTGGCCAACCGCGTTCAGCTTGTCCCATGCCTCATCGCTGAAGGGTTTGGTGATGCGCGGGTGTTCGGCCACGCGCCGCACCTGCATGTCGAAATCGAACTTTACCTCGGGCGTGCCCGCAGACGAGAATCCGCCCGAGATCGGCGCGGCATTGCGGTAATGCGGGGTGGCCGCCAAGGGGATATGGCTTTCGCCGGTCAGCAGGCCAGAGGTCGGATCCATCCCGATCCAGCCTGCACCGGGCAAATAGACCTCGACCCATGCGTGCAGATCGGTGAAATCCACCTCGGTGCCCGACGGGCCATCCAGCGATTTCACATCGGGGCTGAGCTGGATCAGATAGCCCGACACAAAGCGCGCGGCAAAGCCCAGATGGCGCAGCGCCTGCACCAGCAGCCAACTGGAATCGCGGCACGATCCCGATCGCAGATCCAGCGTCTGTTCCGGGCGCTGCACGCCCGGCTCCATCCGGATCGTATAGTTCACCACCTGACTGACACGCGCATTCAGCGCCACCAGAAAATCGGTGGTGCGGGCTGTCTCGCGCGGGATGGTGGCAAGAAAGGCCTGCAGCATCGGACCTGCGGGTTCGGGCGTGCGGTAGATCACCAGATCTGCGGCCAGATCCAGCGGATAGTCGAAGGGCCAATGTTCGGCGCTGTCTTCCACGAAAAAGTCGAAGGGATTGTAGACCGACATATCGGCCACCAGATCGACCTCGATCCTGAACTCGGTCACCGGCTCCGGGAAGACGAACCGCGCCAGCCAGTTACCGTAGGGGTCTTGCTGGTGGTTCACGAAATGCCCGCCGGGCGAGACCTTCAGGCTGTGCGAGATCACCTTGGTACGCGATTGTGGGGCGGGGCGCAGCCGGATGATCTGCGGCCCCAGCGTGACGGGGCGGTCATAGGTGTAATGGGTCAGGTGATGGATACTGGCATAGATCGCCATGAGCGGGCCCCTGTTCGTCTGGCATTCGCCCCTGTTTAGCCATATGGGCCGGGGCCTGCTGCCATCCTGCGTGCTTTGCGGGCGTTGTCACGCAAAACCGCCACCCGATTGGGCGGCGGTCCGGGTCGTGCCTGATTTTTGGGCGCCTTAGCCGAGCGGGGCGAGCAGCGCCTTCAATGCGGCGGCCGGATCCTCGGCCTGCCAGATCTCTTCGCCCAGACCGAAGAAATCGGTGACGGGGCCCAGCTTTTCGATCAGCTCGACGGTCAGGGCGCCTTCGGCGACGACAGGCACCTCGATCATTTCCGACCACCACTGGAACAGATCCAGCTCGGCGCGAGAGCCATCCCCCAAGGGCGTCTCGCCCACCGGGCCAAAGGCCACATAATCGGCCCCGGCCTCTGCGGCGCTGATGCCTTCATGCCGGGTGGTGCCGCAGAAGGTGCCGATAATGGCCTCATCGCCCAGATCCTTGCGCAGCTTGCGCACATTGCGCGCGCCATCGGTCAGATGGACGCCATCCAGCCCCAGACGTTCGACCAGCAGCACATGCTTTTCGATAACCAGCGCCACGTCGCGGGCATGGGCCACTTCGCGCAGGGCGTCTGCGGCGCGGGCCACGCGGTCTTCGTCGCGCGCTGCCAGCGCCAGCCGGATGCAGGACACCTCATGCCCGTCCAGCACCGCGGCCAGCCGGGACGGAAACAGCTCAAGATCGAACTCGGGCGGGGTGATGAGATAGATCTGCGGGCGTTCGGCGTCGGACATGGGATCACTCGGCTATAGGGCGGCTGTTTGGGGGGCGGCGATGGATTGACGGGCTTTAGCCGGTTTTCGCGCATTTGGAAATGCTGTCTGGGGCGGGTCTGGGGCTCTCGCCCCCGGCTCCGCCGGGGTCTCCCCCTGGGATATTTGAGCAGAGAGGACAGCAGGTGAAGGGCGACAGCAGATTTGCGCATCCTGGACAGCAGATTTGCACCAAAATCTGCAGTCGGTTTACGGTGCTGCGCAAGCCTTCAACCTTTGTCCTCCGGTCCCAAATCACAGACGTGCTCTGGCGTGCGCTTTCTTGGCTGGCCTAGATTTTGTCGCCAGTTCGGAACCCGTTCACGGCCCCCTGTCTTTTGCGCGTGATATCTCCCCCGCAGTCTTGCGTGGGTCGGTCCTCGGCCCCCCTTGTCAGTTCGGCCGCGAAGGACTGCCCCCATCATCATCTGTTCCCAAATATC
Source organism: Gemmobacter serpentinus (assembly GCF_008973825.1). GTDB lineage: Bacteria > Pseudomonadota > Alphaproteobacteria > Rhodobacterales > Rhodobacteraceae > Gemmobacter > Gemmobacter serpentinus. The sequence goes on along the minus strand of NZ_WCHR01000007.1, from coordinate 200,773 downwards.
CTCGGGGGGCGGCCGAAGGCCGTGGGGGGCAGACTGCCCCCCGCCGACATTGGCCGATTGGGGCAACATCGGCCGGTGCCCGCTTGTTTTGCAGCCCGCTTGGGCGTATGCGGGCGCCCGTGCTTGCCGGAGGCCCCATGATCGACCCAGCCATCATCCTCGTGCGCCCGCAGATGGGCGAGAATATTGGTGCGGCGGCGCGGGCCATGCTGAATTTCGGCCTGACGCGGATGCGTGTCGTAGGGCCGCGCGACGGTTGGCCCAACCCCAAGGCGGTGGCGATGGCCAGCGGCGCGGGGCGAGTCTTGGACAATGCCGGGCTGTTTGCCGACCTGCCTGCCGCGATTGCCGATTGCGATTATGTCTTTGCCACCACCGCGCGCGGGCGTGAACTGACCAAGCCGGTGATGACGCCGGAACGCGCGATGGATTACGCGCGGGCGCTGAGCGCCGAGGGCAAGCGTGTCGGCATCCTGTTCGGCCCCGAACGCGCCGGTCTGGAAAACGAGGATGTGGTTCATGCCAATGCCATCATCACCGTTCCGGTAAACCCTGATTTTCCCTCGCTGAACCTTGGGCAATGCGTGCTGCTGGTGGGGTATGAATGGGCACGTCTGAAGCAGGAGGTCGCGCCCGAGATCATGACCTTTGCCCGCACCGAATATGCCCAACTGCACGAGATCGAGGCTCTGTCCAGGCATTTCGAAGAACGGCTGGAGGCCGCGGGCTTCTTCTTCCCCGAGGCCAAGGCCCCGGGGATGAAGGTCAGCCTGCGCAATATGTGGTCGCGCCTGCCGCTGACCAGCGCCGAGGTGCGCACCTTCCATGGCATGTTGCGCCAGATCGCCTTCAAGCTGCGCCAGCAAGAGGCCGAGGATAAAAGCGGCGCATGAAGACCCGGCGCGGGGCCGGATCCTGCCGCAGGGTCACCGCTGTCACGCGCGTGTTGCAACCCTGATGCGGCCCTTGCCGGGGCGCATTTGCCCGTGGTCGGGCTGATCCGCGTCGGGGCCACGAATTGCGGATCCGAGGATGCCTGGTGCGGCAATCCGGATAGGAAGGCTTCCTGTCCGGGGGCAGGGGCGGCTGCGACAGCGCGCCCCAGTGCAGGCCGACTTGAACCTTATCGGCCCGCAGCCTAGTCTCCGCCCGGCAACGGAGGGCCTGACATGGCGCAGAAACGCAGCATTTTCGAGGATGTCGGGGACAAGGCCCGCGCGCCCGTCCCGCAGGGCGGGCTGATCGCGCGCGGCACGGGCGCGCGCGGCGCGATCCGGGTCTGGCTGGCCGTGATCTTTGTGCTGGTCGCCGCGATGATTATCGTGGGTGGCTTGACCCGGCTGACCGATAGTGGCCTTTCGATCACCGAATGGAAGCCGATCCATGGTGCGATCCCGCCGATGTCCGATGCGGAATGGGCCGAGGAGTTTCAGAAATACCAGCAGATCCCGCAATATGAGCTGGTGAACAAGGGCATGACCCTTGAGGCGTTCAAGGGCATTTTCTGGTGGGAATGGGGCCATCGCCAGCTGGGCCGGGTGGTGGGTCTTGTCTGGGCGCTGGGCTTCATTGGGTTCCTTGTCACCAAACGCATCCCGAATGGCTGGACCGGGCGGCTGCTGGGCCTTGGTGCCCTGGGCGGGCTGCAAGGCGCGCTGGGCTGGTGGATGGTGTCATCGGGCCTGACCGGATCGATGATCGCGGTCGCATCCTACCGGCTGGCACTGCATCTGGGTCTGGCCTTCCTGATCCTTGGCCTGATCGCCTGGTATATGCTTCTGCTGGGACGCAGCGAGGCGCAGCTTCTGCAGGCGCGGCGCGGGCGCGAGGCCCGGCTGTTCGGCATGGGCACCGGGCTGATGCATCTGGCCTTCTTGCAGATCCTTCTGGGCGCGCTGGTCGCGGGTATCGATGCGGGCCGCGCCTTCCCGACCTGGCCGCTGATGAATGGCAGCTTCTTCCCGGCGGATGCCTTCTATGTGCCGGATGGGCAGGGCGGCAGCTTGCCGGTCTGGCACGCTTTCTTTGAAAACCCCGGTCTGGTGCAATTCATGCACCGGATGGCGGGCTATCTGCTGTTCTTCTTTGGCATCGGCGCGCTGATCAAAAGCCGCAAATCGGCCTATGGCGTGACGCGCACCGCCTTCCTCGCGCTGTTCTGCGTGTTGCTGGTGCAGGTGGCGCTTGGCATCATGACGGCGCTGACCGCGGCGCATCTGCATGTGGCGATCACCCATCAGCTTGCGGCGATCCTGCTTTGGGTGCTGATCATCCGCGCCCGCTTCTTCAGCCAATACCCGCAGGCCGGGTCGATCCGCGAAGGGACGCAATGACGATGGGCGCTTTTGACCAGTTGATGGCGTTCCAGCGCGAGACCGAGGCGCTGGCGCAGATTTCCGGCCGTTTGGGCTGGGATCAGGAAACCATGATGCCACGCGGCGCGGCGGAACAGCGCGGCGAGGAAATGGCCGCGATTGAAGGCGTGTTACATGCGCGCCGCACCGATCCGCGTCTGGCCGAATGGCTGGATACCGCCGAGGCCGAGGATACGGTGGCCGCCGCGCAACTGCGCCATATCCGCCGCTCTTACGCCCGCGCGACGCGGATCCCGGCAGCATTGGCGCAGCGACTGGCGCGCGTGACCTCTACCGCGCAGGGCATCTGGGCCGAGGCGCGCGCGTCTGAGAAGGTCGCGGATTTCCTGCCGACACTGGCCGAGGTGATCGAGCTCAAGCGCGAAGAGGCGGCGGCGCTGGCGCAGGGCGGCGATCTTTATGATGCGCTGATGGATGATTACGAGCCGGGTGCGACGGCAGCCAGCATCGGCGCGATGTTCGACCGGATGCGCCCGCGTCTGGTGCGGCTGCGCGCGGCCTTGCTGGAACAGGCACCACCGCCGAAGCTGGATCATCATTTCGGGCAAGAGGCGCAGATGCGTTTCTCGCGCGATCTGGCGGCGGTCTTTGGCTATGACTTTTTGCGCGGGCGGCTGGATCTGGCGGTGCATCCGTTCAGTTCTGGCGCGGGCACGGATGTGCGGATCACCACGCGGGTGGTGGAGACCGATCCGTTCAACTGCTTCTATTCGACCATCCATGAGGTGGGACACGCCTGTTATGAGCAAGGCATCGATCCCGATTACCTGCTGACGCCGCTTGGTGGCGGGGTCTCGATGGGGGTGCATGAAAGCCAGAGCCGGATCTATGAGAACCAGATCGGCCGCAGCCCGGCCTTTACCGGCTGGATGTTCCGCCAGATGCTGGATCGGTTCGGTGATTTCGGGGTGGCCAGCCCCGAAGAGTTTGCCCGCATCGTGAACCGTGTGCAGCCCGGCTTCATCCGCACCGAGGCCGATGAGGTGCATTACAACCTGCATGTGATGATGCGCTTTGATCTGGAACGCGCGCTGATCAAGGGTGATCTGGCGGTAGCCGATCTGGAAGCGGCGTGGAATGACCGCTTCGAGGCCGATTTCGGGGTGGCGGTGGACCGGCCCGCGCATGGGCTGTTGCAGGATGTGCATTGGTCCTGCGGGCTGTTCGGCTATTTCCCGACCTATACTTTGGGCAATGTCTATGCGGGCTGTCTGCATCAGGCGCTGCGCGCCGATCTGCCCGATCTGGATGACCAGCTGTCGCGCGGCGATACATCGGCAGCGACCGGCTGGCTGCGCGAGAAGGTGCAGCGCCATGGCGGGCTGCACGAGCCGCGCGCGGTCATCACGCTGGCCTGCGGGATGGAACCGAGCGAGGCACCGCTTCTGGATTACCTCGATGCCAAATTCGGGGCGCTTTACGGGCTGTAAGCTAGATGAGATGCGGCGGGTCGAAAGGCCCGCCGCCTGTCCTGGCCCGCCGTTTCTGGTGCCTGTCTGGGTGTAGAGCAGGGCCTTGCCGGGAAAGGTGCCTTGCCGAGAGGCGGGCCTTGTTTCAAAGCCGGGCTTTCGTCAAAGGCTGTCCTCGACGTGGAACCCTGCGGGGATGGTGTCACGCCCCTCCAGCAGCAGATCCGCCATGCATTGCGCCACTTTGGGGGCCATGCCGAAGCCGATCTTGAAGCCGCCATTGGCGATGAACTGGCCGGGGCGGCCGGGCCAAGCCCCCAGCATCGGCGCACGCGACCGGGCGCGCGGGCGCAGGCCCGCCCAGCGGTCGATCACCGGCGCGTCCCTCAGGCAGGGCAGGGCGGTGCAAGCGCGGGCGTGCAGGTCGTCCAGTTGATGGTCGGTCGCAAGATCGGTCACATCGCGTTCCGAGGTCGAGCCGATGGCGACCGTCCCATCCTGATGCGGCACGATATGCAGGCCATCGACATAAAGTTGAGGCGCATCCGGGGCGCTGAACCGCAGCGCCAGCGCCTGCCCCTTCAGCCCGCCGCCGACATGGCACCCCAGATCGGCAGACAGGGCTGCCAGACCCGCCGCCCCGGTGGCGTGCAACACCAGACCCGTGTCGGGCGCATCGCCAATCACCACCTCCGCGCTTTTCGCGCGCAGGGCGGCGACCAGGGCCGCTGCGGCCTGACGCGGATGCAGCCGGGCCGACAGCGTGTCATGGATCAGAAGGCCCGTGGGGCTGGTAGGCTCCCATCCGGCACCCGTGGCCGGGATCACCCGCCATTCCGCCTGGCCCCGCCACAGATCCGCCGCCGATGCCGCACGGGCGCGGGCGCGATCCACCGCCCCCGCATCCGGCAGGGGCTGCAAGCGCCCGACGCGACCATAGCCGGTGGGCAGGCCGGACACCGCGCCGACCTCGGCCCAGAAGGCTTCTGCCATCAACAGGCTGTCGAGCTGGAATTGCTTTTTCGCGTTCCATTGTTCCGGCATATGCGGGCTCAGCGCACCGACCAGCCCGCCCGAGGAACCGGCCCCGATCTGCGTCACCTCGATCAGCCGCACCTTCGCGCCGCGCTGCGCCAGCGCCCATGCGCAGGACAGGCCAAAGATCCCGCCGCCGCGCACCGTGACATCCACGCTTGCCATTCCCGCCTCCTTTTCGCAGGGTCGCCGGAAAAAGGGCCAAGATGACCAAACCTGCTGCGACCGAACCTGCCGATCTCGACTGGCGCGACGGGGTGATACCCGTCTCGACCCGATTTGACGATCCGTATTTCAGCCTGAATGACGGGCTGAGCGAGACGCGGCATGTGTTCCTGGAGGGCAACCGGCTGGCGGAACGGCTATGCGACGGGTTTCATGTGGCCGAACTGGGCTTTGGCACCGGGCTAAACCTTCTGGCGTTGCAGATCCTGTGGGCGCAGATGGGCGCGCCCGGCACGCTGCGCTTCACCAGTTTCGAGGCCTTTCCGATGCGGGCCGAAGATATCGCCCATGCGCTGGACCATTTTCCTGAGGCGCGGGCGGTGGCGGACCCGTTTCTGGCACAATGGGTCGAGGGGCGGACTCGGCTGTCGCTGCCGGGGATCGAGGCAGAGGTGATTCTGGGTGATGCCCGCGAGCGGCTGCCCGTATGGCCGGGGCGCGTGGATGCCTGGTTCCTGGACGGGTTCTCACCCGCCAAGAACCCCGAACTATGGGCGGATGACCTGATGGCACAGGTCGCGGCCCATACCGCGTCGGGCGGCAGCTTTGCTACCTATACCGCGGCCGGCGGCGTGCGCCGGGCGCTGGCTGCCGCCGGTTTCGCGGTGGACCGCCTGCCCGGCCATGGCCGCAAGCGGCATATGAGCGTGGGGCGGATCGCGGGGGCCTGACCCCGCGCGGGACCGGGTATCGCGGCTTTCCCCGACCGGGCTGCCATCCGCCCTTTCACCCTGCGGGGGCTTGCGCTATGCGGCAACGGCGACTGCCCCCACCGGGCAGGATCAGGAGCCACCATGCAAGCGCGCGCCAAACAGAACACCACCCTCGGGATTCTGCTGATGCTGGGGACGGCCTTGCTGTTCAGCCTGCAGGACGGGATCTCGCGCCATCTGGCGCAGGAATATAACGTCTGGATGGTGGTCATGATCCGCTTCTGGGCCTTTGCGCTGTTTGCCCTTGCCCTTGCTTCACGCGGGCCGGGCGGCATTGGCACCGCGCTGCGTTCGCATATGCCAGGGCTGCAATTCCTGCGCGGGGCTGCGCTGATCATCGAGGTCTGCGTGATCATCCTCGCCTTCGTGAAACTGGGCCTGATCGAGACCCATGCGGTCTTCGTCTGCTACCCGCTGATCGTGGCCGGTCTTTCGGGGCCGATTCTTGGCGAGAAGGTCGGCTGGCGCCGTTGGGCCGCGATCGGGGTGGGCTTTGTCGGGGTCATCGTGATTCTCGATCCCGGTTCGGGCGTGTTCAGCCCCTGGGCGGTGATTCCGCTGGCCTCGGCCTTCCTTTTCGCGCTTTACGGGCTGTTGACCCGCTATGTTGCGCAGACCGATACGGCCGCTACGTCCTTTCTTTGGGCGGGGCTGGTTTCCGCCCTGTTGATTACGCCTTTGGGCCTTTGGTTCTGGCAACCGATGACGGGGGCCGATTGGGGTTGGATGGGCATTTTGTGCCTGACCGGATCGCTTGCGCATTTCCTGATGATCCGCGCCTATGAGGTGGCGGAGGCCAGCGACATTCAGCCTTTCGCACTTCTGCAACTGGTCTTCATTGCCGCTTTGGGTGTATGGATATTCCATGAGACCTTGCGACCCAACGTCATTCTGGGCGGTGCCCTCGTGATTGCAGCGGCGCTGTTCACATTGTGGCGCGCGCGGCTGGCCGCGCAGCGCGCAAAGGCCTGAAAACAGACCAGAAAGCCAAGGAGATGCCGCGCATCTGTCCTTTCGGGCAGGTCGTGCCTATCTATACATATGGGGAATATGCTGTGGTGTCTCCCCTTGGGATAAACTAGATATTGACGAGGGTCGGCATTTTGGCGCTAATGTTTGGGTCCCGGATGACTCGGGGCGACTCGGGGTTAAGGGAAGCCGGAACAACCGGCGCGACTGCAGGCGAGCGATGGAAGCAAAGCATGAACGGGTGGGTCCGGGCAGCTTGAGGCTTCGCCCTCCGCGAAGGCAGCCGACCTGCCGGGACAAGACAAACGAACCGCGCGGTGGGGCGGGCATGGCTGGAAAGGGAAGGGCGCAAGACCCGACCGGACCGGCGCGCTGCACCGGAGTGAAAAAACGAAAAGGGACATCAGGCAATGACCATCACCGTTTATTCCAAACCCGCTTGCGTGCAATGCACCGCCACCACCCGTGCGCTGGATGCAAGGGGAATCGCCTATAGCGTCATCGACCTGACCGCCGATGCCGAAGCGATGGATCGCGTGATGGCCATGGGCTATCGTCAGGCACCTGTCGTGGTTGCCGGTGACGCCCATTGGGCTGGTTTTCGTCCCGACATGATCGGTCAACTTGCCTAAGAGGATGGGGCGCCGTGTCGGGGCTGGTCTATTACTCCTCTGGCTCTGGTAACACGGCGCGCTTCATGGCCCAGTTGGGCCTTCCTGCGCAGCGCATACCCATCCGTATGGACGACCCGGTGCCAATGCCGGATCGTCCTTATGTTTTGATCTGTCCGACCTATGCCGATGGCGAAGGGCGGGGCGCTGTGGCCAAGCCGGTGATCCGCTTCCTGAACGATCCGGCGCGTCGCGCGCTGATCCGGGGTGTGATTGCCAGCGGCAACCGCAACTTCGGTGCGACCTATGCCTGCGCGGGCGAGGTCATTGCCAGCAAATGCAATGTGCCGGTCCTCTATCGTTTCGAGCTGGCCGGAACTGAGACCGATCTTGCCCGTATCCGCGCGGGCCTTGAGAAATTCTGGGGAGCCCTATGCTTGACGCCGTGAAACCCGTGCTGGACTATCATGCGCTGAACGCCATGCTGAACCTTTACGATGGCGAGGGGCGGATCCGCTTTGACGCAGATCGTATGGCGGCAAAGCAGTATTTCCTGCAGCATGTGAACCAGAACACGGTGTTCTTTCACAATCTGGATGAGAAGCTGCGCTATCTGGTCGATGAGGGCTATTATGAGCCCGAAGTGCTGGACCAGTATTCCAAGAACTTCCAGCGCGCGATCTGGGATGCCGCCTATGCGCGCAAGTTCCGCTTTCCGACCTTCCTTGGCGCGTTCAAATATTACACCAGCTACACGCTGAAGACTCGCGATGGTCAGCGCTATCTGGAGCGCTATGAAGACCGCGTCGTCATGGTCGCGCTGACGCTGGCACGCGGCGACGAGGCATTGGCCATGTCCTTCATGGAAGAAATCCTGTCGGGCCGCTTCCAGCCTGCGACACCGACCTTCCTGAATGCGGGCAAGCAAAGCCGGGGCGAGCTGATCTCCTGCTTCCTGCTGCGCATCGAAGACAATATGGAAAGCATCGGCCGGTCGATCAACTCGGCGCTGCAACTGTCCAAGCGGGGCGGCGGCGTGGCCCTGATGCTGACCAACCTGCGCGAGATGGGCGCGCCCATCAAGGGGATCGAAAACCAGTCTTCGGGCGTCATCCCGGTGATGAAGCTGCTGGAGGATTCGTTCTCCTACGCGAACCAGCTTGGGGCGCGGCAGGGTGCGGGTGCGGTCTATCTGAACGCCCACCACCCCGATATCCTGCGCTTCCTGGATACCAAGCGCGAGAATGCCGATGAGAAGATCCGCATCAAGACCCTGAGCCTTGGCGTGGTGATCCCGGATGTGACCTTCGAACTGGCGAAGGAAAACCGGGATATGTATCTGTTCTCGCCGCATGACGTGCAAAAGGTCTATGGCGTGCCGTTCTCGGAAATCTCGGTCACCGAGAAATATGCCGAGATGGTTGATGACAAGCGCATCAAGAAGAAGAAGATCAACGCCCGCGAATTCTTCCAGACCCTGGCCGAGATCCAGTTCGAAAGCGGCTATCCCTACATCATGTTCGAAGACACGGTGAACCGCGCCAATCCGGTGCATGGGCGCATCACCATGTCCAACCTCTGCTCCGAGATCCTGCAGGTCAACGAGGCCAGCGAATACAATGAGGATCTGGGCTACAGCCATATGGGCACGGATATCTCGTGCAACCTCGGCTCGCTCAACATCGCGGCGACCATGGATGGCCCGGCCTTCGGTGCCACCGTCGAGGCTGCGGTGCGTGCCCTGACGGCGGTGTCGGAAATGTCCTCGATCGACTCCGTGCCCTCGATCCGGCGCGGCAATGACGAGGCCCATGCCGTGGGCCTGGGCCAGATGAACTTGCACGGGTTCCTGGCGCGTGAACGCATCCATTACGGCAGCGAGGCGGGGGTCGAATTCACCTCGGTCTATTTCGCGGCCATCGCCTATCACGCCATCCGCACCTCTTGCCTGCTGGCGCAGGAGAAGGGCCAGACCTTCGTCGATTTCGACAAGTCGAAATATGCCGATGGGTCGTTCTTCGACAAATATGTCGAACGCGACTGGCTGCCGACCCTGCCGGATGTGGAGCGCGTCTTTGAAGGCGTGACCCTGCCGACCCGTGAGGATTGGGCGGTGCTGCGCGCCGATGTGATGACGCATGGTCTCTATAACCGGAACCTTCAGGCGGTGCCGCCGACTGGCTCGATCAGCTATATCAACAACTCGACCTCCTCGATCCACCCGATCGTGGCGAAGATCGAGATCCGCAAGGAAGGCAAGATCGGCCGCGTCTATTACCCGGCTGCGTTCATGTCGAACGACAACCTGGAATATTACCGCGACGCCTATGAGATCGGCCCCGAGAAGATCATCGACACCTATGCGGCCGCGACCGAGCATGTCGATCAAGGCCTGTCGCTGACGCTGTTCTTCCCGGCCGAGGCCACGACGCGCGACATCAACAAGGCGCAGATCTACGCATGGAAGAAGGGGATCAAGACGATCTACTATATCCGCCTGCGTCAGACCGCGCTGGAAGGCACCGAAGTGCAGGGCTGCGTTTCCTGCACGTTGTAAGGGTTGGTATGGGCGGGGGGCTGTCTGCCCCCCTTTGAGGCCTGCGGCCTCTTCCCCCCGAGGATATTTAAGGACAGGACATGAAGGACACCGTGCTGCGGACGCCCTTGAAAGCGATCAACTGGAGCCGGCTTCAGGATGACAAGGACCTTGAGGTCTGGAACCGGCTGACGGTGAATTTCTGGCTGCCGGAGAAGGTGCCGCTGTCCAATGACGTTCCGAGCTGGGCGACGCTGCGCCCCGAAGAGCGCGAACTGACGATCCGGGTCTTCACCGGGCTGACGCTGCTGGATACCGTGCAGAACACCATCGGCGCGCCGGCGATGATGCCTGATGCGCAGACCCCGCATGAAGAGGCGGTGCTGTCGAACATCTCCTTCATGGAGGCGGTGCACGCACGCTCATATTCCTCGATCTTCTCGACGCTGTGCCTGACCAAAGAGGTCGACGAGGCCTTCCGCTGGTCAGAAGAAAACCCGCATCTGCAGGCCAAGGCACGGCTGATCCTTGAGGAATACAAGGCAGGTTCCGACCCGCTGAAGCGCAAGATCGCCAGCGTCTTCCTGGAAAGTTTCCTGTTCTATTCCGGCTTCTACCTGCCGATGTATTGGTCCTCGCGCGCGAAACTGACCAATACCGCCGACCTGATCCGCCTGATCATCCGCGACGAGGCGGTGCATGGCTATTACATCGGATACAAATATCAGCGCGCGCTGGAAAAGCTGCCCGAGGCGCGCCAGCAGGAGCTGAAGGATTTCGCTTTTGCCTTGATGTTCGACCTTTACGAGATCGAGCAGAAATACACCGCCGAGCTCTATGACGGTATCGGTCTGACCGAGGATGTGAAGGCCTTCCTGCATTACAACGCGAACAAGGCGCTGCAGAATCTTGGCTATGAGGCGCTGTTCCCGCCGCAGGCCTGTGAGGTCAATCCGGCGATCCTAGCGGCGCTGTCGCCCGACAGCGAGAACCACGACTTCTTCTCGGGCTCGGGCTCGTCCTATGTCATTGGCAAGGCGGTCGCGACGGAAGATGAAGACTGGGATTTCTGATCCCGCAGGGTCTGACCCCTCCGTCACAGAAAACCGTCATACAGGCAGAAGGGGCCGTCGCGCATCAGGCGCGGCGGCCCTTTGCGTGATCTGCCGCATTCGCCATCGGTTGCAGACGGTGCCACTCCGCCTTGGCATTGCGCCGGAATATGTCATCCTCTGAAATGACCTGTGACGGGCGGGTCCTGAAAATCGGAAGAGATGCAAGATGCAGCGACACGGATCCGTGCTGGGGCTTAGCGAAGAGGGCAAGGCGGAATACAAGCGCCTTCATGCCGCCGTTTGGCCCGGCGTGCTGGCGAAGATCGCTGAATGTGGCATTCGCAACTACACGATCTTCCTGAAAGAGCCAGAAAATCTGCTCTTCTCCTACTTCGAATATCACGGTAGCGATTTCGCAGCCGATATGGGACGCATGGCCGAGGATCCCGAGACCCAACGCTGGTGGGCGGTTTGCACGCCGTTGCAACGCGCGCTGGACACCCGCAAGGAAGGCGAATGGTGGGCCGAGATGGAAGAGGTCTTCCATAGTGATTGATCCCCGCCTGCCGGGCTTGTGAAACGGCGCGGGGCCTTGCGGCCCCGCACGGCTTTTGTCTCGGGCCTTGCGCGGGCGCGCAGCCCCTCGGGTAAGATGAGTATTTGGGCAAGCAGCAAAGCCGCAACAGATCGCACCATGCGGCGCTTCGGGCGGGTGGAGGCGTCTGCCGCGGAAGGTTGCGGGGCCTGCCTGCGGGCACAAATGCGTATCTGCACAGTTTACAACGCGGTGCTTTGCATCGCCCCAAGGCAGACGGGCAGGATCATGAGCCTGCGATCCCCGCTTTGCTGCTTGCCCAAATACTCATCTTTGCCCGCTATGGGCAGGGGGACAACACTTTGTGGGTTGCGCCTCATGACGCGCCGCCGTGGCGGTCGGGGCGCATTTTTCCGGGCGGCACTTTTGTGCGTGCGCCGGGGGCGTGACAGGCCAGAATGAATCAGCTAACAGGCAGAGAACGCGCCATCACAGGAGACGATCATGGCTGAGCACAAGCATGGCAGCATGGATATCCGCGAGCAGGAGAAGACCTTTGCGGCCTTCATCCGTTTCAGCGCCTGGGGGGCTGCGATCTCCATCGGCGTGCTGATCTTCATGGCCCTGGCCAACGCCTGAGCCTTACTCTTGATGACAGGGTCGCGCGGGTGTGCGGCCCGGTGACATCGGCCCGCCCGAAGACCGGAAGGAGCGCGTTGATGCGCCGCAATATTCTTGTGCTTGTCGCCTGTGCGGTTCTGGCTGCCTGTGGGGCCGCCGAGCCCAGTTGGGCCCCGGATGAAGCCGTGGCCAAGGCCCGCTATGTGCATAAGGGGCCGCCCGCGATCACGCTGTTCACAGTGGTCAGCACCGGAAATGGATCGGGTGCGCATTCGGGGCTGATGATCAATGGCTCGCAGCGCGTGATGTTCGACCCGGCGGGGAGCTGGTCATTGCCGATGTTGGCCGAGCGTAATGACGTGCATTTCGGCATCACCGACAAGATGGTCAGCTTCTATGTCGATTACCACGCCCGCGAGACCTATGACGTGGTCGAGCAGACCGTGACCGTTTCGCCGGAGGTGGCGGAACTGGTGATGAAGCGCGCCATGGCCTATGGCGCGGTGCCCAAGGCGCATTGCACCGATTCGATCACCTCGATCCTGCGGGGGGTTCCGGGGTTCGAGACGATCCCTGCGACCATGTTCCCCAAGACCTTGATGACGGCCTTTGGCAAGTTGCCGGGCGTGAAAGAGCGCAGGATCACCGACGATGATGCCGATGACAATCACGGCGTCTTGCTGCTGCAACGCAATGACCCGCGCTTTGCCGAAACCGCAGAGCGGCAGCGCGTCGAGGCTGCGGTGAAGAAAGAGCAGGCGGTCAAGGCCGGCAAGGCCGAGACCGTCGGGGTTGAGACGCTGAAGCCGGAGACGCTGAAGCCGGAGACCCCGGAGACGGATGCGGCCAAACCCGAGGCTGTATCCACCGAGGCCAAACCTGCCGAGACGGCTGCAACTGAAGTTTCCGCAACGGATGCAGCACCCATTGCGGCTTCAGAGACGGCCATAGCCGCGCCGGAGGCCGCGCCCCCGGTTCTGCTGCTGCCCGGTGCCGAGGCGGCAGAAGCCGGGCCCACCGAGGCCGATCCGGCCAAGCCCTGATCTGGCGCATGGCATGATCCCGCAATCCGCGCGGGATCAGGCTTGCAGCCAAAGCCCAGCGGCCAGTGTCACGACACCTGCCAGCATCGCCGCCAGCGTGTTGCGGCTGCCTATCCCCACAGCCACAGTCACCAATGCGGCAAGCAGCCGGGCAGGGTCGGCCTCGCCGCCTGTGGCCGTGGGCCAGGCAATTGCGGGCGCGACCAAGCCTGGGATCACTGCCATCGGCGTATAGCGCAGCATACGTTGTGCCATGGGGGGCAGGGCGCGATTGCCGATCAATCCCAGAAACGAGAAGCGCAGCAGATAGGTGCCGATGCCAAGGCCGAGGATCACGGTCCAGAGCTGGGTCTTGTTGGCGATGATCTCAGGCACCACGGCGCTTCTCCTCGTGAATTTCGACCAGGGCACCCACGATCATCGCGGCGAGGGCCGCGACCAGCAGCCCACTTGAATAAGGCATCCACCACAGCGCCAGGGTGCCGCCGACCGACACGGCTGCCGCCGCCCGATGCGCCCATGTCCGGAGCAGCGGCGAGACCATGGCGAGGAAGCTGACAGGCACGATGAAATCAAGCGGCAGCCCGGCAGGCAGGGCGCGGCCAAAGGTGGCCCCGGCCCAGGTGGCCACATACCACAGCCCACAAACCGGGCTGATGACACCGAAATACCAGGCGAGCTTTTCCGACAGTCCCCATAGCGGCTGGCGCGCATATTCGGCGGCCCCCAGCACATAGCTTTGATCGACCAGGAAATAGGCGATCAGCGCCCGCTGCCAGAGCTTGGCCTGCCCCAGATGCGGCGTCAGTGCCACCGAATACATGGCCATCCGCAGATTGACCGCCGTGGCGGTCAGGATGATCAGCGCGATCGGCGCGCCCTCCTGCATCAGTTGCAGGGCCGCGAATTGCGAGGCACCGGCGATGACGACGATGGAAAAGGCCATGGCCTCGGCCACGGACATGCCCTGCGCGGTGGCCAGCACGCCAAACAGCGCACCAAAGGGCAGGATCATCACGGTAAAGGGCAGCGAGGCCAGCAGGCCGCGACGGAAGATGGCACCCGTGGAGGCGAAGGAGGGGTCGGCAGGGGTGTCGGGATGCATGGCCTTGGCCGCTTTACGGATGTTGATGGAAGGCTTAGGCCTTGGCGGCAGCGGATGCAACCGGGGCAGGGACATGCGGATCTTCGGGGTGATACTTGCGGGCGGGGCCGGGCGCCGGATGGGGGCCGACAAGGCGTTGCTGTCGCTGGCGGGGTTGCCGCTGGCAAGCCATGTGCAGGACCGCCTTGCGCCGCAGGTCGAGGATCTGGCGCTATCCGCCAATGGCGATCCCGCAAGGCTGGCCTTTACTGGCCTGCCGGTGCTGCCGGATCAGGAAGGGCAGGGGCCTCTGTCGGGCGTGTTGGCGGGGCTGGATTGGGCGGCGCGCGCCGGGGCGGAGGCACTGGTTACGGCATCGGTAGATACGCCTTTCCTGCCCTGTGATCTGGTGCCGCGTCTTTGGCTTGCGGGCGATGGCGCGCTTGCGGTCGCGTCCTCTGGCGGGCGGCTGCATCCGACTTGCGCGCTTTGGCCGGTTTCGGCGGCGGCGGGTCTGCGCTCCTATCTGGCATCTGGCGGTGCGCGGCTGATGGAGGCTTGCAGCGGGGCTGTGGTCGCCGAATTTGCCACGGAGGTGCCCGACCCCTTCATGAACCTGAACACGCCTGAGGATCTGGCGCAGGCTGAGGTCTGGCTGAGTGGGGAGGTGCCATGACAGTCTTGCAGCCGGGGCTGCCCGAGGCGCTGCGATCCGAGGCCGCGCGGCTTTACTGGCAGGCCTTCGGCGGCAAGCTGGGCCGGGTCATGGGGCCGGATGCGCGCGCCCTGGCCTATCTGGAGCGGATCATCCGCCCCGATCATGTGATTGTGGCCATGCATGGTGGGCGACTGCTGGGGCTTGCCGGGTTCAAAAGCCCGCAAGGTGCCTTTGCCGATGGCAGTTGGTCCGATCTGCGGGCGATCTATGGCTGGTTTGGTGCGGCCTGGCGGCTGGCGCTGTTGATGGCGCTGATGCGCGAGGTAGACAATGAACGGTTCCTGATCGATGGCATCTGCGTGGCCGAGGGCGCGCGCGGGCGCGGCATCGGGCGGGCGCTGATCGAGGCGCTTTGTGCTGAGGCCCGCGCACGCGGTTATGCCGCGTTGCGGCTTGAGGTCATTGACAGCAATCCGCGCGCAAGGGCGCTTTATGAGCGGATCGGGTTCCGCGTGATCAAGCAGGAACGTCTGGGGATCTTGCGCTACGCCTTCGGCTTCGACGCGGCGGCGACAATGGTGCTGGACCTGCCAAAGCTGCAAGACCCCTAGGTCGAGGCAACTGCTCTGGCATCATCGCGCGCCAGATCGCAGCGTCCGAAACGCAGGCCATGCAGTATCTGTTGTGATGAGGGGAAGTGGCGGACCCGGAGCGATTCGAACGCCCGACCCTCAGATTCGTAGTCTGATGCTCTATCCAGCTGAGCTACGGGTCCGTCTTGAGGCGGGGTTTAGCTGCGGCACCGGGGGGATGCAAGGGACAAAACGCAGAAAGGTCAAAACTTTCTGACAGAGCTTTGGCAGGGGCTTTTGAATAAGGCTTTGCCGCAAGGGCGCGCGCGCGGGACGCGATGTTGCCTGCGGATTTTCGACGAAAATCCGTGGCCCCGGCGTAGATGATCGGGAATCACGCCGCGGGTGCGGTGTCGTCGCTGTCGCGCCCAAGGCCACCGGCGCGGGGCAGGCGGATCTGGAACGCGGTGCCGTCCTCATCGCTGCGCAGAAGATCCAGCCGCCCGCCATGGCCCCGGATCAGTTCGGCTGCGATGGCAAGGCCCAGGCCCGAGCCACCTTTGCGCACCGATCCCTGAAAGGCCATGAACAGATATTCGCGCGCCTTGGGGGGCAGGCCGGGGCCGGTATCGCCGACGCGGATCCACCAATCCTGTTCGCCCTCGCCCCCCGACAGCTCGATCGTGCCGGGTTTGCCGGTGGCCTCGATGGCCTGCCGGGCATTGCGCACCAGATTGGACAGCACGCGGTGCAGTTGTTCGGCATCACCCCGGATCATTAACCCGGGCGGCGCATCGATCAGGCAGGCGGGGTCGGTGCTGGCCGACAAGCCCTCGCCCTCCACCACTTCTTCCAGCAGCGGGCGCAATGGAAAGCGGGCAAGGCGTGGGGGGTGTTCCTCGGCCTTGCCAAAGGCAAGGGTCGATTCGCAGAGATTGATGGCGCGGGTGATCGAATTCAGCAGCTTGGGCGCTGCGCGCACCACGCCGGGATCGGCGCTTTGCTCGATCCGGTCCGCAAAAAGCTGGGCCGAGGTCAGGATGTTGCGCAGATCATGCGCGATCTTGGCGACTGCCCCACCCAGCTGTGCCAGCCGCTCTTTCTGCCGGAAGGCTGCGATCAGCTCGGTCTGCATCTGCGCCAGTGCCGCCTCGGCGTCGCGCAACTCCACCACGCGGGCGGTGGGGGTGATGACAAGACGCGCATCTTCCGGGGCCGCCGTATAGGCCTGCATATGGCGCACCACGCGGCGGATCGGCACCACCATCAGCCGCCGCACGGCGAAGAACAAAAGCGCCGCGGTCACCGCCGAAATCAGCGCCGAGATGAACAGGATGCGCAGCCCGAAATCCAGCATGGCCTGCCGCATCGGGCCCTGCAGCAGCGTGACCTCGATCAAGAGCCCCGCCTCTTGCACAGGTTGGCCGATGACGCGGATCACCTGTTCCTTGGGGTCAAGCAGCACAGACATCGCGTCATGGATCAGATCGAAGGATGTGCCAAGCCGCAGATCATAGGTGGCCGAGACGGGTTCGGGAATCGGAGAGGACAGCGCAAGCTGGCGCACCTCGTCACGACGCAGCACGACGTTGAAGACGCCCGCATTGGCCAAGAGCTCGCGCTCGAGGTCGGTGCTGACCATGCCGCCCGCCTCCAGCGCCAGCGAGGCGATCTGCGCCTTTTCCAGCCGGGCTTGCAGGTAATCCAGCCGGTAGCGTGCGATGGAGGGCACGAAGATCAGCACTTCGGCCAGCACAACAAAGGCCAGCGTCAGCAGCAGGAACCGCCCCGAAAGCGTGTTCAGGATACGCGCCGCCAATCGCCGAAACACCGCCGCCCTTCCTTGCCCGCAGACCCCCGGCAGGGCATGATGCCGCTACCGCCCCTGCGTCTGGTCAAGGAATATCAAAGTGTTTGGCGGAAAGACAGGCCGCAACGCGCGCGCGTCCGCGAGGGGTGACCGCGGCGCTGGAAGTTCAGGTCGATGACAGGCCGCAACGCGCGTCCACGAGAGGTCGTGGGGACATGAAAGACCAGGGGATACGTTGGTGCGGCCACATATTGCCCGCCGACTGCGCCGCGCAGGGTGAAAAAGACGCAATCAGGGGCCGCTTGGCGTTGACTTGGTGCCCCCCCACCTCTAAGGAACGGGCCTCAGATGCCGCGGCCCTCGAATCTTTCGGGGTTCGGGCTGCATATCCACCGCTCGTCTCAGGAGAGCTGCAATGAAACGCACTTACCAACCGTCGAACCTGGTGCGCAAGCGCCGCCATGGTTTCCGCGCCCGTATGGCCACCAAAGGCGGCCGTCTGGTGCTGGCTGCCCGCCGCCGCATCGGCCGGGCCAAGCTGTCGGCTTGATTTCTGGCTGGCCCTTCATCGGGCCAGACAGGTAGCAGAACCAGAAACGGAGCTGCGACATGACACCGCCGCTGGCACAGGAAGCAGACCGCAGCGCGGAGGCTTCCGAAAGCCTCGCGGCGGTTTTATCATGCCTGCCCTATCGCATTCTGGCGCAGCGCGCCGATTTCCTCCGCGCGGCTTCGGCCCGCCGGCAGGGCGCACAGGGCTTTCTGTTGCAGGCCCGCCGTCGCGATGACGGGTCGGACGCCGTGCGGGTGGGTTTCACCTGTTCCAAGAAGATCGGCAATGCGGTGATGCGCAACCGGGCCAAGCGCCGCTTGCGCGAGGTGGTGCGCGCCGTGTTGCCCGCGCTGGCCGAGCCGGGATGGGATTATGTGCTGGTCGGCCGCCCGGGCGTCACCATTGATCGCGATTTCGCACTGTTGAAGGGCGATCTGGCCACCGCCATGCGGCAAGTGCATCGCAAGTAAGTGGCCGCTGGCAGCAGCCATAGGATACGGCATGAGAAAAGGGGCCTCGCGGCCCCTTTCTGATTTTTGGCAGGTTCTGTGGCGGGGCGCGCTTACTTGCGCAGCGTGCCGCCGGTGGCCTTGCCGACCTTTTCCACGATCTTGGCCGAGACGGCTTCGATATCCTTGTCGGTCAGCGTGGTTTCCTGAGGTTGCAGGCGCACGGTGATCGCGATGGATTTCTTGCCTGCGCCCATCTGGGCCTCAGCCTTCTCGCCGGTGAACTGGTCAAAGACGCGGACGCTGTCGATCAGTGCCTTGTCAGAGCCTGCTGCGGCATTGACCAGCGTCAGCGCCTCGACCCTGGCGTCGACCACGAAGGCGAAGTCGCGCTCGACCGCTTGCAGGTCCGAGATCGCCAGCGCAGGCTTGGTCGGTGTCTTGACCTTGGGCAGCGGCACATTGGCGATCTGCACGGTAAAGGCCACGGCCGGGCCTTTCACGCCAAAGGCTTGCAGGATGCGCGGATGCACCTCGCCGAAGGTGGCAAGGGTGTTCGGCCCAAGGCCGATCACGCCGGAACGACCCGGATGCCACCAGGCAGCGGCCTTGCGGCTGATCTGCACCTTGGCCGGGGCGCCGATCGCGGCGAGCACCGCTTCGGCATCGGCCTTCACGTCGAAGACATCGACAGGGCGGCGCGAGGCATAGGCGTCGCGCGGTGCCGATGCACCGATCAGCAGGCCGGTGGCAATCGTCACCTGTTCGCCCGGCTCACCGCCCGCAAAGACGGGGCCCACCTCGAACAGCGCAAGATCCGCGAAGCCGCGCGCCTGATTGCGGGCGGCGGCACGCAACAGGCCCGGCAGCAGATCGGGGCGCAGATGCGACATTTCCGACGAGATCGGATTGTCGACACGCACCGCATCCGCACCACCGCCGAAGGCCTCGGCGGCGCTTTGATCGATGAAGCTGTAGGTGACGCATTCATTGTAACCCAGTGCCGCAATGGTGCGACGGGCGGCCTTTTCGCGGATCTGCAAGGGCGTCAGGATGGGTTTCGGCACGCCCGCCTCGCGCCGTGCCATCGGCTTGCCTACCAGTTTCGACAGTGAGGCCACGCGCGCGACCTCTTCCACCAGATCGGCCTCGCCCTGCACATCGGGGCGCCAGCTGGGCGGGGCGGCCTGATCGCCGGTCAGGGTGAAGCCAAGCGCCGCCAGCGTTGCGCGCTGATCGGCCTCGGCAATTTCCATGCCGACCAGACGCACCACACGGGCCGGGTCAAAACGGTAGCTGCGGGCGGTATCGGGCACTGCGCCATCAATCACGACATCCGAGGCCTCACCGCCGCACAGATCCAGGATCATCTGCGTGGCAAGTTCCAGCCCCGGCACGGTGAAGGCCGGGTCCACCCCGCGTTCAAACCGATAGCGGGCGTCCGAGTTGATCTTCAGCGCGCGGCCGGTGGTCGCGATGGTGATCGGATCCCAATAGGCGCTTTCCAGGAAGACATCGGTGGTCTCCTCGGTGCAGCCCGACAGCTCGCCGCCCATGATGCCCGCCAGACTTTCGGGTTGGGCATCGTCAGAAATCAGCATCTGCCCTGCGCGCAGGGTGTAGGTCTTGCCATCCAGCGCCAGCAGCTCTTCGCCGCCCTTGGCCGCATGGATGCGCAGATCGCCCTGGACCTTGGCTGCGTCAAAGACGTGCAGCGGGCGGTTCAGGCCGAAGGTGAAGTAATTGGTGATATCGACCAGCGCCGAGATCGGGCGCAGCCCGATCGCCTTCAGCCGGGCCTGCATCCAGTCTGGCGAGGGGCCGTTCTTCACGCCGCGAATGGTGCGGCCTGCAAAGAGCGGGCAGGCTTTGGCCTTCAGCCCGTCCTCGATCTTCACGCCGATGGGTGAGGCAAAGCCGCCCTTGATCGCCGGGATTTCCAGCGCCTTCAATGTTCCAAGGCCGCGCGCCGCCAGATCGCGGGCAAGGCCCCGTACGCCCAGCCCGTCGGGGCGGTTCGGCGTAATCTTCACATAGATCATCGGGTCGTTCAGACCCTTGTAATCGATGAAGCGCAGGCCGACCGGCGCATCTTCGGGCAGGTCGATGATGCCGTTATGGTCATCCGACAGTTCCAGCTCGCGCTCGGAGCACAGCATCCCGTTGCTGTCGACGCCACGGATATTGCCGGGCTTGAGGTCCACCCCGGTGCCCGGCACATGGGTGCCGGTGGGGGCGAAGACGCCGACAAGGCCGGTGCGGGCATTGGGCGCGCCGCAGACCACCTGCACCTCTTCCATTGCGCCTTCCGGGCCATTGGGCCAGGTGGCGACACGGCAGACGCGCAGACGGTCGGCATTGGGGTGCTGAACCGCCTCGATCACCCGGCAGATGCGGAAGGCCCCCAGGCGATCTTCGGGGTTCTGGACCTCCTCGACCTCATGGCCAAGATCGGTCAGCGCGGTCAGGATCTCGTCAAGCGTGGCTTGGGTTTCCAGATGATCCTTCAGCCAGGACAGGGTGAATTTCATGGCACGCCTCTGCGGAATTCGTTGCAAAGGGCCTTAGCGCATTGGCGGGGCGAGGGGAAGGCGGCACGCGGCAAAGCCGCCATCCGGTTTCCGCGCCGGAAACGGGTTGTTGCCGTGTGGCAGCCCCAAAAAGCAGAAACGTGGCAGAATTATGGTCTAAACATGGCCCATGGATGAATGGTTGCAGATTCCCAAGGACAGGCCGAGACCGCACCCCGTGCGTTGGTCGATCATTTTCGGGCTGTCCCTTCTGGTGCTGCTGATCCGCTACGGTCGCGACGGGTTCTGACCCGCAGGCCACGCCTCCGCCCTTGCCCTTCATTGCTTCCCGCGCCGGGATTTCCGCAGGCGCGGCTGTCGCGCATTCGCATTCCCTGCGCCCATCATATTGCCTTGCAGCATGGCGCTTGCGGCATTCTGTGGGAAAGCTGCGGATATTCTGCAATGCGGCGGACATAAAATTACAACATGAATGCAAATTTAGTTGCAAAGTTGCGCAGCCGATGTATCCCTACCTCCAGAGAACGCGCCGATTCTGCGGCGCGGCATTCCCGGAAAGGAGCGATCCATGGCACTGGACCAGCAGCCCGCAATTGCGCCGTATGACGCACCCATCAAGGACCTTTACGAGATCGGTGAGATGCCGCCGCTCGGCCATGTTCCGAAGAACATGTATGCTTGGGCGATCCGGCGCGAGCGTCATGGTGAGCCTGAACAGGCCATGCAGATGGAGGTCGTGCCGACATGGGAGCTGGACAGCCACGAGGTGCTGGTGCTCGTGATGGCGGCCGGGGTGAACTATAACGGGGTCTGGGCGGGCCTTGGCGTGCCGATCAGCCCCTTTGACAGCCACAAGCAGCCCTATCACATCGCGGGGTCGGATGCCTCGGGCATCGTCTGGGCGGTGGGCTCGGCGGTGAAGCGCTGGAAGGTCGGCGATGAGGTCGTGGTGCATTGCAACCAGGACGATGGCGACGACGAGGAATGCAATGGCGGCGATCCGATGTTCTCGCCGACGCAGCGGATCTGGGGCTATGAAACCCATGACGGGTCATTCAGCCAGTTCACCCGGGTGCAGGCACAGCAGTTGATGCCGCGCCCCAAGCATCTGACCTGGGAGGAAAGCGCCTGCTACACGCTGACCTTGGCCACGGCCTATCGGATGCTGTTCGGCCATGCGCCGCATGATCTGAAGCCGGGTCAGAATGTGCTGGTCTGGGGCGCGTCCGGCGGCCTCGGCTCCTATGCGATCCAGCTTGCGGCGGCGGCCGGGGCCAATGCGATCGGTGTGATCTCGGATGAGACCAAGCGCGATTTCGTCCTGAGCCTTGGGGCCAAGGGCGTCATCAATCGCAACGAGTTCAAATGCTGGGGCCAACTGCCCAAGGTCAACAGCCCCGAATATAATGAATGGCTGAAAGAGGCCCGCAAGTTCGGCAAGGCGATCTGGGATATTCTGGGCAAGGGTGTCAGTGTCGACATGGTGTTCGAACACCCCGGCGAGGCGACCTTCCCGGTCTCGACCCTTGTCTGCAAGAAGGGCGGTATGGTGGTGATCTGCGCGGGCACCAGCGGCTTCAACTGCACCTTTGACGTGCGCTATATGTGGATGCACCAGAAGCGCCTGCAGGGCAGCCACTTCGCCCATCTGAAACAGGCGGCTGCCGCCAACAAGCTGATGTGCGAACGTCGCCTTGACCCCTGCATGTCCGAGGTCTTCCCCTGGGATCAGATCCCGCAGGCCCATACCTTGATGCTGCGCAACCAGCACAAGCCGGGCAATATGGCGGTGCTGGTGCAATCTCCGCGCACGGGGCTGCGCACCTTTGAAGACGCGCTGGAGGCCGGCCCGAACCGCTGATCGCCGTGTGATGTGGCAGAAAACCGCCCGGGTTCGCCCGGGCGGTTTTGCATTTCCGGGTGCTGGTGACGATGTGTTGACCAATCCGCCGATAGGTTTGGCCTGGGCGGGTTTCGTCTGGCCCGGACATATCGGAAGGTTTCCTTTGCATGGTGGATGACTGGATCTTCAATCTTCTGGCCGATCTGCGGCGATTTGCGCGCGCCAATGGCCTGCCCGCACTGGCTGCGCAGATCGAGGTTACCGAACAGGTCGCGCGGGTGGAACTTGCCGCGCTGCGCGATGGTCCCGGTGGTGGGGCAGGGCAGGGGCTTCGTCCGCGCTGAGCCGGCGCGTCGGGGGCGGGCGCTCCGCCTCTCGCCATTCCCGCGGCCCTCGCCTATGGTGCGCGCGATGCAGAGCCAAGCGCTGACCTTTTCCGACGATCAGGCCGAAGCCTGGGATCGCGTGGCCGACCAGCTGCGCGGCATGGGTGTCGATATCGATGACGGCACATTGGTGCCCGCGGCCGAGGGCAAAAGCACCGTTCTGGCCGTGATGGGCAAGGCGGGATCGGGCAAGACCATGCTGCTTGCCTCGCTTTACAAGGCTTTGCAGGCGGCTGGGGTCGAGATCGTCTCGGGCGATTACGAGGGCAAGAAGGGCCGCGGGCGGCGCACGCTGGCCATTCTGGCCCCCACCAACAAGGCGGCCTCGGTTCTGCGGATGCGCGGCGTGCCCGCGACCACGATCCACCGCATTCTCTATACGCCGGTCTATGATCCGCAATATGAGAAGATCGCCGAATGGCTGACGGGCAATGCCCCGCGCCCCGAGGTGGAGGGGCTCACCGAACTGGCGCTGGATCGGGCCAAGGCGTTTTACGACCAGAACGCCTCGATCCCCGGCGCGCTGGCAGCGGCGGGGTTGCGGGGATCTGATTTCATCCAGGGCTGGAAACGGCGCGAAGAGCCGCTGGATATCGGCTTTATCGATGAAAGCTCCATGCTGGATGATCGGCAGTTCGATGACCTGCGCGAGATCTTTCCGACGCTGGTCCTCTTCGGCGATCCGGCGCAGCTTGCCCCGGTGAACCAGTCCGGCCAGATGGTTTTCGAAAAACTGGGCGCGCCGCTGCAACTGCATCTGTCGCGCATCCACCGGCAGGTCGAGGGCAACCCGATCCTTGATCTGGCCCATGCGCTGGCCGACCCGGATCTGGGGTTTGACCAGTTCGAGAATATGGTGGCCGAGGCCGCGCGCCGCGATGACCGCGTGGTGATGGCCGAACGCGTCGACAGCACGCTGATGGCGCGCAGCCCGGTTCTGGTCTGGCGCAATGCCACGCGGATCCGGCTGATCAACGCCTTCCGCGCCGTGCATGATTGCCCGCCCGACATGCTGTTGCCCGGCGAGCCGCTGATTTGCGACGGGATCGAACTGCCGCTGAAACACCGCAAGAAGCGCATCGACCTGGAGGCGCGGGGGCTCATCAAGGGCGCGCAGGTGATTTATCTTGGCCCGGGCACCCGTCCGGGCTTTGCCAAGCTGCATGTCATCGGATCGGAGGAGCCGCAGCTTTCGGCGGCCTCGATCATCAAGATCGAAAAGCCGGATGAGGAAGAACCCTTCATCCCGCAGGCCGCCACCATGGGCGCGACCTTCCTGCATGGTGCGGCGGTGACCATCCACAAGGCGCAGGGCTCGCAATGGCCCGAGGTGCAGCTTTTTGCCCCCGATCTTTACGCGGCTGCCCGCGCCGGCCGATCCGAGGCCGGGATCGCGCTGTGGAAGCGCCTGGCCTATGTCGCGATCACCCGCGCCGAAAAGCGGCTGCATTGGGTGATCCGCAACCGTCTCGGCCGCCCGCATGAGGTGCTTGGGGTGGATGATCTGAAGATGCAGGGCACGCCGCAGCTGACCCTGACCGGCGATTGATCGCCGCCCCGTCTGCGGGCTATGGTGCCCGCAAAGGAGCCATCCCATGTCGATCTGCGTTTTCGTCCAGTTCCGCTGCACCCCCGGCCAGACCTACAAGGTGGCCGATGCGATCTATGACCGCGAGGTGGTGAGCGAGCTTTACTCCACCTCCGGGGAATATGACCTGATCGCCAAGATCTATATCCCTGAAGATCAGGATGTCGGCCATTACCTGTCGGAACGGCTGTTTGACATTCCCGGCATCGTGCGCACCCTGACCACGATGACATTCAAGGCGTTCTGAGGCCTTTCCCGGCGCGCGACACGGTTCCCACCTGTCTGCGCCTTTCCGGGCCTTCAATGCGCCGCTTTCGGGCCCTGTGCCCAAAGCGACAGGCGCAGGGCCTGCGTGGTCGGCGTCCAAGCCCCCAGTGGCACACCCGCATCGCGCAACGCCGCGCCCACCCAAGTATTGCAGGTGTGCAGGGCGGAAAACCGGCTGCGGGCGCGGTAAAAAGCATAGCTGTCACGGGCCGAATCCAGCGCAGGCCGCGGGCCAAGTTCGTCCCCGATACGGTCCAGCAGGGCGGTAAAGCCTGCCTCTGACAGATGGATCCGCCGCGCATCCGGCAGGGCGTCCAGCGGGAAATCACGCCATGCCTCCAGCCGGATCACCGAACTGTCGCCGATGACCGCACGGGCGACCTCGGGCCAGGGCACATCGGCGAAACTGCCGGCGGTCGCGTAAAAGCCGCGCGCGCCCCAGCCGACCAGCAGCCATTCAGCATCCGGCGCCTGCACCAAGACCCCATCGCTTGCGGCAAAGCCGAAGCGCGCACGGGTCTCGGGCGTCAGGGGCAGGGCGATGTCGTAATGGATTGCGGTGCCGATCAGCCGGATCTCGACTGCTTCAGGGCCGGGGCGCGGCGTCACTGTGCCGGGCAGCAATGCGCCCGCAAAGCCTGCCAGAAACCACAGCAGCGCAATGACAAAGGGCGCGGCCAGCGTCAAAGCCAGCCCGCGCCCAGTAATCCTCATAGTCTGATGGTCTCAGTGATCGTCATGCGCGTGATCGCGGTCGATCACATAGCGCTTGTCGCAATAGCCGCATTCGACAAAGCCGGTGTCATGCGGGATGGTCAGCCAGACGCGCGGATGGCCAAGCGCGCCCTCGCCGCCGTCACAGGCCACTTTCCACGAGGTGACGACCTGGGTTTCCGGGGCTTCGATGGACATGGATGCATTCCTTGCGTGATCTGGCTTTGGCTTGGTTGCGCCTTTGCCGCGTATTTTATGAGGCAAGGCTGGCTTGGGCAAGGCCGAAGGCCAGCTTGTGGATATAGGTCGGGGTGCCAGCCGTGCCATGAAGTGCCGGGTGAGCTGCGTGCGTGACGGCATGATCAGGAAGGTCAGGGCCCGAACGGTTGCCCCGCGGGCAAATCGGGGTGTCAACGGGAATCAGGATGGCAGCAGGGCGGTGCGATGCCCGGAATCCGCAAGGTGGTGATCCCGTTGAGAAGACCGGGCTTAAACCCCGTCAGCATCTGGCCGGGCAGAGAGGGGGGGGAAATTCCCCCGGGGCGTCGTGTCGATTGCAGGCCGGCTTGGGCACAGGATGCGGGATCAGGTCAGTTCCGCCGCCCGGATCACCGGAAAAAACGTGCCCTGCGACTGGATGCCGAACCACTCTTCTCCATTCGCAGTCTCAACCGCCCCGATCTCCATCAGCCGGTAAAAGCTCTTGCGATCCACCCGTGCCTCAAGCCCGCGCCGCACCATGAGATAGGGCGCGCCATCCTGCATTCGCAGCGGATGATCCGGGCCAAGCGCCACCTGATCCTCGACATTGGTGGTGAAGGTGATGGTCTGTGCAGGCCCTTCACCGCTTGCGGTGAAATCCACCGCGATGAAGGGGGCATCCTCCACCGTGATGCCCAGCTTTTCCACCGGGGTCACCAGATAGAACCGCCCCTCTTCCAGTTTCAGGATCGAGGCGAACAGCCGCACCAGTGGCGCGCGCCCGATCGGCGTGCCCTCGTGGAACCAGGTGCCATCGCGCGCGATCCGCATGTCCATCTCGCCGCAATAGGGCGGGTTCCAAAGATGGACGGGCGGCGGCCCCTTCCTGCTTTCGCGCTGCACGGCTTCCAGCATCGGCGTGTTTTCAACCATGTTGCGGCCCTTTCGCTTTTGTCATTTGTGCCCGGCGTCACGATCCGCTCTAATGGGCGATTATAGGGCCTCGAAGGGTAAAGTCATGGCGGAAGAACTGGTGCAGCGGATTGAGGCTTTGGGCGAAAAGCTGTCAGGTGCCAAGGCCTCGATCAACCGCCGCTTCATCGGACAGGAACGCGTGGTGGAGCTGGTTCTGGCCTCCATGCTTTGCGGGGGGCACGCGCTGCTGGTCGGCCTGCCCGGGCTTGGCAAGACGCGTCTGGTCGATACGCTTTCGACCGTGATGGGGCTGAAGGGCAGCCGCATCCAGTTCACCCCCGATCTGATGCCCGCCGATATCCTGGGTTCCGAGGTGTTGGAAACCGCCACCGATGGCAGCCGCGCCTTCCGCTTCATCGAAGGGCCGATCTTCTGCCAGCTTCTGATGGCGGATGAGATCAACCGCGCCAGCCCACGCACCCAATCGGCGCTGCTGCAGGCCATGCAGGAACGCGAGGTGACCATCGCGGGCCAGCATCGCCCGCTGGGCCGCCCCTTCCATGTCCTGGCGACGCAGAACCCGATCGAACAGGAAGGCACCTATCCGCTGCCCGAGGCGCAACTGGACCGCTTCCTTGTGCAGATCGACGTTGAATATCCTGACCGCAAGGCCGAGCGCGAGATCCTGCTGGCCACCACCGGTGCCGAAGAGGCTGCGGCGCATCAGGTCTTTACCGCAGCCGAGCTGCTGGACGCGCAAGAGGTGATCCGCCGGATGCCGGTTGGCGAAACGGTGGTGGAGGCGATCCTTGATCTGGTGCGCGCCTGTCGTCCGGCCGAGGCCGAAGGCGCCGCGCTGGCCGACACGCTGTCCTGGGGGCCGGGGCCACGCGCCGCGCAGGCCTTGATGCTGACTTGCCGCGCGCGGGCGCTGCTGGATGGCCGGCTGGCCCCTTCGGTTGCCGATGTGGCGGCACTGGCGCGTCCGGTCCTGACCCATCGTATGGCGCTGAACTTTGCCGCGCGGGCCCGGGGCGAAAGCCTGGCTGCGGTCATTGACCGGGTGGCTGCGCGCAGCCTGCGGCTTGAGGCTGCGGCGTGAGCAACGCGCCAGATTTGGCCGCCGATCTGCGGGCGCGGGCGGGCACCTTGGGGGCCGCGCTACCGCCTTTGCTTGCGGCGGCGGATCATCTGGCCTCTGCCGTGACGCTGGGCGATCACGGGCGCAGACGGGCAGGCATGGGCGATGAATTCTGGCAATACCGTCAGGCGCATACGGGCGATGCTGCGCGGATGATCGACTGGCGCCGCTCGGCGCGGGGCGATGTGCAATATGTGCGCGAACGCGAATGGCAGGCGGCGCAAAGCGTCTCGCTTTGGGTTGATACCAGCGCCTCGATGCGGTTCAGCGGCGACAAGATGCGCGCGCCGAAGGCAGATCGGGCGCGGCTGCTGGCACTCGCCTTGTCGGTCCTGTTGCTGCGCGGAGGCGAGCGTGTCGGGCTGACCGGAGGGCTGACCCCGCCGCGCTCGGGCCGGGCGCAGGCGGAACGGCTGGCACTGGCGCTGTCCGAGGATGGCACGGCCGATTTCGGCAAACCCGATGCGACCGGCATTCTGCCGCATGGCCGGGTGGTGTTGATCTCGGATTTTCTGGGCGATCTGTCCGGGGTTGAGGCTGCCATGGGGGCCGCCAGCGACCGTGGTGCGCGCGGCGTCATCCTGCAAGTGCTTGACCCGGCAGAAGAAACCTTCCCCTTTGACGGGCGCACCATCTTTGAATCGATGGGCGGCAGCCTGCGGTTCGAGACATTGCGCGCGGGCGATCTGCGGGCGCGCTACCTGGCCCGGCTGGAGGAGCGCCGCGCCCGGCTATCAGACCTTGCCCGTGCCTCGGGCTGGCATCTGTCCAGCCATCATACGGGCGATGCCGCGCAGCCCGCGCTGCTTTGGCTTTATCGTGCGCTGGAGGCCGCGCTCTGATGTGGATGCTTGGTCCCCTTGGCTTTACCACGCCGCTGATCCTGACTGCGCTGATCGGTCTGCCGCTCCTGTGGATCCTGCTGCGGGCGGTGCCGCCCGCGCCGATCCGGCGGCGCTTTCCCGGCGTGGCGCTGCTGCTTGGCCTTAAGGACGCGGATAGCGAGACGGATCGCACGCCGCTTTGGCTGCTGATCCTGCGCGCATTGGCGGTGGCCGCGGCGATTCTGGCCTTTGCCGGGCCGGTGTTGAACCCGGCGCGGCAAGAGGCATCCTCGGACGCGCCTTTGCTGATCGTGATGGATGCAGGTTGGGCCGATGCCCGCGACTGGCCCCGCCGCATCGATCAGGCCAGCCGCGTGGCCGAGGCCGCCGAGCGGGCAGGACGCCCGCTTGCGCTCTTGCGCCTGACCGATATGCCGCAGGCCCCGGTGTTTCAGGCCGCACAGGCGGTGACATCGCGCCTCATCGCGTTGCAGCCGCAACCATGGGCACCGCAAGCACTGGCCGATTGGCAGGCGGCGCTGCCAGAGGGAGATTTTGACAGTTACTGGATTTCCGACGGGATCGACCATGACGGGCGCGCCGCATTGCTGGCCGCCCTGCAGGTGCGTGGCGCGGTGCGGGTGTTTGAGACGCCGCGCCCGGTTCTGGCGTTGAATCCAGTGACCTTTCGTGATGGCGCGGTGCAGATCGCGGCGCAGCGCCTGCCGGCAGGCACCCAGACCGAGATTGAGGTCTCTGCCCGCGGCCTTGACCCTGCCGGGATCGAGCGCGAGCTGACCCGCGCGACGCTGACATTCGCAACCGGGGCCACCTCTGGCGAAACCGCGCTGAACCTGCCGCCCGAATTGCGCAACCGCCTGACGCGGTTCGAGATTGCGGGCAGCCGCACCGCAGGCTCTGTCACGCTCAGCGATGACAGCCTGAAGCGGCGCAAGGTTGCGCTGATTGGCGGTGGCGCGGATCGCGAGGGGCTGATCCTGCTCTCGCCCACGCATTATCTGCGGCAGGCATTGGCCCCCGTGGCAGAGCTGATCGACGGCGCGCTGATCGACGTGCTGCGCGCCAATCCCGATGTCATCGTGCTGACCGATGTGGCGCGGCTGACGCAGGAAGAAAGCAATGGCCTTGTGAAATGGGTCGAGGCGGGCGGGCTTTTGCTGCGTTTTGCCGGGCCGAAACTTGCGGCCTCCGAGGTTGCGCGCAGCGACGAAGACCCGCTTTTGCCGGTGCGATTGCGCGAAGGCGGGCGCAGCCTTGGCGGGGCCATGAGCTGGGGCGACCCGAAGACACTGGCCCCCTTCCCGAAGGACAGCCCGTTCTTCGGGCTGGATGTGCCTGCCGAAGTCGCGATCCGGGCGCAGGTTCTGGCGCAGCCCGATCCGGATTTGTCCGAGCGCAGCATTGCCATGCTGGCCGATGGCACGCCGCTAGTCACCCGCAAGGTGCTGGGGCAGGGGCAGGTCGTGCTGTTTCATGTCACCGCCAATGCGGAATGGTCATCGCTGCCGCTGTCGGGTCTGTTCGTGAACATGCTGGAACGGCTGACCGTCTCCACCCGGCCCGCATTGGCGGATGCCGCCGATCTGCGCGGGCAGGTCTTCACGCCGGAAAAGGTGCTTGATGCCTTTGGCCAATTGCAAGCCCCCCAAGGTCTGCCCGGCATCCGGGGCGAGGATCTGGCGGGCGCCATGCCGGGGCCGGAGCATCCGCCCGGGCTTTATGCAGGGGAAGACCGGCGGGTGGCGCTGAACGTGATCGGACCGGAGACCGTGTTGCGCGCGGCGGTATGGCCGACCTCTGTGCCCGTGGAAGGGATCGAGGGCCCGCGTGAGCAGCCCTTGAAGGGCGCCTTCCTTGCCGGGGCGTTGTTGCTGCTCTCTGCCGATATCCTTGCCGCGCTCTGGCTTTCGGGGCGGCTGGTGGGCCGGATCGCCGCCCTTATCTGCCTTGTGCTTTTGCTGCCTGTCCCGCAGGCGCAGGCGCAGACGATGGCGCCGAATGAGGCGCGGGCCGGGACAGGGGCCGGATCGCAGGGCGGGGCACAGGACGCCTTCGCGCTGGAGGCCACGACGGAATTGCGGCTGGCCTATGTGGTGACCGGCGACAGCCGCACCGATGATCTGTCCCGCGACGGCTTGCGCGGCCTTGGCCAACAGCTTTATGCCCGCACCACGATTGAACCGGCCGAGCCGATGGCGGTGGATATCGAGCGTGATGAACTGGCCTTCTTTCCCTTCCTTTACTGGCCGGTGACGGCGGATCAGCCGCTGCCTTCGGTTGCGGCCTATCAGAAGCTGAACCAGTTCCTGCGCACCGGCGGCATGATCCTGTTCGACACCCGCGATGCCGGGATCGCGGGCGGCACCTCACCCGAGGCGCGGCGCTTGCAACTGATCGCGGCGGCGCTGGATGTGCCGCCGCTGCAGCAGATCTCGGGGGATCATGTGCTGACCCGAACTTTCTATCTGTTGCAGGATTTTCCGGGCCGCCAGAATGGCCCGATCTGGGTCGAGGCCCCGCCCCCCGATGCCGAGGCAGAGGAGGGAATGCCCTTCCGCACCCTCAATGACGGGGTGACGCCGGTGGTGATCGGCGGCAATGACTGGGCCGCCGCCTGGGCGGTGGATGCGCAAGGGATGCCGTCCTATCCGGTCGGGCGTGGTGACGCGGGCGAGCGGCAGCGGGAGATCGCCTATCGCTTTGGCATCAACCTGATCATGCATGTCTTCACCGGCAATTACAAATCCGATCAGGTCCATGTGCCGGCCCTGCTGGAAAGGCTGGGACAATGAGCGGAACCCTGATCCTGAACCCGCTTTTGCCGCTGCCATTGCTGGCGGGCATCGGCGTGCTGGCGCTGGTGCTGGTTGTGGTTGCGCTGTGGCGCGGGCTGGCGGGCTGGCCGTGGCGCGGACTTGCGGCGCTGGTGCTGTTGGCGGCCCTTGCCAACCCGTCCTTGCAGGAAGAGGACCGCAAACCGCTATCCGATATCGTGATCGCGGTGGTCGATGAAACCTCCAGCCAGTCGGTGGGCGATCGCGGCGTACAGGTGCAATCGGCGCTGGCGGCCCTGCGGGCCGAGGTTGCGGCAGAACCCAATGCCGAACTGCGCGAAGTCACGGTGCGCGATGCCCCCGGCGATGCCGGATCGCCGGTGATGGCGACCTTGGCCGAGGCGATCGCCGCCGAACCCCGTGACCGGATCGCGGGCGCGGTGATCCTGTCGGACGGGCAGGCGCATGATACCGCGCTGACACCTGACAGCCCGGCCCCGGTGCATCTGTTGTTGACCGGGCGCGACCGCGACTGGGACCGCCGGTTGATCGTGAAGAACGCGCCCGCCTTCGCCATTCTGGGTGAGCCGGTCATGCTGACCCTGCGGGTCGAGGATCAGGGCGATGTGCCCCCCGGTCTGGCCGGTGTTGCCGATCTGTCCATTGCGGTGGATGGCGCGGAGCCCGAATGGTATTCGGTCCCGGTGGGCGAGGATCTGGAATTGCCGGTCACGCTGTCACATGGCGGCCAGAATGTGCTGCAATTCGAGGTGGCCGAGGCCGAGGGAGAGCTGACCACCCGCAACAACGCCTCTGTCACCGCGATCAACGGGGTGCGCGACCGTCTGCGCGTGTTGCTGGTCTCGGGCGAGCCACATGCAGGCGAGCGGGTCTGGCGCAACCTGCTGAAATCCGACCCTTCGGTCGATCTTGTGCATTTTACCATCCTGCGTCCGCCGGAGAAGCAGGATGGCATCCCGGTCGACGAGCTGTCGTTGATTGCTTTCCCAACGCGCGAACTGTTTGTCGAAAAGATCGACGAATTCGATCTGATCATCTTTGACCGCTACCGCCTGCGCGGCATCCTGCCCACGCAATACCTTGAAAACGTGCGCGATTACGTCTTCAACGGTGGAACGGTTCTGGTGGCGGCAGGGCCGGAATTTGGCACCGCCGACAGCCTCTGGCGCTCACCTCTGGCCGATATCCTGCCGGTCACGACCACCAGTCGGGTGCTGGAAGGCGGCTTCCGCCCGGCGCTGACCGATCTTGGTCAACGCCATCCGGTGACCCAGGGGCTTGAGAAACAGGCACCCGAGGGCGGCTGGGGCCGCTGGTTCCGCCAGATCGAGATCGCGGCGCGCGGGCAAGGCCAGGTGGTGATGCAGGGGCTGGAGGACAAGCCGCTTCTGGTTCTATCGCGTGAGGGCAAGGGGCGGGTGGCGGTGCTGGCCTCGGATCACGCCTGGCTCTGGGGGCGCGGCTATGAGGGCGGCGGGCCGCAACTGGAACTGCTGCGGCGCCTCGCGCATTGGATGCTGAAGGAACCCGATCTGGAAGAGGAGACGCTGTCGGCGATCCCCGAGGATCAGGCCCTGCGCATCACCCGCCGCACCCTGGCCTCGGTCCCGCCAAAGGCGGTCGAGATCACCGCGCCCGATGGCACCGTGACGCAGTTGCAACTGGCCGAGCGCGGCCCTGGCCTTTACAGCGCCACGATTCCCGCGCCGCTGGTCGGGCTTTACCGGCTGAAACAGGACGATCTGGCAACGGTCGTGGCCATGGGCCCGCCCGCGCCGCGTGAATTTGAGACCACCCTTGCAAGCGCCGCCCCCTTGGGCGACTACATCGCCGCGACCGGCGGTGGCACCTTGCGCATCGAGGACGGGCTGCCCGATCTGCGGGCGGTCGGCATTGGCCGCACCGCCGCGGGGCGTGGCTGGATCGGCATCACCCCGCGCGAGGCCTATGTGGCGCAGGATGTTCGCGTGGCGGAGATCCTGCCCGCCTGGGCCTGGCTCTTGATTGCGACCGCGCTGGTGCTGACCGGCTGGCTGCGCGAAGGCCGCATGGGGCAGCGCCGGGCCTGATCGACAGATGGGGGGCTGTCTGCCCCCCACGGAGCCTGCGGCTCCTCCCCCCGAGGATATTTTTGAACAGCTGAATGGGGAGCGATCCCGCTTCATCTGTTCAAAAATATCTTCAGGGGGGCGGGGGGCGACGCACCCCCGCGGGCCGTGGCCAAAACCGCGATCACGCGTCTTCGTGCAGGCGCGCCACGATGGCCGCGCGGCTTTGCGAGGCGAATTCGCGCCGGATCAGCGTGGCGAATGTGACCGTCATGGTCAGCATCAGCATCCACGGCCCCAGCAGCCAGCCAAGCGCGCCAAGCGCGCAATAGACCGAGCGCAGGCCGCGATTGTAATTGCGCGCGGCGGTGATGTTCACCTCGGCGGCCTGGGCAGCCCGGGTGTAGGCGTGAGGGTGGGTCGGGTCATTGGGGACCGAGGCCATCAGCACCGAGCAATAGCCGAACAGCCGGTGTGACCAGACGAATTTCAGGAAGGCATTGATCAGAAAGCCAAGGACCAGCAGGATCTTGGCCTTGATCATCAGGCTTGGATCGCTGTGCAGATCAAAGCTTGAGGCCAGGCCCTGCAGCGGCGTGGTATCGGCCAGAAGGGCAAGCCCGGCACCCAGACCCAGCAGGCAGGAAGACGCATAGAAGGTGATCCCCTGCCGCAGCCCGTCAAGGATGGCGGCATCGAAGATGCGGGGCTGGCGCGTCACCATCTCGCGCATCCAGTCGCGGCGGTAAAGCTCCATGATCCGCGCCACAGAAGGGCGGAACGGCCCCCCGCGCTCGAACGCCCATTGCAGGGCTGCACCCCCCGCCAGCGTGTAGCCGAGCGCGGCGAGATCGGGCAGCGAGAACATGCGAAGCAGGGTGAATGTGTCCATTCCCATGGCATAGCCTGACCAGACCTGCTTGCCAAATGCTGAAATTGGTTATATTGATTTACCAATAGCAAGGAGGTGCCGATGGATATGCCCGTTCCCAGCCCCGAGATCCTGTCGCGCCGGGGGCAAATCCTGGCCGCCTTGCAGGCGGTTCTGCCCTCTGACGCGGTGATCTCGGATCAGGTGGAGCTGCGGGCTTATGAATGCGATGCGCTATCGGCTTATCGCTGCGCGCCTTTGGCCGCGATCCTGCCGCGCAGCACCGCGGAAGTGGCGGCGGCACTGCGGGTCTGTCATGCGGCGGGGGTGCCTGTGGTGCCGCGCGGCGCAGGCACCTCGCTTGCGGGCGGGGCGCTGCCCACGGCGGATAGCGTGATCCTGGGCGTTGCGCGGATGAATGCGGTGCTGGAGGTCAGCTATCCTGACCGCTTCATCCGGGTGCAATCGGGGCGCACCAATCTGAGCGTCTCGGGCGCGGTGGAGGAGGCAGGCTTCTTCTATGCCCCGGATCCGTCCAGCCAGCTGGCCTGTGCGATTGCCGGCAATGTGGCGATGAATTCCGGCGGCGCGCATTGCCTGAAATACGGCGTCACCACCAACAACCTGTTGGGGGTCACCATGGTGCAGATGGATGGCACGGTGGTGGAGGTCGGCGGGCCCTGGATGGATGCGCCTGGGCTTGATCTTCTGGGGGTGATCTGTGGATCCGAGGGCCAGCTGGGCGTGGTGACCGAGGCGACCTTGCGGATCCTGCCCAAACCCGAAGGCGCGCTGCCGGTGCTGATCGGCTTTGAGGCATCAGAGGTGGCCGGGGCCTGCGTCTCGGATATCATCAAGGCGGGCGTCCTGCCGGTCGCGATCGAGTTCATGGACGGCCCCTGCATCAAGGCCTGCGAGGCCTTCGCCAAGGCGGGCTACCCCGATTGCGAGGCGCTGCTGATCGTTGAGGTCGAGGGGGCGGAGGCCGAGATCCGGCATCAGCTTGCGCTGATCACCGAGATTGCCCGCCGCCACAATCCCTGCGCGCTGCGCGAGGCGGCCGATGCCGATCAGGCCAAGCGCATCTGGCTCGGGCGCAAATCTGCCTTTGGGGCCATGGGGCAAATCAATGATTACATGTGCCTCGATGGCACGATCCCGGTCTCCAGCCTGCCTTTGGTGCTGCGCCGCATCGGCGAGTTGAGTCGCCATTACGGGCTGGATGTCGCCAATGTCTTTCACGCGGGCGACGGCAATATGCACCCGCTGATCCTCTATAATGCCAATCAGCCGGGCCAGCAGGCGCTATGCGAGGCCTTCGGGGCCGATATCTTGCGACTTTGCGTCGAGGTCGGCGGTTGTCTGACCGGCGAGCATGGCGTGGGCATCGAAAAGCGCGACTTGATGGAGGTGCAATATGCCGCCGCCGATCTGGAGGCGCAGATGCAGGTGAAGGATGTCTTCGACCCTGGCTGGTTGCTGAACCCGGCCAAGGTGTTTCCGCTGCATGTGACGGCCGGTCGCCGCGAGGGTGGTGCCTCAATGGCCGGGCACCGTGCTGGTTGATGACCCGGGGGCTGTCGGCCCCCGGACCCCCGAGGATATTTTTGAACAGATGAATGTCATGCGACCAGGCACTGAAGTTGAGTTGAGCGAACTGATCCGGGCGGCCTCTGGTCCCGTTGCGGTGCGGGGGGGCGGCACGCGCGGGCGGATGGCGCCGGCTGCGGTGCTGGCGACCGGCGGCTTGGCCGGGATCCGGCTTTACGAGCCGGGCGCGCTGACGATGGTGGCGGGGGCGGGAACTGCGGTCGAGGAGATCGAGGCGGCCTTGGCGGTCGAGGGACAGCGGCTGGCCTTTGAGGTGCCGGATTTGCGGCGGCTTCTGGGGCGGCAAGGGGCATCAACGCTTGGCGGCGTGGTGGCCGAGAATGCCTCTGGCCCGCGCCGGGTATCGGTCGGGGCCTGTCGCGACTTCTGTCTGGGCCTGCGGTTTGTCGATGGCACCGGGCGGGTGATCCGCAATGGCGGGCGCGTGATGAAGAATGTCACCGGCTATGATCTGGTGAAACTGCTGGCGGGCAGCCGGGGGCAGTTGGGCATCATCACCGAGGTGGCGCTGAAGGTGCTGCCGCGCCCGGAGGGGGAGGCCACGCTCTGTCTGCCGGGCTTGAGCGATACGCAGGCGATTGCGGCGCTGTCTGCGGCATTGGGGTCGCCCTATGAGGTGACGGGGGCCGCACATCTGCCGGGGCAGGGCAGTTATCTGCGGATCGAGGGATTTGCGGATTCGGTGCGCTATCGTCTGCGCCGGTTGCAGGATCTGCTCGCACCCTTCGGGGTGGTGGAAGAAGTGCCGTCGCCATGGGCGGCGATCCGCGATGTCATGGCCTTGGCGGATCTGCCGGGCGATCTGTGGCGGCTGCATCTGGTGCCGTCCGAGGCGGCCGAGGTGGTGGCGCGGATCGGGGCCAGGGCCGTGGTCTATGACTGGGGCGGGGCGCTGGCCTGGCTGCGCGTGGCACCAGGAACCGATGTGCGGTCCCTTGCCGGGGCATATCGGGGCCATGCGCGCTGTCTGATCGGCGATGCGCCAGAGGCACCGGAGGCCCCGGCCCTTGCCGCCCTGACCGCAGGCTTGCGGCACCAATTCGACCCGAAGGGGATCTTTGCATGAACTGGCATTTCCTCGCGGTCTTCGCCGGTATTCCCTATGCGCTGTATCTTGGGCTTGTCGTCTTGCCGCGCGGGCGGGTGTTCCGCATCAGCTTTGGCCTGACCGCCGCGCTGCTGATCGGAATCTGGTGGTGGTTCGACGCGCAGGGCGACCCATGGGGTCAGGTTCTGACGGTGTTCGCCGCCGTCATGGCCCTGCTTGCAGCGCTGGCGCAGGTGTCGCGGCCCTATCTGCCCGGATGGGCCTATGTCGCGCTGGTGCTGGCCCTGCTGGCCGGGGCTTCAATGGCTATTCTCTACATGGTGGGCCGCTAGGATGCAGACCTTCTTCACCCCCGATCAGTTGCAGGACCCCGGGACCGCACGCGCCAACCAGATCCTGCGATCCTGCGTGCATTGCGGCTTTTGCACAGCAACCTGCCCGACCTATCAGGTGCTGGGAGACGAGTTGGACAGCCCGCGTGGGCGGATCTATCTCATCAAGGATATGCTGGAAAGCGGTCGCGCCGCCGATGAGAAGACGGTCAAGCATATTGACCGCTGCCTGAGTTGCCTGAGTTGCATGAGCACCTGCCCCTCGGGCGTGCATTACATGCATCTGATCGACCATGCCCGCGCCCATGTCGAGGCGACCTACAAGCGGCCCTGGCAGGACCGCGCGTTGCGATGGGTGCTGGCCAAGGTGATCCCGCATCCGATGCGGTTCCGGCTTGCGCTTGCGGGCGCGCGGCTGGCGCGGCCCATGGCCCGGCTGCTGCCGGATGCGCGGCTGCGGGCGATGATCGCCATGGCCCCGCGCGAGATCCCGCCCGTCAGCCGCAATGACGATCCGCAGGTCTTTCCGGCGCAGGGGGTGCGCCGGGTGCGGGTGGCGCTGCTGACCGGCTGCGCGCAAAAGGCGCTGAACACCGATATCAACGATGCGACGATCCGCCTGTTGCGTCGCCTTGGCTGCGAGGTGGTGGTGGCCCGCGGCATGGGGTGCTGTGGTGCTCTGACCCATCACATGGGGCGGGTTGACGAAAGCCATGCCCAGGCCGGGGCCAATATCGCGGCCTGGATGGCGGAAAAGCGGGCAGACGGGCTTGATGCCATCGTCATCAACACTTCGGGCTGCGGCACCACGGTGAAGGATTACGGCCATATGTTCCGGGGTGACCCGAAGGCGGCCGACGCGGCCGAGGTGGCGGGGCTTGCGGTGGATATATCCGAGCTGGTGCAACGGCTTGGCCTGCCCGAAGGCGCATCGAAAGGGCTGCGCGTCGCCTATCACGCGGCCTGTTCGCTGCAACATGGCCAGCAGGTGAAATCGGCACCCAAGGATTTGCTGAAACGCGCAGGCTTTGAGGTGGTGGAGCCCGCCGACCCGCATCTGTGCTGTGGATCGGCGGGCACCTACAACCTGCTTCAGCCGGAGATCTCGGGCGAGTTGAAGCGCCGCAAGGTTGCCACGCTGGAGGCCAAGGCCCCGCAACTGATTGCCGCAGGCAATATCGGCTGCATGATGCAGATCGGATCGGGCACCCAGGTGCCGGTGGTGCATACGGTCGAATTGCTCGATTGGGCCACAGGCGGGCCGAAACCGCGCGCGCTGGTGGCGGCAGGGCTTGCGTGAGGCCGGAATTTGCCACATTCCTGCCGAACCGGCTTGTTAGGTCGCGGGAATGATGCGCAGGTTGCCCCTTCTTTTCGGTCTTGCCCTTGTCGCCCTTTTGGGCGGCGTTGCGGGGCTGCGGGCCGATGATGCAGGGCTGAAAAGTCTTGAAACCTCGGATATGGGACGCGGCTGGGATGCGGTCGGGCGGCTGAACCTTGGCACCAAGGGCTTTTGCACCGGGGCTTTGATCGCGCCCGATCTGGTGCTGACCGCCGGGCATTGCCTGTTTGACCGCGAAACCGGTGCCCGGATAGATCCGGCGCAGATCGAGTTTCTGGCGGGTTGGCGCAATGGTCGGGCGGTGGCCTATCGCGGGGTGCGCCGGGCGCTGGCCCATCCCGATTATGTCTATGGCGGCGGCGACAGCATCGCGCGCGTCCCCAATGATGTGGCGCTCTTGCAGTTGGATCAGGCGATCCGCCTGCCTTCGGTCACGCCCTTTGCCACGGCCAATCAGCCACAGCGCGGCGATCAGGTGGGCATCGTGTCCTATGCCCGGGATCGGTCCGAGGCACCATCGCTGCAAGAGGTCTGCGAGGTGCTGGCGCAGCGCGATGATATGTTGATGCTGACCTGCGATGTCGATTTCGGATCCTCGGGCGCGCCGGTCTTTGCGCTGGCAGGGGGCGTCGCGCGCGTCGTCTCGGTCGTCTCTGCCAAGGCCGAGGTCGAGGGGCGCAAGGTCGCCCTTGGCACTGCGCTGGAAGGGCCGCTTGCCGATCTGAAGGCGGAGCTGCTCCGCGCCGAAGGGGCCCCGCGCCCCGGCAAGCCGCGCGTGTTGCGCGGTGGCTCGGGCAGCGCGAAATTCGTGCGTCCGGGCGAATAATCCCCGACCCGTCCTGCCCCCTTGAAAGCGGGCTTTTGCCATCCCAGATGAAGGTGACCGGGTGCCATGACGGGCCCGGGACAATCCAGACGGCCTGCCCGGCAGACGGGGGGCCGCCATCTGCATCGCTCAAAGAGGATGACCATGCGCAATTTTGATCTTGCCCCGCTCTATCGTGCCACCGTTGGCTTTGACCGCATCGCCGATCTGATGGACCGCGTGCTGGCAAGCGATGTCGCCCAGCCGACCTATCCGCCCTATAATATCGAAAAGACCGATGAGAACGCCTATCGTATCTCGATCGCGGTCGCGGGCTTCACCCCTGAAGAGCTGAACGTGGAGGTGAAGGACGGCGCGCTGTTCGTGACCGCCCGCAAGGCCCCCGAAGAAGCCGAACGCAGCTATCTGCATCGCGGCATCGCCACCCGCGCCTTCGAGCGCCGCTTTGCCCTTGCCGATCATGTCCGCGTGACGGGGGCCAGCCATGAGAATGGGATGCTTCATATCGATCTGGTCCGCGAAACGCCCGAGGCGCTGAAACCCCGTCGGATCGAGATCGGCCGTGCCGGCAGCGAAGTGGTGGATGCCAAGGTGAACTGATCGCGGCTGATAGGCTGTGACGCAAAGGTCCGGGATGATCTCCCGGGCCTTTGTTGTTTTCAGGCCGCAGTCGCCGGACCTTAGGGCTGCATCACCTTGGCCAGACGCATCAGGTTCACCGCCTCGATCCGGTAGCCGAAGGGATCTTCGCCGCGCGCGCCCTCTGCCAGCTTGATCGCCTCATCCCAGCCCCAGTCGCCGAGATAGGTCGATCCGGTCAGCAACTGCCCGAAACCTGCAATCGCGGAGGCAAAGCGGGCCTCGCTGTCCGGCGCGGTCTCGGCGGCCGGAATCGGTGCCTCGATCAACTGGCTTTCGCTGGCACCCGGTGCCTTCCAGCGCAACCGCAGGAAACCCAGCTCGCCCGTCTCGCCCGCAACCGGGGCTGCGCCATAGCGCAGGGGCTCGGTCAGGCGGGCGGCGCTGTCGGGGGCCGTCACCTCGTAAAGCGCGGTCACCTGCAGGCCTGATCCGATCTCGCCTGCATCCACGCGGTCATTGTTGAAATCCTCCCGCGCAAGCGCCCGGGTCTCATAGCCGATCAGCCGGTATTCGGCGACCTCGGCCGGGTTCCATTCGACCTGCACCTTCACATCATCGGCCAGTGGGAACAGTGCCCCCGACAGTTGATCGACCAGCACCTTGCGGGCCTCTTGCGCGGTGTCGATATAGGCGGCCAGCCCATTGCCGTTCTGCGCCAGCGCCTGCATCACCGCATCATCCAGATTGCCGCGTCCGAAGCCCAGCACCGACAGGTAGGTGCCGGATTTGCGCTGTGTCGCGATGTAATCCGTCAACGCCTCGGGGTCGGAAAGCCCAAGGTTGAAATCGCCATCGGTCGCCAGAAGCACACGGCTGACCTCACCATCTTTCCGCATCTCAGCCGCCAGACGATAGGCCGCCTGCAACCCTTCCTCGCCCGCGGTGCCACCGCCTGCGCGCAGGTTATCGAGTGCGGCCCCAATTTTTGCCACCTCGGTCGCCTTGGTGGGCGGCAGCGCCACGCCCGCCGATCCGGCATAGCTGACAATCGCCACCTGATCTTCTGCGGTCAGTTGCGGCAGCACCAGCCGCAGCGCCTGTTGCAACAGTGGCAACTTGTTGGGCTGATCCATGCTGCCGGATGTGTCGACCAGGAAGACAAGGTTCAGGGGCGGGCGCTGCGCCACCTCGGCAGAGCGACCCTGAAGCCCGATGCGCACGAGCCTTGTGCCGGGGTTCCATGGGGTCTGGAACACGGTCACATCGGGGCGGAAGGGCTGGTCGCCCTCGGGCTGGGGATAGGCATAGGGGAAATAGTTCACCATTTCCTCGATGCGGATCGACTCCTTGACCGGCGGATACCCGGATTCAAGGCTTTGCCGCACCATCGCATAAGAGGCGGTATCGACATCGACCGAGAAGGTCGAGACCGGCGCTGCATCAACCGCTTTCACCGGATTGGCATCGGCATTGGCAAATGCCTCGGTCGAGGGGGATTGCATCGGGGCACGATAGGCGTCCGGCGCGACGGCCTCAGAGGCTGCTGGCGCGGCTTGATTGCCCATGGCCACGCCGTTGCGCGCGCCGCCAAGCTCCTTGCGCAGACGCGCGCCGGAGGGGGCGGGTGCCGCAAGCGGTGGCGCTTCGTTTTCCGCAATCGTCATATCGGCGGCGGCGCCATAGCTTTCGGCCATTGGTTCGGCTGCCGCCATGTCTTTGGCGGGGGCCACCGGTGCGGCCTGTTCCTGCGCCACACGCGGGGCCACGGAGCCGCCATCTTGGTCAACCGCTGCCCCCGCCGGGGCGGCCTCGGCGGCCTTCTGCATCGGGCTGTTTTGTGCATCCGCCCTTGCCGCATCCGCCGCGGTTGCATCCGCGGTTGTCGCGTTGGCCTGCGCATCCGCCTGTTCCCCCGGTGCATCGGACGGGGGCACCATGGCGGGATCGGTTGACGAGACGCCAAGCGTTTCGGGCATCTGCGGCTTGGGCGGGCCTTCGCGCAGGCCGGGGGCGATGGCAATCACCGCCACGGTCAGCGCGACGACAGAGGTCGTTCCCGCCAGAACCCTGGCGGGGGAAAGCGATTTCAGCATGTCCAGCACTCCTGCAATCCCGCCCGATTTCTTCGGGCGTTCAGGCATAGGACGCGGCGCATCGGCCGATCCTTGGGGGGCGTCGTGGATTTTGTCGAAAGATTGCAAGGCGGCGGAAAGGGCGGCCTCGCGCGCGGCGCGATCCGGGGCAGGGGGTGCCTTGCGCAGACCCGCCTTCAGACGGTCAAGCTCATCGGTCACAGCCCCTCCTCCTCTGCCATGCGGCGCAGCCGCTTCTTCACCTCGGACATCCGCCAGGCAATCGTGCCCTCGGAGACGCCCAATACCTGACCGGCCTCGGCCTGGGTCAGCTCTTCCCCCAACACCAGCGCCACGGTCTCGCGCAGTTCCGGGCTAAGTCGCGCCATAGCGGCTTCCAGCCAGTCCTGGGCCGCGCGTGCCTCGGCAATCTCGGCCTGACGCGCAAGCTCCCAATCGCCCCAGCCATCTGCGGCGCGGGCGCGGGTCATGTGGCGGCGGCGCAGATCGGCGCAGGCATTGACCACCACGCGGTAAAGCCAGGTGGTAAAGCGCGCGTCTCCCCGCCAGCCGGACATTTTGGCGGGCAGGGCCGCGCAAATCTCTTGCGTCAGATCCTGCGCATCCGCCGCCGATCCGGTCAGACGCCAGGCAAGGCCATGGATGCGGTCATAATGGCGGGTGACCAATGCGGCGAAGGCCGCACGGTCGCCGCCCGCAGCAGCCAAAGCCAGGTTCTCATCCGTGGTTTCCATGCGCATGACGCTATTGGGACGCGCGGGCAGGCGCAATCCTTGGCGCGGTCCGCGAAAATTTTTGGGGCGCGCGGCCCCAGAGTTTTCCGCGATCAGCCGCGCAGATGCGTCTGCAACGACAGAAGATCGGCCCATGCCTCGCGTTTGGCGATGGGGTTGCGCAGCAGATAGG
Organism: Gemmobacter serpentinus; assembly: GCF_008973825.1. Classification (GTDB taxonomy): domain Bacteria; phylum Pseudomonadota; class Alphaproteobacteria; order Rhodobacterales; family Rhodobacteraceae; genus Gemmobacter; species Gemmobacter serpentinus. The sequence goes on along the minus strand of NZ_WCHR01000007.1, from coordinate 157,635 downwards.
CCGGGTGCAGCATGGGCAGCACCGGCTTGCCCCAGGCTTGGGTCCATTGGCCCCGCAGCCTAGTGATACCCTTCTGGCGCAGCACCGCCTGCGCGGGCGTATTGCCCATGACCACGATCACCTCAGGGTCGGCCAGTTCGACATGGCGTTGCAGGAACGGCCCCATCATCGCCATTTCTTCGGGTGTGGGTTCACGGTTCGAGGGCGGGCGCCAAGGCATCACATTGCTGATGTAGAGCGCGCGTTCGGCATCGGGGCTGGCGCGGCCCAGACCGATGGCCGCAAACATCCGGTCCAGGAGCTGCCCGGCGCGCCCGACAAAGGGCAGGCCCTGCAGATCCTCGTCGCGGCCCGGGGCCTCGCCCACGATCATCACCCGCGCTTTCGGGTTGCCATCGGCAAAGACCGTGTTGCGCGCGCCCTTCTTCAGATCGCAATGCGGATAGGTGGTCAGTGCCTCGCGCAGCGCCTCAAGCGTCTGGGAGCGGCTTGCGGCATCCTGTGCGACGGCGACAGGATCGATTTTTGGCGCAGGCGGGGTTACTATGGGCGCGGCTTTGGCCGCGGCCTGTGCCTGCGGACGGGCGGCTGCCACCTCCCGCTCCGCCAGATCATAGCGGTTCAGGGGCGCATCCAGCATCGGATCCAGCGCGCCAAGCTCTTGCAGCCATTCAAGGGCTGCCAGCGAGGCCTGCCAGTCGCCGAGGATCTGTTGACCAAGACTGTCTGCGTCGATTCCCATGTGCCCGACCCTAAAGCCCGCCCGCGCCCGAGGAAAGGGGGCTGCGTGGAAAGGGCTGTTGGGCGATTCCCGGATTGATCCGCCCCGGTGGCCTGCCTATAACGCGGCCAGACGATGCCTGCGGGCGATGCGTTTCCCCGCACGCGCCGCCTTGAGGGAGGCCCCATGTCATTCCGCGCCCGTCACCTGCTTGGCATCGAACATCTGGCACAGGATGAGATCCGCGCCGTTCTGGATCTGGCCGAACGCTATGTCGATCTGAACCGCCGCACGGTCAAAAGCTCTGACGTGCTGGCAGGCATGACGCAGATCAATATGTTCTTCGAAAACTCCACCCGCACGCAGGCCAGTTTTGAACTGGCAGGCAAGCGGCTGGGGGCCGATGTGATGAACATGTCGGTCGCGCAATCCTCGGTGAAAAAGGGCGAGACGCTGATTGATACGGCGCTGACCCTGAACGCGATGCATCCCGACCTTCTGGTGGTGCGGCACCCCAATTCGGGGGCGGTGAACCTGCTGGCCTCAAAGGTGAATTGCGCGGTGCTGAATGCGGGCGATGGCAAGCATGAACACCCGACACAGGCCCTGCTGGATGCGCTGACCATCCGCCGGGCCAAGGGGCGCATCCAGCGGCTGACCATCGCGATCTGCGGCGACATCGCCCATAGCCGGGTCGCGCGGTCGAACCTGATCTTGCTGGGCAAGATGGAAAACCGCATCCGCCTGATCGGGCCGCCGACCCTGATGCCCTCGGGCGTCGCCGAGTTTGGCTGCGAGGTCTATGACGATATGCGCGAGGGGCTGAAGGGCGCGGATGTGGTGATGATGCTGCGCCTTCAGAAAGAACGCATGGATGGCGGCTTCATCCCGTCCGAGCGCGAATATTACCACCGTTACGGCCTTGATGCCGACAAGCTGGCGGTGGCGAGCCCCGAGGCCATCGTGATGCATCCCGGCCCGATGAACCGGGGTGTCGAGATCGATGGCGAGATCGCCGATGACATCAACCGCAGCGTCATTCAGGATCAGGTCGAGATGGGCGTTGCGGTCCGCATGGCCTGTATGGAACTGCTGGCCCGCAACCTGCGCGCCGAACGCGGCGCCAAAGCCGTAGGGTCCATGGTGTGAGCCGCGTCACGCGCGACAGTCTGCTGACTGGCCCCGCCGCCCTTGAACCGGGTGAGCGGCTGGTGACCAGCTTTCGCGCTGACCATGCTGTCTATATCCGCAATATGATGATTGTCATGTTGGTCGCTGGTGCGGTTTTGGCCCTGGCTGAAACCCTGCGGGGCGCGGCCTATCCTTGGGCAATCCCGGCCTTTGCCATCTGCATGATTGGCCTGCGGGCGTGGCATATGGCAGGTCTTGCTATGTCGCTTGAATGGCAACTGACCGACCGGCGCCTGATCGGCCCGGGGGGGCGGGTCATCCCGCTGGCCGAGATTTCAGCGGTGCGCAATATCCTTGGCACCGTGCTGGTGATGCAGAAGGGCGCCAAGCCCGCCGTGATCCGGTTTCATCCCTATCCAAAGGGTGTGATTGCCGCCCTGACCGCCGCTTCGACCGGGGGGCGGCCATGACGCCGCTTTTGCCCGGGGAACAGGTGCTGTGGCAGGGGCGGCCCGGAGGTGGGGTGCCCGCCGATCTGTCCAATCCGGGGCGGCTGCTGTTTGGCTTTGCCTTCGTCGCCTTCTCGCTGTTCTGGATGGACAAGGCGATGGCCAGCGGACCGATCTGGCTGGGCGGTCTGCCCTTCCTGTTCATCGGGTTGAAGCTGTCGGTCTGGCAGGCATGGGCACCGCGCCTGCGGGCCAAGGTAGCGGTTTACCGTCTGACCGAGACCCGCGTGCTGGTTGATCTGGTCTGGCCCTTGATCGGCACGCGCAGCGCGGTCATGTCGCCCGGCCCTTCGACGATTGTAGAACGTTCGGGCGGTCCGGCCACGATTACCCTGCGCCATCAGGTGGCGGGGCCGCGCGGCAACGCAACCGAAAGCCTGACCCTGCTGCGTCTGGACGAGGCCGATCACGTCATGGCGCTGATCCGCCAGATGCAGCGCAATGCCGCCTGAACCTTTGGGAGAGACGCGCCGATGAAACCCGATCCCAACCGCAAGCCGACAAAGGCCGAGATGCGCGCCGGTGGCATGGTGGCATTGGCGGCCCTTGTGGTGCTGGGTATCCTGACCGCGATCTTCATTCTGGGTGGCGGCTGATGCGCCAAAGCCAGTCTCTGCTTCCCCCGACCTGCCTTTCGTGGAGGGCCTGATATGCGCCTGCACTTTACCAATGCCCGTCTGATCGACCCGGAGGCCGGCACCGATGCCCTTGGCAGCCTGACGCTGGAAGACGGCCTGATTGCCGGGGTCAATACACCCGCGCCCGAAGGGGTCACGATCCGTGATTGCAATGGTGCCTGTCTTGCGCCGGGCATCGTCGATCTGGGCGTGAAGATCGGCGAGCCGGGCGAGCGCCACCGCGAGAGTTTCCGCTCTGCCGGATTGGCGGCGGCGGCAGGCGGTGTGACCACGATCATCGCGCGTCCCGACACCGCACCCGCCATCGACACGCCCGAGGTGCTGGAGTTTGTGACGCGCCGCGCGGCCGAGGCAAGCCCGGTGCGCATCCGCCATATGGCGGCGCTGACCAAGGGGCGGCAGGGCCGCGAAATGACCGAGATCGGCTTTCTGCTGGATGCAGGCGCCATCGCCTTCACCGATGCCGATGCGGTGGCAACCGACACCAAGGCCCTGAGCCGCGCCTTCACCTATGCCCGCAGCCTTGGTGCGCTGGTGATCGGCCATCCGCAAGAGCCGGGTCTGTCGAAGGGGGGCGCGGTGACCTCTGGCAAGTTCGCCTCGCTGCGCGGGCTTCCCGGCGTGCATCCGATGGCCGAACGCATGGGGCTGGACCGCGATATCGCCCTGGTCGAGATGACCGGCGTCCGCTACCATGCCGATCAGATCACCAGTGCCCGCAGCCTGCCCGCGCTGGAACGCGCCAAGGCCAATGGCTTTGACGTCAGCGCCGGGATCTCGATCCATCACCTGACGCTGAACGAGATCGACGTGGGCGATTACCGCACCTTCTTCAAGCTGACGCCGCCGCTGCGGTCGGAGGAGGACCGGCTGGCCATGGTCGAGGCCGTGGGATCGGGCCTGATCGATGTGATCTGTTCGATGCACACCCCCGCCGATGAGGAAAGCAAGCGCCTGCCCTATGAAGAGGCGGCCTCGGGGGCGGTGGGTCTCGAAACCCTGCTGCCCGCCGCCATGCGGCTTTATCATGCGGGCCATCTGGATCTGCCGACGCTATGGCGCGCGCTGTCGCTGAACCCGGCCAGACGGCTGGGTCTGCCGCAGGGGCGGCTTGCGGTCGGCGCGCCTGCCGATCTGGTGCTGTTCGACCCGGATGCGCCCTTCGTGATGGATCGATTCACGCTGCGGTCGAAATCGAAGAACACGCCCTTTGACGGCAGCCGGATGGAGGGTAGGGTCCTTGCGACCTATGTCGGCGGCAAGCCCGTCTTTGAAGCCTGAAGCATCGGAGAGTTTCAAACCATGCCGCCCGTCACCACGGACCCGATGATCCTCGGCCTTGTTGCTGTCCTTGCCTATCTGCTGGGCTCGGTGCCATTCGGCATCGTGATTACCCGCCTGTTGGGCCTGGGCGATCTGCGCCAGATCGGGTCGGGCAATATCGGCGCGACCAATGTGCTGCGCACCGGCAACAAGGGCGCGGCACTGGCCACGCTGCTGCTGGATGCGGGCAAGGGCGGCATTGCGGTGCTGCTGGCCTGGGCCTGGACCGGGGCGCAGGATGCGGCACAGCTTGCGGCGCTTGCCTCGTTTCTGGGGCATCTGTTCCCGGTCTGGATCGGCTTTCGCGGTGGCAAGGGGGTTGCGACCTTCCTCGGCACGCTGCTGGCACTGGCCTGGCCGGTGGGGCTTGCCGTCTGCGGCACATGGCTGGTGACGGCGGCGATCAGCCGGATCTCATCTCTGTCGGCGCTGGTCGCTGCAGCAAGCGTTCCCCTTTGGCTGCTGCTGATGGGGCAGGGGCAGATGATTGCGCTTGGTCTTGTGCTGGCGGTGCTGGTGATCTGGCGCCACAAGGACAATATCCAGCGCATCCTTGCCGGGACCGAACCCAAGATCGGTCGCAAAAAGGCCTGACACAGGGGCCGCGCCGGCAAAGAAAAAGGGGCCTTGCGGCCCCTTTTCTGTCTCAGACGCTGAGGCAGATATACTTCATTTCCAGATAGTCCTCCATCCCGTGATGGCTGCCTTCGCGGCCAAGGCCGGATTGCTTGACGCCGCCAAACGGTGCCACCTCGGTCGAGATCAGGCCGGTATTCACGCCGACCATGCCGTATTCCAGCGCCTCTTGCACACGGGTGATGCGGCCAATGTCACGGGCGTAGAAGTAGGAGGCCAGGCCAAAGATCGTGGCATTGGCCTTCTCGATCACCTCTTCCTCGGTGTCGAACTTGAACAGCGGCGCGACAGGCCCGAAGGTTTCTTCATTGGTCACCGCCATTTCGTCGGTAACGCCGGTCAGGACGGTCGGCTGGAAGAATGTGCCGCCAAGCGCGTGACGCTTGCCGCCAAGCGCCACCTTGGCACCCTTGGCCGTGGCGTCGGCGATATGTTCCTCGACCTTTTCCACAGCGTCCAGATTGATCAGCGGCCCGAATTGCACCGCATCGCGCAGACCGTCGCCGACGGCCGTTTTCTCGACCGCCGCCTTCAGCTTTTCGGCAAAGGCGTCATAAACGCCCGCCTGCACATAGATCCGGTTGGCACAGACGCAGGTCTGGCCGTTGTTGCGGAACTTCGACACCATCGCGCCTTCGACCGCCTTGTCGAGATCGGCATCGTCGAACACGATGAAGGGCGCGTTGCCGCCCAGTTCCATCGAGCATTTCATCACCTGATCCGCCGCCTGACGCAGCAGGATTCGCCCCACTTCGGTGGAGCCGGTGAAGGTCAGCTTGCGCACGATCGGGTTCTCGCAGAATTCCTTGCCGATGGCCGAGGCGCGTTCGGAGGTGATGACCGAGAAGATCCCGCCCGGAAGCCCTGCGCGTTCGGCCAGAACCGCCAGCGCCAGCGCCGAAAGCGGGGTTTCCGAGGCGGGGCGGGCGACAAAGCCACAGCCCACGGCCAGCGCCGGGCCGCATTTGCGGGTGATCATCGCATTGGGGAAGTTCCAGGGCGTGATCGAGGCGACAACCCCGATCGGCTGCTTGATGACCGTGATACGCTTGTCACGCTGATGGCCGGGGATGGTTTCGCCGTAAACCCGTTTGGCTTCCTCGCCGAACCATTCGATGAAGCTGGCACCATAGGCGATCTCGCCCTTGGCCTCGGCCAGCGGCTTGCCCATTTCGGCGCAAAGGATGGTGCCCAGATCATCCTGATTGGCCATCATCAGTTCGAACCATTTGCGCAGGACGGCGGAGCGTTCCTTGCCGGTGCGGGCAGCCCATTCGTTTTGCGCGACGGCGGCGGCGGCAATGGCGCGGGCGGTCTCGGCCCGGCCCAGATTGGGCACACGGGCGATGACATCGCCGCGCGCGGGGTTTGTCACTTCGAACGAGGTGCCGTCATCAGCCTCGATCCACTCGCCCGCGACATAGGCCTTGTCGGTCAAAAGCGAGGGGTCTTTCAGCAGCGAACGCAGATCGGTCACGGAATCAAGCATGGGGGCCTCCGGCATGGGTTGCCAAAGTCAAAGCACTTAGGCCCGCGCCTGTCCAGTTGATGCAGGGCAGGGCAGTAAAATTTTGATCAAAATTTTGATTTTCACGGGAGCGGAGTGATCTGCCGCCCCGTCAGCCCTTTCAGAGCGGCACATAGTGATCCACCCGGTCTGTCATCCCGTCATCCGCCGGGGCGATTGTGCAACCAGCGACCGGGCTCAGCCATTCAGCCTGCCACCGGGTCAGCCGTTGGAATGCATCCGCTCGATATAGGCGCGCATTTCCTCGGCCTCGTGCCGCGCATCACGCAGGCCTTCCATCGCGGCGCGCAATTCGGCCTCGGTCTGGGCGATCTGGTTCTGCAACTCGCTTTCGCGATGTTCCAGATAGATGATCGCCTGATCGCGGGTTTCCTCGGCCTCGTGCAGCGATTGCGCCAGCTTTTCCAGCTCGCCCATATCGGCGGCAGAGACCCGGCGGAAGCGTTGCACCACCAGATGGGCAAACCACCCCAGCGTAAAGGCCAGCATCAGGACAATGGCCGTGGCGATGACGAATTCGTTGCGGTTCATGCAGGGCTTCCTATCAATCGCGGGCCGGGCGCGGCAGCGGGCGCAGGGTCATTTCGGTCGGTGCAATAGAGGGGCTGGTATCGCCGGAGAAATCCGGGCCGCTCTCGGTTTCCGATGCAGGTTGATCGGGTGCGGGTTGCGCGGGGGCAGCCTGATCCGGGGCGGCTTGTCCCGCAGCCGGTTGCACATCGGGTGCGGTTTCAGCCGGGGAAACAGCCGCAGGGGCCTGATCGGCGGGCAACGCACCCACCGATGCCCCGTCCGCCGTTGCCCCGTCCGACGTTACCCCATCCATCGGCGCATCGTCCTCCATCGGCGCGTCCATCGGGCCATCGCCGCTGCCCTCCGGCATATCGCCCATCTCGCCTTCGGGGATCGGCAGGGCGTCAGGGATGGGGGCCTCGGGGATGGCGGCTTCGGCGGCCGGCTCTTCGGTGGCGGCCTCGGCGACCGGCACCTCCGGCCCTGCCTCTGCATTGGCCTCAGGCGCGGCAGAGGCCGGGGCTACTTGCGGCAGGTTGAATTCGATCCGACGATTGGCCTCTCGGCCTTCCTCGGTGCCGTTGTCGGCAATCGGCACGCCCTCGCCATAGCCTTTGGCGGTCATGCCGCTGATATTGACGCGCCGCCCTTGCAAGGCCAGCAGCACCGCTTCGGCCCGCGCCTGGCTGAGCGCCAGATTGCCTTCGGTAGAGCCCTGCGCATCGGTATGGCCCGCGATCTCCAGCTGCAGGGCAGGGCAGCCCAGAAGGATCTTGCTCAGCGCATCCATCGTGCCATTCGCGGTGTCGGAAATCTCGGCTGATCCCGGCGCGAAGGTGATCTTCTGGCGCACCACCACATCGTTCAGCTGTGCCGCGCATTCCTGCGGGGTGGGCAGGGCCGCGAAAGGATCAAAGGCCTCGTCATAGCGCACATCGACGCGGAACGGATTGCCCTGTCCCAGCTTGTCCGACAGGATCTGCGACACCCGGGCGCGCCCGTCCTGGCGGCCGCTGACGCCCGTCACGATAACGGTATCTGCACGCACGGTCAGGCTGCCATGATGCAGCACCGCCAATGCCTCAAGCCCGGCCAGAACCCGCACCGGCCAGCCATCGGGTAGCGCCTCGTCAAAGCGCGTGGCGGTATAGACCCGGTCGGCACCAAAGCGGGCACGGGCATAGCTGTCGACCGCCGATTTCAGCAGATCGTCGGTCAATCGTCCGCGCAACTGGACCTGCCCCTGTTCCGACAGGCTGGCGGTGAATTCGGCAGGGCCTGCCAAGGCGCCATCGGGGCGTGGCGGCAGCGTCGATTTCAGCGAGAACACCGCCGGAAGGGCAGCCTGCAATTCGCCGACGACCCGGTCAAACAGTGCCTGATCGGTGCCGGGTTCCGCCAGAAGCGTCACATCGGCATCCGAGAAGGTGATGGTGCCGGTGCCCAGATCGGCCACCGCCTTGATCCCGGCGGCGGTTGCCTGCGACCAGCTTGGGCTTGGCACGCCGAGGCCCAGGGTGCAGATCGTGCCGCCTTCCATCCCGGCCTCACGCGCGGCGGTCAGGATGCGCTCACGCGCCGCATCGGTATCGGCGGAGCAGGCATCAAAGCGCGCACCTTCGGCATCCTTGATGAAGCGCAGGGTAAAGGGAGTCAGCACCGGGCGCGGCGCGGAAATCTCGGTCGAGACCTGCAGACCCGCGGGTTTCATCCGGGCAAGTTCGGTCTCGAAGCGGCGCTTCTGCGCATCACTGTCGGAGATCGCGGTGATTGCTACCCGGTCGGCGGCGATGGAGATCTTGGAGCGCGGCAACAGGCGCAGCGCCTCGGTCCCGAACTCAAGTGCGGCAGCCCAGCCCTCCGGCGCGGGGAAGGCCGCGGTTTCCAGCATGTCCGAGACCGGCAGCCCGCCGGAGAAAGTTGCGATCTCGTCCAGCAGCAACTTGTCGGGGCTGGGGGCCTCCTCGCCGGATGCGGGTTCGGGCGTGACAGAAGGCGGCGTCGCGGGCAACAGGCCGATGATCGAAAACCCGTCGGTATTGCGCAGCATCTCGACCGAGAATCGCGGGGCCTCAATGGCGCGCACCGGCGTCACATCCAGCCTGTCGCGCACGCGCGCGCTGTCGACCACAGCCCCGGCAAGGTTCACGGCGCGAAAGCGCGCAGCCTCGTTCGGGGCAGTGCCCAGCAAGCGCACCTGCAGGCCGGATGCCTTGACCTCGACCCAGGTCATGCCCTGGGTCAAAAGCTGCGACCGCACCAGCGAGACCGAGCGGCTTTCGATCAGTGCGGCCCCGGTCCATGCGGTGATGATCGACACCAGCCCCGCGCCTACGAAGGCGGTGGTCGTCATCAGCGGGGGCGGGATTCGCATCGTCGGAGCGCCTTTCGGAACCGGAATGTCTCGGGTTCCTTACGGCCCCGGCGCGCCCGGATCAATCAGACCATTGCCGCACCGGCAAGAAACAGCGCAAGAATCAGCCCGGCATCGCGGTTGGAACGAAACAGTTTCAGGCAGTTCGTAGTGTCGGTGGTATCCAGCCGCATCAGTTGCCAGCGCAGATGCCAGCCAAAGGCCCAGATCCCGGCAAGCGCGATGACCAGCGGTAGCACCGGCCCGTCGATCAGCGCCTTGACCACCGCCAGCGCCAGAAAAACCAGCGTGCCGACCAGAAAACGCCGCAGCCAAAGCGGGGTATCCGCATCGCCAAACAGGCGCGCGGTGGATTTCACCCCGATCAGTTCGTCATCTTCCTTGTCCTGATGGGCATAGATCGTGTCGTAGAACAGCGTCCAGATCAGACCTGCCAGCCATAGCAGCACCGCCGGCAGGCTCAGGTCATTGCTCTGTGCGGCCCATGCCACCAGCGCGCCCCAGTTGAAGGCGATGCCCAGAAAGGCCTGCGGCCACCAGGTAAAGCGCTTGGCAAAGGGATAGATCGCGACCGGCACCAGCGAGGCCACGCCCAACAGGATCGCCATGGGCGGGAAGGTCAGCAGGATCGCGGCCCCGATCAGCGCCTGCAGCACCATCCAGACCAGTGCCTGCCGGACCGAAACCTGCCCCGATGGCAGCGGGCGCGAGCGGGTGCGCGCAACCTGCGCATCGATATCGCGGTCGGTGATGTCATTCCATGTGCAGCCCGCGCCGCGCATCACAAAGGCCCCGACGCCGCAGCCCAATGCGATCCAGAGATCAAACCAGCCCGGTCCGGCGGGATCTGCCGCGACCGCCAGCGCCAATCCCCACCAGCAGGGGATCAGCAAAAGCCAGGTGCCAATCGGCCGGTCGGCCCGGCTGAGCCGCAGATAGGGGCGGGTCGCGGCGGGTGCGTAGCGATCCACCCAATTGTCCTTGGGCGCATCAACAACCTGCTGGTATGGCACCTGCTGGTCTGGGACCCGCAGGTCGGGCTCTGGATTTCCGGCGCGCTCAGACATAGGTTCGGTCCATCATGGCAGATGCAAAGATCAGGCTCTATGTAGACCAGCCCCTTGGCCCGGGGCAATCGGTGGCGATGTCTGAGGATCAGGCGCTTTATCTGTTCGCGGTGATGCGCCGGGCCGTGGGGGATGCCGTCTTGCTGTTCAACGGGCGCGATGGCGAATGGCGCGCCGAGGTGGTCGAGGCGTCCAAACGCCGGGGCGTGCTGGTCTGTCGCGCGCAGACCCGGCCCTTGCAGGTGCCGCCTGACCTTTGGTTGTGCTTCGCGCCGGTAAAAAAGGCGGAGACCGTGTTCATCGTTGAAAAGGCGGTGGAGCTGGGCGTGGCGCGGCTGTGTCCGGTGCAGACCGATTTTACCAATTCTGACCGGCTGAATCGCGACCGGATGCAGGCCAATGCTCGCGAGGCGGCGGAGCAATGCGGCGCCACGCTGGTGCCCGAGGTCGACGCGCTGCAACCGCTGGACAGGATGTTGGCGGGCTGGCCCGAGGGGCGTCGTATCTTGTGGTGCAACGAGGCCGAGGCGGGCGTGGCGACGCGGCTTGCCGGGCAGCCATCCGGGCCATGGGCCATCCTGATCGGACCGGAAGGCGGGTTTTCGGATCGGGAACGCGCGCGTCTGGCGGCAAGGCCGGATGTCGTGCAGGCAAGCCTTGGGCCGCGTATCCTGCGGGCGGAAACGGCTGCAGTCGCGGCACTGACACTGTGGCAATCAACCCTGGGGGATTGGGCATGATCCGGCCCGAGGCTTTGGCCATGCTGGCGCGCTGGCGCGATATTGCGGTCGCCGCAGGGGTTGCCCTGCTGGGCCTGTGGTGGCTGCGCCTTGGTGGCTGGGTCTTCATCCCGCTGGGCCTTGCCGCACTGGCACTGGCCGGGGCCCTGGCGCTGATCGGCTTTCGCCGCTTGCGCTTTGCCCAAGGTGGGCAGGGCGCAGGTGTGGTGGAACTGGACGAGGCGCAGATTGCGGTCTTCGGACCAGAGGGCGGCGGGTTTGTCTCGCTTCGTGAAATGTCTGAACTGCGGCTGCTGACACGCGGGTCGCATCGCTATTGGCGGGTGAAGCAGGACGATGGGCAGGCGCTGTTGATCCCGGTCGATGCGGCCGGGGCGGAGCGGCTGTTTGATGCCTTTACCAGCCTGCCCGGCATGGACAGCGAGGCACTGGTTGCGGCGCTGCACGCGCAGGCGGCTGGCCCCGAAGATACACTCGGTCCGGTGGTCTGGCGTCGCAACGGTGCCACAAGGCGTCTTGGACCTGCTTGACTCGGACGCGGCGTCGCGCCACCAGTGGGCGCCTGGCCAGAGGCAAACGGAGGTCTCCCATGTCCATTCCCCAAAGCGGCGGCGGTCAGATCGAAAATTTCGATCAGCTTGCCGGGATGATGGAGGACGGCTGCAAGCCGCGCGCCGATTGGCGCATCGGCACCGAGCATGAGAAATTCGGCTTTCTGGAAGGCAGCCACGCGCCCTTGCCCTATGAGGGCACCCGCTCGATTAAGGCACTGATGGAGGGCCTGCGCGACCGCTTCGGCTGGTCCGAGGTGCTGGAACAGGGCAAGATCATCGGCCTGAGCCGCAAGGGCGCCAATATCAGCCTGGAGCCGGGTGGCCAGTTCGAGCTGTCGGGCGCGCCGCTGGAAACCATCCATCAGGTCAAGGCCGAGCTGGACGAGCATCTGGCCGAGGTGCGCGCTGTGACCGAGGGTTGGGGCGTGGGCTTCCTTGGCGTGGGGGCGGCACCGGAATGGCATCATGACGAGATGCCGGTGATGCCGAAGGGCCGTTACCGGCTGATGACCGATTACATGGGGCGCGTCGGCACCCATGGCACGCAGATGATGTATCGCACTTCGACCGTGCAGGTTAATCTGGACTACGCGTCCGAGGCCGATATGGTCCACAAGCTGCGTGTGGCGCTGGCTTTGCAGCCGGTCGCGACCGCGCTGTTTGCCTCCAGCCCGTTCTTCGAGGGCAAGCCCAACGGCCATCGCAGCTGGCGCTCGCGCATCTGGCGCGGCCTCGACAACAGCCGCACCGGGATGCTGCCCTTCGCCTTTGAGGATGGCATGGGGTTCCAGCGCTATGTCGACTGGGTGCTCGATGTGCCGATGTATTTCGTCTATCGCGATGGTCATTACATCAACGCGCTGGGCCAGAGCTTCCGTGATTTCCTGAAGGGCGCGCTGCCCGCGCTGCCGGGTGAAAAGCCGACGCTGTCGGACTGGGCCGATCATATGACGACCGTCTTCCCTGAGGCACGGGTGAAGAAATATATCGAGATGCGCGGCGCTGATGTGGGCGATGCGGCGCATATCGTGGCGCTGCCCGCGTTCTGGACCGGCCTGACCTATGACCAATCCGCGCTGGATGCGGCCTGGGATCTGGTGAAGGGCTTTGACACCGCCACGCGTGAGGGGCTGCGGGTCGCGGCCTCGGTCTCGGCGCTGCGCGGCGAGGCGGGCGGCGTGAAGCTGCTGGATCTGGCGCGCGAGGTTGTGGCGCTGTCGCAGGCGGGTTTGGCTGCGCGCGGCCATGGCGAAGAGGTGCATCTTGCGCCGCTGCTGGAAAGCCTTGCCACCGGCAATGTGCAGGCCGACCGTTATCTCGCGGCCTATGAAGGCCCGTGGAAGGGCAATCTTTCGCCGATCTATACCAGCGGCGCCCGGCTTTAAGCCGGGCAAGGCGATGGTTCAGGGTGTCATCGCCTTGCGCTGTCGCGCGCGCCTCAGGCCCAGTTGCCGCTCGCGCCAGATGATGAGGATGCCGGCGGTCACCACCAGTGCGGCCCCCGCCAGCATTGTTCCGGTTGGCACTTCGGCAAAGACGAAATAGCCGATCAGCAGCGCAAACAGCATCGAGGCATATTCGAAAGGCGCGATCAGCGAGGCATCGGCCTCGCGATAGCTGGAGGTCAGCAGGATCTGCCCGACCCCGCCGAGAAGCCCCGCCATGACCAGCAGGAATGCCTCAAACGGTGTGGGCCAGACCCAACCGAAGGGCAGGGTGATCAGTGACAGCACCGAGGCCGTCATCGAGAACCAGAAGACGATGGCAGAGGTGCGTTCCGTATTCACCAGTTTGCGGACGAATACCTGTGCCAGGGCCGCAAAGACCGCACCGCCCAGCACCAGGATTGCCCCGAAGGCCCCCGCTTGATCGGCCCCTTCGATCAGGGTCAGACGCGGCCAGATCACGATCAGCACCCCGACCAGCCCAAGCGCCACGGCGGAGACACGAAAGGCCCGAACCTCTTCGCCCAGAAACATCGCGGCGAAGATGACGGTCAGAAGCGGCGCGGCATAGCCGATCGCGGTGACCTCTGGCAGCGGCAGGAAGGCCAGCCCCGCAAAACCCAAGCCCATGGCGCAGGTGCCCATCAGCCCGCGCCAGACATGGCCGAACGGATTGACGGTGCGCAGCCCGGTCGACAATTCGTGCCGCATCGCCAACCAGACAAAGATCACGGGCATGGCGAAGAACGAGCGGAAGAACACCGCCTCACCCGGTGGGATGCGGTCCGATACGGCCTTGATCGCAGAGGACATGGCGATGAACACGAGGACGGAGCAGATTTTCAGCGCAATGCCCCGCAAGGGGCGCTGCTGGGTCTCGGTGGGGGGCATCGGGCTTCCTTTTCGCGTGGCCCATGAAAAGCACTGACAGCGGCGGGGTGCAAGCCTGACCAAATCCTTCGACCCTGTCGTCCTGGTCGCCGCCCTTGATCGAGACCTTTGGACGGGGAGTGTTGCCGGGGGGCCTTTCCAGCGGCTTAGGTCGTATGGAGCGCGTGAGCGGGGCCATTGGGCGCGCGGCACATTCTTGCGGCGTTGCGGGCCTGCCGGGTTTCGGATCTGCCGAGTCTCGGGCCAGCGGCGTTTCGGGAATGGCGTTTCTTGTGGGAGTGCTCACCCGTGACGAGGGCTGGACCCGGCGCGCAGGATCGGGTTCAGTCGGCAATATGCCTTGCAGGAGACGCCGATGACCCGCCCCGACCCACAGCCGCCACTGGCAGACCTGATTGCGCAGGGCAGGGGCCTGGTGCCCGCCGATCTGGTCTTGCGTGGCGGGCGTGTGCTGGATGTCGTCACAGGTGATCTGCTTGAGGGCGATGTCGCGATTTGCGGTGGGGTGATCGTTGGTATCTGCGCCAGCTATGACGGGCGCGAGGTGGTCGATGTGACGGGCAAGATCCTGGTGCCTGGCTTCATCGACACCCATCTGCATATCGAAAGCTCGCTGGTCACACCCTACGAGTTTGATCGTTGCGTGGCCCCTTATGGTGTGACCACCGCGATCTGTGACCCGCACGAGATCGCCAATGTCTGCGGGCTGGAGGGGATCGGATATTTCCTTGAGGCGTCAAAGCATACGGTGATGGATATCCGGGTGCAGCTTTCCTCCTGCGTGCCCTCGACCCATATGGAGACGACGGGCGCCCGGCTGGAGGCGGCTGATATCGCGCCGCTGATGGATCATCCGCGCGTCATCGGGCTGGCGGAATTCATGAATTATCCCGGCGTCTTGCATCAGGATCCGGGCTGTATGGCCAAGCTGGATGCGTTTCGCACCCGCCATATCGACGGCCATGCGCCGCTGCTGTCGGGGCGCGACCTGAACGGCTATATCGCCGCGGGCATCCGCACCGAACACGAGGCGACGACCGCCGCGGAGGCACGCGAGAAGCTGCGCAAGGGGATGCGGATCCTGATCCGTGAAGGCTCGGTCTCGAAAGACCTGCACGCCTTGGCAGAAGTGCTGTCCGAGCGGACCTCGGCCTATTGCTGCTTCTGCACCGATGACCGCAATCCGCTGGATATTTCGGAGCAAGGCCATCTGGACTATCTGATCCGCACCGCGATCCGCCTTGGATGCCCGCCGCTTGCGGTCTATCGCGCGGCCTCGCTATCGGCGGCAGAGGCGTTCGGGCTGAAGGATCGCGGCCAGATCGCACCGGGCAAGCGCGCGGATATCGTGGTGATCGATGATCTGGCGACCTGCCGACCCGAGATGGTGTTTATCGGCGGCACCCGCGTGGGCGATGCGGCCTTTGCCGCCCGCGAAATCATCGCCCCGGTTGCCCGCCATTCGGTGAAGGCGCCGAAGGTCGCGGCCGAGGATTTCCGCACCGGCGGCAACCGGACCGAGACCCCGGTGATCGGTATCCTGCCCGGCAAGATCATCACCCAGCATCTGACCTATGACATCGCGCCGGAAAATGGCGACAAGCGCCCGGATCTGGCCCGCGATCTGGTGAAGATCGCGGTGATCGAACGGCATGGCAAGAACGGCAACCGCGCCACCGGCTTTGTGCAGGGATTCGGGCTGAAGCGCGGGGCCATCGCCTCCACCGTCTGTCACGATCACCACAATATCGCGGTGGTGGGGGCTGATTATGCCGATATGGCACTGGCCGCGAACCGCCTGTCCGAGATCGAAGGCGGTTTCGTGGTGGTGGAGGGCGGCAAGGTTCTGGCCGAACTGGCGCTGCCGGTGGCGGGGTTGATGAGCCTGCAGCCCTTCGAGGTGGTGCGCGATGATCTGATCAAGCTGCGCGCCGCCGCAAAATCGCTGGACGTGGTGCTGGAGGAGCCCTTCCTCCAGTTGGCTTTTCTGGCCCTGCCGGTGATCCCGCATCTGAAGATCACCGATCATGGCATGGTCGATGTCGACCGGTTCGAGGTGATGCCCTAAGTCGCCACATCTGCCGTGATCGGAGGTTGTGGCTCCAAGCTGCGACAGCTGTTGCGATAAGGGGGTGTGGCCTTAACCGGCCACCCCGGCCGCGATGAACTGCATCGAGGCTTGCAGCGCAGGCGCATGGTCGCACAGGGCGTGGACCTCGGGCGCGAAGGGCTCATAGCTGATCGGGCCGCGATAGCCGCCCCGGCGCAGCGCGCGGATCTGCGCCACATTGCCCAGCTGGTCATCGGCATCGACCAGCACCCGATGCGGATCGCGCATGTCATCGACATGGACCGGGGCGGTCACGCCCGACACATGCACGATGCCGGTCAGATCGGGGAAGATCGCGCCGCCGCCCGCCAGATGGTGGTGGAAGGTGTCATGCACCATGAAAAGCGTGCCTTCGCCGCCCACGGCATCGATGCAATCAGCCAGCACATCCTTGTAGCGCAGCGAACAGACGGCAAAGCCCAAGGGTTCTACCATGGCGTTCAGGCCATGGGCCTTCAGCATCGGCAGCACCTCGCGCAGCGCGGTTTCGGTCACACGGCGGCTGCCCGCGCGGTCGGTGGCCACACCATCATTGCGCGGGATCAGGCTGACGGCCTCGGCACCTGCGCGGGACGCGATCTGCATCAGCGCCTCAGCCTCTGCCGCCTTGGTATCGGACCAGTCATTGAACATCTTGACCTCGGCCAAGGCGAGGAAACGCAGGCCCCTGGCGCGCAAAGCCGCCCCCACATCCTCGGGCGCATCGCCACCGAACAGCGGGCCGTTCAGGTCATTGCGGTATTCAACGCCGACGCAGCCAAGCCCTGCGGCCAGATCGGCGAAGGCGCGCCAGTCGGTGCCGGGCGCGGTCATGTGGTTCAGGGCGAAGGGCGGCATGGGAATCCTTGCGGGATGATTTGGGCAGAAGAGATTTGGAATGTTTATTCCATTGCGCGCCTGGCGCAATATCTATGTCACGGCGTTGATGGAATCTCGTCAGATCGATTCCGCGATATGCAGATCGGGGGGCAGGAAGATCTGGCCGATATCCTCTGACGCCGCGATGCCGGGGCGCGGGGTGCAGAGCATCACCATCTGATCGAAAAGCGTGCGGCACAGCTTTTCCAGCGGCGTGTCGGTGACCAGTGTCACCACGCCCTCAGCCAAGCCGCGCCGCGATTCGGGCGTGAGCGCGGAAACTGTCAGCACCACGGCACCGGGCGGGCGGGCTTCACGCAGCGCGGCAATCGCTCCCTCCATTCCGCCGCCCGCGACATAGATGCCGCGCAAATCGGGATGACGCGCCAGTGCCGTGCGGGCGGCATCATAGGTCAGTTGCCGCGTCTCCAGGTTGACGCAGGTTTCCATCACCTCGAGCTGCGGCGCGGTCTCGCGCAGATAGCTGCGAAAACCAGTCTCGCGCAGCTCATGCCCATGCCAGCGATGGCCGCCGACAAACAGCATGACCTTGCCGGGCCCCCGCGCCGAAAGCGCGGTGATCCAGCCGGCGCTGCGACCGATTTTCAGGTTGTTCAGGCCAACGTAACCGGCGCGAAAGCCCTGTCCAAATTCCGACAGCAACGAGATGATCCGCAGGCCCCGGCCGCGCAATTCCTCAACTGCGGCGGTCACTTCGGGGTGGTTGACTGCCGTTGCCGCCAGCACGTCGCAGCGCCCGGCCATGGCGCGGAGTGCGGCGGCCATCTCGGACGGGGATTGCGAACTGGAAAATTCCAGCATCAGGCGTGCCTTCACCCCCGGCACAAGCGTGACCGCGCGGTGCAGTTCTTCGGCAAAGGCCTTGTAGAAATCCTGCCCCTGCTTGTGCAGCACCACACCAAAGCACAGCTCTCGCAGGGCGGGCCCCGGGGCATGGCCCGACAGCCGCCAGGCGGCAGGGTGGCCGATGCGTTGCGCCGCCTCGGCGATGCGGGCGCGGGTGTCGCCCGCCACCGCCTCGCGCCCGTTCAGCGCCCTGTCGACGGTCGCGACAGAAACCCCCGCAGCCGCTGCCAATTCTGCCATGCCTGCCCGCCGTGCCATGCTGCCCTCCCGTTGAATTTGACGAGATTTGACGAAAACCTCGCGCCCCCTGTCTACACGAGAAATGGAAAGGATGTTCTATTTTCGTCAAGCCCCGATCTGAACAGGACGGGATGCAAGACGGAAAGGGCCGGATATGAAACGCGATTACAGTCTGTTGGGGCCGGATGGGGCACGCGCTGTCGAGACCGGCCTTGCGGCGGCAGAGTGGTATCACACCGAAGTGCCGCGCAAGGTGATGAAGGAGTTGATGCAGCGCAGCGACCAGCCTGCGATCCGCGATACGGTGATCTGGCTGGGGTCGATGGTGGTTCTGGCTGGCATTGGCATCGCCTTCTGGCCCTCGTTCTGGACGATCCCGGCATGGCTCGCTTATGGCGTGCTGTATGGCTCGGCCTCGGATTCGCGTTGGCACGAATGCGGCCATGGCACGGCCTTTCGCACCGCCTGGATGAACAACGCGGTCTACGAGATCGCGTCCTTCATGATCATGCGCAACTCTGCCACCTGGCGCTGGAGCCATGCCCGCCACCATACCGACACCTATATCGTCGGGCGTGACCCCGAAATTGCGGTGATGCGGCCCCCGGCCTTCTTCAAGCTGATCCTGAACTTCTTTGGCGTCTTCGATGTCGCCGCCGCCCTGCCGCGTCTGGCCTATAACGCGGTGCTTGGCCCCACCACGGAAGAGAAGACCTTCGTGCCGCAAAGCGAATGGGGCAAGGTTGCCCGCGTGGCCCGCATCCATATGGCGATCTATCTGGCCACCTTGGCGCTGGCGATCTGGCTTGGCTCCATCCTGCCCTTGATGGTGATCGGTCTGCCCCGGCTCTACGGTGCCTGGCATCATGTGATGACCGGCCTGCTGCAACACGGGGGGCTGGCCGATAATGTGATCGACCATCGGCTGAACTCGCGCACCGTCTATATGAACCCGATCAGCCGCTTCGTGTATTGGAACATGAATTACCATGTGGAGCATCACATGTTCCCGATGGTGCCCTATCACGCGCTGCCGCGCCTGCATGATGCGATCAAGCACGATCTGCCCGCGCCCAACCCATCGATCGCCGCAGGCTTTGCCGAGATGTGGCCCGCCCTACGCCGCCAGCTGCGCTACGAGGATTACTTCCTGCGCCGCGAACTGCCCGAAGGGGCCAAGCCCTATCGCGAGGATTTCCACCGCGCCGCTTTGGGTGATCTGCCCGAGACCGCAATCCCAGCCGAATGAGGACGAAAAATGAGCCAATGGATTCGCGCCTGCGCCACCGATGATGTCGATGAAGAGGATCTGATCCGCTTCGATCATGCCGGGGAGACCTATGCCATCTATCATTCCCCAGAAGGCGATTTCTTCGCCACCGCCGGCAAATGCACCCATGAGGATGTGCATCTCTGCGACGGGCTGGTGATGGGTCATCTGGTCGAATGCCCCAAGCATAACGGCCAGTTCGATTATCGCACCGGCGAGGCGAAGCGCGCGCCGGTCTGTGTCAACCTGCGCACCTATCCGATCCGGGTCGAGGCGGGCGCGGTCTTCATCGAGGTGCCATGATGGGCAAACGTCTGACCGTCCGCGATCTGCTGGACGCGCGGGGCAAGCACAGCTTCGCCATGTTGCGGGTCGAAACCTTGGCCGAGGCCGAGGCGGCCGAGCGAGCAGGGGTGGAGCTGCTGTCGGTTCCGCCCGCGCTGATCTGTGATCCGCGCTTTCGCGAGGTTGCGCCCACAGCCTTCGCCATGCCAGGCGAAAACTACTACGAGATCGGCGATACAGCGGTCTTTCTGAGCTGGGCCTTTCCGCTGATGAAGGTGGGCGCGGATGCCGTTTACTGTTCCGGCTCGCTGGGCACGGTGCGGGCGCTGGCCGATCATGGCATTCCGGTCTGCGGCCATGTCGGGCTGATCCCGTCCAAGCGCACCTGGACCGGCGGCTTCAAGGCCGTCGGCAAGACGCTGGAGACCGCGCAGCTGGTCTGGCAGCAATGCCGCGCGCTGGAACAGGCCGGGGCATTCGCGGTGGAGATCGAGGTGGTGCCGCAATCCATCACCCGGCTGATTGCCGAACGCACAGGGCTGTTTCTGATTTCCATGGGGGCAGGGGCTGCGGGGCACGCACAATATCTGTTCAGCGATGACGTGCTGGGCCAGAACACCGGCCATGTGCCGCGCCATGCCAAGGTCTATGCCGATTTTGCGGCCGAGCACGCCCGGCTGCAGCAAATGCGGATCGCGGCCATGCGCCATTTTGTCGACGACGTGCATGAAGGCCTTTATCCCGCACCGCAATATCTGGTGGACAGCGAGGCCGAGGTGGTGGATGCCTTCCGCGACTGGCTGGAGACGCAGGACTGATCCGGCCTTGACCCAAGGCTTGCGCCCCCCTATACGCGCGCAGTCCGGGGTCAAAGGGCCCGCCGGATTCGATTCCCTATGACCTGCGTCCAGATGCTTCGATGGGCGGCCTGTCTTGGGGGATGGAACGAAAAACGCGCCGATCCAATCTCCGGCGGACTCGCATCATGCGGGGATCCGATCGAAGACCGGGAGCTCTGGGATGGCATCACCGCTGTGGGAAAACCGCAGGCAGACAGGAGACAGCGATGAATCTGATCGCACAAATCGAGGCCGAGCAAATCGCCGCCCTCGGCAAGAAAATCCCGGATTTCAAGGCCGGTGACACCGTTCGCGTCGGTTTCAAAGTGACCGAAGGCACCCGTTCGCGCGTGCAGAACTACGAAGGTGTCGTCATCGGCCGCAAGGGCGGCATGACCATCTCCGCCTCGTTCACCGTGCGCAAGATCTCGTTCGGTGAAGGCGTGGAACGCGTGTTCCCGCTCTATTCGACCAATATCGACTCGATCGAAGTGGTCCGTCGTGGCCGTGTGCGCCGTGCGAAGCTCTATTACCTCCGCGCGCGTCGTGGCAAATCGGCCCGTATCGCCGAAGTCACGAACTACAAAGAAAAAGCTGAGTGAGGAGCGGCGCTATGAGAGATGGCATCCACCCCGACTACCACTTCATCGAAGTGAAGATGACCGACGGCTCGACCTTCAAGACCCGCACCACCTGGGGCAAGGAAGGCGATACCATGTCGCTCGACATCGATCCGCTGTCGCACCCGGCATGGACCGGCCAGACCGCCAAGCTGATGGATACCGGCGGCCGCGTGTCGAAGTTCAAGAACAAATACGCCGGTCTGGGCTTCTGATCCTGACCGACCTGTTCGAGAAAGCCCCGCCATCGCGCGGGGCTTTTTCATGTATGGGCGGACGATCACGGGGCCGTCGCATATTGCGGTGCGCCATCACAGATCACCGACCATTCCGGTTTTTCGGATACATAGACGTGAAACTGGTTGGGCAGCCCGATGTCGCCATCGAAGACATTGGCGGGGATTGGGAAACTGTCTGCCTGTGACAGAATTTCGCCAAGCGCGGTGCCACAAAGCCTGCAGAAACAGCGGGCATAGGTGTAGGGCGCTTCGGGCTGGTATTGCGCGACATGCTCTTGACCGCGCTGCCAATGCAGGTCGTCGCGGCGCACGAACGCGATGGTGCTTGCCCCCAGCTTCCGGCAGCGCGAACAGTGGCAGGTGCCCATCATCGTCGGGGGGCCTGACGCGGTGAACGCCACCGCACCAGAACAACAACTTGCTGCATACATCTGTCATGCTCCTTCGATGATGAATTGGAACATTAGGCGAACATTTGCGCGCAAGCAAGACTGCCGCGCGTTTCGCCAAAGACTTAAGCGACCCTTGTTGCCAAAGCCGCGGGCGACCTAGGTTATCCATGCCGAAGGCGATCCTGGCCCCGCCGTCGCGGCGAGGCTTGGCAAGGCGCAGGCCTTGCGGCACTCTGCTTTGCATCGCAGTGGAGCATGTCATGAAGATCACCGTTGAAACCCTTGTTGCCGCGCCTTTGCAGACCGTCTGGGACAGCTGGACCACGCCTGAGGATATCATGGCCTGGAACGCGGCTTCGGACGACTGGCACACCACCGCTGCACGGGTCGATCTGCGCGAGGGCGGAGAATTTTCGTCGCGGATGGAGGCCCGCGACGGCAGCATGGGGTTCGACTTTACCGGGGTCTATACCGTGGTCGCGCCCCTGTCGCGATTGGAGGCGCGCTTTGGAGATCGCGAGATGATCGTAGAGTTCATCCAGACCGCTGAGGGCGTGCGCATCCGCGAAGCCTTTGATTCTGATGGTGAATATCCTGAAGATATGCAGCGTCAGGGCTGGCAGGCCATTCTTGACCGCTTCAAGGCCCATACGGAGGCAAAAGCCGCGCGCTAAAGCGGCATTCCATGCGCGGCGGGATCTGCGCGCGGGGAATCTCTTTCCTCCGGGCGGATCGCCGCTTATGAAGCAGGCCAGACGGAAAGACAGGGGCGGCTCACATGGCGCATATCATCGTTGTCGGCAACGAAAAGGGCGGGTCGGGCAAATCGACCACCTGTATGCATGTTGCGACGGCGCTGGTGCGGATGGGCCATTCCGTCGGCGCGCTGGACCTTGATCTGCGCCAACGCAGCTTTGGCCGCTATGTGGAAAATCGTCGGGCCTGGATGGCGCGCAACGGGCGCGAGCTGCCCAGCCCCGATTACCGCGAATTGCCGGAACTGGACCCGGCCAGCATTCCAGCGGGCGAAAACCTGTTCGACCATCGCTTGTCAGCCGCGATTTCGACACTGGAAAAGCAAAGCGATTTCATCGTGATCGACTGCCCCGGCTCGCATACCCGGCTCAGCCAGGTGGCGCATAGTCTGGCGGATACGCTGATCACGCCGCTGAATGACAGTTTTGTGGATTTTGATCTGCTGGCGCGGATCGATCCGGAAACCAACAAGGTGCAGGGTCCGTCGATCTATTCGGAAATGGTCTGGGCGGCGCGTCAGGCGCGGGCGCAGGCCGGGTTGAAGCCGATCGACTGGATCGTGCTGCGCAACCGTCTGGGCGCGCAGCAGATGCACAACAAGAAGAAGGTGGGGGCGGCGCTGGAAGATCTGTCGCGGCGGATCGGCTTTCGTGTCGCGCCCGGCTTTACCGAGCGCGTGATCTTCCGCGAATTGTTCCCGCGCGGGCTGACGCTGCTGGATCTCAAGGATACAGGCGTCGAGCAGCTGAACCTGTCCAATATCGCCGCGCGGCAAGAGTTGCGCGACCTGATGGCGGAACTCAGGCTGCCGGCTGTGTCCGGTGGTTTTTGAACGGCGAGCCCTGTTGCGCCAGACGGGCGCGGCCCTGCATCTTGCTGAGACGCAGCGCAAAGATGTCATCTTCGGACAGGGGTTCAACTGCAGCAGTCTTGCGGAATTTTGCCAGCAGGCGGGTCACGAAGGTCATTGGGCTTCTCCCTGAATGGCCGGGGGCGGATAGTCTTGCCCTCGGATATGTAATCTGAGGCTGGCGGTGAAGCGCGGCAAAATTGCGGCAATGCGGTGCAAGCATCTGGATGGTTTCGCGGCGATTTTAGGCAATTGCATTCGCGGGCCCGGATCTGGACATAGGCCGGGATCTTGGGCGAGGCTCTGGGGCCAGCGCCTGCGGACCGGCCCTTGGTGCAGGGTCCTCTTGGGGCAGAGACTTCTTGGGACCATAGCCTTGAGGCAGGGCCGGGCGCGTGTCAGGAAGGGGCAATAGCGGAGGTTGCCATGGCCAATACCCTGTTCGATTCCCTGTTTGCGCCGCTTGCCAAGCGAAAGGATACCTTGCTGATCCTGGCAGATGGGCGCGAGATATCCGGCCGTGATTTCCTGGGCATGGTGGCACGGCAGGCCCATGCGCTGCGCGCGGCGGGGCTGGGGCAGGGCGATCGCATCGCGGTTCAGATTGCCAAAAGCCCCGAGGCGCTGGCGACATATGGGGCGGCATTGGCGCTTGGTGCGGTCTTCCTGCCGCTGAACACCGCCTATACGGCAGATGAGGTCGATTATTTTCTAGGCAATGCGACCCCCAAGGTCTTTCTCTGTGATGGAGCCAAGGCTGATGCGCTGGCCCCGGTTGCGGCGCGCCATGGGGCGCAACTGCTGACGCTGAACAGCGATGGCAGCGGCAGTCTGGCGGTCGCTGCACGAAGCCAGCCGGATACCATCACGCCCGCCAAATGCGGGCCGGATGATCTTGCGGCCCTCCTGTATACATCGGGCACGACGGGGCGATCCAAGGGTGCGATGCTGACCCATGGCAATCTGCTGTCCAATGCCGAGGTGTTGCGCTCGGCCTGGCGCTTCACGAGGCGCGATGTGCTGCTGCACGCCCTGCCAATCTTCCACACCCATGGGCTGTTTGTCGCCAGCAACCTTTGCCTGCTGACGGGCGGGCGGATGATCTTCCTGCCGGGCTTCGATCTGGAAGCGGTGCTGCGGCTGTTGCCGCAGGCCACCACGATGATGGGCGTGCCGACCTTCTACACAAGGCTGCTGGATGATCCCCGGCTGGACCGCGATCTGGTCGGGCATATGCGGTTGTTCATCTCTGGCTCGGCACCGCTTCTGGCCGAGACCCATCGCGATTTCGAAGCGCGAACCGGACAGCGCATTCTGGAACGCTATGGCATGACCGAGACCAATATGAACACCTCCAACCCCTATGATGGCGACCGCCGGGCGGGCACCGTCGGGCAGCCCCTGCCGGGGGTGGAGCTGCGCGTGATGAAGGGCGAGGCAGAGGTTGCGCCCGGCGATGTCGGCGTGATCGAAGTGCGCGGCCCCAATGTCTTCAAGGGCTATTGGCAGATGCCCGATAAAACCCGCGAGGAGTTGCGCGCCGATGGCTGGTTCATCACTGGCGATCTGGGGCAGGTCGATGCGAAAGGCTATGTGACCATCGTCGGGCGCGCCAAGGACCTGGTGATTTCTGGCGGGTTCAACATCTACCCCAAGGAGCTGGAGCTGCTGCTGGACGAGGTGCCGGGTGTCTTGGAAAGCGCGGTGATCGGCCTGCCGCATCCCGATTTCGGCGAGGCAGTCTTTGCTGTGCTGGTCCCGCAAAAGGGTGCCGAGCTACAGCCAGAAAATGTGCTGGCGGCGTTGCAGGACCGGGTCGCGCGGTTCAAGCAGCCCAAAGGCGCGGTGATCCTGGCAGAGCTGCCGCGGAATACGATGGGCAAGGTGCAAAAGAACCTGCTGCGCGACCAGTTCAGGGACTGGTTTCTCTGAGCCGGGCGCCGCCGGGCTCAGGCCCCGCCGGGGCCCTCGCCCGACGGCATTGCCATCGCAGTTGCAGGCCGGTCGATGGTGTTACGACTGCAAAGCTGGCCCTGAAGGCAGGATGAGTATTTGGGCAAGCAGCAAAGACAGGGGTAGCGCACCTGTGGGTCATCTAGGAAGGATACCCGGTTTGGGCGTGTCGTGCAGATCTATGCCCTGTGCTGCTTGCCCAAATACTCAATCTTCCTGTGAGCAATGCAGATGGCAGGTCATTCCCCGGTCGTGTCGGGATCCTGCAATTCGACCGCGAGGAAGCGTTCCAGCGCGTCGAGGTCCACCGGCTCGAACTGGCCGAATCCCTGCATCCAGACCGATGCGGCTTTCAGCGCGTCGGGCTCCAGCTTGCACCAGATCACCCTGCCGCGCTTTTCGCGGCTGATCAGCCCGGCCTCGGACAGCACCTGCAGATGTTTGGAAATCGCGGCGAGTGACATCTGGAAGGGCTCTGCCACATCGGTCACCGCCATGTCATCTTCCAGCAGCATCGCGAGGATGGCGCGTCGGGTCGGATCGGCAAGCGCCGCGAAGATCGGGCTGAGACGGTCGGGAGGCGGGGATCCGGAGTGCGACATGGGGTCCAGCTTTGACGGGCGGTGCCTGGATCGTCAACCGGAAGGTTGAATATGCCTCACGTCACCGTGACAGCGCAAACAGGTGTTGCGGGGCAAGGTTGAATTTGCAAAATCATTATTTATCAATGCCTTGCGTCGGGTTGTTCTGCTTGACTCATATCCTTGCCCTGTCTAGGTTCCCCGAGACTGTTCTGGGGGCGTGAGCATGGCGCAAGAACCCGATGCCGAGCGGCTGCGCAGACTTGAGGCGCGGATCGGTGCGGTGAAAGGTGCCAAGGCCAAGCCAGCCGGAATGGGGCAGAATTTTTCGCAGGCGGAAATGGCCTGGCGGATGGTGATCGAACTGATATCCGGCATCGTGGTCGGGGGCGGTATCGGATACGGGCTGGACCATATGTTCGGCACCAAGCCCATCCTGCTGGTGATTTTCCTTCTGTTCGGCTTCGTCGCCGGCATCCGCGTCGTCATCGGCACCGCCCGTGACCTGCAGGAGCGCCAGATGCGGGCCATGAACGCGCAGACAAAGGCGGAGCCACCGCCGGAACCGAAGGATGACGAACTTGGCTGAGACCGGTTTTGCAATTCACCCGATGGACCAGTTCATTGTGAAGCGGTTCTTCTGTGATGCCGCCCACGCCGATTGCACCACTGATATCAAATGGTATGAGATCACCAATGTCACCTTCTGGATGGCAATGACGGTGATCGTCATCATCGCGCTGATGGTGTTCGGCTCGCGTGGCCGCGCCATCATCCCGTCGCGGGTGCAGTCGATCGGTGAGCTGCTTTACGGCTTTGTCTACAAGACGGTTGAAGACGTGACCGGCCATGAAGGGGTGAAGTATTTCCCCTACATCATGACGCTGTTCCTGTTCATCCTGTTCGCCAACCTGCTTGGCCTGCTGCCGATGAGCTTCACCACCACCAGCCATGTCGCGGTCACCGTGACGCTGGCGCTGCTGGTCTTCTTCGGCATCACCCTGCTGGGTCTGGTTCGCAAGGGCCCGGGCTTCCTCGCGATGTTCTGGATCACTTCGGCACCGCTGGCGCTGCGTCCGGTCCTCGCCGTGATCGAGGTCATCTCCTACATGATGCGCCCCGTCTCGCACTCCATCCGTCTTGCCGGCAACCTGCTGGCCGGTCACGCGGTGCTGAAAGTGTTCGCGGGCTTTGCCTCGATGACCGTCATCATGCCGGTCGCTGTGCTGGGTGCCGTCGGCATCTATGCGCTTGAGGTTCTCGTGGCCTGTGTTCAGGCCTATGTCTTCACCATTCTGACCTGCGTCTATCTGAAGGACGCGGTGGGCGACGCCCATCACTAAGGTCCGAACTTAATATCCAGCCATTCCAACCATAGGAGTCTACGACATGGAAGGCGAACTCGCTCTGCTCGGCAAATACATCGGTGCTGGCCTCGCAGCTTTCGGCCTGGCCGGTGCTGGCCTCGGCGTCGGTAACATCGTCGGCAAGTTCCTGGAAGGCGCCCTGCGCAATCCGTCCGCTGCTGCCGGCCAGACCGCTAACCTCTTCGTCGGCATCGCGTTTGCCGAAGCTCTGGGCATCTTCTCGTTCCTGATCGCCCTGCTGCTGATGTTCGCCGTCTGATCCTGACGCGTCCAGGCATCTCGGCCGGGTGGGCTTTGCGCCCCCCGGCCAGGTTTTTGACGAACGTGAGGAAATCACATGGCGACCGAAGCGCATGACGCGGCAGGCGCGGCGGGGCAATCCGTCGGTATGCCGCAACTCGACGTCTCGACCTGGCAGAACCAGATCTTCTGGCTGGTGGTCGCGCTTGTCGTGATCTATTTCGTGCTGCGCCTCGTGGCGCTGCCCCGCATCGGGGCGGTTCTGGCTGACCGCAGCAGCACCATCACCAATGATCTTGCCGCAGCTGAAGAGCTGAAGCAAAAGGCGCTCGCCGCCGAGAAGGCCTATAACGCCGCGCTGGACAAGGCGCGTGCGGATGCGGCTGCCATCGTCGCTGCCGCCAAGGCCGAAATCCAGGCTGATCTCGACAAGGCAACGGCCAAGGCCGATGCCGAAATCGCAGCCAAGGTTGCGGAATCGGAGAGCCGGATCGGCGAGATCCGCGCCGGTGCGCTGGAAAGCGTCACGGAAGTGGCCAAAGACACCGCGAAAGAGCTGGTCGCAGCTCTGGGTGGCAAGGCGGACGCGCGCAGCATCACGGCTGCTGTCACTGCGAAACTGAAAGGGTAAGCCCATGAAAAAGCTGACCCCCGTTCTGTTCGCGCTGATGGCAAGCCCGGCATTTGCCGCAAGTGGCCCGTTCTTCTCGCTGCGAAACACCGATTTCATCGTGTTGATCGCGTTCATCGTCTTTGTCGGCTTCCTGCTGTTGATGAAGGTCCCGGCCAAGCTGGGCGGTTTGCTGGATGCGCGTGCGCAGACCATCAAGGCCGAGCTGGAAGAGGCCAAGGCGCTGCGTGAAGAGGCGAAAGCCATTCTCGCATCTTACGAGCGCAAGTCGAAAGAGATGATGGAACAGTCGGAGCGGATCGTGGCTGCGGCGAAAGCCGAAGCCCAATCCGCTGCGGCGCAAGCGAAAGAGGATCTGAAGGCCTCGATCACCCGTCGTCTGGCTGCCGCAGAAGAACGGATTGCTTCGGCCGAGGCTGGTGCCATCCGTGAAGTGCGCGAGCGCGCCGTGGATGTGGCGATTGCCGCAGCCTCCAGCGTGCTGTCGAAGCAGCTTTCGACCGAAGGCGCTGCGGCCACCATCGATGAGGCCATCGATCAGGTTGCAGCCAAGCTGCACTGATCTTCGACGCGCCCGATACGATCTGAAAAACCCGGTCCTTGTGGCCGGGTTTTTCTTTGGCCTTTCCAGTGTCCGTGAATCAGCGACTGCGCTCGTGTTCGATGCGTTGGCGGGCAATTGCCTCATTGCGTTCGGCCTTGGCATGTTCGGCCAAAGCCTGTTCAACATAATCCATATGCAATGCCGCCGCCGCCCGGGCTGCTGACGGATCGCGCGCCTGAATGGCCGCATTGATGGCGCGGTGCTGGTCCAGCAGGTTGTCGCGGGTGATCCGATTGCGGAACATCATCTGGCGATTGTAGAACACACCCTGTTTCAACAGATCAAACATCGACCGCATCATATGCAGCATGATGATGTTATGGCTGGCCTCGATGATGGCCATGTGAAATTCGGCATCCAGCGCAGCTTCATCCGAGGGGTCGCGCTTCAGATGCGCGGCCTCCATCTTGGTGAAGATCGTCGCGATCACCTCCAGGTCGGTGGCCGAGCCAAGCCGGGCGGCGCGGTCGGCCGCCAGGGATTCCAGATCACGGCGGAAGGCGATGTAATCCTGCACCGCATCGTCATGCGCCGAGAACAGTTCCACCAGCGCAGGCGCGAAGGCATTGCCCAGCACTTCGGCCACGAAACAACCGGCACCTGGGCGGGTGACCAGCAAGCCCTTCAGTTCCAGCGCCTCCAGCGCCTCGCGCAGCGAGGGGCGCGACACGCCCATGCGTTCGGCCAGATCGCGCTCAGCCGGAAGCCGCTCACCGGGGCGCAGGATGCCGCGCAGGATCAACAATTCGATCTGACGCGAGACGGACTGCGAAAGTTTTTCGGCGGCGATCTTCTCGAAGGGCATGGGGTCTCCGGCGGGGGCCAAGAACGTGGCTTTGCATAAAGGCACAGGTGCTGGTTAAAAAATATGACCGATCAGGCGAAACGGCAATGGAAAAGGGCGCGGCAGAACCGCGCCCCAAGATCGATGTCCAGGAGGATCAGCGCAGCGGGATGATGCTGATCTCGACCCGGCGGTTCTGTTGCTTGCCCTGCGCGGTCAGGTTCGAGGCAATCGGCTGGCTTTCGCCGCGGCCATAGGCCGAAAGGCGGCTGGCCGGCACGCCATTGGCGGCGATGACATTGCTGACGGCTGCCGCGCGGCGTTCCGACAGGGTCTGGTTATAGGCGGCGTCGCCGTCGCTGTCGGTATGGCCGACAATTTCCACGCGGCTATTGGGATAGCGCAACAGGTTCTGAGCGATGGCGTTCAGGTTATAGGCCTGATCAGGACGCACGGTGAAGCTGTCGGTGGCGAACAGCACG
The DNA here is from genome assembly GCF_008973825.1 of Gemmobacter serpentinus. Lineage (GTDB taxonomy): Bacteria > Pseudomonadota > Alphaproteobacteria > Rhodobacterales > Rhodobacteraceae > Gemmobacter > Gemmobacter serpentinus. The sequence goes on along the minus strand of NZ_WCHR01000007.1, from coordinate 127,597 downwards.
TCCTGGCCCATGGTGACATTGATGCCATTGCCGGTGTTCACCACATTGGCATTGCCGCCGAGTTGCTGGCGCAGTTCTGCCGCCTGGTTATCCAGCGCGCTGCCGATGGCCCCGCCGGCCGCCGCGCCGATGGCGCCGCCGATCACGGCCTTGGCCAGACGGTCATCACCGCCCGACTTGGCGCCTGCCACGGCGCCGATCAACCCGCCTGCCAATGCGCCGCCCTTGGCGCGCGCATTGGGGTCCTCGTAACGATAGGGGTCCTGCACACAGCCTGCGAGCAGGCTTGCGCCCAGCAGGCCGCAAATCAGGGAGGTTTTGATGGTCATGGTCATGCCTCGTTATGGTCAGCCCAGCCGGGCCTTGCCCCCAGCTTAGCCCATTAACGTGGCAAAGCGGAATTCGTTGCATGATGTGCAGCAAAAAATTGCCCATCACATTTCAGCGCGTTCACGGTTTCGCGTCAGGCGGCGGGCGCGGTATGGGGGTCGGCTTCGGTTTCGCTGCGCGCGGATTCCCATGCCAGCATCGCGCGTTTGACCGGCAGACCCCAATGGTAACCGCCAAGGCCACCTGATTTGCGCAAGGCGCGGTGGCAGGGGATCAGGAAGCTGATCGGGTTGCGCCCCACGGCGGTGCCGACGGCGCGCACAGCCGCCGGATGGCCGATCACGCGGGCGAGATCGGAATAGGTGGTGACATGGCCGGATGGCACGGCCAGCAGCGCCTCCCAGACCTTGATCTGGAAGGGCGCACCGATCAGATGCAGCGGTGCCTGCGTCCCTCCGCCAAAGGCCGCATCCGCCCAAACCCGCAGGGCAGGGGCATCTTCGAGGACCCGCGCACCAGGCCAGCGGGCGCTGAGATCGGCCAGCACCTGAGCCTCGCCTTGCTCGGCGGCAAAACCCACACCGCAGATGCCGCGATCGGTGGCCATGACAAGCGCCGGGCCGAAGGGGCTGTCAAACCAGCCATAGCGAATGGTCAGACCCGCGCCAGCCCGGGCAAACTCGCCCGGTGTCATGGCCTCCCACCGCAGGAACAGATCATGCAGTCGCCCACCGCCAGACAACCCGGTCGCGTGTGAGGTTTCCAGCACCGAATGCCGCTCGGCCAGCAGGCGCCTTGCATGGTCCAGCGTCAGATATTGCTGGTAGCGTTTCGGGCTGACCCCTACCCATTGCGAGAAGATGCGCTGGAAATGCGCGGGGCTCATGCCCATGCGGCCGGCCAGCCCGTCCAGCGTCAAGGACGGCCCGCCCGCGTCGATTTCGGCCAGGGCGCGGGCGATGACGCGGTAATGATAGGGGCTGGATTGGTCGGTCATGATCGGTCTCAACTGGTTCTTGCTGTCACAATAGGCGGTAAAAATGCGGGCAGCGACCCGGAACCTGCGGCTTTGCTTGGCAGCGGCGCGTCCGCGGGCTAGGAAGCGCCATGGCTCGACAGTTGGATTACCATAGCATCCGCGAGATTTTTACCCGGTTCCGTACGCAAGAGGCGGAACCGCAGGGTGAACTGTATCACACCAATGCCTATACGCTGCTGGTGGCGGTGGCCTTGTCGGCACAGGCGACCGATGCAGGGGTGAACAAGGCAACGCGCCCTCTTTTTGCGCGCGTGGACACACCGCAGAAGATGCTCGACCTCGGGATCGAGGGCGTGACAGAGGCGATCAAGACCATCGGCCTGTTCCGCCAGAAGGCCAAGAACGTGATCCGGCTGTCGGAAATTCTGGTCAATGACTATGGTGGCGAGGTGCCAAGCAGCCGGGCCGCCCTGCAATCCCTGCCCGGTGTCGGGCGCAAGACTGCCAATGTCGTGTTGAACATGTGGTGGCATGTGCCGACCCAGGCCGTGGATACCCATATCTTCCGCCTTGGCAATCGCACCGGCATTTGCCCCGGCAAGGATGTCGATGTGGTGGAGCGCGCCATCGAAGATCACATCCCGGCCGAGTTCCAGCAACACGCCCATCACTGGATGATTTTGCATGGGCGCTACATCTGCACCGCCCGCAAACCCCGTTGCCCGGATTGTCTGATCCAGGACCTTTGTCATTTTGAGGAAAAAACCGCATGAAGAAATATCAGGTTGTCGGCATCGGCAATGCCATCGTCGATGTGTTTGCGCAGGCCGATGACAGCTTTCTGGAGCTGATGGGCATCGAGAAAGGCATCATGCAACTGGTGGAGCGCGAGCGGGGCGAACTGCTTTACGCTGCGATGAAGGACCGGGTGCAGGCCCCGGGCGGATCGGTCGCCAATACGCTGGCAGGGCTGGGGATGCTGGGGCTGAACGCGGCCTTTATTGGCCGTGTGCATGACGACGCTTTGGGGCGGTTCTATGCCAAGGCCATGGGCGATGAGGGCACGGCCTTCGTGAACCCGCCGGTGCCGGGTGGCGAGTTGCCGACTTCGCGGTCGATGATCTTCGTGGCCCCCGATGGCGAGCGGTCGATGAACACCTATCTCGGCATTTCCTCGGAACTGGGGCCGGAGGATGTGAGCGACGAGGTGGCGGGCGATACCGAAGTGCTGTTCCTTGAGGGCTATCTGTATGACAAGCCCAAGGGAATGGAGGCGTTTGAACGCGCGGCGAAACTCTGCCGTCAATCGGGCGGGCGCGCGGGCATCGCGCTGTCGGACCCCTTCTGCGTGAACCGTCACCGCGATCATTTCCGCCGTCTGGTGCGCGATCTGGATTATGTGATCGGCAACCAGCACGAATGGGAAAGCCTGTATCAGACCGATCTCGATAGCGCGCTGAAACAGGCGGCGCAGGATGCCGGGCTGGTGGCCTGCACGCGCTCGGGCGAAGAGGTGATCGTGCTGCGCGGGGACGAGCGTGCCGTGGTGCCGGTGCGCCGTGTGGTGCCGGTGGATGCGACCGGGGCGGGCGATCAGTTCGCCGCAGGCTTTATCTACGGCATGGCCACCGGCCAAAGCCTTGAAGTGTCGGGCCGCATGGGCTGTGTGGCGGCCGCCGAAGTGATCAGCCATTTCGGCGCGCGTCCCGAGGCTGATCTGAAGGCCCTGTTCCGCAAGGAAGGCCTGATCTGAACCTGACCGCAGGGGGGCCTCGATTTTTCGGCGAAAAATCGCGGTCCGCTTAGCGGACGGGGTCCAGCACCGCATCCTTCAGCGTGCAGTCGCGGATCACGTCGCGTCCGCAACGGCGTGGCTCCAGATCCTTGGTCAGACAGATCCGCACCTCCTGGATCATGCCCGAGGCGCAGGTGATGGTCACCTGATCGCGTTTGAGCTGCGGATTGGCCTCCAGGAAGGCCCCCTCGATCACTTCGGCGGGCACTTTCAGCTGTTTGTTCACCCTGGGGAATACGGCAGGGATCTTCACGCCCGCAAAGGCCTCGCGCATGGTCTGGTAATAGGTCCGCGCAGGCAAGCCGGCGCAACGCCCGTGCTTCTTCCACTGATACCAGGCAAGGCCGGATGCCCCCATGATATCAGCCATGCCTTCGCTTTCCTGACGCGAGGGATCGCGCTCCACCGTGCGGCAGTAAGAGGGCCAACCCTCTTCATATTGCGGCCAAAGACCGTGCAGCGTGAAGGCGCGTGCCGCCCCCTTTCGACATTCCGGCGCGCCGCGCCCGTCGCCCTCCAGCGCGCACCAATTGGGCGACCAGCTGAGCGCCATGACATAATAGTCGAAATCGCCCGCTGGTTCCCCCTCGGCGCGCGCCATGCCCGGCAGGCCGATCCCGATCACACTGGCGAGAAGGGCCCCTGCAATTGCACGCATTTTCTCTTTCCCCCGCAGCGGATTCGCATTATAGGAACGGTTGAATTCCCTAAAAACGTGGAAATCGCAGCCGGATCGGTTGCAGCCGTTTTCCCGGCACGGGAGAGATTTGTAAAGGAGTGATCCTCATGTCGAGACCTCTGATGGCCAAGGCGACGGCCGTGTGGCTGGTGGACAATACGACGCTGACCTTCAAGCAGGTCGCCGATTTCTGCGGTATGCACGAGCTTGAGGTTCAGGGCATTGCCGATGGCGATGTGGCGACGGGCGTCAAGGGGTTTGACCCGGTGAGCAACAACCAGCTGGACCCGATCGAGATCGAGCGTGGCCAGAAGGATCCGCTTTATCGCCTGCGGCTGAAGCACAACCCCGCCGCTGTCGGCGAGGAAAAGCGCCGCGGCCCGCGCTATACGCCGCTGTCCAAGCGTCAGGATCGTCCGGCCGCGATCCTGTGGCTGGTGAAGTTTCACCCTGAACTTTCGGATGGCGCGATCAGCAAGCTGGTCGGCACCACCAAGCCGACCATCGCCTCGATCCGCGAGCGCACCCACTGGAACATCCAGAACATCCAGCCCATTGATCCGGTGGCGCTTGGTCTCTGCCGCCAGTCCGAACTGGACACCATCGTGCAGGCTGCGGCCCGCAAGAAGGCAGCCGAGGGCGGCGTGATGTCGGATGACGAGCGTCGCAAACTGGTGTCGACCGAGCAGTCCCTGGGCATGGCACCGGATGCGCGCAACGAAGACGCACTCGCGGGTCTTGATGCTTTCACCAAAGTGGAAAAAGAAGAAAGCCCGGCGGATTATTCCGATGCCGACAGCTTCTTCAACCTGCCGCAAGGCGATGATGAAGACGAAGACGACGACAACTGATCGATTTTCAGGCGGTCGCTTTCAGAAACCCCGGCTTTGCCGGGGTTTTTTCGTCACAGGCGACCTGTTTTCGCCATGGTCCCGCCTTAATTGACTAAATTCCGCCGCATTCCTGACGTAGTCTGATCCTCGAGCAGCATCGCACCGGGGAAAACCTCGGGCATCACAGGCAGACCATCGTGGCGAACATCAATGGGACGTCCGGCAACGACACGTTGACCGGGACGCTTTTCGCGGATTCCATTTCCGGCGCTGCCGGGAATGACCTGCTATATGGCGGGCTTGGCGCGGACTCGCTTTATGGCGGGGCAGGCAATGACACGCTGATCGGCGGATCGGGGGCCGATCGGCTGGACGGTGGCGACGGCATCGACACGGCAGATTATTCGGCCTCTGGTTCGGGGGTGAATGTCTCGCTGGGGGAAGGCTCCGGCGCGGGCACCGATCCGTTCGGCATCGATCTGGGCATCATCACGATCACGCTCGGGGGCGGCACGGGCGGCGATGCGGCTGGCGATACGCTGCGCGACATCGAAAATCTGGTGGGCTCGAACTATGCCGATACCTTGACCGGCGATGATGGGGCCAACCGTCTGGACGGCGGCGCGGGCAATGACCGGCTTTACGGCGGCTGGGGGAATGACACGCTGATCGGCGGCGCGGGCGCGGATATCCTTGCCGGGGGCGGTGGCCTTGATATCGCGGATTACAGCGGCTCCAATGGCGCGATCAATGTCGATCTGGCCTCCTACACCATCACCGGCGGCCATGGCACCGGCGATACCCTGTCGGGCATCGATGGCATTATCGGCAGCGCCTATAACGACACCATTCTGGGCTATGACGGATCCAGCAGCACCGGCTCCGATATCTATACCAATATCTTCTATGGTGCCGCTGGCGACGATTCCATGGATGGTCGCGGCGGCGATGACATCCTTTATGGCGGCATCGGCAATGACACGATCATCGGCGGCAGCGGCGAAGATTCGATCTGGGGCGAAGAGGGCAATGACCGCCTGTTTGGCGGCGATGGCAATGACAGCATCGACGCAGGCAGCGGCAATGACAGCGTTGAAGGCGGCGCAGGCAATGACACGCTGATTGGCGGCGATGGCTTTGACACGCTGATCGGCGGGGCAGGCGATGACCGGCTGGATGGCGGGGCCGATAATGACCGGCTCGAAGGCGGCGACGGCAATGACACGCTGATTGGTGGTGCGGGCCGTGACTCGCTGGTGGGTGGCGAGGGTCATGACAGCCTTGATGGCGGTGCCGAGAATGACACGCTGGATGGCGGCAATGGCAACGACACCTTGCTGGGCGGAGACGGGTTCGACACGCTTTGGGGTGGGGCGGGCAACGACTATCTGGATGGCGGTGCCGAGAATGACAGCCTTGATGGCGGACAGGGCGACGACACCCTGTTGGGTGGCACCGGCAATGACACCCTGCAGGGTGGCGAAGGCCATGACAGCCTTGATGGCGGTGCGGGCAATGACACGCTCGATGGGGCCAATGGCAATGACACGCTGCTGGGGGGGGCGGGCTTTGACACGCTTTGGGGCGGTGCGGGCAATGACTACCTTGATGGCGGTGCAGACAATGACAGTGTCGATGGCGGTCAGGGCGATGACACGCTGCTGGGCGGGCTTGGCAATGATACCGTCTTGGGCGGAGAGGGCCATGACAGCCTGGATGGCGGTGACGGGGATGACAGCCTTGACGGGGGCAATGGCAATGACCGTATCCTGGGCGGTGCCGGTCGCGACACGCTGACGGGCGGTGAAGGCCGCGACTATCTGGATGGCGGGGCCGACAATGACCTGCTTTACGCCGGCAATGGCGACGATACGCTGTTTGGGGGCACCGGCGATGACACTCTGGACGGCGGCGATGGGGCCGACAGTCTGGCTGGTGGCGAGGGCAATGACAGCCTTCTTGGTGGCACCGGCAATGATACGCTGTTCGGGGATGCGGGCAATGACCTGCTTTATGCGGGTGATGGCGATGACCGGGTCGATGGTGGCGATGGCCATGACCGGATCGAACTGGGCACCGGGCATGACACCGCCCTTGGCGGCAGCGGCAATGACACGATCCTAGCCGGCGACGGTCAGGACAGTGTCGATGGCGGCGATGGCGATGACAGCATCGACGCGGGCACCGGCAATGACACGGTGTTGGCAGGCGGCGGCAATGACCTTGTCTATGGCGGCGAAAACAACGACCTGATCTATGGCGGCGGCGGGCATGACACGCTTTATGCCGGGAATGGCGATGACAATGTCTCGGGCGATGACGGTAATGATCTGATCGATGCCAGCTATGGCAATGACACCGTGTCTGGTGGCGACGGGGATGACACCATCCTTGCCGGATTCGGCAATGATTCCGTCGATGCCGGGGCGGGCAATGACTATGTCGATGCGGGCTATGACAATGACACCGTAAATGCCGGCAGCGGCCATGACACGGTGTATGGTGATTGGGGCAATGACAGCCTGGACGGTGGTTCCGGCAATGACCGCCTATACGGCGGTTGGGGCAATGACACGCTGTCGGGCGGTGACGGCGATGACTATCTTGAAGGTGGCGAGGGCAATGACACGCTTTATGGCGGGGCAGGGCGCGACACTTTGGTCGGGGGTTCCGGCAATGACAGCCTGGAGGGCGGCGCAGATCGCGACACCTTCTATGCCGGCTACGGCGACACCATCGATGGGGGCGAGGCGGGCGATGATGTCGACACCATCGACCTGACGGGCCTTGGGCCGCGCCGGATCATCCGCGATCCGTCAAACCCCGAGAACGGCATCATCCAGTTCCTTGATTTCTGGGGCAATGTCACCGGCACAATCACCTTCCGCAATATCGAAAAGATCGTGGCCTGCTTTACACCTGGCACCCGCATCGTCACTGACCGTGGCGAAATGGCGGTTGAGGATCTGAAGGTGGGCCAACGCGTGCTGACCCGAGATCATGGCCAGCAGGTGATCCGCTGGATCGGGCATCGTCGTCTTGGTATCGGTGAACTGATCGCCGACCCGACACTGCAGCCGGTGCGGATCCGCAAGGGGGCATTGGGGGCGGGCCTGCCGGAGCGGGATATGCTGGTCTCGCGCCAGCACCGTATGCTGGTGACCGGCCAGCGCGCCGAACTGATGTTCGGGGTCGATGAGGTTCTGGTGCGGGCGATTCATCTGGTTGGCCTGCCGGGGATCGAACTTGCGGCGCTGAAGGACGTGACCTATCTGCACCTGCTGTTTGACCGGCACGAGTTGGTTCTTGGCGACGGCACCTGGAGCGAAAGCTTCCAGCCCGGTGAGCGCAGCATGTCGGGCCTCGATTGCCCAAGCCGCGACGAGGTGCTGAAACTATTCCCGGAGCTTGCGGCGCAGGATCTGCCGCGCAGCTTCAGCGCGGCCCGCATGACCCTGAAGGCGCATGAGGCGAAAGTTCTGATGCAAGGGTAATTTCGGAGGGTGTTCGCACCCTCCGGTGGATCGGGTGATCTGGCTTGCGCCTATTGCGGAAGGCGGCTTTCGCAATTGCCTAAATGATTGCCGAATTATTCACGATCCGCATGGGCGTTCATAAAGCTGTCATATTTTAAGCAGAAATGCCCAAGCATTTTAAGGTGGCTGCAAAGAGAAAGGGTTGCCGCATGGACGGCAACCCTTTCCGAGTTCCAAGGAGATGGGCCAGTTAGGTTACAAGCCCAATCAAAGTCATGATTTCCAAGGGGTTGCCCTAGTAATCACACCCTCCGACTGTCCCGACACCTCTCTCCAATATCACTCTAGACACTGGATCACCTCCTTTCAAAAGATTGCCGATATAGGGAGCGTGACACAGATTTTGGGTTTGTCAAAACAATTTACACAGCCCGTTGCGTCAATTTTCCGACAAGCATTCGGAATGGCACAAGTGCAACAGCGGCCATCGCCAGCTTTACCATCCAGTCCGCCACGGCGAGCGAGATCCACAGCGGGACGATGGGGCCATATCCCAGCAGCGGCAGGGCCTCATTGGCCCAGGCCACATCGGCGGCGGGGTCGATCCAGCTGAGACCAGAGGCAAAGGCGATGCTGAAGAAGATGCAGGTATCCATGGTGGAGGAGACCAGCGTGGAGACCAGCGGTGCCCGCCACCAACTGCCCCGGCGCAGCCAGTTGAACACGGTCACATCGGTCAGCTGGCCGCAGAGATAGGCAAGGCCGGAGCCGATCGCCACGCGCAGCGTGACCAGCGGTCCGAACTCGCCCATGATCTGCGAACCGATCAACGAACAGGCGACCCCGACCACAAAGCCCACCAGCACGACCTGACGTGCGGCTTTCACCCCATGGATACGGTTGATGATATCGGTGACGAGGAAGGCGACCGGATAGGTCAGCGCCCCCCAGGTCAGCCATGGGCCAAGCAGATATTGCACAAGGATATTGGAGGCGACGACTGTGGCCGCCATGGCGATGACGCCGGGCACGAGCATTCTGGTCATGTCATTTCCGTTTTTTACAAGGTCGCGGAGACTTGGCCCCGTCGTTGGGGCAAGGTTGCGGGAGGCAAGGTTGCACAGGCAGCCGCCCCGATACGCCGGGGCGGCGGATCGGTCAATCGGGAATCCGATATTCGACAATCTGGGTGGTCAGGAAGAACCGGAAATTGTCATCGGCGATCATGGTCAGGCGGAGGCTGCCCGCCGCATCGCGCCAGACCGCGATGCCTTCAAGATTGTCATGCGTGCCAAGTGGGGTCTGCAACACCGTCTCGCCGGTGCCATCCAGCGTGAAGCGGCGCACGCGCGAGGCAAAGCCCAATATACCGCGAAACTGCCGTTCCAGCACATAGAGCTTGCCGTCAGGTCCGAAATCGGCCCCGACCGGCAGGAACTCCCCGATTTTCGGGATGGTGAAGGCGCGCGCCCATTTGCCGCCGGGGGGCAAGCGGAACACCGGGAAGGGCTGATCGGGCTTGCCCCATTGCTCTGGCAGGGTGAACAACGTGCCATCGGGGGCAATCGCAAGGGCCTCCAATGCCGCATTGCTGCGCATCTTTTTGAATGCCGCAGCGACGGGCAGGTTCTCGGCGGGGCCCGCAAGGTCGCGGTAACGCAAGACCCGCGCCGCCCCTTCAAACGAGACATAGGCGGTGCCGTCTTCGGCAATCGCCAGCCCCTCGCTGTCATTGCGCCCCTTTTCCAGAGGGGCCTTGCCCTTGCCTTTCAGCAGGCGGATCGGCGCAGCCTCGATGCCGGTGATACGCCCTTGCGCATTGCGGATCAGCCGCCCCTCGGTCCAGCCGCCGCGATCCGACAGCGCGGTGAACCGCGTGCCGCTTGCATCCAGATCAATCGCCGACATCCCGCCCAGGCGCGGATCATCCGACCGCCAGGTGAAGCTGCCGATATAGCCGGTCTCCTGCGCCTGCGCGCCGCCAATGGCGGCGAGAAGGATCAGGGCGCAGAGAGAACGGCGGCGCATTGGGCAGGCAGATCGGCCATGGTATATTGGCGCGGATGGCGTTTGGGCTCTTCCGGGTCTTTCGGCGGCTTGCCGGTGGGTTTCGGCGGATTGAGGTAATCCGTCACCCACCACATCAATGTATCATCACAGCCATTGCCGCCCTTGGACAGTTCATCGACCGTGGGGGTCTGGGGCTGGCAGGCGGTGGCCCCTGCCGGGCATTTCAGCCGGACATGAAAATGCGTGTCATGGCCCGCAACGGGGCGGATCTTTTGCAGCCAGGCCTTGTCACGGCGCTTGGCGGTCTTGCACATCTCGATCTTCACGGCCGCCGCCACGAAGATACGGTCGACGCGCGGATCGGAGGCGGCCGCGCGCAGCAGGGCATGATGCTGTGGTGTCCAGTTGCGGGTCACGCTGCGTTGATCGGCCGAACGCACGGGGATGGAGCTGATCTTCTCACGTTCCTTGCGCGACAATTGCAGGCTTTTGGGGGGCAACATCCAGATATCTGCATCAAGCCCGATCTGGTGACTGGCATGGCCCGAGGTCATCGGGCCGCCGCGCGGCTGGCTCATATCGCCGATGTAAAGGCCGCGCCAACCGATCTGCGTTGCCGCATAGGACAGGTCGACCAGATATTGCACCAGTTCCGGCTGGCCGAAATTGCGATGCCGTGACAGGCGCATCGCCTGCCATGTCGGCCCGGTTTCCGGCAATTCTACCATGCCTGCCGCACAGCCCTTGGCGTAAGACCCGATTGGCATCGACGCTTGTTTCGAGGGGGTGGCATGGGCACCAAACAACTGGTTCGCCAGCTGCTGCGCCGAGGCGGGCAGGGCAGAAAGGCCCAGAAGCAGGGCAACGGAAAAAGCACGGATCATGACGGGGCCTGTTCACCATTCGGTTTGACCCAGATTAACAGAATGAGCGCGAACAGGAACAACCCAATCAGCGGTGCCACGCCAATACGCTGTGATCCGCTCAGATCCGAGGCGATGGCGATGGCCAATGGCGCGATAAAGGCTGTGGCCTTGCCCGAGAGGGCGAACAGGCCAAAGGCCTCGGTCGCGCGTTCGGGTGTGGTGTGGAACACCATCATCGTGCGCGAGGCCGCCTGCACCGTGCCGCCTGCCGCGCCGATCAGGATGCCGCAGGCATACATGATCACGTCCGGGATCGAGGATCCCGGCGAAAGCTCCATCCCGAAGATCTGTTCGCGCGACATGCCGACGATGACCGCGCAGACCACAATCAGCACCCAGACCGAGGTGACGATGACCGGCTTTGGCCCGCGCAAAGTGTCGACCTTGCCGCCGATCCATGTGGCCAGCGCGCCTGCAATCGCGCCAATGATGCCGAAAATGCCGATCTGGGTCACGCTCCAGCCCAGCACGCCCGAGGCATAGACGCCGCCAAAGCCGTAAAGCGCATTCAGCGAGTCGCGGTAGAACATCGACGACATCAGATAGGCGAACAGGCTTTTGCGCGTGGGAAGGCTTTTCAGAAGGGCCCCCAGATCGGCCAGCGATTGCTTCAGGGGGCGGCGGCTGCCGGTCTGCCTTGGTTCCTTCACCCAAAGGAAGAAGGGCACCATGAAGATGACGTACCAGATCGCGGTGAAGGGGCCGACGGCGCGGGTGCCCTCACGCGTTGCGCCATCCAGCCAGCCAAAGCCCGGATCGAGGCCAATCAGGGTTTTTCCGGTGCTGCCACTTTCGGCAAAGAACAGCAGCATGATAACCAATGCCAGCACGCCGCCTGCATAGCCAAAGGCAAAGCCAGAGCCGGAGATCGCGCCCATTTCCTCATGCGTGCCAAGGCTGGGCATCAGCGCATTGGTAAAGATGGTGGCAAATTCCATACCGATCAGACCGATGCCGAAACAGGCAATGGCCAGCATCAGCATCGGGGCCTCTGGCATCAGATACCAAAGCCCGAAGGCACCGATCACATAGCAGGCGGAGAAGACCCAGATCCAGATCATGCGCCGCCCTGACCCATCGGCGACCGCACCCAGGATCGGTGCCAGAAGGGCGATAATGACGCCCGATATGGTCTGCCCATAGCCCCAAAGCGCCTGTGCCTCGGCAGCCGCCGCATCGGGTGCCATGCCGAGCGTGGCGTAATGCGCCCGCGCCACTTCGGCGAAATAGGGGCCAAAAATGAAGGTCAGCAGAAGCGTGTTATAGGGTTGGCTGGCCCAATCGAAAAAGAACCAGCCCCAGATCCGCCGTTTTACCGATGCCATACCCGTCTCGCTTGTCCACGCCCTTTCGCGCGATGAAGCCCGAAACCGGGCCTGCGCGCAAGCACAGGCTTGACGAGACACGCAAGGACCTGAGTCGCAGCGAGACTGCGGGCCACCAGGCTGGGGGTGAAGAGATTGTGGCCTGCGAGACTGGGGGATGACGAGGCCGGGGGGCGATGAGGCCGGGGGCGGCCGTGGCCGACTAGATTTCGGGTGGCCAGGGGCGGGCCGCGTCGGCGGCGATCCATTCGACCACCCAATCCGGCAAGGCCGGGCTTTGCGCATCCTGCCCCATGGCCGCAATAACCCGTTCCGGTGCCACGATCCCCTGCCGCGAAGTGAAGGCCGATCGTGCCAGCATCTGGCTGGTGCAATCATCGCCGCGCCACATGCTCTGGTCGATATAGATGAAGCGCGCATCCCATCCGACACAGCGCGAGTGCATGGTGATGCGCTGAAACGTGGTCACACGCTTGCGATAGCGGGTGGAATTGCCCGCAATCGCCATGCCCCAGCCGTTTTTCATCACCGCCTTGTCCAGCCCGGTGCGGATGCCCAAGGGCACCCGGCCCAGATCGAACAGCGTCAGGGTGCGGCCATTGTTAAGCTCCAGCCACGGGTCGATATCCCAGGGCCAGCAGATATGTTCGCTGATATGGGTGTCCAGAATGCCAAGCCGCGGCGCCCGGCGCGCCTTCAACACTTCCTTCAGAAGTCGGATATAGGGATACATGCGCGCCTCCTGCCGCATGACCTGCCGCCAGAGGGCCGTGCGGTCAAGCGGAACGCTGCGGAAATCCGAGCCCGCGAGGCTGCATCGCTGCGCGGAAGTGGTTGTGCTTTTTGGGGCTTCGCGTTACCTCGAACCACAACAGATGGTGAGGTTGGGCTATGATCACGATCCTTGAAGTGCTGCTGATGGTGCTGCGTATCGCGCAATTCGTGATCCTGGCGCATATCATCATGTCCTGGCTCATCAACTTCCAGGTGCTGAACCTGCGCCAGCCGCTGGTTGCCCAGCTCTGGTATGGGCTGAACCGCATTCTGGAGCCGGTCTATGGCCGCATCCGTCGCTTGCTGCCTGATCTCGGCGGGATTGATCTGGCCCCGCTGATCGTGCTGATCGCGATCTATGCCCTGCAGCGCCTGCTGATCAACAACGCCCAACTGTTCTACTGATCCATGCAGCAGTCCCGCGCGCTTCCGGCCCGCGCGCTTTTGGCCTCGGTCTTTGGTTATGCGGCCTTCCGCCCCGGTCAGGAAGAGATCGTGGAGGCCGTGCTGGCCGGGCGTGACACGCTGGCCATCATGCCGACGGGTGGCGGAAAATCCCTGTGTTTCCAGCTGCCGGCATTGTGCCGGGACGGGGTGACCGTGGTCATTTCACCGCTGATCGCATTGATGCGCGATCAGGTGCGCGCCCTGCGCGAAGCGGGGGTGGAGGCGGGTGCCCTGACCTCCGGCAATACCGATCAGGAAACCGAAGAGGTATTTCGCGCCCTGGATGAAGGGCGGCTGAAGCTGCTTTACATCGCGCCGGAACGGCTGGCCTCCTCTGCGACCACCGCGCTGTTGCGACGGGTGAACACCAATCTGATCGCGGTCGACGAGGCGCATTGCGTCAGCCAATGGGGCCATGATTTCCGCCCGGATTACCTGCGCATCGGTGAATTGAAACGCGCGCTGGGCGTGCCGCTGGCGGCCTTTACCGCGACAGCAGACGAGGAAACCCGGGCCGAGATCGTTGCCCGGCTGTTTGATGGTCAGGCCCCCGAAATCTTCCTGCGCGGCTTTGACCGGCCCAATATCCACCTCGCCTTTGCGGTCAAGGACAGCCCGCGTCGCCAGATCCTTGATTTTGCGGGAGCGCGCAAAGGGCAATCCGGCATCGTCTATTGCGCCACGCGGTCCAAGACCGAGGTGCTGGCGCAGGCTCTGCGCGAGGCCGGGCATTCCGCCTGTCATTATCACGGTGCCATGGAGGCGGACGCGCGCCGCCATGTCGAGACCCGTTTTCAGCAGGAAGACGGGCTGATTGTCTGCGCGACCATCGCCTTTGGGATGGGCATCGACAAGCCCGATATCCGCTGGGTCGCCCATGCGGATCTGTCGAAATCGATCGAGGCCTATTATCAGGAGATCGGCCGCGCCGGTCGTGATGGGGCACCCGCCGAGACGCTGACGCTTTATGGCCCCGATGATATCCGCCTGCGCCGGTCGCAGATAGACGAAAGTCCCGCCCCGCTGGAACGTAAGGAAGCCGACCATGGGCGGCTCAATGCCCTGCTCGGTCTGGCGGAGGCGACGGGCTGTCGGCGTCAGGTTCTACTGGGATATTTCGGCGAGACCAGCGCGCCTTGCGGCAATTGCGATCTCTGCGACCGGCCCGCGATGCTGTTTGATGCAACCGATGCTGTGCGCAAGGCCCTTTCAGCGGTGCTGCGCACCGGCGAATGGTTCGGCACCGGCCATTTGATTGATATCCTGACCGGCAACGCGACGCAAAAGGTGCGCGAAAAGGGCCATGACCAGTTGCCCACTTTCGGCATTGGCCGCGAGATGGGCAAGACCGGCTGGGGTGCCGTGTTCCGTCAGATGATGGGGCGCGATCTGCTGCGCCCCGATCCCGAACGCTTCGGCGCGCTGCGCATGACCGAGGCCGCGCGCCCGATCCTGCGTGGTGAGGAAAGCGTGACCTTGCGCAAGGATACCGTGCAGGCGGCCGCGACCCGCGCGCCGGTCAAGGCGCTGGTTTCCGAGGAAGATGCGCCGCTTTTGTCCGCCCTGAAGGCCAAGCGCCGTGCGCTGGCCGAGGCGGCACGCGTGCCCGCCTATGTGATCTTTCCCGACCGCACCTTGGCTGAAATGGCCGAAAAGCGGCCCGCCACGCTGGATGAGATGGCACGGGTCAGCGGGGTCGGGGCCAAAAAGCTGGAAAGCTATGGCGGTGCCTTTCTGGCGGTCATCACCGGCGCGGGCGAAAGCCTGCATCCGGCGCGGATGCGGCTGGCGGGCAAGCCTGCGGCAGAACTGTTTGACCGTCTGGCCGAGGCACAGTTGCGGCTGATGCGCGGCGAAGACGGCATCGGCAAGCCGATGACACTGTCGCAGACCACGCTGCGCCGCATCGCCGAGGCACGGCCGCAGACGCTGGCCGATCTGGATCGTGCGGGCGATCTGGGATCTGCGCGGCTGGATCGCTTCGGCGCGGCCTTTCTCGAGATTTGCAACGATGCCTGACCTGGTCGGGGCCGGGATCGGAAAGGATATGCCATGTTGACCGTGATTTCGCCCGCCAAGCGTCTGGATGAAGGCGCGAAGGCCTTGCCCGAAGGGATCACCGCGACCGAGCCCACCTTTGCCGATGCCGCGCGCGAACTGGCGGGCGTCGCCGCGCGTCTCAGCCCGGCCGAACTGGGCAAATTGATGGACATTTCACCCGCGCTTTCCGATCTGAACCGCGCCCGGTTTGCGGCCTTTGGCGGCCAGACCCGTGTCCCTGCGGCGCTGATCTTCGCGGGCGACACCTATGCCGGGCTTGAGGCGGCAGGCCTGTCAGCCGATGCTTGGCGTTGGGCCGGGCTGCACCTGCGTATCCTGTCCGGCCTTTACGGCCTATTGCGCCCGACTGACCTGATCGAGCCCTACCGGCTGGAGATGGGCTCGCGTCTGGCCAATCCACGCGGGAAGTCGCTTTATGATTATTGGGGCAGCGATCTGGCCCATGCGCTGAACCGGCAGGCCGAAGAGGTAGGCGCGCGCTATCTGCTCAATTGCGCCTCCATCGAATATGTCTCGGCGGTCGATCCGGCGGCCTTGCGCCTGCCGATGGTCACGCCGATTTTTCTGGAAGGGCAGGAGGGGGCGGCAAAGGTCATCAGCTTCTGGGCCAAGAAGGCGCGTGGGGCCATGGCGCGTTTCGTGATGGAAAACCGCATCACCGATCCCGCCGATCTGTGCGATTTTGATCTGGGCGGCTATCGCTTCCAGCCCGCCGCGTCAGAGCCGGGTCGCCTGGTGTTCCGCCGCGAGGGTCAGGCCGCGCTGGTGGCATCCTGATCCACCGGGATGGCCGGGCGTGTGCCGGGCGGTGCCAGGGTTCGAAAGACTTCTGATATTGCGGTTTTGCGCAGCGGCTTCGTCAGATAGCGGTCGATCCCGGCGGCTAGGATCGGGCCTTCATCGCCCTCCATCGCATGGGCAGTCAACGCGATGATCGGGACATGGGACGGGTCCGGGGCCAGCGCCTCCAATTCACGGATGGCCGAGGCCGCCTCGCGCCCGTCCATCTCCGGCATGGAAATATCCATGAAGATGATGTCTGGCCGGAAGGATTGGAAAAGCGCCACCGCTTCGCGGCCATTGCCAGCAAAGACCAGTTCCAGATCCATGTCTTTCACCATCTTGCGGAAGACCAGTTGATTGGTGCGATTGTCCTCGGCGGCCAGAACACGCAACTGTCGTGACGGGCGCGGTTCGGCGTCTGTTCCGGCGGGTTCGACCGCCGGTGCGGGGGCGGGCGCAGCGGAGATCGCGGTGAGACGACGATAGAGATCGGCGCGCAGCAGGGGCTTTTGCAGGAAGCCCGCGACCGTATCCGCCTGAGGCAATTGTTGCGCCGCAGCCGGATTGTCCGACAGGATCAGCACCGGCAGATCCAGCCCCGCCGATCGCAGGTTTCTGGCAAATTCGATCCCATCGCCTTCAGGCAGCGACTGTTCGGCAACCACAAGGTCATAGCCCTGATCGCTGCGGAGCGCCGCCTCGGCCTCCTGGAGAGAGCGGCAAAGCGTGACCGCGATGCCGCAGGTGGAAAGCTGACGTTCCAGAATGGTGCGGTTGATCACCTGGTCGTCGATCACCAGCGCGCGGAACAGATTGAGAGGTGCCGGCAGGTCGATGCTGTTTCCAGTCTCCGCCATCGGCAGCGACAGGCTGAAGCCAAAGCAGGAGCCGCGCCCCGGTTCGCTGTCAACCCAGACCGCGCCGCCCATGTGGCGGATCAGCCGCTGGGTGATGGCAAGGCCCAGCCCTGTGCCCTCGAACTTGCGGTTCGATGCGGTCTCCACCTGATTGAACTCGCCGAAGATGTGATCGAGGTTTTCCGGCGCGATGCCGATCCCGGTATCCTCGATCGTGATATGCAACTGCTGCTGCCCCTCGGCGGTCTCGAGGCCGACGACCCGCACAAGCACATGCCCGGCCTCGGTGAACTTCACCGCATTGCCCATCAGATTGGTCAACACCTGCCTGAGCCGCCCTGGATCCCCGATGTATCGTGTCGGCAGGAACATGTCGAAATCGATCAGCAGATCCACCCCGCGCGGCCAGGCCTTGGGCTGCAAAAGGATCGCCACCTCATGGATCATCCGTTCCAGATCAAAGGCTTCGGGGTGCAGGACCAGCCGGTCAGCCTCGATCTTGGAATAGTCCAGAATGTCGTTGATGATGACGAGAAGCGCCTCGCCAGATGATCGGATGGTGTCCACGAACAGGCGTTGCTCATCCGTCAGCGGCGTGTCAGCCAGCAGTTCCGCCATGCCGACGACACCGTTCATCGGCGTGCGGATCTCGTGGCTCATATTGGCGAGGAAAGCGGATTTGGCCCGCACCGCCGCCTCGGCCTCTTCGCGCGCGGCTTCAAGTGCTTGTTGCTGGGCGCGGCTTTCGGTGATGTCGATGCGCAACCCGACTTTGCCGCCATCGGGGGTTTCCTTGTCGATCACCCGCATCCAGCGGTCGCCCGCGACGCGGTGCTCAAACTCCACGCTTTTGGTGTCGCGCAGATCCAGCCGGTCGCGCAGCCAGTCCTCCTCGCGGCCGATTGCATCCAGATACAGCCCCTGCTGCAAGCCAAAGCGCAGGATCGATTCGAAACTGGCCCCCGGCTGCATGGCCGCGGCACTGTCGGCGTATAGATCGCGATATCGCTGGTTGCAGACCATTAGCCGGTCTTCGCGGTCAAACAGCACGAACCCATCCGGGATCGCCTCGATCGCGGCCCAGATGCGCATCTGTTCGGTGATATCGACCGCGACGCTGACCATATCACCATCGCGGGCGCGCCGGTCGACCATCCGGACCCAGAGGCCGGAGCTGAGTTGCAACACCAGCGGATCAAGCGTGTCGCCCTCCCATCTTGCATACATGCGGGCGGCCCAATGGCTTGGCTTTTCCTGGCCGATACAAACGACGCCATTCTCCGCCATTTCCTCGAGAATCGACAGATATTCGCGCCCCGGACCGATGGTTTCGCATTCAAACAGGGTGCGGAATGCCTGATTGGCGGCGATCAGGCGATTGCGTGCATCAAAGACCGCGAAGCCGTCGCGAATCGTGTCGATGGAATCCCACAGCCGCCGCTCTGCCATGACGGCGCTGGTATGGGCGCGTTCCAGGTCATGCAGAAAGCGCAGATTCTGCCCCTTCAACGCCTCGGCTTCCGACAGGGCGGTCTTTACCACCTGCCGCTGTTCCACGATCTGTTCCGACAAGGCGCGGGCATGAAGCGCAAGTTTTTCATTGGCGGCGAAAAGCTCGCGGCTTTTGTGTTCCAGCAGGCGTTCCGCCGCCAGCCGCGCCCGCCTTTCCTGTGCCAGCCTGTCTGTCAGATCCATGCGTTTCCCGCCCTGGCGCGCCCGATTCCCACCGTTCTCGCAAGCTGCCGCAACATCGTGAAACAAAACTTAACAGGCGCGTTTCCGTTCAGCCGCGTGGAGGCGGATTGAAAGCCGGGCGATGTTCTGCCAGCATCACGCCAGATTTCGAGGAGCCATTTCATGCAGATCCGTCGCCCGCTTGCGTTGCTTTCGCTGCTGATGACCCTGATCGCGCCGCCGGTCGTCGCCGAAGACTTCGTGCCGCCGAAACGCTTCGTGCTGACGCAGGATGCGGACCGCCCGGGTGGCGATCTGTCGACGCTGCTCGACACCACGATCGAGGCTTGCGAACGCGCCTGCATGGCCGATCAGCGTTGCACCGATTTCACCTTCAACAGCCGCAATGGATCGTGCTTCACCAAGCAATCCCCGGGCGAGGATGCCTTCTATCAGGGTGCCTTCTCGGGCCGGCTGGTCGCCAATGATCCGCAGGTTGTGGCTGCGGCGACCGAGCGTCGGGCAGAGCTGAAATTCCTCAGCGATGGCGAGATTCTGGATGCCCGCAATCAGGCGGTGGACCTGGCCAATCGTCATACCAGCGGCAGCTGGACAGATGCCGAACATCTGGCGACTGCCGCCGAGCGCGAGGCGCAGGGCGATCTGGGTTCGGCGGTGAATTTTGCGGGGGCTGCCGTCAATGCCTCGGACAAGCCCGAAGTCTGGCTGGAATATGCCCGCCTGCTGATCGATGCAGCGCAGCGGTCGGACAGCCCCTCGGATCTGCGTTACCGCGCCATTCAGGCGTCAACCAACGCCTATCTGCGCGCCTCCAACAAGGCGGTGCGCCACAATGCGCTGGTGCTGATGGCCCGCGCGATGGAGGCCTATGGCCGGGGCGCCGATGCGGTGAAGGCCCTGCGTCTGGCCCAGCAATTGCAGCCGCGCGACGACACCGCGGCGCTGCTGGATGACTATGCCGGGAAATACGGCTTCCGCATTCTGGAAACCGATATCCAGAGCGATACCGCCCGCCCGCGCGTCTGCGTGAATGTGTCGGAAGATCTGGTGGAATCGGGCCTGGATTACACGCCCTTCGTGCAACTGGCCGAGACCGGGCTGACCGTGCAGCCGGGCGGCTGGCGTCAGCTCTGCATCGAGGGCGTGCAGCACGGCAAGCGTTACCAGTTCACCTTCCGCGAGGGTCTGCCCTCGGCGGATGGGCAGGAACTGGCGAAATCGGTGCAGATCAGTGCCTATGTGCGTGACCGCCAGCCCGGCGTGCGTTTCTCGGGCCGGGCCTATGTGTTGCCCAAGACCGATGCGGCGGCGCTGCCGGTGGTGACGGTGAACACCGAAACGCTGGATCTTGCGTTGTTCCGCGTCTCAGACCGCAGCATCTTGCGTGCGGTTCAGAATGGCTACCTGAGTTGGCCGATTGCCGAATATCAGGAATCGGGCTTTACCGATGATATCGGTGAACGCCTGTGGACCGGCACCGCAACCGTCGCGCAAGAGGTGAACAAGGATGTCACCACGCGCCTGCCGATGGGCGAGGCGCTGAACGGGTTGCAGGCCGGGATCTATGCCGTGAAGGCCTCGGTGCCCGGCGTTGATCCCTATGCAGTCCCTGCGGCTTGGCAATGGTTCGTGGTCTCTGATCTGGGGGTCACTTCGCTGTCGGGCACTGACGGGCTGCACGTCATCGTGCGCAGCCTGTCCAGCGCGGATGCGAAAGAGGGGGTGACGGTCGAACTTCTCAGCCGCACCAACAATGTGCTGGGCACGGCGGTCACGGATGACAAGGGCTATGCCCGGTTCGACGCCGGTCTGACGCGCGGCACCGGCGGCGGTGCGCCCGCCATGCTGGTCGCGAAACAGGGTGAGGGCGATCTGGCATTCCTGTCGCTGACCGACCCTGAATTTGATCTGTCCGACCGGGGCGTGGAGGGGCGCGAGGCCGCAGGGCCGATTGACGTCTTCCTGACCACTGACCGTGGCGCATACCGCGCGGGCGAAACCGTCTATGCCACCGCGCTGACCCGCGATCCGCAGGCCAATGCGATCGAGGGGCTGCCGCTGACCGCGATCTTCAAGCGTCCCGATGGCGTGGAATATGCCCGCCAGCAGGCCAATGATGCCGGCAAGGGCGGCCATGTCTTTGCCCAATCCATTGCAGGCAGCGCGCCGCGCGGTGTCTGGCGGATGGAGGTCTTCGCCGATCTGCAGGCCAATCCGCTGACCAGCCAGACCTTCCTTGTCGAAGATTTCCTGCCCGAGCGTATCGATTTCACCATGGAATTGCCGGACACGCCGCTGCGTCTTGGCGATATTGCTGAATTGGACGTTGAGGCGAAATACCTGTTTGGCGCGCCGGGCGGCGATCTGGCGATCGAGGGCGATGTGCTGCTGCGCGCCGCCAAGGAACTGCCCGGGCTGCCGGGCTATGTCTTTGGTCGGCACGATCAGCCCTTTGATGCAAGGATGGACTCGTTCAGCGGCGGGACAACCGACGCTGCGGGCAAGGCCAATGTCGGGGCGGTGCTGCCAGAGGTGGATGACCCTGGCCGCCCGCTCGAGGCGCGCATCACCCTGCGCATTGCGGAAGGGTCGGGCCGTCCGGTTGAGCGCCGCATTGAAAAGGTGCTGTCCCCCTCGCGCGCGATGATCGGGGTGAAGTCGCTGTTCGATGGCGAGGTGCCCGAGAACGGCGAGGCCCGTTTCGCGCTGCAAGGCATTGGTCCAGACCTCGCGCCAGAGCCGATGAAGGTCGCGTGGGAGCTGACCCGCGTTCAGACCGATTACCAATGGTATTCCTATTCCGGCAACTGGAACTGGGAGCCGGTGACCACGCGCACCCGCATCGCCAATGGCGAAGCAGATCTGGGCACCAGCCCCGTTGAGGTAGGCGCGCCGGTGCAGTGGGGCCAGTATGAGCTGGCGGTGAGCCGGATCGACGGCACGCCTGCGGAAACTTCGACCAGCTTCTATGCGGGGTGGTATGCGCCTGCGGATGCGACCGCGACGCCCGACACGCTGGAACTGTCGCTCGACAAACCGGCCTATCGTCCGGGGGAAACCGCGAAGCTCCGTGTCGTGCCGCGCGCGGCGGGCACGGCACTGGTGATGGTCATGGCGGATCGTCTGGTCTCCATGCAGGCAGTCGAGGTGTCTGAGGGCGAGAACCTGATTGATCTGCCCGTCACCGATGACTGGGGCGCAGGCGTCTATGTCACCGCATCGGTCCTGCGGCCGATGGATGTGGCGGCGGGCCGCAATCCGGCCCGGGCACTTGGGCTGGCCCATGCCGCTATCGATCCGGGCGAGGCGAAACTTGCCGTTGCTGTGCAGGCCCCGGCGGAGTCCGCGCCACGCGCGCCGCTGGATGTGGCGATCAAGGTGGATGGCGTCGCCATGGGCGATACCGCCTATGTCACCGTGGCCGCTGTGGATGTGGGCATCCTGAATCTGACCGGGTTCAAATCCCCCGATCCTGCGGGCTATTACTTTGGCCAGCGCAAGCTGGGCATGGGGATCCGCGATGTTTACGGGCGCCTGATCGACGGGCTGAACGGGGCCGAAGGTCAGGTGCGCTCCGGTGGCGATGCGGGGGCGCAGGCGCGTCTGCAAGCGCCACCACCCACCGAAGAACTCGTGGCCTATTTCACCGGGCCCGTTGAGGTCGGTGCCGATGGTCTGGCGAAAGTCAGCTTCGATCTGCCGGCGTTCAATGGCACGGTGAAGGTGATGGCCGTGGCCTGGTCTGGTAAATCCGTGGGTCAGGCCGATGCCGAAATCCTGGTGCGCGATCCGGTCGTGGTCACCGCCTCGCTGCCGCGGTTCATGGCTCCCGGCGATGACAGCCGCCTGCTGCTGGAGGTGGTTCATGCCACAGGCCCCGCAGGCCGGATGAAACTGGGAGCTCAAAGCGAGGGCGGCATTGCCCTGGGCGAGATGCCGGGCGAGATCGATCTGGGCGAAAAGCAGAAACAGGTGCTGACCGTGCCGGTTCATGCCGATCAGGCGGGGCTGGGCAAGATCACCGTCACCCTGACCACGCCTGATGGAAAGGATCTGGTGAAGACCCTGATGCTGCCCGTGCAATCGGGTGAGCCTGAAATCGCGCGCATCTCGCGCTTTGATCTGGCCAAGGGGCAAGAGTTCACCTTTGACGCCAATGTGTTCGACGGTTTCATGCCGGGCACGTCCAAGGCCACGATGGCCGTGGGCCCCATCGCGCGGCTGAATGTGCCGGGTCTGCTGGAGGCACTGGACCGTTATCCCTATGGTTGCACCGAACAGATGACATCGCGCGCGCTGCCGCTGGTCTATTTCGATCAGGTGGCGCAGGTGATGCAGTTGAAGGGGGCCGAGAATATCAGCCTGCGCATCGAGCAATCGGTGACCGAGATCCTGCAAAACCAGAACTCCGAAGGGGCGTTTGGTCTGTGGCAGGCACCGGAATCCTCTGGCAATGACCTGTGGCTGGATGCCTATGTCACCGACTTCCTGTCGCGGGCGCGGGCGCAGGGCTACAAGGTGCCGGATCTGGCCTTCCGCAACGCTTTGGACAACCTGCGCAATCAGGTGAATTACTACAGCGATTTCGACAATGGCGGGCAGGATCTGGCCTATGCGCTGCTGGTTCTGGCGCGTGAAGGTGCGGCGGCTGTCGGCGATCTGCGCTACTATGCCGATGTGAAGGGCGATGCCTTCTCGACCGCGCTGTCGCAGGCGCAGATCGGGGCGGCGCTGGCCTCATACGGCGATCCGACCCGGGCTGATGCGATGTTCCGCAAGGCGATGGATCGGCTTGATGCCGCCAAACCGGAAACCGCGCAGATCTACCGGGCGGATTATGGCACCGATCTGCGCGACAGCGCGGCGGTGCTGACGCTGGCGGTGGAGGCAGGGTCGCAGGCGGTGAACCGCGACGCGCTCATCAGCCGCATCAGCACCAATGGCGCGATGTCGACACAGGAAAGCGTCTGGACGCTGCTGGCCTCCAACGCGCTGATCGACGGGGCAGGGGCCGATATCACCATGAATGGAGAGGCTGTGACCGGCCCGCTGGTCCGGGTAATGTCGGATGGCACGGCCCCGACCGTGGTGCGCAACAACGGATCTGACACCTTCCTGACCGTCACCGCCTATGGCGTTCCGTCAGAGCCGCTGACAGCTGCGGGCAATGGCTATGCCATCACCCGCAGCTATTACACGCTGGAGGGTGAGGCGGCCTCGTTGGACGATCTGAAGGTTGGCACCCGTCTGGTGACGGTGCTGGAGGTCACGCCCTTTGATCGCGGCGAGGCGCGGCTGATCGTCAATGATCCGCTGCCTGCGGGCTTTGAGATCGACAATCCCAACCTGATCAGCGGCGGCGCGGTGTCGAGCCTGGATTGGCTGGGTCTGGAGACCGATGCCGAACACAGCGAGTTCCGGCAGGATCGCTTCATCACGGCGGTGGATCGCCATGACAATGCGCCCTTCCGGCTGGCCTATATCGTGCGCGCGGTATCGCCCGGGACCTTCACCCATCCGGCAGCCTCGGTCGAGGATATGTATCGCCCGAGCTTCCGCGCCCAAAGTGGCACGGGCCGGATCAGCATCGCGCAATGATGATGTGATGGTCTGATGCGCGCCCGCACGCCTTTTGCCTTGGCCGTCGCCCTTGCGGTGACGGCCTTCGCGCTTGATCTGGGGCGCGACTGGGTGGCCGCGACCGAGATCCCGCCCTTGTCGCTGCCGACCTCGGTCGAGGTGGTGGATCGCAACGGCATCCTGTTGCGGGCCTATACGGTGGCAGATGGCCGCTGGCGCATGGCGGTGGAGACGGGCGATGTCGACCCTGCCTATCTGGCGATGCTGGTCAATTACGAGGACAAGCGGTTCTACAGCCATGCGGGCGTCGACTGGCGCTCGGTGCTGCGGGCAGGCTGGCAGGCGCTGACCAATGGGCGCGTGGTCTCGGGCGGATCGACGCTGACCATGCAGGTCGCGCGGCTGCTGGAGGAAAGCGGCACCGGCAAGATGGGCGGCAAGCTGCGGCAGATGCGGCTGGCACTGGCGCTGGAACGGCGGCTGAGCAAGGATCAGATCCTGCAGCTATATTTGCTGCTCGCCCCCTATGGTGGCAATCTGGAGGGGCTGCGCGCCGCCTCGCTGTCCTATTTCGGCAAGGAGCCCAAGCGCCTGACCCCGGCCGAGGCCGCACTTTTGGTGGCGATCCCGCAGGCCCCGGA
Source organism: Gemmobacter serpentinus (assembly GCF_008973825.1). Taxonomy (GTDB): domain Bacteria; phylum Pseudomonadota; class Alphaproteobacteria; order Rhodobacterales; family Rhodobacteraceae; genus Gemmobacter; species Gemmobacter serpentinus. Next base: position 102,406 of record NZ_WCHR01000007.1, on the reverse strand, counting down.
ATCGCGCCGCCCCGACCGTCATCCCGGCCGCGCGGCCGAGGCGCGGGGGCGGGTGCTGGAACGTGCCTTGCGCGACGGGTTGGTGTCCGAGGAACAGGCGCGCCAGACCGCGGGTGAGGTGGTGCCGGATGCCCGCAGGCCGGTTCCGATGCTGGCACCGCATCTGGCGGATAGGGCGCTGCGCGAGGATCCGGGCAACACCCGGCATCGGCTGACGCTGGAGGCAGGCCTGCAACGCAGCCTTGAGGATCTGGCCCGCGCCACGGTCGACGGCAAAGGCGATCAGTTGCAGATTGCCATTCTGGCCGCCGATCACCGTTCGGGCGAGATCCTCGCCTCGGTCGGCTCGGCCGGGTTTCTGGCCGACCGGCGGCAGGGCTTTGTCGATATGACGCAGGCGCTGCGTTCACCCGGCAGCACGCTGAAGCCACTGGTCTATGGCCTGGCCTTCGATGAGGGCCTTGCCCATCCCGAAACCATGATCGATGACAAGCCGGTGCAGTTCGGCACCTATGCACCGCGCAATTTCGACAAGACATGGCGCGGCACGATCCGCTTGCGCGAGGCGTTGCAGCTGTCGCTGAATATCCCTGTCGTGCTGCTGACCGATGCGCTTGGCCCCGCCAAGGTGATCGCAGCCATGCAGCGCGCGGGCATGAAGCCGGTGGTGAAGGGCGATGAGCCTGGCCTTGCCATCAGCCTTGGCGGCGTGGGCGTGACGCTAACCGATATGGTGCAGCTTTACGCGGCGATTGCGCGCGGCGGCGTGGCGCTGCCCTTGCGCTATCGTGGCGAGGGGGCTGAAGGCGCGCGTGTCCTGTCGGCGGTCGCTGCATGGCAGGTCTCCGACATCCTGTCGGGCCTGCCGCCGCCGCCCGGCGCGCCGGAAAACCGGCTGGCCTACAAGACCGGCACCTCTTACGGGCATCGCGATGCCTGGGCCATCGGCTTTGACGGGCGCTATGTGGTGGGGGTCTGGATGGGCCGGGCTGACGGCACGCCGGTGCCCGGGGCCTTTGGTGCCGACAGTGCCGCCCCGGTGCTGTTTCAGGCCATGGGCCGGATCAGTCGCAGCCTGACGCCGCTGCCGCCCGCGCCCAAGGCCACGTTGCTGGTCTCCAACGCGCAGCTGCCGCAACCCCTGCGCCGCTTCCGTTCGCGCATTGCCGCCTTCGATCTGATGGCGGATGCCCCGCAAGTGACCTTTCCCCCGGAGGGCGCAGAGGTGGAGCGGCTGGATGGCCAGTTGCTGGTCAAGCTGCGCGGCGGCACCCTGCCGCTGACCCTGCTGGCCGATGGCGTCCCGCTGCGCACCGGCCTGCGCGGGCGTGAGGCGATGCTGCCCATGCCCGGCGCAGGCTTTGTGACGCTGAGCGTGATTGACGCGGAAGGCCGATCCTCGCGCGTGCGGGTCATGTTGAAGTGATCAGGATCGCGCCTTCGGGCGCGATCAGGGGGGCAGGAAGGCACACCTCAATTCTGTTCCTGCATCATGAAACGGGCGCGCCCCGGCACGGATTAACGTGACGCTCCTGCGCGGGGACTCAAACCCGCTCCAACGCGATGGCGATGCCCTGACCGCCGCCGATGCACATGGTGACAATGGCGCGCTTGCCCTTCATCCGCTCCAACTCGTGGATTGCTTTCACGGTGAGGATTGCTCCCGTCGCCCCCACCGGATGGCCAAGCGCGATGGCACCGCCATTGGGGTTCACCTTGGCCGGATCCAGCCCGAGCTCTTGCGACACCGCCAACGCCTGTGCCGCAAAGGCCTCATTCGATTCGATCAGGTCGAAATCGGCAAGGGTCAGGCCGGTGCGATCCAGCAACTGCCGAACTGCCAGGATCGGGCCAAGCCCCATCACCTGCGGCCGCACGCCCGACACCGAATAGCCAAGGATCCGTGCCCGCGGCGCAAGACCCGCAGCCTTGGCCGCATCGGCCCGGGCCAGAACCAGCGCCGCCGCCCCGTCATTGATGCCCGACGCATTGCCCGCCGTTACCGTGCCATCCTTCTGGAAGGCCGGGCGCAGACCCGCCAGCGCCTCGGCGGTGCTGGGCTTGGGGTGTTCATCGGTGTCAAAGATCACCGTGCCCCTGCGCCCGGCGATCTCGAACGGGGCGATCTGATCCTGGAAGTAACCTGCGGCAATGGCGCGGGCCGCGCGGGCCTGGCTTTCCAGCGCAAACGCATCCTGATCGGCGCGGGTGATCGCATATTCGCTTGCGACATTCTCGGCGGTGATGCCCATATGTCCGGTGCCAAAGGGGCAGGTCAGCGCGCCGGTCATCATATCCAGCGCCTTGGTGTCGCCCATCTTCTGGCCCCAGCGGGCCGAAGTCAGCGCATAGGGCGCGCGGCTCATGCTTTCCGCCCCGCCGGCAAGGGCGAAATCGGCGTCCCCCAGCATCAGCGCCTGCGCGGCCGAGACGATGGCCTGCGCCCCCGATCCGCACAGCCGGTTCACGTTCATCGCGGGGGCGCTGTCCGGCACCCCAGCCTCGACGGCGGCGACCCGACTCAGATACATGTCGCGCGGCTCGGTATTGATGACATGGCCGAAGACGGTGGTGCCGATCCGGCCTGCCTCGATCCCGGCGCGGGCGATGGCGGCCTTTGCCACATGGGTTGCAAGCGCGATCGGCGAGACCCCGGCAAGGCTGCCGCCAAAGCCGCCAATGGCGGTGCGGGCCCCCGAGAGGATGACGATATCGGTCATGGCTTTGGCCTTTCGCTGCAAGATCGGCACCACAGTGTCGCGCGCCTCGGTGCGGCGCGAGTGTGACGTTGCGTCAGGAGTTTTCTCAAGCCCCGTTGACTTTGCACGGGCCGCACCCGATGAGGCGCGGGCATTGGGTTGGCGCATCGCAGGTCGATGCGGCCTTGGGGAAACATCATGACCGAAGCGGCGAAGGGCCGGTTGCTGTTGCTATGGGTAGGGTTTGCCTCCTTCTTTCTGATGGGGGGGATCCAGTCGCTTTACGGCCCCGCCTTGCCCATGCTTGCGCGTGAGACCGGCCGCGCTGTCGCCGATGTGTCGATCTTGTTCACCGTGCACTGGATCGGCTCGGCCCTTGGTGTGGCCGCCATGTTCGTGCAGGGCGACCGGGTGACGCCGCGCATGGTGGTCGTGCTCCTTGCCCTGGGGGCCGGGCTGCTCGGCGCGGGGCTTGGCTGGCCGATGACGCTTGTGGGGGCCACGCTTGCGGGCTTTGGTCAGGGCTGCGGCGCGGTGGTGTTCAATCCGCGCCTGCTTGCGGCCTTTGGCCCGCGCGGCCCTGCCATGCTGAGCCTGATCAACGCGATTTTCGGCGCGGGTGCGATTCTTGCGCCCATGGCGCTTGTGTTGGTTGGCGGGGCCTATGGCCTGGTCTTTCTGGCGGTGGCGGCGGGCCTTGTGTTGCTGGCCATCGGGGCGCGCGATGAGGGGCGCATTGCCCGGCACGAGGCGGCAGGACCGTTGCGTGCCGACTGGGTGATCCTTGCTTTCGGGGCTTGCGGTGTTGGCATGGAGGCGTCGCTGATCGGGCTGGGGCCCGCCGCATTGGTGCGCAGCGGCGCGACCGAAGTGCAGGGTGCCGAAGCGATGAGCGCGTTTTTTCTGGCCTTCCTGATCGGGCGCATGGCGCTGACCCTTGTGGCCCATGCCATCCGGCCCTTTACCGTCTATCTGCTGGCGACCAGCGGGATCGCAATCTGCATGATCCTTGCGACCGTGATCCCGCCCTATTGGCTGTTTGCGCTGTCGGGGGCCTTCGCGGGCATTGTTTTCCCAAGCTATTTCGTGGCGGGCAGTCAGCGCATGGGGCAAAATCCGCGCGTCTCGCCGCTGATCATCGCTGGTGGGTTGGTCGGTGGCATCAGCCTGCCCTTCATCCTTGCCCATGTCACCGAAACCATGGGGCCGCGCGGTTTCTTCCAGATCATGGCGGTGCTTGCGGTGCTGGTCAGCCTTGTCGCACTAGCCGCGATGCTGTCAGAGCGCGCCGCCACCCGGCGCGCCGGGCTGCGGCCCTGACCCACGGACGACGCGCCTTACAGCGCAGCCTGCCATGCCTTCACCGCATCCAGCGGATAGACCAGCATCAGCACATTCAGCGCCAGCCCGTCACGGATCAGCCAGATCGTCATGGCCTCGAACCCGATCATAAGGGCGACGGTCAGCCAGACCGGCAGCCTGGACGCGAGCCAGAAGCCGAGGATCATTGCCAGAATGTCCGAGACCGAGTTCAGCACGCTGTCGCCGTAATAATCCAGCGAGATGGTCACCGCGCGATAGCGTTCGATCACCGCATCGGAGTTTTCAAGGATCTCCCATGCCGCCTCGACCAATGTGGCGATCACCAGCCGCCAGCCAATGGGCAGGCGTCGCGCCACCAGCCAGAGCAGGGCATAGAACAGGAAGCCATGGATGATATGCGAGAAGGTATACCAATCCGAGATATGCTGCGAATTTTCAGAGCTGACGACCTGCCCATGCCAGAACTTGATATAGCCGCATTCACACCATGGCACGCGGCCAACCTGCAAAAGCCACAGGGCGGCTGCGATGATGATGGCAATCGTCACAAGAAAGGGAACGGCACGCTGGGTCATGGGATATCCTGAGGATTTTTCGCAAGATGAGCGAAAAAACCGCCGCCGCCTAGGGGCCTTGCACCGGGCCGCAAGACGGGCAGCTTGACCCGGCTCAGCCTGGCGTCACGGGCAGCAGCGGCTTGCGTCCCGCAGGCGTCAGTAGCCAGGCTTCGCGGCCCTCGATCACCACGGCGGACAGGGGGCCACCATAGGCCGCGCCGCTGTCAAGGTTCAGCCGGTTGCCGTAATGGGTTGCGGCATCCAATGCAGTATGGCCATGCACGATCAGCGCGCCATGCTCGCGCGGGTCGGACAGGAATGGCTCGCGGATCCAGACCAGATCATCCTCCACCTGATCGGCGAAACCCGCGCCGGGGCGGATCCCGGCATGGACGAACAGGCAGTCACCCAAGGGATATTGGGTCGGGCGCGCCATCAGCCAGTCGCGATGCGCCCGCGGCACGGCGGCCAATGCGTCGGTATGCACCGGCGCCAGCGGTCGGTCGCTGGGTGCGTGAACGCCATAAGATGCCAGAGTCGCACCGCCACCCAGACGCGGATGCAGCCAGGACAGCACAGATTTCAGCCCGGGATCCTGCGCCTGCGGATCGCGCAGGAACAATTCCATCATGCGGTCGTGATTACCTTTCAGCACGATCCAGTCCTGCCCGGCAGTCTGGCCCTGCATCAGATAGTCGACCACACCCCGGCTGTCGGGGCCGCGATCAATCAGATCGCCGACATGAATGACGGGGGCCACCCCCTCACGCGCGCTATCATCCGCGATCAGGTCATGCGCGGTCTTGAGCAGATCCAGATGTCCGTGGATATCGCCGATGGCATAGGCCCGCATGATCGCCTCCGCTGTGTCGGCACAGGAATGGCCCGCTTGCGCCGGAATGGCAAGCGCATCCGGCGGCAGTTTGCCGGCGGCGCCTATGGCCCGGGCGGACACAGCGGGCCGGGTCTCCCGGAATATGTCGCACGCAGCAGACTTTTCAGGGCAGGCCACACGGAAATGCAGGTCTGCTTTGCGTCAGGCGTCCGAATTTTTGGCGGTTCTGGCCCGAGGCGCCACCCGGGATCCGTCTTTGCACCCTGCGCGGATAGGCGGCCCATAGGTCGTCACAAGGGGTGGTTCGATCAACTGTTCATGATTGATGGGTAACTTATTTTTGTTGTGCACGCTTGCACATCAAGTGGTCAATCTTCTGATATTACAAAAGAAAATTTCCGAAGCTAACTCTGTCTCATCGAAAGCGGCAGGCCGAAACGGCGCCGCAGATCGAGAGGCCAGGCGCAAAGGGCGCAGGCCGAAAACAAGGACGAAGGAGAATATCATGTCCGTGAAAACCGTGATCGCCGCTCTGGCTCTGGTGACCGTTGCAGGTGCCGCTTCTGCCCAGTCGATCAACCCCGGCACCGCCCAGCTGGCTGCACAACTCGGCGTCGAGCCGGGCCGTTACAGCCTGACCGAGCTGGTGCAGCTGCAAGAAGCCAAACGCGAAAATGACGTCCAGGCCATCGCACAGATCCTTGGCTCGGGCACCAGCGCCTCGACCAAGAATGAAGCTGGCTTCTCGGGTGCCGGCAAGGCCCAGATCGAAGCGCAGCTTCGCGTCGAAGCCGGTCGTTTCACCTCCGCTGAACTGAGCCAGCTGACCCAGGCCCGTCGGGACGGCGATCGCGAAGCCGAAGCCTATATCCTGTCGGGTGCCCGCAATGCTGCGACCGACCCGGCATCGGTGAATGCAGGCAAGGCCCAGATCGCGGCCCAGCTGCATCTTGACCCGTCGCAATACACGCTGGCCGAACTCGTGGCCAAGCTGCCGCAATCCGACAGCTGATCGTCTTTCCCGCATCGGGAATTGTATACAGGGTGGGCCGCAAGGCCCGCCCTGTCTGCGTTTCGGGGCACCCCTTGCAAAGCCGGTTGTGGGCTTGCCTGTCGAGGCGAAACCGCCGAACTTGGCGCAAGGGTTTTGCGGCGGGGTGATCGGTGATGCGGATGGGGCAGGGCGGACAGACCGCTGCAAGCGATGGCACTTTTTTCGGGCGCGTGTCGCCTGCGGGTGTGGTGATCGGCGCGCTGGCCTTCGCAGCCGCCCTTTGGCCCAGCCTGATTCCGCGCAGCGGTGTGGTGCAGGGGGCATTGGCAGGGCTTGCCTTTGGCATCGGCTATTTCATCGGATTCATCGCGGTCGAGATCTGGGCCTGGGCGGTGCAGCCAAAGTTCGTTGCCCGCGCCCGCCTGGTCCGGCGCAGCAAGATGGCGATGCTGTTTGCGATCGTGCCGATCATGGGCGCGCTCTGGCTGGCGACTGCCTGGCAGAACGATATTCGCAACGTGATGCAGATGGAGCCGGTGGAAAGCACGCGGCCTCTGCTGATCGGGGCGGTGGCTTTCGCGGTGGCGCTGGTCTTGCTGGTTCTGGGGCGAGTCTTCCGGTTGTTGCTGCGGCTGGTTGCGCGCCGGGTCGCGGCTTTTCTGCCAGAGCGGATTGCGCTGCTGATCGGCTTTGCCGCCGTGTTGTGGATTTTCTGGACCCTGGGCACCGGCATTGTCAGCCATTGGGGCCTGGCCGCGATGGACCGGATCTATGCCAAGATCGACGCTTTCGACCCGCCCGATTTCGCCCGCCCCGCCGATCCACGGCGCTCGGGCAGCGCGCAATCGCTGGTCAGCTGGGAGGGGCTGGGGGCCAAGGGGCGGGATCGTATCGCGGCCGGTCCGGATGCCGCCGCGATCTCCGCCCTGTCGGGGCGCCCGGCGCAGGACCCGCTGCGTGTCTATGTCGGCCTGAACAATGCCCCCGATCCGGCGGCCCGCGCCGATCTGGCGCTGCGCGAGATGCTGCGGGTCGGGGCCTTCGACCGCAGCGTTCTGGTCATCACCTTCCCCACCGGCACCGGATGGGTCGATCCGGCAGCCATGGCACCGCTGGAATATCTGCTGGATGGCGATGTGGCGACGGTGGGGGTGCAATATTCCTATCTGCCCAGCTGGCTGTCGCTGCTGGCCGAGCCGGAATATGGGGCCGAGACCGCACGGGCGGTGTTCCAGAAGGTCTATGGCCATTGGACGGAAATGCCGAAGGATCGCCGCCCAAAGCTCTACCTGTTCGGGCTGTCTCTGGGCGCGATGAATGGCGATCTGGCGGCAGATTTCTACGATATCCTGACCGATCCCTATCAGGGGGCACTTTGGGCCGGCCCGCCCTTCACCACGCGATCCTTCCTGAATGTGGTCGCGGGGCGCAATGCGGGCACGCCGGTCTGGGCACCGCGCTTTCGGGACGGGCGGATCATCCGCTTCACCAGCCAGAAAGACACCACAGATCTTGCCGAGGCCCCCTGGGGGGCGGTGCGCATCGTTTATCTGCAATATGCCTCGGATCCGATTGTGATGTTCCGCGCCGAAAGTTTCTGGCGTCGCCCCGACTGGGTGCAGATCCCGCGCGGGCCTGACGTCTCTCCCTCGCTGACATGGGTGCCGGGCGTCAGCGGCCTGCAGCTTGTCTTTGACATGATGACCGCGACCTCCACCCCGGTCGGGCATGGCCATGTCTATGCCGCGAAGGATTATCTTGCAGGCTGGCGCGCCGTTTTGGGCGAAACCGGCTGGGAGGGGCAGTCGCTGTTGGATCTGCAATCGGCATTGGCCAAACAGGGGCTTTGACCCTGTGCCTGGGGGGGCGGAGTTGACTCTGCCCCCGCAATCGCCTATCCCACGCCCCAAATCCCCGGAGGCTTGTGCTTCCGGTCCCATCGCTTATGCGGGGATCGCCATCCGTCAGCGCGTTGCGCCCACGGGTGCGAAACCGCTTGGAAACACCGGGTTACCGCCCGCGCCCTGAGGAGAAGACGCATGTTCGAATCGCTTTCCGAACGCCTTGGCGGTGTCTTCGACCGGCTGACCAAACAGGGTGCGCTGTCCGAGGCCGATGTCGAAACCGCGCTGCGCGAGGTGCGTGTCGCGCTGTTGGAGGCTGACGTTTCGCTGGCCGTTGCGCGCGATTTCGTCAAGGCGGTGAAGGTCAAGGCCACCGGCCAAGCCGTCACCAAATCGGTGACGCCGGGCCAGCAGGTCGTGAAGATCGTTCATGACGAGTTGGTGCGCGTGCTGTCGGGCGATGGCCCGGCCGAGGCGCTGAAGATCGACAACCCGCCTGCGACGATCCTGATGGTCGGTCTGCAAGGCTCGGGTAAAACCACGACCACCGCGAAACTGGCCAAGCGGCTGAAGGAAAAGCAGGGCAAGAAGGTTTTGCTGGCCTCGCTTGACACCCAACGCCCGGCAGCGATGGAGCAGTTGCAGATCCTCGCTGGTCAGATCGGTGCCGACAGCCTGCCCATCGTGAAGGGCGAATCGGCGGTGCAGATCGCCAAGCGCGCCAAGACGCAGGCGACGCTGGGCGGCTATGACGTGCTGTTCCTCGATACTGCGGGCCGTCTGCATATCGACGAAGTGCTGATGGACGAGGTTCAGGCGGTGCGTGACATCGCGCAGCCGCGTGAGACGCTGCTGGTCGTCGATGGTCTGACGGGCCAGGACGCGGTGAATGTCGCGACCGAGTTCAACGCAAAGGTCGGCATTTCCGGCGTCGTGCTGACCCGGATGGATGGCGATGGGCGCGGCGGTGCCGCGCTGTCGATGCGTGCCGTGACCGGCAAGCCGATCCGCTTTGTGGGTCTGGGCGAGAAAATGGACGCGCTGGACGCGTTCGAGCCGGAGCGGGTTGCGGGCCGCATCCTTGGCATGGGCGACATTGTCGCCCTGGTCGAGAAGGCGCGCGAGACTTTCGAGGCCGAACAGGCCGAACGCATGGCCAAACGCTTTGCCAAGGGTCTGTTCAACATGAACGACCTGAAGATGCAGCTGGAGCAGATGCTCAAGATGGGCGGTATGCAGGGCGTGATGGGGATGCTGCCGGGCATGGGCAAGACGGCGAAGATGGCGGAGGAGGCGGGGTTTGACGACCGCATGTTGCGCCGCCAGATCGCGCTGATCGGCTCCATGACCAAGAAGGAACGCGCCAATCCAGATCTGTTGCAGGCCAGCCGCAAGAAGCGCATCGCGCAAGGTGCCGGTCTGGAAGTGTCGGAACTGAACCGTCTGCTGAAACAGCACAAGCAGATGGCCGACATGATGAAGAAAATGGGCAAGGGCGGCATGATGAAACAGGTTGCCAAGGCCATGATGGGCCGGGGAAGCAGCCTGCCCGATCTGAAGAACATGGACCCGGCGCAGCTGGAAGAGGCCGCGCGCGCGATGAAATCGGGCATGGGTGGCGGTCTGGGCGGCATGATGCCGCGCGGCCTTGGCGGCGGCATGGGCCTGCCCGCTGGTCTTTCGGGGCTGATGAAGAAGAAATGAGCCTGTCGCCAATGGGTCTTTCGCCTGTGCCATCGCTGTCTGGTGTGCCGGTTCTGGAAACCGAACGGCTGATCCTGCGCGCGCCGCAGGCATCGGACTGGCCGGGTTTCCATGCGATGCAGCAATCCGACCGCGCGCGGTTCCTGCGCACCGGCGATTATGACCTGTCCAATACCTGGCGCAGCTTTGGCCATATGATCGGCCATTGGGTTTTGCAGGGCTTTGGCATGTTCGTCTGGCAGGCCAAGGGGGATGCAACGCCCCTGGGCATGACAGGCCCCTGGTTCCCGGCCACCTGGCCGGAGCGCGAGATCGGTTGGGCCGTCTGGGAGCCGTCAGTTGAGGGCAAGGGGCTGGCCTTTGAGGCGGCCACGGCTGTGCGCCGCTTCGCCTTTGACGTGCTGGGATGGGAGACGGCCGTGTCCTATGTGATGCCGGAAAACACCCGATCGCGCGCCCTTGCCGAACGTCTGGGCGCGGTGATCGATCCGCAGGCGCAAAGCCTCGGCACGCCGCCCTGCCTTGTCTACCGCCATCCCGCACCGATCCGCCGCAATCCCGAGGCCCAGTCATGAGCACCGACGCCATCCGCGCCAGCGCGATCCTGAAAGACCACCGCGAAAGCATCGACCGGCTGGATGCGATCCTTGTCTATACCTTGGCCGAACGCTTCAAGCGCACACAGGCGGTGGGTCGGCTGAAGGCCGAACACGAGTTGCCCCCTTCGGATCCGGCCCGCGAACAACGCCAGATCGAACGGTTGGAGCGGCTGGCACAAGAGGCGGATCTTGACCCGGATTTTGCCAAGAAATTCCTGAACTTCATCATTTCCGAAGTCATCAGGCATCACGAGAAACTGCAGAAATAGCCTATCCGGCGGGCTTGCCCGCCCCTTACGAATGGCGGGCTCGCCCGTCTCCATCAAACGGCGGGGTTCCCGCCAAACCGGACTTAAAGGAGAACACCCATGTCCATGAAAATCCGTCTCGCCCGTGGCGGTTCCAAAAAGCGCCCGTTCTACGCCATCGTTGCGACCGACTCGCGGATGCCGCGCGATGGCCGTTTCCTGGAGAAGCTGGGCACCTATAACCCGCTTCTGGCCAAAGACGCCGAAGACCGTGTGAAACTGAACGTCGAGCGCGTGCAATACTGGCTCGGCCAGGGCGCACAGGCGACCGACCGCGTCGCCCGCTTCCTGGAAGCTGCCGGCCTGACCGAGAAGAAGGCCCGCAACAACCCGAAAGCCGCTGTGCCGGGCAAAGCCATGGCTGCCCGCGCCGCCAAGAAAGCCGCCCGTTCGGCTGCCCCCGCGGAAGAGTGATCGCCCACGCTTTTGCGTGACGCGCAGGCAGCGGCCCCGTGCCGCTGCCTTTTTCATTTCAAGGCGGGCTGATGCCCTTCGGGGTCAGCAACGCTGCGTGTTTTTCAAGATGCGCCACGCTGACAAGGCCCGCGCAACCGGCTATGTGTCGCGAAAGCCGCCAGAGGGGGAGAGATCACCATGTCCGAAAACCGCATTTGCGTGGGTGCCATTGCAGGCGCATTCGGGGTGCTGGGCGAGGTGCGGCTGAAAAGTTTTTGCGCCGAACCGGCGGCGATTGCCGATTATGGCCCGCTTTATACCGAAGACGGCACCCGCAGTTTCAAGCTGCGGCTGACCCGGCCATTGGCCGGAGGGCTTGGCGCGCGCCTGTCGGGCGTCGCCACCAAGGAAGAGGCCGATGCGCTGAAGGGCACCAACCTTTATGCCGATCGCACCCGCCTGCCGAAACTGCCCGATGACGAATATTACTATAATGACCTGATCGGGCTGGAAGTCCGCGATCCGGGCGGGGCCACCTTGGGTCGGGTCATCGCCGTTCACAATCATGGGGCGGGCGATATTCTGGAGATCAACGGCCCGGGCCTGAAGACGGCGATGCTGCTGCCCTTCACGCAGGCCAATGTGCCGATGGTCGACATTTCCGCCGGGATCATCGTTGCCGATCCGCCGGAAGGGCTGGACTAAAATCGCATCTGGCGTCACTCTGCTGCCCAAGAGAATGGCAAAAAGCCACGCTGCAGAGGCGATCCATGGGCATCAGACTGCGTATACTGCAAATCGCGACGGTTTGCCTTTATCTCGGCCCTTTATTGGCCGGGGTCGGGGGATATGGCTGGCTGGTGGTGCCGGTGTTCGTTGCGATCTTCCTGCTGTGGCAGATCGTGCTGCGTCCACAGGACTGGCCGCAGGATTTGGCGGAATGGGCGCAGCCGGATAGCTGGCTTGCCTTTCTGACCCAGGTGGTGATGCAGATCCTGCTGGTCTCGGTCTGTTTTGGCATCGGCATGGGGCTGACGCGGGTGGCGGGGCTGAACCTCCATCTGCCCTTCATGGGGCCGATCATGCTGTCGCTGCTGTCGATCCCGATTGCGCGGCTGGCCTGGCCTCCGCAGCGCGCGGCAGAACTGGATGCGTTTCTGGAAGATGCCGCCAGCCGCATCGAACTGGCTGCGATGCCGGGGCAGGACGCCGAGAAACAGGCCGAGATGCGGCTGTTTGCGGCGCGCCTGACCGAGCCGCTGTCGGGGCTGCGCGACGCGACGCCGCAAGCAGAGATCGAGGCGCATCTGGCAGCCCTGCAATCGCATCTGGCCCCCGACACGCTGCTGGACGCGCTGCATGACCGGCTGGCCAGCCCGACGGCCGGGCGCGCGTTGCGCCGGGCCTTCATCCTGCAGGCCACGGCCCCCGTGACGGTGGAGGCCTGTCCGGGCCGGGCTGCGCCGGTGAAGGCGCTGCAAGTCGCGGGCGATGATCCGGAACTGTTGGCGCTGTTTGCGCGGCGCTGCACTGAGCTGCTGGATGAACATGCCGATGCCTGGGGCGATTGCCCAAATGATGGCGCACTGGAAGCCTTGCGCGCCACCCATGCCGCCAATGCCCCGGTGGCCGAGGCCCTGAGCGGGTTGATCGCGCGCAACCGGGCGCTGGCTCCGCTGGCCTGAGGGCAGGATGCCGCCGCGTATTCTGCTTCATGCGGGTTTTCACAAGACCGGCAGCAGTTCGGTTCAGGCGGCTTTGCGCGCCCATGCCGCGCAGCTTGCGCCACATTGTCAGGTACAGCTGGCCGATGGGATCGCCGGCCGCACGATGATGGAGGCCGCGCGCCTTTTGTCGCGCCAGCCCGGTGTGCCAAGTCGTCGCCTGTTCCGTCGCGCCTTTGCCGCATGGCTGGCCCCGATTGATCTGTCGGACGGGCAGCGGCTGATCCTGTCCTGTGAGGATCTGGCGGGCCATATGCCCGGCCATCCGGGGATCGAGGCCTATCAGAAGGCACCACGCCTTGCGGCGATTGCGGTGAATATGCTGGCGGAACGCTTTCCGGGGACCGAGATCTGGCTGGCCTATGGCACCCGCGCGCCCGGGCCCTGGTTGCAATCCGTGCATTGGCAGCAGGCGCAGCATCCGCATCTGACCGAAAGCCTTGAGGATTTCGCGGCACGCCTTGCGCCCGCGGCAGACTTCACCGCACTGCTTTCGCAGGTCGGTGGTGAATGCGCTGTCCCGGTGGTGGCGATGGCGCTGGAGCGTCACGGGCCGCGCAGGCTTGGCCCGGTTGAGGGGCTCTATGATCTGATCGGCCTGCCGGATGCGATCCGCACGGGGCTGGTCCCTGTGCCGCGCGCCAATGGCGGCGGCAGCCCGGAGCTGGCCGAGGCGCTGGTGGCGCTGAACCGTCAGGGCCTTGCCCCAGAGGCGCTGACGCAGGCCAAGCGCACCCTGCTTGCCGGGTGATCCACCACGATTCCCGCTTTGCGCAGGGGGCGGCTTTGGCCTAGAAGCCAGAGCATGACTGATGACATCCCGCCCCCCGCATCTGGCGATCTGCCCGCGGCCCCCATGGCCGCGAAAAGCCATGGCAGGTTGCGCATCTCGGCAAGTCTGCAACCGCGCGATCTGATGGCGCCGCAGCGGGTGAAGGGCGCGTGGTGCGCCAAGATCATCACGCTCTTTCCCGAGGCGTTTCCCGGCACCTTGGGCCTGTCGCTGACCGGCAAGGCCTTGGCGCAAGGCTTGTGGTCGCTGGAAACCATCGATCTGCGTCCCTTTGGCGAGGGCAAGCACCGCAATGTCGATGACACGCCCGCAGGCGGCGGCGCGGGCATGGTGCTGCGCGCCGATGTCGTGGCGCGCGCCTTGGCACAGGCGGGCGAGGGCGCGCCCAAGGATCGCGCGCGCTGGCCCATCGTGTTTCTGTCGCCGCGTGGCAAGCCCTTCACCCAGGAACGGGCACAGGCCTGGGCGGGTGCCGAGGGCATGACGCTGCTGTGTGGCCGGTTCGAGGGCGTGGATCAGCGCGTGATCGATGCCCATGAGATCGAAGAGGTCAGCCTTGGCGATTTCGTCATGACCGGCGGCGAGATCGCAGCGCAGGCGATGATCGACGCGACCGTGCGCCTGATCCCCGGCGTCCTTGGCAACCATGCCTCGACCGAGGAGGAAAGTTTTGCCGATGGCCTGTTGGAGCATCCGCAATATACCCGTCCGCAGGTCTGGGAGGGACGCGAGATCCCGGCGGTTTTGAACTCCGGTCATCATGGCGAGATCGCGCGCTGGCGCCGGGCCGAGGCCGAGAAACTGACCGAGGCGCGCCGCCCAGACCTTTGGGCGGTCTATCGCGCCCGCAAAGGCTGATCCAGCAGCAGCCGCGCCAGCGCCTGTTCCGGCTGTTCGGTGACCGGGCCGATAGCGGCATGGAGCTTGGTCAGCCGTGGGGTCATCGCGGGCGGATCGGCGGGGCCGGGATTGTGCGACAGGCGGACCAGCTCTGGTCGTCCCAGCAGATCGCCCAGGGTCTGGGCCAATTGGCCAAGGCTGCGGGGCTGCCCCGCCCCGAGATCGACAGGGCCAGAGGCAGGGCTGTCCAGCAAGGCCACAAGGCTGCGCGCAATATGGTGGGTCGAGGCATAATCGCGCAGCAGGCCCGCTGCCCGCACCTCGGCCACACGGCCTTCGCGCAGATCGGCGATCAGGCCGGGGATCAGGCGGCGCGGGTCCTCGCCCGGTCCGAACAGATGAAACAGCCGCGCCCAGACCAGATCCTGCCCACAGATTGCCGACAGATCGTCATACAATGCGGCCTTGGCCTGCCCATAGGGCGTGGCCGGGGCAAGGGGGCGGCTTTCATCCCACGGCACCTCCGACAGCGCGTCATATTCGGCGCAGGTGCCAAGTCCGATCACCCTGCCGCCGCCACGGGCGCGAAACAGCCGCACCAGATCGACCGATGCCAGATGCCAGTCGCGATTTTCCGGCGCGGTCCAGAAGCGGCCATGCTCCACATACCATGCGCAATGGATCAGCCGGGGGGCAGGGGCGGCCCGGATCAGCGCCGCGCGGTCATCGGCCTGCAACAGATCTGCCTGATGCCAGGTCACGCCGGGCAGGGCCGGGCCGTGCCCCTGGCGTGAGACAGCATGAACCGGCAGTCCTTGCGCGACCAGTTCCGCCAGCACAGCCCGCCCGACAAAGCCGCGTGCGCCGGTCAGCAGCACCGCCTCAGCCATGGACGGGCACTTGCGCGAAATCGGGCCAGTCGCGATCCCTGTCCGACAGCATCTTGGGCATGGCGGGCCAGTCGATGCCGAAGGCCGGATCGTTCCAGCGTGCGCCGCGTGCGGCTTCGGGGTGATGCGGCGCATCGATCAGATATTCCACCACTGCGCCCGGCGTCAGGGTCAGGAAGCCATGCGCCACGCCTTTAGGCAGAAACAGCGCCCGGTCATTTTCGGCTGAAAGTTTCGCCGCGTGCCAGCTCAGATAGGATGGGCTGTCTGGCCGCAGGTCCAGCGCCACGTCCCAGATCGCGCCTGCGATGCAGCGCACCAGCTTTTGTTCGCCATGGGGGTCGGCCTGCCAATGCAGGCCCCGCAGCGTATGCGCCCGGATATTGCTGGAGGTGCTGGCCTGAACCGGCGCGAAATCGATCCGCGCCCGGGCAAAGCTCTCAGCGCACCAGACACGGCGAAAGCCACCGCGCGCATCTTCATGCGGATGGGTTTCCACTTCGAAAACCATGGGCAGTCGGGTCAGGTGCAGCCGCATCACAGCCTCCGCATTTCGGGGATGGCGGTCCAGATGCCGCCGGCAAAGCCTGCCTTGCGCAGTTGCGCCGTCACCTCGGGCGCGATGTTCCAGGGCAGGATCAGGATCTCGTCCGGGTTCAACGCCAGCATCGCATCGGGCGACAGCACCGGGATATGGCTGCCAGGCAAGCGTGTTCCCTGCTTGGCCTGCGCCAGATCGGCGACCGCCAGAAAGTCGCCCACCCGCATCTTCGCGGCATTGAGGAAAGTATTGCCCTTGGCCGCCGCGCCATAGCCTGCGATCCGGCGCCCCTGATCTTGCTGCGCGCAATGCCAGGCGCGGAAATCGGTCAGCACCTTGCCGACGCGCGCGTTGAAACCCTGATAGAAGGCATCGGTATCCAGCCCGCGCGCGGCCTCATTCTGCCGCAGCGCGATCACGGCGGCCGAAGGCGCCCGCGGATCACGCGCGGCCAGAATGCGCAGGCTGCCGCCATGGGTGGGCAGATGTTCGACATCGAAGACATGCAGCCCGTGGCGGGCAAACAGCCGCTCCACCGCCAGCAGCGACCAATAGGCGTAATGTTCGTGATAGATCGTGTCGAACTGCACGCCATCGACCTGCGCCAGCAGATGCGGTGCCTCGACCGACAGCACGCCTTGCGGGGCAAGCAGATGCGCAAGACCTGCGGTAAAGCCGTTGATATCGGGCACATGGGCCAGCACGTTATTGGCCACCACCAGATCGGCGGGGCCTTGGCGGGCGACGATGTCCTCCGCCGTCTCCGGTGTCAGGAATGCCACCTCGGTCGGCACACCCACGGCGATGGCATGTGCCGCGACATTGGCCGCCGGTTCGATGCCAAGGCAGGGAATGCCCGCCTCCACAAAATTGCGCAGCAGGTAGCCATCATTTGAGGCCACCTCGATCACCCTTGATGTCGGGCCAAGCGTCAGCCGCGCCGTCATCGCGGTGCAGAAGGCGCGCGCGTGATCGAGCCATGAGGACGAGGTTGACGAAAAATAGGCGTAGTCGCGAAAGATCCCTTCGGCATCGACGACATGATCCAGTTGCACCATGCGACAGTCGGAACAAACCACCGCACGCAGCGGATAGCGGGGTTCCGCCTCAAGATTGGCACCGGGCGGCAGGTAGGAATTGGCAACCGCCATCTCGCCCAGATCGCAAAAGACCGGGCCGAATGCCGCATCACAGGCGCGGCAGCGGTGAAGGGGGCGGCTGGCGCTCATGCTATTGGTCCTGCGAGATAATCGTGAAGGGAGGCGTCACTGGCGTCGCGCATGTCATGGCCCTTGGCCCATGCGGCATACCAGCTGGCGGTCTGTTGGATGGCCTGGCCTGCATCAAGCCGCGCCCGCCAGCCAAGCTGCGTTTCGGCAAGCTGGCTGTTCAACGCAAGACGTGGCTTTTCCGGCATCGGTGGTTGGTCGGAAAGCTGGCGCTTCGGCATGTCGGGGCTGGCCTCTTGCCATAGATCCAGCAGGGCGCTGACGGAAAGCTCTGCCCCGGCAGGGCCGAAATTCACCGCAGGCGGTGCGGTGCCTGCCGCCAGGTCTTCCGCAAGGATCAGATAGGCCGCGACCACATCCAGCACATGCTGGAAGGGCCGGGTGGCGGCCGGGTTGCGCAACATCAGCGGCTGGCCTGCCTGCATCGCCCGCACCAAATCAGGGATCAGGCGGTCGCGCCCGAAATCTCCGCCGCCGATCACATTGCCCGCCCGCGCGGTGGCCAGGGGCGGCAGATCGGCAAAACTAGCACGGTGACTTGCCACGGCAATCTCGCATCCGGCCTTGGAGGCCGAATAGGGATCATCACCGCCCAATGGATCGCCCTCGACAAAGGGCCGCACCGCGCCATTGGCTGGATTGGCATAGACCTTGTCGGACGTCACGATGACCGCAGCCTGAACAGGCGTGCCGCGCAGGGCTTGCAGCAGGTTCAGCGTGCCCGTCAGGTTGCTGGCCCATGTGCCCGCCGGATCGCGCAGACCTTCGCTGACAATGGCCTGTGCGGCCAGATGCAGGACGATATCCTGCCCCTGCACCACGTCGCGCAGCGATGCCGTGTCACATAGGTCCCCCGTCATTTCGCGCGATAACCCGTCGCTCACCCGCAAGGACGCCCAGGCCGAGGGGCCGGGCTGCACCGCGCGGGCAAAGCCCGTCACCCGTGCCCCAAGGGTGGCCAGCATCCGTGCGGCCCAGGCCCCCTTGAAGCCGGTCTGCCCGGTCAGAAGCACGCGCTTGCCCGCCCAGAAGCCGGGATCGGGGTGCCGCACTGGGCTTGCCACCCGCGTCACCACTGCTTCCAAGGTGCCCTCCCGCTGTCCCACAGGGCCTGCAATTCGTTCCGGTCGCGCAGCGTATCCATCGGCTGCCAGAAGCCGTGATGGTTGAAGGCCATCAGTTCACCATCGCGGGCCAGACCGCGCAGCGGCTCTTGCTCCCACAGGGTCGTGTCGCCCTCGATCCGGTCCAGCACGGCGGGCGACAGCACGAAGAATCCGCCATTGATCATGCTGCCATCGCCTGCGGGTTTCTCGGTAAAGGCCGCGACCTGATCGCCCTCGCGCTGCAAGGCGCCAAAGCGCCCCGGCGGCACCACGGCGGTGACGGTGGCCTGCCGCCCATGCGCGCGGTGAAATGCGATGGATCCCGCGATATCGACATCCCCAACCCCGTCGCCATAGGTCAGGCAGAACGCCTCATCGCCGCGCAGCAAATGCGCGACGCGCGCCAGTCGCCCGCCGGTCTGGGTATCTTCGCCGGTATCGATCAGCGTCACCCGCCATGGCTCTGGCGCGGGGCGCAGCACCTCGACCTGGCCCGAAGCCAGATCAACCGTCAGATCTGAGGAAAGCTGGCCATAGTTCAGGAAATATTCCTTGATCTGCCAGCCGCGATAGCCAAGGCAGATGACAAAATCCCGGATTCCATGGGCATGATACAACTTCATGATATGCCACAGGATCGGCCGCCCGCCGATCTCGACCATGGGTTTGGGGCGCAGCCCGGTTTCCTCGGACAGCCTCGTGCCGCGTCCGCCCGCCAGAATGACCGCCTTCATTGTGCCGCCACCTTTGCTGCAAGATCATAGAAATCCGCAGTGAACCGTTCCGGCTGGCCCAGCGGATGCGCGGCGATCTGCGCGCGCAGGCCGTGGCGCAGCGCCAGACGGCGGGCCGGATCGGCTGCAAGCTCGGCGGCCTTGGCCACATAATCCGCAACCGTGAACACCGCGAGATCGCCCAGGCCCGCATTGGACAGGTTGGAATAGCTGAGACGTTCGGGAAAGCCCGGGCCGACAAGGCTGATCGTGGGCACCCCCATCCACAGCGCCTCGCAGGTTGTGGTGCCACCGACATGGGGCAGGCTGTCCAGGGCGATGTCGATCTCGTTGTAATGGCGCATGTGATCGCCGCGCACCCCGATGAAATCGAGGCGGTCTGGATCGACATCGCGGCGCGCAAAAGCCGCGCGGCTGTTGGTCACGAAACTGTCTACGGATCCTTCAGGCCGCAGGAACACAAAGCGCGATCCCGGCACCGCGCGCAGCACAGCGGCCCAGGCATCCAGACAGGCGGCGGTGTATTTATAGGGATTGTTCGCGGTGCCGAAGGTCAGATGGCCCTTGCGCGCCTGCGGTGTGCCCTCCGCGATCTGATGGCCCGCAAACATCCGCGACAGCGCGACCCATGTCTGCGGCATCTCGAACGGGCGTTCGATCAGCAAGCGCGGGTCCTCGGGGCGGATATAGGGATCGGTCAGGATCAGGTCGATCTGTTCCAGCCCGGCTGAATGCGGATAGCCCAGCCAGCTTGCGCCCAGCCGGGCCGGGCGATGCGCCATCACCTCCAGCCGGTTCATCGCGGTCGATCCACCCAGCTCGAACAGGATATCAAGATTGTCCGCCGCGATTCCTTCGGCGATCTGCGCATCGGGCCGGTGCAGCCAGTGGCGGAAGCCTGTGACCTTTTCGGTCAGCATCTGCTGCACCTGATCCGCCGGGCGTTCACAGAAGGAATAACAAAACACCTCTACCCGGTCGCGATCATAGCCTTCCAGCAGCGGCAGGGTGAAATAGGTGATCGGGTGATGGCGCAGATCGGAGGACATGAAGCCGATGCGCAGCTTGCGCGCCAGATGCTGCGCAGGCGCGGCGGGCAGGGCCACGGGCGTTATGTTGCGGCTGGCGCGCCGCCCCCAGTCGCGATGCCAGTCCACAAGACGCAGCCGGTCTTCCAGCGTTTCGGCCTGTCCCAATTCGTAATGCATCGCCGAATGCGGCGCATCGCTGCGCCAAAGCTGCAACAGATCCTGCAAGCTGCCGGTCTTGGCCATGCGGTCCTCGTCCAGCACCCGCATCAGGATGGTGCGCAGGCTGCGCGCGGCCTCGGGAACGAAGGACGGAAAGCGATCCATCAACCGCTTGGCGAGGGTGTAGGAGGTTTCGATATGCGCGGCCTCGCTGTCATAGCGGCTGCGCGACAGGCTTTCCATCAACCGCTCCAGCACCACGGCATTGTCGGGATGGGCGGCGACGGCGGCGCTGAGCACGGCGTTCACCCGGCGCCGGTCACCATCCCCCAGAACGGTCGCCATTTGCAGGCTCGCATTCAGATGGGCGGGGTGATCCGCCAGCACCTGTTCCAGCAGCGTCTCGGCCCGTGCGGCATCGCCGCTGCGGTAGGCAAGCCGCGCCTCGATCACGGCAAATTCCACATTGTCGGGCATGGTCTGGCGCAGCCGGGTGACCAGATCCTGCGCCTCGTTGATGCGGCCCGCGCGTTGCAGGCTTTGCACTAGAAGCGCCGCGATCATGACATTTCCGGGGGCCAGCGTCAGGGCGCGGCGCAGCGCGTCAATCGCGGCATCGGGATTGCCGAGCGACAGGTGCTGACGCGCCAGCAGGCGCCAGAGTTCTGCCGATTTCGGGTCGATTTTCAGCGCACCTTGGAAGGATGCAGCTGCCTTCGCATGATCGCCCAGCATCTCATGGACATTGCCAAGGTTCTGCCAAGGGGACAGATCCTGTGGGCGCAGCTTGCGTGCCAGTTCCAGCACCTCGCGCGCCTTGGTCAACCGGCCCGCGCGTTTCAGCAGAACGCCCATCAGATTGACGGTCGCCGGATCCTTGCGGTTTTTTTCAAACCAGGGGCGCAGGGCCTCGATGGCCTCGGCGTGGCGGTCAAGATCTGACAGGCAGAGCGCATAGGGCCTTGCCAGCAGCTTCAGCGGTGCGCCAAGGCGGCGGGCCTCGGCGAAGGTCGTGGCGGCGCGCGCTTTGTCGCCTGCGACAAGGGCGTATTGCGCGGCGGCCAATGCCTCTTCGGCCGGGGTGAGACGGACGGATGCCATGGGGTCCTATGCGTGTAGATCATCAAAATGGCGGGGGCAGGGCAGGTTGATGCAGCCACGCCAAAACGGCGTGCCGATGCGGCTTTCGCCCGCATCAGGATGCATCAGGGGAGCGGAACGCCTCTTGCCCATACCGCGTATACGGCAAGGCGGGCGGGATCATCCCGCGCAGGGTAGGAAAAATTTAACAATTTTACGGAGGCTTTGGGCCGCACCGGCGAATTTGCCCCGGCCAGCTGACCCTGATTGGCCTGCCCCGCCTGAAAAGCCGCGTCTCAAATGGCCGGTCTCAACTGGCCCGTGTCAGCCCGCCAGCGTAAGGCCCAGCCCGACCACGATCAGACCCAGCCCGGCGATGCGCCACAGGCCTGGCACATCCCCATGCAGCACCGCCGCAGCGATGGTCAGCAGCACCATCGCCATGGCAGTCACCCCGATATAGGTGACAGCCACCGATCCTTGCCGGATCGCCGCCATGAAAAGCCCGATCAGCAGCACCCCGCTGATCCCCGCCGCCCAGAACCAGGGTGACAGCAGCGTGGTCGCGGCAAGGCGCGCGACCGATCCGGTCTCCAGCCCCCGGCTCAGTTCCTTGAGGCTGAGATTCAGCGCCACATTGGAGATCGCGGCCAGCCCGATCAGCACATATTGCATCATGGCATATCCGCCCCATTGCGGCGATCCTCCGGGATCGCCCGTGTCAGCGGTGCCCTTCGGAACAGCGCCTCGAAAAAGCAGGCGGCCAGCAGCGCGAAAAACACGCCACCTGGCAGGTGATAGCGATCCTCGACCACTACCACCGCGTGCAGCAACGAGAAATAGCCCCAACAGGCCAGCGACGGATGCCAGAGCGCGCGCCATGGTCCGTCGCGGAAGCACAGCATGACAAAGCCCGCCAGCGCGCCCCCCATCAGCAGAAACCAATAGCCAGTCGCCAGCAGCTTCAGCGGCGTTATCGCCGCCGCGCCAAAGGTGCTGCGGATGCTGTTCTCGTTCCAGGCGATGCCGATGGTCTCGCGCTCATGCAGTTGCAGGAACTTCGCGGCGGTGCGTTTTGCGGTGACCAGCGGGTCGCTGCGCATATAGGCATAGGCGCGATCCTTCAGCGTGCGATCCCGCTCGGCCTCGGTCATGTCATGGACATCGGCGGGCAGTTCCATATAGCCGCCGGTGCTGTCGGGATTGTTGCCCATCCACAGGTTGGGCCCGAAATTGGTGGAGATCCGGGCGTCGGATCCCATCACAACCTCATTGCGGTTGGCCCATGGCTCGGTCACCGCCAGCATCAGGAACATAAGGACCAGCGTCTGTGGCACGCCGGGCCAGCCGCGCAGGCCCTGCCGCATCACGCGTGCGAAGGCCAGCCCGATCGGCAGCAGCAGGATCACCGGCCGCACCATGAGGGCAGCCCCCCAGATCAGCCCGGTCAGCGGCCAGGCCATGCGGTGGCGCGCCTGCCCGTCCCACAGGCACAGGCCCGCAAAGCACAATGCGATGAAGGGCAGTTCGCTGTTGATGGTGGTGGTAAAGAAGATCAGCGTCGGCCACAGCGCCAGCAGCAATGCCGCCGTCAATCCGGCCCGCGCGCCGAACCAGTTGGCGGCCAGCCGAAACCCGGCCGGGATGATGATTGCGGTCAGCACCAGATTGGTGGCCAACACTGCCGTGCCGCCCGCACCGAAGATCCAGTAGGCCCCGGCGTAAAGGAACGCCGTGCCCGCCGCCCAATAGGCGCTGGGCTCGGACGCGCTCCAGCCATGGACGCCAGCGGTCAACAGCGTGCGTGCGAAAGTGTCATAGGCCCCCTGATCGGAGACCGGATCCACCGCCACCAGAAGCCCCCAGATCAGCCGCAGCGCAAGGGCAAGGGCAAGGATCAGCAAGAGGCTGGTCTTGGTGGACAGGGTCATGTCACGCTCCCGGACAGGATGAAGACCAGCACCATCACCACTGCGGCCAGCACGCTGACCCGATCCCGCACCGCAAAGACGATGGGATCATCGGTCATGAAGCCGCGCCGCGTGAGGATCTGCAAGCGGCCCAGCCAGAACAGCAGCACCGGGCAGTTCAGCAGCAGGATTTCGGGATGGATATGCTGGATGCGGATATCGGGATCCATCGCGTAAAGCGCAAAGACCAGCACCGCGGCCTGCCCCCCGGCGATGGACATGCCCTGGATGGCGGGCAGGTCCACGACCTTGAGGTTGCGGCCCGAAGCGGCCAGACGGCCTTGCTGCGCCAGATCTTCCAGTTCGGCCTGACGTTTCATGGCAGCGAGGGCGAAGAACAGGAACATGCTGAAGATCAGCAGCCAGGGCGACAGGGCGATGCCGGTGGCCATGGCCCCGGCCCAGACCCGAAGGGTGTAAAGGGCGGCAAGCCCCACCACATCGGCCATGATCTTGCGCTTGATCCAGAAGGAATACAGGAAGGTCGCGACGACATAGACCAGCAATGTCAGTGTAAAGGCAGGCGGCAGCGTCAGCAGCGCGATCAGCAATGCCAGCGGGAACAGCAACCCGGCCAGCGCGACGCCCGGCAGCAGCGGGGCCGCGCCACTGGCAAAGGGGCGGCGGCTTTTGCGCGGGTGATGGCGGTCGGCATCCAGATCAGCCAGATCGTTGATCAGATAGACCCCCGAGGCCGCAAGGCAGAAGCAGACCATCCCCAGAAGGGCGGCAGGCAGGGCAGCAAGATCGAGGGCGGCCAGAACCGGCATCAGCACCAGCAGGTTCTTCAGCCATTGATGCGGGCGCATGGCGCGCAGCAGGGCGCGGGCCGGGCTTTGCCGTGGTTCCAGCACGGTCAGGCCGGTGGTGGGCACGCCCGCCGCCGGCCTGACCGCCAGCCCGGTCCGCGCGGCCGCCCAGACCGGCAGATCGGCCCGGCTGTCACCGATATAGTCAAAGCCCTTTGCGCCGAATTTTGCGACCAGCCAGTCGGCCTTGGCGGCACCTTTCAGGTTCGGCCCGCCAACCTCTGTGCCTTGCCAGCCGTCGAAAAGGCCCAGATGCCGCGCCACGGCCTCGACCTGCCGCGCATCGGCAGCGGAAACCAGCCAGACCGGGCGACCCTCGGCGCGGGCGGTGGCGATGGTGGCCAGCACCGTCTCATCATAGGGCAGGGTGTCGGCAGGCGCGATGCCCTGCGCGGCCACCGCCTGTTTGAAGGCGGCGCGCCCTTGCGCCAGCACGGGCACAAGTCGGAGAAAACGCATCGGCTTATGCAGCGCCAGCCGCACCAGTGCCTCATGCAGCGAATCGCTGCGGCACAGCGTGCCGTCGAGGTCGACGACCAGCGGAAGCGAGGCTGGTGGTTGCGAAGCTGCCGTCATAATTGTCCGAAAATTGCAAATTCCCATCGGTCATAGCCCGTTTCGGACCATTTCCAAAGCACTAGGGCGGAAACGATCCGATCACCAAATGGGAACACCGGATCGATGGCCGGGGCTTATGGCCAGACCTGCGGGGCGCGTCCTACCCCTTGGGTTGCTGGCCGCAGTCTTTTGTCGCCGCCCATTGCCGCCCATTTCCGGGGGCGTGGACTGCGGGGCACGGATGAAGGGAAAACGCCGTCCCCGCCCTGCATCCGATTGATTCCCCCCCGCTTTCCGCATACGGAATTTCTATGATCACGCAGAAGATGAAATATGCGCTGAAAGCCCTGCTGGCATTGGCCGATGAGGCCGCAAAGCCGGTGCCGCAGGCCCTGACGATCGAGGAGATCGCGCGCCGTTCGGGAACACCGAAACGGTTTCTGGAACATATTCTGCTGGAGGTGCGCAATGCGGGCACCATCGCCTCCACCCGGGGGCGGTCGGGCGGCTACAGCCTGATCAAGGCACCGCGCGACATTTCCATCTCGGAACTGCTGCGCCTGATTGACGGGCCGATTGCGCCCTTGCCCTGTCTGTCGCGCCGGTCCTACCAACGCTGCGAGGATTGCACCGATGAGGCCAGCTGCCGCATCCGCAAGATCTTTGCCGAGGTGTTCTGGTCCTATCTGCTGATCATCGAGTCGCTGACGCTGGAAGACATGCTGAAATCGGCCGAGGTCACATCGGCGGTGCTGCGCGAGACAGAGCCCGGCGAATAGGCCGAAATGCAACGCAAAGGGCAGGCCCGGCGCACCAGCATTTCGGGCAGCATCTTTGCGGATGCGCTGAACCCGTCGCAGGGCTGTGACCCCATGGTCATTCCCGGTCGCGCCGTCTAGGTTCCTTGCGCGAACCGAGGAGCCCGTCTGATGCCACCCAAATCCGCCAAGACCATCCAGCGTCTGCCTGTCACCCTGATCACCGGCTATCTTGGCGCGGGCAAGACCACGCTGCTGAATGCGCTTCTGACCGATCCGGCCATGGGCAAGGCTGCGGTGCTGATCAACGAATTTGGCGATGTCGGGCTGGATCACGACATGATCGTCGAGACCACCGAGGAAATGGTGCTGCTGGAATCGGGCTGCATGTGCTGTGCGGTGCGGGGCGATCTGACCCGGGCGCTGAACGATCTGCTGGCCAAACGGGCCGAGGGCAAGTCCGCCTTTGACCGCATCGTGATCGAGACCTCGGGCCTCGCCGATCCCGGCCCGATCCTGCACACGCTGCTGGTGGAACATGTCCTGTCGCAATATTTGCGGATGGATGGCGTGGTGACGCTGGCCGATGCGGCGCATGGGCCCGGCACGCTGGACAAGGGGTTCGAGGCGGTGGCGCAGGTCGCCATGGCCGATCTGATCGTGGTCACCAAATCCGATTTGGTGACGCCAGCGGCCCTTGCCGATTTCCAGAAGCGGCTGCGCACCATCTCGCCCACCGCGCGGCAGATCGTGGCAGATCACGGCAAGGTGCCGCCCGGCGCGCTGTTCGGCCTTGGCGTGCCCAAGGAGCTGGCGCAGCCTGAACAGGCCGAGGCCTGGGTGAATGCCGCTGCCACGCCGAAGGCCCTGCCGCCGCTGACGCAGTTTGGCTCGCAGCACGGGCTATTCGGGCCGTCTTTCACGGCAGCACCGCCGGTGGCGGCCAGGCATGATGACCGCATCCGCTCGGTCTCGGCCACGCTCGACAATCCGATCCATCCGGGCCTGTTCAACATCTGGATCGACACGCTGATCCAGCTACGCGGCCCCGATATCCTGCGTTTCAAGGCGCTGATCTGGCTGGAGGGCGAGAATGAGCCCTATGCCATCCATGGCGTGCAGCATGTCTTCGATCCGCCGGTGAAGCTGGCCCGCGCGCCCAAGGGGGATCGCAAATCGCGCATCGTCATCATTGGGCGTGACATTGCCGAGGGCGTGTTGGAGGAATCGCTGGCCTTCCTGAACAGCCCGGCGGACACGCTGCGCTGAATGCGCGGCATTGTGGCGGGTGGTATCCGTCTTGCGGCGGCGCTATGATCGCGGTGCCAGACCATGGGATGTTGCGGAGGGGTCGATGACCGAGAAACCGATTGCCGAAATGAGCTTTGAAGAGGCCATGGCGGAGCTTGAGGCCGTGGTCGGCAAGCTGGAACGCGGCGATGTCGCGCTGGAACAATCCATCGCCTTTTACGAGCGTGGCGAGGCGCTGAAGCGCCATTGCGCCGCCAAGCTGAAAGCGGCCGAGGAAAAGGTCGAACTGATCCGCGCGCAAGAAGGCCGCGCCGTCGGCACCACCCCGGTGGAGGGGCTGTGACATTCCCCGCCCGTCTGCAGGCCGATGCCGCGCTGGTGCAGGCGCGGCTTGATGCCGCCCTGGCCCGTCAGGGCGATCTGCCGGTGGTGCAGGCCATGCGCTATGCCGTGCAGGGCGGCAAGCGGTTGCGCGCTTTTCTGGTGCTGGAATCCGCGCGTCTGCATGGCATTGCGGCGGATGCTGCGGTTTCTGCCGCGGCGGCGGTCGAGGCGCTCCATGCCTATAGCCTTGTGCATGACGATCTGCCCTGCATGGATGATGATGACCTGCGCCGGGGTCTGCCCACCATCCATGTGAAATGGGATGAGGCGACCGCCGTGCTGGCCGGCGACGCGCTGCAAACCCTGGCGTTCGAACTGCTCTGTGATCCGGCGCTTGGCGCGGCGGACCGGCGGCTGGCGCTGGTGGCGGGGTTGGCCCGTGCCTCGGGCGCTGAAGGCATGGTGCTGGGGCAGGCGCTGGATATCGCGGCCGAGACCGCGCCCGCACCGCTGACACTCGATCAGATCACGGCCCTTCAGGCGGGCAAGACCGGCGCGCTGATCGCCTTTTCGGCCGAGGCGGGCGCGATCCTTGCGGGCGCGGACACCACCCCCCTGCGCGCTTATGCCCATGCGCTTGGCCTTGCTTTCCAGATTGCCGATGACATTCTGGATGTCGAGGGCGACGAGGCCGCGATCGGCAAGCGTGTCGGCAAGGATGCCGAAGCGGGCAAGGCCACTTTCGTTTCGCTTCTGGGGCTGGAAGGCGCGAAGATCCGCGCAAGATCCCTGATTTCCGAGGCCGAGGCCGCGCTTTCACCCTATGGTGAGCGGGCCTCCGGCTTGATCGCGGCTGCGCGCTTCGTTATCTCGCGGCAAAGCTGACACCCCGAGGAGGGGGAGCCATGACCGAAGACCTGAAACCCGCGCACCCGAAAACCCCGATGCTGGACCGCGTGACGCTGCCTTCAGACATGAAGGCGTTGTCGGACCGCGAGTTGCGGCAACTGGCGGATGAGTTGCGCGCCGAGACGATCAGTGCGGTCTCGGTGACCGGCGGGCATCTGGGCGCGGGTCTGGGCGTGGTGGAGCTGACGGTCGCAATCCATGCGGTGTTCGACACGCCGCGCGACAAGCTGATCTGGGATGTCGGTCACCAGTGCTATCCCCACAAGATCCTGACCGGGCGGCGCGACCGCATCCGCACCCTGCGCACCGAAGGCGGCCTTTCGGGGTTCACCAAACGGTCGGAAAGCCCCTATGATCCTTTCGGGGCGGCGCATAGCTCCACCTCCATCTCCGCCGCGCTTGGTTTCAAGGCGGCGGCAGATCTGGGCGGCGATCCGGGCGATGCCATTGCGGTGATCGGTGACGGATCGATGAGCGCGGGCATGGCGTTCGAGGCGATGAACAATGCGGGCCATCTGGGCAAGCGGCTGTTCGTCATCCTCAATGACAATGAAATGTCCATCGCGCCGCCGGTCGGTGCGCTGTCAAGCTATCTGTCCCGCCTTTATGCCGAGGCACCGCTTCAGGATCTGAAACAGGCCGCCAAGGGCATGGTCAGCCTGCTGCCGGGGCCGTTCCAGGAGGGCGCGCGCCGGGCCAAGGAAATGCTGAAAGGCATGACCGTCGGCGGCACGCTGTTCGAGGAACTGGGCTTTTCCTATGTCGGCCCGGTCGACGGCCATGATCTGGACCAGTTGCTGCCCGTGCTGCGCACCGCCCATGCGCGTGCCACCGGGCCGACCCTGATTCATGTGATCACCAAGAAAGGCAAGGGCTATGCCCCGGCCGAAGCCGCGATGGACAAGGGCCATGCGACGGCCAAGTTCGATGTGCTGACCGGAGTGCAGCAAAAGGCCAAGTCCAACGCGCCCAGCTATACCAAGGTCTTCGCGCAAAGCCTGATCGATGAGGCCAGCCGCGATGACAAGATTGTGGCGGTAACGGCAGCGATGCCGGATGGCACCGGGCTGAACCTGTTTGCCGAACGCTTTCCGCGCCGTTGCTTCGATGTGGGCATTGCAGAACAACACGCGGTGACCTTCAGTGCCGGGCTGGCGGCGGGCGGGTTGAAGCCGTTCTGTGCGATCTATTCGACCTTCTTGCAGCGCGGTTATGATCAGGTCGTGCATGACGTGGCGATCCAGCGCCTGCCGGTGCGGTTCGCCATTGATCGCGCGGGGCTGGTGGGGGCTGATGGCGCGACCCATGCCGGATCGTTTGACGTGGCCTTCATGGCCAATCTGCCGGGCATGGTGGTGATGGCCGCCGCCGATGAGGCGGAGCTGGTCCATATGGTGGCCACCGCCGCCGCCTATGATGAGGGCCCAAGCGCCTTCCGCTATCCGCGCGGCGATGGCATCGGCGTTGAGATGCCCGAACGCGGATGCGTGCTGGAGATCGGCAAGGGCCGTCTGATGCGTGAGGGCGGGCGCGTGGCGATCCTGTCCTTTGGCACCCGTCTGGGCGAGGTGCTGGTGGCCTCCGAGGCCTTGGCCGCGCGTGGCGTGAAATGCACGGTGGCCGATGCCCGCTTTGCCAAGCCGCTGGACCGCGACCTGATCCTGCAACTGGCGCGCCATCACGAGGCACTGATTACGGTGGAAGAGGGTGCCGTGGGTGGCTTCGGCAGCCATGTCGCGCAGCTTCTGGCCGATGAGGGCGTGTTCGACCACGGCCTGAAATACCGTTCCATGGTGCTGCCCGATACCTTCATCGATCAGGCCAGCCCCGAGGCGATGTATGCGGTCGCCGGCATGAACGCCCCGCAGATCGAGGCCAAGGTTCTGGAAACGCTGGGCATCGCTGTGGTCGGCCTGCGGGCCTGAGGCCTGCTATACCTTGGCGGCCGGACCACTGGCCGGCTTTCATCACGGGGGAACGGGCCTCAGGCCCGTGTCGTCGCTGCCAGAAATGGCCTGCGGTCTGCAAACGAAAAACGGGCCGCTGGCCCGCTTTTCCTTACGCCCCAAATGCGTTGACCACCACGAAGATCGCGGATTTCACCAGCGCATAGCCCATGCCACCGACCCAGGCGAAGGCGGCGATGGTGGCGAGAAGCCCGACGATCACCCATAGCCCGTCGCGTTCCAGCAGCGCGAGCGCGATCACGCAGATCGCGGCGGCGGGCAGAAGGTTGCCCAAGGGGATCGGCAGCGACAGCAGCACCGCCAGTGCAAGGCAGACGAAGCCAAGCACCCGTTCTGCCCCCGGGCTGACCAGCGGCCACCAGCGTTGCCGCAGCATCTTTTCCGCCCGGTTCAGCACCGGCGCGGCCTTCGCCACGATATTGCGGAAGGTGTCGCGCGTCATCGAGCGATGCGCGATGAAGCCCGGCAGCCAGGGCTGGCGCCCCAGCATCAGCTGCGAGGACAGATAGATCAGCGGCAGGCCCAGCACCGCGGCAAGGCCGGGGGGCGTGGGCAGGATATTGGGGAAGGCGAACAGAAACAGAAGGGCGGCAATCGCGCGGCCCTTCATCGCCTGCAACAGATCCGCGATGGAGATCCGGTCTTCGCTATGGGTTTCGGCAACCTGTTGCAGCAGTTCGGAAAACCGTTGCCGCATGGCCGGACGCGTGGCGGCGGTGCCAAGCTCGGGATCGGGGTCGTAGGGGCTCATTTTCAGGCGTCTCGGGCTATGGCTTCGGGGCTTGCGGGCCTTGCGGCGCGTCGGGGGCGTGGCGGTCGGGGGGCAGCCATCAGGCCGGGGGCAACTTGCAAGGGCTGCGTTCCTCTTGGCAGGTAGGCGGGGCTAGTGGCCTGCACAAGATCATCTGGCGGCTTTGTTATCGTGGCGGTGCCGGTCCTGCGCGCGGGCTCAGCCCTGCTCGGCGTCCAGCAGGGCAGCGAGGCCCTCACGATAGCTCGGATAGCGCAGCTTCACGCCCAGCCGATCCTTCATCCGTCCGTTCCGCACCCGCTTGTTCTCGGCATAGAAACTGCGGGCAAGCGGCGTCATGTCGGCCGTGCGGTAATCCTCGGCCGGGGGTTGTGGCAGACCAAGCAGGCGGGCGGCATGGGCGATCACAGCCTCGGGCGGGGCGGGATCATCGTCGCAAAGATTACAGATCAGCCCCGGATCGGGGCGGCGGATCGAGGCCTCCAGCGCCTGGGCGATATCCTCGACATGGATGCGCGAGAAAACCTGATCGGGCTTGATGATCCGCCGGGCGCTGCCTGCGCGCACCTTGGCAAAGGGGCCGCGCCCGGGGCCATAGATCCCGGCCAGCCGGAAGATATGCAGCGGCAGGTCAAGCGCCTGCCAATCTGCTTCGGCCTGCACGCGCTGGTGCCCGCGTTGGGTGCCGGGGGTCAGGGCGGTATCCTCATCGACCCATGCCCCGTTATGATCGCCATAGACGGCGGTGGTCGAAAGATAGCCTGCCCATTGCAGGGGGGCAGCACGGAGGGCCTCGGCCTCGGCGGCAATCACCGGATCTTGCCCCGCACCGGGCGCGATGGAGCTGAGCAGGTGGGTGGCCTGCGCCAACAGCGGGGCCAGGGGCGTGCCGGGCCAGACCACGGCCTCCACCCCGGTATGGCGCAACAATTCCGCGTTTTCCGCGCTGCGTGTTGTGCCGATGATGCGCCAGCCCTGCGGCAAAAGCCGCGCCGCGAGGGCCTGTGCCGAATAACCGTGGCCGAGGGAGAGAAGCGTGCCTGTCATGGCGGCCATCCTGCGCCGGGCGCGGCGCGGCTGCAAGCCGATGCGGCGCGGGAAATGCCGCTAGATCGGGGCCACGTCATCGCGACGTGACGCATTGTCGGCATTGCTGCAGGCAATGCTTGATTTCCTCCCTTTGCAGGGTGCAGAAAGAACGATCAAAAAATGGACAATGAGACGTGACCCAGATTTCACAGACCTATATCGCGCCGTCCGATGCGGTGCATGAAAGTTTCGAGGATCCGGCCAAGGCGGTGGCCCGGCTGGAGGAGCTTTACATCCAGGCGGTGGATTTCCTGACCGCGCAGTTCAATGCGGTGATCGCGGGTGAGCGCCCTGCGGCGCGGGTGCGGGCCTGGTATCCCGAGATCCGCTTTACCACCACCAGCTTTGCCAAGACCGATTCCCGGCTGTCCTTTGGCCATGTCGCACAGCCCGGCACCTATGTGACCACGGTGACCCGGCCCGACCTGTTCCGCAACTACCTGATCCAGCAGATCGAGTTGCTGATCCAGAACCACGGGGTTCCGGTGCAGATCGGCCCGTCCGAGACGCCGATCCCGGTGCATTTCGCGGTGGCCAATCACCCCGGCGTGGTGATCCCGCAGGAAGGGGCGCTGGATTTCCCGCTGCGCGATGTGTTCGATGTGCCGGATCTTGCGACCACCAATGACGATATCGTCAATGGTGTGCTGATCGAATATGCCGATGGGGCCCGGCCGCTGGCACCCTTTACCGCGCAGCGCGTGGATTACAGTCTGGCCCGGCTTTCGCATTATACCGCGACCGACCCGGTGCATTTCCAGAACCATGTTCTGTTCACCAACTATCAGTTCTATGTCGATGAGTTCGAGGCCTATGCCCGCAAGGTGCTTGGCGATCCGGCCTCGGGCTATGTGGCATTTGTGGCGACGGGCAACCAGATCATCACCACGCCGGACGGGGTGCTGAACCTGCCCACCAAGATGCCACAAATGCCGACCTATCACCTGAAACGCGCCGATGGTCAGGGCATCACGCTGGTGAATATCGGGGTGGGGCCATCAAATGCGAAGACCGCGACTGACCATATCGCCGTCCTGCGCCCGCATGCCTGGCTGATGGTTGGCCATTGCGCGGGCCTGCGCAATTCGCAATCGCTGGGGGACTTCTGTCTGGCCCATGCTTACTTGCGCGAAGATCACGTTCTGGACGATGATCTGCCGATCTGGGTGCCGATCCCGGCCTTGGCCGAGATACAGATCGCGTTGGAAGACGCGGTCGAGGCGGTGACCCAGTTGGAGGGCTATGAGCTGAAACGCATCATGCGCACCGGCACTGTGGCCACCATCGACAACCGCAATTGGGAACTGCGGGATCAGTCCGGCCCGGTGAAGCGCCTGTCGCAATCGCGCGCCATCGCGCTGGATATGGAAAGCGCCACCATCGCCGCCAACGGCTTCCGCTTCCGGGTGCCGTATGGCACGTTGCTTTGCGTGTCGGACAAGCCGCTGCATGGCGAGTTGAAGCTGCCGGGCATGGCGTCGGATTTCTATCGCACGCAGGTCTCGCGCCATCTTCTGATCGGTATTCACGCGATGGAACTGATCCGAGAAATGCCGGTGGAGCGGATCCATAGTCGCAAACTGCGCAGTTTCGAAGAAACCGCCTTCCTCTGACACTTAGGTAACTGGCGAAACCAAGCCTATATTGGGTCTTTTCGGCAATCTTCGCTTGCACTTCATGCTGAAAACCTGTGTAGGAACACATCCATTCGGGCTTGCCCGGCAGACAAGACATCGCCCCGTTGGGCGTAAGAAACGACAAGGATGACAAGATGTCCAAACCGATGACCAAGACGCAGCTGGTTGCCGCGCTGGCCGACGCCATGGGTGCCGACAAGAAAGTTGCCGGTACTGCGCTTGACGCCATCGCGGCGGTTATCGCGCGCGAGGTTGCCGCTGGCGGTGCCGTGACCCTGCCGGGCCTCGGCAAAGTGGTCTGCAAAGAGCGTCCCGAGCGTCAGGTCCGCAACCCCGCCACTGGCGAAACCGTGACCAAGCCGGCTGACAAGCAGGTGAAATTCACCATCGCCAAGGCGCTGAAGGACAGCGTGAACGCCTGATCCGTCCGGGTCTTGTGACCTTGATGCGAAGATTGTGGCCGCCCTTTCGGGGCGGCCTTCTTTTTGCGAAAAGACCATCACGGGCTTGGCGCTTTCACAGCTGGCTCATGAGCGAAGGAAAGTGGCAATGGATCTGCGTGCATTGGCGATGGGGCTGGTTTTTGCCCTGATCTGGAGTTCGGCCTACGCGACAGCACGGCTGATCGTGGTGGATGCCGGGCCGCTTTTGTCGCTGGCGATCCGGTTCAGCCTCTCGGGGGCGATGGCGGTCGGGATCGGCGCGGCGCTTGGGCAAAGCCTGCGCCTGACGCGGGCGCAATGGCGGGCCACGCTGGTCTTCGGTCTGTGCCAGAACGCCATTTATCTGGGGCTGAATTTCGTCGCCATGCAGTGGATCGAGGCCTCTTTGGCTGCAATCATCGCCTCCACCATGCCGCTGATCGTCGCGGGGCTGGGTTGGGCGCTGCTGGGGCAGCGCCTGCCGCCTTTGGGGGTTGCGGGTCTGGTCACCGGCTTTGCCGGGGTTGGCCTGATCATGCTGTCGCGTCTGGGCGGCGGGGCTGATCCGGTCGGCGTCGTGCTGTGCCTGATCGCGGCACTCGCACTCGCCACCGCGACCCTGATGCTGCGCAACGCAAGTTCAGGCGGCAATCTGATGGTGGTCGTCGGCTATCAGATGTGGGTGGGGGCCGCGATCCTTTGGCTGGTGACACTGGCGGTGGAGCCGCTGCGCCTGAACCTGACGCCGCAATGGGCGCTTGCGATGGCCTATCAGATCCTGATGCCGGGGATCCTTGCCACCGCGCTGTGGTTCGCGCTGGTGCGCCGGATCGGGGCGGTGAAGGCTGCAACCTTCCATTTCCTCAACCCGTTCTTCGGCGTGGCCATTGCGGCCCTTCTGTTGGGCGAGGCCATCCGGCTGAGCGATATCATCGGGGTTGCGGTGGTGATGGCGGGCATTCTGGCGGTGCAACTGTCGCGTCAGGCCTCGCAGAGCTGAGCGGCGCGCTGATCAGCCGCCGAAATGGCGCTTGCCGCGTTGGCCCGCCAGCGCGATCTGCTTCATCCGCTCGCGAAAGCGCGCCCGGTCATCGGCATCATATTCATCGACGCAGGCCGGGCAGCAGACGCCTTCCTCCCATGCCGGATGCGCCTTGTCTGCGGCACTGACCGGGCGGCGGCAGGCATGGCAACTGTCATAATCGCCCGGCACCAGCCCATGCCCCACGCTGACGCGCTGGTCAAAGACATAGCATTGCCCGTTCCACAGGCTGCGATCCTCGGGGACCTCTTCCAGATACTTAAGGATGCCGCCCTTGAGGTGATAGACATCCTCCACCCCCTGACCCAGCAGGAAATTGGTGGATTTCTCGCAGCGGATGCCGCCGGTGCAGAACATCGCAACCCGCTTGTTGTGAAAGCGCGCGCGGTTTGCCTCCCACCAGGCCGGAAACTCGCGAAAGCTTGCTGTGCCGGGATCAATCGCGCCCTCAAAGGTGCCGATCGCCACCTCATAGTCATTGCGGGTGTCGATCACCACGACATCGGGTTCCGAGATCAGCGCGTTCCAGTCCTCGGCCGCGACGTAATGCCCGACACGGGCGCGCGGGTCGATATCAGGCTGGCCCATGGTCACGATCTCGCGCTTCAGCTTCACCTTCATGCGGCCGAAGGGCATTTCGGGGCTGTAGCTTTCCTTGTGTTCAAGATCGGCGCAGCCGGGCAGGGCGCGCAGATGCGCCAGCACGGCGTCAACCCCCTCGCGCGTGCCTGCGATGGTGCCGTTCACCCCCTCTTGCGCCAGCAGAAGCGAGCCCTTCACACCCCGCGCATTGCACAGGGCCTGCAAGGGGGCCTGCAAGGCGGCAGGCTCGGAAAAGCGGGTAAAGTGATAAAGGGCGGCGATGGTGATCATGATCCTGCATCTGCGCCTTCACGCGCCATATTGCAAGCGCGGCATTGACGCATGGGCCCCACAGCCTTAGCCAAGGGGAAACCAGCGGGAAATTGTCATGCATCCAGAAAACGAGGCCCTGATCGTCGTCGATGTGCAGAATGATTTCTGCCCCGGGGGCTTGCTTGCGGTGGCCGGGGGCGATGCCATCATCCCCGAGATCAACGCGATGTTGCGGCAATATGCGGTGCGCGTGCTGACGCAGGACTGGCACCCGGCCGACCATAAAAGTTTTGCCGCCAACCATCCCGGTGCCGCGCCGTTTTCGCTGACCGAGATGCCCTATGGCCCGCAGGTCCTGTGGCCTGTCCATTGTGTGCAAGGCACCGAAGGCGCGGCCTTCCACCCAAGGCTGGAAACCGATCCCGGCGATCTGGTGATCCGCAAGGGCTTTCGCTCTGCCATCGACAGCTATTCGGCGTTTTTCGAAAATGACCGTGTGACGCCAACCGGGCTTGAGGGCTATCTACGCTCGCGCGGCGTTGAGGCGGTGATGCTTGTGGGCCTCGCCACCGATTTCTGCGTGACCTATTCCGCGCTGGATGCCGCGCGACTGGGTTTCCGCGTCGCGGTGAAGATGAGTGCCTGCCGCGCCATCGATCTGGATGGCTCACTTGCTGCCGCCTGTCAGCAGATGATGCAGGCCGGGGTTGATCTGATCTGAGGTGGGCTGATCTGGGCCGCGGATCTGGGGCCTGCGGATCCGCGGCCGGATCCCGCTCAGACTTCGTTAACGCGCTCCGCCTAAGCTGACCGCAACCGGATCTGGTTGTGAGGAGCAGGATGCCATCAGTCAGCGCCGAAGCGCGGGAAGATTTCTTCCGGCGCAACAGCCCGTCGGGTCTGCTGCTGCGCTATGCGCGGGGGCGGCTGCGTGGCTTTGTGCTGCGTCAGACCATGACGGTGGCGGGGGCGCTGGCGCTGGCGCTGCTTGGCGCGCCATGGCTTGGGCCGGTGGCGGTGGCGTTCGTGCTGGGGGGCGAGCTGGTCGAGGCCTTGACGCTGCGCTGGCTTCTGTGGCGGGGCGGTGACCCCGGTCCGGTCGTCCGGGGCATCGCCATGCTGGCCGCCGGGCTGCAGGCGCTGATGGTTGCGGCCAGCATCGGCCTGTGCTGGTTCTTCGTGCCGCTGATCGAGGCGCGATTTTTTGCTGTGGTCTTTCTGATGTCGGCGGTCACCAATGCGGGCCTTGCCGGGCGACATTTCCCCGAAGGCACGCAACTGCGTCTCTGGATCTATGGCCTGTCGGCGCTTGGCCTTCTGGTCAGCCTGATTTTGGAGGGCGCGCATCGCGGCACGATGTTCTTCATTCTGGCCATCCTGACGCTGGGCTATGCGGTCAGCCTGTTCCTGAAAACGGTGATGCAAAGCCATCGCACACGCTATCAGTTTGAACGCGCACTTCTCGACAAGCAACACGCGCTCAGCCTGTCGCGCGCAGAGCTGGAGGTGACCGCGCGCAGGTCGGAACGCCTTGCGCTTGCTGCGCGTCATGCCGGTGACAGCATCATCTTCACCACACCCGATGGCCGGATCGAATGGGTGAATGCGGCCTTCAGTCGGATCACCGGCTATTCGTTCGATGAGGCGATCGGGCGCTTTCCCAGCGATATTCTGGATGCGCCTGAAACCTCGCCGCGCACGCTGGCCACGCTGCGCAACGCGGTGCGCACCGGGACCCCTTGCCGCGTGCAATTGCAAAATCGCACCAAGGCGGGCGCGCTGATCTGGATGGATATCAACATGAGCCCGGTCTTTGCCGCCGATGGCCGGCTGGATGTCTTCATCGCGCTGGAGCGTGACGTGACCGAGGCGCGGCGCCAACAGGCCGAGCTTGCCGCCGCCCGCCAGAGTGCCGAGGCCGCGATGCAGGCCAAGGCCCAGTTTCTGGCCACCATGAGTCATGAGATCCGCACGCCCTTGAACGGCGTGATCGGCGTGGCGGAACTGCTGTCGGAAACCGTGCTGGACGCGACGCAGCGCCATTATGTCAGTCTGGTCGAGGAATCGGGCCGGGCGCTTCTGACCATCATCAATGACGTGCTGGACCTGGCAAAGCTGGATGCGGGCAAACTGACACTGGTTCAGGAACGCTTTTCGCTTGCGGATCTGATTGCGCGTAGCCTGGATCTGTTGCGCCCGGTCGCGCAGCGCAAGGGCCTGACGCTGACGGCTGACCTGCCCGATGGCGCGCCGGATTTTCTGGGCGATCCCGGACGTCTGCGCCAGATCCTGCTGAACCTGATCGGAAATGCGGTGAAATTCACCGAAACCGGCGGCGTGACGGTGGCACTGGATCTGGACCGGGACGGGAAACAGACGGCGATCCGCATTTCCGACACCGGGATCGGGATCGCGCCAGAGCGGCAGGCCGCGATCTTTGACAGCTTCGCACAAGAGGACAATTCCATCGCCCGCCGCTTCGGTGGCACCGGACTTGGCCTGACCATCTCCCGCGAGATTGCCCGCGCGATGGGGGGGGATATCACCATCCGGTCCAGTCCCGGCGAAGGATCGGTCTTCACCGTCAAACTGCCCCCTACAGTCACCGCAGCGGTTGCAGGCGGCGCAAATCCCGGGTTGCAGGCACCGCGCACCGCATTGCGCGTGCTGGCGGCGGAAGACAACCGCACCAATCGGCTGATTGTCCAGCGGTTGCTGGAGCCTTGCACGGCGATGCTTTGGCAGGCTGCGGATGGAGAGCAGGCTTTCGCGCTGTGGTCGCAACACCGGCCCGACCTTGTCTTGATGGACATTTCCATGCCGGGGATGGACGGGTTGACAGCCGCCCGCATGATCCGCGCGGCAGAAGCCGCAGCTGACGCACCACATGTGCCGATCTTCGCGCTTACGGCCTTTTCGTCGGATGAACATATGGCGACTTTTGCGGCGGCGGGAATGGATGGTGCCCTTTCCAAGCCTGTCGTCCGGGCAGAGCTTTATGCGGTGCTGCGCGCCTTTGCGGGCGGGCTCCGCCCGTCCGGCGCAGCGGATGCAGAAAACGCAACGCAAACCGCGGCTGATGACGGTTGCGACGTCGCGGGAAAAGTCGGGGCCGCAGCTGGCGAAGCAAAATCGTCAGGTTCCGGCATGAGTGCTTTTGACCTTCCTGCCCCGAATGCCTTAGAGAAGGGGGCAAGGGAGGACCAGAAATGGCCGACATCGCAACGCGCGTCTACAACCACAACTGGAAGATCGACCCGATCGTCCGGTCGCTGATCGATACGGATTTTTACAAGCTGTTGATGTGTCAGTCGATTTTCCGAAACAAGCCGGATACGACGGTGGCGTTCAGCCTGATCAATCGATCCTCCTCGATCCGTCTTGCGGATTTGGTGGACGAGGGTGAATTGCGCGAACAGTTGGATCATGTGCGCAGCCTTGGCCTGTCGCGCGGCGAAAGCACCTGGTTGCGCGGCAATACCTTTTACGGCAAGCGCCAGATGTTCCGCCCCGATTTCATGGAATGGTTCGAACAGGTCCGCCTGCCTGATTACCATCTGGAAAAGCGCGATGGCCAATACGAGCTGACCTTTGAAGGCCGCTGGCCAGAGGTCATGCTGTGGGAGATCCCGGTGCTGACCGTGCTGATGGAGCTGCGCTCGCGCGCGGTGCTGCGCGACATGGGCAAATTCGAGCTGCAGATCCTTTACGCCCGGGCGATGTCGCGGCTTTGGGAAAAGATCGAACGCCTGCGCCGCATCGACGGGTTGAAGATCGCCGATTTCGGCACCCGTCGCCGCCACAGCTATCTCTGGCAGGACTGGTGCGTGCAGGCGATGCAGGAGGGGCTGGGGGATGCATTCACCGGCACCTCGAACTGTGCCATCGCGATGAAGCGCGATATTGAGGCCATCGGCACCAATGCGCATGAGCTGCCCATGGTCTATGCGGCGCTCGCCAATAGTGATGCCGAACTGGCCGAGGCGCCTTACCGCGTTCTGGCCGATTGGCACGAAGAACACGACGGCAATCTGCGGATGATCCTGCCCGATACCTATGGCACCGAGGGTTTCCTGGCCCGTGCGCCGGACTGGCTGTCGAAATGGACCGGCATCCGCATCGACAGTGGCGATCCGGCGGCGGGGGCGGAAACCGCGATCCGCTGGTGGCAGGCGCGCGGCGAGGATCCGCGTGAAAAGCTGGTGATCTTCTCGGACGGGCTGGATGTCGACAAGATCGAGGAATTGCAGGCCCGTTTTGCTGGCCGGGTGAAGGTTTCCTTCGGCTGGGGCACCATGCTGACCAATGATTTCCGCGGGCTTGCGGGCGACCGGCTGGCACCCTTCAGCCTGGTCTGCAAGGCGATCAGCGCCAATGGCCGCCCGACGGTGAAACTGTCGGACAATCCGAACAAGGCAATGGGGCCAAAGGATGAAATCGCGCGGTACAAGCGCGTTTTCGGCATCGGCGATCAGGTCGCGCAGGAGATCGTGGTGTGATAGCCTAACGGCCATCCGATAGCACATGCCGCGCCCACATCGTGGCACGGGCGATATGGGATTTGTGAACGGGATGATCCAGCGGCAGCCGGGTCATCACCCACCCGACCGAGGCCAGCACCCGCGCCAGCGTGAAGACCGGCACCATGGCAGGATCGATCGGGCGATGCGCGCCATAGCCCGCGATCAATGCTGCCTGCAATGCCGGGCGGTCGGGCTCGTAGAGATCCTGCGACAGCACCGTGCCCAGATCGTAATGCCGAAAGCCGATGCCGCTATCGTCGAAATCGATCAGGGCGAGGCCACCATCCGGCCTCACCATGACATTCTCGCGCAGCACATCGGCATGGATCGGACCCAGCGGGTGATCCTTGGCATGGGCGACAAGCCGGTCCCGCAAATGCGCGCGTGCGGCGATCAACAGATCCTGCTCTGCCGGTGTCAGCAGCGGATGGTCCCAGAACCGCCCCCAGAACGGGGTCTCGCCCACAAGACCTGCAATATCCCAGGCGGGGCGATTGAAGTCATCGGGCAGCGTCAGGCGGTCGGTCGCGTTATGGATCTGCGCCAGCAGGGCCCCAAGCGCATGATGGCGGGCATGGCGTTCTGAGGGGCTGCCGGGCAGGGGATGGCCCGCCTCGCCCAAGGCATGTCCCTCGATCCAGGTGAGGCTTGAGGCGAGACGCCCAGATGCCAGTCGTGCAAGCGGCACCCCGTCCCGCGTCGGGATCGGCGCGGGCACCGGCAGCCCGGCCTCGGCCAATGCACCGCACCACCATAATTCTGACCGGATCGCCGCCTCCGACTGATAGCCCTGCCGGTGCAGCCGCAAGGCCGCGGGGCGGCCATCGGGTAGCCGGATCGCGTGAACCGCATTTTCGCGATTGCGCAGCGTCTGGGTGAGGGATGCGCCCCAGAAACCTGCGGCCTCTTCTGCTTCGGTCATTCGTCCTCCACCTTGCCGCGCAGCGACTTGACCTCCGCGCGCACCGCCTTGGCAGCCAGCCGCCGCCGCTGGCTGCCAAGGGTGGGCTTGGTCGCAATGCGCCGCTTGGGCGCGATCAGCGCCTGACGGATCATCTCCACCAGCCGCTCTTCGGCCAGGGCACGGTTGCGGATCTGGCTGCGGGTTTCCTCGGCGCGGATGACAATCGCGCCCTCGGTTGTCCAGCGCCGTCCGGCCAGCCGCTTCAGCCGCGCCTTCACGGCGGGTGTGAGATGCGGTGAGCGTTCGGCCTCGAACCGCAGCTCGACCGCCGTCTCGACCTTGTTCACATTCTGCCCGCCCGGCCCGGAAGATCGCGAGAAAGTCTCGCTCAGTTCCCAATCGGCAATGGAGATCGTGTCGTTGATGCGCAGCATGGGGCGAAGATTAGCGGATTTTCCCCGCCATGGAAGGGGCGGGCGGGGCAAGCGGAGAATATGCCTTTCAGATTGATCTTTGCCCTGCCATCATGCCCGCAGAAGAGGATCGGGGGGATATCAGCCTGTCGTTGCGGTTTCATCGCAAAGCGGCATTTGCCGCGCTTGGCATCGGATTGGGCATCGGGCTTGCTGTCTGGCAAGCCGACCGGCTGGCGCTGCGCTATTATCTGGCAACCGATGCGGCGCGTGCCGAAACCGCGATGCGGCTGACCATCAACGCGCTGGAAGGCGATCTGGCGCGCTATGAGGTGGTGCCGCAATTGCTGGCCGATCTGGATGCGATCCGCCATCTGGCCAGCGAGCCCGACAATGCGCAGCGGCGCGGCCAGATCGACGCGCTGATGTTGGCGCGCAACACCATGTTGCAATCGTCGGATATCTACATCATGCGCGCCGATGGCGAGACGGTCGCGGCCTCCAATCAGGGTCAGCCGGGCACTTTTGTCGGGCAGAATTTCCGCTATCGGCCGTATTTCCACGACGCGCTTCAGGGCCATCCGGCGCGGTTCTACGGGGTGGGCACCACATCCGGGCTGCGCGGCTATTTCTTTTCGGCGCCGGTGCGTGACATGCAGGGCCGGATTGCGGCGGTGCTGGCTGTGAAGATCGGGGTGGACCGGATCGAGGCGGCCTGGCGTGGCAATGAATATCGCGTGCTGGTCACCGACCCTGAGGGGATCGTCTTCATGTCTTCGGTGCCGCATTGGCTTTATGGTGCCACGCTGCCGCGCACGGCAGAGCGTGTGGCCCGGACCGAGGCCTCGCGCCGCTATGCCGATGTGGCGCTGCATGACCTGCCGTTTCAGCGCGCGCAGATTGACGGGGTGGCGCAGGTCCATCTGCCCGCTATTGGTCGTGCCTCGGGGGATGGTGCGGCGGCGGGTGGGCAGTTCCTGATCGCCGAACAGGTGATGGATGAGGCGGGCTGGACCGTGCATGTCCTGCTGGATACTGCCGGGGCGCGGATGCAGGCGCGGGTGGTCACGATCACCGTCTTCTTGCTGCTTTGCGCGGGTCTTTCGGCCGTGGCAGTTCTGGTCCAGCGTCGCGCCCGCATCGCGGAGCGGCTGGCGATCGAGGCGCGCGCTCGTGACGAGCTGGAGCGTCGGGTGGAGGAAC
The DNA here is from genome assembly GCF_008973825.1 of Gemmobacter serpentinus. GTDB lineage: Bacteria > Pseudomonadota > Alphaproteobacteria > Rhodobacterales > Rhodobacteraceae > Gemmobacter > Gemmobacter serpentinus. The sequence continues at coordinate 59,635 of NZ_WCHR01000007.1, read as the reverse complement.
GCACCGCCGATCTGGCCCGCGTGAACAGCCATCTGGAGCAGGAGATTGTCGAACGCCGCGCCACCGAAGTGGAGCTGCGCCGGGCACAGGCCAATCTGGTGCAGGTTGGCAAGCTGGCGGCGCTTGGGCAGATGTCAGCGGCGCTGAGCCATGAGATCAATCAGCCGCTGGCCGCCGCCCGCAATTATGCCGATAGTGCCGATGTGCTGCTGGAACGCGGCGATATCGGGCGGGCTCGGCAGAATATCGGCCATATCCTGTCACTGATTGACCGGATGGCGGCGATCGGACGGCATCTGCGCAATGCAGGGCGCAAGCCGAATGAGCAACTGGCCGCGATCCAGTTGCCCGCGCTGCTGGAGGAAACCCGGATCATTGTCGGCGGGCGTCTGGCAGCGGTGGGGGCACGGCTGGAGATTGATCTGCCGCCCGGCTTGCCGCCGGTGCGGGCCGGTGCGACGCGGCTGCAACAGGTGCTGGTCAACCTGATTACCAATGCCGCCGATGCGGTCGAAGGCACCGAGGATCGCCGCATCACCGTATCGGCCAGCCAGCAGGGCGAGCGCGTGGTGATCCGCGTCCGCGACCGCGGTCCGGGCGTGCCTGGCGCGATTGCCGAGCGGATCTTTGACCCGTTCTTCACCACCAAACCGGCCGGCAACGGGTTGGGTCTTGGCCTTTCGATCAGCTATAACATCATCCGCGACTTTGGGGGGCAGATCACCTTGCGCGACGCGCATCCGGGGGCGGAATTCAACCTGACCCTTGCCGCTGCCCGCCCGCATGAGGTCGCCGCATGACACCACCCCAGATGCCGCCCCGCATCTTGCTGGTCGATGATGATGAGACGATGCGCCATTCCACCGCACAGGCGTTGGAACTTGCCGGGTTCAGCGTCGAGACCTTTGCCTCAGCAGAGGCGGCGCTGGCGCTGGCCTCGCCAGGATTCAATGGGGCGGTGATCTCCGACATCCGGATGCCGGGGATGGACGGGATGACGCTGCTGTCGGCCCTGCACGAGATCGATGCCGAGATCCCGGTGATCCTGGTCACCGGCCATGCCGATGTGCCGCTGGCGGTCGCCGCGATCCGGCGTGGGGCCTATGAGTTCATCGAGAAACCCTTTGTGGTTCAGGATCTGCTGGCGGTGCTGCGCCGCGCGGTCGACCATCGCGGCCTTGTGGTGGAGAATCGGCGTTTGCGTGCGGTGGCGGGCAAGCGCGACGATATCGAGGCGAGGATGCCCGGACGCACGCAGGTCATGGTCGATCTGCGCCACCGGCTGCGCGCCATCGGGGCATCGGATGCGGATACGCTGGTGATCGGTCCGACCGGGGCGGGCAAAGAGGTTCTGGCGCGGGCCTTGCACGACATCTCGCCCCGCGCGGGCAAGCCCTTCGTTGCGATAAATTGCGCGGCCTTGCCCGAGGCACTGATTGAATCCGAACTTTTCGGCCATGAGGCGGGGGCCTTTCCCGGGGCTTTACGGCCGCGCTTTGGCAAGTTCGAACATGCGCGCGGCGGCACCATCTTGCTGGATGAAATCGGCCAGATGCCGCTGGAATTGCAGGCCAAGCTGCTGCGGGTGTTGCAAGAACGGATGATCACCCGGCTTGGCGCGAATGAGCCGGTGCCGCTGAACCTGCGTTTCATCGCCACCTCCAAGACCGATCTTGCGGCGGCGGTGGCGCGCGGGGCCTTCCGCGAGGATCTGTATTGGCGTCTGAATGTTGCGGTGCTGCATGTGCCACCGCTTTCGGCGCGGCGCGAGGATATTCCGCTGCTGTTCCTGCATCTGGCGCGGGAATCTGCAGCCCGTCACGGCGTGGCGGAACGTGAGGTGCCGCCTGCGCATCTGTCGGCGCTGGCGGCGCGCGACTGGCCGGGCAATGTGCGCGAGCTGCGCAATCAGGCCGAACGTTTCGTGCTGGGGCTCGATATGGCCGAAGGCGCTCCATCCCCACCGGAAAGCCGTCTGGCCGAACGGATGGCGGAGTTCGAGCGCAGCCAGATCGCCGGCGCGATCTCGGCCCATGGCGGGCGGCTGAAAGCGGTCTATGAGACCTTGGGAATCAGCCGCAAGACCCTTTACGAGAAGATGCAGAAGCATGGTCTCGACCGAAGGTTGATCCGTGATGCAGGGGATGGCGACGACGGGTGAGTCGCCTATGGGTGGAAATCCACCCATCGAAACCGCCGCATGTTCCGCTTTCCGCCCATTGCACCAAAAATGCCCTCGGGAAAATCATCCCGACCGCTGCATGACATTTGCGTGACTGCCGGCAAGCCGCTCTGATTGGATCAACTGCCCGCACGGGAGAGCGGGTAGGCAACATCCGTTTCTGGGAGGAAACCATGGTCATCCGTCACCTTCTCGGCGCTGTCAGCGCCGCGGCCGTCCTGTCTTGCGCGCTTACGGGCGCAGGCTTCGCGCAGGGCTATCCTGAACGCCAGATCACCATGGTGGTGCCCTTTGCGGCGGGCGGGCCGACCGATACGGTCGCGCGCCTGGTCGCCGAAAAGATGTCGGGCGATCTGGGGCAGCAGATCATTGTCGAGAATGTCGGCGGCGCGGGGGGCACGCTGGGCGCTGGCCGTGTGGCCGAGGCGGATGCCGATGGTTACACCATCCTTCTGCACCATATCGGTATGGCGACGGCGGCCACGCTGTATCGCAGCCTGCCCTATGACACGACCAACGCCTTTGAATATGTGGGTCTTGTGACCGAAGTGCCAATGGTCATGGTGGCGCGCAAGGATTTCGAGCCGGTCGATTTCCCAGGCTTCATCGCCTATGTGAAGGAGAATGCCGATACCGTCACCATGGCCAATGCCGGGATCGGCGCGGCTAGCCATTTGTGCGGCATGTTGTTTCAGTCGGCGATTGAAACCCAATTCGTGACCGTGCCCTACAAGGGCACAGGCCCGGCGATGACCGATCTGCTGGGTGGTCAGGTCGATTTCATGTGTGACCAGACCACCAATACCAGCCAGCAGATCGCGGGCGGCACGGTAAAGGCCTATGCCGCAACCTCGCCCGAACGTCTGGCGATCTTCCCCGATCTGCCGACCGTGGCCGAAGCCGGTGTGCCGCAGATGGAGGTTGGCATCTGGCACGGCATCTACGCCCCCAAGGGCACATCGGAAGAGGTGACCACGCGCCTGTCCGCATCGCTGCAAAAGGCGCTGGCGGATGAGGGCGTGGTAAAGGCGATGGCCGATCTGGGCACCGCCCCGTCGCCCGCCGCCGACGCCACCCCTGCCGCGCTGAAGGCCAAGCTCGAATCCGAGATCGCCCGCTGGAAAACCGTGATCGAGGCGGCAGGCGTCTATGCCGACTGATCCGGCACCCCGCAGCCACTGATCCTCTCCGCCCGGCACCGGGCGGAGATCCCTGTCGTCCCTAGGGGGGAATTCGATGACTTCACCAACCACTGACCGCAGCGAGGCCATTGCTGGCGCGCTGTTGATGCTGGCTGCGGGCTTTTTTGCCTGGCAGACCATGGATCTGCGCATCGGCACCGCTTTGCGCATGGGGCCGGGCTATTTTCCGGCCATCCTGTCGGGCATTTTGTTCCTGCTGGGGCTGCTGGTCTTTCTCAAGGCCTTTCGCAGCACCGCCACATCCGAGGCCATGGGGGCCATCGCCTGGCGTGGGCTGCTGTTCATCCTGCCCGCCCCGGTGTTCTTCGGGCTGACGGTGCGCGGCCTGGGTTTCGTGCCGGCGCTGTTTCTGACCGCGCTGATTGCGGCCATGGCCTCCATGCGGATGAAGCTGCATTGGGCGCTGCTGCTGGCCTTCCTTGTCACGCTGTTTTCAACGCTGGTCTTCAGCTATGCCCTTGGCTTGCCGTTCCGGCGGTTCGGCCCCTGGCTGCCGTTCTGAGGGGGGGCACATGGAATTTCTGTCAAATCTCGCCCTCGGGTTCTCGGTCGCAAGCTCGCTGGAAAACCTCACCTTCTGTCTGATCGGGGTGCTGCTCGGCACGCTGATCGGGGTGTTGCCGGGCATCGGTGCCACCGCGACCATCGCCATGCTGCTGCCGATCACCTTCCAACTGGAGCCGGTCTCGTCACTGATCATGTTGGCGGGGATTTACTACGGCGCGCAATATGGCGGATCGACCACGGCGATCCTGATCAATATGCCGGGCGAATCCTCGTCGGCGGTGACGGCCATTGATGGTTATCAGATGGCGCGCAAGGGTCGCGCCGGTATCGCGCTGGCGGTTGCGGCGATCGGGTCATTCTTTGCGGGGACGGTCTCCACCTTCCTGGTCGCGCTGTTCGCGCCGCTTTTGACCACGGTCGCGCTGAAGTTTGGTTCAGCCGAATATTTCAGCCTGATGGTTCTTGGCCTCATCATGTCCGTCGCCTTGGCGCATGGATCGGTGCTGAAGGCGCTGGCCATGGTGGTGCTGGGGCTGCTGCTGGGCATGGTCGGCAGCGACATCTATGACGGGACGCCGCGCTTCACGATGGGCATCACCGCCTATGCCGACGGGTTGAACTTTGTGGCGGTCGCGGTTGGCGTTTTCGGCATTGCCGAGATCCTGCGCAATCTGGAAGACGAGCATGACCGTCAGGTGCTGACCAGCCATGTCGGGCGGCTTTGGCCCACGCGCGAGGATTTCCGCGCCATTGTCGGGCCGGTTCTGCGCGGCACAGGCCTGGGCTCGGTTCTTGGTATCTTGCCGGGTGGCGGGGCGATCCTTGCCTCATTCGCCTCTTACACGGTGGAAAAGAAGCTGTCGAAAAACCCGGGCGAATTCGGCCATGGGGCGATCGCGGGGGTGGCGGGGCCGGAATCGGCCAATAATGCCGGGGCGCAGACCTCGTTCATCCCGCTTCTGACGCTGGGCATTCCGGCCAATCCGGTGATGGCGCTGATGATTGGTGCGATGATCATCCAGGGGATCGTGCCGGGGCCAAATGTGGCGTCGGAACAGCCCGGGCTGTTCTGGGGCATCATCGCCAGCATGTGGATCGGGAACCTGATGCTGGTGGTGCTGAACCTGCCGCTGATCGGGCTTTGGGTGAAGCTGTTGAAAGTGCCCTATTTCATCCTGTTCCCGATCATCATGGCGATGTGTTCCATCGGCGTCTATTCGGTGGCCTCGAACACCTGGGATCTCTACGCTGTCGCCTTTTTCGGCCTGCTTGGCTACGTCATGGGCAAGCTGCGGTTCGAACCTGCGCCGCTGCTGCTGGGCTTTGTTCTTGGGCCCCTGCTGGAGGAACATCTGCGCCGCGCCTTGATCCTGTCGCGGGGCGATGCAGCAACCTTCATCAACCGCCCCATCAGCCTGACGCTGCTTCTGCTGGCGGTGGGGGTGCTGGTGCTGGTCTTCCTGCCCGCGATCCGCAAAAGCCGCGATGAGGTCTTTACCGAAAGCGAAGGCTAAGCGCCGCCTGCGGGGCGCGCTCGCGCGCCCCGCATCCGTCCCGCTAACGGACCCCTGTCTTTTACCAAGGAGGAGACACCATGACCGCAGATTTCACCCGGCGTGCCATGCTTGCCACGACCGCCGCGCTGACCATGACACTTGCGCTGACCCATGCAAGCCCGGCGCAGGCCGATTTCCCCGATCGCAGCATCACCCTTGTGATTCCCTTTGCCGCCGGCGGCTCGACCGATCTGGTCGGAAGGGTGGTGGCCGAACGCATGAGCCAGGATCTGGGCCAGCAGGTCATCGTGCAGAATGTCGGCGGCGCGGGCGGCAGCCTTGGCGCGACCCAGGTCGCCGAGGCCGAGCCTGACGGCTATACGATCCTGATGGGGACCGTGGCGACCCATGCGCTCAACCCGCTGATCCTGAAACAGAAACCTTATGATCCGGTCGCGGATTTTGCGCCCGTTTCGCTGCTGGTTCTGGTGCCCAATGTGTTGGCGGTGCACCCGGATGTGCCCGCCGATACCGTGCAGGAACTGATCGATCTCGCCAAGGCCGAACCGCTGGCCTATGCCTCGTCAGGCAATGGCACGCCGCTGCATCTGTCGGGCGAGTTGTTCAAATCCATGGCGGGCGTCGATATCACCCATATTCCCTACAAGGGCTCGGGTCCGGCACTGACAGATGTGCTGGGCAAGCAGGTGCCGATCATCTTTGACAACCTGCCCTCGGCCTCGGGGCATGTTTCGTCGGGCAAGTTGAAGGCCCTAGGCGTGACCACGGCCGAACGCTCTCCCGCCTTCCCCGATGTTCCTGCCATCGGCGAGACGTTGCCCGGCTATGAGACGTATAGCTGGAACGCGCTGTTTGCGCCGGCAGGCACCCCGCCCGAGGTGGTGACCCGGTTGGCGGATGCCGCCAAGGCCGCGATGGCCGATCCCAAGGTGGCCGAACAGATGGCGACATTCTCGGCCACCATCGTGGCCAGCGACCCGGCGGCACTGGCCGAACATGTTGCCGCCGAAATGGCGAAATGGGAGCCCGTTGTTAAAGGTGCCAATGTCTCGATGGACTGATGCCCCGTTTATGTGACGCGTGAGTATGTGTGACGCATGGTTGCGTTCGGCCGGGCAGACCTTGCCCGGCCAAGTCTTTTCGCGCCCCATCATCCCGGGCCTGCAGCTCGTTGCGCGGCGGATCATGCGCCCCTGCGCATCTGTCATGAATGACGAGATGAGCCGCCAGGATCATCGGCCCGGTCTAAGCATCGATATGTCGAGAGATTGTGATGGTGCCCGGAGACGGATTTGAACCGCCGACACGCGGATTTTCAATCCAAACACTATACATTAAAATTAGATACTTAATGCTTGTGTATATGTTTGTGTGTATATGTTTTAGCCCCGAATCACATTGTAGACGCTGGCGCGACTGATACCGAGACGTTTGGCTATTTCGGTCGGGCCTACATCCTCGGCAACAAGTGCCAAGACCTCACTTTTACGGCGCTGGGCAGTCGGGGCACGACCTTTATACTTCCCGGCTGCCCGGGCTTTTGGGATGCCCTCACGCTGGCGTTCCAGCATGATTTCTCTTTCGAACTCAGCAACACCGCCAAGGACATTCAACATCAACTTCCCGGTCGGTGTATTCGTGTCGATCCCCATATTCAGGATTTTCAACGCAGCGCCCTTCGCGGTGATCCGTTGGAGAATGTCATGCATATGAGCCACCGAGCGGGCCAAGCGGTCCAGCTTGGCAACAACCAGTGTGTCTCCTTCCCGCAAGAAATCGAGTGCGGATGCCAGCTTTTCACGGGCGGCAACATCGACCGACGAAACCTGTTCGCGGAACACTTTTTCACACCCTGCTGCGATAAGATCGCGTTCTTGCGCCTCGACACCAGCAACTTGGTCAAAGGTTGAAGTCCGCGCATACCCCACCAGCATTTCATGCGCCTTTTGTATAAATAGATATTAAGAATCATTTATACAATTTGTGCAAAAAAGGCAAGATAACTTTTGTTAGACAAATATCTGCGCGTATCAGCGGTCCAGCATGACCTTGCCCTAGATGAACATGTCGTCTAGGTCACAACATTTTCCGGGGTGCATTTCTTGAGAAAAGTTAACAATATTGACATAAGTTAGGAATTATGCTATAAACAATAGGTATTCGTTGAAGTCAGAGACAGCACAACGAAAGCACCTCGCGCGCGGAGATCGTTCAAGAGCTCCATCGTGAGTCGCCCGCAGAACAGCGACGCAATCGGGCGCTCTAGCCACAAAAAAAATCGAAGAAATTTTGAGTTTTGCGATCACAACGTGAACACGCAATATAAATATATATATGATATCAAGGAGGTAGTTGGATGGATCATTTACATATTCGGCTGCCAAAAGATCTGAAGTCAGAGTTGAAAAGGCACTGTAGGGACAAAAATGTAGCCGTCACCAGTGCCATCATCATAATGATCAGCAAGGAGCTGCGGGAACGCAACCTTGTCACAGGGGCCGCGACCGACAACAACGGTGACGCCCCTTCTCTGGGCTTCGTCTTTAGGCAGTAAGGCAAGATTTGGGGTGCTGAGGCACCCCATGAGCCGGACCCCAAAACCTCTTTCACACTCGATCTCAACGCCCTTTTCTGGGTGATGGTCGAACAATGTCTGAAAGGATTAAATTATTGAATATAAATAATAATAGTGAAGGATTGGGACGTTCTTTCTGGAAGTATGGTTTACGTCATGAAGTCTTAGCGGCAACTGTATCTGGAATGAGCAGCTTCGCTGAGTTGGATAAACGATGCATTACATTCACCATCCATCTGGATGATCCGGCTCAGCATGAGCCGTTGTGTCGAACGCTGTTCGGCACAATCGAAGCATATTTCACCAAGTTGATTGGTAAGAAACCCAATGTGTCCCACTGCGGACTTTTCTCGGCACTGGATGTGAATGGCAGTAAGTTCAGCGGCGCGGATCGCGATTTGCGACAGGTCCACTGCCATGGGGGCATCTTCGTTCCGCATGGTATAGCTCCGCTGGATCTGGCTCGACTGTTGGAGATCTTGCGCCGCACCGCTTTAACGCTCAAGGGCGTCAAAATTGGGTCAGATGCGATCCTGTTTAAGCTATTCGACCGCCACAGTAACGCCGCAACGCTGGCAGACTACACCGCCTATGCATTGAAAGAGGCAGTTCGTGAAGAAACCATTGGAAATTTCTCCGTCATCCTGCCTTTCGATGATCGAGGATGCATGAACGGGCAGGAGCAAACGCGCATCGAGCGCAGACAGCAAAAAAATCTACGGGTTCTTCGCGGGCAGGAACGTTTCAAGGTCTATAGATCGTGCTGATGCAGGTTAAGGTCGGCGTAGTATCTTGGGTTGCGACGAATTTGTCGGGCGAGTTGCCACTGATAACTGTCGTCCTACAGAAAAATAAATCGCCATCGAAGCGCCTCTAAGGGCGGACAGTTGCCATTCGCTGTGCATCCCAAGCATGACCAATAAATCGCAGGAAGCAGGCATTGCAAGTCCTGAATTAACTCTCACCTCTGGATCTTGATTTGTAAATGCCGTTTTGAGATCCATATCGGTCACGTCGCGGCTCATGCTGATTTGAGGGGTCAAACCCTATATCTTTTAATGTCAACAGCTCAATAACGGCCAGGCCAATGTCTGACCCAATAAGTAAGTCACGTATTTGATGTCTTTCAGAGGGCTCATTGCCGTGTGCAAGCTCATTTCTACGATCTGCCACGATTTGTGCTTGCTGTTCATCACATGCTAAGCCCAAAGGTCGGCACTCAGTGAAAGCTCGTACCAGCAAGTCTTTTAGATTGTTTGTCTGTGGATACCGAGGTTTTGCAAACTCCTGCGCGAAGGTCCTTACTTTTTCGGGTGCCGTGCTTAGATGATTGTTGTATTCAACTACAGATGCCTTGAACTGTTTTTTCTTTTCAGAGCAGTCAGGATACCTCGTGCGTAGCCATTGCTCAACAAAGGCAATCGTTCTTATGAAGCGTTCAAAGACACCCAACTTTGGAGACCGCAAGGTTGTTGCCGTGAAAATACGTTGCTTAATTTGATCGTCTAGCCATGCCCTCACGAGAGCCTGGGGGATAACGTCAATCGGGTCTGTTAAGCGAAGGCTGATATCACTTAGATAGTCAGCTTTTCCCCTTGGGAAGACTCTCAGTCTCAATTTATTGTCAGGCCTATAGCTGCTATTATCCGCATCATTTATCAATACCGACGTATGAAAGTTTCCCGCCGACGAGCCGACCAGAAAGTCGATAAAGCTCAGATGAAACATCGACCACCGTTGTGCGGTCCAGATATCAACTCCATTGTTCGTTTTTAGGCGGGTATACGCCCGAGCAACTCTCTCGCCTGTATGCTCATCATCACGATATGTAATCGTGAAGTTAAGCTTCCCAAGATCAGCCACCTCTGTCTCAGATGACAATTTCTTAGTCTCATGCATGCCATCTTCACATGCGACGGCCTTCTCGCGGCATGCTTGCATTTGCGCAATCAAAACCAGAGATTCGGACCAAAATCCGATCTCTAAAATGGCGTATGGATTGTCAGCATTCACATGCGCTCCTTCAATCAAGTTATCAACATAACCAGATATACGTGCTGATATCTTAAATCCATCGGACAATTCTCCACCGCCGCTGGAGTTGTAAAAAGGCTCTAAAAGGGTGACGGGGCGACAAGAGTTTAGCCAGCCATGCACGACATAATTGTCATGGTCGCCTAATTCTCGGAATGGCTTCACAAATCCCCAAATATTATTGCTGAAAATTTTGAAATGAACACTTTCGGAATTGCTCTCTGGATAGGAAATTACACCTGACCAACCATGGGGAAACTCATTGTCTCCATCTATCGTAAAAGTATATTGTCCTGAATTATCTTTCATTATTTGTCGTCCTTGAGAATTTGACCTTTAATGGTTGCGAAATGCTAGCAATCCACGTTGGAAGTTTTTGAGGCGCTGTAGGCAAGCATAACAAGGCTTCCGTGAGGCTGTCAGGAGCGGGAACGCAAACTCTTGGGCGTAGTTTTGTAGAATGCAGACAGCTGACCAGTTGCCAACGCGGTGGAGATGTCCGGCTATGAACCGGCGTCGTCAGCTGCTGTCGTCTTTCTTTCAGTCTGATACTGTTGGGTCTTCGCGACGAAACTGCTACCTGAGCGCTCTGGGTTTATCGCAACCTTCATTGGTGTATACGGTCCTGGGGTTGTGAAGGTGATCTTATCGCCCCGCTGTGCCTCGGCAGCCCTCCTTGCCTCCTCCTCCTTTTCGTCATGGTGCAGATTTTTCACCATATCGTCGCTCAATGCCATCTTGGCCAGATAGAAGCGTTGCAGCATTTCGACGCTGGTGCCCGCATTGGCCGCCAATGTGTAAATGTTAGTCTTGCCCCCGCTATCTCGTAACCGCTTCTGAATCGCGAAGTGTCGCAGACTGTAAAGTGTCCGCGCATTCCCTTCGTAATCCTGTTTGAGGTGTGCCGCCGCGAGGATGTGGTTGAACTGTTGTCGTGCAATGGTCAGCGCCTTTGCCCGATCCGCCACGTCTGGAAAGAACAGGAATGCCGAGCTGTCAGACCGCCCCGTTTCGGATGACTGTGCCGCGACGATTTTCGCACCGTCTGGCATGGTGACGGTAACCCGCTTGCCGGTCTTGCCGTTGATCTTCACTTCGAGGCTCTTGCGATCACTTCTGGGCGTCAGATCACCCAGCTTGATCGCCATCAGTTCCGTTGTCAGTGGTCGCACAAAACTACTGACCATGAATCGGATCAGGTGCAGGATTTCGTCCGTTACCCTGTTTCCGAAAACTGTATCGCCGCGCTTGATGCAGGACTTCGTCATGTTGAGAAGTTCGTCATACTCCTGATCTGAAAACGCCGGGCGCGGCGTGTCATCCGTGCTGAACGTCTGGATTGCAGGCAACCGCGTCAACGCCCGTTCCTCGACAGCCGCGTTGAAAACTCGATTAAGAACAAATCGGTGCTTGTTCTTGGTCGAGGCCGACAGCGGTTCGTCGCGCGTCTCATCCATCATCGCAAAATATTCGGTGATTTCGGCAGAGGTGATGCCCTCAATCTCTCGCGTTCCGAAATATGCGATCAGGCCATCATCCCGGCGATACAGGATCCGTTCGTCATCCCGAGCGGCATACTTCTTGCCCTTGATCTTGGCTAACCCCAGAGCCTTGCCTGCAAAGTATTCAAAGGTCTTCTCGAACGGAATCGTGTTAATGACCTCAATCACCGGCGCTTTCAAAATCCCGGTTCGCGCCATGGTTTCGGCAGCTTCAATCGCGTTGCGCTTCAACTTTTCTTTTGTGCTTCTCGTGACGTATCGCTTGGCGGTCCGATCATAGAGCCGGACCTGCCAATAGGGGGATGCCCGGACCTTGTGGATTTCTAAGCCACGCCAGATCGTGTGTCGTTCCGTGACTTTGTGACGCGATTCTTGCTTGTTTTGATCCACTGCGACACCCGAAAGTTGTGTATATGCAGTGTGTAGGTTTCAACGCCAGAAACGTGGCTGTCAAACGTTTGCATTAAGTGTCTGATTTTATAAACAAAAATGGTGCCCGGAGACGGATTTGAACCGCCGACACGCGGATTTTCAATCCGCTGCTCTACCAACTGAGCTATCCGGGCACTGTCAGCCTGCGGCTGCTTGGTGGGGCGGTATTAAGCGAGGGCGTGGGGGCTGTCCAGAGGATTCTGGCAAAAATTTCAGTGACGAGGCGGATTTTCGAGCGGGTCGTGTGCGGCACCCTCATTGGCGCGCTCATCTTCTTCCAAGGCATTGCCGGGAATGACATATCCACCCTTCAGCCAACGCCCGAGATCGATATCCGCGCAGCGTTTGGAACAGAAGGGGCGGTATTTCGCATCCGCGGCCTTCTGGCAGATCGGGCAGCTCATCCGCGATCCCCCAGCAGGTCGCGCAGGGCGGCCCGGTCGCGTTTGCGCACCAGCTCAAAGAGACCAAGATTGGTCCAGCCCGACAGGCTGGTCTCGGACGACTCGCCCTTGAAAGCGGCGCGCAACACTTGATCCAGCGTCGCGCGGTCCTTCTTCGGCATCGGCGCGAAATCGACCACGATCTGGCCACCAAGGCCGCGCAGTCGCAATTGGCGGGGCAGGTCGCGGGCCAGCGCGATATTGGCCTTCAGGCTGGCGGCGGGCGAGGTATCGGTGCCGGTGTTCACATCCACCGCGATCAGGGCACGGGTCGGCTCGATCAGCGCATGGGCACCGCCGGACAGATCCACGCGTGGCGACAGCAGCTGGTCCAGCATCTCATGAATGCCGTGATCGGCAAAGCGGCCCTGCACGACCTCATCAGGGGCGGGGTCAGCCCATTCGCGCCAGGCGGTCTCATGCGCCGAGGGGCCCTCGATCAGCAGTTCGGGCTTGCCATCGATATCGTTCAGCACCGCCACGGCCAGGTCGCGCATCTCGAGGATGTCTTCGGCGATCTCGGCCTCGTCGGCACCATCGCAGGCCGAACGCAGGATCAGGCCAAGGTCGCGCGGGGCACCCTCCATCCCGGCCTGGGCCAAGGCTTCCAGATTGGCGCGGCTGTCCTCATCATGGATGCGGCGGCTGATATTCAGCCCCGGCGCGCCGGGGGTCAGGATCGCGTAGCGGCTTTTGAACAGAAGCCGCGTGGTGACGGGCAGGGCCTTGCCCGGCTCTGCGGTGCCGGTGACCTGCACCAGAACGGATTGCCCGGGTGCGAGGCCCGAGACCTGCCGCAGAAAGCCCGACTGGCCCTCGGGCAGTTTGACGAAGACGCCGCCCTGACCCTTGACCAGACGATCCACAGTGCCGCGATAGATCGCGCCGGGCAGGGGGGTATCATCGCCAAGGTCAATGGCCAGGTCATGCAAGACGCCATCCACCACAAGTGCTGCGGCTTGACGTTCAAGCCACTGGTCCAGAACGATCACGCGGCCCTTCATGGCTCAGCTCCGATAAAGATTGTATCCGGCGGCGGCCAGCAGGGCTGCCGTTTCGGCCACAGGCAGGCCGACCACCCCGGTAAATGATCCGGAAATCCACGGGATAAACGCACCCGCCATGCCCTGAATGGCATAGGCCCCCGCCTTGCCCTCCCATTCGCCGCTGGCGAGATAGGCGTTCAGTTCAAGGTCGGACAGGCGCTTCATCTTCACATCGGTCACCACCTCGCGGCACCAGAGGCGGTGGCCCCGGCGCACGGCAACGGCGGTAATGACCTGATGGCGCCGCCCGCCCAGCATGGTCAGAAACTGCGCCGCCTCACCAGCATCGCGCGGCTTGCCGAGGATGCGGCGGCCAAGCGCCACGGTGGTATCGGCACAAAGCACGATATCATCGGCATCGGCCGCAACGGCCTGTGCCTTTTCCCGTGCAAGCCGTGCGCAATAGGGGCGCGGCAGTTCGGACTTGCGGGGGTCTTCATCGATATCAGGGGGCAGGATCGCGTCGGGCACGATGCCCATTTGCGCCAGAAGATCCTTCCGGCGCGGGCTGGCGGAGCCGAGAATCAGCTTCACTTGAAGCGGTAGTTGATGCGGCCTTTCGACAGGTCATAGGGGGTCATTTCCACCTGCACCTTGTCGCCAGCCAGAACACGGATGCGGTTCTTGCGCATCTTGCCTGCCATCGTCGCGATCAGTTCATGGCCGTTTTCCAGCTCGACCTTGAATGTCGCGTTCGGCAGGAGTTCCTTCACGACACCGGGGAATTCGAGCAGTTCTTCCTTGGCCATGTTCACTCCAAAAGGGTTTGGCCCGCGCAGGGGGCGCAGGCTCGGGCGCTAGATGCGCCTGTTTTCCCTGATTTTCAAGGGCGAAAATGCCTGTCTGCCCGATTAGGTGTCGGATCAGCGGCCAATGATGCGGGCCAAGAGCCCCATCCAGTTGCCCCAGCACAGCTTTTCGATCAGCGCCTCGCCATAGTCCGCGGTGCGCATCGCCGCCACAAGTTTGGGCAGATCTGCGGCGGATGTCATCCAGTCCGGCACCATGGTTCCGTCGAAATCCGACCCAAGCGCCACGCCGTCTTCGCCCAGTCGTGCGATCAGGTGATCCAGATGCCGGATCATCTGGCTGGCGGGCATATCGGCCTGTTTGAGTCCGTCATCACGCAGGAAGCCCACGCCGAAATTCAGGCCCACCAACCCGCCGGTCTCTGCCATGGCATCCAGCTGGCGATCGGTCATGTTGCGGGTGGCGGGACAGATCGCATGGGCGGCCGAATGGGTGGAGACCAACGGCTTTGTCGACAGCCGTGCCACATCCCAGAATCCCGCCTCGTTCAGATGCGCCAGATCGACAAGCACGCCCAGCCGGTCGCATTCCGTGACCAGCCGTTTGCCGGCATCGGTCAGGCCTGGCCCGGTATCGGGCGAGGCCGGGAAGTTGAAGGGCACACCATGGCCGAAGATATTGCTGCGGCTCCAGACCGGGCCGATGCTGCGCAGGCCAGCACCATGCAGGACATGCAGCTCGTCAAGGCCCGCGCCGATCCCCTCGCAGCCTTCGATATGCAGGATGGCGGCGACCGCCCCTGCATCCCGCGCGGCCTCGATCTCTGACACGTTGCGACAGAGGCGGATCGCATCGGGGCGCGCGGCGGACATGCGGATCAGGATCGCGGCCTGTTCCAAGGTCACGCGATGCGCCTTTTCCGTGCTGACAGGGGGGAAGGCGCGATAGGTGGCCATCGGATCTGGGGCATCGGACCGTTCGCCCGGCACCCAGATCGCGAAAAACCCGCCCGCAAAACCGCCCTTGCGGCAATTTTCCAATGAAATCATGCCTTCCCATCCGTCAAGGAAGGCCCGCCCCTCGGTGTCGCCCGCCGCCCAAAGACAGGAGAGCAGGTCATTATGGCCGTCAAAAATGGCGGTGGGGGTCATGGATGGCTCCTTTTTCGGGCAGGATCTGGCGGCGATCACGCCATGTTTCACCGCAGTTGACAAGGTGCGGCGAAAGTTGCCCAATCGGTCAAGGATTGCGTTGCAGGCCCTGCAGGGCAAAGCCGTCAAAAACAAGAACGGGGAGTTTACGATGCTGATTGATCCGACCCTTCGCCGGGTGGGCGTTGCTGTTGCCGCCGCCCTCATGATGACCGCAGCGCCGGGGGCGTTGCTGGCCGAAACCCCGGCGGATACGCTGGTGATTGCGGATGCGATTGACGATATCGTCTCGCTTGATCCGCAAGAGGCGTTCGAGTTTTCGGGCCTTGATGTGATCAACAATGTCTATGATGGCTTGGTGGAGCTGGACCCGTCTGAGCCGACCGGCCCGCAGCCGGGCCTTGCCGAAAGCTGGGATGTCAGCGAAGATGGCATGACCTTCACCTTCAAGATGAAGCCGGGGATCACCTTCTCGTCCGGCAATCCGGTGACGGCGGAAGATGCGGCCTTCTCGCTGCAGCGCGCGGTGAAACTGGACAAGTCGCCTGCCTTCATCCTGAACCAGTTCGGCTGGACCAAGGATAATGTCGATCAGATGGTGACCTTTGACGGGGATACCGTCACGCTGAAAACCGACAAGCCCTATGCGCCGACCTTCCTGTATAACTGCCTCACCGCCGGTGTGGCTGTCGTGGTCGACAAGAAGACCGTGCTGGAGCATGAGGCGAATGGCGATCTGGGCAATGAGTGGCTGAAGACCAACTCGGCCGGAACCGGGGCCTATATCCTGAAATCCTACAAGCCGAATGAGGGCTATATCCTTCAGGCGCGCGAAGGCCATTGGCGTGGTGACGCACCGATGAAGGCCGTGTTCATGCGCCATGTGCCCGAAGCCGCAACCCAGCGTCTGTTGCTGGAAAAAGGCGATATCGACGTCGCCCGCGAACTGACCCCGGTGGATATCGAGGGCATCAAGGGCAATGCCGATCTGAAGGTGCAAAGCGATGTGGGCGGGCAGATCTTCTATCTGTCCTTCAACCAGAAAAACGAGGCCTACAAGAACGAAAAGTTCCTGGATGCGATGCGGTGGGCCATCGACTATCAGGGGCTGGCCGATACCGTCCTGAAGGGCAATATGGTCGTGCATCAGGCCTTCCTGCCCAAAGGCTATCTTGGTGCGCTGGACGACACGCCGTTCAGCCTTGATGTCGAAAAGGCCAAGGCCCTGCTGGCCGAAAGCGGCGTGACCGCGCCCAAGGTCGTGATCGATGTGCGCAATGCTGCTGACCGGATGGAAATGGCGCAATCGATCCAGAACACCTTTGGTCAGGTCGGCATCACCGTCGAGCTGAACATCGGCGAGGGCGCCGAACAGCTGAAACGCTACCGCGCGCGCCAGCATGACGCGACGCTGCAAAGCTGGGGCCCGGATTACCCGGATCCGCAGACCAATGCGGGCTCGTTTGCCTGGAACGACAACAATGCCGATGATGCCGGCACCGGCACGCTGGCCTGGCGCAATGCCTATGATCCCGGCCCGTTGAATGATATCACGGCGGCGGCTGTGATGGAGCGGGATGGCGAGAAGCGTGCCGCGATGTATCAGGACCTGCAGCAGAAGCACCGCACGACCTCGCCCTTCATTGCGCTGTTCCAGATCGGTTACAATTCCGCGATGCGTGGCAATGTGAACCACTTCTACACCGGCGGCGCGATTGACAGCGCGGCCTACTGGCTTGTGACCAAGTAAGACGATGCGCCCCCGGCCGATGACAGGTCCGGGGGCGCGTTCCGCCCCATGGCCGCATCCTCCGCCCCCCTCCCGACCAACCCCTGGCTCGGCCGCCTGCGCGGCCTTGGCGGCACGCTGATCTCCTTGGCGGCCACCGTTCTGGGCCTTTTGTTCATCACCTTCATCATCGCCCGCGTGGTGCCGATCGATCCGGTTCTGGCGATTGTCGGCGACCGCGCGACCGATGCGCAGATCGAAGCTACGCGTGTGGCACTGGGCCTCGACAAGCCGATGTGGCACCAGTTCCTGATCTATCTCGGCAATGTATTGCAGGGCGATCTTGGCACCTCGATCCGCAGCGGCGAGCCGGTCTTGCAAGCGGTGGGACGGGTCTTTCCCGCCACGCTGGAACTGTCGACACTGGGCGTCATCATTGGCGTGCTGGCCGGTGTTCCAGCGGGGGTGCTGGCCGCCACGAAACCCGGCAGCATCGCCGATCACATCGTGCGGCTGGTTGGCCTGATGGGCTATTCGATGCCGGTCTTCTGGCTGGGACTGATCGGGCTTTTGCTGTTTTACGGCGTGCTGGGCTGGGTTGGCGGGCCGGGGCGGCTGGATGCGATCTATCAGATGCAGTTCGAATTCGACGTGACCCCGGTCACTGGCATGATTCTGATCGATACCGCCCTTGCGGGCCGCTGGGACATGTTCGCTAATGCGCTGTCGCATATCATCCTGCCGGCAAGCCTGCTGGGCTATCTGTCGATGGCCTATATCAGCCGCATGACCCGCAGCTTCATGATGAACGAACTGGGGCAGGAATATATCACCACCGCCCGCGTGAAGGGGATGCCGGAATGGCGGGTGATCTGGGTCCATGCCATGCGTAATGTCATGGTGCCGCTGATTACGGTCATCGCGCTCAGCTATGCCTATCTGCTGGAAGGGTCAGTGCTGACCGAGACGATCTTCGCCTGGCCGGGCCTTGGCAGTTACATCACCGATGCGCTGATGACCAATGACATGCCCGCCGTTCTGGGCGGGACCATCGTGGTGGGCGTGGCCTTTGTCACGCTGAACCTTGTGTCCGACCTGCTTTACAAGCTGGTCGATCCGCGGGCGAGGTAACGGCGATGACGACATTGACCCAATGGCTGCGCGACCCCAATCCCGCCTCGCGCCGGCAGGCCCGGCTGGGCCAGACCTATCTGGGCTGGCTGCGCCTCAAGCGCAATCCGCTGGCGGTGGCCGGCCTCATCATCATCGGGGTTTTGCTGGTGCTGGCGGCCTTCGCCCCCTGGCTTGCCACCCATGACCCGATCACCCAGAATCTGCAGAACCGCCTGCAACCGCCGCTGACCCCCGGTCACTGGCTGGGCACCGATGACTTTGGGCGCGATATCTGGAGCCGGATCGTCTTTGGTGCCCGGATCACCCTTTCGGTGATCGCGCTGGTTGCGGTGACGGCACCGATTCTTGGCCTGATCATCGGCACTGTCGCGGGCTATTTCGGCGGCTGGGTCGATACCGTGCTGATGCGGATCACCGATATCTTTCTGGCCTTCCCGCGCCTGATCCTTGCGTTGGCGCTGGTGGCCGTGCTGGGGCCGGGGATCGAAAACGCGGTCTTCGCCATCGCGCTGACCGCATGGCCGCCCTATGCCCGGGTGGCGCGGGCCGAAACCCTGACCGTGCGCAATTCCGACTATATCGCGGCCGTCCGGCTGCAAGGGGCGGGGCCTTTGCGCATCATCTGGGGCCATGTCATGCCGATGTGCCTGCCCTCCGTCATCATCCGTGTGACGCTGGACATGGCCGGGGTGATCCTGATCGCGGCGGGGCTTGGCTTTCTTGGTCTTGGCGCGCAACCCCCGATGTCGGAATGGGGGCTGATGATCTCGGCCGGGCGCAAGTACCTGTTTGAGCAATGGTGGGTCGCCACCATGCCGGGCCTTGCCATCTTCATCGTCAGCCTTGGCTTCAACCTGCTGGGTGACGGTCTGCGCGACGTGCTGGACCCGAGGAGTGCCGGAAAATGACCCTTCTTTCCGTCAAGAACCTGCGGGTCAGTTTCGACACCGAAACCGGGGTGGTCGAGGCCGTGCGCGGCGTGTCCTTCAGCCTTGGCCGGGAACGGCTGGGGATTGTGGGCGAAAGCGGTTCGGGCAAGACGATGACCGGGCGATCTGTCCTGCGGCTGATCCGCCCGCCGGGGCGGATCGAGGCCGACGAGATGCGCTTTGATGGCCAGGATCTGATGCGGCTGTCGGAACGTGAGATGCGCGCCCTGCGCGGCCCGCGCATCGCCATGGTGATGCAGGATCCAAAGTATTCGCTGAACCCGGTGATGAAGATCGGTGCACAGCTGATGGAAGGCTTGCGCAAGCGCGACCGGCTGGGCCGCACCGAGGCGCGCGCCAAGGCCATCGCCGCGCTGGAGGCGGTGCAGATCCGTGATCCCGAACGCGTGATGGAAGCCTATCCGCATGAGCTGTCTGGCGGGATGGGGCAGCGCGTCATGATCGCGATGATGCTGATCCCCAACCCGGATCTGCTGATCGCGGATGAGCCGACCTCGGCGCTGGATGTCACCGTGCAGGCCGAGGTGCTGAAGATCCTTGACGGGCTGGTGCGCGAACGCGGCATGGGCCTGATCTTCATCAGCCACGATCTGCGGCTGGTCGCGCGGTTCTGCGACCGGGTGCTGGTGATGTATAAGGGCCGCGTGGTCGAGGAATTGGCGGCGGGCGATCTGCTGAACGCCAAACACCCCTATACCCAGGGCCTGCTGAACTGCCTGCCGCGCATCGGTGGCGACCGTGGCCCGCTGCCGGGGCTGGACCGCAGCGCCGCTTGGGCACAGGAGGCATGAGATGAGCCTGATCGAGATCGAGAACCTGTCCGTCACCTTCACCGCCCAAGGCCGCGTGGTGCGCGCGGTGCAGAATGTCAGCCTGCAGGTTGCCGCACACGAAAGCTATGGCCTTGTCGGCGAAAGCGGTTCGGGCAAATCCACCATCCTGCGCGCGATCTGCGGGCTTGCGCCGGTATCCGGTGGCACGATCCGTATCGGTGGCGAGGTGCTGCGCCATGACCGACGTTTCGCGGCCCGGGTGCAGATGGTGTTTCAGGACCCCTATGCCAGCCTGCATCCGCGCCATACGCTGGATCGCACCCTGTCGGAGCCGCTGGCGATTCATGGCCTGGGCGATGCCGATCGCCGGGTCATGCAGGCGCTCGAGGCGGTGGGCCTGCCGACCAGTTTCCGCTTCCGCTATCCGCATCAGCTGTCGGGGGGGCAGCGTCAGCGCGTGGCGATTGCCCGCGCGCTGATGCTGGAACCCGAGATCGTGCTGCTGGACGAGCCGACCTCAGCCCTGGATGCGAGTGTGCAGGCCGAGGTGTTGAACCTGCTGGCGCGGCTGCGTGCCGAGCGTGGCCTGACCTTCCTGATGGTCAGTCATGATCTGGCGGTGATCGACCATATGTGTGACCGGGTTCTGGTCATGCAGCATGGCCGCGCGGTCGAGGAAATGGCGCGCGAGGATCTGGCAGGGGCCCGGATGAAAACCGAATACGCGCGCAGTCTGTTCGAGGCTTCTGCCGACCGGATGATGGCCTGACGCGCATTGGCCCGCATGTCGGCGCGGGCCAATTTCCGACCCTTATCAGGCGCGGTTGACGCCCGCGCCGATCCGCGCCGTCTGCTCCTCCCAATGGAGGTGATTGAGCACACCACCGGCGCGCCGCACCTCTGCCACAGCGTCAAGCGAGACGGTGGCGATGGCCCAGCCGGGCTGGTTCAGGACGGTCTCGGTAAAAATCCCATTGTCAGGAAAGCCCAGATCGGGCGGGCCATAGATCGCGGCGGACCCCACATTCTCGTCCACCGCCGGGCAGAAATCGCAATCGCCCACGGTAGGCGAATGCACCACGATGCACTGGTTTTCCAAAGCGCGCGCCATCGCGCCGACCCGGACCCGGGTGAAGCCGCGATAGGTATCGGTGCAGGAGGGTGCCAGCAGGATTTCCGCCCCGGCCTCGACCAAGGCCCGCGACAGCAACGGAAACTCGCTGTCATAGCAGATCACCACGCCGATGCGGCCAAGCGGGGTGTCGAACAGGGTCAACCCGGTGCCGGGGGCCACAAACCATGTCTCGCGCTCGAACCGGGTCATGATCTGCTTGTCCTGATGGCCAAGGATGCAGCCGGGGCCATAAAGCGTGGCGCGGTTCACCGGGCGGTCATGCCCATCCAGAAAGACCGGGCCAGAGGCGCCAAGGATATGCAGGCCGTGCTTTGCAGTCAGTTCGCAATGCAGCGCATCGACCTGCGGTTTCCAGCGCGCGACCTCATGCAGACTGGCCTCCAGATCGCTGGCCACGCTGCGACCGCCAAGGCTGCCCAATTCCATCGCGCCATATTCGGGAAAGACCAGAAGCTGCGCGCCCTGATCCACGGCCTTGTCGACCCAATCCGTCAGCTTGGCGGCATAGCCCGAGAAATCGGTGAATTCATCCAGCGGATAGGCGGCGGTGGCGATGGTGACGGAGGTCATGGGGCATTCCTTGCAAGGGGCAGGGGCAGCATCACATGGGGCGGTGGTCGGTTCCCGCCCGCCCGCGACATCCGATCAGGCGGGAGCGGCGATCCAGCCCGCGCGGATGCCAAAGGCCGACCATGGCGGAACGGCTACCAGGCCAGAACCGCCTCATCCCGCGCGCCGCGCACCTCGCGCAGCAGCCAGTCACGAAAGGCGATCAGCGGCGGATAGGCATCGCCGGCCCGCGGCCAGACAAGGTAATAGCTGCCCCGGCTGGGCACCGGCCCACCCCAGGCATCGACGAGCCGCCCGTCGGCAAGTTCGGCCTTGGCCAGAAATTCCGGCAGCAGCGCGACCCCCATGCCATAGATCGCCGATTGGATCATCGGCGCGAACTGGTCGAACAGCATTCCCAGCGGGGCCGCGTCATGCAACCCGTGATGGGCCATCCAGTCGGCCCAGGCATTGGGGCGGGTTTCCAGTTGCAACAGCGGCAAGCCGATCAGATCGCGCGGACCATTGACCGGGTGGCTGGCCAGAAATCCCGGTGCCGCGCAGGCCACCATGCGTTCGTCAAACAGCTTGGCAAAACCTGCATCGGGCCAGGTCTCGGCCCCGAAGTGGATCGCGGCATCAAAGCCTTCTTCGGCAAAATCGAACGGGCGCAGCCTTGTGCCCAGATTGATCGTGATGCCGGGATGCGCCGCAAGAAACCCCGGCAGCCGCGGCGCGAGCCAGCGCGTGCCGAAGGTCGGCAGGATCGACAGGCCCAAGGTGCCGCCACCCGGGGCCGATCGCACGCGCATCGAGGCGCGCGAGATCAGATCCATCGCCTTGGCGACGTCGCGGGCATAGGCCAGCGCGTTTTCGGTGGGGGCAAGCCTGCGGCCCTCGCGGCGAAACAACGCGACACCCAGTTGCGTCTCCAGATTCTGGATCAAGCGGCTGACCGCGCCTTGCGTCAGGCTCAGATCATGGGCCGCAGCCAGCGTGGATCCGGTGCGGATCACCGATTCAAAGGCCATCAGCAGCGAGACAGAGGGCAAAAGGCGACGGGGCGTGGCCATGATATATGCCTTATAGAAATATATTCAGGCCAATCTAGAGTTATTCTGACGCCTAGCAATCCCTTATACACATATCAGATGAGGAATGCGAAAGGCAGAGCCATGGCCCTGAAACCGAAAGACGCCCCCGACCTCGGTCGCTTTGACTGGGAAGATGCGTTCCGGCTGGATGCGCAACTGACCGAGGATGAACGCGCCCTGCGCGATGCCGCCCGCGCCTATGCGCAGGGCAAGCTGCAACCCCGCGTCATCAAGGCTTTCGCCGATGAGGAAACCGATCCGGCGATCTTCCGCGAAATGGGCGAGATGGGCCTTCTGGGCGTGACCGTGCCTGAGGAATATGGCGGGCTTGGCGCATCCTATGTGGCCTACGGTCTGGTTGCCCGCGAGGTGGAGCGCGTCGATAGCGGCTATCGCTCCATGATGTCGGTGCAGTCCAGCCTCGTGATGTATCCGATCTATGCCTATGGATCGGAAGAGCAGCGGCTGAAATATCTGCCGAAACTGGCCTCGGGCGAATATATCGGCTGCTTCGGCCTGACGGAGCCCGATGCGGGATCGGACCCGGCGGGCATGAAGACTGTCGCTCGCAAGACCGCCAATGGCTATGTGCTGAACGGGTCCAAGATGTGGATCTCCAACAGCCCGATCGCCGATGTGTTTGTGGTCTGGGCCAAGTCCGAGGCGCATGGCGGCAAGATCCGTGGTTTCGTGCTGGAGAAAGGCATGAAGGGTCTCTCGGCACCGAAGATTGCGGGCAAGCTCTCCCTCCGCGCTTCGGTGACCGGCGAGATCGTGATGAAGGATGTCGAGGTTGGCGAGGATGCGCTGCTGCCCGGCGTCGAGGGGCTGAAGGGGCCGTTCGGCTGCCTGAATCGCGCCCGCTATGGCATCAGCTGGGGTGTGCTGGGTTCGGCCGAGTTCTGCCTGCACGCCGCGCGGCAATATGGCCTGGATCGCAAGCAGTTCAACAAGCCGCTGGCGGGCACCCAGATCTATCAGCTGAAACTGGCGAATATGCTGACCGAGATCAGCCTTGGCCTGCAAGCCAGCCTGCAGGTGGGCCGCTTGATGGATCAGGCCAATGCGGCCCCCGAGATGATCTCCATCGTCAAGCGCAACAATTGCGGCAAGGCGCTCGATATCGCCCGCTGGGCGCGCGACATGCATGGCGGCAACGGCATTTCCGAAGAGTTCCAGGTGATCCGCCACATGGTGAACCTGGAAACGGTGAACACCTATGAAGGCACCCATGACGTGCACGCCCTGATCCTGGGCCGTGCCATCACCGGCTTGCAGGCCTTCTTCTAAGGCGCGGGCTACTAGAACACGGGCAGGCCCCGAATTTTCGTCGAAAATTCGTCGTCGATCATTCGGGGCCTGCTTCACACCGACAGGGCCGAACAACAACAGGAGCGGGCATGGATCGCGCCGACATCGTTCACGACAATTTCCTGCGCCGCTCTGCGTCGCGGGACTTTTCCCATGGCAGCGCCCCTTCTGGGGCGCTTGCGGCGTCTCAGGCGGTGGAGATTTATCGCGCCGCCTGCCTGTCCCGCGCGCTGGATCGGCAAAGCCGGGTGATGCAGCGGGCAGGGCAGGGGTTCTACACCATCGGCTCGTCCGGGCATGAGGGGCTGGCGGCGGTTGCCGCCGCTTTGCGCCCCACCGATATGGCCTTCCTGCATTACCGCGATGCCGCGTTCCAGATTGCGCGCAGCCAGCAGGTGCCGGGGCAAAGCATCGCCTGGGACATGCTGCTGTCCTTTGCGGCCTCGTCCGAAGATCCGATTTCGGGCGGGCGGCACAAGGTGCTGGGATCAAAGGCGCTGAACATTCCGCCGCAGACCTCTACCATCGCGTCCCACCTGCCTAAAGCCATGGGGGCGGCCTACGGGATCGGGGCGGCGCGTCGTCACCGCCCCGAACACGCCGAATTGCCCGATGACGCCATTGTCTATTGCAGCTTTGGCGATGCGTCGGCCAACCATTCCACCGCGCAGGGCACCTTCAACGCCGCGCAATGGACATCCTACCAGTCGATCCCGCTGCCATTGCTGTTCTGCTGCGAGGATAACGGCATCGGCATTTCCACCAAGACACCCAAGGGGTGGATCGGGGCCACCTTCCAGAACCGTCCCGGCCTGAAATATTTTGCCTGTGACGGGTTGGATATCTATGACACCTTCGCCACCGCGCAGGCGGCGGCGCATTATGTCCGCACCCGGCGCAAGCCTGCCTTCCTGCATATCCGCACCATCCGGCTTTACGGCCATGCCGGGGCCGATATGCCCACCACCTATCTGTCGCGCGAAGAGGTCGAGGCCGAAGAGGCACAGGACCCGCTGCTGCATATGGTGCGCCAGCTGGATGCCAGCGGCGCGATGGCGGCCGAAGATGCGCTGGCGGTCTATAATGACACCAATGCCCGTGTGGCCCGCATCGCGGCCGAGGCTGTGACCCGGCCGCGCTTGACGGATGCGGCGGGGGTCATGGCCTCGATCATTCCGCCCAAACGCGCCTGCAAGCCGACCAACGGCCCAAGCGCCGAGGCGCGCGCAGCGGCCTTTGGCAGCGATATGAAGCAGATGGCCGATCCGCAGATCATGTCGCGCCTTATCAACTGGGCGCTGACCGATCTGATGCTGGCCCATGGCGAGATCGTCATGATGGGCGAGGATGTCGGTCGCAAGGGCGGCGTATACGGTGTCACCCAGAAGTTGCAGGCGCGGTTCGGTCAGGACCGGATGATCGACACCCTGCTGGATGAGCAGTCGATCCTTGGCCTTGCCATCGGCATGGCGCAGAACGGTTTCGTGCCGATGCCCGAGATCCAGTTTCTGGCCTATCTGCACAATGCCGAGGACCAGTTGCGCGGCGAGGCGGCGACGCTGCCCTTCTTCTCCAATGGGCAATATTCCAACCCGATGGTGCTGCGCATCGCGGGGCTTGGCTACCAAAAGGGCTTTGGCGGGCATTTCCACAACGACAACTCGGTTGCGGTGCTGCGCGACATTCCGGGGTTGATCCTGGCCTGCCCGTCAAACGGCGCCGATGCGGCCCGGATGCTGCGCGAATGCGTGCGTCTGGCGCGCGAGGAACAGCGGCTGGTCGTGTTCCTGGAACCCATCGCGCTTTACCCGATGCGTGATCTGCATGGCGAGAAGGATGGCGGCTGGATGCAGATCTATCCCGACCCGTCCGAGGTGATCCCCTATGGGCAGGTCGGCACGCATGGCATGGGCGATGACCTGGCAATCGTCACCTTCGGCAATGGCACCTACCTGTCCCGCCAGGCTGAACCGGCGCTTGCCGAGGCAGGTATCAAGACCCGGATCATCGACACCCGCTGGCTCTCGCCCTTGCCGAAAGCCGCGCTGACGGCAGCGGTGCAGGGCGCGAAACGCATCCTGATCGTTGATGAAACCCGCCATACCGGCGGCATGGCCGAGGCGCTGATGGCGCATTTCCACGAGGTCTGTCCGGGCCTGCCGCTGGCGCGACTGACGGCGGAAGACAGCTTTATCGCGACCGGCCCGGCCTATGCCGCGACCATGCCGTCAAAGGACAGCATCATTGCCGCCGCCAAGGCGCTGGTGGAGGGGGCGAAATGAAAACTGCTGCCATGAAAACCGCCGTTGTGATCTGCCCCGGAAGGGGAACCTACACCAAGTCCGAACTTGGCGTCTTGAAGCGTCACTTCAAGGATGCCGGCCTGCTGGCCGCCTTTGACGCCCGCCGTCAGGCCGCCGGGCAAGAGACGCTGACCGCGCTGGACAGTGCCGCCACCTATTCGGTGGCGAAACACACGCGGGGCGACAATGCCTCGGCGCTGATATATGCCGCGACCCTCGCCGATTTCCGCGCGATTGAAGGCGTGGAGGTGGTGGCGGTCACCGGCAATTCGATGGGGTGGTATTCGACGCTCGCTTGCGGCGGCGCGCTGACCCCCGAGGGTGGCTTCGAGGTGGTCAACACCATGGGCACGCTGATGCAGGAACGCCTGATCGGAGGCCAGCTGATCTACCCCTTCGTCGATGAGGATTGGCACCCCGATCCGGCGCGCAAGGCGGGGCTGCTGGCCATCATGGCCGATATCGCGGCGCGCCTGGGTCACGTTCTGGCCCTGTCCATCGATCTGGGCGGGATGCTGGTTCTGGCCGGCAATGAAGAGGGGCTGAAAGCGTTCGAGGGGGCGGTGCCGCCGTTGCAAGGCCGCTTCCCGATGCGGCTGGCCAATCACGCGGCCTTCCATACTGCGCTGCAGGCTCCGGTGGCCGAGGCGGGCCGGGCGCGTCTTTCGCCGGCGCTGTTCGGCCAGCCCAGGCTGCCGATGATCGATGGGCGCGGCCATGTCTGGTGGCCCGGTGCCTGCGATCTGCAGGCGCTGTGGGACTATACTCTGGGGCATCAGGTGGTCGAAAGCTACGATTTCACCAAGGCCATCGCCCATGCTGCGCGCGAGTTTGCGCCGGATCTGTTCATCGTCACCGGCCCCGGCACCACCTTGGGCGGGGCGGTGGCGCAATCGCTGATCCTTGCCAATTGGCGTGGGCTGTCGGCCAAGGCCGATTTCCAGACCCGGCAGGAAGCTTCGCCGATCCTTGTTTCCATGGGGATGGAGGCGCAACGGACGCTGGTCACCGCCGCAGGCTGATCCATCGTTTCCAATGCAAAGGGCGTGGCATGGGCAATCCCCGTGCCACGCCTTTTATATTCCGGTGGGATTGGCCGATGAGATCGGCCCACAAGGCTGGCGCAGAATCGGTGCATGGCGATTTGCCTATCACTTCGTCACTCTGCCGGAACTTCGCGACATTTCTGGCGCTCTGTCCGGCGAAACTGGCAAGGCCGCCCCTTAGGCTTTTCGGGCAAAGACACATCCGGCACATGATGCCGGCAAGACGGGGAAATCCAATGTCATTCAACAAGATCGCGGTTCTGGGCCTTGGCAAAGTCGGCCATCTGGCGGCAGAGCTCCTGGCCGAAAGCGGCTTCACCGTCACCGGCATCGACGCCCGCAAGGTCGATGCCCCCTTCACGACCAAAGCCGTCGATCTGTCCGATACGGGCGCGCTGAAAGCTGCGCTGGAAGGGCAAGAAGCCGTGTTGTCCTGCCTGCCCTATCACCTCAATATCGGGGTCTCGACTGTGGCCCACGGTCTGGGCCTGCATTACTTCGACCTGACCGAAGACGTGCCCACCACCAAACATATCCGCGAGCTTGCCAAAACATCCAAAGGCCTGATGGCCCCGCAATGCGGCCTGGCCCCCGGCTTTGTCGGCATCGTGGCGGCGGATCTGGCCAACCAGTTCGACTCCGTCCGCTCCATCAAGCTGCGCGTGGGGGCCCTGCCGCAAAACCCCACCGGCCTTCTGGGTTACGCCTTCAACTGGTCGCCCGAGGGCGTGGTGAACGAGTACCTCAATGATTGCGAGGTGATCGAAGAGGGGGTCTTGAAAACCGTCTCGGCGATGGAATGGACCGAAGCGGTCTATATCGACGGGATGCAGCTTGAGGCCTTCACCACCTCCGGCGGGCTGGGCACAATGTGCGAAACCTATCTCGGCCGGATCGAGAACCTTGATTACAAGACCATGCGCTATCCCGGCCATGTCCAACTGATGAACTTCTTCTTCCACGAGTTGCTGATGCGCGAAAACCGTGCCGAGGCAGGCCGGATCCTGACCAATGCCAAGCCGCCGGTGGATGAGGACGTGGTCTATGTCCATGTCGCGGCCGAAGGCAAAACCGGTGGGCAATTGCGCCGCAAGGAATTTGTGCGCAGCTATTATCCAATCGAGATCGGCGGCAAATCCCGCACCGCCATCGCCTGGACCACCAGCGCCTCGGTCGTGGCCGTGATCGAGATGGTCCGCGCCGGTGCCCTGCCGCAACAGGGTTTCTTGAAACAGGAAGACATCCCGCTCACCCCCTATCTCGAAACGCGCACCGGCAATTACTACCAGATCGGCCACCGCGCGCGCCACGCCTGAGGGCGCGAAAAGGGGCGGCGCTGTGGCAGTTATGCTCCGCAGCCTGGTTCTTTCGGACGGAGTCCGGGGCGGCTGGGCCCCCTGCCGCCCTTCCGCGGGCGGTGGTCCGGCTCTGCGCCGCTTGCCGCCCACCTGGCCGCGGTATCGCAAGATCCATGCCCCTTGCGCTGAATACAAAACCGCCAGCCTAAAAGACTGGCGGTTTCCCATTTGCTGCTTGGCCAAATACTCAAATTTCGCGATCAGGGCCGAAAGCGCCCGCTGGCAGGCGCAGGATCAGGTTGGGATCGGGGCAGATCTGCTGCCAGATATCCCACAGGCTTTCATGGCCGACGCCAAAGAAATTGCCGTCGCGCTGCTCCAGCAGATCCGCCATGACCTGAAAATGCAGATGCGGTGCCCAGCCGCCATTCTCGGGCCAATCGCCGAGATGGGCAATGACCTGACCCGCGGCCACCGCCTGCCCGACCTTGCACAGACCCGTCAATGTGGCCCCCAGATGGCCGTAAAGCGTGAAGAAATCCGCCCCAGGGCCGTCATGGCGCAGAATCAGCGTATGGCCGTAATCCAGAGGATCGGCATTATAGACCACTGAATGCACGAGGCCGGGCAGGGGCGCGTGCACTTCCGTCCCGGCGGGCGCGAAGACATCGATGCCCATATGGATCATCCGCCGTTCCGAACTTGCCTGATCGGCGAATTGCGCGGCGCGATAGACGCTGCGCTTTTCGCCGTAAGGGCCAAGCCCGTAATCCACACCCTGATCGGCGAACCACAGATCAAAGCCCAAATCGGAATAGGCGGGCATGTCTTCCGTCACATCGCACAAAAGCGGCATATGCAGGCTGTCGCCGATCTCCGGCAGAAACACCGGCGCGACCTCGGATTTTCGCAGAAAATCCGCCAGCGCGGGGGCTGCAGGCAGGCCTGCCCCGGCGCGGATCACCGCGCGCAAAAGACCCTGATCGACCGATGCCAGGCGGGCAGCCTCCGGGGCTGCGCCAAGCGCCGCGTAAAGCGCGGGCAGCAGATCCTCGGCCGCGCGCGGCGAAAGCCCGGTGCCCGCGCGGCGCAGGGCGGCGTAAAGATCGTCCTGCCCCTCAAGGCTGGCTGCGATGCGTTGGATATCCATCCCTCTCACTCCTCCTGCGTCACCGCTTTATGGCCCGATGGCCTGCGAAGGGCGCTCAGAACCTGCGCCTTGCGCGCAGCGCCGCCCCGATCGTGCCATCGTCCAGATAATCCAGCTCGCCCCCGATCGGCACGCCCTGTGCCAATGACGACACCTGCACCCCGGTTCCCGTCAGGGCATCGGCGATGTAATGCGCGGTTGTCTGGCCATCGACCGTGGCATTGAGCGCAAGGATCACCTCCCGCGTGGCCTCATCGCGCACGCGCTGAACCAGAAGCGGGATACGCAGCGCATCGGGGCCGATATTGTCCAGCGCCGACAGCGTGCCGCCCAAGACATGATAGCGGCCGCGAAACACCCCCGTCCGCTCCATTGCCCAGAGATCCGCCACATCCGCCACCACGCAGATCTCTCCGGTCTGGCGGCGCGGATCGGCGCAGATCGGGCAGGTCTCTTCGGTGCCGATATTGCCGCAGGTGACGCAATCGCGCGCCGATAGCGCGACATGCGCCATCGCTTGCGCCAGTGGTGCCATCAGCGGCCCGCGCTTGCGCAGCAGCAGCAGGACCGCGCGCCGGGCCGAGCGTGGGCCAAGGCCCGGCAGACGTGCCATCAGCCCGATCAGATCCTCGATATCGGAGGGGGCCGCCATGCTCAGAACGGCAGCTTGAAGTCGGGCGGCAGGCCAAGACCTTCGGTCATGCGCTGCATTTCCTGCTGCCCCTTGATGGCGGCGCGCGCCTGCGCATCCTTGATGGCGGCAACGATCAGATCCTCGACCACTTCCTTCTCAGAGGGCACAAGGATTGCCGGATCAATCTCTAGGCCCGTCAATTCGCCCTTGGCGGTGCAGCGCGCCTTGACCAGACCAGCCCCGGCCTCGCCGATCACGATGGTCTGGGCCAAAGCCTCCTGCAACTCGGTCATCTTGCCTTGAAAGTCCTGCGCGGCCTTCATCATCTTGGCCATATCGCCAAGACCCCCCAACCCTTTCAGCATTCGTCACCCTTCCGCATTCGATGTGATAGTCGCGTTGATCCAGAGATAGGCGCAGGCAAGGGCCCGGGCAGGGGATGCGCGACAAATTTTCGTCGAAAATTTGTGGGCCGCTCTTCCACCCGGCGATCCCGCCCCGATCAATCTTCCTCGAACGGATCCCATTCATCCTCGACTTCGGGCAATGCCTGCACGGCGGCTTCTTGCGCCATCGCCTCAAGGGTGCGGATCTCGGCGATACGGGTGCCGGGAAAGGCTGCCATCACGGCCTGCACCAACGGGTTCTGCATTGCCTCGGCCTCGGCTGCGATCCGGTCGGCGTCGCGCATCTCGGCCACGGTCGGCGCGCCGCCCGAGGCCACGACCGAAACCCCCCAGCGTTGTCCGGTCCAGCCTTGCAGCCGCTGCGCCAATGTGGCGGCCAGATCGCGCGGGGCGTCCGGCGTGGGCTCGAACTCGATCCGGCCGGGGCTGTATTTCGCCAGCCGCACATGGGCCTCGACCGAAAACAGCAGCGTCATGTCACGCTTTTCGCGGATCAGATCCAGCACATGATCGAAGGTCGCATAGATTTTCAGCCGGTCCTCGGCCACGGCAAGCGCCGCGCCACCGCTCATCGTCGGCCCCATCGCCGGGCCGCGGGCGGGTGCCATCATCCGGGCGGGCGCATGGACCATGCCTCCTCCGCCACCGCCGCCCGCCGGGGCACCGCCCCCGCTACCGGGATGGGGTCCAGGATGGGCGGGCGGGGCACCCGATTGCAGCCGGCGCAGCAGCGCCTCGGGGTCGGGCAGATCGGCCACATGGGTCAGCCGGATCACCGCCATTTCGGCGGCCATCATCGCATTGGGGGCCAGCCCCACCTCTTCGATGGCTTTCAGCAGCATCTGCCACATCCGGGTCAGCACCCGCATCGGCAGCCGTTCGGCCATATCCAGGCCGCGCGCGCGCTCATCGGGGGGCACGGTCGGGTCTTCGGCGGCCTCGGGCGTGATCTTGATCACGCTGATCCAATGGGTGATCTCGGCCAGATCGCGCAGCACCGCCATCGGATCGGCGCCATCGGAATATTGGCCCGCCAGTTCCGCAAGGGCAGATGGGGCATCGCCACGCAAGATCATGTCGAACAGATCCAGCGTGCGGCCACGGTCGGCCAGACCCAGCATGGCGCGGACCTGATCGGCGGTGGTTTCGCCCGCTCCATGGGCAATCGCCTGATCCAGCAGGCTCATGGCGTCGCGGACCGAACCTTCTGCGGCGCGGGTGATCAGCGCCATCGCGTCTTGCGACAGGGTCGCACCTTCCAGCCCGGCCACCTTGGCCAGATGCGCCATCATCACCTCGGGCTCGATCCGCTTCAGGTCGAATCGCTGGCAGCGCGACAGCACCGTCACCGGCACCTTGCGGATCTCGGTGGTGGCGAAGATGAATTTCACATGGGCGGGCGGCTCTTCCAGCGTCTTGAGCAGCGCGTTGAACGCACTGGTCGACAGCATGTGAACCTCGTCGATGATGTAGATCTTGTAGCGGGCCGACGCCGCCCGGTAATGCACGGAATCGATGATTTCGCGGATATCACCGACCCCGGTGCGCGAGGCCGCGTCCATTTCCATCACATCGACATGGCGGCCCTCAGCAATCGCCTTGCACTGGTCGCAGACCAGGCAGGGTTCGGTCGTTGGCCCCCCCTTGCCATCCGGCCCGATGCAGTTCAGCCCCTTGGCGATGATGCGCGCGGTCGTGGTCTTGCCCACCCCCCGCACGCCGGTCATGACGAAAGCGTGCGCGATGCGATCCGCCGCGAAGGCGTTTTTCAGCGTGCGCACCATGGCCTCCTGGCCGATCAGATCGGCGAAGGTGGCGGGGCGGTATTTGCGGGCGAGGACCTGATAGCCCTGCGCTTCGGTCTCGGACATGAGGCTTCCCGGATTCTGCTTTTGCCAAACTAAGCGCGGATCGGGGCGGCGTCCACCCGGCAGGCCGGGATTGTGTCGGGTGGCGCGGCGTGGGCAGCGTCTGGCGCGCTGACGCGGCGCTGACGCAAGATCGGGCATGGTCGGCCAAGAGAGCAGTCTGGACCCTGGCACCGCCGCAGCCGTGACGAGCTAGGGAAGGGCTGCCAAGCCTTGTTTCCGTCGCCCGCCGCGTCGTGCCAGCCGTCCTCGACCATCCTGTGTCCGTAATCCGCCCGCAACCTTCCCCACCCCGCTTTCCGCCCCAGGAGATCCGCGATGTTCAAACCTGCCAGCATGGAGACGCTGCTGTCGCAATCCGTGGGCGACCTGCTGGATGCGGGCAATCCCGATCTGCTGGATCGCTGGAGCCCGGTTTCCGATTGGATGGAGACGCGGTTGAGCCGGGGCCTTGATGCCAGTTGCAAATCCACCGCCGCCCGCGTTGGTCCGCGCGTGGTCGGGCGGGACCGCGCCGGGCGCGGCATAGCGGGTATCAATCTGGCGATGCAGGACGCGCTGTCGCTGGCCTCGCATCCGGCGATTCTGACGGCGGTGTCGGCGGCCGGGCGGCGATTTGGCGTTCATGCGGCGGGATCGGCCGCGCAAATGGGCCTCAGCACGCTGACCACCACGCTGGAAGAGCGTCTGGCGATGTTTCTGGGCTGTGACGAGGCCGTCGTCTTCCCCTGTGGCTGGACTGCCGGTTATGGCACGTTGCGCACCCTGTTGCGCGCGGGCGATCATGCGCTGGTGATCGGGCACCCGCGCGAATGCCTGCGCGAAGGCGCGGCCTCGTCGGGGGCGCGGGTGCAGATGCTGGATCATGGCGATGCCGAAGGGCTGGAACAGCGGCTGGAATGGTTGCGCGACACCGATCCACATGCCGGTATCCTGGTGGTGGTGCCCGCGCTGTCGCTTCACGAACAGTCCTTGCCCGATCTGCCGCGCCTGCAACGGCTGTGCCGCCGTTACGCCGCGACGCTGCTGGTCGATGTCTCGCATGATCTGGGGATGACCGGCGAGACCGGGCGGGGGGTCCTGGAAATGCAGCGCATGATTGGTCGGGTTGATATCGTGCTGGGCAGTTTCTCGCGCGCATTCGCCAGCAATGGTGGGTTTGTGGCGTCGCGCCATGCCGCCTTGAAGGTGGCGTTGCGGCTGCATTGCGCGGCCCAGTTCGACAGCAATGCGATGTCGCCGTTGCAGGCCGCGGCCGCGCTGGCCGCGCTGGATGTGATCGCAAGCGATGAAGGGGCAGAGCGGCGCGACCGCCTTGCCGCAAATGCGCGGCGGCTGCGTGACGGGTTGGAGGCTGCGGGCCTTGCCACGCTTGGCCAGCCCGGCCCGGTGGTGACCGTGGCCCTGCCGCGTGTCGATGTGGCGCGCCAGCTGACGGCGGAACTGCTGGCGCAGGGCGCGCTGGTCAATCTGGACGAGCGCCCGGGCTTTGAGGGCGCAGTCTGGCCGCTCAAGCCCATGGCCGATCACGAAGCCACGGATATCGACACTTTCCTGCAGACCCTGCGGGCCGCACGTCTTGGCTTGATCGAGGCCGAAGAGCGGCATTGGCTGGATCGCTACGCCTCGGCCTGAGGCATTTCATAGGAGGGGCGCGACGCACCAGTCCCGCGTCGCAGCCACTCCTGACCGGGTGTCATGCGCTTTCGGGCGGGTGGCACCACTGGTCGGCGTCCATCGCGGGTCCCCTCGTGCGATGGGCGCCCTCCATCCAAGGCGGGCATCCGATCACGGATCCCCGCAGCATGGGGCAAGGCCACGCCATGCAGATGGATCTGTCGCCGATTCTGCGACTTGCGGGGCAGATAGGCCCGTGAACGAAGTTCAACCCTCCATCCAGATGGCACCGGGGGCTTTGCCCTTGCCCTAAACGCTTTGGATGCGCCCTCCGCGCGCGCAGCGTGGCACCGCCTCGCGCGGAGGTAGACGCAGCCCCTCGGCTGGTCTATCCCGGGATTCGGGGTATTCCATTCGATCATCTGACTCGGGGGCAGAGACATCGCATGGCCAATGGTTACGGCTACCGTGTTCTCGACCGTTTCTGCCTGTTGCATAACGGGCAGGAGGTCGCGATTCGTGGACAGAAACAGAAGGCGATTCTGGCTTGGTTCTGCCTGTCCGGTGAAACCGGCACCCAGCGGGACCGGCTGGCCGATCTGTTGTGGTCGCATGTCGGTATCGACAAGGCGCGCGGGTCGCTGCGCAACACCTTGCATGTGCTGGCCCGCGAATCGGCCCCCCATGACCTGCTGGAAGCCGGGCGGTTTGATCTGCGCGCCCGCTTTGCCGATGCGGGCTGCGAATTGACCCGAGATCTTGCTGCCTGGGATGCAGGCGATGCCACGGCCCTTGCGACGCGATCCCTGACAGATGCAGAAATGCGCTTTGCTGCCGATCTTTGGGGGCTTGATCCGCATTTTGATGCTTTCCTGACCGATCGCCGCGCCACATGGCTGGCACAGCGCGCGCAAGCCTTGCGGGATCGTCTGGCCGTGCGGGATCGGCTGGGGGTCGGGCTGCCCTCGGCGGAACAGCGCGTTCTGGCTGAGCGCCTGCGTGAGATGCTGCCACAGGATGAGGAGGCCACCCGCGCCCTCATGCGCATCGATATGGCGGCGGGAAATACCGCAGCGGCCCTGGATCATTACAAGCGTCTCTGGGATGTGCTGGATGAGGAGTTCGATGTCGAACCCTCGCCTGCGACGCAGGAATTGGCGGTGGCGCTGAAGACCGGCCACCCGGCCGCTGCGGCGGGCGCGGAGGCCGAGCGCATCACCATCTTCCTGCAGCCTTTTGCCTTTGCCACCCTGCCCGATGACGAACAGATTCTGGTGTCATCGGTGCAGGCGGAACTTTCGGCCGCGCTGTTCGCGGTTGAGGATTGGGTGACCATCGAGACCAGCCCGGGCATGGCGTTGCCCGATGCGGCGGGCCATTACGAGTTGCGCGGCACCGTCTCGCCGGGGCTGGAGGGGATGCGCCTGATCCTGTCGCTGAAGGATCTTGGGTCCGGCACCATCATCTGGACCTGGCCCTTGCATCTGCATCGCGATGACTGGTTGCGCAATTCCGGTTTTGCGGTGCAGCGCATGGCAATCCGGCTGACTGGCAAGCTGGAGGCGCATTACATCTCGCGCATCGAGGGGTTCTCGGACAGCGAGCTTGCCGATTACCGCAAGCTGATGCGGGCCAGATGGCTGATGCGTGACTGGTCTGCCGAGGCAGATCGCCGGGCTGAGGCCATGCTGCGCGCGGTGCGGTCGGGCGGCGAATTAGGCATTCGTGCCCGCGTCGGCCTGTCGGAATTGCTGAACAGCCGCGAATTGATCTTTCCCGGCCTTGGCCCGATGCATTCCGGCGTGGCCGAGGCGCTGGAAATCGGCCGCGCCTGCACCGAAGAGGCACCCGAACGGGGCGATGCCTGGCTCGCCTTTGGCTGGAGCTCAATCCTGTGTGATGATGTGCAGATGGCGGCGCGGGCGGCCTCCATGGTGGCGGATCTGTCGCAAAGCAACCCGCGCCGCCTGTCGGCTGCGGCGGAAATGCTGGCGCTTGCCGGGCATCTGCCACGCGCGGTGCGGCTGGCCGAGGCGGCATCCCGGCTGGATGCCGGTGTCTGCCGGGTCTCGATGGGGTATCGGGCACCGATTGCCCTGCTGCGCGGCGACCACCTGCAAGCGATGGACCTGGCGGAACGCGCCGGGGGGGCGATACCCTTCACCTATGCCTATGGGGCAGCGGCCGGCCAGATGGCAGGCGACCGCGTGCGGGGGCTGCGGCTTTGGCAGTTGTTCTGCGATGATCTGGCGCGGCGCTGGCAGGGCGATACCTCCCCCGATCCGCTTGCCTGGTTTCTGGCCGCCACATCCATGCGGCGCGGCCATGGACATGAGCGCGTGGCGGCGGCGCTGACCGATCTGACCGCGACCCACCTGACCGCACCCGACCCGCGCGACGGGGCGTTTCCCGCCGCGCTTGGTCTTCCGGCTGAACCGCCTGTTCAGCGGCAGGAACGTGTGGTGTAATCGCCGACATTGGCCCAGACAAATTCCATCGAGGTCAGATCACCCTCGAAATAGGGCGCGATGAAGGGCATGTTTTCAAAGCGGGTTTCCTCACTATCGTGCTGGATCGCGCGATCCTCCTTGTCAGCGATATTCTGCGGCTCGGGCAGGCGGAGATAGATCTGATCGGCGGTGTTGTGAAAGACCTGCATCGCCGCGCCTTGCCGCAGGTTCAGCAACCGCAGCACGCCCGCAACCTCCCATGTGCCGAGCGGGTCAGCGGAGGTATCGCCGGGATTGGCGGTGAAGCTGACCGGAAAGGCCATACCCGAAACGGGGCCGGGGGGCAGATCGGGTGCGCGCATCAGGCGGCCCGCGCCGGTTTCCAGCGCTGCGGCGGTGCTGCGCGCGTAATCCCCCAAGAGCCCCATGAAATCCGCGACCGTTGCCGGATAGGATGTCGGGGGCACGCGCGACAGCGCGATCATGAACGCGCCGGTGATGGTAAAGGAAAGCGTCTCGTATTTGACATCAGGTGGCGTGGTCATGCGGCGTCCCTTCTTTTGGTGGCGAGGTGAACTTGGTTTCGGGCTGAGGCTTGTGGGCTCAGGCTTGCGGGGTCAGGTGACGGATCAGGGCAGGCAGCGTGTCGACCGCGTCAAGCGGTGTCGGGTCATTGACCTGTAGCGCCGCTTCGGCCGTCGTGATGGCTTGATGGACGGTAGCCATCACCAGAACCGATCCGAGCGCGCCAAGCCGGTGCCCGTCGCCATGTCCATCGGCGGTGCCTGACGCGGAGGTCGCGCCTGCCTCTGCCAAGATAAAAAGATAGAGAGGCGGATCATTGGCCAGATGCGGCGGGATCGCAAGGCCGCGCGTCAGGCAGAATTGCTGCATCAGGGCGCGCCGTCGCCGCAGGCTCCACAGGGTCCAGCCGGGGTTCTGCAACCGCCATTGCGGTGCCAGCTGACGCACAAGCGTCGCCAGCCCGGTCTGATTGACCTCGTCGGTGGTCAGGTCGACCCGGTCGAGACCCTCGGGCCGCATGGGCACCGCATCTTTGGCCAGATTATGCGGCTGGATCATCGGGATCGCCCCGGTCAAGGACAGCGCGCGTTGCGGCGGATGCCCCGGATCCAGAGCGAAGAAGTTGCGCCAGTCGATTCGCCAGAAATCCCGGTGCCCGGCCTCGTGTCGACGACGTTCGATATCGGTTTCGCCAAGCAGCAACTCGGCGATGGTTTCACAATCCTCGCCCAGCCGATATTGATCACGCATCATCCATTGCGTTGCGCGCAGGACATCGAGGCCAAGGCCTGCGGGAAAGCGGTCCGACGGATTTGCGGTGACGTCAGAGGGGCCTGCGGCGGGCAGACAGGTGTCAGATTGACAGAGGAGGGGCAGGCAAAGGCGGGGCAGGTAGTCGGCCCGCAATATCCGATGCCACATCCGCACAGTGGCAGCCCGGGCCGCGGGTCGCGCCTGTGGGGCGGCAAGGCTGCGCGTCAAGGCCCGTTCGCAGCTTTGCGCGGCTGCGATGAACAAGGCCGAAAGCTGTGCCAGCATCGGGCTCAGATCGTTGCGCAGATCGGGAATGGTGGCAATGCCCAGCCCCGGAATGCAGAAGGGGCGGGGCAGATCCGCGCTGAAGAAGGGAAATGTCGCCGGTCGGTTTGGGAACTGCCAGAGCATCGGGCCGTGCTGTGGCGCATCCAGCGGGCCAAGCAGGGTTTCCAGCGCCAAGGGCACGCAGGCCGGACGATCGGCCAAGCTGACCGCCGGTTTCAGGTCATGTCCCAGCAATTGACCGAGATAGGTATAGCCCGCGGGCATGGCGGTTTCCGGCCGGTCAGCAGATGCAAGGATATCAACCTCTGCCCCGCACCCGTGGGCGGCGTGCCGTGGATCATCGCCATGTCGATCCTGCATCCGAACTGCGGCGGGGACGGCAGGTTGGGCGGCCGAAAGGGCCGGTCCGCCTGCAAGGGCCAGTTGCGAAGGCGCGGATGGCCGCGGCGGATTGGACAGGGGATCAGCGTGCAGCGGCATGGCATATCTCGTCTCGGCCCGTGGTCGGGGCAGGCGAGCCGGAACGTCCGGCGGGAAGCACTGGTCTGGGCGTGATCGGCAGAACTGAAGGCGCGGGCGCGGCGATAGGGCAACCCGTGACGGGGCTGATGGGCAGCGAGAATGCGGGTTTCGCGTTAGTGCCGCGTCATTTCCGTTAGGGAAGCCTGTGTTTAAAGTCTCGCGATATCAGAAGGATGCCAAAAAGTCGCGCGCGGAAGGCCAATCGGGGCAAATAAAGCGGGCTGCTGCAATCTGAAGTTGTGGATGCGTCAGATCGGCATAGCCCACGCGCAGGCCGCGTGCGTGAAGCGCGTCCAGATCCGGCAATGGCAGTCGCCCTGCCGGGGCGGGGGCGGGAGCGGCTGCCAGAAGCGCGGGCAGGCGCCGTGCCAGCGTCACGGCCTGCCGGTTGCGTGCTGCGCAATCTGGATGATCCGGCGGCAGGAGCCAGGCCAGTTCTGCCTGGCACATCTCGCGCAGCGCGGCCTCGTCGGCTTCGGCCGGATCAGCCGCCGCCGCGCTGCCCATGGCGGCCTGTCCACCCTGCCCATCATCGCTGATGGCAAGACGGATATGGAGGGCACCGATAAAGGGCAGATTGAGCAGCAGGCTTTGTCGGGGGGCCGCAGCCCCCATGCGCAGCCGGAACAGAACGGGCGGCATCGACAGACGCGCCGCCGCCAAACGCCCCTGCCACCACAGTGCCAGTGCCGCGCGCTCTGCCCTTTCGCAAAGGGCCGCCCGTTGCGCGGCCGCCAGATCCGGCCCAACCGCAACTCCTTCGCTTCCCAGTCCGGGATCGGCGCGGGCGTCGGTGCAAATGACCTGTCCCCCGGACAGGACCGGGCAGGGGCCGCTGCCCGCATCGGGGTGCAGACAAAGGTTTTCGGCGATTTCGCCAAGGGCGCGGGCGCGGGCGGCAGGCCAATCAAGTCCCGTGCCGATGGCCTGCGCAAACAGGATCGGCCGTGCCCCGTGCCAATCCGCCGCTGCAATTGCAAGGCCGGGCGCGAAGGGCGACCGCAGCGCGCGCAGCCGGGTGTCGCGGGCAAGGGCCGCTATCGGTTCGGCCAGACGGGTGGCCAAAAGCGGAGCACTCATCCGCACCTCGCGCGCAGGGCTGTCGTCCGGGCTTGGGGGAGGGGCACCTCCCTCGCGACCGACCGGATCATCCAAGCGCCGGGTGAGCCGATTCGCAAGGCTGCAACTGCAGGTCGGCGCTGCCGGAAATACCGGCGGTTTCGCGCCGCCGGTGCCCCGGTCCTGGCCCCGATCCCCCGGTCCTGACGTTGACCCGCGCCGCGTGCGGGTCTATCCCGGTCGCACGCTGCCAGCGGAGGCCCTTTTTCTTGACGATCTACCTGCATCAGAATGACCTGCCCGACGGGCTGGACCTAGGCCCGGTTGTGGCCATCGACACCGAAACGATGGGCCTTGACCCGCGCCGCGACCGGCTCTGCGTGGTGCAGCTGTCATCGGGCAATGGCGATGCGCATCTGGTGCAGATCGCGCGCGGCCAGACCAGCGCGCCCAATCTGGAACGGATGCTGACTGATCCTGCGGTGATCAAGCTGTTCCATTTCGGTCGCTTCGACATTGCTGCGCTGAAACGCGCCTTTGGCGTTACCACCGCGCCGGTCTGGTGCACCAAGATCGCCTCGCGGATGATCCGCACCTTCACCGACCGCCACGGGTTGAAATATCTATTGGCCGAGCTGGTGGGTGTGGATGTCTCCAAGCAGCAGCAGACCTCTGACTGGGGTTCGGAAGAGCTGAGCGAGGCGCAGAAGGAATATGCGGCGTCGGACGTGCTGTATCTGCACAAATTGAAGACCGCGCTGGAGGTTCGGCTGATCCGCGAGGGGCGGATGGATCTGGCGCAAAGCTGCTTTGATTTTCTGCCGACGCGGGCCACGCTGGATCTGATGGGCTGGAATGAGCCGAATGACATCTTCCACCACTGAGCTGGCGAAGGATTTCCTGGCCATCGGCCGCCGGGTGATCCGGCAGGAATCCGAGGCGCTGGATCTGCTGGCCGATCATCTTGGCGACAGCTTCGTCGCGGCGCTGCGCCTGATCATGGGCGCGCGCGGCCGGATCATCGTCTGCGGCATGGGGAAATCCGGCCATATCGCCCGCAAGATCGCGGCGACCTTTGCCTCGACCGGGACGCCCGCGCAATTCGTGCATCCGGGCGAGGCGAGCCATGGCGATCTGGGTATGGTCACCGAACATGATGTTGCGCTGGTGCTGTCCAATTCCGGCGAGACGCCGGAACTTGCCGATATCATCGCCCATACCCGGCGCTTCAATATCCCGCTGATCGGTGTGGCGTCGCGGGAGGGGTCCACCCTGCTGCGGCAATCCGATGTGGCGATCCTGCTGCCCCCGGCACCCGAGGCCTGCGGCACCGGCATCGTGCCGACCACGTCGACCACCATGACGCTGGCGCTTGGCGATGCTTTGGCGGTGGCGCTGATGGAACATCGCCAGTTTACGCCCGACCAGTTCCGCGTCTTCCATCCCGGCGGCAAGCTGGGGGCAAAGCTGGCAACGGTGCGGCATCTGATGCATGGCGATCTGCCGCTGGTTGGCACTGAGACGCCGATGGGCGACGCGCTGCTGGCGATGAGCCAAAAGGGGTTCGGTGTGGTCGGTGTCACCGATGCCAATGGCCATCTGGCGGGCATCGTGACCGATGGTGACCTGCGTCGCCATATGAATGGCCTGCTGTCGCTGAGCGCGGGGCAGGTGATGACGCACAACCCGCGCACCATCGGCCCCGATGCGCTGGCGACCCGCGCCGTGGCGCTGATGCAGGAAAAGATGATCACCTCGCTTTTCGTGGTGGATCCCGAAGGCTCCACCCAGGTTGTCGGTCTGATCCATATCCATGACTGCCTGCGGGCGGGCGTGGTCTGACGGAGGGGCAATGGCGCGCGATCATCTGGACGGGCATTCGCGGCTGGTGGGCTGGCTGAAAGTGGCGCTGCCGCTTCTGGCGCTTGCCATCTTGTCGAGCCTGTTTCTGGTGGCCCGCACCATCGACCCCGAAGGCGCGATCACCATGAGCGAGGCGGAGCTTGCCGACCGGCTGCGCGAGCCGCGCATTTCGTCGCCCGCTTTTGCCGGGGTGACGCGCGACGGGGCGACCGTCTCGATCACGGCGGCGCAGGCCATTCCGGGGGCAGCGGACGGCCGCGGTGGCGGGGCCTCGGCCGAAAGCGTGCGCGCGCAGATGGAAACCCCGGACGGTGCGCGCAGCGTCATCACGGCGGGCGCGATGCAGATGTCGCCCGATGGCAAAAGCGCGCAGCTCGATCATGGCGTCTTGCTGGCCCATTCGCTGGGATATGAATTCCGCACCGACAGCATGACGGTTTCGCTGGATCAGGGCGGGGCAGAAAGCGCGGGCGCGGTCGAAGGCTTTGGCCCGCTTGGCACCTTGAGCGCGGGCCATATGGTGCTGACCCGGCCTGAGGCCGCGAAATCTGATCATCTTCTGGTTTTCAACGATGGCGTCCGCCTGATATACCAACCCGGCGCGCCAGCGGGCGCTGCTGACTGAAGGCTTCCCTCCATGTTCCGCCCGATCCTGATGATCTTGTTCTGTGCCCTTGCCCCGCTGCCCGTGCTGGCGCAGGCCAGTGTGAATTTCGGCGGGTTGAAACAGGATACGTCCCTGCCGGTGGAGGTGAAGGCCGACAGCCTTGCCGTCAATCAGGCCGATGGATCGGCGACCTTCAGCGGCAATGTGCTGGTGGGGCAGGGCGATATGCGGCTGGCCGCGCAGAGCGTCCGGGTCGAATATGGACAGGGTGGCAAAAGCATCGAGAAGCTACATGCCACGGGCGGCGTGACCCTGGCGTCGAAAACGGACGCAGCAGAGGCCAGCGAGGCGGTCTATACCATCGCAACCGGCGCGGTGGTCATGACCGGCAATGTGCTGCTGACCCAGGGCCAAAGCGCGATTTCTGGCCAGAAGCTGGTCATTGACCTGAAGGCCGGGACTGGCCGGATGGAAGGCGGGGTTTCCACCGTCTTTGTGCCGGGTGGCAATTGATGTCCGATGCGCTGCCTGAGGGCCTGACCGTCCGCAACCTGCGGAAAAGCTACAAGAAACGCCTCGTGATCCGCGATGTCTCGCTCAATCTTGCGCGGGGCGAGGTGGTTGCGCTGCTGGGGCCGAACGGATCGGGCAAGACCACCTGTTTCTATTCTATCGCAGGCCTGGTGACGCCCGAGGGCGGCGAGGTGGTGATTGACGGCAAGGATGTGACGGCGCTGCCGATGTATCGCCGCGCCCGTCTTGGCGTGGGCTATCTGCCGCAGGAAATGTCGATCTTTCGCGGGCTTTCGGTCGAGGACAACATCCTCGCCGTGCTGGAAATTCGCGAACGCGACAAGCACAGGCGCCGGGAGCGGTTGGAAG
Source organism: Gemmobacter serpentinus (assembly GCF_008973825.1). GTDB lineage: Bacteria > Pseudomonadota > Alphaproteobacteria > Rhodobacterales > Rhodobacteraceae > Gemmobacter > Gemmobacter serpentinus. Next base: position 16,347 of record NZ_WCHR01000007.1, on the reverse strand, counting down.
AGCTGCTGTCGGAGTTTTCCATCACCCATTTGCGGCGCGCGCCTGCGCTGGCCCTTTCGGGCGGGGAGCGGCGGCGCGCCGAGATCGCCCGTTGTCTGGCGGCCGAGCCGCGCTATCTGCTGCTGGACGAACCCTTTGCCGGGGTCGACCCGATCGCGGTGGGAGAGATTCGCCATCTGGTGCAGGATCTGAAAAGCCGTGGCCTTGGCGTGCTGATCACAGACCACAATGTTCGCGAAACGCTGGAGATCGTGGACCGTGCCTATATCTTGCATGACGGTCACGTCCTGATGAGCGGCACGACCGAAGAGATCGTGCAGGATGAAACCGTGCGCCGGGTCTATCTGGGGCCGAATTTCCGCATGGCCTGACCGCCCGCTGATGGCAGGTTCCGGTCATTTCTGGCCACCCCGTTCCGCCATCGGATCAAAGGCGGCAAACCCGATCTGATCGCGGCCCCATGCCACGCGGCCAGACAGCGACAGCCCCGCACGCGGGTCGCAAAGCCGCCCGGAAGCCATTGTTTGCACCCGGAAATATTCCTTATGGAACCATGGTTTGACGTTTTGGTCAAGCGCGGGCCCTGCGACGATGGGGATCGGCGGATCGGCGCTATGGGCAGTTGACAACATGGCCCGACCTGCCACCAAATACCCCTAATGCATGTGATACCCGCCTCCAGCTTCCACCCCATCCCGGCAGCCCTTGCCTGCCCGATGCGGGTGCGCCAGTGCCGGGGGCGCGGACCCATGTGAAGACCATCAGCGGGGGACCCGGCATGATGCAGGGTTTTCTGGCTGTTATCGCGAAGGAGGAGCCATGCGTTACCAGATCAGCGGAAAACAGATCGACATCGGTGAGGCGCTTCAGACCCATGTGAAGGCCGAACTGGGCGAGGTCATTGAAAAATATGCCCAACGTCCGACCGATGCAGTGATCGTGTTCTCCAAGAGCGCGCATGAGTATGTCTGCGAGGCCACGATCCACCTGTCGACCGGCCTGAATGCCGCGGCGAAAGGCAGCGCATCCGAGATCTACGCGGCTTTCGAGGCCTGCCGCGAGCGTCTGGACAAGCAATTGCGCCGCCACAAGCGCCGTTTGCGCGACCATCACAGCCGCCGCACGGCACCTGTTGAATTCGACGGAGGTTCCGCCTATATCCTCGCCCCGACCGAAGAGGGTGACGACTCCGATGCCGGAGAGCTGCAACCCATCGTGATCGCCGAGATGGAAACGAAGATTGCTTCGATTACCGTCGGCGAAGCGGTGATGCAGATGGAACTGGCAGGGCAGAAGATGCTTGTCTTCCGGAATGAAGGGCATGGGGGCGTGAATGTCGTATACCGTCGTGATGACGGCAATATCGGCTGGATCGACCCTCGCAACAGCAAGTGAAGCACCGTTCCGGTGCCTGGTGGACGACCTGATGGAACTTACGAAGATTCTCAATCCGCAAGCCGTTCGGGTCGTCAGTCAAATGACCAGCAAGAAGCGTCTCTTCCAGGAGTTGGGAGAGATCGCGGCACAGACCTATGGTCTGAACGCAGCGGTCGCCATTGATGGTCTGCAAGAACGCGAAAGCCTTGGCCCCACCGGCGTGGGCCATGGCATCGCGCTGCCCCATGCGCGGCTGGAAGAGGTTCCGGGAATCATCGGCATCTTCCTGCGTCTGGAAAAGCCGCTGGATTATGACAGCGTTGATCGCCAGCCGGTTGATCTGGTCTTTGGCCTGTTCGCCCCAAAGGAATCGGGGGTGGAGCATCTGAAGGCGCTGGCGCTGGTCAGCCGCACGATGCGCGACGCCGGGATCTGCACCAAGCTGCGGGCCAATACCGACCCGGCAAAACTTTACGCCATCCTGACCGAAAGCCGCGCCACCGCCGCGGCCTGAGGCAACAAAGGGCATATGAACCCGCTGCGGCGCAGGCCGCGCGGGGCTTTGTCACGCGCGATCCTCACAAATCAGGCAGGCACTGACGCATCCATGCAAAGGCTGGCGATCAGCCGCGCCAGCGGCCGAAGCCGAAGCCAAGATAATCGCGCGGGTAAGCATCGCGCGCGGCCTCTTCCAGATCCTTGTCCCAGATCTCGCGCAGCGCGAAGGGCAGGGGGCCCGAGGCATCGGGGGGCAGATCGGGGGCGGTGATGCCCAGATCGCTTGCCAGATATTCCAGCCCCTCGGCCAGCCGTTCTTCACGCAGCACCATGTCAGGTGTCTGGAATTGCGCAAAGCCTTGCAGCACCGCCGATTGGCTGGCCAGGCGTGGGTCGATCTTCTGGCCGGTCTGGCCGCCCAGATAGATCTTCAACCAGCGCAGGAAGGTCAGAAACCCCGCATGATGCGCATCAGCGGCGATGCCCTCGCCACGCGGCAAGTCCAGCCCATAGGCCTTGGTCATCAGCCGATAGAGATCGGTCTCGCCCGACAGCACCGCGCGGCAATAGCCGTCATGGGCACGGGCCAGCGGGTGGCGCAGCACGGTGAAGGCGCGGTGCGCGCCGCTTTGCCGCTTCCATTGCCGCAGGGTCTTTTGCACGAAATCGGTGATCAGCCCGCCGCGCCCCAACTGGCCCAGCCATTCGGTCACCTGCGCCTCCGGCGCGCCACGCATCGGCATGAACAGCAAGGGTGCATCAGCGGCGGCAATGAAGCCCGGGATCGCCGGTGCCCGGCGCGGCTCGAAATTCGGGGTGCGGGCCAGGTTGAAGCGATCGAGGCGCGACAGCGACGTCTCCATTTCGGCGGGGTTCAGCACCTTGTCGATCGCGGCATCGGGGTTCTGCTTTTTCAGCTTGGGGTCCAGCGCCTCCAGCCGTGCCTCAAGCCCCAGAAACGCCGCGAGGCCGTTCAGCACCTCAAGATCATTGAGGTCTTCGTAATCGATATAGAACGCGGTCTGGCCCGAGATCTGCAAGCCGCGCATCAGATCGATCTGGAAATCCTGCACCGCTTGCAGATGCCCCTCGAACTCTGCCGCGTTGAAACTGACGCGGGCGGTTTTCAGGTTCTTCGCATTGGTCAGGCGCCATTGATCGGTGGCCTGCGCGATCTTCAGGCTGACATAGCTTTCCATCGGGTTGCGGGTCAGGACGATCTTGGCGCAGGCCGGGTCTGCAAGCGTCTGCGCAATCACCCGCGCATCGTGATCGTGGAAGATGCGGAACCCCGCCAGCCCCTCGGTCTGGTCGCGCATCGCAGCCAGCACCGCCATCGGATCGGCCTCACGCGCGGCCAGATCAAAACCGAACATTTCGGGATTGTCGCGCTTGCCCATGAAATGCGGGTTGAACAACTCGCCATGGCAGGTCACGCCGGGCAGGGCATTCAGATTGGCTTCCAGAAAATTGGAGCCGGTGCGCATTTCCGCGAACATCACGAAAGAGGTGAATTTCACCACGTCATTTCACCAGATAGGGGCGGCCACGCCGCGAAGGCTGCGGGCGCGGGTCGTCGCCTGCCGGAAAATCGCCCATCAACACCGGCTGCATTCCCTGATTGCGCAGGTTCTGCAGGAATTGGCCAAATCCGGCCAGATCGGCCATGCGCGGTGCCTCGGTCACCCGGCGCAGGCTGCGCGGGCTGATTTCGTCGATGATGGTCTGCAAGGGTTCCATCGGGTTTTCGACAAATTCGGCCAGCGTCCAGATCCGCACCTTGGCCTTCACATTGGCCCCGCGCAGGATATCCAGATACTCGGCCTCGATCTTCTGCATCCGCGCGGCTTCCTTACGGATTTCGCCGAAATTGGCATTGGCGTGGAACAACGGCACCGCCCAGGCCCCGGAGATCACCGAGATCTGGGCATTGGGATCGCGCGCGAGGAAGGGCGCGATATCCTGCACATCATCGGGGCCGAACTGAAAACACTGCCGCTCGCCCCGCGTGTTCCAGATCAGGCTGACCAGAAAGCTGCGCGGGTTGTAGTCGCGCAGGCCCGCACTGTCGGACAGCGCACCGTTATAGACCGTCTCGCCGCCTGCATATTGCACCCGGTCGGGCGCAAACAGATGGCCATGCACCCGCGTGCCCGCGACCTTGCCCAACCAGATATCGAAATTTTCGAACAGATCGGCAAAGCCCTGAAACACCGAATAGGGGGCGGCCGTCATGCCGTTTTCCCAGTTCGACTTGGGGAAGCGGCTCTGCATGTAAAGCCCGGCCCGGCCCTTGGTCCGCCGCTCCACTGCCTTGGCGAACAGCCGGTCGATCTTGCCGGGATTGGGCTCGGCCGCCGCCTGTTTCCCCAGATCGGCAGACAGGAAGGTGCGATAGAGCTTGTCGGCCTGCGGCCAGATCTTGCGCGCGACAAAGCAGTCGGATTTGCGCAGAAGCTGCAGGTGATCGTCGTAGAAGATATGCGGCTTGCCCTGAAAATCGAATTTCGACAGCGTCAGCGAGCGGCTTTCGACATTGGCCGAGACCTGCCGCACCAGTGTCTGGAAATAGCTTTCATCCGGGATCCAGACGCGCTGGAAATAGCGGTCGTGCTCCGCCCGGTCCGGGCTTTCCAGAATCGCGCTTAGCGTCTGGCGGGTCAGGCACCACCACTGGCTGCCCAAGTGCGGCACCAGCCCCTTGGGGATGCGGCGGCGAAAGCGCAGGTTGCGTTGCAGCCGGACATAGCCGTCAAACAGCCGCCGCTGCTTGCGCCATGAAAACGGGAAGCGCAGGGTGAAACGTTCGATATTCAGCCCACCGACCGTCCAGCCGACATCCTCGGTCGTGACGCTTTCGATGAAATCGGTGCGCGGGCGGCCATCCAGATAGGCCACCAGTTCGGTCACCGGGCGCAATGGCAGGCACGAGCCGGAGGCGAGGTAGACGTGACGCACGCCGGGAAATTCGTGCAGCATTAGGCTGGAGGCGGCCTGAGTTGCCGCGACCAGCCCCCATGTGCCCCATTCGCAGGAAAACCGTTCGCTGAAGCGGATATCGGCCACGCCTTCCAGATCCCGCCGCATCCGTTCAAACGGGCGACGGCGCACCCGTTTGTCGACATGGATCACCACCGGACAGCCATGCGCCGCCCAATGCCGGGCCACCTGAGCGGCCCGGTCCAGCGCGGTATGGCAGAGCATGACAAAGCCCACGCTCATGCCCAGTTGCCCTTGGACATGAGGCCCAGAATCTCCAGCTGGCGCCAGTTGATGTATTTCTCGCTCCACTTGCACCAGAAGTCCGGGCTTGCGGCCATGCCTTCCTGATAGGCGCGATACTCGTGGCTGTTGGCGTAATGCTGCTTGCGGTCCATCTCCTCTTGCGCCTTGGCGGCGAAAGTGTCGATGAACTTGGCGTGGAGCAGACAGCCCGAGGCCTTTTCGCCGCCCCATTCATCATAGACAAAATTCAGCCCGCGCGGCAGCAGCATATGGGTGGAACTGACATAGGCATAGCTGCGATGCCATTTCACCAGCGGGATCTTGTTCAGCGCCGGGGCCCGTTCGGGCGTGTCGCCAAAGAACATCCGCGCCCGTGGCCCGCCCTGGATCCATAGGTTTCCATAAGACGGGTTCTTGGTCATCGTGTAATTGCCGCTGTCGAACCAGTGGGCAATGTCGAGTGGATCCTGCCCTTCTTGATAAGGGCTGCGGCTGATCGGCCCCTTGGGATACATGTCCAGCATCATCGCCGGGAACGACTTGATCGAGCTGGCATCAAGCCAGTCGGTCAGCGCCCTGAGGGGCCTTGTGTCACAGAATGGGTAGACCAGAAATTCATCTGGGTCGACGACCACCGCCCAATGGCCATGGGCATAGCGCATCAACAGCCAGTTCACCCAGTCGATGCCGAAGCGCGACCGTTTATAGCTGTGTTTCGTGGTCCAGACCGAGACGTCGGCCTGTTCAGCCAGATATTCGCGCGAGCCATCATCGCTGTCATTGTCCACGAACAGGAAATGATTGACACCGAGATCGCGGTAGTAGCGCAGGAACCAGGGCAGGCGCACCTTCTCATTGCGAATGGTGGAGACCAGCAACAGGTCCGAGGCGCGGATATTCATCACCCGGCTGACAACAGGCGTCAGTTCCCTCCGCTTGCGGAAGGCCCTGATGCGCCAGCGTTTGCGCGCCAGCCGCAGCCGGTATGTCGTCAGAATCCCCACGCGCTGCTTACTCCGGCCGGTTGCCCCCGCCAACCTGGCAGATGATGTTTAACACTGCGTTGAAATGGCTCTCCCACCCCGGCACCCCAAGCGGCGCTTGCCGCGCAGCTTTCCCACTCGCACATTCTTCTTCCGGCTTGTGGCTTGCCGCCAGTCGCCCGATTGTTTCCATCCAAGAATAAACATCTGTTCTGTCAAGGTAAACCGCATAGTCACCAAGGGTTTCCCGGAAGACTGGCAGATCGGAGACGATGACAGGCACACCAAGGCTTGCCGCCTCAAGCGGGGGCAGGCCATAGCCTTCGGCATGGCTGGGCAGCAGCAGGCCCGCTGATCGCTGCATCAAGTTGGTCAGCGCACCGTCTGACAACCCGGATGCCTCGATGATGCCATCAGGGCGGGCGTCCAGCCGCTGGAACACCGTGTGATTGCGCCAGCCCCGGCTGCCCGCGATCAACAGTTGTGGCAGCGTTCCCGGCGGGTGCTGCAAGGCCAGCCTGTCCCAGACGTCCAGCAGCAGGTCGTGGTTCTTGCGCGGCTCGATCGTGCCAAGGATCACGAAAAAAGGGCGTGTTCGATCCAGTCCGGGTGGGTCGACGGGCACAGGCGGGGCGCTTGTGATGCCAAGCGGCGCGACAAGGCCCGGCGGCACGCGGCCCATACGGGCAAAATGCTCCTCGGTCAGCCTGCGTGCGGCTTGCGTGCTATGCACCACCAGATCGGCGCGGCCAGACACCGCCGCCATCTTGCGGGCGAAGGTTTCAGGAATCCCGGGGCGGGTGAACTCCGGGTGATCGAGCGGGATCGTGTCATGGACCAGCACGGTCAGGTGGCCGGGCAGGGCCGCCATGACCTGCGGAGTCAGATTGGCGTGGCCCATGTTGAAACAGGCGCAGCCATCGGGCAGATGGCGGCGCAGCATCCGCTTCAGTCCTGGTATCAGGCAATGTGCGATGGCGGCCCGGCGTGCCTCGGCTTCGGCCTGTGCGCGCAAGGGATCGCGTCGCCGCCCGATGCGCCCGGCCAGATCGGCGGGGCCAAGCGGGGTGCCATGAGCCATGTCAACGATCCGCGCAGCACCGCGCCCGTCCAGCAGGCAAAAGCCCCAGGCGGTGCGCACCAATGCAAAAAGGGGGATGCCCTCGCGGGCCTCCCCCTCCAGCAGTCTTTCGGCCCAAGCCAGTTCGACACGGTCGACGCCGGTCAAGGCCTCCCGTCCCAGCCGCGACACCAGTCGCGTAAGGTCCAGAAGGCGGGCCCGCATCGCGACTTACTGCGCAGCCTTTTGCTGGGCGACAACGTCATCCAGATACAGGCCGAACTCTTCGCTCAGGTCGGGGCGCGACAGGCCGAAGGCCACGGTCGCTTGCAGGAACCCGGCCTTGGAGCCGCAGTCATAGCGCTGCCCCCGGAAGCGGAAGCCATAGACGCCGGTGCCTTCGGACCCGATTTCCTCGGCAATGGCATCGGTCAACTGGATCTCGCCGCCCGCACCTTGCTTCATCTTGTTCAGATTGTTCATGACCTTTGGCGACAGGATGTAACGCCCGATCACCGCGAGATTGGAAGGGGCTTCCTCGGCCTTGGGCTTTTCAACCATGCCTTTGGCCCGCACCATCGAACCCATGTCCTCGTCAATGTCGAGAACGCCATAGCTGGAGGCTTTGGCCGGGGGCACTTCCATTGCGGCGACCATATTGCCGCCGGTTTCCTCATAGGCCTCGACCATCTGCTGCAGGCAGGGCTTTTCAGAGGCGATCACGTCATCGGGCAGCAGAACCGCGAAGGGCTCGTTGCCGACCAGGCGACGGGCGCACCATACTGCATGGCCCAGACCCATCGGGCGGTTCTGGCGGACATAGGCGATGGCGCCGCTGTCCATATTGGTGCTTTTCAGGGTTTCCAGCAGTTCGGTCTTGCCCGCGCGCTTCAGCGTGTTTTCCAGCTCGGGTGCGTGGTCAAAGTAATCCTCCAGCGCGGATTTGCCGCGCGAGGTGACGAAGATGAATTCCTTGATGCCTGCGGCGCGCGCCTCATCGATCGCGTATTGGATCAGCGGGCGGTCCACCAGCGTCATGATCTCTTTCGGGATCGACTTGGTTGCAGGAAGAAAGCGTGTGCCCATACCCGCAACCGGGAAGACAGCTTTCGTGACCTTTCTCGACTTCATGATCAGCTCGATTCTCTGGGACTGATTTCGTTGGATATATCGTCTGCACGGTAATCACGTGTCATAATAGGGGAAACACCGGGATTTTGCAGCGAAATTCGCAAAACTGCATTCATGGCTGGTGCGATGCAGAAATCTTGTGCCTTCATGTCATGGCTGGAAAAAACTGCAAGTCATGATCGGCGTTCATCATTCATTCGGCGGAAATTTGCCCAGTTTTCGGCTTCTGTGGCGATTCTTTCCGCGAAGCGCCACCATCGAAAGGCGGGCTGGTTGCGCTGCGAGGGGCCGAACAGCCCGCCGGTTTGTTGCCACCATCCGTCGGGATGAAAGCGCATGTGGTGGCGCAGGCTGGTCGGTGAGAGGCGGATCAGGGTCGAAATTGCACCTTCGGCGACGGCACTGCGCGCCTGGGCTTCGAGCTTGCGGGCCTGCCAGATCCGGCCTGCGATCAGTCGCCCCGGGCGGGGGCCGGTGCCGGGCAGCGGCAGAAAGCCGGTCTGTGGGGCGGGCAGGGGGGGCAGGTCGGTCAGCACCCGGCGCGCGCCTTCGGCCAGACCCTGTTCCAGCGTCAGCAAAAGCTGTTCCACCGCGCGTGGCTCGATCCGCCCTTCAACCATCAGGCGCAGGGCGCGGCGGCGCTGATCGGCGCGGAGCAGTTCCGTCCCTTGCGCCCAAAGCCGCTCTGGTGCGTGGCGGCGCAGGAAGACCATGCTGGAGGCACCGATTTCATGCAGCGACAGCGGCACCCTGTCGGCGCGGCGGCGGTCGCTGGCCGCAAAGCCGTGATGCACCTGCGCATCGGGGATCACCGCCGTAAGGCCGCGCCCGACCAGCCGCATATTCACATCTGCTTCATCCAGATAAAAGCGATAGGCGGGGTCAAAGCCGCCGATGGCCCGCAAGGTCTCGGCCCGAAAGGCGCAATTGGTGCCCTGTGTCTTGATGGCGCGATCGGTCCGGGCCGCCAGCAAGGCCGGCGCGGTGACTTCAAGCGGATGATCCTGCCCCAGATGATCGAGCTCTGACGCCCGCCATTGAAAGGAAAAGCCGTTCCGCCCACGCACAAATCCGGTGGCGGCCACCACGCTTGCCTCGGCAAAGGGGGCGATCAGACGGCTGGCCCATGTCGGCTCGGCGGCCGCATCATCATCGATGAAGGCCACGACCTGTCCGGCGGCCCGCGCCAGCCCCAGATTGCGGGCCAGCGATATGTTGCCACCCGGATTTTCAAGGATATGCCCGGCCCAACCCGCCGCCTGCATCTTGGCCTGCGTCTGTGCGCAGGCCGCAGGGTCGGCCACAACGATCAGCTCCAGCGCAGGGTGATCCTGTTGCGACAGGGCGGTAAGGCAGCGGCGCAGGTCTTGCGGCCGCTGCCAGCTAACCACGATCACCGAAACCGTGAGAGGTGCCGAGACCGTGGGCCGCGCTGTCACTGTGCTGCCATCTCGGCCATCATGGCCTCGATCCGGGGCACGTCTTCGGGGTTGTTCAACTCCCAGAACTGGCGACCTTTGGCCTCGACCTCGACGCAAAGCACATTGCGGCCCTGTTCCAGAAAGCGCAGCTGCTCCAGCCCTTCCAGAACCTCCAGCGGGCCGATGGGCCAGCTTGGATAGGCGCGCAGCGCACGCGGGCGATAGGCATAGACGCCGACATGGTGAAAGACCGGGGTCGGATCGTCATCGGCATAGGTCTTGCCGGTATAGGGGATCACCTCTTTGGAGAAGTAGAGTGCCCGCCCGCCGGTGCCGAACACCGCCGTGGTGCCGCCAACGCGCCCCGCCCGTCGATCGGCCAGAAAGCCGCTGACCGCGCGCCCGTCACAGCGCAGCACCGGCGTTGCGATATCGGCTTGCGTATCGGCACGCAGACCGGCGATCAGGTCTTCGACGAACCAGGCCGGCGTCAGCGGCGCGTCGCCCTGCAGGTTCACCACCATCTCGAAACCCGGCAGCTTGGCGGCCACTTCAGCACAGCGTTCGGTGCCGTTCTGGCAGGCGCTGGAGGTCATCACCACCTCGGCGCCAAAGCCTTCGGCATGGGCCTTGATGCGGTCATCATCGGTCGCAACCACGACACGGTCGGCGCCCTGCACGGCTTTCGCGGCCTCCCAGCTGCGCTGGATCAGGGTCTTGGCCCCGTCCGGGCCATTCAGCACCACCAGCGGCTTGCCGGGATAGCGGGTGGAGGCATAGCGAGCGGGAATGGCGATCAGGACGCTCATTTTTCAGCCTCAATACCGGCTTTCAATGCAACGCCGGGCGCATAGGCGATGAAGAACGGGTTGTCCCAGCCTGCCTTGCCATAGGCCAGCGGTGTGTGGTCATCAAAGCGCACCACCTGGCCGCCCGCGCCGCGCAGCACCGCATCGCCCGCTGCCGTATCCCATTCCATCGTGCGGCCAAGGCGGGGGTAAAGGTCGGCCTCGCCCGTCGCCACCAGACAGAATTTCAGCGAAGACCCGGCCGAGCGCATGTCCTTCACGCGGTATTTGTGGATGTATTCATCTGTTGCCGCATCGCGATGCGATTTCGACGCCACCACCAGCAGCGCATCATTGTCGGGGATCGACACGCCGATCCGGCGCAGCGTGCCGGGATATTGCTTGTCGAGCGTGCCGGTCTCCTCCACCGCCGATCCGTCGGCCTGGGTGTAGAACAGCCGTCCCTGCGCCGGGGCATAGACCACGCCACGCAGCGGCACGCCGTTCTCGACATAGGCGATGTTCACGGTGAAATCGCCGCGACGCTGGATGAATTCCTTGGTGCCATCCAGCGGATCGACGATCAGGAAAGTCTCGGCGCGCAGGGCGTGGCTGTTGGCCTGTTCCTCGGTGATCAACGCGATGTCGGGAAATTCGGCCTGAAGACCTGCCGAGATGATCGCATCGGCGGCCTCGTCAGCCTCGGTCACTGGCGAGGCATCGCCCTTGGATTTTACCTCGAATTCAGGGGAATTATAGACCTCCATGATCCGGTCACCGGCTTCAAGGGCAAGGCGACGCAGGGTGGGGACAAGGCGGTCGAAATCCATCAGGCAGCTCCGTAGGGCGGTCTCCGCAGCGTGACACACGCGCGGTTGCGAAAAAATCCGTTGCTCCTTATCATGGCTTGCTAAGGGAACGGCAAGATTTCCCGCACAGAATGCGCAAAACCCGTGAGGTCAGGCAGCATGTTCGAGGCGGACAGACCGCGATCCTTTCTTGGCTCTGGCATTGCCACGCTGGAACTCATCTTCCATGCCGCCGTCCGGCATGTGCGCAAAAGCCATGGCAATGCGATCATCGGGCTGCTGCTGAACATCTTCCAGACCGTGCTGCTGATCGTTGTCTTTTACACGATGATGAACCTTCTGGGCGGCCGGTCGGCGATCCGTGGCAATTTCGTGCTTTATGTGATGTCTGGGGTCTTCATGTTCATGACCCATACCAAGGCGCTTGGGGCCGTGGCCGGGTCTGAGGGACCGACCTCGCCGATGATGCTGCACCGGCCGATGAATACCATCGTCTCCATCGGATCTGCCGCGCTCAGTGCGCTTTATCTACAGGTCCTGTCGGCGGCCTGCGTGCTTTATGTCTATCACGCGGCCTTCACGCCGATCTCGATCCATGAGCCGATCAAGACCGTGGGGATGCTTGTGCTGTCCTGGGCCTCGGGCGTGGGGATCGGCATGATCTTTCTGGCGGTCAAGCCCTGGGCCCCCGATGTGTTCCAACTGGTCAGCCAGGTCTATATGCGGGCGAACATGATCTTTTCCGGCAAGATGTTTGCCGCGAACACGCTGCCCGCCAACCGCAGACAGTGGTTTGACTGGAATCCGCTGTTCCATACCATCGACCAGGGGCGCGGGCATATCTTCCTGAACTACCACCCGCATTACAGCTCCATCAGCTATCCGATCAAGGTGACGATCGCCTGTATCATGATCGGGCTGATGGCGGAGTATTTCACCCGGCAGCATATTTCGGCCAGTTGGGGTGCCAAACGATGATGCGTGCGCTTGCGCTTTGTCTGATGCTGGCGGGCCCCGCCGCGGCGGATGGTCTTCCTGCGCTTTATGATGTGCAGGGTGTGGCAGACTGGGACGTGCTGAATGTGCGGGCGGAGCCTTCGTCTCGGGCGGCGGTGGTGGCGCAACTTGCCCCTGATGCCCGCGCGGTGGAGGTTGTGCGCCAGCAGGGCAATTGGGGCCAGGTCAACAAGGGCGATGGCGCGGGTTGGGTCTATATGAAATATATGGCCCGCAGAACGGGCGAAGACTGGTGGCAGATCCAGGACGCGTTGCACTGTTTTGGCACCGAGCCGTTCTGGTCGCTGACCCTGCGCCCGCGTCAGGGGGATGCGCGCCGCGAAGAGCCGGGTCTGCCGGCACAGACCCTTGCCCTCGGGGCGGTCTCGGGGGCCGATGGGCAGGCATATGCCAGCTTTGGTGATGCCGCGCAGGGCGGCGATCTGAGGCTGGAGGCGGGCAGCTGCTCTGACGGGATGAGCGATCGCAGCTACGGCATCCGTGTTGCGGGACATCTGCGCCCGGGGCTTGCTGGCACCGCAGGCGAGGCTTCGCTCAGCGGTTGCTGTTCCGTCGAGCCCTGAGCAAATTTCCCCTCATTCGACGGGCTTTCACGCCTTTGTCATGCTTGCAGGGCCTGCGGGGCCTGCCTATATACGCCACGAAGCCGGTTGGGGCAGGCCGCCCCGCCGCTCAACTGGGATCGGGGACGGAGGCCTTGTCAGGCTCTGCCCCCATAACATCGCCGAAAGAAGAGGTAGCAATATGGCCAAAGTCATCGGGATCGACCTCGGGACCACGAACTCCTGCGTTGCCATCATGGATGGGTCGCAGCCGCGCGTCATCGAGAACTCCGAAGGGGCACGCACCACCCCCTCCATCGTGGGCTTTACCGAAACGGAACGTCTGGTCGGCCAGGCCGCCAAGCGTCAGGCCGTGACCAACCCCGCTAATACCGTCTTTGCCGTGAAACGCCTGATCGGGCGCCGCGTGACGGATGCCGAGGTGGAAAAGGACAAGAAGCTGGTCCCCTATTCCATCGTGAACGGCGGCAATGGTGACGCCTGGGTCGAAGTGCGCGGCGACAAATATTCGCCCGCGCAGGTTTCGGCCATGATCCTGCAAAAGATGAAGGAAACCGCCGAATCCTATCTGGGTGAAACCGTCACCCAGGCCGTGATTACGGTTCCCGCCTATTTCAATGATGCGCAACGTCAGGCCACCAAGGACGCGGGCAAGATCGCGGGCCTGGAAGTGCTGCGCATCATCAACGAACCGACCGCCGCAGCACTTGCCTATGGGCTCGACAAGAAAGACACCAAGACCATCGCCGTCTATGACCTTGGCGGCGGCACTTTTGATATCACCATTCTGGAGATCGATGACGGTCTGTTCGAGGTGAAATCGACCAATGGCGACACCTTCCTGGGTGGCGAAGATTTCGACATGCGCATCGTCCAGTATCTGGCCGATGAGTTCAAGAAAGAGCATGGCGTCGATCTGAGCCAGGACAAGATGGCGTTGCAGCGCCTGAAGGAAGCCGCTGAAAAGGCGAAGATCGAGCTGTCCTCGTCGAGCCAGACCGAGATCAACCAGCCGTTCATCTCGATGGACCGCAACTCGGGCACGCCGCTGCACATGGTGATGAAGCTGACCCGCGCCAAGCTGGAAAGCCTGGTCGATGATCTGGTCAAGCGTTCGATGAAACCGTGCCAGGCCGCGCTGAAGGATGCAGGCCTGTCGATCAGTGACATCGACGAAGTCGTGCTGGTCGGCGGGATGACCCGGATGCCGCGCGTGATCGAAGAAGTCACCAAGTTCTTCGGTAAGGAGCCGCATAAGGGCGTGAACCCGGACGAGGTCGTGGCGCTTGGCGCGGCGATCCAGGCAGGCGTTCTGCAGGGCGACGTGAAGGACGTGGTTCTGCTCGACGTGACCCCGCTTTCGCTGGGTATCGAGACGCTGGGCGGTGTGTTCACCCGTCTGATCGACCGCAACACCACGATCCCGACCAAGAAGAGCCAGGTCTTCTCGACCGCCGAGGACAATCAGAACGCGGTGACCATCCGCGTGTTCCAGGGCGAGCGTGAAATGGCGGCCGACAACAAGCTGCTGGGCCAGTTCAATCTGGAAGACATCCCGCCCGCCCCGCGCGGCCTGCCGCAGATCGAGGTCACCTTCGACATCGACGCCAACGGCATCGTCAGCGTCTCGGCCAAGGACAAGGGCACCGGCAAGTCGCAGAACATCACGATCCAGGCTTCGGGCGGTCTGTCCGATGACGAGATCGACAAGATGGTGCGTGACGCTGAGGCCAATGCCGAAGCCGACAAGGCCCGCAAGGAGCTGGTCGAGGCCAAGAACCAGGGCGAAAGCCTGCTGCACTCGACCAAGAAATCGCTGTCCGAACATAGCGACAAGGTCGATCCGTCGACCGTCGAGGTGATCGAACTGGCGATGAGCGCGCTGGAAGACACGCTGAAGACCGAGGATGCCGGCAAGATCAAGGGTGGCATCCAGAACCTGACCGAAGCCGCCATGAAGCTGGGCGAGGCGATCTACAAGGCGCAGGCGGCTGAGGCCGACGGTGCCGAGGAAGACGGGCCGCGCGCAGCGGATGATGACATCGTCGATGCCGATTTCGAAGATCTCGGCGAAGGCAAGCGGAAGTAAGACCGCTGGAAACGGCAAGGGGGCGGTCCGGTGACGGGCCGCCCTTCTCCGGTTCCTGAAAGGGATGATCCATGGCGAAACGTGACTATTACGAGGTGCTGGGCGTCTCGCGCGGGGCTTCCGCAGAAGAGCTGAAAAAGGCCTATCGCCAGAAGGCCAAAGAGCTGCATCCCGACCGCAATGCCGACAACCCGGAGGCGGAGTCTCAGTTCAAGGAAGTGAACGAGGCTTATGACGTGCTGAAGGATGCCGACAAGAAGGCCGCCTATGACCGCTTTGGTCATGCGGCCTTTGACGGCGGCATGGGCGGTGGCGGTCAGCGCGGCGGCTTCCATGGCGGGGGCAATGGCGATTTCGCCAGCGCCTTCTCGGATGTGTTCGAGGATCTGTTCGGCGATTTCATGGGCGGTCGCGGCGGTGGTGGCGGTGGCCCCCGGTCGCGCGCGCAACGCGGTTCGGATCTGCGCTACAATCTGCGGGTGACGCTGGAAGAGGCCTATAAGGGCGTTCAGAAGACCATCAATGTTCCGGCTTCTGTCAGCTGTGACAGCTGCCACGGCACGGGTGCCGAAGGCGGGGCCGAGCCTGTGACCTGCCCGACCTGTTCGGGCATGGGCAAGGTGCGGGCGCAGCAGGGCTTTTTCACGGTCGAACGCACCTGTCCCACCTGCAACGGCATGGGGCAGATGGTGAAGAACCCCTGCAAGGTCTGCGGGGGCGCAGGGCGCATCGAGAAAGAGCGCGCGCTGTCGGTCAATATCCCGGCCGGGGTGGAGACCGGAACCCGCATCCGTCTGGCGGGTGAGGGCGAGGCGGGGCTGCGCGGTGGTCCGACGGGAGATCTCTATATCTTCATCGAGGTGCGCGAGCATCCGATCTTCCAACGCGATGGCGCGCATCTGTTCTTCCGCGTGCCGGTGCCGATGACCACGGCCGCCATGGGCGGCGAGGTCGAGGTGCCGACCATCGATGGCGGACGTTCGCGCGTGAAGGTGCCTGCTGGCAGCCAGACCGGCAAGCAGATGCGGCTGCGCAGCAAGGGGATGCCCGCCTTGCGCGGTGGTGGCATCGGCGATCTGCTGATCGAACTGGTGGTGGAAACCCCGGTGAACCTGACCGCGCGGCAGAAGGAATTGCTGCGCGAGTTCGAGAAACTGTCGGAAGAAAACAACCCGGAAGGTTCCAGCTTCTTCAAGAAGGTAAAGAGTTTCTGGGATGGCATGAAAAGCTGACAAGAAAAGGGTGCCTCCGGGCACCCTTTTTCATTGGATTTCGGGGCAAGCTGCGGGATCAGCCTCTCAGCCTCTCAGCCTCTCAGCCTCTCAGCCTCTCAGCCTCTCAGCCTCTCAGCCTCTCAGCCTCTCAGCCTCTCAGCCTCTCAGCCTC
>NZ_WCHR01000057.1 GCF_008973825.1 Gemmobacter serpentinus | reverse complement strand
ATCCGTCGGACAGAAGAGGCGCAGCTTCCAGGCGATGATTTCCGAGAAGAAGCCATCGGCTTTGAGGCGGTCTTTTTGCGCTTCCGTGAACCCGGAGAGCTCGATCCGGTTGACCCCCATGACGCGGGAACGGTGCAACTCCATTCCTTCCGCCAGCCGCACCACGGTCTTGCCCTCAAGAACGAGGGCATGGACCTGCGCTGCACTGAGCTTCGGCGCGTCATCTGCCAGCGTGGTCGCAACCCAGGCGGGCGAGACACGGCGGCCGATGATGCGTTGGCCGTCATCGGTTTGCAGCCGGTAGACACGGGTTTCGTCCTGGGGCAGTTGTTTCCAGATCGGCAGTAGAAGGCCAGCCACGATGTGCAGCGTAGTTTCCGAGAACTCCGGCATCTCAGCCAGTTCATCGGTCCAGGCGGCGGCGAAGGCCGCGCGGTCGGCCTCGAGCCAGTTTGTGTCCTCCATCATCTTGGCCGGGACTGTGCTGGCCTCGGTGGGGCGGATCAGACGCAGGCGGGGTTCGATGGTGCCGTCGTCCAGCATCAGGCTGGTGGCGGCCACCTGCACCGCGGCGCGGCCCGAGCGGCTGTTGACCAGGAGCCGCGCCTTCGGGTCATCAAGCCAGTCCAGCGCATCCGCGAGCGCGGTCGGCGTGTTGCGGCGCTTTTCTGCGATGGTCAGAAGCTGGGTTTCGGCGCCGGAGCCGGGATGGGCGTAGATCACCCGCGCATCCGTGACGCGGAAGCTCTCGGCGCGCAGCGTCTCCAGCCCGAGGTCGTAAACCCCGGCGGCGATAGCCCCTTCGATCCGCTGCGCCAAGAGCTCTTCGAAGGCTGTAAACAGGATGCCCTGCATCGCAATCGTCAGCGCCAGTAGGCGATTGAGGAAAGTCGTGATCGGGGGCAGATCGTCCTTCAGACCGTTGTCATCGGTCAGACTGAGGCCCGTCGCATCCTCAAATGCGCCGAGCGAGCAGCCCGCCACATCGCCGCGATAGATGCGGCGGTAAAGCTGGCGCAAGGCATCGCGGGCATAAGCGCTTTCGAGGTTGTCCTCAGGCCGGAAGAGCCCCTGCCCTCCGGTCTGGCGCTGGCCGCGTGTGATCGCCCCGAGCGTGTCGAGGCGGCGGGCGATGGTCGATAGGAACCGCTTTTCCGCCTTCACATCCGTGGCCACGGGCCGGAACAGGGATGGTTGCGCCTGATTGGTCCGGTTGGTGCGACCAAGGCCCTGGATCGCGGCATCGGCCTTCCAGCCGGGTTCCAGCAGGTAATGGACGCGCAGGCGCTGGTTCTTGGCGCCGAGGTCAGCGTGATAACTGCGCCCCGTGCCACCGGCATCAGAGAAGATCAGGATGCGCTTCTGGTCGTCCATGAAGGCGGCGGTCTCGGACAGGTTGGCCGAGCCGGCACGGCTTTCGACGACGAGCCGGGCGGCATGACCTTCGCCCTTCCTGACGATGCGGCGCGACCGGCCCGTCACCTCGGCCACGAGGTCGGTGCCGAAGCGTTGGACGATTTGGTCGAGCGCCCCCGGCACTGGCGGCAATGACGCCAGTTTCTCGATTAGCGCGTCGCGCCTGCGGGCGGCTTCGCGGCATTCGACCGGTTGGCCGTCACGGAACACGGGCCGCGACGACAGATTGCCCTCACTGTCGGTGCAAGGCTCATAGAGTTGCACCGGGAAGGAATGGGCGAGGTAGTCGAGGACGTATTCCCGAGGCGTGATGTCGACGCGGATGTCGTTCCATTCGTCGGTCGGGATCTCCGACAGGCGGCGCTCCATCAGCGCTTCGCCGGTTGAGACGATCTGGATGACGGCGGCATATCCGGCCGCCAGATCGGCCTCGATGGACGCGATCAGCGTGGGGGTCTTCATCGACGTCAGAAGGTGACCGAAGAAACGCTGCTTGGCGCTCTCGAAGGCCGAGCGCGCAGCGGATTTGGCTTGCCGGTTCAGCGTGCCGTTCTCTCCTGTGATGTTGGCGGCCTCCATGGCGGCGGTGAGGTTGTTGTGGATGATGGCGAAAGCCCCGGCATAGGCATCGTAGATGCCGCGCTGCTCCGGGGTCAGCGCATGTTCCAGCATCTCGTATTCGACGCCGTCATAGGACAGCGAGCGGGCAGTGTAGAGGCCGAGGGACCGCAGGTCGCGGGCAAGGACCTCCATCGCCGCAACCCCGCCTGCCTCGATGGCTTCGACGAACTCCGCCCGCGTCGCGAAGGGGAAATCTTCGCCACCCCAGAGGCCAAGCCGCTGTGCATAGGCGAGGTTGTGAACCGAGGTCGCTCCGGTGGCTGAGACATAGACCACGCGCGCATTCGGTAGCTTGTGCTGCAGGCGCAGGCCTGCCCTGCCCTGCTGCGAGGCCTCGGCATCGCCGCGCTCGCCCTTCGAGCCGGCGGCATTGGCCATCGCGTGGCTTTCATCGAAGATGATGACACCATCGAAGTCGGCCCCGAGCCAGCCCGCGATCTGGTCGACGCGGGATTTCTTGGCCCCGCGTTCTTCCGAGCGAAGTGTGGCGTAGGTGGTGAAGAGGATGCCCTCAGAAAGCGGGATGTCGCGGCCTTGCGCGAAACGCGACAGTGGCGTGACCAGCAGCCGCTCCTGACCGAGAGCTGACCAGTCGCGCTGTGCGTCTTCCAAGAGCTTGTCGCTTTTTGACACCCAAAGGGCCTTGCGTCGGCCTTTGCACCAATTGTCGAGCAGCACGCCAGCCGACTGGCGGCCCTTGCCCGCGCCGGTGCCGTCGCCAAGGAAGAATCCGCGGCGGAAGCGGATGGCGTTAGCGGCATTTTCCGGCGCGGCCGAAACCATGTCGCCGGTCTCATCGACGGTCCAGGATCCCGCGAGATACGCGCCGTGCGCTTCACCAGCGTAGATCACGGTCTCGAGCTGCGCGTCGGAGAGCAGGCCACAGCACTTGACGGCAGCGGGCAGTTTCGGGCGGTAGCTGGGTTTCGGGGGCGCGACCGAGGCCATGGCTGCCGATTGCACCAGCTTGGTCGGATGCGGTTCCGCCCCGGGGATGGTGATCGCCTGCAGGCGGAAGGTCTCATAAATGGCATCCGACAGGCGCGCGGTATCATCGTTTTCGCGCCCCTCGCGCAGGGTGTAGGCGAGGTCTTCGGCCTCGACCTTAGCGATGGCTTGCGCGGGTTGGGCCGCAGAAGTCGCACGAGAAATTCCGATGGCCTTGCGTGTGGAGGGGGCAGAGTTTCCCGGGAAGAGGGGAAAACGGCTCTGACTAGCCGTTGCGGTCTGATCCGACTCAAAGCGTGGCGGAACGTCAGCGGTGATCCGGGCGAGGAGATGCGCTACATCCGGAGACATTGGCTGATGCAGGTCAGCGGTGACGCCACCCATCTCGCCACCACGGCATTTGTCGAAGACAGAAATCCGGGTCTCGAAAGTGGTGCCATGCTTGGCGAAAGCCGCCCCCAACACTGCGCCGGTGAAGACGAGATGTGCGGTTTCGGTCAGGCGGGCGAAGGTCTCGGCCCAGGCCGGGGCATGTGGCGCGAAATTCGCACCCGTGATGGCGACCAGCCGCCCACCAGGGGCCAGCCGGGCAAGCGCCGAGCGCAGATGCCGGGCCGTGGCCTCGGTCGTCCGACCATCGACGTTGGCCACAGCCGAGAACGGAGGGTTCATCAGGATGACGCTGGGGCGAAGCCCCGTGTCGAGATGATCGTCGATCTGCGCGGCGTCAAAGCGGGTGACCGGGCGGCCCGGGAACAGCAGGCGCAAAAGGTCAGCGCGGGTGTCGGCCAATTCGTTCAGTGCAAGGCAGCCGCCCGCGATCTCAGCCAGGATCCCCAGAAGGCCGGTCCCAGCCGAGGGCTCGAGGACCAGGTCGTGGGGCGTGATCTGTGCGGCGGCGAGCGCCGCGAGTCCCATAGGCAGCGGCGTCGAGAATTGCTGGAAGCGCTCCATCTCCTCCGAGCGTCGGGTATGCGTGGGCAAGAGGCCCGACACCTTGGCGAGGATCGGAAGGAGCCCAACAGGCGAGCCAACCCGGGCCAGCAGCCCGCGTCCGAATTTCCGCAAGAAGAGGATCAGCGCCACCTCGCCCGCCTCATAGGCCAGTTTCCAATCCCAAGCGCCCATCGCATCGGAGCCGCCAAAGGCACGCTCCATCTCCAGCCGCAGGCGCAGCGCGTCGATCTGAAAACCCTGCGCCAGATCCGGCTGCAGGGCATCGGCCACGGCAAGGATCCCGGTCGCAGGATCAGTCAGAACAGAAACAGCGACCGGCGTCAGCACGGTCGGGATCAGCGGTTGAAACGTCATCGGAACACCTCAGGTTAAGGAAAATGGCAGAGCCGAAGGCGCTCTCGCGCAGCCTTCCTGCTCCCCCTGCCCCATCCTGCCTCTGCCTCTCGGATCTCAATCCTTGGCAGAGCGGTGGTTGATTTTGTTCGCGTTATGTTCTATATATGAACACCAAACAGCAAAGGAGTTTCTCCGATGGAAGACACCAGTTTTGCAGTACCCGTCACGCCCAAGCAGATCGCCTATGCGCGGTCGCTGGCGCTCAAGAACCAGACGCTGCTGCCTTGGGAGGTACAGCAGGATCGGCGGGCCTTGAGTTCCTGGATCGATGCGCAGGCCAGGCTGAAGCCGGTCTCAGCCCTCGACCAGCTGCCGTCCTCTAAGCAGGTCGCCTTTGCCGAGCGCCTTGCCCGGATCAAGCGCCGCGCTGTTCCGGACGAGTGTTTCCGAGACAAGGGCCTGATGTCGAAGTGGATCGACGGGAACAGGTGAAAACCAGCGCTGACGGGGCTTTATTGCTTTGTTGAGGTACATCGACTACATTGACGGAATAGAAATCTGCACAGAGTTGATGCCATGGCCTCGGTTGCCGCAAAGGTGATGTCGACAGTCAGCGCGCCCTACGGCGTGCTGGTGACGGCTGCGCAGCTTGCCGAGAAACTCGCCGATATCAAAAGTGCCGATTCCTACGACTGCAGTGTGTTCGCCTTCCTGTCCGAAGTGTCGCCCAAACTGCAGCAATCGTTCATCGACGAGATGGGTGTGAGCAAGGATGCGGTCACCCAAGTGGCCAAGAAATTCTCCGTCCTCGCCGGATTTCAGCTGCCGCTTGCGGTCTGAATGAATACGCCTCTGCCGAGCCGCTGGCCTGAGCTTTTCGACATGGCAATGGCAATCATCGATCAGGCCAATGCCCAGGGCATCGGGATGAACAGCTGGAGCTTTGGCGGCGGCACAGCACTTATGCTGCAAATCAACCATCGCGAAAGTCACGACATCGACCTCTTCATCGAGGATGCCCAGTATCTCCCCTACCTGAACCCCGAAACGCAAGACTACGATCTGGCGCTTGCGCCAAGCGACTACGAAACCGATGGCACCCGCGCTTTGAAGATCGTGTTCGAGGGCGTCGGTGAGATCGATTTTATTTGCTGCGACCCGGTCACTGAAACGCCCTTCACCAAAGCTGAAATTCGCGGGCGAAATGTCAGGCTCGAGACACCCGCTGAAATTCTGGCTAAAAAAGTGGTCTTTCGGGGTTCGCAACTTCAGCCCCGGGACATGTTCGACATCGCCGCCGTCGCCCAAGCCATAGGCACCGACTATGTCGTTGAGGCATGTTCCAGGTTTCCTGATGCCTGTCGGGAGGCGCTGCGGGTCACCGAAAACATGAACCCGAAGCTTGTTGAAGCGGTAACCGAGAAATTGCTGGTATCCGAAGGATTTCTTGGCCTTCAGGGCCGCGCGCAGATGATTGCGACAGAAATCTTGACCGCAGCCATCACCCGAAGCGCCGCCCTCCTTCAGTGAAGGTGTACTGGTTGACGATGATCCCCTCTTCGATTGCCTCGTCCGAGGTGAGGTGGTCGTATTCGGCCTGAAGCTGGCGGTAGAGCCATCGGGCCAAGCCGCGCAGCGCCTCGGTCACTATCTCCTCGGCGTCTTCGGTCGGCGGCTGCCAAGTCGGGCTGTCGCGCGTGACGTCCACCGACATGGTGTATTCGTGATAGTAGCGGCCACGGTGACTGACCTCGGCGGCGAGCTGGTAGAAGTTTCGCCGCTGGATGGCTTGCAGCAGGTCGGCGATATCATGCAGCGTCGCATCCGTCGGGGCATAGTCCCGGATGCTGGCGGCGGCACCTCTGCTGTGAGACCAATAGCACTCGTACGCCGCCCCATCGCCCTGACTCCAGAACCCGGAGAACCAGATGCAGGGTTTCTGTCTTGTCCCGCCGCCCATCAGGCGGACGGGCGTGGTCTTCAAACGAATGCCGAGGATTTCACAGACCCGCTCGAAATCCTCGTAGACCGCGTCCCACCAATCGTCATGGGGCCCGAGTTCGCGATACCAGCTGCGCGCCTTCTCCTTAGCGGTGTCGGAAAGTTCGGGGAACTGATAAACGGTGGTACAGATGACTTCAGGCATCGAAGTCCTCCCCGCGGAGCGCGGCCTCAAGCCATTCATGCGTGCTGGTCCAGCCGATGGATTTTCGCTTTCCGAGGTCAATGACATGCGCTCCACCGCCGAAGGCGTCCAATCGGGGCCGGGAACAGGTGTAAGCGACTTCGAACCCCCAAAGACCAGTGAGCTCGATCTCTTCCGCTAGGAACAGCACGAAGCGTATGACGCCTTCGATATCGCTTTCCCCCTCATCGTCATGGAACCAGAGGATTGAGCTTTCGGGACCGTCCTGCTGCGACATTTCAAAGCCCGAATATGCCGGATCGTCCGATCCTTCCTCGTCGAGATGCAGGCGGGTCAGAAGATCGAGCGCCGCGATAGCTTTTTCGGGGGAACCCACGTCAAGAACGCAGGAAAAGTGGGTGAAATAGTCGGCCATAGTACCTCCAGAAATGAGAAGGCCCGGCCAGAGGGCCGGGCGGATTGGAAAATGCAGGTCGAGGAACGCCAATCACTCACAGGCGACTTGCGCTCGAACCTGAGCCTTTGCATGGGCCTGCAAGAGCTCGCGGTAGTAGCGTTTGCGCGCCGCGCGCCAGCTGCGGACGGCCAGCGTGTCGGGATGCAGGCGAGAGATGGCAACGCGCAACATCGCGAGCGGCGTGATCCGAGGCGAGACGCCAAGATTGAGGTAAGCCCGGCTCATGTCAGCGGACCTCCAGGACCGGCGGCGCCAGTTGCGGATCGACCAGCGCCTCGATCTTCTCCGTGCGGCCCATCCAGGGTTCTGGCCGGATCGCCTTGACCCAATCCGTGAAGCTCGGAATGAAGCCAAGATCCTCGCGGACATGCTGCTCGCCCACCCATCGGGTCGGAATGATCCTGCCGGTCGACAGCGTGATCGTCGGCCCGAAGACTATCTCGGAAAGCCAGACTCCCGCCGCATGATGAAACATGGCTCTGTGGCGAAAGTCCGCAGAATGGGCTTTCGAGCTGTCGTACCAGGCGTGGATCGACTGGTAGTCGTCAACGGTGCCGCCCCATTTTTTCACCGAAGACAGGGCGTGGTGGTAAGGATGTGCCATCGCCGCCCCCTCAGAATTCGTGGGTGAAGAGTTCGGACGACGTGAACCGTTCGTTGAACTCGAGATGGATGCAGCTGGCAGAGGCGTCGAAACAGAACTCGCCATAAGCGCCGTCGTTGTTTTCCCAGCCGCCGTGAGTGTCGTCGAGCAAATCGTAGGCAATCTGCTCGACGACGTCGGCAAGCGACAACTGCCGCATTTCGACCGCCGGGCTGTCCCAGGTGATCGCGGCATAGGGGATTTCGACGGCGGGGAACTCCACAGCGGCATCACCCGCCCAAGCGGAGATGCTTTCGATCTGACCACTGTCACCCTCGCCATCAAAGGTCACGGTGACATGGGTGATGCCAGCGGTGGACAGCGCATCAAACAGGCGCTCCTTGTTGGCAGGGCGCAGTTCGGCCTCGCGGTCGGCTTGCTTGAGTTGGGCCGCAAACACCGAGGCGAAGTCGATCGTGGACGGCGGCATTGGCGCCGGGAGGCTGGGTTCAGCTTGTGTCATGAAATTCTCCGGAAATGGGGGAAGGGTCGGAGCCGGCCGGGCGATCTCCTTCAACCTGCAAAACTCGCAAGACCCCCTGCCCTCCTCTGTCTCTGGGACCTCACGCCGCGATCTGCAGGGCCCGCGCGACGAAGGCGCGCCACAGCGGATCGACGAGGCGGGCGTCAAGAAGATCGGCGTGGTGACGCAGGCGCTGCGCCTGATCGGTCTCGCTCCAGTCCGCTGCGCGCCCTGCCTGCGCGCGAAGCTGGCTCGCCTCACTGACGACGGCACGCGCCTCGGCAGCGCTCATCACTGGATGGCACCACGCGACGGCGCCATCACAGGCCGCACCTGCGAGAACCAGACGGTCATCTCGGTCGAGGATCGCCAGAAGCTGCGGGGCCGCATCCGGTGCGACCTCTTCGGCATGGCGGATTGCCCCGCGCATGGCCTCGGCCAATGTCGCGAAACGATCAAGGACAGCGGCGGCGGTCTCGGCCGACATCAGTGCTGCAGCCGTGTGGCGCGACAGCGTCAGCGCGAAGGGAAGACTCGGATCCGACGCGGCATTCTGCAGGCCATGCGTGAAGCCATGGGTGCGCGAAGTCGGCTGAACTGGAAGAGAGAGGTCGAACATGGGATGATCTCCGACGGCGCGGGAAGCCGCTCTCCCCGCCTCGACCGTCAAAGACCAAACTGCCGCCCTCTTCCTCGAAGGGGCGGCAGGGATAGGTCCGAGGACGGATCAGATCTTGCCCAGCCCCCGCAGGCTCAGCTCGGTCCCTGCCCCGACGATGATGTGATCATGCAGCGTCAGGCCGAGATATTTGCAGCCTTTCTGGATCTCTTTGGTCATGCTGAGGTCAGCTTCCGACGGTGTGGGATCGCCTGACGGGTGATTGTGGATCAGGATCAGCGCGCTGGCATTCAGCATCAGCGCCTGCTTGATCACCTCACGCGGGTAGACCGGAACGTGGTCGACCGTGCCGACCGACATGAGCGCGTCCGTGATGACGCGGTTCTTGCGGTCGAGATAGAGGACGTGGAACTGCTCGACCGGTCCGCGAACGGCCAAGGCATTATGCCGAAGTCTGCATAATGCGTTTTATGCCGAGGCCGAGATTATCCCGATGTTGGCCACTAAGTGTTTAAATTCCCTCGAGGCTTTTGCATCGTAGTTGGCATAATCCTTGGGACTGAAGCTGGTAGCGTCTTCTCGTTCACGTCGAAACGAGGAGATATCATGGCGATCGAACCGAAAAAGAAACGGAGTGCGAACCCGGTCACGGCCCTTTCTAATGGCCTCGAAGAGGATTTGCAGAGGCGGGGCTACGGGGTCGGCACGATCTGGAAGCAACGCAGGCTATTCAATGACCTGCTCATTTGGTTGGAGGGCCAACAGCTCGCGATGGCCGATTTGACGGTGGCCAAAGTAGACCGGTTCATGGCCGACCGCCGTGCTGCCGGCGTCCGCAAGCTGAAGACGCGCAAAGCACTGGGTGCCATTCTGGTCTATCTGCGTGGGTTGGGGCTGGTACCACCCGCCGAAAACCCCGTTGAAGACGGCCCCGCTGGTGAAATCCTGGAGCGGTACAGGCGGTTCCTGGCAGTTGAACGCGGGCTGACAGCTGCGGCGATCCTTCGATATGTCGATTGCCTGCGTCCGTTCCTTGATCGACAGACGAGAGATGGCAATCTCGATCTTGCCAGCCTGACCGCTTCTGATGTCACCTCCTTCGTGGTGGCTTGGTGTCCCGCTGTGAATTCCGGTGTCGCGAAGTTGACCGTCACGGCACTGCGATCTTTCTGCGGGTTTCTCCATCTCGAGGGCGTTTTGATGCGCTCGCTTGTCCCGGCAGTACCGACGGTCACATATCGCCACCAGGCCGGACTGCCCAAGGGGCTCGAACCCGAAGAGGTGCGGCGCATTCTCACATCTTGCGATACCGCCTCGGACAATGGCGTCCGCGACTTGGCGATCCTGACCCTTCTTGTTCGGCTCGGCCTGCGGAGGTGCGAGGTCTCCAGACTAGGGCTTGACGATATTGACTGGCGTGCGGGCACGATCTGCGTGCATGGCAAAGGAAACTGTCTTGAACGACTACCCCTTCCCGTGGACGTAGGTCACTATCTGGCTCAGTATCTACGTCACGCGCGACCAGCGAAGGCGCGGGGCAGGACCGTATTCGTCCGACACTTCGCACCTTATAACGCGCTCAGCGAGTCTCGGGTCAGTACCATCGTGGCGGATGCCGCGCGACGGGCAGGCGTCGGGCGGGTGCACGCGCATCGCCTGCGCCATACCGCGGCGACGCAACTGCTGCGTGCTGGCGCATCTTTGCCGGAAGTCGGGCAAGTCTTGCGGCATCGCCGTGCGCAAACTACGGCGATATATGCCAAGGTCGACCACGATACCCTGCGCGTGATCGCACGCCCCTGGCCGGAGGATGCGCAATGAGCCATCTGCGCAAAGTCCTGGCCGACTATCTGAGCATGCGGCGCGCCTTGGGCTACAAGATGGACCAGGTCGAGCGACGTCTCCGCCAGTTTATTGCCTTCGCAGAGGATCATGGCGAGACCCATGTCCGGACCGTGACGGCGCTGGCCTGGGCAACGCTTCCTCCTGGCGCTGATCCGATCTGGACCCACGCGCGACTGGCCGATGTGCGCATCTTCGCCCGGCACCTGCATTCGCTCGACGATGTGAGCGAAGTGCCGCCAGACGATCTTCTTCCGGCGCGGAGAAGGCGCACAACGCCCTATCTCTACACACCGCAGGAGGTGGCCGACTTGATGCGCGCCACGGATATCCTGCCCAAGACACACGTTCAGGCAACCTACCGGGTGCTGGTCGGCTTGCTGGCTGTGACTGGTATGCGGATTGGCGAGGCGATCGGCCTCGACTGCGACGACCTCGACTTGGGCGGCGCAATAGCGACGATCCGGAAGGGCAAATTTGGCAAGGCGCGGGCATTGCCGTTGCACCCGACGACAGTCGCTGTCTTGCAAAACTACCTGCTTCGAGCTGATCGTCCGGGTCCTTCCGGCGCGCCGGTTCTTCTGAGTAGTTCAACGGGCAAGCGGCTGCGCTACAGTCACGTGCAGCCAACTTTCCAGAAACTGCTGCATCATTGCGGGATTGTTCCACGTTCGGCAACCTGCCGACCCCGGATTCACGATCTAAGGCATAGCTTCGCCGTCAGCACCATCGCCGAGGGGTACCGGTCAGGTGATCCCGGCTCCCGTCTCGCAACGCTCGCCACCTACCTCGGTCATGTCGATCCTAAGCACACCTACTGGTACTTGTCGGCAGCGCCCGAATTGCTTGGCCTGGCTGGTGACATGCTTGAGCGCCACCTTGCGGGTGACGCATGACTGGGCTCGCAACGACACTGCAGGCGTTCTTCACTGACCGCCTCGTCCGCCAGCGTCAGGTCAGCACCAACACGATCCAAGCCTATCGCGACACTCTGCGCTTGCTTCTGGTCTTCGCTTCGGAACGACAAGGCAAGTCACCGGTCAGGCTCGACATCGACGATCTTGATGCGCCGCTGATCGGTGCCTTCCTCGATCATCTGGAGCGCGAACGGCAAAATGGTGTACGCACCCGAAACGCCCGGCTGGCCGCAATCCGTTCCCTGTTCCGCTATGCAGCCCTGCGCCATCCCGAACATGCCGCCACCATCGAACGCGTTCTCGCAATACCGCCGAAGCGCTTTGAGCGACGGCTGGTGACCTGGCTGACCGAGGCCGAGATCGATGCACTGCTGGCCGCCCCGGACCGGGCGACCTGGACCGGGCGGCGCGACACGGCGCTGTTCAGTCTTGCAGCCCAGACAGGACTGCGGGCGTCTGAACTAGTCGGGCTGACCCGTGCCGATGTTCAACTCGGAGCCGGTGCGCATGTCAGTTGCACCGGCAAAGGGCGAAAGCAGCGCATCACGCCGCTCACATCCGGCACCATCGCGGTCCTGAGGGCTTGGCTTGCCGAGCGGGCGGGACAGTCTGGCGACCCGCTATTCCCGACACAGACGGGACGCGCCCTTAGCCGCGATGCGCTTGAGCGCAGGCTGGCCAAATACGTTGCGGAAGCACAGGTCAAATGTCCAACAATGGCAAAGAAGCGCGTCTCCATGCATGTTCTGCGCCATTCTGCCGCCATGCGCCTCTTGCGCGCCGGGATCGACACCTCGGTGATCGCACTCTGGCTCGGCCACGAACAGATCGAAACCACCCAGATCTACCTGCACGCGGATTTGCAGATCAAGGAACGAGCCCTCGAAAGGACAGCCCCGATCACCATGAAGCCCGGCCGCTTCCGGCCGACTGACAATCTCCTCGCCTTCCTCGAGGCTCTCTGATTATGCCAACCCCTTCCCAGCGATCTCCGCCAGAAACAGCGATCTAGAAACCAACATCGGCATAATCTCCGCGTCGGCATAAACCGCACAATAGTCCAACACTGCCTGCCAACTGCCCAAGACGGGATTTTGGCTAAGGTAACGGCCGAGGATTTCGCGGGCCTCAAGGATGACGGTTGCTTCCTGGGGGGTCATGGGGGTCTCCGAAAAATGAAAACGCCGACGCCCCCTGCCCTGTCGAAGGGCGGGCCGTCGGCGCAATTATCAAAAGCAGACCGCCCAATGGGCTTGGGCGGTCAAGCGAACGACGCGCGGCCTCAGCCGACCCGGTCGAGGAGCTTCTTGGCGCGCCCTTCCATATCGAGGCGGGCGTCCTGCTGAGTCTTGTCGCGCGCGAGCCGCGTGATGCCCTGCACGAAGTCGAAGATGCTTTCGGGCGGGCGGCCTTCTTCCATCAGCACCTTCTCGATGATCTTGCCGGACTCGGCCTTCGAGAAGCCCCGCTTCCTCAAGAAGTCATCCCGGTCCTCGTCCGTCCGCGCCACAATCTGCTGCCGCGCCGCCTTGATGCCGTTCACGAAGCCCTGCGGCGAGGAATTTGCAAACCGTGTCAGCGCCGGGGCCGCCTCGTGGGCGAAGCGGGAGGCGGCGTATTTCGAGTGGCGGATCGTGATCTCCTGGAAATCTTCGACGCCCCAGAGGTTGCGGTTCTGGCAAACTGCCCGCAGGTAGAAGCTTGCCATGCCAAGGGTCTTAGCCCCGACCTCGGAATTCCAGCAATAAAAGCCCCGGAAGTAGAGATCGGGGGAGCCATCGGGCAGGCGCCCCGCCTCGATCGGGTTGTGATCGTCGACCAGGAACAAGAAGACATCACGGTCCGATGCATAGAGCGTGGTCGTGTCACGGCTGATCTCGACATCGGGGTTGTAGACCCCGGTCGACCAGTCGAGCACCCCCGGCACCTTCCAGCGCGTGTCACCCGTGCCATTGCCCGCGATGCGTTGCACCGCCTCGACCAGCTCGTGGTCGTGGATGCGGCCATAGTCCGGACCGGTGACCGCGCGCAGTTCGGTGCGACCATCCTCGGTCTCGAAGGTCTTCACCTGCTCGGCGCGGTGGTTGGTCAGGCCGTATTGCAGATTGATCCCCGCCAGCGGCGCGGGCAGTTGCCGCAGGTAGGAGGCAGGAGCGCCGACGATGCTGGCAAGCTGGCCGAACGCCCAGTGCGTGGGCGCGACCGGTTCTTGCGCTTTCGGCAGGACCAGGTGCAGCCGCTCGGGGTTGTCGCGCGCTGCCTCAACTCGGATGTCCGCCGTCTGAACCACACGGCTGCGGCTGCGCTCGGACCGGCCCTTCACCGATGCCCAGAGATCGTCGAGCGACAAATACCGCTCGTCATCCGGCCGGTTGAACCATTCGGACGAAACCCGCCCGTTCCGCTCACCCCGGCTCACATCCACCTTCCAGCCACCAGCCCGCGCCGGTGCGACCGGATCCAGAACTTCAACAACGCCCATCGGCAATCTCCCGCGACAGGCGCCGGGAGCCACTCTCCCGAGCCTCAACCCGTCAACGGAAAACCGGCACGGCTCTCACTCTCGGCAACGTAAGGGGCGGAAAGCGGACGGTCGCTGCGCAAAGGATGGAGGTCAGCAATGCGAACCAAGCGCTAATTCGCTGCAGTTGCTGGAACGACCGCTTCACGGTGAATCTAAATTCGTTCGGCAAAGCGCCTGATGCGTTGCACCAGGCGCCTCTTGTTCCTGTCACATCGCGTTACTTGATGGCGAGGATGTCGAAGTTGTGGACGTTAGCGACCACACCGTCGTCCCACCCGCCAGCGACCAACTCCGCTGCCCGTTCGTTCAGCAGCCCGGCGACTTGACCGGCAAAGTGTGCTTCACGGCCAGCATTGTTGGCGAAGATGTCGAAGATTGCGAAGGATGTTTCGTCAATCTGCAGCGCCGCCCAGAACAATGTGCCGGGTTCGGTTTCTCCGACGATGGGACCAGCTGCGGTCAGCAAGGCTGCCAGTTCCGGCCCTTTGCCGGGTGCTGCTTCGAGCGTGATGTACGTGGCTGTCGTGGCCGAGTAGAGATCAACCGGTTCCTTCACCGACAGGACATCGGAATTGTTGATATTCGCGACAACACCATCGTCCCAGCCCCCGGCGACCAGCGCGTCGGCATTTTGGTTCAAAGCCGCGGCCACAGCGCCGGAGAAATGCGCATTGCGCGCTTCTTCATCCACGAAGATATCAAAGATCGCGAGCGTATCTTCGGCTTGCAAGGCAAACCAAAGCACGGTGCCTGGTTCGGTGTCCGCGACAATCGGGGCGGCTCCGGCCAGAAATTCGGCGAATGCTTCGGTCTGGCCTTCAGCGGCGGGCATGGCGATGTAGCTGGCAGTGTGATTTTCCATTGGGGTTTCCTGTGCGAGTGCAGATGTCGTGATCAAGGCCAAAGCGGCAAGTGTCTTGAGAATTTGGGCTTTCATGGTCGCCTCCTGATCGACAGGTCGTCGTGGTTGGTTTCGATGCACCCTTTTCCCATGCCGAATGCCTCGGGCACCAATCCCGAACTTCTATTCTTTGATAGACATGTGCTATGGTGAACCTCATGGCGGAAAGTGACGGAGACTGTGGCAGTGGAGATGAACCAGATCAGGTATTTTTTGGCTGTCTGCCAGCATCGCAACTTCACCCATGCCGCTAGCGCCTCAAATGTTTCCCAACCGTCCTTGACGACCGCGATCAAGAAGCTTGAACACGAGCTCGGGGGTGATCTGTTTGTCAGGGACCGCGCGGGATGCAGGTTGACGGCACTCGGAAAACTCATGCAGCCAAGGCTACAGAAAGCGCATGACGAAACCCAGGCAGCTAAGGCAGAAGCCGTCCGCCACACGCGACTAGAGCGGGTTCCTATTTCTGTCGGAGTTGGCGAAACGATCGGTCACAACCAGATTTCGGCCGCCTTGGGACGCTTCCGTACACGATTGCCGCAAGCCGAAATAGAGTTGATCGTGGCGTCTGCCTCCAAGCTTCTGGCAGGATTGCGAAAGGGTGAATTTGACGTCGTTGTCACGGCGACGACGGTCAGTGAAGACCTCTATCGAATAGACCAGCTCTATGACGAGTCCTACAAAGTTGTGGTGTCCAAGTCGCACCCGTTGTCTGAACGAGACGCTATTCCTCTTTCGACACTCGCTGAAACTGACATGCTCGATCGACCCAATTGCGAAATGCGGGATGCGTTGCATGGGGCATGTGCAGACCAAGGTCTCGAACTCTACGCGGCCTATCGGTCAAATCGTGTGGATTGGTTAGTCGAACTCGCGCGGCAGGGATTAGGCGCGGTGATTTTGCCAACCACGGCAATTCCAGCAGACAGGGGCCTCGTTTCGATACCCATCGACGGCCTTGAAATTTCGCGAACTGTTTCTGCTCTTCGTTATCGGCACCAAACGACGAGACCAGAGACAAATGATCTGATCCGTGAGATTGCGCGTGTGTAGGCGGAGTATCATTGATGGCCGACATTCGCGCATAGTGCAGTAACTGGTACTTTGGGCTCCAAGTGGACCTTCGTTGCAAAGACGTCGAACGGCGGGTCTGGGCCGGCGGTGCGCCAGGACGAGGCGCGGCGGCAGCGGTCTCCAGCATGCGACGCGCCGCAACGTGAACAGGCCATCATCCAGGTTGTTCAGGCCACAGCAAACACGGGCGCAGCAATAACAGACGGGCCGGACCAGCGCCTCGAAACCGAGTTTCGTCGTCCTGCCCTCCGCCAAGCATCGGCCGCTGCGCCGGCGCTCCTCGAACGCAAGTGCCGCCAACCCGGCACTCAATCAGCCGCACCGACGTTTTCCGAGGGTCGCGGCGTCGACGTTCAATCTCACGGATCATTCCGAAGCACGTCTGATCTGCGACCTGCCCATTGCCGTGCGTCCGCTCCATCCTACGGACTGACGTTCAGCCGGAACGTGCCGTTCATCCAAGATGCGGCCCCATCGGAACCGGCTGCCCCATACGGCGACGGTCAATCACCTGCGGGTGTCGCGCTTGCCACGCGGCGGGTCTCGACCGCCAGGACGATGAGGCCCAGCCCGGCCGCCAGCGCCCAGAGATGCCACAGGATGGGCGCGATCTGCGGCAGGCTCGCGCCCATCTGCGTCACCCGCACCAGCCCGTCGATCGCCGCGGTGGACGGGATCAGCTGCGCCAGCGCATTCAGGTGCGCGGGGATCGCCTCGACCGGCCAAGCGAAGCCCGACAGGAAGAAGAAGGGCAGCCCCATCGCCAGCAGCACGACCTGCACGACCTCGGCCCGTCGGAACAGCGCCGCGACCAGCTGCGCCAGAAAGCCGGCGGCCAGCAGGAAGGGCAGGCCCAGCATGATCAACGACCCGGGCCCCCCAAGGATCGGCAGCCCGTAAAGCACCGGCAGCACGATCAGGTAGATCGGCAGCAGCCCCAAATAGATCGCCAGCCAAGCCCCCGCCTGTCCCAGCAGCCGCCAGACCGGGCGCCCCGGCAGCGGTCCCCGCCGTGTCGCCGCCAGCGCCAGCCCCATCATCATCGTCTGCTGCAGGATCAGCACGAAGGCCGCGGGCAGCACATAGGTCGCGTAGCCCGCGGCGGGATTGAACAGCGGCACCTCGATCTGGTTGGCCGGGCTGACCTGCGCGGCGGCGACGGCGCGGGGCGTGCCTTGCGCGATCAGGCGCCCGGCCTCGATCT
Source organism: Gemmobacter serpentinus (assembly GCF_008973825.1). Classification (GTDB taxonomy): domain Bacteria; phylum Pseudomonadota; class Alphaproteobacteria; order Rhodobacterales; family Rhodobacteraceae; genus Gemmobacter; species Gemmobacter serpentinus. Next base: position 7,178 of record NZ_WCHR01000057.1, on the reverse strand, counting down.
CGGCGCCCATCTGGCGCAGGGGGACGGCGGCGCCCTGCATCACGCGCTGATACATCAGGAAATAGCTGGCATCGGCATAGAGGGCGACCGGGCTCTGATCACCGCGCAGCAGGGCGCGTTCGAACCCGTCCGGGATCAGCATGACGCCATAGGCGCGGCGTTGATGGACCAGCCGGGTGGCCTCGGCCATGTCAAGGGCCGCGTAGGCGAGGGCGACGGCCTCGGAGGCATCGACCCGGCGCGCCAGATCCGCCGAGGCCGTGCTGCGGTCCTGATCGACCAGCACCACGGGCACGTCGCGCAGCAGCTCGGCCCGGTAGGGCAGCGGATAGATCAGCGCATAAATCACCAGTGCCAGAAGGACGATCATCCGCACCTGCCGGTCGCCGAGGATGGCGCGCAGCTCGGCCCGGAAGGCAGTCGCCAGAGCGCTCATGCGGCAACCTCCTGCCGGGCCAGGCGCGAGAGTTGCAACAGGATCAGCGCCGCCAGCACGCCTGCGATCACCGCCAGCCACAGGACGGACATCGCGGATATGTCCAGGGGCGTCGCCCGCAGCGACTGGTCGATGCGCAGCTGCACATACCAGGTGCCGGGAATGGCCGCGCCCCAGGCCTGGGCCAGCGTCGACATCGCCTCGCGCGGAAAGCCCAGCCCCATGAAGCCGAAGGCCGGGGCGGTGATGATCGCGATCAGGCTGGCGGCCCGGCCCATGTCGCGACTGAGGACGAAGGCCAGCGCGCCGATCATCTGGCAGGCCAGCACGAACAGGACCGCTCCCAGGGCCATCAGCCACAGCGATCCGCGCAGGGGCACCGCCAGCCAGCCATAGAGCGCCACGTCCGACAGGCCCAGGATCAGCAGGAAGATGATCGTATAGGGCAGGATCTTGCCCAGCATGGCGGGCAGGATGCCTCCCGCCATGCGCATCAGCACGCGGGGATGCCGCCCCGGCCCGAAATCCAGCGAGACCGCATAGGCGGTCGCCGCGGCGGCGATGATCTGCAGCACCGTGGGGATCAGCGCCGCCAGCAGGAAATGCACGTAGTCGAAGGCCGGATTGAACAGCGCATGGGCCTGCATCGGAATGGGCTGCAGGCTGACCATGGCCTGCACGGGCGCCTCGCCCCGGCCCTGGCGCACCGACAGGCGCAGCCCGGCCAGTGCCGTTTCGATGGCGTTGCGGGCACCCCGCGCGACCAGCGATCCGGCGCTCATGTGCTGGTTGTCGTAGAAGGTCACGATCTCGGGACGCTCGCCCCGGGTGATGTCGCGTTCCAGGTTCGGCGGCATCAGCACCGCGCCGCGCACCGCGCCCGACACGATCAGCGACCGCGCCTCGGAGAGGTCGGATGCGCGATGGGTCACGGTCAACTCGGGCGCGGCGTCCAGCATCCGCGCGACGGCGCGCGACAGGTCGGACCGATCGAGGTCGATCACCGCCACCGCCATGCCCGTGGGAATCCCTGCGCGAAAGATGCCGCCCAGCACCAGCAGCATGATCAGCGGCAGCACCACGACCAGCCCCGCCAGCGCCGGGCGGCGCGGCAGCAAGCGGAACTCCCGCGCCATGACCGCCAGCATGGCCTAGCGGTCCAGCTGGATCAGGGCCGACATGCCGGGGCGCAGACGCTCCAGCGGCTGGACCGGGCGGGCGCGCAGCTCGAAGCTGCGCAGGTCGAAATCGCCCGTCGCGCGGGTGGCGCGCCAGCTGGCGAACTGGCCCTGCACGTTGATCAGCGTGATCTCGGCCTCGGTCTCGACATCCAGCGCGGGGATGCGGACGGTCAGCCGGTCGCCTACGGCCAGCCCCGCCAGCAGATCCTCGCGCAGGTTGAATGTGAACCAGGCCTGGTCCAGATCGACGATGGTGAACAGGGGCGCGCCGGGGCCGACATTCTCTCCCAGCTCGATCATGCGGCCCGAGATCTCGCCGGACATCGGCGCGAAGATCTCTAGCTCGTCCAGATCGGCCTGGCGTTGGGCCAGCGCGGCCTCGGCTTGGGCGACCTGGGCGCGCGCGACCTCGCGTTCCTCGGGCGAGGCACCGGTGCGGGCCAGGTCCAGCTGCGCCTCGGCGGCCTCGACCCGGCCTGCGGCGGCGTCGAGGTTGCGCGTCGACTGGTCCAGCGCCGCCTGCGGGCGCAACCCCTGCTGCGACAGGCCGGTGTCGCGCCCCAGCTGTTCCTCGGCAAGGCGCAGATCGGCTTGGGCCGCGGCCAACTCGGCCTCGCGGGCGCGGATCACCTCGGGCCGGGTGGCGCCCGTGGCGGCCTCGGAGGCGCGGGCGACCTCGAGGCCGGAGGCGGCGGCCGCATGGGCGGTCACCAGTTGCGGGTTCGACAGCTTGGCAAGTCTTTGGCCCTCTTCGACGCGTTGGCCCAGATCGGCTCCAATCCCCGTGACGCGACCCGAGGTCCGGGCCGAGACATCGACACGCGGCGCCGCAACCTCGCCCTGGATCAGCAAGGGACCGGGGCGCGTCGCCCACCAGACCGCGGCGATCACCAGACCGGCCAGAAGGATCAGGACCGCAAAAGCCAGGACAGGTTTGCGGGGCTCGGAGGCTGGCTTCATGAGGTCGTTCCCTGATATTCAACTGGCGTCACGGTACGCATCGACCGCGCGGAGATCAACTTCATCATGCGCCCCGAAGCGTGAGGACGACTGTGATGCGAACGGCGGTCGGAGTCCCGCGCGAAGCAGACGCTTCCCTATAGGTCGCGTTGCGTATAACACAACGTCCGCTCTGGGAAAGCGGCGCCCGGAGCCGGCCGACCGTCCTCTTTGGGCCGACCGACGCAAGCTGTGCCGGTCGGCGGGATGTCTACAGGTCTATCCCCTCTGACAGGGACAACGCATCCTCGATGTCGACGCCGAGGTAGCGCACCGTGCTGTCCATCTTGGTGTGGCCCAGCAGTAGCTGGACTGCACGCAGGTTGCCGGTCTTCTTGTATATCTGCGCGACTTTGGTGCGTCGCATAGAATGCGTGCCGTAGGCGCTCGGTTCGAGGCCCAGCGACATCACCCAACCTCGAACGATCCGCGCATACTGTCGCGTGGACAGGTGCGGGCTGCCATGGATCCGGCTGGGCCACAGGAAATCGAGTCCAATCATTTCAGGGTCGCGGATCCAACGATCGAGCGACAGCCGGGTAGTTTCAGTGATCTCAAAGCGGACCGGCTTGCCGGTCTTGCTCTGGATCATTGAGGCACGTTCCTTGACCCGTCCAGCGGCAAACACGTCCCGGACCCGCAGCGCGACGAGGTCGCATCCGCGAAGCTTGCTGTCTACGGCCATGTTGAACAGCGCGAGGTCGCGCTGGTTGTCGGCCATTTCGAGGCGAACCCGGATGGACCAGACATGCCGCGGCAAGAGCGGGCGCTTCTGACCAATGATGCGGCCCTTGTTCCAGGCGACGCGAGCAGGACGAAGGGCGGGGAGAAGATCGTTGGGCATGAGTATACCTCCAGTCCACCGGGCCCACCCTTCTTCGGTCATGCCGACCACCTCAAGATACCACGTCTCGGACCGGGAGTGGGAGCGTCGGGCGGACAACTGACCTTCGTGGTGTTGCCAAGCAGCGTCTTCGCAGTTTTCGATTTTCAACGTTACGAACCATGACGCGACGTGAGCCAAACCCCAACGAGGGTCACCCCAAGGCCCGCGAACATCACCAATGTGAGCGGTTCGCCGAACAGGGCCCAGGCCCAGATCATTGTCACCGGCGGGCTGAGGTAGATCGCTGCGCTGACCTTAGCGACGGGAAACAGGCGGAGGCTGGTGTAATAGACCGCGTAAGTCATAAACGTGGCGATAAGAACCAGCCATGCCATGCCGATCGCAAAGCTGGTCGTCATTGGTGGTGCAAGACCATCGCCTGCAATCAATGCGCTGACGCCGAATAGAACTGCGCCAATTAAGGTCTGGATGCACAGCGCCTGATACCAGGGCATGCGCAGTTCCTCCCGCCCTTTGTGTAGGACTGAGGCCAGCGCGAAGATCAGCATCGAAGCCACGGTCAAGCCGTAAGCCCAAAGCGGGGCTGTTCCCAAGGTCAAGCTGTGGAACGATACGATTACCACCCCTGCCACCGCGATGACGGTGCCCACCCATTGCCGTCCCGCCAAGCGTTCGCCCAGAACGGGCTGCGACAACGCTGCGATGGCAAGGGGCAAAAGGTCCGAGATCAACGCGATCAGCCCGGTCGGAACGCGCTGTTCGATAGCAAGAGCAAAGCCGCCGAGATAGAAAAACACCGACAACACCCCGAACGCCATCTGGAACCCGACCGCACGCAAGCCAAGGCTCGGTCCGAAAGACAGAGCGAATGGCAGGAGGATCAGACCTGACAGGAGTGTGCGCCAGAACAGGAGAAGGAAAACACTGGCTTCTTCGTTCGCAAAGCGAATGCCCACGAAGCCGGAACTCCATCCGATCACAAGCAATACCGCCATCAGCGGCCAAAGAAGGGGATGCCGGATCCCGGACGTGGTGTTCAGCGTGGTCATACAGGATGCTTTCCGGTTCTATTCTTGGACGGGATACGCGGCGTGTCGGGCTTTTGGGCATGACAAATTTCGATGTGAAGATGAAAGGTTTGCGGTGCGTGTAATGATCGTTTGTGGCGGATCCCAATTACTGTAATAGAAAAGGCAGAGCCACCAAGAGGTCGCATGTCCGATCTGTCCACCCGCCGTCTTGATATCGACGCCTTGCGTGCGCTGCGTGCCATCCAGCAGCATGGGGGTGTGACCCGCGCCGCCGAGGCACTTGGGCTGACCCAATCCGCTGTCAGCCACAAGGTGAAGCGGCTGGAAACCAGCCTTGATTGCGACCTTCTCAGCCGTCGCGCAGGCGCACCGATGTTCACCAGCGCAGGGCAGGACCTTCTGGACTACGCCGCCCGCATCCTTGACCTTCATGACGAAGCGCTCCTCAGCCTTACCAAGACTGATCTTGCCGGTCGCATTCAACTGGGCTTGACCGAAGACACCACATGCACGGATCTGTCGCGCATCCTTGGTCGCTTCCACCGGCTGCATCCGCAGGTCGCGGTGCGGACCAAGGTCAGGATGAGCGTCGTCTTGCGCGGCATGTTGGACCGGGGCGAGCTGGACGCCGCCATCGTCCAGATTTTCGCGCATGAAGTGCGCCCGACCGATGTGGTCTTGTTCCGCGAAGGCCTGCACTGGGTGAAGCTTGCGGGATCGCCCCTTCCGGCTGATGCTCCGATTCCGTTCCTGTCTTTCGATGACAACTGCTTCTACCGCCATTGGGCGTTGGACATCGGACAGGATGACGGCGCGCTGCTCGAAACCGTGTTCGAGTGTTCCAGTGCCGCGGGGATCGTGGCGGGTGTCCTCGCCGGACTTGGCGTAGCTCTGCTGAGCGATCGCCACATCCGACCTGAAATGGAGATCATACGAACGCGCCTGCCGCCCCCGCCCGACCTCGCCTATGTCGTGCGCCGCGCCCGCAAGTCCCGCAATCCAGCCCTCGACAGTCTAATCGCCGAGGTAGAAGCCGAGGTCAGTCGATACGGCGGGCTATCGCTTGCAGTTTGATGCACGCTGACGACACTGCGTCGTCTTCGCCCCAGCCGTAGACGCTGCTGTCGTCGCCTTGAACGTCCGCAAAGGGCCGAGAGCAACCGAACCCGGCGGATTTCCCCGCCGGGCCTTGGGGAAACCCCGTTACTCAGAACGGGATCTCATCGTCGCGGTCGACCAGTTCGGGGTTTTCATTCTCGGTCGCCTTCGGGCGGCTCAGGAAGTCGACCTTCTCCGCGATGATCTCGCAGCCGTAGCGATCAACGCCGGTTGCGTCGGTCCACTTTGTGTAGTGGATACGGCCGTGGACGAGGACCTTCATGCCTTTTTCGCAGTGCTCGGCGACCGTCTTGCCGAGACCGTTGAAGCAGGTGATGCGGTGCCATTCGGTGTCCATGACCCGATAGCCGTTCTCGTCGCGCATCACGCGACCTTCCGAGAGGCGGGGGCGCGAGGTGGCGAGGGTGAAGTTGGTGATCTTCGTGCCGCCCTGGGTGGTGCGGACTTCGGGCTTTTGACCGATGTTGCCGGCGAGGATGACGATGTTCTGCATTTGGTAGCTCCTGTTTTTCCTGTCCCTGGGACCGTCCCTTCGACAAGACCCGAAAGAAGCCTGTCGGGTGAGGCGTGCACGGCTGGGCCATCAGACCAGACGGAAACCCCCAAAGGTCCGGGGTGGAGCGGGCAGGTGCCGCGTTTCCAAAGAAACGCTAGCCAACACGGCCCAGACTGACGCGGGGTTGCGCGCCAGAGACCGAACAGGCTTAGGGGATTGTCAGTCGAAGGGATGGCACCGGGGACAGGAGTGATCGGGGGCTCTTGCAGAACATGTCTTTCCCCGCCCTGATAAGACGGTAAGCCCGAAGTCCTTACCCCCATAGCGGCGGATCACCTCGCAGTCCCTTTGCTTGCCATTCGCGCCCAAGCCCGATCGGAGTTGCGAGCCCGCGCCGTGACGGCTATCCCAAGGACATCATTTTGGACACGAGGCACCCGTGACTGAATTCAACATCGAGGCAATGTCGCTCAAGGAGCTCAAAAGCCTGCAGAAGGATCTGGCCAAGGCTATTTCCACATTTGAGGACCGGCAGAAAAGCGATGCCCGCAGCAAGCTCGAGATCATTGCCAAAGAGATGGGCTATTCTCTTGCAGACCTGATTGGCACCGAGGTGAAACCCAGCCGTGCGCCCGCCGCCGCGAAGTACCGGCATCCAGAAAACGCGGCCCTCACCTGGTCAGGCCGGGGACGCAAGCCGCTGTGGTTTGTCGCAGCCTTAGAAGCAGGCAAATCGCCCGAGGACATGGCAGTCAACTAACCGCCTGTGCGTGACAGAGCAGTGGGGCGTTCGTGTTATAGAAATCCACTTTTGTGAACATGACGCCTCGGTCATGTTTGCAGAGCGCAGTTCTCCTAACATGAGAAAGCCCCCTTCTATGGTTGCCGCCCGTGATGCAAGTTGCTTTTGACGCTTCCTGAGGTGTGATCGAGTGCGGTCTTCTATCAGGCCTTTTGTGCGGCATTTCAGAAGCCGCTGGCCGGTATGGAGATCAGCGGATCGGGTCCAAATCTACCCTGCGAGCTTTCATACTCATGGGGGCGCACTGGTTTCCCCGACCCAGATCTG
>NZ_WCHR01000056.1 GCF_008973825.1 Gemmobacter serpentinus | reverse complement strand
CCCGCCAAGCGCAAAGAAATTGGCCTGCCCCCCAAGGGTCTCGGGCGCAAGCCCCAGCACCTCGCCCCAGATCCCGGCAACCCCCGCCGCAACCCCGGAAAGCACTTCACCCCCGCCCAGATCCCCATGATCCACCGCAGGCAGACCACGACGATCAACCTTCCCGTTCGACGTCAATGGCAAACGCGGAAGCACGGAAATGCGCCAGGGCAGCATATAGGCGGGCAGGCGGGCGGTCAGCGCCTCGGTCAGTTGGGCGACAAGGACCGCGTTGCGTTCCGGCTGATAGGGCATATTGCCGTGGCGCGCCGCCGGGCGCGGCGTCTGCCGATAGAGGCTGGCCCAATCAGGCAGCCGCCCGTCGCGCCACAGCACGGCATTGAGACCGGAGCCGCCAAGACAGAAATCGATCTGATAGCCATAGCGCGCGGCCAGATCCAGCAGATCGTTCAGATCCACCCCGGATGGCTGACCGGCGGCATGGGCATGAAGTTGCGCGCGTGTCGCGGCATCGGGCAGGCTGCGCAGGGCTTGCAGCAGGGCCTGCATCGGTGCCAGGCGCCGATCGGGAATGTCGCGCAGGGCCAGCCGGGGCAGACCTTGCGCCAGCTGGGCCTCCAGATCCGGCAGATGGGTGAAGGCTTGCCATTTCTCGGGTGCACCGGCGGGCCTGGCACCGCCAATGGTCAATTCCACATCATAGCGGAAGCGGGTCAGTTCGTTCACCGCCCGGCCCAGTTTGGGCCGCACCCGCACAGCCGTGATGCGGGGATCCTGCGCGGCCTGCGCAAAGAACCATGCCGGATCGACCAGCAATTCCGGCTCCATCGCCAGATGCCGCGCCAGCTGCCCGCGCAGCCCGGCCACCGTTCTGGTCTCTGCATGGGGGTCAGCCCCGGCCCCGTAATCGATGACGGAAAGCGCGAAGGGTTCGGCCAGCGTCAGGTTGCGGATATCGCCCAGGAAGATCGTGCCGGTATCGATATGCGCCACCGCTGCCGCCAGCCACTGTCCGAGATAGTCCAGCGAGGGGAAGTATTGCGCGACCGAGTTCAGGATGACGGTATCAAAGCGACGCCCGGCAAAGCGGGTCCAGTCATCGGCGGGGCAATGATGCAGATCGACATGGCGCGCGCCGGGGGCAAGGCCGCGGCCAAGCTTTTCCAGCACGGTTTGCGACAGGTCGGTGGCGGTATAGCTTTGGGCCAGCGGCGCGATGCGATGCAGGATCATGCCGGTGCCGCAACCCACCTCCAACACGCGCGCGGGGGCCAGATTGGTGATGCGGGTGATGGTTTCATCCAGCCATTCCGCCATCTCCGGGGCGGGGATGGCAGCGCCGGAATAGCTGTCGGTCCAGCCGGTGATGTCGAATTCGGCGCTGTCCTCTTCCGCCGCAGCCTCATGGGCATAGATCTGCTCGAAGGTGGATTGCCAATGGCTTTGGGTCGGGCTCTCGCCAGGACGGGGCACCACATAGGCCAGCAGCCGCTGGCCCGCCTGCGCATCAGTCTCGGCGATCACCACGGCCTCGGCGACGCTGTCCTGATCCAGCAGGGCGCGTTCCACCTCGGCCAGTTCCACCCGGAAGCCGCGCACCTTCAGCTGGCCATCCTGGCGCCCGATGAAATCCAGATTGCCGTTGGGCAGGAAGCGCCCCATGTCGCCGCTGCAATACATGCGCGATCCGGGCGGGCCGAAAGGATCGGGACGGAAGCGGTCCGCCGTCAGGCCGGCACGGTTGAGATACCCCTCGCCGACGCCATGGCCGGCAATGCAGATCTCGCCCACTGCGCCGGGGGGCAGCGGGTTGAGCATCGCGTCCAGCACATAGGCGCGGGTATTGGGCAGCGGGCGGCCAATCGGCACCGGCCCGTCATGGTCGGGGCCCAAGGTGAAGGCCGTGGAGACCGTTTGGGTTTCCGAGGGGCCATAGACATTGGTCAGCGGCAACCCCGGCTCGTGGGGCAGCAGATATCCCTTCATCCGGTCGCCGCCCGCCAGGACATGGCGCAACGAGGGCGGCCAGTCGAAGCCGGATTTGGCGATGGCATCCAGATAGCCCATCGGCAGATAGACCGTATCCACCTGATGTTCGGCCAGCAGATCGGCCAGCAGCCAAGGGTCGCGCAGCGTGTCCTCGGCCACGATGACCAGCGTGGCGCCATGGGTCAGCGTGGGCCAGATTTCGCAGATATTGCCATCAAATGCGACATTGGAGACCGCCGAGACGATCCGCCCGGGCTCGAGATCAAGCAGGCCGCCCCACCAATCGCAGAAATTCGCAAGCCCTGACTGTGTGTTGATCGAGCCCTTGGGTTGGCCGGTGGTGCCGGATGTATAGACGACATAGGCGCGATCCACCCGGGCGAAGGGCGGCAAGGGCGCCTCGGAATAGCCTGCGGCCTCGGGGTCGATCAGCGCAATTCCCTCGGGCCAGGGGCCGGAGGCGCTGCCGATCACATGGCGCAGATTCGCGTCGGCCAGCACATAGGCCAGACGGTCCGCCGGGGCATCCATCGGCAGCATGACGAAGGCGGCACCCGCCTTCAGGATGGCCAGCCCGCCGCAGATATGGGCGATGCCGCGTCCAGTGCCCAGACCGACCAGCATCCCGGGGCGCACGCCTGCGGCGCGCAGTGCATGGGCTAGGCGGTTGCTGGCACGGTCCAGCGCGTCATAGGTCATGCGCTGGTCTTGCCAGATCAGGGCAAGGGATTGCGGATGGGCGGCGGCGCGGGCGCGGAAGGCCTCCACCACCGAAGGGGCGGCAATCGGGCTGGCGGTCCGGTTCCATTGGGCCAGCTGATCAAGTTCCGCCTGATCGGGGGGCGACAGCAGATGCAGCGGCAGATCCGGGCTTGCGACAATGGCCTGCAGCAGCCGGGAGAAATCGGCGCAGAGCCGCCCGATTGTGGCGGCGTCAAACAGATCGGTCGCATATTCCGCATCGCAATGCAGATGGTCGTCCGTCTCGAACAGGGTCATCGACAGGTCGAACTTGGCGGTGACCGCCTCGGCGCGGCTGGTGCTCAGCGTCAGCCCGGGCAGATCCAGCGCCTGACGCGGCATGTTTTGCAGAGCCATCGCCACCTGAAAGATCGGTGCATGGGCCAGATCGCGCTTGGGGTTCAGCAGGTCAACCAGATGCTCAAACGGTAGATCCTGATGATCATAGGCGGCCAGTGCGGTCTGGCGGACCTGATCCAGCAGCGTGGTGAAGGGCTGGGTGATCTCGACCTGATGGCGCAGCACCAGCGTGTTGACGAAGAACCCGACCAGCGATTCCAGCGCAGGCACGCGACGATTGGCGATCGGGCTGCCGATGACGATATCGCTCTGCCCGCTATAGCGCGCCAGCAGCACCGCATAGGCGGCATTCAGCACCATGAACAGCGTGGCGCCATGTCGCGCAGCAAGGCGGCGCAGGCCTGCCGTCGTCGCGGCATCCAGATCGAAGGAATGGGTCGCGCCGCGATGGCTTTGCGCGGCGGGGCGCGGGCGATCCGTGGGCAGTTGCACCGGCACCGGCGGCAGACCACCCAATTGGCCCAGCCAGAAATCCTCGGCTTCTTTCAGGCGCGCGCCGGTCAACCAATTGCGTTGCCACAGCGCGAAATCGCCATATTGCACTGTCAATGCGGGCAGCGGATCCGGATCGCCCTGCAGCAGCGCGCCGTAAATTGCCGCCACTTCGGCGATCAGCACCCCCATCGACCAACCGTCCGAGATGATGTGATGCATGTTGAACAGCAACACCGCATCCTCGGCCCCAAGCCGCAGCAGGCTGACCCGCAGCAACGGCCCGCTGCCCAGATCGAAGGGGCGCTGTGCCTCGGCCAGCGACAGGCGCGCGGCCTCTTCCTCGATCCGGTCGGGGGCAAGATCTGTCAGATCAAGGTGGTGCAGCGGGACCGACATCTCAGCCGCGATGCGCTGCACCGGGCTGCCCGCCTGCAACGGAAAGGTGGTGCGCAGGCTTTCATGGCGCTGCACCAGCGCGGCCAGCGTGCCTTCCAACGCAGCTTCATCCAGCCGTCCCTTCAACCGCAGCGCGGCCGGGATGGAGTAGAATGGATTGCCGGGTTCCAGCTGATCCAGAAACCAGAGCCGCTGCTGCGCAAAAGACAGCGGCAGGTCCGGCCCGTGATCGGGGCTGCGCGGCTGCAAGGGTGGCAGGGCCAGCGTTCCGCTGGGGCCCGCCGCCGCGATTTCGCGGGCAAGACTGGCAAGGGACCTGGCCTCGAACATCAGACGCAGCGGCAGATCGGTGCCAAAGGCGGCCCGGATGCGCGCCATGGCCTGCGTGGCCAGCAGCGAATGACCGCCAAGCGCAAAGAAGCTGTCCTGCCGCCCCACCGGGCTGTCCAGCCCCAGCACCTCTTGCCACAGCTGCGCCAGCGCGGTTTCCACCGGGCCAAGGGGCGGCTCGAATGTCGGGGCCTCAAGATCCGGCAAGGGCAGGGCGGCACGATCCAGCTTGCCATTGGCGGTCAGCGGCCAGTCGCGCAGGGCCAGCACGGCGGATGGCAGCATATATTCGGGCAGGCGCTGCGCCAGGCGGTCGCGCAGCACATCGGTCTCCAGTGCCTCTTCGCTCAGCACATAGGCCAAAAGGCGGCCGGCGCGTTCCACCACAAGGCAGGGGGCACCCGCGGTCAGATCCTGCAGCGCGCGCTCCACCTCGGCGGGTTCGATGCGATAGCCACGCAGGCTGATCTGCGCATCGGCACGGCCGAGATAGGCCAGCTGACCATCGGATTGCAGCCGCGCCAGATCGCCGCTGCGATACATGCGCGTGCCGGGCGGGCCGAAGGGATCAGGCAGAAACGCTTCAGCGGTCAGGTCGGGACGTCCGGCATAGGCCTGCGCAAGGCTTTGCCCGGCGATATACAGTTCTCCCACCGCGCCGATGGGCACCCGGTTCAATGCTGCATCCAGCAGATGGATGCCGGTATTGTCGATCGGCGTGCCGATCGGCGGCGGGCTGGCCTCCACCGCGATATCGCCCGCCGTCACCACGCTCGACGCTTCGGTCGGGCCATAGAGATTGGCCAGACGATAGCCTGCGCCGACAGGCGGGGCCTGACGCAGCCGGTCCCCCCCCGTCAAAAGCCAGTCCAGCCCCTTGGGCATATCGCCGCCCTGCATGGCCAGTTCGGCCAGCGGGGTCGGCAGAAAACCGATGCGCAACTGTTGTTGCGTCCACCAATCCAGCAGATGCGCCGGATTGGCCAGCACCGCTTCGGGGGCCAGAACCAGTTCGCTGCCCGATCCCAGCGCCATCCAGCATTCCAGAACCGAGGCGTCAAAGCCAAAGCGCGCGACCGCGCTGACCCGTTGGCCGGGGCCGGGCTGGAACATGCCGATAGCCCAGTGGCACAGGTTTTCCAGCCCGCGATGCGGGACGATCACCCCCTTGGGTCGGCCGGTGGAGCCGGAGGTGAAGATCACATAGGCCGGAGCCTCGGGATGGGGCGGGACGGGATGGGGCGTGCCGTCGGGGCAGGGGGCCAGCAGATCCAGCACCGGGCAGGCGGGGGGAAAGGGTAGCGCACCCTCGGCCAGAATCAGCCGGGGCCGAGCATCTTCGGCCATCATCGCCAGACGTTGCGGCGGATAGGCCATATCGAGCGGCAGCCAGGCACCGCCCGCCCGCACCACCGCCAGCATCGCCACCACCCGCGCGACCGAGGCCGTCGCATGGATCCCCACCGTATCGCCCGGCATAAGCCCGGCCTGCTGCAAACGCAGCGCCAGCGCATCGGCGCGTTGGTTCAGGGCGCGTCGGGTCAGAACCTCGCTGCCACAGGAAAGCGCAGGTGCCTCGGGTGCGGCTGCGGCCAGTTCCGCCACCCGCGCCGCAAGATCGCGCGGGGCCGGGCTTGACGGACCCTGAGACAATGGTCCTTGCAGCAAGACCTGTTCTGGCAGGGCCAGCATGGGCAGATCCGACAGCAGGGTCTGCGGGTCTGCTGCGGCAATGGAATGCAGCAGACTGGCAAAATGCCCGGCGACCCGGCCCATGCGATCGGGATCATAGAGCGCGCGGCCATAGGTCAGATCGCCGACCAATCCGCCCGCGCCATCTTCGGCAAGGGTCAGGGTCAGGTCGAATTTGGCGGTGACGGTATCGGGCACCATGGCCTCTATCTCCAGCCCCGGCAGATCGACCGGGCCTGCGCCCGCATCCTGCAAGACCAGCACGGTCTGGAACAGCGGCGCATGGCTCAATTGCCGCTCAACCCCCAGACGTTCCACCAACCGCTCAAAGGGTAGGTCCTGATGGGCAAAGCCCGCCAGAACGCGGTCGCGCACCTGATCCAGATAGGCCGCCAATGTCAGATCGGGTTGCGGCGCAACGCGCAGCGGCAACATATTGACGAAAAAGCCGATCATCCCGTCCAGACCGGGCCGGGTCCGATTGGCAATCGGGCTGCCGATGCAAATATCGGCCTGACGCAGATGCCGCGCCAGAACCAGCCCGAAGGCGGCCAGCAACAGCATGTAAAGCGTGCCGCCCTGCTGCACGGCCCGCTGCCGCAGCCGGTTGACCAAAGCGGCATCGAGGCTTAGCGCCAGGCGCGCCCCCGCGGGATCGGGCAGGGCGGGGCGCGGATAATCCGGCGGCAGGGTGGAAAGGCCGGGCAGATCGGCCAAGGCGGCCTGCCAATAGGTCTCGTCCGCCGCCTGCACCGCCCCGCCGGGACCGCGCTGCCAGATCGCGTAATCGCCGTAATCCAGCCCCGCCGGGGCCAGATCCAGCCCGGCATAGGCCTGCGCCACATCGCGCAGCAAGACCCCGATGGACCAGCCGTCAGAAATGATGTGATGCATGTTGATCGCCAGCACGAAATCATCCGTGCCAAGCTGGATCAATGCCACGCGAAACAGCGGTGCCTCGGCCAGATCGAAACCGCGCGCCGCATGTTCTGCCGCAAGCCTGCGGGCCTCATCATGGCGGGCAGCCCCAAGCTCGCGCAGGTCATGCAGTTCCAGCGTGACCCGGGCCTGCGCCGCAATCCGCTGCACCGGCCCCTCAGGCAAGACCACAAAGCTGGTGCGCAAGGCGGCGTGACGGGCCACGACCTTGTCCAGCACTTCCTGAAACCGCGCAGGCACCACCGTGCCGCGCAGCCGATAGGCGGCCGCGATATTATAGGCCGCATCGCCTGGCGTTAGCTGATCCAGAAACCACAGCCGCTGCTGCTGGAACGACATCGGACAATCTTGCGCCAGGGTGGCGCGCGGGCGGATCTGCTGTGCCTCGACCAGCGCGATCAGCGCCGGTTTCTGCGCGCGCAGATCATCGATCAGCGCATCCTCCAGCAGCTCAACCGGGCCTTCCAGGATCAGGTCCCCAGCCTCGACCGACAGGTCAAGGCCAAGGGTCGTCAGATGGCGAAACAGCTCTGCAACGGTCATATGCGCAACGTCTTTCTGTCCTGTGCCTTGCTGCCGGCCTTTGCGGCCTGCAGCCCGTCGATGTGGCGCGCGAGCATTCCGACGGTTTGCAGAGCAAAGGCCTTTTCCAGCCCCAGTTCGACCGAAAACTCCTGCCGGATCCGGTTCAGCGCGGTCACCGCCTTCAGGGATTGCCCGCCCAGCTTGAAGAAGTTGTCGGTGATCCCGATCTGCTCGCGGCCCAGAACCTCACCCCAGATCGCGGCGACCCGGATCTGGGTCGGGGTGGTGGGGGGCACGAATTCGGTGGCGGCAGTGAAATCGAAGGCGGGCAGGGCCTTGCGGTCCAGCTTGCCATTCGGGGTCAGCGGCAGCGCGGGGATCGCCATGAAGGCCGAAGGCATCATGTGATCGGGCAGCCGCGCGGACAGCGCCTCGCGCAGATCCGCCTCGTCGATGCGGGGGGCCACAACATAGGCCAGCACACCCATCTCGCCGCTGGCATCGGGGCCCGCCAGAACCGCGGCCTCGCGGAAACCGCAGGACAGGATGGCGGCCTCGATCTCGCCGGGTTCGATACGGACACCGCGCACCTTCATCTGTTCGTCGCTGCGGCCCAGATAATCCACCGCGCCATTGGGCAGATAGCGTGCCCGGTCGCCCGAACGATACATCCGCGCCCCCGGTGGTCCGAAGGGATCGGGCACAAAGGCCCCTGCCGTCAGATCGGGGCGGTTCAGATAGCCGCGCGCGAGGGCAACACCGCCGATGTAGAGATGGCCCGGCACGCCGGTCGGAACCGGGTTCAGCGCATCGTCCAGGATGTAGATCGTCACATTGTCGATGGGGCGCCCGATGGGCACACCCGGGCCGGTGCGCGGATCGGCACTGTCGCAAGGCCAATGCGTCACCTCGACGGCCGCTTCGGTCGGGCCATAGAGGTTATGCATGCGGATATGCGGCAAAAGCTGCTCGAACCGGTCTTGCGCGGCGCGTGGCAGGGCCTGACCGGAACACATGACAAAGCGCATGCTGGCATAATCCGCAGGCTCCGCCACGGCCAGCGAGGCTTCCATCACCGGCGCCACGAAATGCGCGATGGTGGCGCGCTCTTCGCGGATCAGATTGGCCAGATAGGTGACATCGATATGCCCGGCGGGCCGCGCGATGATCAGCGTGGCCCCGGCGACCAGCGGCAGGAAGATCTCGCCCACCGACACATCAAACCCATAGGGGGTTTTCTGGATGATCCGGTCATCTTCGGTGATGGCCAGCGCCCGGTCCAGCCAGACCACACGGTTCACAATGGCGCGGTGCGCGACCATTGTTCCTTTAGGTTTTCCCGTGGAGCCTGATGTGTAGATGACATAGGCGAGGGTGTCTTGGTTTGCGTGGGTTTTGGGGTTTGTGTCTGTTGTGTCGCTTTCTGCGGTTTCGGCCTCTGCTGTGAGGATCGCGGTCTCTGGCAGTCCGAGGGATTTCAGGCGGGGGATGAGGTTTTCGGTGGTGATGACCGCGCGGGGTTTTGCGTCGGCGATCATATAGCTGATCCGCT
>NZ_WCHR01000055.1 GCF_008973825.1 Gemmobacter serpentinus | reverse complement strand
TCACTATATGTTCGATCAGCCTGTCCAGCTTGAAGTCTTCCCAACCGACCTCCACTTGAGGCGGATTGACCCCGCCTGCAACATGCGTCGCTTCTACCGGCTTAGCGTTCAGCGCGACCTTTTTGGCGGCGCGTGTCTCATTCGGGAGTGGGGCCGGATTGGGTATCGGGGCCAGGTCATGATCGAAACCCATGATGACGAAGGCAAGGCGATCACTGCGCTCATGAAACTGGCCGCAGTCAAACGCAAACGGGGCTATGCCCTCCCTCCTGCGACTGCGCTGCCAGAGGTGCGAATACTGAAGCAACGATAGTGCCCGGGCCTTGGTCGGCGTCAGCAATGCCTTGTTTTGACAGCCATTCCAGCTAGGGTTGCAGAAAAGCATGCCGGGGCAGTTTATGTTTGACCAGATCATTTCCAAGTACGGTGCGACCGCCAAGGCCAAACTTTCAAGCCCTGCAATCACAGGCGCCCCGGAAGACAACATCCGCGCACCGCTGGAAGAGCTGATCACCGCACTGGCAATAGCGGCGGGCCAGCAACCCGGTTGGGTCACGCTTGTCGGCGAAAGCACCCTTTCGGCCTTGGGGACACGGCCGGACTATGCCGTCACCGTCCGCAGTGCGCTGACCGGCTTCATCGAACTAAAGGCTCCCGGCAAAGGGGCCGATCCACGCAAGTTCACCGACCCGCATGATAAGCGCCAGTGGCAGAAGCTGAAATCCCTGCCGAACCTGCTCTACAGCGATGGGCAGTCCTTCAGCCTCTGGCAGAACGGCGCGCTCGTTGGCCAGATCATTCATCTGTCCGGCGATCTGGATACGGCCGGTTCCAAGCTTACCGCCCCTCAAACGCTCGTGACCCTTCTGACGGATTTCCTGAGCTGGAGCCCAATCCCGCCCGACAGCCCGCGAAAACTGGCCGAGGTTTCGGCCCGCCTGTGCCGCCTGCTGCGTGACGAGGTTCTGGAAGAACTGGAAAACGGCACCCAAAGCCTGACCGATCTTGCCACCGAATGGCGCGGACTGCTTTTCCCGCAGGCCGATGACGCGCAATTCGCTGATGGATATGCGCAAGCTGTCACCTTCGGTCTTTTGATGGCCCGGGCGCAGGACATTCCCTTGGACAAAGGCATCGCCCATGCGGCTCTGGCCTTGCGCGATACGAACACGCTGATCGGCACGGCGCTGCGCTTGCTGACCGATGATCCGCAGACGCAAAAGGCGCTGTCCACCGCCACCTCCACCCTGACCCGCGTGCTGCATGAAGTGCATTGGCCGACCCTGTCCAAGGGCAAGCCCGATGCCTGGCTCTACTTCTACGAAGACTTCCTTGAGGTTTACGACAACGCCCTGCGCAAGAAGACCGGCAGCTACTACACCCCGCCGGAGGTGGTGCAGGCCATGGTCCGCCTGACTGACGAGGCTTTGCGCGACCCGGCCCTATTCGGCCGCTATGAAGGCTTAGCTGCCAAAGATGTCACCATCGCCGACCCAGCTACGGGCACCGGCACCTTCCTTCTCGGCGTGCTGCGCAAAATCGCCGAGACGGTCGCCGATGATCAGGGCGCGGGCGCAGTTGGCCCCGCCCTAGGGGCTGCGGCACATCGGCTGATCGGGTTCGAATTGCAGTTCGGCCCCTTTGCCGTGGCGCAGTTGCGGCTGATGGCGGAAATGCGGGCGCTGATGGGGGCTGCGGCCACGGGCACGGGGGCCGGGGGCAACCTGCCGCAACCGCGCCTTTATGTGACTGACACCTTGGGTGACCCCTTTGCAGCGCAGACCGGGTTTTCGACGATGCTGGCCCCCATAGGAAACTCACGGAAAGAGGCGAACGCGATCAAGCGGGATGAGCCGATCACCGTGGTCATCGGCAACCCTCCTTACAAGGAGAAGGCAAAGGGCCGTGGCGGTTGGGTTGAGGCGGGAAGTCCGAACCGCATGTCACCGATGCGCCACTGGGACTTGCCGCCCGAATGGGGGCAAGGGGCGCATGCCAAACATCTGAAGAACCTCTACGTGTTCTTCTGGAGGTGGGCGTCGTGGAAAGTATTTGCGCCTGACTTGTTTGAGACGACTGGCCAGGCGACGGATGACCGAGGTGGCATTGTCACTTACATCACTGTCGCAGGCTTCTTGAACGGTCCGGGGTTTGAGAAGATGCGGATGGAACTGCGCCGCGACTGCTCCGACATCTGGGTGATTGATTGCACGCCAGAAGGCCATCAGCCCGAAGTGCCGACGCGCATTTTTCAGGGCGTGCAGCATCCCGTTTGTATCGTGGTGGCCGCTCGCGAGAAGGGCAAGGATCGCTCAACGCCAGCGCGCTTGCATGTGAGACAACTAGCCACCGGGCCGCGCAAAAACAAGTTCGCAGAACTTGATGCAATCACACTTGCCGGGCCAGGATGGGCAGTAGGGCCAACAGAATGGCGATCACCATTCATGGCTGAGGCACGAGGTGATTGGGCGGCTTATCCTGCACTGGCAAAGCTCTTCGATTGGTCAGGTCCCGGTGTGATGACAGGTCGGACGTGGGCAGTCGCACCCGATAGCCTGTCTTTGCGCGACCGCTGGAAACAGCTGACCAAGGAGAGCGATGTCGAGAAGAAGGAGGCACTATTCCACCCCCAACTTCGGAGTGGGAAGGTGGCGAGTAGGCACATCCGAAAACTGGTCGCCCAAGACTTGGGCGTCTTCAAGACGCGTCAAGAGCCCATCATTTCCGACGTTGGGCCAGCTCCAACTACGGTCCGATTTGGTTTTAGGACACTAGATCGCCAGTGGATATATGCCGACGCCAGGATGATGAATGACCCTCGACCTGAACTATGGACCAATTACTCCGATCATCAGATATTCTTGACCTCGCCAGAGGACCAAACCCCTGAAAATGGTCCGGCTATCTCTTTCACCGGGCACATCCCGGATTTGCATCACTATCATGGCCGGGGAGGGCGCGCGTTTCCCGTTTGGCGCGACGCCGCTGCGACGATCTCGAACATCAAGTCTGCCCTGCTCCTCCAGCTTTCTAACGCCTATGGCAAACCCGTCACCGCGCCCGACGTGATGGCCTATGTCGCAGCCTTGCTGGCGCATCCGGCCTTCACGACCCGCTTTAAGGAAGACCTGATCCGCCCCGGTCTGCGCGTGCCGGTCACGGCAGACCCGGCGCTGTTCGACCGCGCGGTCGCTTTGGGCCGCGAAGTCATCTGGCTGCATACCTATGGCGAACGCTTTGCAGACCCTGCTTCCGGCCGCCCCGCCGCGCCCCCTAGGATGCCCAAGGGGCAAGGGCCGACGATCCCGGTTGGCGGCACAATCCCCGGCGCGCCGAACCCGTTGCCCGACACAATGCACCACGACCCTTCCACGGGTCGGCTGCATGTGGGAGAGGGGTTCATTGAAAACGTCCCGACCGCCGTGGCCGAGTATCAGGTGTCTGGCCGCAGCGTGCTGCGCCAATGGTTCAGCTATCGCAAAGCCGACCGCACCCGCCCGGTCATCGGCGACCGCCGCCCGCCCTCAGCGCTGGACAAGATCCAGCCCGATCACTGGCTGCCTGAGTATACCGAAGACCTGCTGAACCTGTTGCACGTCCTTGGTCGATTGGTGGCATTGGAACCCGCACAGGCCACCCTTCTGGACGAAATCTGCGCTGCCTCCTTGCTGACCGAGGCATCACTGACCGGCGCGGGCGCTTTGGCGTCGGCACCAGTGATCAAGGGCAAGAAAGCCAAAGCCGCAGCCCAACCCGGCCTGTTCGACTGAGCGCGGCACAGCTTTGACTGTCGGCTTGTGCCCAAGTTCTGCCTTTCGGATCTTATCCCGTTGAACAGTCCTTGCGCAGTAACAGTTTCGTCTGTGCACATCACAGCCATTGAGGCCGCGTCCACAACCGACCTTGCCGCGATACACTTTGCATCCTCCCGGGTACCCCGCCGCGACATCGGACCGGCGCGTTCAGGGCGGTACGAACCATCACCGTCATGCCCAAAGATTGCAGATTGCGAGACTGGCCAGCGACCCGCGTTGGCCGGCGTTACATTCGGTTTGTCGCTTCAACTCGCCTCCTTTCTCGGGCTGGCCCCATCGACAGTCCGGGCGTTGCAAGTCGTGCGCTGTCGTTGACATGGCCCTCCCTCTTGCCGAGTTCCTTCTTCCTGGGCCTGACACTGCCATTTGCTTGTTTGAGCGGTTCTGCCCTGCCGCTTCCCGTGATCCCGGCTCAGGCACCTCCCTTCGACGGACAATCCCCTAAGCCTGTTCGGCCTCTGGCTCGCAACCCCGCTCAGGTCCGGGCCGTGTTGGTCGCGTGCCGCTCCCTGCCCGCACCACCCCGGCCCCTCGGGGGTTTCCGGTGGCTGACAGGCCACCGTGCAAGCCTCAGCCGACAGGCTTCTTTCGGGTCTTGTCGAAGGGATGGTCCCTTCAGCCAGATACAGGAGCTTCACATGCAGAACATCGTCATCCTCGCCGGCAACATCGGTCAGTCCCCGGAAGTCCGCACCACGCAAGGTGGGACCAAGATCACCAACTTCACCCTCGCCACTTCTCGCCCGCGCTTGTCCGAAGGTCGGGTCCAGCGCGACGAGAACGGCTACCGTGTGATGGACACCGAATGGCACCGCATCACCTGCTTCAACGGTCTCGGCAAGACGGTCACTGAGCACTGTGAAAAGGGCATGAAGGTGATGGTCCACGGCCGCATCCACTACACCAAATGGACCGACGCCGCCGGGGTCGACCGCTACGGCTGCGAGATCATCGCAGAAAAGGTCGACTTCCTGAGCCGCCCGAAGGCTGGTGAAGGCGAAGATCCCGAACTGGTCGACCGCGAGGATCAGTTCGCGGGCTGAGACCCCGCAGATCAGACCCGGTGGCGCTAGCCGCCGGGTCTCTTCGGTTCCCGACCTTGGCAGAAAGACGCTCAGCCGTTGGGAAACAGGATCGCCTCGACATCCATCGCGCCATTAAGCACGTGAAGGACCACAATCCTGCCCTCTGTAACGCGATAGAAAATCAGATACCGGCCATGCACCCGACGGCGAACACCGTTATGCTCATAACGTGGGATGATTGGCCAAGCTTCCGGCATGTCCGCGAGTTCCAAGCAGCTGCGGGAAAGCTCTCGCACGAAACTCAGGGCCCGGGCCGGATTGTCCTGAGCGATGTAGTCGCCGATTGCTTCCAGGTCAGCTTCTGCCGCAGCGGTAAGTTCGACGATCATTCCGCAGGGCGACCCATAGCTTGATACTTGGCTTCCAGCCGCGCGAATATCTCTTCTGCCGGTGTTGTCAGCCCGGCCTCGGATTCTGCGATGCCCTTGGCAAGGGCCTGATCCAGTACGGCGAGCCTTGCCTCGCGCTCCTGAATCAGGCGAATGCCTTCGCGCAGCACTTCGCTCTTGGAATTATAGCGTCCGGTCTCGACAAGCTTCGTGACGAAGCCTTCAAGCTGCGATCCAAGGTCTGCGCTGATCATCGTGGCCTCCGAAATGCTCAACCTTGAAGATGGCAGGCTTGATAATAGTTATCAAGCCTGCTTTGTGCCAATGGGCAGACTTCGCCTTCGAAGACTGGGCTAACATCACGCCACTTGCAGTTCGGTGACGACAACGAACCGTTTCGCCCGCCGCTTGTTAGGCGTGTACCAGACGGTCTTGCGTTCGCCTGTTTGGCTGAACTCATAGGTCACCCCGAGGATCCTCGCGCGATGATCCGGATCGACCATCCATTCGACGGGTGTGCCGATGTCAAATTCAGACGGCGGGATGGTCCGCTTGAGGGCAGGGGCTTCTGTGCTGGTCATTGTTCGTCTCCCTCGTTTGTTGTCTGAATTTTTGCCTTGGCCAGTGCCACGTCGAAAGCCTCCTGGAACCGGGCGCGGTAGGCGGGGCCCATGGCGCGCGCCAATCCAAGAATGCCAAGCGGGTCATGGATTTTCGCGAGGTCAGCTGCGAACTGCGGGCGCAAGGTCAAGGTCACGCTGGTCGGATGCTTGCCCCGTGCGCCGCGGCACTCTTCGACCTCCGGCATCCCATCCCGTTCCCAATCGTCGAAGACCTGATCGCGCAGACTCTGGGCAACGCGACGGATCAAAAACTGGACGGTGCAACGCGCAGCCGTGGCCCACTCTTCTGCCAGCCTTGCCTGACGGGTGGTCAGCGACAATGAGACATGGACAACATGCCCGCGCGCAACTGACCCAGTTGCAAGACCAGCCGCCTTACCATCCGAAGCCCTCTGGGTATTGAAAACCTTCTTCTCGTCCCGGGACTCTTCTTTGGACCCAAAGGGTCTGATGCTGACCTAGCCTGCGTCGCCACCTGGCGTCGCCGCCGCCGCCGCCGCAATCGCGGGTGACGAAGGGTCTGTCTCGGTCAATGCATCAACCGATGTCGGCGGCACCGGGATTGCCCGACCAGCAACATCACTCGCACCCAGATTCCCACCAAAACCCAGCTTGGCCGAAAACCCTATGTCCTGCCGGATGATCCGCATCATGTCCTTGCGCTGCGCCATCATGCGATCTCCGCCGGATTGAGGATCAGCTGGTCGATTTCCTCCAGAAGGTCCGCTGCCTCCTTCACGGCACTCTGGACATGTGCAGCAAGCGCCCGGTTTGGCGTCTTGTCCGCGATCACCCCGAGAAGCCCTTCTCTGTCCATCCGAACATAAGCGGCGCGGCTACCAAGATAGATCTCAAGGGCAGGCAAGGACTGGAACAGCTCTTCAGCCACCGCCCGCTCGGTCTCTGACACCCGCACAGGCACACGGTTGAGCAACACAGAAAACCCTGCAAGCTCGCCCGGCTTTTCCACCCGGCCGCGCAGCTTGAGGTACCAGTTGGCCGTTTCCAGCGTCTCGCTGAGATCACCGCGCGACAACATCATCGGGCAGATGATCCGGTGAGCTGCGACCGCCAGAACGTCTTGCGCTTCAGATCCGCCGCCGAAGGTGTCGATCAGGATGAGGTGCTCTTGATCGGGCTGTTCATAGATCTGCCCGATTGCTTCTGCCACCCG
This sequence comes from Gemmobacter serpentinus, assembly GCF_008973825.1. GTDB lineage: Bacteria > Pseudomonadota > Alphaproteobacteria > Rhodobacterales > Rhodobacteraceae > Gemmobacter > Gemmobacter serpentinus. The sequence continues at coordinate 13,504 of NZ_WCHR01000055.1, read as the reverse complement.
GAGGGCGTCGAGCGTGTGGATCACCTCAACCAAAGGGGACCAATTGCCGGCCTCCTTTCCCGCCTGCATCCACGTGAGGCAGGATTTTGAGGCATCGGTGTCGAAGATCGTCACCGTCTCGCCCCGTGCAGCCGCAGCAGAAGCCAAGGCGCGACAGAGGGTGCTCTTGCCCGATCCCCCCTTGCGGTTCATCACCAGCACAACACGTATCCCGTAACCCATACCACCTTCCTCACTTCTCCGAGTGCGTTTCTCACAATGCGGAACGCTTAAATCTATTATCTTAACTCACATCGCTTTAATCTGAACGCCGATTGCGGATATCAGAAACCGGCTTACGCAAATCATATTGCGCAAGGCGTATCTCTTTAATCGTTTGTCTGATTACTGGATGCGTATGTCTTTTATCTGATCGCGCAATGCGTGTATCACAAGGCGGAACCCCGAACACACATCCCTGATGCCACAAGACGCATCCCACACTTCCTTTCTCCGGAACCTGAACACTGAACGACAGGCTCCGCACGGTAAACAAAACAAGGCTTTAGGCCCATAACGACAAGGAAAATGCGCCTCTGGCCATGTGGCTGGGGGTGCGCGATCCCTGTCTCACCTTGTGTGTTGCGCGATCAGCGAAACGCATTCGGTGGCGGGGGAGTTACCCAAGGTCAGCACAATCTGCAAGAGCATAAATCGCGCTTAGATTGCACTTGAAAGGGAGGTGAAGGAAGGGGTAGGAAGAGTGGCAGGAAATGCGATGTGTCTACAAATAATCGGTGGCAGAAGTTGGCGGTAAAATCAGATCTTCGCGAAACAAGACTCAAATCTCGGTCCAAGATTTCGGCGGGTGTTGGCAATGAAGTTTCTGATTCTGCAGCGCAGCAAGTCGCTGGGCGCGGACGGCCTCGGTCGGAGGACAAGGGCCAGGTCATCAGCTGCCGCCTGCCTGCTGAAGAACTCCATGCCTTCGATGTGCTCTGCACCCAGCTTGGCGCGAAATCCCGCTCGGACGGGGTGCGCTCGGTGGTGCGGATGGCCTCAGGTTTCCTCGAGTTCAGCCGGGAGGACAGCGCAAAGCTGGAAGAAATCCGCTACGAACTCGGCAAGATCGGCACCAACGTGAACCAGATCGCATTGGCGGCGAACCGGGGCAGGGCGCCGATGGTCAAGGCACAGTGGGCATCGGTGGATGAGTTGCGGCGGTCGCTGCCGATGGTGGCGAAGGCGCTGAGCCAGATCATCGCCGAACGCCGGCGGCAAGGCGTGGCGCTGTTCCGGAAATTTGTAGAAACTCAGGAGGGCGCGCGCCATGGTTAAGCTAGGGTCGCGTCCCATCGGGTTGGCCGAGGCTGTTCTCGGGGAGATCAACTTCCTGCGGCCGCAGCAGGGAAGGGTGAAGGCGGGCGGCGCGTCTTCGCCCAAGCGCGGTTTCAGTTTCTCTACCCGGGCCAGCCAGCTGTGGCGGTTTTCGTTGGGGTCGAGCGCGGCGGTTCTGAAGAAGATCGGCAAGGGCGGGACGGCGAACGCCAAGGAGCTGGCCGCTCAGATGGACTATCTGTTCTCGAAGTCAGCCTCGATCTTCGGCAACGGGGTCGTGCTGGATGCCGACGCGAAGGGACTAACCAAAAACGAGCGCAACGAGATCGTCGGCGATTGGGTTGAGGACTGGCGTGGCTCGCCCAAGAACGGTCACACCACCCATCTGCTGATGAGCTTCCCGTCGCATGTTCGGCCAGAGAAGGCAAAGCTGATCGCTGAGGCCTGGGCCTTCGAGATGTTCCAGTCGGGCGCGCACCAGGACGATGTATGGTCTTATGTTGCGGCCCTGCACTCCGACAAGGCGCACCCGCATGTGCACATGGTCATCAACAACCGGGGCACGGTGAATGACAGCTGGTTCTTCATGGCCAAGGAACATGCCTTCAATCTGGAGGTGATGAAGGAGCGCATGGTGGCGATCGCGGCCGAGGAGGGCGTGTTTCTGGATGCCACTTCGCGAGCCGAACGCGGCTTGCTGACCTATGGCCCGTCGCGGGCAGAGATCAAGCGGGCGCGTGCTGATGGCCGGGCGCCGGAAGAACGGCAGCGTGAAGGCAAGGCGCTGGAGGATGCATTGGCAACGATGGCGCGCACGGCGGATGCAATGCGCAGTCTAAGCCATGTCGCTACGCTGACGGGCCTGCCTGAGATTGGCGAGAAGATTGCCAAGGCGGAAGAGGCCTTGCGGCGGGGCGGGATATTGCAGCCTTTTCTGGGTGATGTGGCCACGGCGGAGAGAGCCGATCTGGACCGGCATTTCAGCGGCTGGATGGCTGAGGCGGAAGACAAGATCCGCAAGATGCCGGTCACTGAGCGCAAGGAAATGCGGGGCGAGCTTTATGGCTATGCCATCGACATCGCGAAGGGGTTGGGGGACGCCCGCGGCGCGCAACTGCTGCAGATGCTGCCGCAGACCAAGCTTTACGCGACGGGTCTTGAGGGTGACCGCCTGACACAGGGCAAGGAGGCCGTCGAACTGCAGCTAGGTGCCGCCGACCGGCTGAAAACGGACATCGCCGGCAAAGCTGTGGCTTTGGGTCTCAGCGGTGAGCGCATGACCGAGCGGCTGGAAACGGGGGCCGCCAATGCTTGGGAAGAACGCGATTGGGTGCGCAGTGACTTGCTTACGCTGTCCGGGCGACGGCGCGTCGATCTTCGCAATCTGGATCAAAGCCGGAAGGTCGTCGTTGATCTGGAAGGTTTCTACGAAGCGTCGGCCAAACTGATTGAGCATGCCCGGGCGCATGAGGTGGTCTCTGAGAATGACCGATTGCTGCGTGCCCTGGGATCAATGGGCCGCATCATGCAGACGGATGGCAAGGTTGAGTTCCGGGGAGATGCTCATGCGGAGCGCTTCGCTGATGAGCTGCGTCAGCGGTATGGCAAAGGGGTTGTGGCGGAACTCGCCAGCGGCCGGACACATGCTCTGGCTGGTGATTTCGAGGACGCGGACGAGCGGAAGTGGATCGCGCGGGCCATCGTTTCTTCGGCCAAGTCGCATGTGGCGTTCGGTCTGACGCTGAAAGAGGCACGGCACGCTGAGCGGCTGCTCGCGTCAACTCCTGCTCGGGGCGAGCATGATTGGGAGCGGTGATTGCGATCAGTGTCCTCGCTTGGCCCCACTCAGGAGTTCAGCACGTGCCGTAGTAGCCGCCGGAATATCGGCAGTATTCTGTGGCAGCGCCGGAACGGATCATCTCTTCAGCGATGTCACGGCCGTTGGGCAGAATACACTGGGCAACGAGGCGTCCATATCGATCGATGTCCAGAATTGCGCAACGCATGTGCTTGCCGGATATCAAACTGCGCAGGGTTGATGTGGCGGTTGAGCCGCCCTGATGGTTCCATTCCGGCGCATCGAGGCCCCAGACACGAATTCGACGCGACTCGCCACTCAGCGTGAAGGTATCGCCGTCCAAAACCTTGCTGACACGCGCTTCAAGGATGGGTGCTTCCTCGGCTCGAGCCACCCCGCCCTCAAGGAAAAGTAAACCAATTCCGATTGCCACTAATAAGGGAGTGCCAGTGAGATCGGCGCGGCGAAGTCTGAAACGGCTCAAGTGTTTATACATGCAACCATTATCGCTCGGCTCGTCATATCACTGCAAGTAGCTTCCTCGATCAAAACCACGACTAAGCAGGTGTGGGTGCCGGCAGCGGGTTGACCGAGGCTGGCATTAGGCACTTTCCAGCACCACCAAGGTTTGTGCCCGGGGGCATGCTGTTTCGCCGAACTTCTGAATTTTTTAGGACTGCAATCATGCCGTGACTTCCTGACAAGTCAGAATGGCATTGGTAGGCTGGCCTCAGAAATCGCGCAGTCCGGGACGGTGACCAATGGCGAAGAGCAGGATCGATGAGGCATTGGCCGCTCTGAAAGCCGCAGGCAATGACGGTTTCGGGGCGCGCCGGGAGGTTCTTGAACGTCTCGGCTTGGATCTACTGCATCGACCGGCTCTGGGCGGTCAGATCGTTGCACGAATTTGCGCGATCGCGGAGCCAAGTCTGCGCGACGAGGGTTTGCTCGAACTTCTAGGAGCAGGGCTTGATACTGCCCGGATCGCCCGTGAAAACGGCAAAGCCCGTGGCCAAACGCTTGTCGATGTAGTCGAAGCAGCACTTGAACTGGCGCGCGGACAGGGTCGACTGACATCCGCGCACAGTTTGCTCTTTGCGCAGCTTTGGACCCGAAACGGCTTGGCAGCGCCGGCCGCTCTCGCACTTCAGGCCGAAGAGGTCGTTCCTGCTGCTGGTCGGCGCGCGTCCAATCCCGCTGAGGGTGATGTTCTGCTGGAAGGACTCTTTGCCGAACTTATCCAGCAGGCGGAGGGCGAACCGCTTGCCCTACATCATGCGCTGACCGAGAGCTTCCCGGCGATGCCGCCTGAAATGCGTGATCATGTCGTCGCCTATTCGGTGGGCCGCAGCGATCCTTTCCATGCCGATCTGGCCTGTTACTGGTTGCTTGACCCGGCGGCGCGCATCCGCCTCACCGCAGCTCAAGGTCTTGCTGATCGACTTGCAAGTGGCGAACTGCCGGGGCGTATTCTGGCGTCACTGGCCGTCCTGCGCAGTTGGATGCCCGACGATGCCGCGCGGGCGAAGGTGGACACTATTCTCAAAGAAGCGATGCGAAAGAGTGTCACGCCTTCAGCGGATCAGGCGACTTGGACGATGCACAGCATTCGTGCGTCCTTGCCCGATGGCGGAGGGGCTCAGAGCATCGGCATTGCGCTGCAATCCGGATCACAGCGCAAGATGGCCATGCTGCTCCTAAAACAGGGGCAGGGTGTGAAAGACGCATACACCATCACCTGTCGAACAGCGCGGGACCAGAAATCCATCGTTGAGCGCATGACCAAAGAGGTCGGCGCTTTGACGGTGACTGCAGACTATGTGCGGCGTGCTGTTTCCATCGCTTTGGCAGATGGTCTGGCCCAAGGTCTGCTGCCGGTCCCGGGGCTGATCGAGGTTGTTCGGATATGTGGATTTGCCGGCTTGCGGCCGGAGGTGAAATCGACACCGGACCTCATCGCTGATCTCGCCTCAACGCTTTCCGTGCAAACGCTTCCGCCGCGACAGCACGGGGATCTGATTGCCGCCAGCGAGGAATGGTGGGACCGCCACGAGACCATCGAAAGCTGGTTCGAAGACAGCGATGCTGCCCATGCCGTTCTCGACAAGGCGCGCAGCGCAAAATCCGCAGAGACGGCGCTTTGGAAATGGCTGGAGACCCGACGCGATTGGTGGGCACGCATTCTTGCCCGATCCGCCGATGTTCTGGAGACGGCTCACCACTCGGATGCGGCAGGCTTTGCCGCCTGCGCCATCGCCCTGCTGGAAGGCCGCAGTTTGAAGACGATCCCGGTCATGCTTGATGTGCACGAACAGACGATTGAAGCTTGGGTCCGAGATGATCCAGACTTCGATCCGGGCCTGACGTTTGAAGAACTGGCGCATGAAGCACCCACCCCCGAAAAGAAGGGCGAAGTCGCAGCCCTGCTGCGGGGGACCGACCTTTCGGTGGACTGGCTTGACGGCTATATGACCGCCGTCGTGATCGCGCCGCAGATGATCATGCCAAACCAATGGTTGCCTGCAGTTCTGGAGTCGGTCTTGCCACGGATCAACCCGTCGCAATTCCAGCGTTTCATGGACCTTCTCATGATGCGCGCTCAGACGGTCTCGGATGTTGCCTCTCTCCCTGATCAACTCGTCGCCGCGATATCCGGCCGCTCGAAGAAGGGGCAGGCTGAATGGTGGAGCGGGTTTTCGGAAGCCATGGGAAAGTTTCGGAACGCATGGCCAAAGAAGGGCATGACCACAGAGGACAAGCGGCTTTTGGAGGTTGTGACCGCTGGATTGGCCAGCGCTGAATTGGCTGAGTTCGCAGCTCTGGTAGCACTACGACAGGGGAAAAATCTGAGCTGAGGAAGCGGCTGGGCGGCGTCGATGGGCGGGAAGCCTTCATTAGCTGCAAATTCATGTGAGCCCTTTGGCATCCAAGGGCGCGGTACTCTGGAAGACGGGCTGCGACCAAAAACTAGGCAGCAATGCCTCCGGCGTTGCACCTGAAGGCCGGTGAGAGGCCCACCACCCACTATGCGATTTCTACCGTCCCCGCTGTGAGTCCGCGCGGCAATAGCCTGACATGAGAAGACTGACAGGGCCCTTGGCGGTTGAGCACGGCTACAAAACCGCAGGACAAGTATATATACAGAAACTAGCGTAGCAATTCCTGCGACGGAGACACCGATATTATGAAACTTACTCGCATTGAAGTCTTCAATTTTCGCAAATTGCGGCGCGCCCGTGTGGATATGTCGGATAAGCAGACTCTGCTCGTCGGGGCCAACAATAGCGGCAAAACATCGGCCATGAAGGCGCTGCGCAAATTCCTCAAGGATCGCGGCGGTATCGACACGCGTGATGTGACAGCCTCAAACTGGGCCGCGATCGAACAGATCGCGGGCTCCTGGACACAGTCGGTCGAGGCGGATCTCAGCCCGCTCCTAGCCCAGCTTCCGTTCCTCGACGTCTGGCTCCATGCGGATACGTCAGAGCTCCACCATGTCGCGCATCTGATCCCCACACTTACCTGGACTGGCGGCCTGCTCGGCGTACGCCTGCGCCTTGAGCCCAAGAAAGGGGCCGACATCAAGGCGGGCTACCTTGCCGCGCGCCAGGGCGCCGAGGCGCTGCAGCCAGATGGCACAACGGCCAACGGTTTTGCGCTTTGGCCGCGCGATTTTCGGGAGTTTCTGGACAAACGCCTGAAGGACCTGTTCGAGCTGAACGCCCATCTTTTGGACCCTGCAAGCTTTACAGCGTCCGGAGCAGTGGCGCCGCCGCCCCTGCCACCCCTGTCAGAGGGGATCGGCCCCAACCCCTTTGCCGGTCTCTTGCATATTCGTGAGATTAACGCGCAACGTGGGTTCGCCGATGCCGGTGACGGGAAAGGCGATGATGGTGAGCTCGTCCATGCCGCTAGCCGCAAGATCGCAAGCCAGATACAGCCCTATTTCCGCAAACATATTGACCCCGAAACGGACCCAACGCCGAACGACGTCAAAGCCCTCATGGCGATTCATGATGCCGAGACCACCTTCAATGCCCGTCTCAAGGATGGCTTCGCCAACGCCATCACGGAATTGGAAGAACTCGGCTACCCCGGCGGCCTCAACAACCCGAAACTCTCCATTGCTACGCAGATCAAACCCGTTGACGGGCTCGATCACCCAGCGGCTGTGCAATTCGATATCTCGGGCGATAAATCCGGGGTGAAGCTGCCCGAAAGCTACAACGGCCTGGGCTTCCAGAACCTGATCTCCATGGTGTTTCAGCTCATGCGTTTCCGGGATGACTGGATGCAGGTAGGCAAGTTCAAATCACAGGTGGTGAGCCCGGACGACACTGGCATCGAACCCCTGCAACTGGTGCTTATTGAGGAGCCGGAGGCGCATCTGCATGTTCAGGTGCAGCAGGTCTTCATGGCCAGGGCCTACAAGGTGTTGCGCAACCATAAAGATCTGGAGAAGGAGGACTCGGCTTTTACCACTCAGCTGGTGGTGAGTACCCATTCGGGCCATATCGCGCACGCCGCCGCGTTTGAGGACCTGCGTTATTTCAAGCGCGAGCTGCCGAGTCACGGAGTTGTGCCCACGGCCACTGTGTCAAATATGATGGGGCTCTTTGGCGCGGACAAACAAACTCGTCGCTTCGTGACGCGCTATCTGCTGAGCACACATTTTGATCTATTCTTCGCCGACGCCATCATCGTGATCGAGGGTGCCGCAGAGCGGATCCTGTTGCCGCATCTGATCGAGCATCACTACCCTGACCTAGCTGCGGCCTATCTCTCCTTCTTGGAGCTCGGGGGCAGCCACGCACACCGCATGCGTCCCCTAATCGAGGCGCTCGAGGTGCCGACGCTGATCATCACCGATCTCGATGCCGTGGCGAAGGTCGAAAAAGACGGAAAGACTGTCTCGCAATCTGCCCGCCCTCGCTTGGGCACCGCTCAGACCACCGTAAACCACGTTCTGAAAACCTGGCTCCCCGGAATAGAGGAGGTCGACATGTTGATGGCCACGCCGCCAAATAAGCTCTGTCATATCGATGCCTCCCGCCCCATAGCCGTCGCCTATCAGACCCCGCAAGAGGTGACGCAGGGTACGCAGACCCAGGCCATCACGCCCAGCACGTTCGAGGATGCTCTTGCTCTGGCCAACGCCGAGGCCGTCAAGGGCGCCGCAGAGGCAGAGCTCGCTTGCAGCATGACCCGTGCTTTTGCGAAATCCATCTCAGAAGAGCCCAAGCCCGAGGACCTCGCCAAAGCGCTCTTTGATCGGTTGGAAAAATACCCAGAGAAGGCCGCCTTTGCCCTGGATATTCTGTACATCGAAGATATCGAGGTGTTGCGTGCGCCGCCCTACATCGACAAAGGCCTGACTTGGCTCGCGGGCCAGCTTAACGGCGGGGAGAGTGCGAAATGATGGACGTGACCGACGCCACCCGCGACGCTGGCGCTGACGCGATGATCCGCGCGTGCCTGTCCCTCGATCAGCCGCGCAGCTTCTTTCTGTTTGCCGGGGCGGGATCCGGCAAGACACGCTCTCTCAAGGACGCACTGGAGGGGTTGGAGACTCAGACCCTGACCACCTTGCGCAAACACAGCCGCAAGATCGCTGTAATCACCTATACCAACGCCGCCGCAGATGAGATCACGCGCCGCGTTAAGGCCGATCCAGTGTTTCAGGTGCAGACCATCCACAGCTTCGCTTGGTCGCTCATCGAGGGGCGCACGGCGGATATCCGGAGCTGGCTCGAGAGTAACTTGCAGACAGAGATTGCCGAGATCCAGGCTGCCCATGCTAAGGGCCGGGCGGGAAACGCCCATGACGAGCGCGTCAAGAAGATGGCCTCCAAGGCAAAGCGGCTGGAGCGCCTGGCCGAGATCCGCGCCTTCACCTACGCGCCCGTGGGGGACAATTTTGGCCGCGATGCACTGCAACATACCGAGGTCATTGCGCTCGCCGCGCATTTCCTAACTGAAAGCGAGACGTTCCAGAACATCGTTCTGGCGCGCTACCCGTTCATCCTGATCGACGAGAGCCAGGACACAATGAAACCATTGATGGAGGCGCTTTTAACCTTCGAGGCGCGCCATCGCGGCCGCATCGCCCTAGGGTTGCTCGGGGACACGATGCAGCGCATTTACACCGATGGTTTGCGCGACCTCGACCAACGGGTGGGGCATTTCGCGCAACCGGCCAAACAGATGAACCACCGCAGCCGCGCGCGGATCGTGGACCTGGCGAATGCGATCCGGCGCGACAATGATGGCCGCCAGCAGCGGGCGCGCGAAGACAGACCGGGTGGCACCGTGCGCGTCTTTCTTGCGCCAAGCGAGGGCACGGATCGCGCAGCCTTTGAAGCCTTCACCCGGGCTGAGATGGCCCGCATCACCTGTGACCCCTCGTGGCAGAACGCGGAGGCAATCAAGACCCTTACGATCGAGCGTCACATGGCTGCCGCGCGCCTTTGTTTTAGTGAGCTGTTTGAGCCTCTGAGCAAACCCGACAAGCTCAAGGACGGCTTTCGCGATGGCACCTTACCTGCGATGCGGCTTTTCACCCACCGGGTCTTGCCTTTGGTGACGGCACAAAGGAATGGGGATGCCTTTGCCGCGATGGCAGTGCTGCGCGACGGCTCACCGCTGGTCGAAAAGAGAGGTATACGGGATGGGCGCGCGGAGCAGGTCACTGGCCTCGACTCGGCGCGGGCAGGCGTCGCAGCGTTGATGACGCTATTCAATGACGAACGTGACCCGAGTTGTGCCGAAGTGCTAGCGGTTGTGGCCGAGCACCGGCTGTTCCCGATCCCCGACCAGCTTCGCCCCTGTTTGCGTCACGACAGTTCCGTGGCCTCGGACATGGCCGACATCCTTGTCGAGTTCGGTCCCTCGCTTGATGATCTGGACCTGATCAGGTCTGAGACCACACCGCCCACCGAAACCACCATCACCGAGGCTTGGGCGCAGGCGCTTGAGGCTCCGTTTTCCCAGGTGGCGCGCTACCTCGCCTATGTCGAAGACCGCAGCCCCTATGGCACCCACCAAGGGGTCAAGGGGCTCGAATTTCCCCGGGTCATGGTGATCGCCGACGACGTCCATACTCGCTTTAAGGGCCTTGCCTCGTATGAGACGCTGTTTGGCGTTAAGCCCCTGAGCGACGACTCTCAGAAAAAGGCGAGCAAGGGAGAGGAAACCACGATCGAACGCACTCGCCGCCTACTCTATGTCACCTGTACTCGCGCAGAAGAGAGTCTCGCGCTTGTGCTCTATTCCGAGGCCCCCGACACGATCCGCAGGTTTCTGATTTCCAACGGATGGATGGCCGAGGGCGAGATCGTGATGGCTGCGACTGACGGGACCTGCCAAGCAGCTGCACTTCAGCGCTGAACTAGTTCAGTAATGACCGCTAAGGGTCGGGTGCGTCAGGGTCTTCGCAAGGGGCGGGAAGGGGACTTACGGCAGTGCGGCACAGCAAGCGCAGCGAAACCGAGAAAGCGGACAGCGATGCGGTGCGCGGTGAGATCACCGTTTTCTCCCCTTCCGAGGGAGAGCCGATTTGTGGGATTGCGTCCTTGAGCGTGCGGCAATTTGTACTAGCTGCCGTCCATGACCGCCGATGATCATTCCTGAAATCGCTTGGCAACGAGTTTCTAATTGATGTAACTGCTGAAACAGTACCGACGCGACGAATTCGCCTTTAGAAGGCAACCGCTAGCGAGCAACTGGGCGCCGAACTGAGTGGATTTGTGAATGATATATGTTGCGATTGATGGCGATGACATCGGCAGAAAGCTTGCAAGCAGCTACCTTGCCAACCGCCCTGATAACCTTAAGGCAACTAAAGACTTGATCGACCTCAAAACCCGAAAGATTTCGGAATTGCTCTCGAGTTTGGGCTATGACGTTTTCTTCTGTGCTGCAGATGGTGTGACCGGCGCTCTGAAGGCGGACAAAATAAATACATCCTCATTGTATCAAGAAATAGATCGGCTTTCGCCAGGTAAAAGGAATGCGCGAGGAGGATGCGATCTGGATCAAGGCCGCGCGCGGCAACGGCTATCCAGATGTCGAAAGCGTATGGCGCCGCGCAGGGCTGCGACCAGACGCACTGGATCGGCTGGCCGAGGCGGATGGCTTTGCCGGCCTTGGCCTCTCCCGGCGAGATGCGCTCTGGCAGGCCAAGGCCCTGAAGGCGCGGAAACCGCTGCCGCTGTTCGGACTGGATGGCGAAGGGGGGCATGAACCGCTGGTCGAGCTCCCCCGTATGACGCTCGGCCAGGAGATCATAGAAGACTATCTGGCTCTGCGCCTGTCGCTCCGCGCCCATCCTATAGAGATCCTGCGCCCTAACCTGCCGGAATGCCTGCCAGCGGCGTCAGTCCTTCAGGCGAAGGGCCGGATTCAACTCACAGGCCTGGTCATCACCCGGCAGCGTCCCGGCACGGCCTCTGGTGTGGTCTTCCTCACCCTTGAGGACGAAACTGGCACTGCGAATGTCGTGGTCTGGAAAAAGGTCTATGAGGCGTTCCGCGCCGCTGTGGTCGCCGGGCGGCTATTGCGGGTGACCGGCCGGATCGAGCGCGACGGTCAGGTCACCCATCTGATCGCTGAACGCATCGAGGATCTGTCAGCACGGCTTTCCACCATCGGGCACCAGCTGCGGATCGGGGCCGAGACGGAGAGGGCAGGGGAGACCGTCAGGCCGACCAGGACGGCGGGGAGGGCGCGGCACCCGAGGGAGCAGGCGAAGAAGCTGTTCCCGAGCCGGGATTTTCATTGAAGTCGCGCATCGTGTGCTGGCCATGTTCAGTGAAATGTCCTGAGCCAGAGCGTGCGAGGCATTGCCCTTTTCGGCCCATAGCCGACGGTCGACCCTGACATATACTGCTTTGCCGCATTCCCGGAAGCTGCCGTTCGTCTTATTCTGCAGCGAACACCCGTCCAAGATGGCGGCTATGCGGGACAGAGCTGCCATAGGAAGCTATGTCGGCTTCTTCGAGGCTTCTTCGGTTGCAAGAAGCTGGCGAGCTACAAGATCATGGTTCAGCCAAAGAACGGGACCGGCAGGTGAACCTGTTTCGCCGAAGATAAGCTGCCCGGTCGCGGTCACGACATGATAGCTCAGCACGTCACTGACCAGCGCATTGCTGTCTTTGTGCAGTTGAACGATCTCGCCCGACGTGCCGATCGTCTGCTCTGCCTGTTCCGGACTGTTGGGCAAGGGCCATGAGGCGAAGTCGTAGAAGCGTTGCATCGCCTCGTGGTTTTGGTAATCCGATATTTTCTGCAACAGATCGCCCAGCGTCACGCCTTCCTTCAGCAGCGTCTGACACTCGTTCCACAGCGCCTCGACCCACGCGCCGCCACCCTCTTTCTGTAGCGCGCGAAGCAACGGAAGCAGCGACAGTTCGATGCCCGCGAAGACGTCCGAGGAGTTGGTCCGGATCTCTGGACAATTGAAGACAGTCGCCTTCACGCCATTGGCCCAACCTTCCGTGGCAATGTCCTCCAATCGCATCTTTGCGTAGCCTTGGGTGTAGTTCGTGTATGTCTGCCAGCGGTAGTCGTCGCCGATAAGCACTTCGGTCCCGTGATAGCCATAAGCCGTATAGCGAACCTGCCCTCCCGACGCCTCGATCCGGTCCCGAATAGGGGAACTGGCGTCAAGGAGGTGCTGGAAGGTGTTGGCAGATACTTCATTGAAGTTCTGAAGAATTAGCTTGCCCAAATCGCTCTCGATCAAGGCCTGCGAGGACATGTGCCGCGCGCCACGGCCCTTGTAGATGCGGTTCGCGATTACGAGGAACGCTTTGGCCTTCGGAATGCCCCCCGCCATCGTATGCGCAAACAGCACGTTCTTGCCGTCCGGTATCATGCCGTCCAGTTCGCGCATGACGTGACCAAGTGTGGTCTTGAAGCGGTCGACACCATGCTTCCGACACATCTCGATATGCGTCCAGTCAAGCTTGTCGTCCTTCCACGACTCCACCGTCATCTTGTTGAGAAGCTCGGTCGGAGTAGGCTGCCCAGCGGGTGCGTCGAGATCAAAGCCCGCCATGAGCGGTTCATTTATGATCGTGCCGCCAAGTCTCTCCTCGGCTTCTGCAAGTTCTTCGGCCGTCAGTGCGCGGAGGGCGTTATCCTCTTCCCGCCGACCGACCGTGATCCCGACGATCTTCATGCCGGCCTTGCGGGCCTCGTCGACAAGACCTGTGGCGTATCCCCGCCCGAACAACTCGCCGAACAGGACGAACACGTCGCCTTCTTTGAACAACGTGTTGCGGCTCATATCAGGGGGGAAGTGACAGGTATAGCCGCCGGGCCGCTTCTCCAGATAGTCTTGATGTTCCGGTTCGGCCTCCCAGAAATCGCCGACCGGCTCGACCTCGG
>NZ_WCHR01000054.1 GCF_008973825.1 Gemmobacter serpentinus | reverse complement strand
GAGAAAGGCCGGGTCCTCGGCCAGGCGCCCCCAGGTGACCGATGGCCGGAAGGTCCAGGGGGCCTGCCGCGTCGACATGAAGGAAAGCCCGAAGGAATAGAGGATCGGCCATATCCAGAACAGCAGGAAGACCGCAAGGTATGGCGACAGGAAACCATAGGCTGCGAAGGTTCTTCGGTTCATCGGCCACCTCCTGCGGCAAGCGGTAAGGCCGGGGGCCGCGGGGCCCCCGGCGCTTGTGTCACTGGGCGATCTGCAATCCGGTCACCAGCTCGATCTGGTGCGCCGCGTCATCGAGGGCCGCCTGCGCGCTTTCGTAGCTGCCGTTCAGATAGCCGGTCTGGACGGTGCGCATGATGCCGTCGGCGTCACCGAAGAAGGCCGTGCCGCGGCTGGGCGCGACGCGCGGCAGCGTCTCGAGGATGGTCTGCCAGACGGCCTGATCGCCCCAGAATGCCTGGGTTTCGGCGACATAGGGATCGTCGACCGCGGTCAGGAGCGAGGGCACGAGCCCGTATTCCTTGAGCATCTTGACCTGGCCCTCGTTGGTGGTCAGCGCATGCTTCAGGAAGGCGAAGGCCGCCTCCGGGCTGTCCGAGGTCGAGGCAATGGCGAGCGACGATCCGCCAAGGTTGGCGGCATGATTGCCCTCGGCCGACATCGAGGGCATCGCGTAGACGCCCCATTTCCCGGCCTGATCCTCGGGGGCCGTCGAACGGACCGTACCCTCGTACCATCCGCCATACATCTGGGTGGCGACCGTGCCGGCATTGTTCGACTGGATCTTCTCGTCCCAGTTGCCCGCCGCCAGCACACCGGCATCCTTCATGCCCTTCAGCGTCTCAAGTGCCGCCACGCAGCCGGGCTTGTTGACGGTGATCGACTGCGCGTCGTCCGAGAAATAGCCGCAGCCCTGTTCGTTTGCCATCATGCGGAACCATTCGGTATCGCCGTTGAGGTCGGCCATGGCCATCACCACATCGGGGCTGACCGCCCGGATCTTCTCGCCCGCGGCGATGAAGTCTGCCCAGGTCTTGATCGCGGCCGGGTCCACGCCGGCCTTTTCGTAGAAGTCGCGGCGGTAGAACATGGCGACGGGGCCGGAATCCCAGGGCATCGCATAGGCGACACCGCCCGGTTCGACCTCGGTGCGCTTGAAGGCGGGGAACTGCGCGGCCATCACGTCGTCATAGCCAAGCGTCTTGAGATCCACGAAGCAGGAGGGGAACTGCGACCAGAAGATCTCGGATTCGTGGTTCTCGACGGTGACGATGTCGGGAAGATCCGTCCCGCCTGCGGCACAGGCTGCCAGCATGCGGTCAAAGACCTGCTGGTTGCCAAGATCCTCGACGGTGACCTTCACGCCGGGATTGGCGGCGGTGAAGTCCTTGGCCACCGACTCCAGCGACGAGGCGGCGATGTTCCAGCTCCAGATGGTGATGTCGCCCGACAGGTCCTGCGCCAGGCCCAGGCTCGGGCCGGCAATGAGGCAAAGCGCCAGTGCGGTGGTGTTGCGCATGGTTGGTTTCTCCCGTTGTATGTTGCCCGCCTCCGCGATCTCGCCTACCCTTAGCCCCGGGGCCGTGCCTCGTCTCGGCCAATAGGGAGGCAAACTGCGCGAATAGTAAGATGGGCGGGAAACGGCACTGGGATCCTCGGGAAAGCATGATCGAGCGGCTGCCCAACGAGATCGTGGCGAGCTGTCAGCAGCCCGGTATCATGGCCGCCCCGCACTGGCATGCCCAGGCCGAGATCAACTATGTTTTCCGCGGCGCCCTTGAATACGAGATGCCCGGATACGGTGTACGGATCGGGGCCGGCGATGTCGCGCTTTTCTGGGGCGGCCTGCCGCACCGCGTCTTGGACACCGACGAGGACACCTACTTTCACGTGATCCACCTGCCGCTGTTCCACTTCTTCCGGCTCCGACTTTCGCCGCACCTCCAGCAACGGCTCATGCTGGGGGGAACGCTCGTCAGCGCCGGAACCCAGCCAGAGGACGACCTGGCCTTCACCAGACGGGCGCGCTATCTGGACTCGGACGACCCCCGGCTCATCCAGCATGCGGTGGACGAGCTCCTCCTGCGCATCGAGCAGATCGGCCTCGATCAGCATGTGATCCACGAGCCGAAGAAACCCGGCATTGGCGCCTCGGTCGGTACCGAACAGCCGAGTTTCCAGAGCATCCGTCGCCTTTTCGGCTACATCGCCGAGAACTTCCGGGAGGACATCGACTGCGTCGACATCGCCGCTTCGGCCGATATCCATCCGAAATACGCGATGAGCGTCTTCAAGAAGTCCACGGGCATGTCGCTGGGCGAGTATGTCACTCTGCTGCGGCTGTCCTATGCGCAGGCCCTGCTGATGAAGGATGAGGCCAGCATCCTCCAGATCGCAATGGACAGCGGCTTCGGCTCTGTCTCGGCCTTCAACAAGTGCTTCCGCAAGCAGTCCGGCATGACCCCCTCGGAGTTCAAGCGCGAGCGCAGCCCGTCGCAGGGGGGCCTCGCCCGCAGCTGATGCCCCGCGCTGATGACATCAGCGTCGTTCACCTGATAGTCAGTAGGCAAGACATATGCAAATTCTGCGGGCCGTTTGATCTCTCCATAAAGGCCTACAGGGGTCTGATGCCGGAGGGGGCAGGATCCTACGCTAAGCCCTTTTCGGCCATCTGTACTCCCCCGTGAGCAGGATATGGGCCCAGCCGAGCGGCGAGATGTGCGCCAAGAGGTTGGGTGAGCTGTCGAGGCCTTCGCGACGGCGACTGGCTGACCGCGCAGCGGCAGGCCCTGAAAGCTCTGGGGGTCTTAGAAGACAGTATCTATACCGACCACGGGCTGACAGGCACCAATCGCGCCCGTCCCGGTCTCGACCAGGCACTGGCCGCCGTGCGGGAAGGCGACGTGCTGATCGTTCCAAAGCTGGATCGTCTCGCCCGATCCGTCCCTGATGCGCGCGCAATCGCAGAGCAACTCGCGAAAAAGGGCGTCAAGCTCGCCTTGGGTGCGTCGGTCTACGATCCGACCGATCCGATGGGCAAAATGTTCTTCAACATTCTGGCCACCTTCGCCGAGTTTGAGGCCGACCTGATCAGAATGCGGACACGCGAAGGTATGGCCATCGCCCGCGCCAAGGGAAAACTCAGAGGGAAGCAGCCAAAACTCTCAGAAAAACAACAAAAGAACTGACGCGCATGCACGCCTCTGGCGACTATTCCATCAGCGATCTCGCCGAACTCTTCTCGGTCTCAAGGCCGACAGTCTACAGAACCCTGCAGCGGGCGGGACCCAAAACCAGCCCTTAGCGTACTATTCTGCCCCCTCCGGCATCAGACCCCCTACAGCTCCCATCCGAGATCCCTGTCGAGCTCGCGCTGCCGCTTGCGCTCTTCGTCCAGCTCCTGCTCGCGCTCTTTCTGGCGAACCTTTTCCCGCTCCTGGTCTTCCGCCCTGGCTTTGCCCAACACATCGGCAAGCCTGCCGCGTATATCCCCGCTCCCCTGCCCCGGCGCGCGATCATGCTCCTGGTTCTGCTCACGCCCGGCAATCCGTGCGAGGCGCTGCTTGATCTCGTCCGGTTCCAGTTCCTTCGCCTGCCGCCCTGCGGCGGCGCGCAAGGCCGCCAGCCCGGCGCTGACATGGCCCTGCCCCTCCTCACGGGCCTCAGCCCAGGCATCGCGCGCCAGCTCCAGCCGCTCGCGCATCTCGGCAAACATCGCCTTGGCCTGGCGCACGGCATGCACCCGCGCGCCCCGCTGGGTCAGCGGCTCGTAGTCGCGGCCCTCGGCCTCGGCCACCAGCTGCGCGCGGCGCTCGATGGCATTTGCGGCGGGGCCAAGCTTCAGCTCCGGCTCGCGGTCCAGCTCTTCGGCCTTCAACGTGTCCCCCAGGGACAACGCCTCCTCGCGCTGAGCCTCCAATGACCGATGATCGACGCGCTCCTCCTGCCCGGCCAGTTCAAGGGCATGGTTTTGCAGCTCGGCCCAATAGCCGCGCATGGCCTCGATCTCCGGCCCGCCGGTGCTGGCGGCATCGAGAACGCGGGTCTTGTCGGTCAGCCCCTCGGCGGACAGGACGCGGGTGGTGGTCAGGATATGGGCGTGATGGTTGCGCTGATCGCCCTCACGGTGCGGTGCATGGATCGCTACATCTGCCGCCACACCGTAGCGCTCGACCAGCTGCGCGGCGAAGGCCCGCGCAATGTCGATCCGCGCGGCGTCAGACAGCTCGGACGGAAGGGCCAGCTCCCATTCGCGGGCGGTCACCGAATTGGACCGGGTCTCGCGCGCCTCGGCGGCGTTCCACAGCGCGGCGCGGTCCTGCGCCCAGGACGGTGCATCATCGGGGGCGAGAATGAAGCAGGCCTCGACGCCGCGCTTGGCGGTGTAGTCGTGCATGCGGCCCTCCCGGTCACACTCGATGACGGACGCCGACCGATAGGCCGCCGCCGCAGTGGCGGATCGCCCGGCGCTGCGTTTGATCGTCTTGACGGAGAGGTGGAAGCTGGCCATGGCCGCGCCCTACCGATCCGACGACGTGCAAGGGCAGGCAGACGGCCAGACATGCAAACAGGCAGGCAGGCAAACGGCCAAGCGCTCGGCTTGCCATCCGGGCAAGTAGGCCGTCGCGCAAAGAGGCAGACATGCAGCCACGCCAACAGGCGGGCGGCCATGCTGCCAGCGAGGCGCACGACCATCCCCAGGATGGGCCAAGGTTTGCCGGACAAGCAACGCGCGGCAAACCCGATCCGGCAGCCGGTCCCGCTCTAGGGACAGGCGGAACCGGATCGTCCGCTGGCGCTGACGCCCTCGCGGAACCGCCCCGCTCCCGGGGCCAGTTCCAGGGAGGGCGACAGGGACAGCGGGGCGCAATCCAACCGCGAAGGTTGGCCAGGATGGGGTGAGGCAGCTTCCCGGAAACGCTCCAGTGGAGCGTTTCGCTGCCGAACGGGCAAAGCCCCGGGACAGGAAGGCGGGGCGCGCTTCCTGATCCGTCGCACCATGCGACGGACTGGGGACGCCGTCGGCGGGGGGCTCTGCCTCCGAGGAGACCGCACGCAAATCTCGGAAGCGCCGCAGGCGGAGGAGAGTTTGCATAAGTGCGCCCTTGACCTTTACAGGCCTACGGGTAACCGCTTGACCTTACCCCGTCAATGCTCCATTCAACCTCAAGATGTTTGGAGTTTCCGACGTGTGTGAAGGTATGAATGGCTGAGACAGAATTGGAACGCGCCGAGAAGCGCTACGCCCAGGCCAAGGCCCGGCTTCTCGCGCTGAAGAACCGGGAAGCGACGAAGGCGCGCAAGCTGGACACAAGGCGCAAGATCATCCTCGGGGGGGCGCTGGTCGATCTGGCGGAACGGGATTCCAATGCCGCCGCCATGATCGAGCGCCTGGTGCGCAACCTGCCCCGTGAACAGGACCGCAAGGCCTTTGAGGGCTGGGATGCGAAGCAGCCCGCCGCCGCACCTTCCGCGACAGCACCGCCCACGACCTGATCGCCGCGCTTTTCCCTTCAGGGGGGTGAGCGCAGCTCACCCCCCTGCCCTCTTAGCTGGACCTGATTTCTTTGCAGTATGTATTCTCCGCTCTGGGGCTGCTGTCGCGGTTGTCCCTCTTTGTCGTCGTCACCCCGATCCTCGCCGGATGGTTCTTCGTCTGGATGGTGATGGCCACGGCCTTCGCCTGGTTCGCCTGGCTGATCGTGATCATCATCCTGTCTGACGTGCCGATGGGCGAAGCCCTCTGGCACTGGTTCGTGTTCTGGCCGATGACGATCACCGGCTGGATCATCGGGGCCAGCGATTGGTCGAACCGGACCGGCATCAAGCTCTGGGGCCGCAATCAGGGAGACAGCCACGGGTCGGCGCGCTTTGCCACCCGGAAGGAACGCGCGGCCTTTGAAGGTGGTTCTGGCCTTCTGATCGGGCGCGACCTCGATAGCGGCAAGCTCCTGCGTTATGACGGCCCGGCTCACCTTCTGACCCTCGCCCCAACCCGCGCGGGCAAGGGTGTCGGCACGGTGATCCCGAACCTCCTGCTGGCCGAACGCTCGGTGCTGGTGATCGACCCCAAGGGCGAGAATGCGAAGATCGCGGGCGAGGCGCGCAAGCGCTTCGGCGCGGTCCATATCCTCGACCCTTTCGGCGTCACCGGCCTGCCCGCCTCGGCCTATAACCCCCTCGGACGGCTCTCGGCGGAAAGCCTCGACCTCGGCGAGGATGCCGCCTCTCTGGCCGAAGCCCTGGTGATGGACCCGCCCGGCCAACAGTCGGAAGCGCATTGGAACGAAGAGGCCAAGGCGCTGCTGGCCGGGCTGATCATGTTCGCTGTGTCCCATGAGGATCAGGATCGTAAGACCCTCGCCACCGTGCGGGAATATCTGACCCTGCCGCCCGAGAAGTTCCGCACCCTCCTGGAGCTGATGCAGGACACGGATGCTGCCGGGGGACTGATCGCCCGCGCCGCCAACCGCTTCCTTGGCAAATCCGACCGCGAAGCGGCCTCGGTGATGTCCTCGGCGCAGCGCCACACCCATTTCCTCGACAGCCCCCGCATCGTGACCGCTACGGCGCGTTCGGACTTCCAGTTCTCCGCCCTGCGGCATGATCTGACCTCGATCTTCCTCGTCCTGCCCCCGAACCGCCTCGATGCCTACAGCCGCTGGCTGAGGCTTCTGGTGGCACAGGCACTTCAGGATATCGCCAGGGACGCGGAAGCGGCTCAGGCAGGCGCACAGCGCCTGAAACAGCCCGCCCTGTTCCTCCTCGATGAGTTTGCCGCCCTCGGGCGCCTGGAAGCGGTGGAACGCGCCATGGGGCTGATGGCGGGCTATGGACTTCAACTCTGGCCGATCCTGCAGGACATGAGCCAGCTCCGCGACCTCTACGGTGCCCGGGCCAATACCTTCGTGGCCAATGCGGGCGTGCTGCAAACCTTCGGGGTGAACGACTTCGAGACGGCGAAGTGGCTGAGCCAGATGATCGGCCGGGAAACCACCGGCTATCAGACCGAAAGCCACAAGCCCGGCGATGCGCCCTCGACCTCGTACAACGTCACGGCGCGAGACCTGATGACCCCGGACGAGATCATGCAGATACCGCCCCATGTCCAGCTGCTGCGCGTCCAGGGCAAGCCGGTGATCATCGCCCGCAAGCTGCGCTACTTCGCGGACGAGGAGTTCGACGGGCTGCACCTGTCACCGGACGCGCAACCCGCAACTCCCAAATCTGAACCCTGATCGCGCAACACCGATCTCTGATCCCACATCGCCTATCCCTGATCACGGAAATCACAATGCCAGAACCCGGTTCCGCCTCCCCTGCCCTCTCCCTCGCCGCCCTCGGTGAGATGGTGGATCTTCTCGGCGTCGTGGTCGCGAAGATGTCGGAGAAGCTGGATCAGCACGGGGAAACCCTCGCTGCGGTCCAGAAGACCGCGCTGGAAAGTCGGGATGCGGCACAGGCGGCGAAGGCCTATGCCGATCCGCAGCGCTATGGCCGCCATATCGGCAATGAGATCGACAAGGCCCTGGCCGCTCCCCTCGACCGGCTGGAAGACCTGCACCTGGGCCTCGCTGCCGATCGGCGGGATACCAGCCGCACCCTGGACGAACTGGTCCGGCAGGAAGAGCAAACCCTTCAGCGCTTACGCGACGATCTGGCAAGGGCGGGACGCTGGAAGAAGCGCACCCCATTCATAGCCCTCTTCGGGTTGGTCCTGGCGCTTGGTCTCAGCATCTCCTTGCCCCGCTTCCTGGCAGGCAACGGTACCGTCTGCGCTGTCCTTGGGGGTGAATGGCTGCGGGGGCCGGAGAGCGGAAAACAGGCCTGCGTGTTTTATGCGGGATGAGGTCTGCAGCTGCTCATGAAAAGTTATCCACAGGCCAAGGTGTTAAATATGGGTTAGATTCAGAGTTAAGCACCGAAAATGCCTCGCAAGCCCTTGAAACAACGAAGCGATTCTGAGTGAGGTGTGTGTGAAAGTACGAAAGATCGTGTGTAAAAGTACGATAGAGCGTGGGCAAAAGTACGAAAGCGCCTTGCGTGTGTGAAAGTACGAATCGGCGTGGATTTCGAGCTCGCCCTGCCCTACTGTGTGTGAAAGTACGAAAGGCTCGCCTGTGTCTGACGATCATGTAGCAAACCGTTCCCCTCTCCTGCCTGATCGGTATCCGCAGGGCGACTTCTTCGTGTGCGACATCTTCGATGCCGTCCCGAAGGCAGATATGGCTTCGATGGAACACCCCATCTTCTCGCTATCGACCAAGCCTGATACGCGCGTCAGGGAGTATGAGCACAACGGCATCAAGATCGCGATCAAGCCTTCTGTCGATGGCCTTGCGACGGTTCATGACCGCGATGTCCTGATCTATTGCATAAGCCAACTGATGACCGCCCTGAACGATGGGAAAGAGGTTTCTCAGGTTGTCCGGTTTCGCGCGTTTGACATGCTGGTCGCTACGAACCGGAACACAGCGGGTTCCGGTTACTCTCAGCTGAAGGCTGCCCTTGAGCGCCTGGCCGGGACGAGGATCAGCACGAACATCGTAACCGGCGGGAAGGAAATCTTCAGGACCTTTGGCCTGATCGAGAGTGCCGAGGTCGTCAGGGAAACCCGCGACGGCCGCATGCAGGAGGTTGAGATCAAGCTCTCCGACTGGGTTTTCAATGCGATCCGGTCGAAGGAAGTCCTCACGCTGCACCGCGATTACTTCCGGCTTCGGAAGCCGCTGGAAAGGCGCATCTACGAACTCGCCCGCAAGCACTGCGGGGCGCAGAAGGAATGGCGGATCAGCCTCGCGCTACTGCAGAAGAAGTGCGGCTCGAACTCCACCCCGCGCGAGTTTCGGCGGCTCGTTCTGAACATCGTGCGAGAGGACCGAGAACACGACCACATGCCGGACTATGCCATCGCCTACGATGAGCAAGAGGACATGGTCACCTTCTCAAATCGGCAAGGCGTAAAGATTGTCCTGCCTCAGGCAGTGGCTCCGCAGCTGGACCCTGATGTCTATGAGACGGCCCGGATGCTCGCACCCGGCTTCGATGTGCATTACCTGGAGCGAGAGTGGCGCAGTTGGCTCCCGGAGACGCCCCGCAACCCTGAAGCCGCGTTCCTCGGGTTCTGCAGGAAGTGGATACAGAACAGGAAAAAGACCGGGTAATTTCAGATACCGGATTTGTTTTTGTAAAGCTCCCAGGCCTCCTCGATGAGGACACCTTGCTGCACGCCCCTGCGCTTGGCTTCATTGGCGATCTCTTCGGAAATGCCGGGCATTACCTTCGCGTGGACTTGCCCCGTCCGGGGGCTAGGCTTGCGCCCGCGTCGCTTCTGGCCGTCACGGGCAACGAAGCCCAGTTCCTCCCCTGCCCGCTCTGCCTTCTCGATCGCCTGCGGGCTGCGGTCTTTCTCCCGGCTTTTCAGGCGGCCGAGGTCGATGTTGAAGGCTTTTCCGTCCGACATCTCAGACCCCCTCTGCCAGCCGCTTGTAGACCGCCTGGGCGAACAGAGCGGCGTTCTCGATCGCCCCATCCATGTTCCCCTGGGCGGGCATGTTCCGGAGGTTGCCTCCGAACTCGAAAAGAGCAGAGAACGCTGCCCGCTCCAGGAGCGGCGGATCGATCAGATCTACGCCTTGTGCGGCCAATGATTCGGCGATGCCGCTGTGTTGCTTCGAGCGGACGGCCTTCGTCATCGTGAAGACGACGGCGTGCGGGATCTTCCGATCGAGCGCTTCTTCCTCTTCGGCGATGAGCTGAAGCGCTCTGACACCAATCGTGGCGTCCAACGTGGTAGCCCGCATCGGAGTAATGACGAGATCGGCCTGAGAAATCGCCCGGGAAACCAGCCGCGATGCGACGCCCTCCAAGTCCACGACGACGATCTGACCGTCCGTGTCGTGCTGCTTGATGCTCTTCACGATGTCAGACTCGGTGACGCTCGACAGAACCTGAATTCGATCGGGCAGGGGGGCTCGGTCAGCCCAAAGGGTCAGAGAGTGGTTGGGGTCACAGTCCAACATGACCACGCTCGCGCCTGCATGGGCCAGCTCTGTCCCCAGCAGGATCGCCGTCGTGGATTTCCCGGCACCCCCCTTCGGCGATGCGATGACAACGGTCGGCATTGGCGTCTCCATGTTATCAGATAATTACATTAACCGGATAAATGGAAAAATCCAATATGATTGTGACGCCATGAGTACGCTTGACGTACGTCGTCAACATCCCTATCTTCGGATGCACGATGATCTTGAGCTATCGCGACAAGAAGACTGAAAGCTTCGCACGCGGCGAGTTGGTGAAGGCGTTTCAAGGGTTCGAGGACCAAGCCGCGAAGCGGCTCGCGATCTTGAACGCCGCGCCATCACTCGACACGCTTCGGGCGTTGCCAAGCAACCGCCTGGAGGCACTGCGTGGCGATAGGGCAGGGCAGTTCTCCATTCGCATCAATCAGCAATGGCGCATCTGCTTTGACTGGTCTGAAGGGCAGTCAGGACCAGGCAACGTAGAGATCGTGGATTACCACTGACGAAAGGAGGTCAGGCCATGTTCATGAGAGCAGTACATCCCGGCCAGGTCCTTAAGGACGAGCTGGAAGAGCTGAGTATCACGCCCACGGAGTTTTCGCGGCAGATCGATGTGCCACCTAATCGGGTGAGCCAGATCATCGCAGGCAAGCGTTCGATCACCGGCGACACCGCCCTGCGGTTTGGTCACTGGTTCGGAACCGACCCGCAGTTCTGGCTAAACCTGCAGGCGCAGTTCGACTTGGCCCTTGCTGATCGCGAAACGGGTACTTCCATCCGGCATCTGCCGACAAGAGCCAGCCCTCCACCGCAGAATGAGCGGGCTAACCTCGTCTGATTACCCTCGCCAAGCGCCGGTTGTCTGGCGCCGACAACGAAATCTTGAGCACCCTGTTGAGAACTTAACGTGAACACGTCAAGTTAACAAAACACCGAATCGCTCAGCAACACAGAAATTGCTCGCTATGGATTACACACGCCTGACGCGCGAACAGCTTATCGCGCATCTGGAAGAACGGGACGAGAGCGAGCGCGGTGGCATCCGGCTGACCTACAAGGGACAGACGCCCCCTTGGCGCATCGCCCGCCGCGTCAGGCCTCGCCGTCAGAAAATTGAGGTAGACCTATGTGTCGGTGACGAAGCCGATCAGGACTGCAACCTCATCGTCGAGGGTGAGAACCTGCAGGCGATGGTGAGCCTTTACAAGTACCGAGGTCAGGTCGACCTTATCCTTACTGATCCACCATACAACACCGGCCGCGACTTCCGATACAACGACAAATGGGACGAAGACCCGAATGACCCCGACCTAGGTCGGCTTGTTGCAGACGAGGATGGGTCCAAACACAGCAAATGGCTACGCTTCATGGAGCCGCGTATCTGGATGATGCGAGAAATGCTCCGGCCCAACGGCGTTCTCGCCATCTGCATCGACCATCGAGAACTGTTCAGACTCGGCATGCTGCTCGACGGGATTTTCGGTGAGGACAATCGAATAGCTGTTATCAATTGGCAGAAGACCTATTCTCCGAAAAACAACGTGGGCAAGAAGGCCCACGTCTCTACATCGACGGAGTACGTTCTCGTCTACGCCAAATCTGTTGAAGCGGCAAAAACCCAGCTACTGCCCCGTAGCGAAACAATGAACGCCCGCTATGGGAGCCCAGATGACGATCCTGAGCTTTGGACGCCAGGCGATCTGACGGGGCGTGGAGCAAGCACACATTGGGGTCAGGTTTACGGGGTCCAGTCACCATTTACTGGCGAAATCATGTGGCCTTCCGAAGGGAGGTGCTGGGCCATCGAAAGAAAAACTCTGAAATCCATGCTCGAAAAATGGGGTTGCAAATACGTTAGCAAGGACTTCGGAGACGGGAAGGCCCCATGCCTCGTCATCAATGGATCACTTGAAAAGGCAAAGGCTGCTGCCGAAAATGTTCTAAAGAAGGGAAACTGGCCCATTGGCTACTGGCGTGACAACGGCTTGGGAGCGTTCCGGCAGAAGGTTTACTTGAAAGAAGTCAGAAATGGTGTTGTCCCGACAACTTTCTGGGGGAATGAGGATTTTGACGCACCCGATGCTCTTGGTGCCATGTCGTGGTCGCACGAGCAGTCTGGCCATAGCCAGAGCGGTATCAATGAACTGAGCGCGATTGTCGGCAAAGGACATGGGTTTGAGACAGTCAAACCTATGAAGCTGTTTAAGAAAGTAATCCAGATATGGTGCCCGCGCGACGGTGTTGTCCTCGATCCATTTGCCGGATCAGGCACTGCTGCCCATGCTGTGCTTGCGCTCAACGAGGAGAGCGCAGCGTCACGCCGCTTTGTGCTGATAGAGCAGGGTAGGCCAAACAAGCGCGATGACTACGCGCGGACGCTGACCGCAGTGCGTGTCAGCCGCGCGATCAGCGGCGAGCGCGTAGCCAAGGATGGGACTGTGGGGCTTACCGCCGACCCATTGCCCGGTGGTTACCGCTTCTCGCGCTTAAGCCATCTTGTCGATTCTGATGCCGTCCTTGCGCTGGAGCGTGAGGAAATGATCGACTTGCTCGTAACCTCGCATTGGGACCAGAGCGACCGCAGCAGCTTCCTGCGCCGACTGCCCGCTGCGACGGAGCGCCATCTGTTCGGCGTGGATGGCAGCCGCCGGGGGTATTTTCTTGTCTGGGATGGGCCAGAAGGTGCAAATCGGCTGAACCGTGTCGTATTCAAGGAGATCGTTGCGGAGGCAAAGCAGCACGACCTCAAGCCGCCGTATCATGTCTATGCCCGCCTCAACAGCTATGATGGGCCGAATGTCGAGTTCTATCAGATTCCGGACCGCATCCTGGAAAAGCTCGGCGTAAACACCACCGTCGAGCCGTTTGGTGTCGATATCCAGTCTGGGGAACTGCCGCGTGAGCAATATTCAGCTTCTTGAGTTTCAGCAGGTCGCCGCCAACACCATCGCCGAGCGCTTTTCTGGACTGCTGAATGATCCTGACGCGCCAACGATGACGCGGCAGTGGGATACATTCTTCTATCAGGCGCTTTCCGCGCTCACTGGCAGTGGCAAGACTCCGATCCTCGCCGATACAGTTTCGCAGATGCGGGCGCACCTGTCAGGCGAGCCGCTGGTTCTGTGGGTTGCGAAAAACCGTGTCGTTGTCGATCAGACGCTTGCCAACTTCCAAGCAGGAGGCAAGTACGAGAATCTTGTCGAAGGATTTATCGTAACCAGGCTGTCCGAACTGCGCGCTGACGGCCTCAACGACGCCGGTACGCCGCGCCTGCTTCTAGCGACCACGGGATCCTTCAATCAGAAGGACAAGGGTGACGGAACACTGCGCGTTCATAAGCAGGCCGATGACACGTTGCCTGGCCCCCTTTGGGAGGCCCTGCGTGCCCGGAAGGTGAGCAGCAAGCGCCGCCCTCTCATCATCGTTTACGATGAAGGACACAACCTCACCGACCAACAGACCGATCTTCTTCTTGAGCTTGAGCCGGATGCGCTGCTGGTAGCCAGTGCCACGATGCGCACAGCCCCGAAGCTGATGCGCATGATCGAACGGCTCCGTGATCATGGCTGGACCGACGAGACCCTGATCACACCTGTCAATAGCAGCGATGTTGTTTCCGCCGGTCTTGTCAAACGGCAGATCGTGCTGGGCGGGTTCGAAACCTCAATGGAACAGACGCTCCAGTCAATGCTTGAGGCGTTCCAAGCCCTAGAACAGAAGACCGAGGACTTCGGATCTCCGTTCCGGCCCAAAGCGATATATGTCTGTCAGACCAACCGAAGCCAAGATGACGGGGCGATGGACAACCCGGCAAAACCCTTTGCGGAGCGCCGCGCCGCACCGATCATGATATGGCGTTACCTAACGGAAACTGCCGGAATCGACCCGGACGAGATTGCCGTGTACTGCGACCTCAAATTCGACAAGAAGTATCCACGCCCTGACGGCTTCGCCCTGTTTAATGGTGGCGATGATGACTATGCCCTCTTCAAGGAAGGCAATTATCGGCACATTATTTTCAACTTGACGCTGCAGGAGGGTTGGGACGATCCAGAGTGCTGCTTTGCCTACATCGACAAGAGCATGGGTTCGAACGTCCAGATCGAGCAGGTGATCGGTCGAGTACTGCGTCAGCCCGGCGCGCAGCACTATGCCGATCCCGACCTCAACAGCGCCGAATTTTTTGTGCGGATGGATGACCGGCAGGCCTTTACTGACATTCTCAAGCTTGTTCAGGCGAAGCTCTCCACAGATGCCCCGGAAACCAAGCTGACAACCTATATCGGTAAGGGTGGCCGATCCGACACACGCCTTGAACCGAAAAGGTCTGAAAAGCTTCCGTCCGTTCACGCCGACTCTGAGGAAGCCATTGAGCCGATAGCCGATGCTATCACCGCGCTGCGGGACTACCGCAGCGATAATGTTTACACAGTGGGGGAAGGGCGGTACGTCCGCGCCATACAGGCCGTTGGTTCAGGTTCTGCGCCCATTATAGAAGAAGAGACAACCGAACACTCCAACCCGGTCCTGGCCAGGTTCGTTCTCCGGCGCGCACTTCAGGCGCAACATCCCAAGGCCGCGAATGTCATCAACTGGGCTGACCCTAAGTTCGACGCGCGGATCGAGATCAACAGCCTAGCCGCGCAGGAACTGCGGCGCGCGGCCGATGAGCTTGTCGGTCTGTATCTCGACCACACCCAGCTTGTTTGCGAAGAGGACAATCCACATCCCGTTGGGCCTGTGTTGGTTCGCGGCGAAAAGTTGGTCCGCTTCAACAACGCCCTCCACGAAGGCTACAGCGATCTCAATCCCGACGAAGAGGCCGTTGCCCATGCTCTCGACAAGACCGGGCATGACTGGGCGAGAAACCCTTCGCCCGGCGGTTTCTCGATTCCGCTTCTCGACCGTGGCACCACTCGAAACTTCTATCCGGATTTTCTCGTCTGGAAGAACGGCACTGTTTTTGCCATCGATCCGAAAGGCGATCCGTATCTTGCAACGGATGCTGGCAGAAAACTGCTGGCGATCCGGAACGACAGCGGTCAGAAGATCATGATCGTGCGCCTCATTACAGCGGGACGCTGGAACAACGACACGCTTAAGAAGATCGCGGATGACGGCTATACGGCGTGGACTCTCACCAACACCGGCAAGATCAGATCGCGCTTCAAGGCAAGTGTGGAAGAGATTGTCGAGGTTTGCCTAGACGACCGCTTCTAACCCCAATCAGTGACCCACGAGATGACCTTCACAGTTGATGATCTTGAAAAGGCGCGGGAAGCGCTGCGTGCCTGGGAAGATCGGTTTGATCGGTACACGGGCAACAACCCGAACAAGTACCAGTCAGATATCAAGGTGGCCCGGCGCGAAGTTCGCACGATCGAAGACGCACTCAAGGCAAACGGCGCTACCCCTTTGACCGAAGATGAACAGCTCGAAAAGGAGCTGGATGCGGCCTTCCCAGACGCCAAGAGTAAGCAGACCGTCGAATATAGCGGCCGCAAGTTTCAGCGACGCTTTTGGCCGATCGAGAAGAGCCGGTCAGGCAAGACCGTAACTGAGTGGGGTAGGGGCTGGACCGAAGTTTCGGACGACTAAACCGTGCAGATGTTCATCTTCCGTTCCGGCCCTTCCTGTGATATATACTGTGGCGGGTGCCCACTCTGGCACACGATCTAGAGGATTGAAGCCATGGCTAAATCTAAATCAGGCGGTAGCTACCGCAGTGCGATCAGCGGGCGATATGTGACGGCCAAGCACGGCAAGGCCAGCCCGCACACCACTGTCCGAGAAACCACGGGCGGCGGTTCGACCGGCAGTGCGCGCAGCGCCGTGACCGGCAAATTCGTATCGGGCAACTATGCGAAGGCGCACCCACGCACGACAGTCAAAGAGTCCTGACTAGGCACCTCTGCGCCGCTCCCCGATGCAGAGGAACGCTTTCCCCTGGACAGGGCCAGGAAGAAATAGGGAGCGCTTATGCTCTTCGAACGGTCTTCGCGCTCACCCGGAAAAGCTGTGCGATCTCGGGCAGGGGCCTCAGCTCCTCGTCGCGCATCCGCCGCACCTCAGCCTTCTGCGCGGCTGATAGGGCAGGGGGCCTGCCGCCCACCCGTCCACGCTTCCGCGCAGCTTCCAGCCCTTCTTTTGTCCTCTCCGAAATCCGCTCCCGCTCAAACTGGGCGATGGAGGCGAAGACGTGGAACACCAAGCGACCGGCAGGCGTGGTGGTGTCGATGTCCTCGGCCAGTGACCGGAAGCCCGCACCATGCGCCTGGATCGTGTCCACGATATCGAGAAGATCGCGCAAGGAACGGGCGAGGCGGTCGTACTTGGTGACGGTGATCACGTCGCCCTGGCGCAGCTGATCGAGCAAGCGGTCTAGCTCGGGCCTGCTGCGGGCCGTGCCGGTGATCTTGTCCGCGAAGATCTTCTCGGCACCCGCTGCCTTCAGGGCATCGAGCTGGCCGTCCAGGTTCTGGTCCTCTGTGCTGACGCGAGCGTATCCGATGATCATGCCGCATCGTGCCAAAAACCTCCCAAAACCGCAAAGGTTTTGTCATGGGTTTTTGTCCAGCCTAAGCCCTTGATGTGGGGGAGAGCAGGGGGGGCGGGACAGAAACGACCGATACAGGTGAAATACTCGACACCCCACATTGTGTGTTGAGTGTTGTCGCACCGACTTAAGCACCTGAATCTGATGCCTTTCGCGTCTCCTCTGGCAGTCAGAATAGCCTGCTCCGTCTGCGTCATGCCGGGTCCAGTTTCGTCAGACGTTTCAGGTTCTGCGCGGTCGCTGCGAGGAGGAACTCGTCACTGGCGCCGCGTAGGCCTCTGCGCTGGAGACGGGTGAAGCCGAGGTTGCGCTTCAGGTTTGCGAAGAGAATATCGACCTTCTTGCGCTTGCAGCGGCCGATCTCGAAGCCCTCGGGGCCGGGCAAGTTGCGGGCAATCTGGCGCTTGAGTAGTCAGACCAGAAACGGGCCGGTTCCGTAAGATTTGTCTGCGGCGAGAGCATCAGGCCGGAAAGCGTGCTGCGGGATCGGTTTCCGACAAATACTTCGGGGCCTTGTGCCGCGGCCCTTCGGGAACCTCTCCTGCTTCCGCCGCCAACTGGTCCAGATAGTTGCGAGCCGGGCGCGCGATCTCTTCCTTTGCCGCCCAGGTCTCCTGCATCGTCTCTGGCGGTGTCGGCGACCCTGCGGCCCTTGGTGCGGGGCCGCATCCGATCTCATTCCGCCCTGAGTTCGAGTGTCACAGGGGCGAAGCGGTCGGTCGCAAGCCGAACCCGCACCGCACCCGTCGCGCCGGTGGCGGCCAGCCAGAACCCCGCGGTCCCCCCGGCCAGATGCACCGTGGCTGGCCCGATGAGCCGCCCGGGCCCTTCCACCTCGATCCGCACCGCGTCGGCCAGGAACGGCAGCACGTTACCCGCCTGGTCAAGCGCCCGCACGATCACCCGCACCTCGTCC
Organism: Gemmobacter serpentinus; assembly: GCF_008973825.1. Lineage (GTDB taxonomy): Bacteria > Pseudomonadota > Alphaproteobacteria > Rhodobacterales > Rhodobacteraceae > Gemmobacter > Gemmobacter serpentinus. Next base: position 4,805 of record NZ_WCHR01000054.1, on the reverse strand, counting down.
GGCGCCGCCGCATCCAGCGCGGTCGCATCGGGGGCGACCTCAAGCCGGGTCGGCAAGGGGTCGGCAACATAGCGCCGCCGCACCACCTCCTGGCCCCCGAGAAATCCGAGGATCTCGCAATCCTCCCAGCTCATGCCCCAGAGTCCCATCTCGCCGGCCGAGAACTGGCGGTGGTCGAGGATGACCGGCGGGTGCGGCAGGTGCGGGTACCGCTCGCGGTCCGGCCCCACACGCTTTCTGAGGCTGGCGCCATAGCGGAATTCGATCTCGTCGCAGTTGGTCAGCACCACCAGCGGCAGCACACCACCGATGTTGCGTTCGCCACGGGCAAAGAAGCTTGCCGGCTGCATCACGACGCGCTCTGCCGGATCGATCTGGCTGGCATAGGCATAGGCCGCGAACTTGGGCTCGCGGAAGATCGTGCTGACGCCATGGTGGCAGATGCGGTCGCCCGAGCCGAAGTCCTTGTGGGTGTTGTAGTCGAAGAAGCACCAGCCGATCGCGCCGGCGACGGCCGGGTCGCCGAAGGCGGCATTCAGGACGTCGAGATGGCGGATGACGTGTTCAGCCTGACGCTGTTCCTGATCCCCGGACTTGGTCGGGTACATGTGGCCGTTGAACTCGGTGATGAGATAGGGGACCGGGTGTGCGAGACCCGTCGTTTCCTGCCGCGACCGCAGCGCCGTCCGGGGCCGGTTCGACATCGGGTTCTCGAACTCGCCCAGGATGAAGTCGTTGAGCGTGTAGACATCCTCCAGCAGCTCGCTGTCGGTGATGTAGCGAACACCCCCGGTCTGGCGCGTCGGATCAAGCTCGCGGGCGACGCGGTTGGTCTCGGCGTAGAGGTCGTGGTCGTCCTGGCTCTCGTTGATCCGGACGCCCCACAGGATGATCGAGGGGCGGTTCCAGTCCCTTTCGATCATGCGGCGAACGTTACGGACCGTCTCGGCCTTCCATTCCGGCCCGCCGATGTGCTGCCAGCCGGGGATTTCCTCGAAGACGAGAAGGCCGATCTCGTCGCAGGCGTCGAGGAAGTGGCGCGACTGCGGATAGTGCGAGGTGCGCACGATGTTGCAGCCCAGTTCCCGTTTCAGGATTTCGGCATCCCGGCGCTGCGACTGCTTGCCCTGCGCATAGCCCGAATAGGGAAAGCTCTGGTGTCGGTTGAGGCCCATGAGCTTCAGCGGCCTGCCGTTCAGGACAAAACCCTCAGGTGTGAAACGCGCCTCACGGAAGCCGAAGCTGGTGGAAAGCCGGTCCTCGCCGACGGTGGAGGTCAGCGTCAGGTCCAGCCTGTAGAGTGCCGGATCCTCCGGGCACCAGAGGCGGAGGTCCGGCACGCCCTCGAAGACGATCATCGCATCCGCGCCCTTGGCCACCACCGAAGTCCGCGCGACCTCGGTGCCATCGGGGCTGGTGAGCCGCGCTTCGACCCGGGCGTCACGCCCCTCGCCGGCCAGCATCACCCGGGCGTGGACCGACTTTTTCGCACGAAGCGGCTCGGGCGTCTCGATCTTGACGTTGGCAATCCAGTGGGGTGCCGTGACCCTCAGATGGACCTCGCGGTAAAGACCCGCGTAGGTCAGATAGTCGATCTGTCCGCCGAAGGGCGGGATCTCGGGGTTCTCGGATCCGTCGACGCGCAAGGTCACAAGGTTGTCGCCCCGCCGCAGATGGGGGGTGAGGCGTACCTCGAAAGGCGTATAGCCGTCGCGGTGCCGGGCAACCTGCTGGCCGTTCACATAGACCTGGGCATCGGCCATGGCCCCCTCGAACTGAAGGGACACCTCGCGGCCCTCGAAACGATCCTCCCATGGGACCACCCGCTGATAGGTGAAGGCCCGCTGATAGGACTTCTCGTCGAAGTAGCTGAGCGGCAGTTCTACGGCCGTGTGGGGCAGGCTGACGGCCTTGCCCGGCAGTGGGGCGGTGATCCAGACGGGGTCGAACCCCTCGGTAAAGATCCAGGAATCGTTGCACGGGGTCTCAGAGCGCATGGAGCGTCCTTCGCAAGAAAGTCGGTATTTCAGGGATTTCGGAGGTCAGGCCCGCCGCGCGCCGTTCGGGTCGAAGAGATAGGCCCGCGCGGCAGGGATCGAGACGGCGACCCGGTCGCCCGCATGGGCGCTGCGGACCGCCGCCGCCTGAACGACGACGGGCTCGCCGACCTTGGTGTTGGCGTAGAGATAGCTGGTGGCTCCCAGATGCTCGGCCACGTCGATGGCGAGGTGCAGATCGCAGTTGCCCTGCCCCGCCGCGGCGAAGTGCTCGGGCCGGATACCCAGCACCGCCTTCTGCCCGGCTGCAAGCCCTTGCGCGGCCGCCAGGCCGATCTCTGCTCCACCCTGGTTCGGCAGCTTGAGCCGCCCGCCCCCCAACGACTCGGCCGCCAGGAAGTTCATCCGGGGGCTGCCGATGAAGCCCGCGACAAACTGGTTGACCGGATTGTCGTAAAGATCGAGCGGCGCGCCGATCTGCTCGACCCTTCCTGCCCGCAGTACCACGATCCGGTCGGCCATGGTCATCGCCTCGGTCTGGTCATGGGTGACGTAGATCATGGTCGTGCCCAGTTCGCTGTGAAGCCGGGCGATCTCGATGCGCATCTGCACGCGAAGCTCGGCGTCAAGGTTCGACAGCGGCTCGTCGAAGAGAAACACCTCGGGCTTGCGCACGATCGCCCGGCCGATGGCGACGCGCTGGCGCTGGCCGCCGGAAAGCGCCTTGGGACGGCGGTCAAGAAGCGGTTCGATGCGCAGGATGCGTGCGGCCTCGGCAACGCGCCGCTCGGTGTCCGCAGCGGGGTTGCCGTTCATGCGCAGCCCGAAGGACAGGTTCTGCGCCACAGTCATGTGCGGATAGAGCGCATAGCTCTGGAACACCATCGCGGTGCCGCGGTCGGAGGGATCCACGTCGTTCACGACCCGACTGCCGATGGAGATTTCGCCACCCGAGATGTCCTCAAGCCCTGCGATCATCCGCAAGAGCGTGGATTTTCCGCAGCCCGAGGGGCCGACGAAGACCACGAACTCACCATCCGCGATTGAGAAATCCACGCCGTGGATCGTTTCGACCGAGCCGTACCGTTTGCGCACTGCGCTGACTGTCACGCCTGCCATGGCAATCCCCTCGTTTCCGTTCCACTGTTGGAATTCAGTTTTCCGTTCCGTCCTGGCCTTCCGGCGCCTGCGAGTTCGCTCCTCATTTCACGGCCCCGGTGGTGATGCCGGCCATGAAGAAGCGCTGGAGGAAGATGAAGACAATCACCATGGGCAGGGTCAGCAATACCGCGCCGGTCATGATCGAAGCCCAGGACACCCTGTTCACGCCGATGAGCGTGCCAAGCGCAACCGGCGCGGTCATCATCGTCGGTTCCGAGGCGATGAGCAGCGGCCAGAGGTAGTTGTTCCACGAGGCAAGGAAAAGGATGATCGCCAGCGCCGCAAGTGTCGGCTTGGCTAGAGGCAAGGCAACGCGAGTGAAGATCTGCCACTCCTTGACGCCCTCGATCTGGGCCGCGTCGAACAGCTCGCGTGGCATCATCGAGAATGCCTGCCGCATGAAAAGCACGCCCAGCGAGTTGAACAGGGGCGGCACGATCAGCGCGAACCAGGTGTTCGACAGGCCGAGGTCGCGGGCAACCATGATGAACTGCGGCACGACGACCACGAAGTAGGGCAGGGTCATGGTCCCGAAGATCAGCGCCGTCACCAGGGCCTTGCCGCGAAAGCGATAGCGCACCAGCGCCCAACCGGCCATCGAGGTCAGCATCACCGACAGCACCGTGCTGACCAGCGCGACCATCACCGAGACGAACAGCGTCCGCAGGAACCCGGTCTCGGCCTGAAGCGCCTGGAAGTTGATCCAGAACTGGTCCGACGGCAAGAGCTCGATGTCCGGCGAGAAGATGCCGTTCTCGGGCATGGTCGAGAAGACGGCCATCATCCAGAGCGGAAACAGCCAGACCAGCGCAAGCGGCCCCATCACTGCGTGGATTGCGACCTGCCGCCAGAAGCGGCGCGAGGACTTCGACCTCATGCGCGGTCCCTCCCAAGCCAGAGATTGAGCACCGAGATCGCCACCGCGAGTGCCGCGACCGTGTAGGCCACCGCCGAGGCGTAGCCGAAGTTGAGCACCGTGAACCCCTGCCGATACAGGAACAGACCAAGCGTCTCGGTCGCGCCACCTGGCCCGCCGCGGTTGGTGATCAGGAACGGTTCGGCGAAAAGCTGCATCGTGCCGATCACCGAAAGGACCACGCAGAAGACGAGAACAGGCCGCAGCAGCGGCAGCGTGATGAAGAAGAACTGCCGCAGCGGCGACACGCGATCCAGAGTCGCGGCCTCGTAGACGTCCTCGGGAACCGATTGCAGGCCCGAAAGGATGATGATGGCGTTGTAACCCGCCCAACGCCAGGTCACGGCCATGATGATCAGCGCCATCGCGGCAGTCGGGTTGGAGAACCAGTCGATGGCGGGAAGGCCGATGCTGTCGAGCATCTTGTTGACGATGCCCCGGTCGGCGGTGAACATCAGGCGGAACACTGCCGCATAGGCCACCTCGCCGACCACCACCGGCGCGAAGAAGGCGAAGCGCATGATCCCCCTAGCCTTCAGCAGCGACGAGTTGAGCAGCACGGCCAGCACGGTTGCAAGCGCGACCATCAGCGGCACCTGCACGAGCAGGATGACAAGCGTGTTCTTCAGCGCGTTGAGAAAGGCCGGGTCCTCGGCCAGGCGCCCCCAGGTGACCGATGGCCGGAAGGTCCAGGGGGCCTGCCGCGTCGACATGAAGGAAAGCCCGAAGGA
>NZ_WCHR01000053.1 GCF_008973825.1 Gemmobacter serpentinus | reverse complement strand
CCCCCGCAGCGCGCCGCCTTGGGGAAAAGGTCACATGGGTCAGTTCTCAATGGAAATTACGCGCCCAAATGGGTCACTTCTGGGCGGAACTCAACACGAAGTCCGCGACCAGGTCGTGTCCGCGATCCAAAGCGCATGGGAGGACTGGCTGGCCAGCGACTTCAATGGCGTCTGGCGATGCAAGCGCAGCCGGGCAAACTTCGTGTGGGAACAGATCATAGATCATGCGCATGCTGCTCTTCTTGATCACGGCGATGTCCACGTGATCGACGGCAACGAGACGATGAAGTTCCTCGTGCAGGATACGGTGCTGTTTCGTTTCAAGAAAGCCGACGAAACCGGCAAGTCGTCGAATGTCGCTACGCAACTGGCGCTTGCCTTCCACGATCATGAACAGGATTTGTTCGACTTGCCGGAGGTGCAGCGCGTCGAGGTGGTCTACAAGCTGAATCGGCTTGAGACGAAGATCGACGACATTTGCGTGGTCGCGCGCGATGGCGATCTGATTGCTTGGGAGTACAGCCTTCTCGATGCGGGCGAAGGTGTGGTTCCGCTTCCGATGCCCGAACCGATGCCCGAACGCCCCGCTGCGGCGATCGTCAAGCTCAAAGGCGCCGTGGACGGCCGCAAGAAGCGTCAAGACTGATGCCCGCCGCATTCAATCAGGACCTGCTGCGGATAGCGCGGCAGGCGCGAGGCTGGAGTCAGACCGAACTTTCTGCACGATCGGGGGTGTCACAAGCAAATTTGTCGAAACTCGAGAACGGGCTGATTGGCCCGACTGAAGACGTATTGAAAAGCGTCAGCGAAGCTTTGGCATTTCCGGTGGATTTCTTTTTCCAGAACGACCGGGTCATCGGCCTGCCGATGAGCGTGCAGTACCGGAAGCGTGCGAGTGTAGGGCAGAAGGCTATCGAACGTCTGGAGGCCGAACTCAACATCAGGATACTTCACATCCGGCGTCTGCTTGACGCTGCAGAGCTGCAGCCTGAACTTTCTCTGCCCCGCCTTGATGTGGACGAGTTTGGCGGAGATCCCGAGCGGATCGCCGACCTCATTCGTCGGACTTGGCTCGTGCCTTCCGGGCCGATCCGAGAGTTGGTGGCGTGGGTCGAGCGAGCAGGCTGCATCGTTGTCCATTGCGATTTTGCTGCGCTCAAGGTGGATGGCTTCACTGTCCAAATTTCGGACATGCCGCCGTGCATCTTCCTCAACCGAAACATGCCAGCCGACCGGCAACGGTTCAGTCTTGCCCATGAGCTTGGGCATGTTGTGATGCATCAGGTGCCATCGCCGGATATGGAGGCCGAAGCCAATGCGTTCGCATCAGCCTTGTTGATGCCCGCCAGGGACATCCGCCCCCATCTTTCGGGAAGGCGACTGACGATCCAAAGCCTCGCTGCTCTGAAGCCTGTCTGGCGCGTGTCAATGGCTGCTTTGCTCTACAGAGCCAAGGAAATCGACGCTATTACAGAGAACCAAAGCCAATATCTCTGGCGGCAGATGAGTGCGTCGGGTTACCGCAAAGCGGAGCCACCGGAACTCGATCTCAAGGTAGAAATGCCGACCGTGCTACCAGAAATACTGCGACTGCATCTTGAAGAGCTCGGTTACGGGGTATCTGATCTCGCTCAAGCATTGCGATCAAGTGAGGAAGACCTTCGCGCGCTGCATCCGCTACCAGGAGCAACTACGCGGCTCAGGGTAGTAAAGTAGCGCTGGTGCCAACTTGCTTAACTCGGCGATGGGCGCATCTTGCACCTGAAGTGCAGAAGCATCAGTCAAATCGCATGCCCGCGCTGGGCTTCAGTGCCAAGCGGTCAGCAAATCTCTCGTCCAGCTTTGATGTGAGCTCATTGAAGTAATGTCTGTCTTCGTCGACGGTCCCAATGACCGAGGCGACCTGTGCTGCAAGGGCTTTCGCGAGACCTTCCAGTGGTCCACGCAGGTCAGCGGTCTTGGGATGTGAGGCTGCGGCATTTGCTGCCGCCTTTGCCGCCCAGTCTGCCATGGCAAGGTATTCGAGTACGCGCTTCTGCTCGCCCTCGTCTTGCGCCACCTGCAGCGTCTGCAGCGCCCGCGCGGTGCCAAAATGCTGCTTGAGCAACCGTCCGACCAGTCGCGGCCAGTCGTAGCTGTCCTTGGTATGGATTGGCAGGATCTGAGTTGGCAGCGCAGCCCCTCGGATCGGCTGGGCATGGGAAAGCAGAATCTGAAGGAGTGCACGCAGCCGCACAAGCTCGGCGGTACTGATCGGCTTGCCTCTCAGCAAGCGGCATCTTGCTTCGAATGCATCGACTGCCTCTTTCATCTTCTTGGCAGTAGCCACTGCCTGTTTCGTGGCTTTCGCTTGCTTCGCCGGTTCTTCTTGCTGTGTGGATGGTGCGGCATCACTGAGGTCCGCAGGTTCGGTCATGCGGAAATCCATGGCCGCAATTGCCCTCAATTCTCGGTCCTCATCGGCATCGAGATCCAGCCCGACGAGGCCGATGATTCGGTTCAGCGCCGCACTCAGGGTGTTGGCCGGGCTGTCGTTCCGACCGAAAAACCCACCCGAAAACTGGCTGCCCTGTGCCATCGCCTTGTTGCGCGCGCGGACAAATTCTTCATAGGGCAGGACAGGATGGGGCTGCTCTGTTGATGCGGCAGGGGGAGCGGACAAGGCCTTCGGTGCTGCATCGGCAGTTACACCGGTCTCCTCAAACTCCAGTGCCTCGAGCTGGTTCAGGGTTTCTATCAGGATCAGGTCTTCGTTCATTGCCTCGGCAAGGATATCCGTCAGCGACTTCTTGCGACCTTGCGCCGGGGGTAGCGTTCGGACGGCGAGAACATCGAGATCAACGACCTGGACCGGCGCGGATGCGGAGCCATCGGCAAAATGGACGATGCCGGATTTGGGACGTCCTGCGTCAAGGTCCAAGCGCCAAGCATTGTCGCCGCCTTGCACAAGATCAATCCGATTGCCGAACCGAACCTCGTCCCGATCCTGCAGGGTGATGGCAGTGGCCGAGCCAGGTTTAAAACCGGCAGGTGGCCTCCATACGAGCCGTTCCGACTGCAAGGTCAACGTCCCGCCATCGGTGTACGCCTCTCCCGCTGAACCTTTCGCCGTAGCAGATGCCAGGTCGTGGAGATCAGACGCCTGCAACGGTGCATCGCGATAGGTCTCCAGACCAAGCGCTGCGAGGGCAGTTCCGGGCGCCACGCGCTTGTAGATCCCGGCCTCGGCATTGCCGTGCATAATCGTTGGGCCGAGCAAAGCAGGCAAAGTGCAGTTCATGCTGCCGGAGATCACGTGATCCCATGTTTGCCCCTGCGCGATGACGAGCTTGGCGTGAACAAACCGCTTGCTGTCAGACGTGTCGACTTTGAAGATCCCGATGTCCGAGAACCGGGGGAGTTCGGATTTAGGGAAGTAGGCCGATGCGGCGTCGATCAGTAAATCCGTCGGCGGCTCACCCATGATGGCCCTCAATCGCGCCAGACCTTCGAGTTTCATATCCCAATAGGGCGACACGACAATCAACCGCTTGATCCGATCATCGCCAACGCTGGCAGCAATCTGTTCGAGGATTGTCGCGTCCGGACGATCGCGCAGCAGCGCAATTTCAGGTTCGGCCTCCTGCTCTAGGAAAGGGTTTTCCATGGCCTCACGCAGCCATGGCGACGAACGTAGCGCCCGTTGCATGGCCGTCGTAAACCAAAGGTCATCCGAGGGAACCTTGCTGCGAAGGTAGTTAAGTGCCGCCGCGAAATGGCGGGCGTTGCCCGTCACGTCTTCCCCGTAAGCGAGGCTGGCGACCAGTTCCTTGTTACCACCGAGGCCGAGCGCGGTGAGATTGGCAGAGCCGATCAGCAATCGGCCCTTCTTCGCTCCGATGAGCAACGTGATCTTGGGATGGAAGGCACCCGGCGCGTCAGCCTTGATAAGGTGATAGCTGCTTCCTGCGAACTTTGGTGGGCCCAGTTCGGCAAAACTCTGGTTGACCATCTGTCGATCGGCAAGGATCACGATGTTCCGACAGCCGGAACCCCGCAGCCGCGAGAAGGGAATGTCCTCGAATGCCTGCGCTCCGAATGCGTAAGTTGTCAGAAAGGCCGAGTGAAAACCGCTCTCGGCAAAAACGTCAAAATACTTCATTCGACATTAGCTCCGCGCGGCCGAAGTCGGTCAGGCCTGCATCATCAATCAACTTGACGTCCCGCAGAAACCTCATGGCTTGATCCAGGCGCGGGCTGCTTGGTGACACCCGGAAACGATCCCTGTACCGCAGCATTCCTTCCTCGGGCTCGATCAAGAAGGTATAGGCTTTCTGGTTGCGGAACTTGCGCGACGCCACCCAGAGATGGCGTTTCAGGACACGTTCACGAACCAAGGCATCAAGAACAGTTCGGGCATTCTCCGGCCCCCTCGCCCGCAGAAACCTGACTTCCGTCCTGAGCGACTGGAAGTGGTCCGGCGCATTCAGCGCGCTGTCCAGCAAGTCGCCGAAAGCTTCTGCTCGTTCGGTGAGGGCCGCAACAAGCGCCACGACAGATTTCATTCGCGTTGACCGATCACCCGTAGCCCGCGCCTCGACCATGCGCTCGTCAGCTAGCCGGGCGGCCATGGCCGGTTCCAAGCCTTCGAGCAGGCTCGCGGAGTAGCGCAGCCAAGTCATATCATCGGGCACGTCGACAAGACCGACCAATTCTGCGACCACCTCACCGAGTGGCATCCGCCGCAATTCCGCTTCTTGTAGAATGTCCAAGGCAAGATCGAGGATGTTCTCATAGGCGAGGCGCATCAGGTCACATGCCTGATAAAGCGCCCACATGCTGCGAACGTCCCCGGACGCAGGAACCGGTTCGGCCGCATGATGACCGGCGCCGAACCATTCCCATTTCACTGCCTCGGGGCGCGGCACCTCCTTCGTGGCGTCAATGAGTTGCAGAAGCATAAGTGCCGTGGATCGTCGAAGCTTGTCTGAGGCAGTTGCTGGCGACAGGCGACCAAGCAAGACTTGGACGAGCAATCGATGTTCGGCGCTGCCTGCGAGGATTTCGGAGGGCTGCATTGGTGCCATCCGGTCGAGCTCGCCTAGCGTCACGGTGCCAGCGCTCACGCACCCCATGAAGACTGTCCCGAGTTCGCCGATCTCTGCGGCGAAAGCCTCTGCCAATGGAAGTGCGCGGTTCGTACACACAGCGATAGGGTTCCTATCATCGCCGAGTGTTATCAGGCCCATCTCGAACATCTGCGTGGCATAGATGCCACCGAATGCCCCCCCCTTGTTGCGCAGGTATCGCTGGCCGACATCCGTTTCAGGATCAGCCCCGACCGAGAAGTCGATGAACGTCGCCGGATTGTTCGGAACATTGGCCAGTTGCTTTTGCGCCCAATCAATCCCTGCAACGCCTAGTTCAGTCGATCCGCGCGCAGCAATCAGGGCAAAGAGGGTCTCACAGCGTCGCTGGAACGCCCGGAAGGCAACGGGGTCGGTGTCTCCCTTCTCCCTCGCGTAGACTTCAAGTATCCAGACAAAGAACGAGTAATACCTGAAGCGAAGCGTGATGGTGCTGATGCCGGGCAGCAGGGATTGATAGATCGCTTCGATGGGGCGCTGCATTCCAAGGGGATCGAGGCCGCCATCCTGGCCGAGTTCAGTCCATTCAGGGAAACCCGGCCCAAAATCCTTCATCGTCAATCCACCGTCTAGAACGCCACGGGGTGATGATGGCTGGAACCGGCATCTCGTGCAACTGCGAGTTGCCTGCCGCTGCCTGTGGCTGCACGCTTATCCGTGCTGTTGCGGTTTATCTGGTGTCGTGTTGATGTGGCGTTGATGTAGACTGCAAACAACAAAAGCCGAGCGTTACGCTCGGCCTTGAAGTCTTTGATATCGTTTAGTAATTTGGTTGCGGGGGCAGGATTTGAACCTGCGGCCTTCAGGTTATGAGCCTGACGAGCTACCGGGCTGCTCCACCCCGCGTCCGTGCCCGACGGGTT
>NZ_WCHR01000006.1 GCF_008973825.1 Gemmobacter serpentinus | reverse complement strand
TCAATGCACTCGGCACTGCCGAGATCGAACGCGTGGCCTGAACCCAACGGGGAAAGGGGCGCGTCTAGCCGCAGCCGGACTTCTGCAACAATGCCGTCCCAGACCGTCACCTTCGACTTTGACCCGTCGCTGCCCGTTGCGCGTCAGGTCGAGCAAGTGCTGGCGGCCATCGCGTCGGGGCAGATCGCGCCCGACCTCGGGCAGCAGATCGTCAGCGCCATCGGCACCCTGTCCAACATCCGCGCGACAGAAGAACTGTCGGAGCGGCTTGCAATCCTCGAAGCGAAAGCGGTGAACTGATGACGCACCTTTCCGAACATGACCTGTGGGGCACAGGCGGGAATCGCGTCGTCGTGCTTCCGCCCACTGACGGCGACGTGTTCGTTGCCATCGCGATTGGCGGCTCTGCCGCTGTGCTGTGGCCTGTCAGCGAGTATGACCGGGCGGTTGAGGTCGCCCAGCGGTTCACGCGGCGGCTTCGCACCGCGCAACCGGTGACGATCAAGGTTCTGTGCGTAACGCTGGCTGAGGCGCAGCGGTTCGGTTTCGTGCCGACCGGCACCATGCCCGCACAGACGCCGCATGAGAACGCGGAGGACCGACAGTTCGTAATCCGCACCCTCTGGGCCATCGTCCGCAACAGCAACGAAGCAAAGCCCCGCGCCGATGCGCTGGACCTGCTCAAGCAACTTGGAGCCAAGACATGAACGCTGACGATGATGACCTGCGCGGCCAAGCGAAGCGCAACCGCGAGGCGGAAGAACACCGCGCCGCGCTGGACGCCATCCAGAAGCGCCGCGAGGAAGCCGCCGAGACGGAAGCCTTGCGCGGCGAGATGGAGTTTGCCCGGTGCCTCGGTGCAGCCCCCTCACTGGTGGCCGCGTTCCGGCGCCTCAAGGATCAGGGGCGGGGCTGAGCATGGCGGGAGTGCGCGGCATGTTGAAGCGGGTCGCGCGACTTGAGGCACAGCGCGCGCCGAAGGCTTCGCCAATCGAAGTCCTCTACGGGTCGGTTGATGGCTTCGCCGCCGAGTGCATGGAAGGGGTCGCAAGCGGGAAGCTGTGCCCGGTGGACATGCCCATCATCCTTGACTGCATCCGGCGCTGGCATCGCGACGGCGACTATGGCGCGCGGCGCACCAACTGCAACGGGGTCTGGAACCGCGCATGACACACGAATCCTCGGGCTAGGGGTGGCTCGGGGTTACAAAGCCAGCGTTGCCCATGGCGCTGGTGACGGAGCGCCCTCGTGCCGCAAGGTGCGGGGGCGTTTTGCTATTCGGCTTGGGTGAGGTGCCGCCGCTGCTGTTGGTGGGCTTATGACCCCCAAAAGCAGCACTAACCGAGGTCGTTAGACCTTCAGTAAGTAGCTGTTTTTGTTAGGTTTTTTTGGCTCCGGCGGTAGGGATCGAACCTACGACCAATTGATTAACAGTCAACTGCTCTACCGCTGAGCTACGCCGGAACATGGGGCGGTGTATAGCGGCAGGTTTCGGGGGTCGCAAGGGGGGGCGCGAGAGAAAAATGGTCCGATGCACCGCTTTGCAAGGGCACATGATTGCCACTCTGGCCACACCTACGCGTCGACGCCCAATGAATGTTGGCTCCGACATGGGAAAACGGGTCGAGCCCGCTGGATCTGGCGGCAGGTTATCGGCTCATGATTTTCTTCGATCTGCCCCTCAGGCATCGAAAGGACCTGTATTTCAGCCTCGAAATGGAGGGCCGTCACAGGCAAGTCCGCAGCCAAACAGGACCCAGACAGCCAGGCTCAGCCCCCATAGCGAGTCGGGCCAGACTCGAGATCGAAGGTGCGTGCCCTTCCCCCGCAGGCCTGTGCTCTGCTGGCCGGGACCGCATCCGCGGGTGAAAGCTGGCGCGGAATTTTTCAGGGCGTGACACCGATTATTGCAACAGAGCAGTTTCGACCCGGAGGGAGGCTTGCTCTGCTCCCCGGGTTTGGACCGCCGCGATCTGGAGTTTCGCGGCTCTGATCACGGGGGCGTGCTGGTTGCGCCACCGGGATTATACAGGTTGATCGGCACGTTGTAACCGATCGCGTTGTGAGGCCGGACCTCGTTGTAGTCTCTGCGCCAAGCCTCCAACTTTTCGCGCATCCGCAAGATCCATGAAGTCGCCAGTGTTGCGCCATTGGTCCGAGCAACAATGGCGACGGGCATTCAGACATTCCGCCCGCAGCTTGCCATTGAACGCCTCAATGAAGCCGTTTTCGGTGGGTTTCCCCGGTCGGGAGAAGTCCAATGTGACACCGTTGGCATAGGCCCAGAGACCGAGGTCGCGGGAGATGAATCCACAGTTCGAGGCCGGCCTGCCGGTGCGGCGAGATTAGCAATGGTAGATCGAAGTGTTGAACCGCAGGGCCTGGCAGGCCCGCCGGATCGCAATACCCCAGTCGATCAGAAACCCGTCAACAAGCTTGCGCGTCCGGACAGGGTGCGCCGGTGGGTGCCATTGGTTCAAGCCCACTGGCAAACAAGCTTTCGGCGGATCACGTCCTGCAGCATCTCCCGGTCCAGGGTCAGGTCCGCCACGACCTTCTTCAACCGAGCATTCTCGTCCTCCAGCGCCTTCAACCGCTGCGGTGCGCAGCGATCTCGTGCCTGCGCCAGTCGCCCGCCCCGCGGCCATTCCCTGCGCCCATTCCCTGTGCCCCCTGCCCGGTTCACGCCGCCCCTGGCCGCGCATCGTTCCTGCCCTTGCATCGTTCCTGTCCTGCATCCCCGTGGCATCTGCCAATTTCCGCCGAAACGCGCCTGCGGCCTTTTCTCAGCCTCTGGCAATGGCTATGATGCGCGGCAAAGCCGCAGGACGGGCAGCGCCGCAAGGCTGCACGCAAGGCGGATCGGCAGGACAGAAATGCGCGGGCACGCGAGAAGGCTCGTGGCAAGGGGGCTTGAGGATGGCAGGAACGATCAGGTCGCTGATCTTGATTTCATGCGCGGCAGGTCTGCTGGGCGCTTGTGTCAAGGAGGGCGGCAGCGAGACCGCTCCGGCGGATGGGGCGACGGCGGCAGCACAGCCTGCGGGCAAGCCCGCGCGCTCGGTCAAGCTGGTGGATCGCGATATCGAGGCACCGGAGATTTTCCAGACCACGGACACCGCCCTTTGGGACGGGCGTCCGTCCCTGGGCGGCGTCTGGGTGGCCTCGCCCGATGCGACAGACCCGGAACGGGTGATCCTGCGCAATCCTGCCAATGGCAAATTTGTCATCGGCGCGCTGTTCCGGCGCGAGCGGGAAAACCCCGGACCGAAATTGCAGATCTCGTCCGATGCCGCATCGGCGCTTGGTCTGCTGGCCGGGCAGCCGGGCAAGATCAACGTCACCGCGCTGCGCCGCGAAGAGGTGCCGGTGCAGACCGATGCCAGCAAGCCGCTGCTGGATGCGGCCGAAACGCTGCCGGGTGAAGGCGCTGCGGTCACCGCCGATACAAAGACCGCCTTGGCCAAGCCGGGCGCTGCTAAGACCGCCGCCCCGGCAGGCGGTGCCGCGGCCATCCCGGCTGGCACCATTGCGGGCGGGCCGATCGCCGCGCAGCCGGTCAAACCGGGGGCTGCGGCCAAAGGCGGCAGCCATACCGCGCAGATCGGTATCTTCTCGGTCGAGGCCAATGCCAAACGCGCGGTCGATCAGTTGAGCAAGGCCGGCGTCAGCGCCACGCTGCGCAAGGGCCAGACGCAGGGGAAAGACCACTGGTCGGTCACCGCTTCGGGCGCCGATCGCGCGGCCCTTCTCGCAAAGGTGAAGAGCCTCGGCTTTACCGACGCCTATATCATCAGATAACCGCGTCCGGCCCGGACGGGCGGCGCGGCCTATCTCATGCGCCCCCTCCCCGGCCCGCCCGCGAAAGGAAGACCCATGATCCGCCGCCTCAGCCTCGCCCTTGCCCTCATGCTCGGCACCACCCCGGTCTGGGCCTATGAGACCCAGGCCCGCGCCGCCTGGGTCTATGACATGACGACCGGCACCGTCCTTCTGGACAAGAATGCCGAGACCCCGATCCCGCCCGCCTCGATGTCCAAGCTGATGACGCTGAACATGCTGTTCGAGGCGCTGCATGACGGACGTTTCCGCGCCGACAGCACCTTCCCCGTTTCGGAAAAGGCGTGGAAGATGGGCGGATCGAAGATGTTCGTGAAGCCCGATGACCGCCCGACCGTCGATGACCTGATCCATGGCATCATCATCAATTCCGGCAACGATGCCTGCGTGGTGGTGGCCGAAGGCATGGCGGGCAGCGAAGAGGAATTCGCCCGCCGCATGACCGCCCGCGCGGTGGAGCTTGGCATGAACGACTCGCATTTTGCCAATGCCTCCGGATGGCCCGCGCCCGATCACAAGATGAGCGCGCATGATCTGGGCCTGCTGGCGGTGCGGCTGATCAGCGAGTTTCCCGAATATTACCCCTATTTCGCGCTGACCGAATACAGCTATCAGGGACGCGTTCCCGCCAATAGCCAGAACCGCAACCCGTTGCTGCGCATCAAGGGCGGCGACTGGCACGCCGACGGACTGAAGACCGGCCATACAGAAGAGGCGGGTTATGGCCTTGTCGGATCGGCCCTGCATGATAACGGTCGGCGCATCGTCTTTGTCATCGCGGGCCTGCCTTCCGATCAGGCGCGCGCTGAGGAAAGCGAGCGGATCTCCAACTGGGCCTTTCGCGATTTCGCGATGAAGACCATCGCCAAGGCGGGCACCCGCGTGGCCGAGGCCGAGGTCTGGATGGGATCCGAGGATCGCGTGGGTCTGGTGGCCGAAAAGGATGTGGAGCGGCTGATCCCGATCACCGCGCGCAACAGCATGACCGCCGAAGTGGTCTATACCGGCCCGATCAAGGCCCCGATCGCCAAGGGCGACCGGGTTGCCGAACTGGTGGTCCGCGTGCCGGACATGCCCGACAGCCGCATCCCGCTGGTGGCCGAGGCCGACGTGACGGAGGGTGGCTTCACCAAGAAAATCTCGGCGGCGGCACAGGCACTGATGAAGCGGGTCTTCGCCTCTGACGCCCCCGCAACCTGATGGCAGCCGGGCGTTTCCTCAGCTTTGAGGGCATTGACGGTTCGGGCAAAAGCACGCAGGCGCGCCTGCTGGCCACGGCGCTGACCGCGCTTGGGGCGCAGGTCTGCCTGACGCGAGAGCCCGGCGGTAGCCCCGGCGCCGAGGAAATCCGCCGCCTCGTGCTGGAGGGCGATCCGGACCGCTGGTCGGCCGAGACCGAGTTGTTGCTGTTCACCGCCGCCCGGCGCGACCATCTGGAAAAGACCATCCGTCCGGCGCTTGCACGCGGCGAGGTGGTCATTACCGACCGTTTTGCCGACAGCTCGCGCATGTATCAGGGCATTTCGCGCGGTGATCTGGCGGCCATGGTGGATGCGCTGCATTCCCTGATGATCGGGGTGGAGCCGGATCTGACGATCCTGATCGACATCGACCCCGAGCTCGGCCTTGCCCGCGCCGTGGCCCGCAAAGGGCCGGAGCAACGGTTCGAGGATATGGGGCTGGATCTGCAACGCCGGATGCGGGCAGGCTTTCTGGATCTGGCCGCAGCCACCCCCGCGCGCTTTCGCGTGATCGATGGCGCGCGCGACCCACAGGCGGTGGCCGCTGATGTTCTGGCGACTGCCCGCCTGCATCTGGGGCTGTAGCCCATGCCCTCTGTCTACCTTGGGGATTTCCCCGAACCCGACCGGATCGAGGGTGCGCCGCATCCACGCGAGACCCACCGCCTGATCGGCCATGCGGCGGCTGAGACCGATTTCCTGCAAAGTTTCAAGGCGGGTCGCCTGCATCACGGCTGGTTGATTACCGGGCCGCGCGGGCTTGGAAAGGCCACGCTGGCCTGGAAGCTCGCGCGCTTTCTGCTGGCCACCCCCGACGATGATGGCGGCATGTTCGCCCCGCCCCCGCCCACATCGCTGGATATCCCCGAGGACAACCCGATTGCCCGCCGGATCACCGCTTTGTCTGAGCCCCGGCTTTACCTGCTGCGGCGCGGGCTGAACGAAACCGAGAAAGCCCCGGCGCAGGACATTCTGGTGAAAGAGGTCCGCAAGCTGAAGGAATATTTCGCGCTGTCTTCCGCCGATGGCGGGCGGCGGGTGGCGATTGTCGATAGCGCCGACGAGATGAACATCGCCGCCGCCAATGCGCTGTTGAAACTGCTGGAGGAACCGCCCGCAGGCGTGACTTTCTTCCTGATCTCGCATCAGCCCTCGCGCCTTTTGCCCACCATCCGCTCGCGCTGCCGCGAGTTGCGGCTTTCGGCCCTGCCCCCAGACCAGATCGCGCAGGCGCTGGAACAGGCAGGCAGCTTTGTCGAGGATGCCGAGGCGCTGACCCAGCTGGCCGGCGGTTCGGTCGGCGAGGCGGTGCGGATGACCCAGCTTGAAGGCGCGGCGCTTTACACCGATCTTGTCACGCTGTTTTCCGGCCTGCCCCGGATCGACCGGGTCAAGGCCCTTGCGCTGTCCGAAGGCGGCGCGGGCAAGGGCAACGAGACGCGCTTTGATCTGCTGGTCACCCTGCTGGATCTTCTGATGTCGCGGCTTGCCCGCGCGGGCACACTGGGCATGACCCCGCCCGAGGCGGCCAATGGCGAGGCCGCGCTCCTGATGCGGCTGTCACCCGATCCTTGGGCGGCGCGGGCCTGGGCCGATCTGGCGCAAAGCCTCTCCGCGCGGGCGCGGCGTGGCAAGGCGGTCAACCTTGACCCTGCCGCACTTCTCATGGATATGTTCCTGCAGATCGAACAGACGGCGGCGCGGCTCGCCGCGAGGTGACCATGACCCCGCCCGACATCGTTGACAGCCATTGCCATCTCGACTTCCCCGATTTCGAGGGCGAGCTGCCCAGAATAATCGACTCCGCCCGCGCGGCAGGCGTCACCCGCATGGTGACGATCTGCACAAGGCTGGATGCCGAGCCCAAGGTCCGCGCCATTGCGGAAGCCTATGAAGGTGTCTTTTACGCCGCAGGCATCCATCCGATGCGCGCCGCTGAAGAACCGCTGGTGACGGTGGACCGACTGGTGGCCCTGGCCCAGCACCCGAAATTCGTTGGTATCGGCGAGACGGGTCTGGATTACCACTACACCGCCGACAGCGCCGCCATTCAGCAGCAATCGCTGCGCATCCATATCGAGGCCGCGCAGGAAACCGGGCTGCCCCTCATCATCCATGCCCGCGCTGCCGATGACGACATGGCCGCGATCCTGACAGAAGGCTTCCGCCGCAAGCCCTATTCTTGCGTGATGCATTGCTTCTCCTCCTCGGCAGAACTGGGCCGGGCGGCGCTGGATCTTGGTTTCTACCTGTCGATGTCCGGGATCGCGACCTTCCCCAAAAGCCAGGAGCTGCGCGATATCTTCGCATCGGCCCCGCTGGACCGCATCCTGCTGGAAACCGACAGCCCCTATCTGGCCCCGGTGCCTTATCGCGGCAAACGCAACGAGCCCGCCTATACTGCCTTCACTGCAAAGACCGGCGCGGGCCTTTTCGGCCTGTCGGTCGAGAATTTCGCCGCCGCGACATCCGCCAATTTTGATCGCCTCTTCACCAAAGCAGCCGTGAAAGTCGCCGCCTGATGTATCGCTTCACCATTCTGGGCTGTGGATCCTCGGGCGGGGTGCCGCGCCTGGGCGGCGATTGGGGCGATTGCGATCCGGCCAACCCCAAGAACCGCCGCAGCCGCTGTTCGCTGCTGGTGGAACGGATCGGGCCGCAAGGCAGCACCCGTGTGTTGATCGACACCTCGCCCGATATGCGGGCGCAGCTTCTGGCAGCAGGGGTCGGCACGCTGGATGCGGTGGCCTATACCCATTCCCATGCTGATCATGTGCATGGGATCGACGACCTGCGCCAGATCGTCTTCAACCTGAAATCCCGCCTGGCCGTCTGGGCCGATGCCCCGACGCAGAACGCCCTGATCGACCGTTTCGGCTATGCCTTCGTGCAGCCCGCGGGATCGCCCTACCCCCCGATCCTCGACCTGAACACCATCGATGGCCCCTTCACCATCAAGGGGGCGGGCGGGCCCGTCACGCTGACCCCGTTCGAGGCCGATCACGGGGCGATGGATGCGCTTGGCTTCCGCGTCGCGGGCCTTGCCTATCTGCCCGATGCCGTGGCGATCCCCGAGCAAAGCTGGCCGCATCTGGCCGGGCTTGACGTCTTCATCGTCGATGCGCTGCGCCGCAAACCGCATCCGACGCACGCACATCTGGCGCTGACGCTGGAATGGATCGCCCGCGCCGCCCCTGCCCGCGCGGTGCTGACCAATATGCATCTGGATCTGGATCATGCCACGCTCCTTGACGAGCTGCCCGCCGGCGTCACCCCCGCCCATGACGGGCTGGTGATCGAACTGCCCGCACCCGAGCCTGCCTCCAGATGAACGCCGCCTTCGAGGTCATCCTGCCGGTCTTTCTGGTGATCGCCGCCGGATGGCTCGCCGCGTGGCGCGGATTGATGTCCGAGGCGATGGTCGATGCGCTGATGCGCTTTGCGCAAGGGGTTGCGGTGCCGGTGCTGCTCGCGCTCAGCATCGGCAATCTCGATCTGGGGGCCAATTACGATACCGGGCTGTTTCTCAGCTTCTATCTCGCAGCCTTCACATGCTTTGGCCTTGGCGTGCTGGCCGCGCGCCTGCTGGGCCGGCCCGGCACCGATGCCGTGGCCATCGGCTTTGCCGCGATGTTCTCCAACTCGCTGCTTCTTGGGGTTCCGATCACCGAACGTGCCTTTGGTCATGATGCCTTGGCGGGGAACTTCGCCATCATCTCGATCCATTCACCAATCTTCTATGCCGTTGGCATCATCTGCATGGAACTGGTGCGCAGCCATGGCCAGGGCGAACCTGCCGCGACCATCGCCCGCAAGGTTCTTCGCGCGATCTGCACCCAGCCGATGGTGGTGGGCATTGCCGCAGGGCTTGCGCTGAACCTGACCGGCATCCCGCTGCCCGGCGTGGTCTCCGATGCGATGCGCATCATCGCGGGTGCCGCCATCCCCTGTGCATTGTTCGGCCTGGGCGGCGTGCTCCTGCGCCTGAAACCCGAGGGCGACAGCCGCGCCATCGCCACTGTCGTCATGCTGTCGATCCTCGTCCATCCCGGCCTGACATGGCTGCTGGGCAATTATGCCTTCAGCCTGAACACCGACCAGATCCGCTCCGCCGTGCTGACCGGGGCAATGGCGCCGGGGGTCAATGCCTATCTCTTTGCCAATGCCTATGGCACCGCCAAACGTGTCGCGGCCTCCGCCGTGCTGGTGGCCACCCTGGCCTCGATCGCAACGATCTGGATGTGGCTGCAAATCCTGCCATGACCACCACAGGCAGGACTGGGCCGAAGGCACGGTGCCAAAGTCACCCGCCGCAAGCCCGATCGCAGATCCCCCGCCCATTCATCTGTTCCCAAATATCCCGGGGGACAGGCTGCGGCAGAAGCCGCAGCCCTTGGGGGCAGCGCCCCCAAGGGCCGCAAGGCCCGGGCATCCGGTCCTGAAAAAAGCCGGGGGCCATCTCTGGCCCCCGGCTTTTTTCAGGACACTCTCTTGAGGCGCTTTACTGCGGTGTCACGCCCCGGATCCGCTCTGACCGGCGGCGCAGCAGCTCGACTGTCGCCAGAAGCGCGATGGAAATGATGACAAGGATTGTCGCGACCGACAGGATCGCCGGGCTGATCGCCTCGCGGATGCCATTCCACATCTGGCGCGGGATGGTCTGTTGCTCAGGCCCCGCGATGAACAGCACCGCCACCACCTCGTCAAACGAGGTGACAAAGGCAAACAATGCGCCAGACACCACGCCCGGCAGGATCAGCGGCAGCATCACCTTGAAGAAGGTCCGGCTGGGCGAGGCCCCGAGCGATGCCGCGGCCCGGCTCAGCGACTGGTCGAACCCGATCAGCGTCGCGGTCACCGTGATGATGACGAAGGGAATGCCCAGCGTCGCATGGGCCAGCACCACCCCGGTATAGGTCGAGGTCAGCCGCCCGCAATCCAGACCCACCACGCCACAGGGGCTGGAATAGAAGAAGAACAGCCCTGTCGCGATGATGATGATCGGCACGATCATCGGCGAGATCAGGATCGCCATGATCAACCGGCGATAGGGCATCTCGTTGCGCGACAGGCCAAGCGCCGCCAGCGTGCCAAGCACGGTTGCCACAATCGTCGACCAGAAACCGATGATGACCGAATTCTTTGCCGCCTGCACCCAGGTCGCATTGCGCCAGACATCCGACCACCAGCCGCCATCGCGCGCGACATCCGGTGCCTGCATCCCGAAGGTCAGCAGCAGGTCATACCAGCGCAGGCTGTAGCCATCGGGATCGAGGGTCAGCATCTTTTCAGTAAAGGTAAAATACGGCTCGGCGTTGAAGCTGAGCGGCATGATGATCAGGATCGGCGCAATCAGGAACAGGAAGATCAGCGTGCAGATCGTCAGATAGGTGTAATACCAGATGCGCTCCAGCGGGTCGGCATAGGCGGGAAGGGCCATCGGGGTCTCTCCTTGGAACGGCGCGCAAGATGCAACTGCGGCGGGTCTGGGGCGTCTCGTCGGGTGGCTGCGAGGACCGGGGGCCAGCCCCCGGACCCCCGGGATATTTGGGAACAGATGATGGGCAGGTAGCGCATCTGGTGCCCCTGCCCGCTTTGGATCAGCCGAGTTTCAGCTTGTCGATGCCGACAAGACGATCATAGAGCCAGTAAAGCACCAGCACCCCGGCCAGCAGCATGCCCGCAAGGGCGGCGGCGACCGACCAGTTGGATTTCGACATATGGAACTGGATCAGGTTCGAGAACAGCTGACCATCTGCACCGCCCACCAGCGCCGGGGTGATGTAATAGCCGACCGCCAGAATGAACACGAGCAGCGCGCCTGCGGCGATCCCCGGCAAGGTCTGCGGCAGGTAGATGCGGCGGAAGGTGGTCCAGCTCGTGGCGCCAAGGCTGCGCGCGGCGCGGGCATAGGCCGGCTTGATCGTCCGCATCACCGAATACAGCGGCAGCACCATGAAGGGCAGCAGAATATGCGTCATCACGATGATGGTGCCGGTCATGTTATAGATCATCTGCCAGCGCGCGCCATCATCGACCAGCCGGGCCGAGACGAGGACATTGTTCACCACCCCCTGTCCCTGCAACAGCACGATCCAGCTTGAGGTCCGCACCAGGAGCGAGGTCCAGAATGGCAGCAGCACGAGGATCATCAGCAGATTGGCGCGCGAGGCTGGCAGCGTCGCCAGCAGATGGGCGATCGGAAAGGCCAGCAGCAGGCAGACCCCGGTAATGACGGCGGACAGCATGAAGGTGGTGCCGAACAGTTTCAGATAGATCCGTTCCTTTTCCGGCACACGCTCCACCCCGCCATCGGCGGTGCGCTGCATGTCGGTTGCAACCAGATAGAAATCCGAGGTCCAGGGCGAGGCGGCGGAACGCATCGCCTCCCAGACCAGCGGATCGCCCCATTTGGCGTTTTCAGCCAGCAATGCCTCGCGGAAGGGCGGCTCCAGCTTGTCGGCACCGCGCGCCGAGGATGTGAACAGCGACCTCGTGCCGGGCAGAGTGTAATTGACCCGGGTCCCCGCCTCGCCTGCCGTGCGATTGGCCTTCATCAGTTGCAAGTCGGCGGCAAGGGCGGCATAGGCC
The DNA here is from genome assembly GCF_008973825.1 of Gemmobacter serpentinus. GTDB lineage: Bacteria > Pseudomonadota > Alphaproteobacteria > Rhodobacterales > Rhodobacteraceae > Gemmobacter > Gemmobacter serpentinus. The sequence goes on along the minus strand of NZ_WCHR01000006.1, from coordinate 122,557 downwards.
GCCTCATCGGGGGCGGTGCCGGGCGGATTGGCCTCGAACCAGGCCTGAAGCGCGGGCGCGGCGCTGGAGAAGCCGTCATGATAGATTGAGCGTTGCAGCATCTGCCCGATGGGCAGGATGAAGGTAATCACCACGAACAACAGCAGCGGTGCCACCAGCAGGAAGGCCCGGCGCCGGGCCCGCGCTTGCGCTTGCGCCAGCGCCGCCTTCAGCGGGCGGCCATCGGAAGTGGTGAGGGGGGCATCGCTCATCGGCGGTCCTTCATGGGTCTTGCAATCAGGTCTTGCGCGGATCGGCTGCCACCCCTTGCAGGGTGGAGGCCATCTTGCGCCCGGTCACATCGACGGGCACAAAACGACCCGCAGGCGAACCGGCGCGCGAGGCCGGACAGGCACATGCCCCCGGCCCCGCAGCATCAGTTCAGTTGGCCGAGAGCCAGGCGTTGAACCGCTCGTTCAGTTCCGAGTCACGATCGACCCAGAAATCAAGCGAGGAGGCCAGCGCATTGGTCATGTTCTCGGGCGAGGTCGGCAGGTTCGGCGACATCGGCACATCTGTGCCGAAGACATTGCCGACCAGCGGGGCCGAGGATTTGCGCGGCGGGCCATAGCTGATGTGTTCGGCGGCCTTGGCGAGCGGTTCGGAGGAGGTTGCAAATTTCACAAACTCCAGCGCGGTCGCCTCGTTGGGCGCGCCTTTCGGGATCACATAGCCTTCCCATTCGAAGACCTGACCGTCCCAGATGATCTTGAACGGCTTGTTGTCCTGCACGGCGGCGTTGTAGATCCGGCCGTTCCAGCCCATGGTCATCGACACTTCGCCATCCGCCAGCAGTTGCGGCGGCTGCGCCCCGGCTTCCCAGAACACCGCATCCTTCTTGATGCTGTCGAGTTTCGCGAAGGCGCGATCCAGACCTTCCGGGGTTTCCAGCGTGGCATAGACATCAGCCGCGGGCACGCCGTCCGCCATCAGTGCCATTTCCAGCGTGGCCTTCGCGCCTTTCTTCAGCCCGCGCTTGCCGGGGAATTTGGCGGTATCAAAGAAGTCCGCGATGGTGGCAGGTGCTGCCCCTTCGGGGAATTTCGAGGCATCAAAGGCCACAATGGTCGAGAAGATATCGGTCGGGATCATGCATTCGGTCAGGGTGCCCTCGATGAAGTCATCAACGGCGGCCACACCATCAACGCCCGCAGGCAGGCTGGCGGCATCGATCGGGATGATCATGCCCTCGTCGCACAGACGCACCGCATCGGCAATCTCGACGCTGGCCACGTCAACCGTGACGTTCCCGGCCGAGACCTGCGCCTTGATCGGGGTCGCCGGGTTATCGGCATCGACGGAGACGACCTTGGTGCCGGTCTTTTCGGCGAAGGGTTTGTGATAGGCCTCGACCTGGCTGGCGCTATAGGCCCCGCCCCAGCCCATCACCGTGATCTCCTGCGCCATGGCCGGAACGGCCAGACCGCCGAGCGCGGTGGTCAGAACAAGCATCTTCTTCATTCGGAAATCTCCCGTGTTGATCCATTTGTCGCGGCCCTGTTGATCCGGGCCGTCCTCCATCCATGCACAGGCGCAGCCCCACAGGGGCCGCGCGGCATCAGATCACGTCCAGCGCGCGGGCATCTTCGGGATGCCAGCCCACCCTGATGCGCTCGCCCGCCGCGAACCGGGTCTGACCCAGCGTGTTGCGGCATTTGAGCACAAAATCATCCGTTCCCGCGACCCGCATCCGGGTGCGCAAGATATCCCCCATGTAAATCACCTCCAGCACCTCGGCATCGAGCATATGCGCGCCGGGCGGCATCAGCTCGGGCTTGAACTCCACCCGTTCCGGGCGGATCGAGACCAGGGTCTGCTGGCCTTTTTCGCGGATATTGACCGCGGTTGCATCGATCAGCTCGCCGGTGGCCAGGCGCACCACGGCGCGGCCGCCGTCCAGTTCCTCAATGACGCCTTGCAACTTGTTGTTTTCGCCAATGAACTGGGCAACGAAACTGTTTTCGGGGCGCTCGTAAAGATCGGCGGGCGGGGCCAGTTGCTGGATGCGGCCATCGTTGAAGACGGCCACGCGGTCCGACATGGTCAGCGCCTCGCCCTGATCATGGGTCACATAGACCACGGTGATGCCAAGCGATTCATGCAGGTGCTTGATCTCGAACTGCATATGTTCGCGCAACTGCTTGTCGAGCGCGCCAAGCGGCTCATCCATCAGGACCAGCGCCGGATCGAAGACCAGCGCGCGCGCCAGTGCGATGCGCTGCTGCTGCCCGCCGGAAAGCTGTGCCGGGCGGCGATTGGCAAAGGCCCCCATCTGCACCATATCAAGCGCACGCTTGATCTTCGTCTCGCGCTCATCCTTGCCCATGCCGCGCACTTCCAGCGGAAAGGCCAGGTTCTCGCCCACCGTCATATGCGGAAACAGCGCGTAATTCTGGAACACCATGCCGATGCCGCGCTTATGCGGCGGCACGAGGTTGATGTTGCGCCCTTCCAGCCGGATCTCGCCATGGGTCGCCGTCTCGAACCCGGCCAGCATCATCAGGCAGGTGGTCTTGCCCGACCCCGAGGGCCCGAGCATGGTCAGGAACTCGCCCTTGCCGATCTTCAGATTGAGATCCTTCACGACCAGAGAGGTGCCATCATAGCTTTTCTGGACATGGTCAAAGACGACGAAATCGTCGTGGAGGGTCGCTGACGTCACCCCGGTCTCCCCGTGCTGCGGCAGGTGTCCTGCACTGTTCTTGCCTCGACTAAAGCGGATGCTTTGGCGTATTGCAACGCCGATCTCGGGCCACCGATGAATGCCGCCGCTCGGCGAACGCCGCCTTGATTCCCGCGCCGGATCGCGTGAATTACGACGCTATTTTGATCAAAAACGGCAGATCTATCGTCCACTCCCCCACGCAGAACCATCAACTTCGGTGCCTTCACCACGGGCAGGTGCCAAAATCTTCGACGAAGATTTTTGCACGCGCCCGTTTTTTGGGCGCGGCGTGGGTGTCTGGCAGGACAAAACGGCGCGGGTGGATTCGGGGTCGGTTGTGCCCGGCAGCATCTGCAATGGCGGGAAGCGGCCCCCACCCCGCATCCGCGATGCGCTACCATGATCGGCCAGCCGTCTTATACCGCCGTTGTGCCCGGCATGGGTTGCACTGGCGCAGAGCAGCGCGCGATCATGCGCTCGCGATGGGATCGGATATCATTATCCCCGCCATGCTCGATGCCATAGCGGCGACATGGCGCGACCGGCTGTGGACCTTGGCGGCTACCTGGCGGGCCGGGCATGATCGAAAAAGAAAAAACCCCGGCAAAACCGGGGTTTCTTTCTCAGATATGGTGCGGATGAAAGGACTCGAACCTTCACGGGTGTTACCCCACAGCGACCTCAACGCTGCGCGTCTACCAATTCCGCCACATCCGCATGATCTGGCTTGGTGGGCGCTGTCTAGCGCAGCCCCGCGGGGTTGAAAAGGGGGATTTGATCCCGCCCCCCAAAATATTTCGCGCCCGGCTCACTGGATCATCCCGCCCCAGGCGCGGGCCGGGAATGGCCCGCGAAAGATCAGGGATTTCCGCAAGATGGCGCGCGCGTCGCGCCCTCAGTTGCCGAGCATCAGCCGCGGCAGCGCGGTCAGCACCGACACGGCTTGCGCCGCGGCAGGCTGCTGCGCGGGGGCGACCAGTGCCTCGGCGGTGGGGGCTGCTGCAACCGTCGTCACCGGGGTTGCGACCGGCGCGGGGGCTGCGGCTTGCTGGATCGGGGCCGGGGTTGCGGGGGCAGCTTCCACCACCGTGCCGGGGGCCGGCATGGCGGGGGCCAGCACCGGCAGCGGCGCGGCAGGTGCCGGTGCTTCGCTGCGGCCATTCAGCGCGAAGATCGCCTTGTGAACCAGTTCAGCCTGACCAGAGGCACCGCCAAGCGCGCCGCCCTGCCCCTGCTCGATCCAGCCAAGCGCCAGATCGGGGCGACGGGTCGCGCCGATACCATCGGCCAAGTGGAAGCCCGGCAGCGCGGCATAGCCCGCCTCGCCCAATGCGGTCAGCACCAGCGCGGAGCCAAGCGCCACATCCATGTCATCGCTGGCATAACCCACGCCAAGGCAGATCTTCGAGGTGCCCGAAAGCTGCGCCGGCGACATGCCGGAGCCTGCGATGAATTGCGACACCTGCGCCAGCACCTCGTTCGAGGGTTTCAGCGACACCGCAATCACGCTGTCCTTCAGCACCGGACCAAAGGCCTTGCATTGTTCTGCCACCTGCTGCGGCGTGACGCCGGGCACCGCGCGCGCCATCTGCTCGCCCTGCTGGATCGCGGCGGCGCGGCTGAGGCAGAACTGTTCCGACAGGGCCTGCGCCGGGTCGGACATGCTGGCCAGCGTGGCAAAGCCGCCATTGGTATTGGTCTTCAGCGAGACCGCATTGCAATGCGAACTGAGCGAGACCAGCGTGCCGCCAAAGCTCGGCAAGGCGGGGGCTGCCACAGGCGCAGGGGTCGGCGCCACCGGGGCCGGGGCGGGTTCGGCGACAAGTGCGGGCAAGGCGGCTGCGGGGGCTGCCTGCATCGCCGCCCCCATGCTGGACCCGGTCACGCCGGTCTGGGTCGGCAGGCCTGCCATTTCATCGCGCTGCACCAGCAGAAGCCCGCGCATCCCCATCGGATGGGTGCCGACAATCTGGCTGACCGCCGGACCGCCCGCGACCGAGCGGTGATAGGCGGTGACCAGAATCGAGCGTTCATAATCCGTCAGCTGGCCGGTGGCCGGATAGCCCAAGGTCGCCTGCATCTGCGAAATCGCCGCGCGGCTTTTCGGCCCGATGGATCCATCGGGGGTGCCGACGCCATAGCCAAAGGCATTGAGCGCCGTCTGCACCTCGCGGTTTTCCTCGCGCTGTGCGGCGGAGATTGCGGGCTTGGCCGGTTTGGTTGCGGCCTTGGTCGAGCGGCGCGCCGGGGCCTGTGCCTTGCGCTTTTGCTGATCCTTGGCGATGGCATGGCCGATGATGCCGCCGATCAATGCCCCCGCGATCGCGTCGCCCGCATCGGCGCGGACCGGCTCAGCCGGAGTGAAGGTCAGGGCAGCCGCAAGGGCGCAGGTGGTGGCAGCGGTGAACGCTTTCATGGCATCTCTCCTGAAAAGGCGTTGAACAATCCCGTCAAGCCTAGCATGACAGGCCGGGAATGCGAGAATTTTCGTGGAGCGCGCCATGGTCGAATGGACCCATCTGCCCGGCCTCAGCCCCTATGCCGAAACATTGGCCGCGATGGAGGCCCGCGCCAATGCCATTGCCGCAGGCACCGCCGATGAGGCGATCTGGCTGCTGGAACACCCCCCGCTTTATACTGCGGGCACCTCTGCCCGGGCCGCGGATCTTGTGGACCCCGACCGCTTTCCCGTCATCCAGGTCGGGCGCGGAGGACAGTATACCTATCACGGGCCGGGGCAGCGCATTGTCTATGTCATGCTGGATGTCCGAAAGCGCGGACAGGATGTGCGCTGCTTCGTGCGCGCCCTGGAGAAATGGGTGATTGCCGCGCTGGCGGAGTTCAACGTGCAGGGTGAGATCCGGCCCGGCCGGGTCGGTGTCTGGGTGCCGCGCCCCGACAAGCCGCGCATGTTGGATGGCTCCGTGGCAGAGGACAAGATTGCGGCCCTTGGCATCAAGATCCGTAAATGGGTGAGTTTTCACGGCATTTCCATCAATGTGGAGCCGGATCTGGGCCATTTCGATGGGATCGTGCCCTGTGGTATCCGCGACCATGGCGTGACCAGTCTGGTCGATCTGGGTCTGCCAGTGACGATGGCGGATCTGGATGCGGCGTTGATGGCGACCTTCGCCCAGACGGTCGATGCCGGCAATAGCTGCGGCTGAAACCAGGGGCCGCGCTTCGCGCCAGATCGGGCGCACCGGATCGGGCGCGACACATCGCCCCATGGATTTGGCGCGCCAGCCCGGCAAATATGTTGTCATACGCGCCAATATTTCCCCTGCTGTCCCGAGCCATCCGCCAGACAAGGACCGACCCGATGCGCCGCACCCTAAGCCTGCCACTTTCGCTGTTCATCGCCCTCGCCGCCCTGCCGCTTCATGCCGGGGATGCGGCCAAGGGTGAGGCAGATTTCAAGAAATGCCGCGCCTGTCACCAGATCGTCGCCGATGACGGGACCGAGATCCAGAAGGGTGGCAAGACCGGCCCCAACCTTTACGGCGTGATCGGCCGCATTGCCGGATCGGCCCCCGGATATGACTATGGTGAGTCGCTTCAGGCCGTCGCCGCCAAAGGCCTGATCTGGGATGAGGCACTGCTTGCAGCCTATGTCGCAGACCCCACCGCCTGGCTGAAGGAACAGACCGGCGCGCCGGCAGCGCGCTCCAAGATGAGCTTCAAGCTGGCCAAGGGCGGTGACGACATGGCGGCCTATCTTGCCAGTCTGGCACCCTGACACACTGGCCGCCCGAGACCTGAAGTTCGGGACCCGAGACCCGAGACCCGAGACCCGAGACCCGAGACCCGAGACCCGAGACCCGAGACCCGAGACCCGAGACCCGAGACCCGATTATCCCACAATGGCGGGGCCGCAACAGGAACCTGCGGGCGTCGCGACCGGCCCGGTCCAGCACATCACAGAGCCCCCCTGCCAGGACCCCTGCCCGGTTCACGCATGGAGCCCCCATGCTGTTGGCCTGTGCGGACCAGCCTGATTTCCCACTTATTTCTTGTGGCACCTGTCACACGCAAAGCGCAACCGCGCCCCGAATTGTTCCAACGCAGCAAAGTCAGCGATTGCCGCGCCCGACGCCGCGTTCTAGAACACTTCCACAAGGCGGCGGGATTCCCAACCCGACCGCCCCTTTGACGCAACCTAACGGGAGGAGCCTATGGCCGACGCAGCCATTCATGGCCACGAACACGATACGCGGGGGTTCTTTACCCGCTGGTTCATGTCAACGAACCACAAGGACATCGGCATCCTTTACCTCTTCGTCGCAGGTCTGACGGGCCTGCTGTCGGTCGGGTTCACGGTTTTCATGCGCCTGGAACTCATGGAGCCGGGCGTTCAGCATATGTGCATGGAAGGCACCCGCCTCTTTGCCGATGCAACGCGCGCCTGCACGCCCAACGGGCACCTCTGGAACGTCTCGATCACCGCGCATGGCGTGTTGATGATGTTCTTCGTCGTCATCCCGGCGCTGTTCGGAGGTTTCGGCAACTACTTCATGCCGCTGCAGATCGGTGCGCCGGATATGGCGTTCCCGCGGATGAACAACCTGTCCTTCTGGCTTTACTTTGCGGGCACCTCGCTTGCGGTCGCATCGGTCTTCTCGCCGGGCGGCAATGACCAGATGGGCGCGGGCGTGGGCTGGGTGCTTTACCCGCCGCTCTCGACCATGGAAGGCGGCTACTCGATGGACCTCGCGATCTTCGCGGTCCACCTGTCGGGGGCCTCGTCGATCCTGGGCGCGATCAACATCATCACCACCTTCCTGAACATGCGTGCCCCCGGCATGACCATGCACAAGGTGCCGCTGTTCGCCTGGTCGGTCTTCGTCACCGCCTGGCTGATCCTGCTGTCGCTGCCCGTTCTGGCCGGCGCCATCACCATGCTGCTGACCGACCGCAATTTCGGCACCACCTTCTTCCAGCCTTCGGGCGGCGGTGACCCGATCCTGTATCAACACATCCTGTGGTTCTTCGGCCACCCGGAAGTGTATATCGTGATCGTGCCGGGCTTCGGCATCGCAAGCCAGGTGATCGCCACCTTCTCGCGCAAACCGATCTTCGGCTATCTGCCGATGGTCTATGCCATGGTCGGTATCGGTGTTCTGGGCTTCGTCGTCTGGGCGCACCACATGTATACCGTCGGCATGTCGCTGACCCAGCAGGCCTATTTCATGACCGCCACCATGGTGATCGCGGTGCCCACCGGCATCAAGATCTTCTCCTGGATCGCGACCATGTGGGGCGGCTCGATCGAGTTCAAGACGCCGATGCTGTTCGCGCTTGGCTTCCTGTTCCTGTTCACCGTGGGCGGCGTGACCGGCATCGTGCTGAGCCAGGCCGGGATCGACCGCGCCTATCACGACACCTATTATGTCGTGGCGCACTTCCACTATACCATGTCGCTGGGCGCGGCCTTCTGCATCTTCTCCGGGATCTATTTCTGGTTCGGCAAGATGTCGGGGCGGCATTACCCGGAATGGGCGGGCAAGCTGCATTTCCTGCTGTTCTTCATCGGCGCGAACCTGACCTTCTTCCCGCAGCACTTCCTGGGACGCCAAGGGATGCCGCGCCGCTATATCGACTACCCGGAGGCCTTCGCCACCTGGAACTTCGTGTCCTCGATCGGTGCCTTCCTGGCCTTTGCCTCGTTCCTGTTCTTCATCGGGATCGTGTTCTACTCGCTGTTCTTTGGCCGCAAGGTCACCGAGAACAACTACTGGAACGAATATGCCGATACGCTGGAATGGACCCTGACCTGCCCGCCGCCGGAGCATACTTTCGAGCAGCTCCCCAAGCGCGAAGACTGGGACAAGAGCCACAGCCACTGATCCCCGGATCAGTTGCGCCAGAAAGGCCCCGGAGCAATCCGGGGCCTTTTGCTTTTGCCAGCCTGTTGATGCTGCGCGCGGCATCCTGCCGCGCCGGGGGGCTGTCTGCCCCCCATCGGCCTGTCGGCCGCCCCCCGAGGATATTTTTGAACAGATGAAGGGGTAAGTGCCTTCCAATCTTCCTTTTTCCAGAAACCCTCCGGTCCGGCGCGTGCCTTGTGGAACCGGATCAAGGCCCCAAGAACGAAGCGCGAGCCCCCTTTCCTTTCCCGCAGCGGCGGCTATCTTCGCGCCCATGCCCTATGAATGGCTTCCCCCTTCGCCCGAGGGCGAGCGGCTGCATCTGTGGCCCTACCGCTCGCTGCCGCGGCGCGGTTTTGTGTGGTTTGTCGGCGGCACGGCGGCGCTGATTACCCTGCCGCTCTTTGCGGTGCTTGGCACAGGGGTGCTTTGGGGCCTGCTGCCCTTTCTGGTGCTGGCGATTGCGGCGCTGTGGTGGGGCTTGCAGAAATCCTATCGCGATGGCGAGATCCTGGAGGATCTGGAGATTGCCGCAGCACATATGCGGCTGGTTCGGCAGGGGCCGGGACGGCGCGTGCAAAGCTGGGAGGCCAATCCCTATTGGGTGCGCGTCACCCGCCATGCCCATGGCGGGCCGGTGCCGCATTACCTGACCCTGTCGGGCGGCCCGCGCGAGGTGGAGATCGGTGCCTTCCTGACACCGGACGAACGCCTGAGGCTGGAGGGGGATCTGCGCGCGCGGCTGAGGGTCTGTAACCGGACCACCGCGCCCTGACCTTTTATGCTCGAACGGGCCTTGCTCGACTGCGGGCCAGCAACAGCAATCGTTCAGCAAAAGCAAACGGGGCCCCGCAGGCCCCGCCTTGAGTATCGTTGTTCAGGGCAAACAGGCCTTGAACCGCGTGCCCTGACCTCAGGCCAGCTGGTCTTTCACCATCGGGCCAACGGCGCCAAAATCCATCTGGCCGGTATACTTGCCCTTCAGCACCGCCATAACCTTGCCCATGTCGCGGATGCTGGTCGCCCCTGCCTCGGCCACGGCAGCGGCAATGGCAGCGGCAACCTCGGAAGCATCCAGCTGCTTGGGCAGGAATTCCGAAATTACCTTGACCTCGGCCAGTTCCTTTTCCGCCAGTTCCAGCCGACCGCCCTCTTCATAGGCGCGCGCGCTTTCCTGGCGCTGCTTCACCATCTTGCCCAGAATGGCGAGGATGGCCGCATCATCGACCTCGCCGCCCTCTTCACGCAGCGCAATCTCGCGGTCCTTGATCGCAGCGTTGATCAGGCGCAGCGTGGAAAGGCGATCCGCCTCCTTGGCCTTCATCGCCTCTTTCAGCGCGGTCTGCAATTGGTCACGCATCGTCATGGTGATCCTGTCCCCTCGGATGTAAGGGGTCATATTACCCGCTCACGCCCTGTAACACAATGGGGCGACAGGCAGCTAACATATTGACAAATAAGGGCAAGATAATTGAGGATTCTGCACCTGCAAAACCCTTGACCCCCCTGCCCGCTGCCCGTAGGTTCCGCCCGTTTACCCGGAGAGTCGCCATGCAAAGCCAGAACGCCCCCACCGCCTGCCTTGTCCTCGCAGACGGCACGATTTTCTACGGCAAGGGCTTCGGTGCAACCGGCGATACCGTGGCAGAGCTGGTCTTCAACACCTCGATGACCGGCTATCAGGAAATCATGACCGATCCCTCTTATGCGGGGCAGATCGTCACCTTCACCTTCCCCCATATCGGCAATACCGGCGTCACCCCCGAGGATGACGAAACCGGCGCGCCGGTCGCCGCCGGCATGGTGGTGAAATGGGATCCGACCGCGCCGTCGAACTGGCGTGCGACGCAGAACCTGCAAGACTGGATGAAGGCCAAAGGCCGCATCGGCATCGGCGGGATCGACACCCGTCGCCTGACCCGCGCGATCCGCCAGCAGGGCGCGCCGCATGTCGCGCTGTCCTTCAACCCCGAAGGCAAGTTCGACATCGAGGCGCTCATTGCCAAGGCGCGCGGCTGGCAGGGGCTTGTCGGCCTCGATCTGGCCAAGGACGTGACCTGCGCCCAATCCTATGCCTGGGACGAGCAACGCTGGGCCTGGCCCGAAGGCTATACCCGTCGCGAAGGCCCGGGCTTCAAGGTCGTGGCGGTGGATTACGGCGCCAAGCGCAATATCCTGCGCTGCCTTGCCTCCAGCGGCTGCGAAGTGATCGTGCTGCCCGCAACCGCCACAGCCGAAGAGGTGCTGGCGCATAATCCCGAAGGCGTGTTCCTGTCGAACGGCCCCGGCGATCCGGCGGCGACCGGCACTTATGCCGTGCCGATGATCCAGGATGTGCTGAAGCGCGATCTGCCGATCTTCGGCATCTGCCTTGGCCATCAGATGCTGGCGCTGGCGCTTGGCGCGCAAACCGTGAAGATGGGCCATGGCCACCACGGCGCGAACCACCCGGTCAAGGATGTGACCACCGGCAAGGTCGAGATCACCTCGATGAACCATGGGTTCACTGTCGATGCGCAGACCCTGCCCGAAGGGGTGATCGAGACCCATGTCTCGCTGTTTGACGGCACCAATTGCGGCATCGCGCTGGCCGACAAGCCGGTCTTCTCGGTGCAGCACCACCCCGAGGCCAGCCCCGGCCCGCAGGACAGCTTCTATCTGTTCGAGAAATTCGCCGAGGCCATGCGCGCCCGCCGCGCCGCCTGATCTGCGATCGTTTCGGATCAAGCCGCGCCCGGATTCCCGGCGCGGCTTAATCATTTGTTAACCCCGCTCTTGCAGGCTCGGTCGGGTTGATCCCCAGCCGGGCCTTGTTCGATGCACCTTGCCCCCCTGCCTCAGCCCGCTGCCGCGATGACCGCCGAAAGGTGCGGGCCGGTGCGGCAGGTCGAAACGGGCAGTATGGCAGGCAATTGCGAGCGCCTCGGGATCTCATTGCTACGCGAAGGGGTGATCGCACCCGAAGATCTGATGCAGGCGCTGACCCTGCGCGCCCGGCATGGCGGACGGCTGGCCGATATCCTGCTGTCGCGCGGGCTGATCGGCGAGGCGCGGCTATTGCAACAGGTCAGCCGCCATTGGGGGATCGAACTTGCCGATCTGGACCGCCTGCCCTCCGATCCGCGTCTGATTGATGTCTGGGGGGCAAAGGCCTGTCTGCGCGACGGGCTGCTGCCCTGGCGGCGGCTTGGCGATCTGACGGTGATCGCGACCCCCCATCCCGAGGCGTTCGCGCGCCACCGCCCTGCCCTGATCCAGCGTTTTGGCCGCGTTGCCATGGCGCTGACCACGGCGGACCGGCTGGAGGCCGAGATGCTGCATCAGCGCGGGCGGCAACTGGATCAGGCGGCACTGACGACGGTGACCGAGGGTGAAAGCTGCCGCAACTGGGGCGGCCGCGCGCAACTGTTCTGGATCCGCGCCGGGGCGGCCCTGATCATCGCCTGGGCGCTGATCGCGCCGGTCACGCTGATCTGGGTGCTCAGTCTCTGGGCCCTGGTCACCCTCGCTGCCGCCACGGCCCTGAAAACAGCCGCAATCCTTGCCATGCTGCGCCACCCGGCCAAAGCCGCACCGCTGCCGCCTGACGGGGCGGATATCCTGCCCACCGTCTCGGTCATGGTGGCGCTGTATAATGAGGGCGACATTGCCGGGCGGCTGGTGCAGCGGCTGTCAAAGCTCGATTACCCGCGCGAGCTTCTCGATATCCTGCTGGTGGTGGAGGAAGTCGATCAGGTGACGCGCGCCGCGCTGCGCCGGGCCGATCTGCCGAACTGGATGCGGGTCGTGGTGGTGCCGGACGGGGTGATCCGCACCAAGCCGCGCGCGCTGAACCACGCGCTTGGCCAGTGTCGCGGCACGATTATCGGCGTCTATGATGCCGAGGATGCGCCGGAGCCCGACCAGATCCGCAAGGTCGCCGCGCGCTTTGCGGTCTGCGATCCGCGCACCGCCTGCCTACAGGGGATGCTGGACTTCTACAACCCCGGCACCAACTGGCTCAGCCGCTGTTTCACCATGGAATATGCCAGCTGGTTCCGCATTTTCCTGCCCGGCATCGCGCGCCTTGGCCTCGCCGTGCCTTTGGGCGGCACCACCCTGTTCTTCCGCCGCGCCGCATTGGAGGATCTGGGGGCCTGGGACGCCTTCAACGTGACCGAAGACGCCGATCTTGGGATGCGACTGGCGCGCCATGGCTACCGGACAGAGCTGATCGCGACCACAACCTTTGAAGAGGCGAATTGCCGGGTGATCCCATGGGTCAAGCAGCGCTCGCGCTGGCTCAAGGGCTATATGATGACCTATGCCGTTCATATGCGGCAGCCGCGCCTCTTGCTGCGGCAACTGGGCTGGCGGCAGTTCCTGGGGTTTCAGGCGCTGTTCCTGTCATCGATCTCGCAATATATGCTGACGCCGGTGCTGTGGTCGTTCTGGATCGTGCCGCTGGGCCTGTCGCATCCGGTCGTGAATGCGTTGCCCGAACCGATGTATCAATTGATTGTCGGGGTTTTCCTGCTGACCGAAGCGCTGATGATCGCGGTCACACTGGTCGCGATGCGCCTGACGCCCAACCGCATGGGCTGGGGTTGGGCGCTGCTTTTGCACTTTTACTTCCCGCTTGGCGCGCTGTCTTCCTACAAGGCGGCGTGGGAACTGGTTCACAAGCCCTTCTGGTGGGACAAGACCAGCCATGGCCATTTCGATACGGCAGAGGCGGAGGTCTAAGGGGCCAACCGCGCCTCGGCCATGCCGATATACCACGCGGCCCCGAAGGGGAGCGCCGCATCGTTGAAGTCATACTCCGGATGATGCAACGCCGCGCTGTCGCCATTGCCGGTGAAGATATAGGCGCCGGGGCGGGCATTCAGCATGAAGCTGAAATCCTCGGCCCACATCTGCGGTACCGTCTCGGCATCGACCGGACCTGCGGCCACCCTGCGCGCGACATCAGCCGCGTAACCCGTCTGGGCCAAGGCATTCACCGTCACCGGATAGCCGCGCCTGTAGTCCAGCATCCCGGTCGCACCAAAGGCCTGCGCGGTGCCGGTGACGAGATCGTTCAGCCGGCGCTCCACCCGGTCCTGCACCGCCGGATCAAGACTGCGCACGGTGCCGCGCATCTTCACCACCTGCGGGATGACATTATGCGCGGTGGAATCGCCCGACATGGTGCAGATCGACAGCACCGCCTGTGCCATAGGGTCTGTGTTGCGGCTGATGATGCTTTGCGCGGCCACAACGATATGGGCCGCCACCAGCATCGTATCGACGCCGTCCTGCGGGCGCGCCGCATGGCCGCCCTTGCCGGTCACCGTGATCTCGAACTGATCCGCCGCTGCCATCATAGCGCCGGGCCGGATGCAGAACTGCCCCACCGGCAGGCCCGGCATATTATGCATCCCATAGACCTCCTGGATGGCGAAGCGGTCCATCAACCCATCCTGCACCATCTCGCGTCCGCCGCCGCCACCCTCTTCGGCGGGTTGGAAGATCACGACCACGGTCCCGTCGAAATCACGGGTTGCGGCAAGATACTTGGCAGCCGCCAGCAACATGGACATATGCCCGTCATGACCGCAGGCATGCATCTTGCCCGGCACCGTCGAGGTATATTCGCGCCCGGTTCGTTCCATGATCGGCAGCGCATCCATATCGGCGCGCAAGCCGATCACCCGGCCCGGACTTTGGCCCGAACTTTGGCCCGAGGCCTGGCGCGCGCCCTGGATCACCCCGACCACGCCGCTGCGCCCGATGCCCTCGACCACCGAGTCGCAACCAAAGCTGCGCAGCAACTGCGCCACCCGCCCGGCGGTGCGCGGCAGATCGAACAGTAATTCGGGATGGCGGTGAAAATCCTGTCGCCAGCCGATGATTTCGGGCAGCCAGTCGGTCAACCATGCGGTTGGGCGGTCAAAGGCGGTCATGGACGGATCCGGGGTTCAGGGTCAAAGCGAGGGGCCGGGGGTCAGGGTCGAGCCATCGGTAAAGCGCGACAGGCGAAAGCGCGACAGATCATGCCCCGGGTCGCGCCCAAGTGTCAGATCGGCCACCACACGGCCAATGCCCGGCCCGATGCCAAAACCATGGCCACACATCCCGGTCGCGATCACAAGGCCCGGCAACGCGGCTGCGCGGTCAATCACCGGCACGATATCGGGCATGGTGTCGATCATCCCCGCCCATGTGGCGCGCGGGATCACCGGACCGATGCCGGGAAAGGTTTTCTCAAACGCCGCCTGCATCCGCGCCAGCAATTTGTCCGATGGCGCGGGGTTCAGCACGCGGATCGCCTCGAAGGGGGACGGACGATCCGCCTGCCATTTGCGCGGCGTCATCCAGCCATCGGGATAGTGCCTCGGGGCCATTGGCTGAAACTGCGTGCTGCGAAAATCCCGTTTCAGCACAGGCAGATAGGGAATGAAGCTGCGAAAGGCGTCCGGCCCGATATAGAAATCATGCCCCGATCCCGCCGCCAGCGTATAGCCGCCATCGGCGCGGCGGCGGAAGGCGATCTCGGGGTCGGCGGCGGCACCGGCGAACACCTCTGGCATGGCTTCGGTCGCCATCACCGTGGCCCGCACCGACAGCTGCGGGAAATGGACGCCATGCGCCTGCGCCAGCAGCCGCGACCACGCGCCCCCCGCCAGCACGACCTGATCGCAGGCAATCCGGCCCTGTTCGGTGATCACGCCGGCGATGCGCCCAGCCGCCGTATCCAGCGCCCGCACCGCACAGCTCTCGATCAGAACCGCGCCGCGCCGCACGGCCCCTTCGGCCATGCGCGGCACGGCAAGCCATGGCTCTGCCCGCGCATCCGACGGAGTGAACAAAGCACCGGGCCAGCGACGCGACGCGCCGCTGATCTGCCCGGCCACCGCCCCTGCCCCCAGCATCTTGCTGTCGACGCCGTAACCCTGCGCCTCAAGCCGCCAGGCCTCGAACCCGGCCAGCTCGGCCTCTGACCCCGCCAGATACATCACCCCGGTCCGGCGAAAGCCGATATCCTCCCCCAGTTCCGGCACGATGGCACGCCAGATCCGCAGCGATTCCATCATGATCGGGAGTTCACCGAAATCGCGGCCCTGTTGGCGGATCCAGCCCCAGTTGCGGCTGGATTGCTCGCCCGCGATGCGGCCCTTTTCGCAGAGCACCACGCGCGCGCCGCGTTCGGCCAGATGCCAGGCCGTCATCACGCCGATGATGCCGCCGCCGATCACGACCACATCGGCGGATTTGGGCAAGGCGGGGGCAAAGCGGACCGGCGTTGCCTCGGAAATCGGGAAGGCCATCATCGCCGCAGATCCTCCACCAATGCCTGCATGAAGCGCCAACCGGCCTCGAACTGGTCCAGCGTCAGATACTCGTCCGGTTGATGCGCCTGCGCGATATCGCCCGGGCCACAGACCACCGCCGAATAACCGGCAATCTGGAACTGCCCGGCCTCGGTGCCGTAGCTCACGACCGAGGTCGCATTGTCGCCGGTCAGCCGCCGCACCAGCGCCTCGGCCGCACCCGCCTGTTCGGGCACAAGGGGCGGCACGAAGAACATATCCTCCAGCGTGATCCCGGTTTCGGGGCGCACCGCCTGCATCCCAGCCTCGATCCGCGCGGCCTCGGCCCGCAGACGGGCCAGCCAATCCTGCGGATCTTCGCCAGGCACCACCCGGAAGGCGAGGCCAAAGGTGCAATCCTTCGCGGTGATATTCTCGGCCGTGCCGCCCTGAATGGTGCCGACATGGGCGGTGGTCCATGGCGGATCGAACAGCGCAGCCAGCGCGGTGACCGGGGCCGCGCGGTTTTCCGCATTCACCCGGTTGACCCAATCGATCAGCCGCGCGCCCTCAAGGATCGCGCTGACGCCGGTATGCAGGATCGAGGAATGCACCTCATGGCCGCGCATATGCACGCGCAGGCCCCGGCTGCCCTTGTGGCCATTCACCATCCGCATCATCGAAGGCTCGCCGACCACCACGGCACTGGCGCGCGGCAGGCCCGCTTTCATCGCGGCGATCATGGCAGGCGCGCCGAGACAGCCCAGTTCCTCATCATAGGACAGCGCGATCTGCAGTGGTCGCGTGATGCCGGCCTCCAGCGCCAAAGGCACCGCGGCAAGCGCCAGCGCGTCAAATCCCTTCATGTCGCAGACACCGCGCCCGTAAAGGCGGCCATCGCGTTCGGTCACGGTCCAGGGATCAAGGCTCCAGTCCTGGCCATCGACCGGCACGACATCGGTGTGGCCTGACAGCACCACCCCGCCTTCGACCTGCGGTCCGATATGGGCGTAAAGCGCGGCCTTGCTGCCATCAGAATTATAGACCCGCTGCGCGGCAATACCCCAGCCCGCCAGATAATCCTCCACCCATTCAACCAGCGCCAGGTTGCTGTCGCGGCTGACCGTCGGAAAGCTGATCAGCTTTTCAAGGATCTGGCGGGGGGAAAGACGCTGGGGCATGATCGGGCTTGGCATCCGGTTTTGTGATCAAATCAATCGGAACCTGAACCCGCCTTCCGCAAAGTGCAAGCCTGTTCCGGCCAAGAATGCATCATCTTGCGGTCAGTGATCGCAAAGCCGCTTGCTCCAGCGGTCGAATTGGCTAACACTTAGGGGTCTGGATCCGAACCGGACCGCAACCTGCCCCTGAAGGGCCAACAAGAACAGAGACTTGGGGGTAAATGCCAATGCCCGTAGGGGCAATGCCCAACCATGATATCCGGCATCAGAGGACCGTGTTCCACAAGCCCGATGGCACCAAGCCCGCCATCCATCTTATCAGTTTCCATCCGCCTATCGGTGATCGCCCTGGCCTTGTGACCGCATATGGTTCCGTGACGCCTGTCATCCCGTTTCCGCCGCGTGACGATATGTCCGCGCGGCCTGTGCCCTGCCATGTAAACGATTTCATGAAAATCGGCGGATGGCCGGAGGCGGGCCGCAGCGGCAAACCCTGCACATATCGCGAAGGCCTGTCTCGCCAGACAGCCTGCCCCGCCTTGCCCTTCACCGCAGCCACGCATGCCCATGCGGTGCAATTCCTTTCAGGACGGGACGACCGGCCGCAGCGCCTGCGGCATCCGCCTGACCTGCCACAAGACAAGGAGTGATCCGACCATGTCTGCCAAATCGATCCTGCCCATGCTTTTGCGCGGCACAGCCGCAGCCCTGATCCTTGCCCCGACCGCCTTCGTTCCCGCAGCCCATGCCGCGCGCGGCAGCGATGGCGAATTGCGCCTGCTGTTCAATCAGGCGGTCTCCACGCTGAACGTCTATCTTTCCTCCGGCACAAAGGACATCACCGCGGCCTCGCTGGTGCTGGAGCCGCTGGCGGCCTATGATCCCGATGGTCAACTGGTGCCCCGCCTTGCGGCAGAAATCCCCAGTCAGAAGAATGGCGGCATCGCCACCGATCTGACCAGTATCACCTGGAAGCTGAAACCGGGGGTGCAATGGTCCGATGGCACGCCCCTCACATCCGAGGATGTGAAATTCACCTATGACTATTGCCGCAACCCGGAAACCGGCTGCGCCCATGCGGCAAAGCTGGACGGCGTCATCGCGGTGGAAACCCCGGATCCGCAGACGGTGACCTTCCGCTTTGCGGCCCCGATGCCCTACCCGTTCCAGCCCTTTACCGGCGCAACCGGCCCGGTGCTGCAAAAGGCGCAATTCGCGGCCTGTCTTGGCAAGCTGGCCGCGACCTGCACCGCGCAAAACGCGTCGCCCATTGGCACCGGCCCCTTCATGGTCACCGATTTCAAGGTGAATGACGTGGTGACCATGGCAGCCAACCCGCTCTATCGCGAGGCCGAGAAGCCCGCCTTTGCCACCGCGACCATCAAGGGCGGCGGTGACGCGCTGTCTTCCGCCTCGGCGGTGCTGGAGACGGGCGAGTTTGACTATGCCTGGAACACCCTGATCAACCCCGAGCAGCAATTGCAGATGGAGGCGGGGGGCAAGGGTCGTTTCGTCAGCGCCTTTGGCGCGTTGGTGGAGCGGATCGAGGTCAACCTGACCGACCCTGCCGCGACCCTGCCGGAAGGCGAGCGGTCCACGGTCAAGCACCCCCATCCGATCCTCAGCGATGTGCGGGTGCGCAAGGCGCTGTCCCTGGCGATTGCCCGCGATGTGCTGGTGGAGATCGGCTATGGCGCGGCAGGCAAGCCCACCTGCAACATGGTGGCAGGCCCGCCACATTATGTATCGGACAATACCGCCTGCCTGCACCAAGATCTGCCCGCCGCGCGCGCCCTGCTGGAAGCGGCGGGCTGGCAGGATACCGATGGCGATGGCATCCGCGAAAAGGACGGGCGCAAGCTCTCATTCCTGTTCCAGACCACGGTGAACCCGGTGCGGCAGGACTTTCAGGCCCTCATCAAAGGTTGGTGGAACGATATCGGGGTCGAGGTAGACCTGAAGGCGATCGATGGCAGCGTGTTCTTCAGTGGTGATGCCGGATCGCCCGACACAAATGAGAAATTCTACGCCGATTTCGAGATGTATGCGAACGAGTTCGACGGCACCGATCCGCAAGCCTATCTGGCGGCGCGCAGTTGCGACAAGATTCCCGCGCCGGACCGTCAGTGGCAGGGTGAGAATATCGGGCGCTTCTGCGACCCGGCCTATGATGCGATGGTGGCGGAGCTGGCCAAGACTGCGAACATGGCCGAACGGGCGCAGCTTGTGAAAGCCCTGAATGACCGGCTGACAGCAGGCGATCAGGTGGTGATCCCATTGATCCATCGCGGCCGCTTCTCCGCCATTTCCAACACCCTGGGCGGTGTTGCACTTTCGGCCTGGGACAGCGAATTGTGGAATGTGGCAGACTGGCACCGTCTGCCCCGATAGATTCCAGGCGCGCCCGCATGTCGCGGACGCGCCCTTCTCCTCTGATACCCGGCCATGCTCAGTTTCCTTTTGCGGCGCCTGCTTTTTGCGATCCCGACGCTGGCGCTGATTTCGGCGCTGGTCTTCTTCATGATCGATCTTGCGCCGGGCAGCCCGATGTCGGAGATCCCGCTGACCGTGCCACCCGAGGTGCGGGCGCAGATCCTTGCCGCGATGGGGGCGGACCAGCCTGCGCCGCTGCGCTATTTTCTATGGGTGCGGCAGATCGTCTGGTCAGAGCCGCTGCACGGGTTGGATGCCGCCCTTGGCACCAGCCTTGCCGGGGATGCGCCCCGGATGATCTCATGGCAATCCAAGGTGCCGGTCTTCGGCCTGATTGCCGAACGTCTGCCGCAAACCCTGACGGTGATCGGCGGCGGCTATCTGCTGGGCGTTCTGCTGGCGCTGCCCTTGGGGATGCGCGCAGCAGCGCGGCGCGGCGGCATTTTCGATCATGTCACAACCTTCCTTTCCGCGCTGGTGATCGCCATGCCCGGCTTCCTCATCGCGCAGGTGCTGATCCTGGTCTTCGCGGTAAAGCTGGGCTGGTTCCCCTCGGTCTATGACACAAATCTGCAGGTCCGTGACGGTGCCGGTCTTTACCGCATGGTGATGCAGATGGCGCTGCCGGTCATTGTATTGGCGTTGTTCAACTGCGCCGAAATCGGCCGCTATACCCGCGCGGCGGTGCTGGAACAGCTGGGCCAGGATTACACCCGCACCGCCCGCGCCAAGGGCCTGACCGACGGCCGCGTGTTGCGCGTCCATGTGCTGCGCAATGCCATGGCCCCGGTTGTCACCATCGTGGCGCTTGGCCTGCCTGCCATCTTTGGCGGTGCCATGGTGATCGAGCAGATCTTCCGCATCAACGGCATCGGGGCTGCGCTGATCGGTGCCATCCAGGTGGGAGACCTGCCGGTGATCCAGACCATCACCTTCCTTTACGCCGTGCTGATCGTGCTGAGCAACCTGCTCGCCGATCTGCTTTATGCCGTATTGGACCCGAGGGTCGTTCATGGCTGACCGCATCGTCGCAAACGGCCTTTGGCCGCGGTTCCGCCGCCAGGCTGCGGCGATGACGGCGCTCATGGTGCTGGCGCTGCTCATTTTGCTGGTGATCTGCGGCCCGTTGATCTGGCGGATTGATCCGCATTTCATCGACAGCGATCCGGTGCGGATGATCGGCCTGCGCAATCAGGCACCAAGCCTTGCGCATCCGCTCGGCACCGATCAATTGGGGCGCGACATGCTGGCGCGGTTGATGCTGGGCGGGCAGGTCTCGCTGGCGGTCGGGTTGGTCGCCATGCTGGTGGCGCTTGGCATCGGCACCGGGATCGGGTTGCTGGCGGGTTACTTCCGCCGCCTTGACGGCTGGCTGATGCGGCTGACCGATATCTTCCTGTCGCTGCCGGTTCTGCCCCTGATGCTGGTCATGATGTTCCTGTTCCGTGACGCGCTCGGGCGCTGGATCGGCCCCGGCGCGGGCAGTTTCGCGCTGATCGTGCTGGCCATTGGGCTGACGGGCTGGATGCCCGCAGCGCGTCTGGTCCGGGCCGAAGTGCTGTCGCTGCGCGAGCGTGACTTCATCCGCGCCGCCCGGGCCATCGGTGCCCCCGCCCCGCGCATCCTGCGCCACCACATCCTGCCCAATGTCTGGGCCCCGGTGCTGGTCGCGGCCAGCCTCGGCATATCCTCGGCGATCCTGACCGAAAGCATGTTGAGCTTTCTGGGCTTTGGCTTCCCCCCCGATATGCCGACATGGGGCCGCCTGCTGCATGAGGGTGTGGGGGCCATGCGCAGCCATCCCGACCGGCTGGTCTGGCCCGGTCTTGCGCTGACACTGACCCTGCTCTGCGTCACCTATATCGGCGAAGGCCTGCGCCGCGCGCTTGACCCGCGCCAGCACTGAGCCGCGGCATTTTCTGCCCCAAAATATCCCGCGGAGGGGCGCGAAGCCCCGCTGCCACCTCTCAACTCAGTGCATCGCCTTCCGAATGCGCCGGATCATCCACCAGACAGCGCCGATCACCGGCAAGACCAGCATCGCGGTCAGCATCTCTTTCGACAGCCCCGCCGCCTTCCCAAAGGGATAGGCCGCATAGCCGGCAAGGCTTACGGCATAATAGCTGATCGCCACCACCGACAGCCCCTCGACCGTGTGTTGCAAGCGCAACTGCAGATCGGCGCGGCGGTCCATGCTTTCCAGCAGACGCTGATTCTGCGCGCTACGTTCCACATCCACCCTTGTGCGCAGCAATTCCGCGGCCCGCGCGGCACGTTCTGCCATGGTGCGCAGCCGCGCCTCGGTGGATTTCACCGTGCGCATCGCCGGATCAAAGCGGCGCATCATGAACTCGCCAAAGGTCTGGCGCCCCGCCACCCGTTCCTCGCGCAAAACCGCGATACGCTGGTTCACGATGGCCTCATAGGCCGCCGTCGCGCCAAAGCGGAAGGAATAGCGCACGGCAAGGCTTTCCAGCTCGGCCGAGATGTCCAGCAGATCCTCCAGCAAGCCCTCAGCCGAATGCGCGCGGGTATCCAGCCCCGCCACCAGCGCCGACAACCGCGGGTCCAGCGCATTGAGGCGCGCCGAAAGCTCACGCGCCCGCGTCAGCCCCAGCATGGCCATGGCGCGATAGGTCTCGATCTCGCAAAGACGCTGGACGATACGGCCCATCCGCCGCTCGCCCACATCATCGCGCACGAAGACGGCAAAGCGCATGTGACCTGCCGCATCGATGCGGAAATCACCCGCAACAATTGCCGCCCCATCCACCACCGACGCCACGGCCAGGCTTTCGGCCACGAACCAGTCATCGATCCGCTTCAGCATGTCGGCGGCATCTGCAGGCATGGGCTCGACACGGATCAACAGCGACACCAGCCTCCGCCCCGGTGCATCAGCCAGCCATTCGGTGGGCAATGCCTCTGCCTCAGCCGGATCAAAGGGTCGGGCCGAGACGCCGGGCGAAAAGGCAGAATAGGTCACAAATTCCGTATGGCTTTCCCATTTCAGCTCCGCCCGCCCGATCGGGCCGGAAAAATGCGTGGCCCCCGGCTGCGGATGGGCAGATCCATAGCGGTCCAGCAGCGCCAGCAAATGGTTCCGATCGGCGATGCGGTCGCGGTTATGCGCCTCCAGCGGTTCCTTCACCGCGACATAGACCGCGCTGCACGGTGCCCATAGCACCGGAAAAGGGCGTGCGTGCAATTCATTCACCAGCGCGTAACGCTGGTCGTGATCGGGGATTTCAAGTGCCATGGTTTTTTCCGTGTCGCGCAGCAATCTTGCGCCATAAAAAAGCGAAGCCCCCGGCGGCATCACGGAAAAAACGCCCGGCAGGGGGGTATGCCGGGGCATACTTGTTTTTCTGTCACAACCCCACCCCGCAACCTGCAGGCGGTCATCGTTTCGGGGGCATCACAGGCAGAGGCCCCGGCTTTCACCGGGGCCACCATCGCATTATCGACGCAGGATCGTCACTCGATCATCGGCAGAAGCTGATCGATGCTCTTCTTCGCATCGCCATAGAACATCCGCGTATTCTCTTTGTAGAACAGCGGGTTCTCGATGCCCGAATAGCCGGTGCCCTGTCCGCGCTTGCTGACAAAAACCTGCTTGGCCTTCCAGCATTCCAAGACCGGCATCCCGGCGATGGGGCTGTTGGGGTCTTCCTGCGCGGCCGGGTTCACAATGTCATTGGAGCCAATGACGATGGCCACATCGGTCTCGGGGAAGTCCTCGTTGATCTCGTCCATTTCCAGCACGATATCGTAAGGCACCTTCGCCTCGGCCAAGAGCACGTTCATATGCCCGGGCAGACGGCCCGCCACCGGGTGAATGGCAAAGCGCACATTCTTGCCCTTGGCGCGCAGTTTGCGGGTCAGTTCGCTGACCGATTGCTGCGCCTGCGCCACCGCCATGCCGTAACCCGGAATGATGATGATGCTGTCGGCGTCGTTCAGCGCCGCCGCCACCCCATCGGCGTCGATCGCGATCTGCTCGCCCGTGACTTCCATCGCCGGGCCCGTGGTGCCGCCGAAGCCGCCCAGGATCACCGATACGAAGCTGCGGTTCATCGCCTTGCACATGATATAGCTCAGGATCGCGCCCGAAGAGCCCACCAGCGCACCGACCACAATCAGCAGGTCATTCGACAGCGAGAAGCCGATGGCCGCGGCCGCCCAGCCGGAATAGCTGTTCAGCATCGATACCACGACCGGCATGTCGGCACCGCCAATGCCCATGATCAGGTGATAGCCGATGAACAGCGCAGCCAGCGTCATCACCAGAAGCGCCAGCGTGGAACCCGACTGCAGATAGACCACCAGCAGCGCCAGCGAAATCAGCGCGGCACCCGCATTCAGCACATGGCCGCCCGGCAGCTTCTTGGCCTTGCCATCGACCTTGCCCGCCAGCTTGCCAAAGGCAATGACGGACCCGGTAAAGGTCACAGCCCCGATGAAGACACCCAGGAAGGTCTCCACCCGTAGGATCGCGATCTCCACCCCGGACTTATGCGCCACCACGGCGGCAAAGCCGTCAAGGGCGGCGCGTGCCGTCTCGTCCATCCCGGCCACGCGGACCAGTTCGATATGAGTGTTGAAGCCGATAAAGACCGCCGCAAGGCCGACAAGGCTGTGCATCGCCGCCACAAGCTGCGGCATCTCGGTCATCTGGACACGCTGCGCCACCACCCAGCCGATGGCACCACCGACGGCCACCATGACAAGGCTGATCAGCCAGTTGCCCGCGCCGGGGCCGTAAAGCGTGGCCGCCACCGCCAGCGCCATGCCGACAATGCCATACCACACCGCGCGCTTGGCGCTTTCCTGCCCCGACAGCCCGCCCAGCGACTGGATGAAGAGGACAGCCGCGACCACATAGGCCGCCGTCGTGAATCCGTATTCCATTGCTCGCGCCCTCCCTTACGACTTCTGGAACATGGCGAGCATCCGCCGGGTGACCATGAAGCCCCCGAAGATGTTGATCCCGGCCATGAAGACCGAAAGCGCCGCCAGAATGACCACCAGCCAATTGCCAGAGCCGATCTGCATCAGCGCGCCAAGGATGATGATCGAGGAGATCGCATTGGTCACCGCCATCAGCGGCGTGTGCAGGCTGTGCGAGACGTTCCAGATCACCTGGACGCCGACATAGACCGACAGCACGAACACGATGAAATGCGACATGAAGCTGGCCGGGGCGTAAAGGCCCGCCAGCAGGATCAGCGCGCCGCCGATGACCAGCATCCCCACCTGATTGCGGGTCTGGGCCTTGAAGGCGGCAACCTCTTTCGCGCGCTTTTCCTCAGGGGTCAGTTCCTTGACCTTTTCCTTCGGCTTTTGCGCGGCAATCGCCGCGATCTTCGGCGGCGGCGGCGGATAGGTGATCTCATGCGCCTTGGTGACGGTGGCACCACGGATCACGTCATCTTCCATGTTATGGTCGATGACGCCGTCTTTCTTCGGCGTGAGGTCGGTCAGCATATGCCGGATATTGGTGGCATAAAGCGTCGAGGCCTGCGCGGCCATGCGCGAGGGGAAATCGGTGTAACCGACGATGGTCACACCGTTCTCCGTCACGATCTTCTGGTCCGGCACCGTCAGGTCACAGTTGCCGCCGCGTTCGGCGGCAAGGTCCACGATGACCGAGCCGGGCTTCATCATCTGGACCATATCCTCGGTCCAGAGCTTCGGCGCGGGCCGGCCCGGGATCAGGGCGGTGGTGATGACGATATCCATCTCCGGCGCCAGTTCGCGGAACTTCTTCAGCTGCGCTTCACGGAACTCGGGGCTCGAGGGGGCGGCATAGCCACCCGTCGCCGCGCCATCGGTCTGGGCTTCAGAGAAATCGAGATAGACGAATTCAGCGCCCATCGATTCGATCTGTTCGGCCACTTCGGGACGCACGTCGAACGCATAGGTGATGGCGCCAAGGCTGGTCGAGGTGCCGATGGCGGCAAGACCCGCCACGCCTGCGCCCACGATCAGCACCTTTGCCGGGGGCACCTTGCCCGCCGCCGTCACCTGCCCGGTGAAGAAGCGGCCAAAGTTGTTGCCCGCCTCGATCACCGCGCGGTAGCCCGCGATATTGGCCATCGAGGACAGCGCATCCATCTTCTGGGCGCGCGAGATGCGCGGCACCATATCCATGGCGACCACGGTCGCGCCACGGGCCTTGGCCTGTTCCAGCAGTTCGGCATTCTGGGCAGGCCAGAAGAAGCTGATCAGAGTCTGGCCCTCGCGCAGCAGATCGACCTCCGCAGGCTCCGGCCCGCGCACCTTGACGACCACATCAGCCGCATCGAACACCGCCTTGGCCGTGGGCAGCACCTCGACCCCGGCCTTTTCATAGGCCGCGTCCGAGAACCCCGCCTTCGCGCCCGCGCCGCTTTCCACGACGCAAGTGTGACCAAGTTTCACCAGCTGCAGGGCCGAATCCGGCGTCAACGCGACCCGGTTCTCCCCCTCAAATATCTCTCTCGGTGCCCCGATCTTCACGGCTTCTCCCCCGTTCTGTGGCGCCTTGCGACGCGACCTCTTCCTGACTCGCTGCCGAGCGCGCAATTTTGTTTAGCCAGCGCGCAAGAAAATTTCAAAACCTGATTTCTGCTTTGCGGCAAGATTGCCGCAAAGCCTGTCTCAGTTTCGCGATGCTTTCGGCGATTCTCATGCCGGATGGCGGGCAAGGTCGCCGATGGCGCGCCAAATCGCGCCCTGCCCCGCCTATCAGGCAGGGCCCCGGCGCAATGGCCGTTCTGGGCAAAGGGGCGAAGCGTCATCCGATTCTCCGCGATTGCAGCCCGGCGCGCGCATATGGCAGATATCTGGCCCCGCACGTCTCGGGGTTGAGAATCTGTCGCATACGACCTGCAGGCGGTCGCCTCTGCACATATCAGCCCTGCGCCTTGACGCAAGGGCAACCGCCCCCCGTGCGCGCATGCCGGATGACATGGTGCTTGAAACCGCCGCGCGGCCCTGTTCCAATGCGCGCGGATCGGGCAGAGACCCGACCGGAGGAGGATATATGACGACCGATTTTGCTGTGACCCGTGCGCTGTTCGACCTGCCCGAAGGGGTGATTTATCTCGATGGCAATTCGCTGGGGCCCATGCCCAAGGCCGCGGCTGCCCGCGTGGCGCGCACCGTCACCGAGGAATGGGGGCAGATGCTCATCACCGGCTGGAACAAGGCCGGCTGGATGGAGCTGCCCTCCAAGATCGGGGATCGCATCGGCCGGCTGATCGGTGCGGAAAAGGGCAGTGTCGTGATGGGCGATACGCTGTCGATCAAGGTCTATCAGGCGCTGGCATCTGCCTTCGAGATGAACCCGACCCGCAAGGTTGTGCTGTCGGACACCGGCAACTTCCCCTCGGACCTTTACATCGCGCAGGGACTGTGCCGGACCCTGGGGCCGGATTACCAGCTGAAGACCGTGGCACCGGAAGACGTCATGGCGGCGCTGGATGACAGCGTGGCGGTGATGATGATCACCGAGGTCGATTACCGCACCGGCCGGCGTCATGACATGGCCGCGCTGACCAAGCGCGCGCATGAGGTGGGCGCGATTGCGATCTGGGATCTGGCGCATAGCGCGGGCGCGGTGCCGGTCGAGGTGGCCAAGGGTGGTGCCGATTTTGCGGTGGGTTGCAGCTACAAATACTTGAATTCCGGCCCCGGCGGCCCGGCCTTCATCTATGTCGCACCGCGCCATGCCGATATTGCGCGCCCGGCCCTTTCCGGCTGGCTGGGCCACGAAGCCCCCTTTGCCTTCGATCTCGATTATCGCCCCGGCAACGGGGTGGAGCGGATGCGCGTGGGCACGCCCCCGGTGATCCAGCTTGCGGCGCTGGAGGCCTCGCTCGATATCTGGGACAAGGTCGAGATGGCCGATATCCGCGCCGCATCGCTGGCGCTGACCGATCAGTTCATCGCCGGGGTGGAGGCCGCCTGCCCGGACCTCGACCTTGCAACCCCGCGCGATCATGCCAGCCGCGGCAGTCAGGTCAGCTTTCGCCACCCCGAGGGTTACGCCATCATGCAGGCCCTGATCGCGCGCGGTGTGATCGGTGATTTCCGCGCCCCCGACATCCTGCGTTTTGGCTTTACGCCGCTGTTCATCAATGCCGAGGACGTGGCGCAATCCATTGCGATCATTGCCGAGGTGATGGACCAGCGCCTGTGGGACCGCCCCGAATACAAGACCCGGGCCCGCGTGACCTGATGCAACCGGGGCACGCGATTTTTCGTCGAAAAATCGTTGCAGGATCTCTCGTCGAGAGGTCCTGCCCGCCGCTTTGCCGCCCCGCCGCATGGGTCTGTCTGTGGCGCAAGATGGGCAATTCTTCGGTGTTGAACCGGCGGGACGCGGCCTGAGGGCCGCCAATCCCCCTTTCAACATATCGGAGACATTCCATGACCCGACCTGATCCCGCCAAAGATGGCGCGCAGATGTCCTTTGACGGCCGCATGTCCTATGGCGACTATCTGCAGATTGACCGTATCCTGACCGCACAGGTGCCGCTGACCGGCGCGCATGACGAGTTGCTGTTCATCATCCAGCACCAGACATCCGAACTGTGGATGCGGCTTGCCTTGCACGAGATGGATGCGGCCCGCGCCGCGCTTGCCGGTGACCGCCCACGCGAGGCCTTCAAGATGCTGGCCCGGATCGCCCGGATCTTCGAGCAGTTGAATTCTGCATGGGACGTGCTGCGCACCATGACGCCCGCCGATTATTCGACCTTCCGTGACGGTCTTGGGCAAAGTTCTGGATTTCAGTCCTGGCAATACCGGCTGATCGAATATGCGGTCGGCAATCGCAATGCGGCGATGCTGAAACCCCATGCGCATCGCCCGGACCTGACCGCGATCCTGGAGGCAGAACTGGCCCGCCCCTCGCTTTATGACGAGGCGTTGCGCCTGCTGGCCCGGCAGGGCCTGCCGGTGCCCGCCGATGTGCTGAGCCGCGATCTGCGAGAGCCCTGGACCGTGCATGACGGCGTGGCCGCAGTCTGGGCGCAGGTCTACCGTGACCCGCAGGCGCATTGGGAAGCCTATGAATTGGCCGAGAAGCTGGTGGATTTCGAGGATTACTTCCGCCGCTGGCGTTTCAACCATGTGACCACCGTGGAACGGGTCATCGGCTTCAAACGCGGCACCGGCGGCACCTCTGGGATTCACTACCTGAAACGCATGTTGGAGGTCGAGTTGTTCCCGGAATTGTGGCACTTGCGCACGAGTCTGTGACTTTTCCGTGATGGACCCGAGGGGAACGCTTCGATAAAGCAGGAATTGTTATATCTGACGCAACAGTTCCCCAAGGGATTCTCAGGAGACGTTTGAGATGCTGCGCACTATGAGGGGTCTTGTGCTGGGGGGCGCGGTATTCGCCGCGCTCGCCGCCTGTGTGCCCACCGATCCTTCGTTGACCGAGGCGACCAAATCGCCCGAGGCTCCGGCCGGCCCGGTCATCAAACAGCCCGTGCCCGAGGATTTCGTGAATGCCTATGCCGCGCGGCAGGACGGCCAATTCGCGATTCCGGCGGTGCCCGAGGACAAGATCCCCGCGCATCTGCGCCGTCAGGTCGTCGATTACGCCTCCAATGATCCGGTCGGCACGATCATCATCGACCCGACCGCCAAGACCCTGCATCTGGTCACCGGGCCGGGCAAGGCGATGCGCTATGGCATCGCGGTCGGTGCTGATGGCTTCCAGTGGTCGGGTGAATCGCTGATCACCAATCGTCGCCACTGGCCGACCTGGACCCCCCCGAAAGAGATGATCGAGCGCAAGCCTTCGCTTGCCAAATGGGAAAAGGGCCAGCCCGGCGGGCCGACCAACCCGCTTGGGGCCCGCGCGCTGTATCTGACCACCAATGGTGTCGACCACGGATTCCGCATCCATGGCACGCCGGAATGGCAATCGATCGGGCGCAATGCCTCGTCGGGCTGTTTCCGCATGATCAACCAGGATGTGATGGACCTCTATGAGCGCGTGCCGAACGGCGTCAAGGTCATCGTGCTGAATGCCGATGGCAGCCGCCCGACCGGGTTGAAACTGCCGCCGCCCAAGCCCGCCAAGAAGAAAGCCGCACCAAAACCTGCGGCTGCGCCGACACCGGCGGTCAGTGCGACGAACCCCGGTGCCCCGGCACCCGGCTTCCCGACGATGACCGCGCCGGTGGTGACCCCGTCGCTGGGCGGTGCCCCGGCCGGCATCACCCCGACTGTGCCGACTGCGCCACAGCCGGTCGTAGCGCCCGCCACCCCGGTCGCCCCCGAAGCGCCCGCGACCCCTGCCCCGGTCGTGCCCGCGGCCCCTGCTGCGGTGACCCCGGTGGTGCCAGCAGCGCCCGCCGCTCCGGTTGCGCCTCTGGCCCCAGCAGCGCCTGCGGCCACCCCGGCGCCTGCGGTCACGCCTGCGGCCCCGGCGGCAACCTGCGTGCCGACCGCCGAAAAGCCCTGCCCGTAATCGCGACGCGCGTGCTAGGATCGATCAAGGGGTGGCCCCGCGCCGCCCCTTTTTCATTTCGCGAAAGGCCGGGCCCATGCTGACCACCACCCTCATTGCGCTGATTGCGGCGCTGCATCTGTGGATCATGGTGATGGAGATGTTTCTATGGACCACGCCGCGCGTGCGGCGCAGCTTTGGCACCACGGCCGAATTTGCCACAGCCACCAAGGTTCTGGCCGCCAATCAGGGGCTCTATAACGGCTTTCTGGCCGCAGGGCTGATCTGGGCCCTGATGGCGGGTCCGCAGGGTGCAGGTGCCGCCCCGGCAGGGTTCTTTCTGGGCTGCGTCTTGCTGGCCGGGATCTTCGGTGCGGCAACAGCCAGCCGCCGCATCCTCTATGTGCAGGCGTTGCCAGCCGCTATGGCATTGCTTGCGCTGGCCTTCCGCCTTTGATCCGGCGGTCGCTGATCTGGCCAAATCCGATCGGACAAGACCCGATCTGGCGGTGTCAGATCACGCAGCCTGACGGGTCATCCACTCGGCGCAGGCCTGGCCAAAGGCCTTGAACAAGGGCCGCGAGACCGGATCGCCTGCCGCATTCCATTCCGGGTGCCATTGCACCGACAGGGTAAAGCCCGGCGCATCCTTGACAAAGATCGCCTCGGGCGTGCCGTCAGGCGCCAGCCCATCGATCACCACACGCGCCCCGGGGCGGTTGATGCCCTGCCCGTGCAGCGTGTTGGTCATCACCTCATCGCTGCCCATCAGCCGGGCAAACACGCCGCCGGGGGTAAAGCGCACGGAATGGCGCAGCGCGAACTTTTCCTCGATCGATCCATCGGGCGGCATCCGATGGTTCATCCGCCCCGGCAGATCGCGGATCTCGGGGTAAAGCGTGCCACCCATGGCCACATTCACCTCCTGAAAACCGCGGCAGATGCCGAAAAACGGCTGGCCGCTTTCGACACAGGCACGGATCAGCGGCAGGGTCACCGCATCGCGCAGCCGGTCAAATGCACCATGGGCAGGGGTTTCCGCCTCGCCATATTCGCTGGGATGAACATTGGGCCGCCCGCCGGTCAGCAGGAACCCGTCGCAAAGGCGCATCAGTTCCTGCACGCAGACCAGCCGGGGGTCGGAGGGGATGATGATCGGCAAGCAGCCCGAGACCTCGGCCACCGCTTCGGAATTCATCGTGCCACCGACATGCACAGGGTAGCTGTCATTCAGCAGCCCCATGTTTCCAATGATGCCCACCACGGGGCGGCGAACCATTCTTGCCATCTGCGTCACCTGTTTGCGCGATAAGATTAACGCGAGGCCCGGCAGGGTTGAAGGGGAAAACCCGGAAACTTCGGTGCAGGGATGCAGGGTGATCCTGCGCCGATACGCCCATGGGCAAAACGGCCTCCTCACGCCGGTTTGATTACCCTTCCAGTAACCGTAAGCCTCTAGGGTGTCCGTTGTTCATGACAGGAGCCACGTTCATGCCCCAAAACCGTCTCGCAGCCCTTGCCCTGCTTCCCACCCTGCTGGTGGTGCCGATGCTGGCCCATGCCCAGGATCACACCGGCCACGCCGCGCCCGCCGCCAGCGCCGAAACGGCCTCCACCGAAGCCTACAAGGCCGCCAATGCCGCGATGCATGGCGCGATGGAGGTGCCGTTTACCGGCGATGCCGATATCGATTTTCTGCAAGGCATGATCCCGCATCATGAAGGCGCGGTGGCCATGGCGCGGATCGCGCTGGAACATGGCAAAGACCCGGAGGTGCGGGCGCTGGCCGAACAGGTCATCACCGCGCAAGAGGCCGAAATTGCCTGGATGCAGGCCAAGCTGAAGGCGTTGCAACCCTGAGCGCGTCAGCCCTGCGGCGCGGGGCCTTCCCGCGTCAGCAGGGCCTCGCCCGCCCGCAAGGGCCCATCCATCCGGTCAAAGCGCATATGCGCCAGGGCGCGCGCCCCCGATTGGGTGCCAAGCCGCCCGGCCTCGCGCCCGTCTTCCATCAGGATCGGGGTGCCGGGTTCGGCCGCGCCGGAAATCGCCAGCCGTGTCAGCCCCTTGCGCAGCTCGGTCTTGTGCTTCATCCGCGCCGTGACCTCCTGGCCCACATAGCATCCCTTGCGGAAATCGACGCCATGCAGCGCCTCGAACCCCGCCTCAAGGATGAAGGTCTCATCCGGGATCAGCTCGATCCCGATTTCGGGGATCAGATGCGCGACCCGGATCGCATCCCAATCGATCGCCTGTTCAGGCAGCGCCGCGCCGTAATGACGCCAGCCAAGTGCCGGATGACGCGGATCGGGCAGCGCGCCTTCGGGGGCGTCGCCGGTGCCGCGTGTCATCACCAGATCGCTGGGCGCGATCTGCACCTGCGCCCGCAGCCGATACATGTTCAGCCGCCGCAGCGTCGCATCAGCATAGGGGTCTGGCAGATCCAGCAGCAGGTCCGTCCCGTTCTCGGCCGTTCCGGTATTGGCGATAAAGAAATCGACCAGAAACTTGCCCTGCGGCGACAGCAAGGCGGCATAGACCAGCCCCGGCTCTTTCAGCCGCAGCACATCATTGGTGACAAGCCCTTGCAGGAAGCTCAGGCTGTCCGGCCCGGTCAGGCTGACCAATCGACGCATGGGGATATTCCTTCCGGCTCCGGCCTTGAAACTCTCAGACATCTCATCTCTCAGGCCTTGAACTTCTCAGTCCGTGAACTTCTCAGTCCTTGAATTGCAGACGATAGAGATCGGCATAAAGCCCGCCCTTTGCAAGCAGGCTGTCATGCGTGCCTTCCTCGACCACCCGTCCGCGATCCAGCACCACGATCTTGTCGGCCTCGCGCACGGTGGCCAGCCTATGGGCAATGACAAGCGTGGTGCGGCCCTGCCCCAGACGGGTCAGCGCCTCTGACACCACCGCCTCGGAGGCCGCATCAAGCGCCGATGTCGCCTCGTCCAGCAGCAGCACCGGCGCGCCCGCCACCAGCGCCCGCGCAATCGCCACGCGCTGCCGCTGCCCGCCCGACAGCGCCGATCCACGCGGGCCCGCGGGCGTATCAAGACCCTGCGGCAGCGCCTTCACGAAATCGCTGACATGGGCGGCCTGCAAGGCGGCCCCCAGCCGTTCGTCGGCCAGATCGCGCCCCAACGTCACATTCTCGCGTAGGGTCTCGTCGAACAGCATCGCGTCTTGCGAGACGACGGCAAATTCGGCGCGCAGATCCTCCAGCGTCAGATGGTCAATCGGCACACCGCCAAGGGTGATGCGGCCCGATGCCGGTTCCGCCATCCCGGTCAGCAACTGGAACACCGTCGATTTGCCCGCCCCCGATGCACCGACCAGCGCGGTCATCTTTCCGGCCTCGGCGGTGAAGCTCAGGCCTTCCAGCACGGGGCGGTCGCCATAGCCAAAGCGCACATCCTCCAGCGCAATCGTGGGCAGGCCGGGCGCGCGTGTGGCTTTGCCCGCATTGGGGCGCGCGGGCGGCACGGTGTCGAAGAGGCGGAAGATCCGCTCCAGCGAGGCGGAGGCGATCTGCCAGATCCCGGCCTGATCGCCCAGACGGCGGATCGGCTGGAAAGTCAGCGCCATGGCGGTGAAGAAGGCCATGAACTCACCCGTGGTGCGGCTGCCTTCGGCAATCTCGCGCCCGCCCAGCATCAGCACGGTGAAGAAGCCGATGCCGGTGATCACGTCAATCAGCGCCGGGATGGTGGCGCGGCCCAGCGTCGTGCGCACCTCGGCCCGCACGATGGTGTCGACGATGCGGCGGAAGCGGTCGGTCTGATAGCCCTCCATCTGGTTCAGCTTGATCGCCTGAATGCCGTGGAAGATCTCGTCCAGCCTGGTGGCGCGCAAACCCGCCTGATGGCGCATCTGCATGGTCTTGCGGCGGATATAGCGCTGGATCAGCGCGGCGGGCGCGATCAGCAGCGGCGCACCAATCAGTGCTGCCAGCGTCCAGTGCACATCGATCGACAGCGCAACCGCAAACAGCGACAGAAGCGCGATCATGTCGCGCCCAACCCCGGTGATGACCGAGGACCAGACGCCCTGCACGGCGGCGGTATCGCCCACCACCCGCTCCATCAGGGCACCGGGCGGGTTCTCCTGGAAAAACCTGTTGTCCAGCGTCAGCACATGCGCCAGCAGATCGACCTGCATCGCGGTGGACGACCGCTGCGCAATCGTGGTCAGCAGGGTTTTAGACCCGACCGAGGTGACGGCCCGCACGAGAAACAGCGCAAAGATCGCAGCCCCCACCAGCGGCAGTTCCGCGCTGCCCCCCGGGGCAAAGACCCGGTCAAACAGCGGCTCCAGCAGCCAGGACAGCGCACCAAGGGTGGACCCTTCGATCACCATCAGCAGGAAAGCCAGCACCATTTTCAGGCGGTGTTTGCCCAGATAGCCCCGCCAGAGCCGCCCGAACAGGCGACCAGAGGCATAGCGTGGATCGGTGGGGGCTTTCGGCAAGGGCGGGCTCCGGCAGGTTACCCCCTTGGCATAACCTTTGGGGCGGGGGGCGGCAAGCCGCGCGCCAAAGCCCCATATTTCCAGCCGGCATCCCATTTCCCTCAGCCACGCTGCCATACCTTGGAGCCACAGAGACAGGCACAGGCACAGGCACAATCCCTCAAGTCCCAAGCACCCTACCATTCTTCTTTTCTGAAATATTCCCAGGGGGGCAGGCCGCATAGGGGCCGTAGGGCGCGCGCGGCCTTCGTCATCCCCGGTTACTGCGACTCGCATGGCCATCGGCATCTTTGCCGTGAAGCTGGCGGCCACGTCACGCTCTTACTGCAAGCCCTCAGTGTCGGGATGGGACCACTCCACGTCGCGACGGGCTAGACCTAAACCCAAGCCGGGCGTAGCCATGTAGGATCGCATAGGAGAATTGTGAATGTCGCTTGCCCATGGTCGCCCCTATCTGGCCATTCCCGGCCCCTCGGTCATTCCCGATCGAGTATTGTCGGCCATGCACCGGGCCTCGCCCAATATCTATGCAGGCGCGTTGCCAGAGATGGTCGCGGGGCTTTGGCCGGATCTGAAACGGCTGGCGGGAACAACCGGCCATGTCGGCATCTGGCTCGCCAATGGCCATGGGGCCTGGGAGGCTGCGAATTCCAACCTGTTCTCGCGCGGGGAAAAAGCCTTGGTGCTTTCGACCGGAAGGTTCGGTCTTAGCTGGGCAGAAAGCGCATCAAAGGCCGGAATCGAGGTTGAATTGTTCGATTTTGGTAGGTCCACCCCGGCCGATCCGAACCGGCTGGAAAGCGCGCTGCGGGCCGATCCCCGGCATGAGATCAAGGCGGTTCTGGTGACCCAGACCGACACCTCCTCCAGTCTGCGCAATGACATTGCGGCGCTACGGGCGGCCATTGACGCGGCGGGCCATCCGGCCCTGTTGGCGGTGGATGGCATCGCCTCGATGGGTTGCGACGAAATGCGGATGGATGACTGGGGCGTCGATCTGATCGTCGGTGCCAGCCAGAAGGGGCTGATGGTGCCGCCCGGCCTTGGCCTGATCTGGGCATCGGAACGCGCGGTGGCACGGTGCAAGGGCGCAGATTTGCGCACGCCCTATTGGGACTGGACGCCGCGCTTCAACGCGACCGAGTTCTGGCAGCACTGGTATGGCACCGCGCCGACCCATCACCTGTTCGGGCTGCGCGAAAGCCTGGATATGATCTTTGAGGAAGGGCTGGAGGCGGTGTGGAAGCGTCACAAGGCCCTGGCCCGTGCGGTCTGGGCGGCGTTTGATGCCTGGGGCGCGGATCACCCGCATATCGCGCTGAACGTGGCAGATCCGGCGCAGCGCGGCCATGGCGTGACGGCGGCCCGCATTGGCCCGGCCCCCGCCGCAACCCGCCTGCGCGCATGGACCGAGACGCGCGCAGGCGTCACCCTTGGCATCGGGCTGGGGATGGACACCGCCGACGATCCGCGTTCGGACGGATCGCTCCGCGTCGCGCATATGGGCCATGTGAACGCGCATATGACGCTTGGCGCGCTGGCGGTGATGGAGGCCGGGATGCAGGCCCTGAACATCCCGCATGGTGCCGGCGCGGTCGAGGCAGCGGCGCGCGTCATCGCGCAATCGGCATGATCCGCCGCGCCACACTCCAGGATCTGGAGAACGCAAAGGCGGTGCTGGAGGCCGCCTTTAGCCCCTTCATCGCCCAGATCGGCCGCCGCCCTGCCCCGATGGAGCGCGACCTTGCCCCTGCGATCGCAGCGGGCCAGCTGACGCTTGCAGGCACCGCACCGGCAATGGGGCTTCTGTTCTGCTACGCCCAAGGCGATGCGCTGGAGATCGACATTCTGGCCGTGCACCCGGCGGCGCAGGGTCAGGGCCTTGGCCGCCGCCTGATGGCCGAGGCCGAGCGCATCGCCCGGGATCAGGGCGTGGGGGCCATCACGCTTTACACCAATGCGCTGATGACAGGGGCGCAGCGGCTTTATGACGGGCTCGGCTTCACCGTGACCGCACGCGCACGCCAAGACGGGTTTGACCGGCTGTTCTACCGCAAAGACCTGCCGCAAACCTTTTGAGACAAAAGAAAAAAGGGGCAGGTCTCCCTGCCCCGAGTTCACGATGAAAAGATCGGTGTCGGGGCTTAGAAGCCCATGACCAGCGACACGCCCAGCTTATTGTCTGTGCGGATCGCGCGGGCCTCGTTATACTCGGTCAGATAGCTGACGCGGGTGGCCATCCGGTCCGACATCTTGAAGTTCACGCCAAGATCGTTGTTCACCCGCAGCGCCGTGTCCGAATAGAGGACATCGGTGTCGTTGGTGGCAAAGATGTTCTCGTTGAACTTGTAGAAGAAGCGCGACGAGGCAATGTAGCCGGTCTCGGTCGTGCTCTGGTCAAGCCCGTCCTTCAGATAGCTGACCCCGATACCTGCCTGCACACGCCAGCTCATTTCGGGGGTGTTGATCACCCGGTAGCCCGGACCGAAGCCAAGGAAGGCGTCGGTCTTGGTATCGGTTGCAACATTTGCCAGACCATCGGTTTCAACGCGGCCCAATGCGAAAGCATAGAGGTTGTCGTTGAAGTAGTAGTTCGCATCATAGACGGCGAAGGTATCTTCCTTGGTCTTGGAATTGTCATCCTCGGCAAAGTCCAGCGCCACGCCGATGTTGTGAACCCACGGGCCCGAAGCATAGCGCATCCGAGCGCCGACGGTCAGTTCCTGGCTTTCGTTATTGCCGGTCTTGCCCGAATAGCCCAGCGAGGCCGAGCCGGTCAGACCCTGACGGAATTCAGGGTTGCCAAAGCGCGCAGCATCCTCGGCGCGGGCCAGATCATCATTCACCGCTTCCTCGACATCGTCGATACGGTCATTGAGCGCCTTGGTGCCGATAAGCTCGCCCTGCGCGAAAACTGGCGCGGCCAGCAGCATGGCGATAGCGGAGGCACCGGCGAGACGGAGGTTCTGGGTCATATCCCTTAATCCTTTCACTTGCATCTCCCGTCGCAACATCCAGCGGCGGGTTGTGGAGGACACATGACCATGCCGGGCGGCGCTTCAAGGCAGCAGCGTGACAGGGCGGAAAACCGCGCAGAAAGGTGCCAAAACCGAAGGGCTGAACGTGCGGTTCACAGCCCCGAAGGGGGGCGTTCCATTTCTTGACGCCACGTCAGAAATCCATCGTGCGAGGGCTGCAACAGGTGGAGCAAAAACAAAAAAGCCCGGGATCACCCCGGGCTTTGCGCAAGATCTGGCGGTGCGACTCGTCACCGCTTCAGATATTTGCGATCCAGCCTTGCGCCAGGCCCCTGGGTCGGTGTTGCAGCACGCATCCGAACCGGCACCAGAGCGGGCGATTTCAGGCCACCGCGCGGGCTGTCATCATGATCTGCCTGACGCATGACCGCGATGGCGAATTGCGCCCCCGCAAAGATCACCCCGTTGGACACGAACAGCATCAGCCCGCCGATCCAGCCATTGCTGGTCTCCAACACCAGATGACCAAGATTGCCGATGTTCAGCCCGACCAATGCCGCGACAAACAGCGCCGAAAGCGCAAAGCCTATGGCGACATTGACGATGTAGAGACGGACAAGTTTCGGCATGACGATTCCCCCTGCGCTCCCGTTCGGGCATCCCGGAATGCTAGCACCCTGCCCGCCATGTGCCAGAGGCAAAGCGTCGCAGCCGGGTCGCAATGTGCGGCAATCCGCTCGGTCTGCGCCACTTCGCCGAACGCGCCTTACGGAGCCTTGGCGGTGAATTCCATGCGAACCCCATCGCTGCCGGTCAGGATCAGCTTGTCGCCCTCTATCGCGGCGGTGCTGATCTGGCCAAGCGCGGTCAGGAAAGCCCCCTCTGCCTCCAGATCCGGGCAGGCCATACGGGTAGCCCCGGCTTGCCCAATGCGGAAATCAGGCAAGCTGCCCTCGACCGCGCCGAACCAGCGATTGCAGGGGGCCTGCCCGCTGGCCTTCCCCGCCTCGCGCAGATCCATCGTCACGCGGGGCGGCAGGCTGTCACCGGAGAAACCGACAAGCTGCCATTCCTTCGCCACAGCCTCGGACGAAGGCGTGGCCTCTGACGTGGGCTGGCAGGCCGCAAGGGAAAGCGTGGCCGCAAGAACAGTGGTGGTGGCAAGAACCGGGCGTTTCATCGGGGCAACCCTTTGTTTGGATACGGCGCAGGACGATCCTGCAGCTATATCATGGGACGCGGGCAAAGGCGCGATCCTTGGCGCTGCCCCGAAAAATTTTCACGAAAATCGCGCGATCAGGAAAACGCGGCCGGTTTCGCCTCGCGCGCCATATGGTCCAGCACGGCATTGACGAATTTGGGCTCTTTCCCCTCGTCGAAAAAGGCCTTGGCCACATCGACAAACTCGGTGATCACCACCTTGGGCGGCGTGTCCGTCGCGACCATCTCGCCGCCCGCCGCGCGGAACAGCGCGCGCAGGACCGGATCGATCCGGTCAATTGGCCATTTCGCCACCAGCGCCCGGTCGGTCATCTGGTCGACCCTGGCCTGCCAGTTCACCGCTGCATCGATCAGCGCGCGGAAATGGGTCACATCACCCTCCGCCATCTCGGACCCGTCATCCAGCACCTCGCCAAAGCGATGGGACTCGAATTCGCGCACGATGCGTTCCACCGTCTGGCCAGAGCTTTCCATCTGGAACAGCGCCTGCACGGCGAAGAACCGCGCGGCGGAACGCATCTGTTTCTTGTCAGGTTTGCTCATGCCCGTGTGCCCTCATCGGCGCGAAAGCCCATGCCCTTGCGGCTGCCCGACCAGCGACGCGCCAGCGCCACCAGATGCAGCGCGGCGGCAGCCGCACCGCCGCCCTTGTTTTGGCCGGCCACCTCGGCGCGGGCCTGCGCCTGCGGGCGGTTCTCGACGGTCAGGATGCCATTGCCGATGCAGGCACCTTGCAGACCCAGCAGGGTGATCGCGCGGCTCGAGTCATTGCAGACGGTGTCGTAATGCGTGGTTTCCCCCCGGATCACGCAGCCGAGCGCGACATAGCCGTCATAATTCGACATGCGTTCAGCCATGGCGATGGCGGTCGGGATCTCCAGCGCGCCGGGCACCTCGATCACTTCGCTTTCGCCGCCCACGGCGGCCACAGTGGCCTGTGCGCCCGCGACCAGCTGATCGGCAATGTCCTTGTAGTAAGGCGCGACGACGATCAGGACCTTCACCGGCTTGTCGAATTGCGGCAAAGGCAGCGTGTAATGCTGTTCATTGGCGGCCATGGCTTACTCCGAAATCGCTTTGGTGCCGGTGATCGTCAGGCCATAGGCATCAAGCCCCACAACCTTGGGCGCCTTGTGGTTGGTGACCAGCGTGATCTCGCTGAGACCAAGGGCCGCCAGGATCTGCGCCCCAAGCCCGTATTGGCGCAGCGTCTGCGGCGATACCTCGCCCGATTCCGCCAGCTTCATCGAAGTGTCGCGCAACAGCACGACCACGCCGCGCCCGGCCTCGGCGATGACATGCATCGCCCCTGCCAATTCGCCCGCGGCCTCCACATCGCCCACACCCAGCACATCGGCCAGCGGGTCAAGCGCGTGCATCCGCACCAGAACCGGCTCGGGCGATCCGATATCGCCCTTGGTCAGCACGACATGTTCCGCGCCTTGCGCCACATCCGAGAAAATCCGCATGATCCATTCGCCACCATGGATCGAGGTCACGCGCTTGACCGCGCGCTCCTTCACCAGATTGTCGTTGCGGCGGCGATA
This sequence comes from Gemmobacter serpentinus, assembly GCF_008973825.1. Classification (GTDB taxonomy): domain Bacteria; phylum Pseudomonadota; class Alphaproteobacteria; order Rhodobacterales; family Rhodobacteraceae; genus Gemmobacter; species Gemmobacter serpentinus. The sequence continues at coordinate 82,432 of NZ_WCHR01000006.1, read as the reverse complement.
GGCGATCAGATCCGAAATGGTGCCGATCTTCAGCCCATGCTTTTGCGCAAAGCTGACCAGATCGGGCAGGCGCGCCATGGTGCCATCGTCATTCATGATTTCACAGATCACGCCGGCGGGCTTCAGCCCCGCCAGACGCGCCACATCGGTCGCGGCCTCGGTATGGCCTGCACGCACCAGCACGCCGCCATCGCGGGCGCGCAGCGGGAAGATATGGCCCGGCGTCGCGATATCCTGCGGCCCGGCCTTGTCATCGATCGCCACCGCGATGGTGCGGGCGCGATCCTTGGCGGAAATGCCGGTCTCCACCCCTTCACGCGCCTCGATGGAGACGGTGAAGGCGGTCTCATGCCGCGACGAGTTCTTGGAGGCCATCAGTGGCAGACCAAGCTGGTCGATGCGCTCGCCCGCCAATGTCAGGCAGATCAGCCCACGGCCATGGGTCGCCATGAAGTTCACCGCCGCCGCGTCACATTTTTCGGCGGGGATCACCAGATCGCCCTCATTCTCGCGGTCTTCATGGTCAACAAGAATGAACATACGCCCGTTGCGGGCGTCTTCGATGATTTCCTCGACCGAGGAGATCGCATCGCGGTAGTCGCTGGACATCTGGATCGTCTCTTGCAGGGGGCCTTTCCCGTGCATTACCGCGCGCCGCCCTTAAAGGCCAGTGCCGAAGCACATGTGGGGGCCGCGCAAGGGTTGTGCATATGTGCCGCAGATCGCGACAGGGGCCACAGCTTGGGGGCCGCGCCGATTACGTCGGCAGAACAAGGGGGCGCAACCGCGCCCCCAGACCCTGAAACCGCGATCAATCCCAATCCAGCACGACCTTGCCGGACAGACCCGAGCGCATCACCTCGAACCCTTCGGCAAAATCGCGAGCCTTGAAACGATGGGTGATGACGCGCCGGATATCGAGACCGTTTTCCAGCATGGCAATCATCTTGTACCAGGTCTCGAAGATCTCGCGGCCATAGACGCCCTTGATGGTGATTGCCTTGAAGACGATCCGCGACCAGTCAACCGGCGATTTGCCGGGCGGGATGCCCAGCATGGCGATGCGCCCGCCCATCACCAGCGCCTCGACCATCTGGTCCAGCGCGCGCTGGTTGCCGCTCATCTCCATGCCGACATCAAAGCCCTGCGTCATTTTCAGCCGGGCTTGCACTTCTTTCAGGTCCTCGGAGGCGACATTCACCGGCACCACATCCGCGACCTGCGCCGCCAGTTCCAGCCGTGCCGGGTTCACATCGGTGATGACCACATGCCGCGCGCCGACATGGCGCGCCACCGCCGCCGCCATGATGCCGATGGGGCCTGCGCCGGTGATCAGCACATCCTCGCCCACCAGATCGAAGGACAAGGCGGTATGGACCGCATTGCCCAGTGGATCCAGAATCGCCCCGATCTCGTCATCGATGACATCGGGCAGCGGCACCACGTTGAAGGCGGGCAGGCGCAGATATTCGGCAAAGGCACCTTGTTCATTCACCCCGATACCCCGGGTCTCCGGGTCCAGATGGAACTTGCCCGCGCGCGACTGCCGCGAATGTCGTCCGATCAGATGCCCCTCGCCCGAGCAGCGCTGACCAATCGCCAGATCGGTGACATTGCGCCCGATCTCCACAATCTCGCCCGCAAACTCATGCCCCGTGACAAGGCCCAACGGCACGGTCTTCGCCGCCCATTCATCCCAGTTCCAGATATGGATATCGGTGCCGCAGATCCCGGTCTTGCGGATGCGGATCAGCACATCATCCGGGCCGATTTCCGGCACCGGGCGATCCTCCTGCCACAGCCCGATCTCGGGTCTGCTCTTGGCGAGCGCTTTCATATCGTTGCGCATCAGATCGCCCCCACGGCTTTGCCCGCGGCGCGGAACGCCTCCAGCGCGACATCCAGATCCGCGCGGGTCAGCCGCGCATTCATCTGGGTGCGGATGCGGGCCTGCCCCTTCGGCACCACCGGGAAGAAGAACCCGGCGACATAGACGCCACGCGTATACAGCTCTGCCGCCATGGCCTGCGCGAGCTTGGCATCCCCCAGCATCACCGGGATGATCGGATGTTCCCCCGGCAGCAGGGTGAAACCTGCGTCCGCCAGGCCCGCCCGCCAATAACCCGCGTTTTCAAACAGCTGCGCGCGCAGATCATCCGCCGCCTCGATGATATCAAGCGCCGCCAGCGCAGCCCCCACCACCACCGGCGGCAAGGCGTTGGAGAACAGATAGGGCCGCGCGCGCTGGCGCAGCAGATCGACCACCGCCTGCGGCCCGGCAATATAGCCGCCAAGCGCACCACCAAGCGCCTTGCCCAAGGTGCCGGTCAGGATATCGACCTGGACCCCGGCATGGGCCGGCGTGCCGCGCCCCTGCGGCCCCATGAACCCGGTCGCGTGGCAGTCATCCACCATGACCATCGCACCATAGCGATCCGCCAGCGCCCGGATCTCGCCCAGTTTCGCCAGATAACCATCCATCGAGAACACGCCATCGGTGGCGATCAGGATGAAACGCGCCCCATCCGCCCGCGCCGCCTGCAACTGCGCCTCCAGATCCGTCATATCGGAATTGGCGTAGCGATAGCGCTTGGCCTTGCACAGCCGGATGCCATCGATGATCGAGGCATGGTTGAGACTGTCGGAAATCACCGCGTCTTCGGGGCCCAGCAGCGGCTCGAACAGCCCGCCATTGGCATCGAAACAGGCGGCGAACAGGATGCTGTCCTCCTGCCCCAGAAACTGCGCCAGCCGCGTCTCAAGCTGCCGATGCAGGCCTTGCGTGCCACAGATGAAGCGGACCGAGGCCATGCCATAGCCATCCGATGCCATCGCCGCCTGCCCCGCCGCGATCAGGCGCGGGTCATCGGCAAGGCCGAGATAGTTGTTGGCGCAAAGGTTCAGCAGCGGTCGCCCCGCCACCGTGACATGCGCACCTTGCGGCCCTTCGATCAGTCGCTCGCGCTTCAGCAGCCCTTCCGCCTCGATCCCCGTCAGCACCGCTGAAAGATGCGTCAGAAACGCCGCCCGCCCCGTATCCGTCATTCCACCCTCCAATTCCACTATATCGGAAATATGCCATAAAACCGGATATGCGTCAATATAACGGAAAACATCCATAAAGACGGATATCCGCTTGTCTTTCATCTGTTCACGAATATCCCGGGGGTCCGGGGGCTGGCCCCCGGTGCCGCCGGTCTCAGCTGTCCTGCACGATCAGAATGGCGCGGGCAGACCCGGCACCTGCGCGAATGGCATGGGTCCGGTCCGCGGCGTAGCGCGCGGTATCGCCCGGCCCCAGATCCTCTACCAGATCACCGCTCTCAATCCGCAAATGCCCCTCGATCACTGCCAGATGCTCACGGCAGCCGGGGCTGTGCGGATCGGATTCCAGCGCCGATCCCGGCACGAAGATCAGCTCATAAACCTCATGATCGCCCACCGCCTCGGGGGCTGACAGGATGCGGATGGTGACGCCGGTGCCGCGCCCGGCGATCACTGGCGCGGCCTCGGCGCGGATCACCTCGATTCCCGGCCGGGGCTTGCCTTCCAGCAGCCCGGCGAAATCCACCTGCAATGCCTGCGTCAGATTCCACAGCGTCGCAACCGTGGGAGAGCTTTCGCCGCGCTCGATCTGGCTCACCATAGAGCGGCTGACGCCCGAGAGCTTGGCCACCCCGTCAAGGCTGAGGCCCCGCGCGCGGCGGGCGTCACGCAGGCTGGCGGCCAGACGATCATGAATCTCGGATCTCGCGGTCATGGCCAATTCTTTCACAGCGCGCAGGCGACGGGAACCGCAAATTTTCGTCGAAAATTTGTGGCCCGGGCGGCAAGTCGCGCTCAGGTACCGCAGAAGGTGCGGAAGCTGTCGTTGAAACTTTCCGGCGCGGGCAAGGCATAGGCCTCCAGCCCCGGGCGGTCAGTATAGGGATCCGCCAGCACCGAAAGCAGACGCTCGAATGGCGCAAGATCCCCGGCTTCGGCCGCGGCCAGCGCCTCCTCCACCCGCGCATTGCGCGGAATATAGGCGGGGTTCGCGGCCTGCATCCGCGCGGGCGCATCCAGGGCGCGCCGTGCCTGCCATTGCGGCCACCAGGCCTCCAGCGCCGCCATATCCTTGAACAGCCCACGCAGATCGGCGGGCGCGGTCGCCCGCGCCAGGCGGCGAAACCCAAGCGTCCAGTCGGTGCCGCTCAACGCCGCCACAAAGCCCTCTGCGAGATCCGCATCACCCTCCTGCGCACCATCCAGCCCGAGCTTTGCGCGCATCACCTGCACCCATTCCGCACGGTAGATCCCGGCAATCGCGCCAAGCCGTTCATTGGCCAGATCAATCGCCCGCGCCTCATCGGCGTCAAACAGCGGCACCAGCGTTTCGGCCAGCCGCGCAAGGTTCCAGCCCAGGATCAGCGGCTGGTTGCCATAGGCATAGCGCCCTTGATGATCGATCGAGGAAAACACGGTGCCGGGGCTATAGGCCTCCATGAAGGCGCAAGGGCCATAATCGATGGTCTCGCCCGAAATGGTCATATTGTCGGTGTTCATCACGCCATGGATGAAGCCAAGCCCCATCCATTGCGCAATCAGCCGCGCCTGTGCGCGGGTCACCGCGTCGAAAAACGCCAGATAGCGCCCCTCGCCCTGCGGCAGATCGGGGTAATGGCGCGCCATCGCGTAATCGGCCAGCCGCTGCACCATGGCGCGGTCGCCGCGGGCCGCGAAGAACTCGAACGTGCCGATGCGCAGATGGCTCGCCGCCACACGGGTCAGCACCGCTCCGGGAAGACCGCGTTCACGCTGCACCCGCGCGCCGGTGGCTACCGCGGCCAAGGCCCTGCTGGTGGGAACACCAAGCGCCGCCATTGCCTCGCCCATCAGATATTCGCGCAAGACCGGCCCAAGCGCCGCCCTCCCGTCGCCCCGGCGCGAAAACGGCGTCCTGCCCGAGCCTTTCAGCGCGATGTCACGGCGCTGACCGTGAATGTCGATCACCTCGCCCAGCAGCAACGCCCGACCGTCGCCAAGTTGCGGGGAAAAGCCGCCAAACTGATGCCCGGCATAGGCCTGCGCGATGGGTTCTGCCCCTTCAGGCAGGGCATTGCCGGAAAACAGCGCCGCCGCGTCCGGCAGCAGCGCGGCCGGGTCAAGCCCCAGCTCTGCCGCAAGTGCCGTATTCAGCTTCACAAGGGTGGGCGCGGGCACGGGTTCGGGCTTTTGCACCACATAGGTGCCCGGCAAATCCCGCGCATAGCTGTTGTCGAACCGCCAATCCATCGCCCGTCCCCCGATTGCCCGATGCTGATATGGCGCGCCCGATGCCGGTCGGCAAGGCGGCGCGCGCGCCGGAAGCGATCAGGCGAAGATGCGCTCTGCCGGAAGATAGAAGCCCAGCTTGCCTGCCGCGCACCATTCGGCCTCGAAAGGGGCGGCCCCGACAAGGATCACCCCGTCGGGCTTATGGGCCCCGCGCGCCAGACGGATCGCCTCGCGCGCCTCGGCAAAGCTGCCAAAGGGGCGCGGCGCAGGTTGTGCCGCATCCAGCAGGCCCTGCCCCGCTGCCATCAAGGCCGCCGGTGCAAGCGGCGCAACCGCCAGCGCCAGCCGCCCACATTGCGCCATGGATTGCAGTCGCGCCACGCGATCCTCGGGCAGTTGCGGCAGCCTGGACGTAACCCGCAAGGCGTTGGAAGAAAACAGGAAGGCCACCACATCATGGCCCGATGCCGCGCGGACGCTGGCATAGGTCTTGTAATCCAGACCAAGCTCCTGCGCGCGCCGGACCCGGCCACGCAGCACCTCGATCGGCAGATGCGGCAACAGCGCCTCGCGCGCGGCCTGCCAGCAATGCTTGCGCCAGGCGGTGCCGGTCATGTCCGGGCCACCATTATGCCCGATCCCTGCAAATGGGGCCGCCATGATCAGCCCCATTCCCGCAGCCGCGCGACATAGCGCGCCATGGTATCGACCTCCAGATTGATCTTCTGGCCAAGCGCCACACCGCCCCAGGTGGTGACGGCCTGGGTATGGGGGATGAAATTCACCCCGAAATCGCAGCCATCGACCTCGTTCACCGTCAGCGAGGTGCCGTTCAGCGCGACCGAGCCTTTGGGGGCGATGAATTTGGCCAAAGCCTCCGGCGCGCGGAAGGTCACCCGAAGGCTATCGCCCTCGGGGCGCAGCGCCACGACCTCGGCCACGCCATCGACATGGCCCGAGACGATATGCCCTCCAAGCTCATCCCCCACCCGCAACGCGCGCTCGAGATTCACGGGCGTGCCAACGACCCAAGTGCCCAGGTTGGTCTTGCTGACCGATTCCGCGCTGATTTCCACGTCGAACCAGTTGCGCGGCACCTTGCCGAGTGCGACCACGGTCAGGCAGACCCCCTCGCAGGAAATCGAGGCACCGATATCGATGCCCGCCACATCATAGGCGGTGCCGATGCGGGCGCGCAGATCGCCGCGCTGCTCCAGCTCCAGCACTTCTCCAATATCGGTAACGATCCCGGTAAACATCGTGCCTCTCCTTGGCCGCTTCTGGCGGTTACAGACCTACGCCCGCGCGGCCTGTGCTTCAACCCCCGGATCATGGCGCGGCTAAGGACTGGATGCCTCCCCGAAGGGGCCATAGTTCCGCCGCGATTCTCGGTCAGGCAGGCAAAATCGCAACTTTTCCCCTTTCTCCGCAAGACGGCCATGCTAAGCGGAAGAAAAGACAGGTATTGCATGACGAGTAACGGCGGATTTCAGGTGAATGACAGTGCCCCGGGTGCCGCGCCTGGGCTGACAGGAACGGGGCGGCGCTTCCTGTTTCTGCAAGGCCCGCATGGTCCATGGTTTCACCGGCTGGGACGGATGCTGAAGGCAACCGGCGCCGAAGTGCGGCGCGTGGGCTTCAATCGCGGCGACCGCGCCTTCTGGCCCGAGACCCAAAGCTATGTCCCCTATCGCGGCAGTCCTGACCAATGGCCCGAGACCTGCGCGCGGCTGCTGGACGATCATGCGATCACCGATATCGTGCTTTATGGCGACACCCGCCCGATTCATGCCGAGGCGGTGAAGATCGCCAAGGCGCGCGGCATCTGCGTGCATGTCTTCGAGGAAGGCTATCTGCGCCCGCATTGGATCACCTATGAGCGCGGCGGCACCAATGGCCATTCCAAGCTGATGACGCTGACCCTGCCGCAGATGCAGGCGGCGCTGGCGCAGCTGGACATGGATCTGCCCGATGCCCCGGCGCGATGGGGCGATATGCGGCAACATATCTTCTATGGCGCACTCTATCACTGGTTCGTGCTGACCGGCCGTTGGGATTACCCGCGCTTCCGCCCGCATCGGGCGCTGACGGTGCGGCAGGAATTCACCTTGTATCTAAAGCGCCTTGCCGCCCTGCCCTTCCATGCGCTGGAGCGGATGGCCGCGACCTTCCGCATCCGCCATGGCGGCTTTCCCTATCATCTGGTGCTGCTGCAACTGGAACACGATAGCAGTTTCCAGATGCATTCGCCGTTTTCCACCATGACGGAATTTCTGTCGCTGGTGGTCGAGGGCTTTGCCAAAGGCGCCTCGCCGCATCACCATCTGGTCTTCAAGGCCCATCCGCTGGAGGATGGCCGCGTGCCGGTCGCCCGCGAAATCCGCAGACTGGCGCGAGAACACGGTGTGACCGGCCGGGTGCATTTCGTGCGCGGTGGCAAACTTGCGCAGCTTCTGAATGATGCGCGATCTGCCGTCACCGTCAATTCGACCGCCGGCCAGCAGGTGCTTTGGCGTGGTCTGCCGCTGAAAACCTTTGGTGCGGCGGTCTATGCCAAGCCGGAATTCGTCTCTACCCAAGGGTTGGCCGAATTTTTCCGCCTGCCCACACGCCCCGACAGCCGCGCCTATCGCGATTACCGGCACTATCTGCTGGAAACCAGTCAGGTGCCCGGCGGCTTCTATTCCTCGCGGGGGCGGCGCGCGCTGCTACGACAGGTAGTGGATATGATGCTGTCGCCCGAGGATCCCTATGATGCGCTGCAATCGGGCAACGCGGCACCACGGCAACACCTGCGCCTTGTCAATTAGCGCCAAAAGCCTTGCACAGAAACTCTGACTGGCAATTTCGCTCACGTTTCTGTAGCTTTGCATAAAAAACTTGAGGCAAAATCCAAATAAGGAGCCCGAGCAGTGAATTTGAACACGACCCGCGGGGCCAGAGCCGTGGTCCTTGTCGTGCTTGTCGCGACCGTTGCGGCCTGCGGCCTGCCCCGGTCCGGCCCGAACAAGCGCGAGATCTATGCCGGTTCCGTTCTCCGCCAGGGCGATGCCTTCGTGGTGACCGTCAATCCCCGTGTGACGCGCGCGACTTCGGTCATGCCCGCCCTCGGCTTTTCCGACAGCTTCCGCAAGGCGGGCAAGGTCGGGTCCGACACCATCAATCCCGGCGACGTGCTGGGCCTGACGGTGTTTGAAAACGTCAAGGACGACCCGCTTCTGGGCAATACCGGGCAGCGCGTCTCGGTTCTGGACGAGGTTCAGGTCGATGGCAGCGGCTTCATCTTCGTGCCCTATGCCGGCAAGATCAAAGCCGCCGGACAGACGCCGGACGGGCTGCGCCAGATCATCACCAAAAAGCTCGACAGCCAGACACCCGACCCACAGGTCACCGTGCAGCGGCTGGCGGGTGACGGGCAGACGGTCTCGGTCTCCGGGATGGTGGGCGGTCAGGGCGTCTTCCCGATCGAGCGCCCGACCCGGACCTTGTCTGCGATGATTGCCAAGGCGGGCGGTGTGGCCATTGAGCCTGCCGTTGCCGTGGTGCGGGTGACACGCGGCAGCGAGACCGGACAGGTCTGGATGCAGGATCTGTTCCAGAACCCGGCAATGGACATCGCGCTGCGCGGTGGCGACCGCATCGTGGTGGAACGCGACCAGCGCGCCTTCACCGCCCTGGGTGCCACCGGCGCGCAAAGCCTTGTGCCGTTTGAAAGCCAGACTCTGTCCGCCATCGAGGCAATTGCGCAGGTCGGGGGGCTGAACACCTCCATCGCGGATCCCAAGGGCGTCTTCGTCTTCCGCAACGAACCCGCCGAGATCGCCAATGCTGTCCTGGGCCGCAACGATCTGCGCGGCGATCAGCGCATGGTCTATGTGCTGGACCTGACCCAACCGACCGGCATGTTCGAGGCGCGCGATTTCCTCGTGCGCGACGGCGACACGCTCTATGTGACCGAAGCCCCCTTCACGCAGTGGAGCAAGACGATCAGCGCGATCACCGGCACCGCCGGCGCGGCGAATTCGCTGGCAAGCGTCAGCGGCTCCAACTGATCGGCAGGGTGATGACCCTGCCCACCGATGCCAACCAGACCGCCGGGGGCCTTCCCCGGCGGCTTTGTTATTTCAATGCGGGCTTTTTGCGGCAAAAACGCCTGCGCCGGATCCTGCAATTGGCCGGACACGAGCTGGTGCCGCTGCGCGCGACGGGTGCCGACGGCGTGCTGGTCTGGGGCCGCTCACCCTATGCCATCCGCGGCGAGGCGGTGGCGGAGGCGCGCGGCCTGCCGATCCTGCGGGTCGAGGACGCCTTTCTGCGCTCCATCCATCCCGGGCGGTCGGGTGCGCCGCCCATCGGGTTGATGCTGGATGCGACCGGCGTACATTTCGATGCGGCGAGCCCCTCACGGCTGGAAGGCATCCTTGCGCGTGATCCGCTCAGCGACAGCGATCTTCTGCGCCGCGCACGCGACGGGATCGGACGGATCCGGGCGCTGCATCTGTCGAAATACAATGCCCATGACCCGGATCTGGCACCGCCGCCTGCGGGCTATGTTCTGGTGATCGACCAGACGCGGGGCGATGCCGCGATCCACCATGGCGGGGCGACGGCTGCCAGTTTTGCCGAGATGTTGCTGGCCGCCAAGCTGGATCACCCGACCGCGCGCATCCTGATCAAGACCCATCCCGAAACCCAGGCGGGCCATCGTCCCGGCCATTTCGGCGCGGCAGATTGCGATGCGCGGGTAAGTCTTTACGCCGATCCGGTCTCGCCACAGGCGCTGCTGGAAGGTGCGATTGCGGTCTATACCGTGACATCGCAACTTGGGTTCGAGGCGATCCTTGCTGGCCACCGCCCGCATGTCTTTGGCCAGCCCTTCTATGCCGGCTGGGGCCTGACCCATGACCGCCAGCCGCTGCCTCGGCGCGGGCGCAAGCTGACACCGGCGCAGGTGTTTGCGGGCGCGATAATCCTGGCCCCGATCTGGTATGATCCCTGCCGCGACCGGCTGTGCAGCTTTGAAGCGGCGCTGGATCAACTTGAGGCCGAGACCCGCGCCTTTCGCGAGGATCGCCGGGGCCATGTCGCAAGCGGCATGAGGTTGTGGAAACGCGCGCCGTTGCAGGCGTTTTTCGGGCGCGAGGCCCGGCTGCGCTTTGTCGACCCGGTGCCAAAGGCCGCCCTGCGGGCAGAACGGATGCGCCGCCCGCTGCTGATCTGGGCCGGGAAAGAGCCGCCGGATTTCGCGCCGCCGGTCCCGGTGCGGCGGGTCGAAGACGGGTTTTTGCGCTCACGCGGGTTGGGGGCCGATCTGGTGCCGCCGCTCAGCCTTGTGACCGATGATCTGGGGATCTACTACGATCCAAGCCGCGAAAGCCGGCTGGAACGCCTGATCCGTGCGCCGCTCTCTGTTGCGGCCGCGCGGCGGGTGGAGGTGTTGCTGGAGAAATTGCTGGCGGCACGGCTGTCCAAATACAACCTTGCAGCCGCCACCCCCGATTTGCCCGATGCGCAGGGGCGGCGCATCGTGCTGGTGCCCGGACAGGTCGAGGATGACGCCTCGATCCGGCTGGGCTGTGGCGAGATCCGCAGCAACCTTGCGCTGTTGCAGGCCGCGCGCGCGGCCAATCCCGATGCGATGATCCTGTATAAGCCGCACCCGGATGTGGAGGCGGGCTTGCGCCCCGGCGCGGTGGCGGCGGCCGAGATGATCGGGCTGGCCGATTTCATTGCGCCGCATTCCGACCCGATCACACTGATCGGCTTTGCCGATGAGGTCTGGACCATGACCTCACTTCTGGGCTTCGAGGCGCTGTTGCGCGGCAAGCCGGTCACCTGCCTCGGTGCACCCTTCTATGCCGGTTGGGGCCTGACGACCGACCTTGGGCCTGTGCCGGAACGCCGCCGCCGTGCCCCTGACGGCCACCCGCTGCCGCATGTCACCCTGCACCAATTGGCCCATGCCGCGCTGATCGCCTATCCGCGCTACCACGATCCGGTCAGTGGCCTGCCCTGCCCGGCGGAGGTGGCAATCGACCGGCTGGCATCGGGCCAGATCCCGCCCGCGCGGCTGGCGAACCGCCTGTTGGCCAAGGCGCAAGGCTTGCTTGCCAGCCAAAGCTGGCTCTGGCGCCGATAGACCTTCAATAGATGTATCGGATCTGTTCGGTCCAATACCGTTCCATCCGTTTCAACTGCTGGTTCACATCCTCCATCCCCGCCGCATCGACGATCTGGCGTTTTTCCAGACCTTCGGCATGGCGGGTGAACAGATCGGCGATGATCGCCCGCACCCTGCGGCCCTTTTCCGTCAGCCGCACCCGGACCGACCTGCGATCGAGTTCCGAACGCTGATGGTGCATATAGCCCAACTCGACCAGCTTCTTCAGGTTGTAGCTGACATTGCTGCCCTGATAGTAGCCGCGCGACTTCAGTTCGCCCGCCGTCACCTCATTCTCGCCGATATTGAACAGCAAAAGCGCCTGCACCGGGTTGATCTCCAACAGGCCAAGCCGTTCAAATTCGTCTTTCACCACATCCAGCAACAGCCGGTGCAGCCGCTCGATCAGCGCCAGATTGTCGAGATAGCCCAGCATGAAGGCCCGGTGCGAGCCATCAAGCACTTGTTGATACAGCGTCATGCAATTCTCCGCCCGTCACGTCATCCCGGCCAGAATCGGCACAAAAGAAAAACATGACGTAAACGGATCAGGAAGATCGCGACGATTTTAGACAAATCGCCGGGCAAGGCACCTCAGCGGCTCGCCTCCAGACGCGCGCGGGCAAAGGCACCGATTTCGGCGATTAGGCCAGCCAGTGCCGCAGGCGCCGGACGCTGGCCCAGAACCCAGGGCAGCAGGTCCTGGTCATTTTCCTCCAGCAGCGCGTCATAGGTGACCAGCGTCGCCTCATCCATCTGCGCCAGCTGCGCATCGGCCCAGGGGCCCAGCACCAGATCCATCTCCTTGGTGCCCCGCCGCCAGCTGCGCATCCGCATCCGTTTCAGCCGTGCTTCCTGCGTTTCCATGGTTGCCCCCTCACCCGGCCCGGCCTAAGAAGTTTCGATATCTTTTGCCGGAGTGTTCCATGGCCTTCCTGTCCGATACCCTCGCCCGTGTCAAACCCTCGCCCACCATCGCGGTGACCACCAAGGCGCAGGAGTTGAAGGCGGCGGGGCGCGACGTGATCGCCCTTGGCGCGGGTGAGCCGGATTTCGACACGCCGCAGAACATCAAGGATGCCGCCAAGCGTGCCATTGACGAGGGCCGCACCAAATACACCGCCGTCGATGGCATCCCGGAATTGAAGAAGGCGATCTGCGCCAAGTTCCTGCGCGAGAACGGCCTGACCTATGCGCCGAACCAGATCAGCGTCGGCACGGGTGGCAAGCAGATCCTTTACAATGCGCTGATGGCCACCTGCAATCGGGGCGATGAGGTCATCATCCCCGCGCCCTATTGGGTGTCTTACCCCGATATGGTGGAGCTTGCGGGCGGCACGCCGGTCGCCATCGAGGGGCGGCTGGAAAACAGCTTCAAGATCACGCCGGAACAGCTTGAGGCGGCGATCACCCCCAAGACCAAATGGTTCATCTTCAACAGCCCCTCCAACCCGACCGGCGCGGGCTATAGTCATGCCGAGCTGAAGGCGCTGACCGATGTGCTGCTGCGCCATCCCCAGGTCTGGATCCTGTCGGATGACATGTATGAACATCTGGTCTTTGACGATTTCAAGTTCTGCACCCCCGCCGAGGTGGAGCCTGCCCTGTATGACCGCACGCTGACCACCAATGGCGTGTCCAAATCCTATGCGATGACCGGCTGGCGCATCGGCTATGCTGGCGGCCCTGTGCATCTGATCAAGGCCATGGGCACGATCCAGTCGCAATCGACCTCCAACCCCTGTTCGGTCAGCCAATATGCCGCCCTTGAAGGATTGACCGGCCCGCAGGACTTTCTGGAAACCAACAAGGCCCTGTTCCAGCGCCGCCGCGATCTGGTGGTGGCGGGCCTGAACGCCTGCCCTGGCATCACCTGCCCGGTGCCGGAAGGGGCGTTCTACGTTTATCCCGATATTGCGGGCTGCATCGGCAAGACCAGCGCGGGTGGCGCGAGGATCGAGAATGACGAGGCTTTTGCCACGGCGCTCCTGGAGGAAACCGGGGTTGCTGTGGTCTTTGGTGCGGCCTTCGGGCTTTCGCCGAACTTTCGCGTCAGCTACGCTACGTCAGATGCCGCATTGGCCGAGGCCTGCGCCCGCATCAAGACGTTCTGCGAAGGGCTGAGGTAAGGCGCATCATGGCCGACCGGATCACCGCAAACCTGCCCAGCCGCGATTTCGCGGCGACGGCTGCGTTTTACGGCGCGCTTGGTTTCACGACGGGCTTTCGTGATGACGGCTGGATGATCCTGAAGCGCGATGCGCTGGAGCTGGAGTTCTTCCCCCATCCCGACCTGGACCCGAAAACCAGCTGGTTCTCGGCCTGTATCCGCGTGGATGATGTGGAGGCGTTGCATGGGGCCTGGCAATCTGCGGGCCTGCCCGCCGACACAGAATCGATCCCGCGCCTGACCGGCTTTTTCCAGCCCGGCAATGCGCCACGGATGTTTGCGCTGATCGATGCCGATGGCTCGCTTTTGCGCTGCATGGGGAATTGAGGCGATATGGCGGGCGATCTTCCTGACTATTACTTTCGTATCCGCGAGAATGGCGCGGTCGTGTTCAAGGTCGATACCGAGAACCGCCAGCGCCGCATCGACATGGAAGAGATTGCCACCGTCAATGTGAAGAACGGCAATATCAAACCGCATGGCGACCGCGAGTTGACCGCCGAAGAGGCCGATCTGATCCGCAACTGGACGCGTGATCGGGTGGCGCTGCTGGCACAGCGCGATATCGACGATATCCACCGTTCGGTTGATTACCTCAACACCACGACGCAATGGGTGCAGTCGCGTGCCACGCCTGAGCAGCTGGATCAGGTGACCGACGCGCTGTTGATGGCGATGCATGATCTGCGCAGCGTCCTGGTGCGCAAGAAAGCCGAACGTCTGATGAAGGCGGCAGGCGGCGCATCTGACGATGATTGATGGGCGATGATTAATCTGCGCCCGGCGCGGGTGGCTGATGTTGCGGGCATATTCGAGGTTCGCCTTGCGGTCACCGAGAACGCGCTGACATTGCCTGAACTGACCGAAATGGGCATCACGCCCGAGGCGATCACCGCGATGATCGCAGAAGCCCCCTGCGCTTGGGTCGCTGAGGACACGGGGGGCGCCGAAGCGGTCGATCAGGGCAAGCCAGGCCAGATCGTCGGCTTTTCGATGATCGATATCGCAGAAGGCGCGCTGTTTGCGGCCTTTCTGCGCCCCAGCCATGAGGGGTGTGGGATCGGCACCGGCCTGGTTGCGCTGGCTGAGGCAGAGCTGTTTCGTCACCATGAGACGATCTGGCTGGAAACCGGAGCCACCACCCGCGCCGCAGGCTTTTACCGCCGTCTCGGCTGGCAGCAGGTCGAATATCTGGATGGTGGCGATATCAGGTTGAAGAAATCCCGGCGCTGATCGCCCTTTCTTCCCGCGTCTTGTCTTCCGCCGGGCCTTTGGGCACCCGGCTCCAGAACCGCCACATCAGCGCGGATGCGGCACAGGCAAGCCCGATCACCAGACCGATCCATAGCCCCACGCCGTTCAACCCCAGCGGGAAGGCCAGAATCCAGGCCGCCGGAATCCCGATCCCCCAATAGGACACGGCCGCCAGCCACATCGGCACCCGCGTATCCTGCACGCCGCGCAGCAGACCAAGCGCCAGAACCTGCCCCGCATCCATCATCTGGAAGGCGGCGGCAAGGGCCAGGAACAGCCCGCCAAAGGTCAGGATATGCACGGCTTCCACCGAGCTGCGGTCGATGAACAAGCCGATGATCTGCTCGGGCAGGGTCAGATAGAGCACCATCTGCAAGACGCCCACCACGGCGGAAATCGCAATCGCCATCACTCCGCCGCGCCGCAGGTTCGGCCAGTCGCCCGCACCGGCAAAGCGCCCGGTGCGCACGGTTGCCGCATTGGACAGACCGACATGCACCATGAAACCGATCGCTGTGACCTGCATGGCGATGCCATGCGCCGCCAGCTCCACCGTGCCGACCCACCCCATCATCAGGGCGGCAGCCTGAAACAGCCCGGCTTCGGCCAGCCCGGTCAGCCCGATAGGCATCCCCAGCCGGAACACCCGCACCAGCGCATGGGGATCGGCGCGCCAGAATCGCTGGAACAGATGGAAGTGTCGCAAGGATGGCAGCAGCCCCGCATAAAGCCCAAGGATCACCAGCGTCATGATCTGGATCAGCAGGGTTGCAAGGGCCGAGCCTTCCACCCCCAGCTCGGGCAGGCCCCAGCGGCCGAAGACCAAAGGATAGCACAGCACCGCATTGACGCCGACCGCCGCGACCGTGACCCAAAGCACGACCTGCGTGCGCTCCAGCGCGGCCAGATAGCTTTTCAGCGCCATGACCAGCAATGCCGGGATCATGCCAAGCCCCGCAATATGCAGAAAGTCGCCCGCAAGCGCCGCGACCTCGGGCTTTTGCCCGGCCAGCAGCAGCAGCCGGTCGGCATACCAGAACAGCGGGTAACACAGGATGCCGAACAGGATCGACCACCACATGCCCATACGGGCGGCGCGGCGCACCTCGGTCTCGTCGCCACGGCCAAGCGCCTGCGCCACCATCGGCATCACCGCCTGGGCAAAGCCCGAGCCCAGCACGAAGATCACAAAGAAGAAGGATGTGCCCAGAACGACCGCGGCCAGTTCCGGCACGCCATACCAGCCCATCACGATGGTATCGACCACATGCAAAGACATCTGCGCGACATGACTGCCCACCAGAGGCAGGCCAAGCGCCAGAAGCGCGCGTAAATGGGCGGGGCGGGAAAGCAGCGTCGACATGTCTGTCTATCTAGGCCTTGCCCAATGTTCGGGCATGTCTGACAGCGACAGGGAGTGTCGCGACAGGACATGTCGCTTTTGCGACATCCGGTCGGTTCGCGACAAGATCTGGCCAGGCACCGCAAGGGTCGGGCCGAGCTGGCCCCCGCCCGAGGTGACTCCGCCCAGACTGGATCAGTGAAGACAGGATCAGTGCAGACTGGATTCGGCCGGAACGGAGCGAGGCGGTTTGATCGGCAGCGTCTCGCCGGGCAGCATCCGGCCCGGCACAGGCATCGATGCCGCAGGCTGCATACCGGGCCGCGCCCCAAGCCCCGGCCCGGCCTCAAGGCTTGCCAGCAACAAGGGCAGCGTGATCGCAGTCAACAGCACGCCCACGCTCAGTTCCAGCAGCGGGGCAAGGCGCGCCAGACGGCGCGGCCAGGCGGCGCGCAGGCCTTCGCGCGACCAGACCGCAAGCCCCGCAACCAGCACCGTCACCAAGGCCGTGCCAAGCCCCATCGCATAGACCCCGGCAATGCCCGCCCCCGCGATACCCATCTGCCAACTGACGATCAGCAGGAACAGCGCACCGGAACAGGGCCGCAGCGCAATCGCCGCCACCAGCGCCGCCCCCGCGCGCCATGAGTTGACCGCTGCCGCCTGCTCCAGCGTCGGGCCATGTGCATGACCACAGCCGCAGATGGGGCCGCAATCCGCGCCGTGAACATGGCCACCCAGCATCACCGCGCCGCCGACACGGCTGCCGCCCAGTAACCCGGCGGGTTTCGCGCGCCGCAATCCCCTGATGCCCCGGATCAGCAGCCAGACCCCAATGCCGAGGATCGCCAGATGGCTCAGCGGCAGGAACAATGCGGTGCTCACGCCCTCCACCTGCCCCCGCGCCCAACCCAGACCAAAGATCAGTGCATAGACAAGACCGATGGCCACGGTGGATTGCGCCAGGCTGGAGATCAGCGCCAGCCCCGCCAGTCGCAAGAGCGGCACCCGCCGCGCCAGACCATAGCCGCCGATCAGCATCTTGCCATGCCCCGGCCCCGCCGCATGAAAGAACCCGTAGGCAAAACCCACGGCCAGCAGCCCCGTCAGGGCACCGGGCTGGCCGGTGGCAATGGCACGCACCGCCACCGCCATGTCGCGCTGCACCGCCCGCGCGCCCGCCTCGGCCCAGATCCGCAAGCCGGTGAACCCACCACCAAGCCAAAGCGCGGCCAGCAGCAAGGCCACTGCAAGCCCGGCCAGCACAAGCGCCTGGTTCAGCCGCATGTCAGAACCAGCGCCTCGGCGAACTCCCTGCCGATGGCGGGAAAATCTGCCTCCACATCCTGATCGGGGCTGTAACGCGACAGCAGATCCAGCAATTGCCGGTCCACCGTGGCGGGATCGGGCCTTTGCAGATCAAACCGGCATCCCGCAGGCAAGGCAGGTGTGAAGGTCGGATCGTAAGCGATGGAATAGGATGAATAATATCCCGGATCATAGACCTCGATCCGCAGCGGGTGATCCAGCGTGACGGGTGGGTCGATCCGGCGCAGATGGCTGGATGTGAGGCGTCCGTCCCGGTAATCCGCCGTCCAGCCCTCGGGCGCGGACAGGGTCAGTGGGCGTTCGCCAGACGCCGCATAGGTATCGCCCGCAAAGTCTTCCATCCACTGCATGTCAAAGCCCTGCAGCGCCGCGCGTTCCGCATCCGATGCGGTGCCATCGTGATCGGCATCAAGCCCGCGCTCCTCGATCAGCAGCAGGGAATAGAACTCATCATAGTCCCAGCGGATGCGCAGGGCGGTTGCCCGCCCCTCGGCATCAAAAATCACCTCGATCCCGGTATCGACCCAGATATGCGGATGCGCTGCCGCAGGTGCGGCCCAAAACAGGGCCAGTGCGGCAAGCGTCCAGGTCAGACTGAGATTCCGGTGATGTTTCATCGCGCCGACCCTAGTTTGCGGCGGGCCGGGGTCAAGCCGAAGGCAGCAGATCGCCCCCCCGATCGGCAAAGGTCTGCTGCGCCGCGTCCCGGCCGCCCACACCATCACAGAGGTCCGCGATCCATAATCCGCTGCGTCACTTCGAAAAGACCCGCATTCCTTGCCATGTTTTTCGCGCTAGACTGCGCGGCGATTCAAGCGGTTACGGGAGGGGCGTGATGCAATTGGCGGGCAAGGTGATGCTGGTTACCGGCGGGGCCTCGGGCCTTGGGGCGGCGGTGGTTCAGATGGCGCGGGCAGCAGGCGCGCGGGTGGTGATCGCCGATATTAACCCCGATGGCGAGCAGATTGCCAAAGGTCTCGGGCCGGATGTGCGGTTCTCACATTGCGATGTGACACAGGCCAGCGACGGTCAGGCGGCGGTTGATATCGCCCTCAACGCCTTTGGAAAGCTGGATATTCTGGCCAATTGCGCAGGCATCGCGCCGGGCGAAAAGGTTCTGGGCAAGGACGGCCCCCATGCGCTGGAAACCTTTGCCCGCGCGATCCAGATCAACCTGATCGGCAGTTTCAACATGCTGCGCCTGAGCGCCGAGGCCATGGCGCGCAACACCGCTGATGAAGGGGGCGAGCGCGGCGTGATCGTCAACACCGCCTCGATTGCGGCCTTTGACGGGCAGATCGGTCAGGCAGCCTATGCGGCCTCCAAGGGCGGGATCGCGGCGCTGACCCTGCCGGTCGCGCGCGAGCTGGCCCGGCAGGGCATCCGCTGCATGACCATCGCGCCGGGGATCTTTGCCACGCCGATGATGGCGGGGCTGCCACAGGCGGTGCAGGACAGTCTGGGGGCCAATGTCCCTTTTCCGTCGCGCCTTGGCCAGCCCGCGGAATATGCCGCCCTGCTGCGCCATATCGTTGAAAACCCGATGCTGAATGGCGAGGTCATCCGTCTGGATGGCGCGCTGCGCATGGCCCCGCGTTGAAAGGACCAACAATGGAAGAGATCGTGATCGTTTCGGCCTGCCGCACGCCCATGGGCGGCTTTCAGGGCGATTTTGCAAGCCTGACGGCCTCTGATCTCGGGGCCGCCGCCATCCGCTCGGCTGTGGCCCGCGCGGGCCTGCCACCTGAGGCAGTTGAGGAGGTCATCATGGGCTGCGTGCTGCCCGCAGGTCAGGGGCAGGCCCCGGCCCGGCAGGCGGCGCTTGGCGCGGGTCTGACCGACAGCGCCGGCGCGCTGACCGTGAACAAGATGTGCGGATCGGGGATGAAGGCGGTGATGCTGGCGCATGATCTGATCCGCGCCGGCAGCGCGCGGGCGATCATAGCGGGCGGGATGGAAAGCATGACCAATGCCCCCTACCTGCTGCCCAAAGCGCGCGGCGGGATGCGGCTTGGCCATGGCCAGGTGCTGGATCACATGTTCCTCGACGGGCTGGAGGATGCCTACGAGAAAGGCCGCCTGATGGGCAGCTATGCCGAGGATTGCGCCGAAAGCTATGGCTTCACCCGCGAGGAGCAGGACGCCTGGGCGCTGACCTCGCTGTCACGGGCGCTGCAATCGGTGCAGACCGGGCGCTTTGCGGCCGAGATCACGCCAGTGGGCAGCGGCGGGCGCAAGCCGCGCGAAGTGCGCGATGACGAACAGCCCGGCAAGGCCGATGCCGCCAAGATCCCGACCCTGAAACCCGCCTTTCGCAAGGATGGCACGGTGACGCCAGCCAATTCGTCATCCATTTCCGACGGGGCGGCGGCTTTGCTGGTGATGCGGCGGCGCGAGGCCGAGGCGCAGGGGTTGACCCCGATTGCCCGCATTGCGGGGCACGCCACCCATGCACAGGCACCGCAACTGTTTGCGACCGCCCCGGTCGGCGCATTGCGCAAGCTGTCCGCGGCCACGGGTTGGGCGCTTGGCGATGTCGACCTGTTCGAGATCAACGAGGCCTTTGCCGTGGTGACCATGGCGGCGATGCGCGATCTGGATCTTCCGGCAGACCGCGTGAACATCCATGGTGGGGCCTGCGCGCTTGGCCATCCGATCGGCGCATCGGGCGCGCGGATCCTGGTCACGCTGATCCATGCGCTGCGCCTGCACGGCCTCCGGCGCGGCATGGCCGGGATCTGTCTTGGCGGCGGCGAGGCGACCGCCATGGCGGTGGAGCTGATCTGAGGGGCGGATCTGGCCCCCATGGTCCTGGCCAGACCCTGCCCTTACCTGCGCGCCTTGCTGAAATCATGCGGCAAGGCGGCCTCCAGCAGATGGCGATCTCCGCCGATCACCTGATGCGCCCGCCCCACGATCAGCGGATCGGGTGCGCCGATCACATCCCAATCCTTGCCGGGATAATCGACGCTGGACAGGAAATGCCGCATACAGTTCAGCCGGGCGCGCTTCTTGTCATTGGATTTCACGATGGTCCAGGGCGCGTCGGCGGTGTCGGTATAAAAGAACATCGCCTCTTTCGCCTCGGTGTAATCCGCCCACTTGTCGAGGCTGGCCTTGTCGATGGGGCTGAGCTTCCACATTTTCAGGGGATCGGTTTCGCGCGCAGTAAAGCGTTTGCGCTGTTCCTCCTGCGTCACGGAGAACCAGTATTTGTAAAGCCGGATACCGGATCGCACCAGCATCCGTTCCAACTCTGGCACCTGGCGCATGAATTCCAGATATTCCGATGGCGTGCAGAAGCCCATCACCCGTTCAACACCCGCGCGATTATACCAGCTACGGTCATAGAAGACGATCTCGCCCGCTGTTGGCAGATGCTGGATGTATCGCTGAAAGAACCACTCGCCCTTTTCCTTCTCGGAAGGTTTGGTAAGCGCCACCACGCGGGCATAGCGCGGGTTCAGATGTTCCATGAAGCGCTTGATGGTGCCGCCCTTGCCTGCAGCGTCGCGCCCCTCCATCAGCACCACGAACTTCTGCCCGGTCTCCTGCGACCAGATCTGCACCTTCAGAAGCTCGGCCTGAAGCCGGGCCTTCTCGGCCTCATAGGGGACACGGCCCATCGCACGGGCATAGGGGTAACGTCCGGATTCAAAGGCCTCGCGGATCGTATCGGGGGTGGCGCGCGGAAATTCGCGCGGGCCTGCGGGCACCTGTCCAGGCTGCAACGGGGCCACTGCATCTGCCATGACGGGCTTGGGGAAGTCGGATTGGCGGGGTTCCGGGGTGGCGGCAACACTGTGGTCCATGGGCAGCACGTCTCCTGATACATCACTGTATCGGATTTCGCCCTGCCCCGCCCAAGACCACCTTGATCCGCGTCAAATCGGCGCAGGATTTGACGGATTGGTGGCAGTTTGGCGACAGGCGCATTTGGGCGATGTGCCGCCCCTGTCCCCGCCCGCAAGGAAAGCAGGGCGGCAGGCCCCAGTCCCGCCACCCTGCCCTGAGACGGGCGTGATCGAATGACGATCAAACCCGCTTGCCACACATAGGTGATCGGCGAGGCTTAGCCCGTCCCTCGCCTCGGAACGTGAAAAATTGCGCCCAAGCATGTCGTAATTTTCCGCCTATCCTAAAGATAGCGCCGGGCCCGCAATCCGCATTTCGGCATCGGCATTGCTCCGTCAGCCCCCCCCGATCGGTCCCCTTCCACCGTCGTGCCACATCCCCCGCGCCTCAGCCGGGTAGCAAGGGGATCAGCCGTTCCAGCACCAGCCGCCACTCCTTGAAGAACAGCAACTGCCCGGTTTCGGGCAGAAACTCCACCTCCAGGGCTGGATAGTCTGTCATCAGCTCGCGGATGGTCTGCACCGGGGTCTGCGGGTCCTGATCCCCCTGCAACAATTGCACCGGCACCGGGCAGCCATGGATCAGCGCCGACCAGTCGCGTTCGGAACTGATACATTCTCGGGTAAACCCTTCATGCGCCGAGACGCGCGCACCCAGACAGACCTCGGAACCCGCCAGAATGGCGGCGCGGATCTCGGGCCGGGCAAAGGTCGCCATATCAGCGGGTGAGCCGCCATTGACCTGGGCAAAGAACTTTTCCTTGCCCAGCTTGCGCGCGAGGCTGAAGCCTGCCTGCACCAGAAACGGCAGCACCTTCGGCGCATAGCGTGCGTTGGCCAGAATGAAACGCTGCCATTTGTCCATGCGCTCATATTGCGCGGCATTGCGCAGCGGCAATTGCGCCGCACAGCCCAGAATGCCGCTGACAAGCCCCGGCCTTGCCTGCGCCAAGGCGAGCGCAAAGCGCAGATCCGCACCAAGCGCGATGACCGCCACCTGCTTTACCCCCAGATGGGCCAGAACGGCCGCGTAATCGCTGGCCACACCCTGAATATGATCCTGTCCCTTGGGGTGCAATGCGCTCTGGCCATAGCCCGCGCGTACCGGCACGATCACCCGCAGACCGGCGCGCCGCGCCTGCGCCTCGGCCTCGGCGGGCCAGCGGATCAGCCCGTAATCCAGATGCATGAACAGCACAGGCCGCCCGCGCGGTGCCCCGAATTCGATATAGTCCAGCCGACGCCCATCCGGCGCACGCATTTCCTGAAAAGGCAGGGCGGCAAGCGCGCCATCGGGCAGCGCGGGTTCAGGTGCGATGGCCGGGATCAGGGCCACGTCCATCAAGCCCAGCACGACCCGGACCAGTTCTGACTGGCTATGCGTCTCGGTCTTGGCAAGGATGGATCGCGCCTGCGTGCGCACCGTCTCGATGGAACGACCGCGCTGCCCGGCAATATCCTTCAGCGGCAGGCCAAGGGTGATGCCACGCACGATCTCCACCTCGGCGGCGGTCAGGGCGAAGGCCTCTTGCACGATCTGGCTGAAATCCTCGGGCCAGAACAACTCGGTCGACAGGACCAGCGCCAGCCCTTTTTCCTCAAGGGCAGAGACCCGCAGGATCACCGGGCTGCCGGTCAGACCGGAACGGATGCGCAGCGTCGCCACCCGTTCTGCCCGGCCCGAGGCCACCTTGCGGATCACCCCGCGCAACGTCTCGATATCGGCGGGGTCAAAGGGCAGATCGGCCACGGGCCCGCCTTCGGCCAGACCAAAGGCACGCTGCGCCGCCCGGTTGCAGGCGGTGATACGGGCCCCCCCATCGCTGACAAAGGCTGCGGCGCGCGGGATGTCATCCAGCAACAGCCTGTATCCCGACTCGGGCCGCGCGGCCTCATAGCGGTCCAGAAACACCCGGGCGCGGCTGACATGGGCGTCGATCTCGGGATCATCCAGCGTCACCGCCCGGTCCAGCGGGCCCTGGCGCAGCGCGGTCACTCGCTCTTCCCAGACCTCCAGCAGATCTTCCAGCCGGATCGGATCCAGCGCGACCTCGTAAAGCCGATCCACGATCTCGGCCTTCTGGTCACGCGCGGCAAAGCGCGCCGAGTCGGGTCTAGGCGGGCGTTCGGTCATGGCGCACAGGTTGGCGCAAAACGGCAAGGCCCTGCAAGCCATCGTGCTCCGTCCTTCCGGCGTTTTTCCGCTGTGGTGCAATGCGTGATTGCGCTTTGCCGCCGGCGCGCCAGACTGCGGCCCAGAACAAGGAGGATTCCCGATGATCACCATCTATGGTTGCTACCGCTCGCGCGCCTCGCGCCCGCTCTGGCTGCTGGCAGAGACCGGCACCCCCTTCACCCATGTTCCGGTGATCCAGGCCTATCGCCTGCCCGATGCCGATGCGCCCGATGCGCCGGTCAATACCCGATCCCCGGCCTATCTCGCGGTGAACCCCATCGGCCAGATCCCTGCCATGGTCGAGGGCGATCTGATGCTGAGCGAAAGCCTTGCAATCTGCCTGCATATTGCGCGCGCGCATGGCGGCAGCCTTGGCGGCCAGACCCATGCCGAACAGGCCCTGCTGGAAAACTGGGCGCTGTTCGCCGCGACCTCGATCGAGCCGCATTCGCTGGCCATCATGCAGGGCAAGGATGCAGGCCTGATCGCGGTCGAAGCGGCCAAGCTGTCGCGCGGCTTTGCCCGCCTGGAGGCGCATCTGGCAGGGCGCGAATGGCTGCTCGACCGTTTCACCGTGGCCGATATCATGGTCGCCGAATGTGCCCGCTATGCGCAGGGCCATGCCGAACTGATGCAGACCTATCCCCTGCTGGCCGAATGGCTGAAACGGTGTCAGGCCCGCCCGGCCTTCCAGACCATGTGGGTCACCCGCAACGCCGAACCGGCCTGATTGCGCGCAAAGCGCCGCCGCAGGGATTGGCCTCTGAACGGTCAAGATGACGGGGGCCAGCACGGGCGGAGCGCAACACCTTGCGCCCCGTCCCTCCGAATGGTCTAATCCGGCCCTCAAACCGCCCATCAAGAGGACCCGAGCAGCCATGGCCAACGATATTTTCGCGGCACAGCCCGAAGAATACAACGCCTCCTCCATCGAGGTGCTGGAAGGGCTGGAGCCGGTGCGCAAGCGGCCGGGCATGTATATCGGCGGCACCGATGAACGCGCGCTGCATCATATGGTGGCCGAAATCCTCGACAACTCCATGGACGAGGCGGTGGCGGGCCATGCCAATCGCATCGAGGTGGAGCTGCATTCCGATCATTCGGTGACGATCCGCGACAACGGGCGCGGGATGCCGGTCGATCCGCATCCGAAATTCCCCGACAAAAGCGCGCTTGAGGTCATCCTGACCGTGCTGCACGCGGGCGGCAAGTTTTCCAACAAGGCCTATTCGACCTCGGGCGGGTTGAACGGCGTGGGCTCGTCGGTGGTCAATGCACTGTCCGATCATCTGCGGGTCGAGGTTGCGCGCAATCGCGAATTGTTCGTGCAGGAATTTTCGCGCGGCAAGCCCAAAGGGCCGATCGCCAAGGTCGGCCCGGCACCGAACCGGCGCGGCACCTCGGTCACCTTCCACGCCGACCCGGAAATCTTTGGCAGCCTGCATCTGAAACCCGCGCGCCTGTTCAAGATGGTGCGCTCCAAGGCCTATCTGTTCTCGGGCGTGGAAATCCGCTGGAAATCGGCCATTGATGACGGAGAAACCCCCACCGAGGCCACCTTCCACTTCCCCGGCGGCCTCGCGCAATATCTGGGCGATACGCTGTCGGATACCTCGACCTATTCCGACCGGCCCTTTGCGGGTAAAATCTCGTTCGAGGAAAAATACGGCGTCCCCGGATCGGTGGAATGGGCGATCCATTGGACAGCGGCGCGCGATGGCTTCATCCACAGCTATTGCAACACGGTGCCGACCCCCGAAGGTGGCACACATGAAGCCGGTTTCTGGGCTGCGATCCTGAAGGGCATCCGCGCTTACGGCGATCTGGTGAAGAACCGCAAGGCCGACCAGATCAGCCGCGACGATCTGCTGGCGGGGGGCTGCGCGCTGGTGTCCTGCTTCATCCGTGAGCCGCAATTCGTGGGCCAGACCAAGGACCGGCTGTCGACCGAAGAGGCCGCAAGATGGGTCGAGGGGGCGGTGCGCGACCATTTCGACAACTGGCTGGCCTCTGACACCAAATCGGCGGGGGCGATCCTTGATTTCCTTGTGCTGCGCGCCGAAGAACGGCTGCGCCGCCGTCAGGAAAAGGAAACCGCCCGCAAATCCGCCACCAAACGGCTGCGCCTGCCCGGGAAACTGACCGACTGCACCGCGAAGAACCGCGAGGGGACCGAGCTGTTCATCGTCGAGGGCGACTCGGCCGGGGGATCGGCCAAGGGTGCCCGTTCGCGCGAGACCCAGGCGCTGCTGCCGCTGAAGGGCAAGATCCTGAACGTGCTCGGGGCGGCGTCGAACAAATTGGGCGACAATGCCGAGATCCGCGATATCTGCGAGGCGCTTGGTGTCGGCATGGGCACCAAATTCAAGGTTGATGACCTGCGCTATGACAAGATCATCATCATGACCGATGCCGATGTCGATGGCGCGCATATCGCAAGCCTGCTGATGACCTTCTTCTTCACCCAGATGCGGCCGCTGATCGACAAGGGCCATCTCTATCTGGCCTGCCCGCCGCTTTATCGTCTGACGCAAGGCGCGAAGCGCATCTATGTCGCCAATGACGCCGAGAAGGAGCATTGGTTGGCCAAGGGTCTGGGCGGCAAGGGCAAGATCGACGTGCAGCGTTTCAAGGGCCTGGGCGAGATGGATGCCAAGGATCTGAAGGACACCACGATGGATCCGAAATCCCGCACCCTGATCCGCGTCAGCATCGACGAGGATGAGCCGGGCGAAACCGGCGATCTGGTGGAACGCCTGATGGGCAAGAAGCCGGAACTGCGCTTCCAGTATATTCAGGAAAATGCACGGTTTGTCGAAGAGCTGGACGTGTAAGGGCGGCCCGCTGATTTGATTTTTGAACGATAAGAGGTGTTTTTACATGGCGAATATTCGCGCCTATGACCGGCTCGGAACCGGCATCAATATCGGCTTTGGCAGCCCACAACTGTTTCGCGGCGACACTTTGCCGACGATGGGTAAGGTCACGGAAACCTACCTGGGCAGCGACCGCTATCTGATAGAGGCGCGCGTGAAAGGCGTCAGCGTCTATGACCATATTTCGATGGTCGGCTACATGCCTTGGGACACCGTTTACGTTCGCGCATTCACGTTGAGGAAAAACGGTGGGGTTGTGCTCGACGTCAAGGATATCAACATCGCCGATTACGAACTTTATGAGACCGCGGATGTTGCTGGCCTGGAGGAAAGTGATCGTATTCTCGGGAATAGATATGCCGACAAGATCAATGGTCACGAAGGAAATGACACAATCAAGGGCTTTGGCGGCAATGACCGGATCGCAGGTGGTATGGAAAATGACCAGTTGCACGGTGGGGACGGGCGAGACACCCTTCATGGTGGCAGCGGCAATGACCGCCTCAGCGGCGGCGCGGGCAACGACCTGCTAACTGGAGGCTCCGGTGCGGATCGTTTCGTCTTCGGCAGAAATGAGGGGCGCGACACCATAACCGATTTTCGCGATGATCTGGACCGCATCGTGGTGACCGGCCCGACGCAGAGCTTCGGCAAGATCCGCGTTATCGACCGCGGGGCCGATGCGGAACTGCGCTTTGACGGGAATGTGGTGGTGCTGAAGCAATTCGACCATCGCCTGATCGACGCAAGCGATTTCATCTTCGCATAAGCAATGTGAATAGTTGCACACAGATCGGATAGCTTGAACTTATGGCGGCGAACCTACTGCAACGATCCGTCTTGCAAACCGCGCCGGGGAAGCACTTCTCCGGCGCAGTTACTTTTTGCCTGCCGCTTCGACGCGAGGCGGAGCATGGCCGCAGATCACATCGATCTGGCTGACCAGCGCGTTCAGGCTGGTGATGCCGCGGATGGTGACGGAATCGCCGCTGTCAAATTCCAGCATCACGCCGCCTTTCACGACCTCACCAAAGGTCTGCACCACCTGTTTCGCGGTCATCTTGCCATTCCACAGGTCGTCGGACAGCAACAGGCGATCCTTCTGGCCCTTGTTTAAATCGGTGATGAGGTCATCGCCTGCCGCAAAGACAAACTGATCCGCCCCGGCCCTGCCGGTCAGCGTGTCATTGCCGCCGCCAGTCACCGCAGCCAAGACCACACACGCGGTGGCTGCGCTGACCAGCGTCTCACGCGTGCCAAGACCGTCGGCATAGCTGATCCGCACCGCAATTCCGGCCCCGACATCGGCTTTGATCAGACGATAGCTGGAACTGCTTGCCCTACCGGTCACCGCTCCGGCGTGCAGCCATTGATAGGGCGTTGTTGCGTAACTCACGCCTGAGGCATGATTGCCCCTTTTCCCTTCGAGATCAGGCCGTGCGGACGATTTCGGCCGTTCCAAGGGCTGAGAAGCGGTTCATGAGCGCGATGCGTACCTGGATTTCGGCGGTCTGGCAGTCGGGGTCTCTTGCGGCGATGCGTTCGCCGAAGGCTTTGAGGCACCGCATTTTCGCTTCGATCCGGCTGTGGACGTGGTATCCGGTTCATCGCTTCCAGAATGCCCCGGCCTGAGTGCCGCGTGGCACGCAGGGTTTCATTTCTGGCGATTGCAGCCGGGCAATCCTCCTTCCAGGCCCGCCCGCTCTTGCGGATCGGGATGATTGCGATGGCCTGCCGGTCGATGATGGCCGTGTGGCAACGTCGGGTGTCATAGGCTCCATCAGCGGTCACGGTGCCGATCTCCTCGCCGTCCGGTATCTGGTCGAGCAACTCCGGCAGAATAGGGCTGTCGCCATCGCTGCGATGGGAAAATTCCACCGCCCGAATGTCCGAAGTGGTAGTGTCCTTGGCCGGATGGACCTTGCGCCGCGAGCCTTGTCGCGCCGTGGGTCCGAGCGACAATGGCGCGCGCGTCGACCTTGAACGCCAGGCTTTCTGGCCTGCCATTCACCATCGCCGAGGAACTTTATCCCCTTCGGCATGGTCACTCTGACCAGTGGCGTTCCCATGGCTCGATGTCTACCAGCAGGTTCAGGCGGCCATCGGCGCTCCGGCAGGGAATCTGGACGGCCAATGTTTTCTGACACCTGCACAGAGTGGTGTGGGCGGGCACTGCCCAGTCCAGCTCCGCCATCTTGAGAAGGCTGAACACCATCACGGTCGTTTGCCGAAGCGGCAGCTTGAACAGCACCTTGATGGTCAGACAGAGTTGGATCGCCGCATCCGAGAAGACCGCCGGGCAACCGGGCTTGCCATCGCGCTGATGTCATTGGCATCCAGATCGCCGGAGACCCAACTGAGCCGCGGCACAAAGACCGCATCCGACCCGCACTTATGCTGCGCGCCGGGCCGCAGAAAATTGTCAAAGCGATAGATCTGACGCTGGGTCGCCAGATACATCTGCCGCAGATCGGCGCTGAAGCCGAAGCCCATGGCGCGGGCAAAGGCCCGTTCCTGCCCGGTGGCCGCCCCACCATCCGGCGGGCTGCCCACAAAGACCAGCCGCCCGGTCGGATAGGAGGTGAACGCAATCGCGCCGCCGCTGGCCGCCAGCCATTCGGAATATCACGGCTGAACGACGCCACGCCTATGAATGCCTGCCCCGGGCGCAGCGTGATCGGCGGCTCATCCTTTGCCATGTCGCCTTGTGCCACCTCGCCCCTCCTGAAACCCGTCCCCGTCGAAATTCGTCCCCGTCAAAATTCGCCCGGGCAATTCAGCAGTCTTGCAAGATGACGGGCCCCGCTGGCGAGCGCGGTCCGTGACGTGCAGAGACGCCGCGCCAAACCCTGACGATTGCGCCGGACAGGTCCGCCACCAGACTTGCCGCAACGCGGTGCCTCGTCTAATCAGGGATCATCACGGAAAGGGGCGATATGCGTATTCTCATCACCAATGACGACGGGATCAACGCCCCCGGCCTTGAGGTTCTGCACGCGATCGCAACCGAGATCGCAGGCCCCGCAGGCGAGGTCTGGACGGTGGCCCCGGCCTTCGAACAATCCGGTGTCGGCCATTGCATCAGCTATTCCCGCCCGATGATGATCGCGAAACTGGGGCCGCGCCGCTATGCCGCCGAGGGCAGCCCCGCCGATTGCGTGCTGGCGGGCATCTATGACGTGTTGCAGGGGGCCAAGCCCGATCTGGTGCTGTCAGGCGTCAATCGCGGCAACAACTCTGCCGAGAACACGCTTTACTCCGGCACGATCGGCGGCGCGATGGAGGCGGCGCTGCAAGGGGTGCCCGCGATTGCCCTGTCGCAATATATGGGACCGCAAACCAGCGAGCTGGATGACCCGTTCGAAGCCGCGCGCCTGCATGGCACAGCCTGCATCCAGGCCTTGCTGGATCATGGGCTCTGGCAGGCCGAAGCCGATTACCGGCTGTTCTACAACGTGAATTTTCCGCCCGTCCCCGCCGCTGCGGTCAAGGGGCGCAAGGTCGCGCCGCAGGGCTTCCGCCGCGATACCGCCTTTTCAGCAGAACCGCAGATCTCGCCTTCGGGGCGGCGCTTCCTGTGGATCAAGGGCGGCCCGCAGCACAGGCCGACCGAGCCCGGCACCGATGCCGCCGTCAATCTGGAAGGCTGGATCTCGGTCACACCGATGCGCGCCGATCTGACCGCCCATGACCAGCTGGCCGATCTGGCGGCGCGGCTGGCATGAGCGAGGCGCCGGATCACCCCCAGGACGACCCGGCCGAACGCAAGATGCGCTTTCTGTTTGCCCTGCGCTCGCGCGGTGTCACCGATGCCCGCGTGCTGACCGCGATGGAACGGGTGGGTCGCGGTGCCTTCGTGCGCGGCATCTTTGCCGAACGCGCCTATGAGGACATGCCGCTGCCGATCTCCTGCGGGCAGACCATCTCGCAGCCTTCGGTCGTGGGCCTGATGACGCAAGCCCTGAACGTGCAGCCCCGCGATGTGGTGCTGGAGGTGGGCACCGGATCTGGCTATCAGGCCGCGATCCTCAGCCACCTTGCGCGCCGCGTCTATACCATCGACCGCCACCGCCGCCTTGTGCGCGAGGCGATCGACCTGTTCCGCGCGATGGATCTGACCAATATCACCGCGGTGGCCCGCGATGGCAGCTTTGGCTGGCCGGAACAGGCCCCCTTTGACCGCATCATCGTGACCGCCGCCGCCGAAGACCCGCCAGGGCCTTTGATGGCGCAGCTGAAACCCGGCGGCATCATGGTGGTGCCGGTTGGTCAATCGGATGCGGTGCAGAGCCTGATCAAGGTCACGCGCGGTCCAAACGGCTTTGAATATGACGAACTTCGGCCTGTTCGTTTCGTGCCCCTCGTCGAAGGGCTTGCGTCGGAATAGCGGGACCGGCACAATATGCGCGATGATTTGAACGACCCGGGCAAACCGGGCACGCATGAGGCCGAGCCATGTCTGAACACGCGATCCCGCTTTCCCCACCGCGCCCGCGCGCGGCAACCGCCCTGCATCTGGCCGGAATGGGCACGGCGCTGCTCCTGCTTGGGGCCTGCTCGATGGGCGGCGGCAAGCCGTTTGACTGGGATTTCCGCCCCAAGGGCGTCTCCACCGCCGATGCGGCACGCACGGCCTCCGAAAGCCGCCCCACGCCCGACGGGCGCGGGGTGATCTCCTATCCCGGCTATCAGGTCGCGGTGGCGCAGCGCGGCGATACAGTGGCAAGTCTCGCTGCCCGCGTCGGCGTCGATGCCGCCGAACTTGCCCGCTACAACGCGGTCCAGCCGAACAACACGCTCCGCGAGGGCGAGATCATGGCCCTGCCGCGCCGCGTCGCCGAAAGCAGCCCAGCGGCCTCGGGCGGCATCGTCGGCGGGCCGATCAAATCCGGCCCGGTCGATGTGACCAGCATCGCGGGCAATGCGATCAACAAGGCCGGGGCGACCGGCAGCAGCCCAGCAGGCTGGCAGGCGGGGGCGGCCTCCACCTCGCAGGCCGCAGGGGTCGAACCCGCGCGCCACCAGGTGGCGCGGGGCGAAACCGCCTATACAATTGCGCGCACCTATAATGTCACCGCCAAGGATCTGGCGAGCTGGAACAGCCTGGATGCCAATCTGACCGTGCGCGAAGGCCAGTATCTGCTGATCCCGGTGACCGCAGCTGCCACCGCCGCCGTGACCGGCGCGCCGATTGCGGCCACCCCGGTCACCGTTCCGGGTGCCGGCACCCCGACCCCGGTGCCGCCCTCGGCCGCGAAACCGCTGCCTGCGCAAGATGAGCCCCCGGTCGCAACTGCCGCGAAACCGGCTGCGGGCGCCAATCCGACCGGCACCGCTATCGCTGCCCCGGCCGCCAAACCGGCAGAAAAGCCGGTGGCCGATCTGGGTGCCAGCCGCACCGCCGCCTCTGGCTCCAAATTCGGGATGCCGGTCTCGGGCCAGATCATCCGGGGCTACTCAAAAGGCAAGAATGACGGGATCGATATCGGGGCGGCTGCGGGCACCCCGGTTGCCGCCGCAGGCGATGGCACTGTTGCCGCCATCACCAAGAACACCGAAGGCGTGCCGATCGTGGTGATCCGCCATGCCGATAACATGCTCACGGTCTATGGCGGGATCGACGCGGTGACCGTGGCCAAGGGTGCCACGGTGAAACGCGGCCAAAGCATCGCCAAGGTGCGCGCAGGCAACCCGGCCTTCGTGCATTTCGAGGTCCGCAAGGGCTTCGACTCGGTCGATCCCTCCGGCTACCTGCAATAAGCCAGCCGACAACCACAAAACCCAAGAAAGGCCGGGGATCCCCTCCCCGGCCTTTTCCATTTCCCCGCAACCGCCGCGCACCCGCCTGATCATGCTCTCGCGCCCGGCCATCCCGCCCAGCCGAACATCACGCTCGCCGAACATCACGCCGCAAGACAAGCCCTGCCATTTGCTGCTTGCCCAAATACTCCCGCCGGAGGCACCTTTAACCCCGCGCGAGGCCTCAAACCCCGCGCGCGGCAGCCGCTTTGTTGGGGGGTCGATCCCCCCGACAAAGCGCGCCCGTTTCAGGAAATCCGCACGCCTTCACGCGCGGCCAGATCGGTGAAGAACTGCCAGGCGACACGGCCAGACCGCGCTCCGCGCGTGGCCTGCCATTCGATGGCCTCGGCGCGCAACCGCTCGGGCGCGACCTTCACCCCCCATTGGGCGCAATAGCCATCGATCATTGCCAGATATTCGTCCTGACTGCAGGGATGGAAGCCCAGCCACAGCCCGAAGCGATCCGACAGCGACACCTTCTCCTCCACCGCCTCCGACGGGCTGATGGCCGAGGACCGTTCATTCTCGATCATGTCGCGCGGCATCAGGTGGCGGCGGTTCGAGGTGGCGTAAAGGATCACATTCTCGGGCCGCCCCTCTAGCCCGCCATCCAGCACCGCCTTCAGGCTTTTGTAATGCTGGTCATCATGGCTGAAGGACAGATCGTCGCAGAACAGCACGAAGCGCGCATCGGCCGCGCGCAGCACGTTCAGCAGCCGCCCCACCGAAGGCAGGTCCTCGCGCGCCAGTTCCACCAGCTTCAGATCATGCCCCTCGGCCCGGACCACGGCATGAACCGCCTTGACGATGCTGGATTTCCCCATGCCGCGCGCCCCCCAGAGCAGCGCGTTATTGGCAGGCAGGCCGCGCGCGAAATGCAGGGTATTCTCGTAAAGCGTGTCGCGCGCCCGGTTCACACCGACCAACAGATCCAGCGCGATGCGCGAGACCTTCGCCACCGGCTCCAGCCGGTCGGGGCCGGTATGCCAGACAAAGGCCTCGGCCCCGGTCACATCCGGGGCGGGCGGCGCGGGCGGCGAGATCCGCTCCAGCGCCTCGGCGATGCGGGCCAGCGCCGCCACCGACAGATCGGTCATTCCTCGTCTTCCTCTTCCCACAGGCCTTCGGCCCGCAACTTCGCCTCGCGTTTCTTCTCGATCATGCGGATCAGAACCACGGCCACCTCGTAAAGCGGGTAAACGGCGCTGAACAGGATGATCTGGCTGATCACATCCGGGGGTGTGGCGATGGCCGCCAGGATCAGAATGGCGACAAAGGCGTATTTGCGGAAGCCCGCAAGCCCCTTGGAGGTCACGATCCCCGCCTTGCCCAGCAGCACCAGCAGCACCGGCAATTGGAAACACAGGCCAAAGGACAGCACGAATTTCATCGTAAGGCCCAGATATTCCTGTGCCGACCCCTGGAACACGATCCCCGGAAGTGGCGCATCGCCTGCCGTTGCAGCCGCACCCGCCACCGCGTCCCCCGCGCCGGATGCGACCGCGCCCGCACTTTCCTGTCCGATCTGCTGGAAGGTCAGGAAGAAGCCGAACGCCATTGGCAGCACGACGTAATAGGCAAACAGCGCGCCCATGAAGAACATCACCGGCGAGGCGATCAGGAAAGGCAGCAGCGCATTCTTTTCGGATTTGTAAAGGCCGGGCGCGACGAAACGCCAAAGCTGGAACCCGATGACCGGGAAGGACAGCACCAACGCCCCGAACAGCGAGATGTTGATCGCGACGAAAAAGCCCTCCTGCGGCGAAATCAACTGCAACAGGCAATCCTGCCCACCATCCGCCAGCGCCTGACAGATCGGCTTGGCCAGAAAGTTGAAGACATTCATCGCGAAGGGATAGACCGCAAACATCGCCACGATGAAGGCCAGAACCGCCCAGATCAGCCGCTTGCGCAGCTCGGCCAGATGCTCAACCAGCGGGGCTGCGGAATCGTCAAGCGTGTCGTCGGACATGGATCAGTCTTTCACTCGGTCTTGGGGGCAGACTTGGCAGTCTTGGTGCGCGGTTTCGGCGCAGCTTTCGGGTCGGCCTTTTTCGCTGCGGCCTTCGGGGCAGCCGCAGCCGTGGTCTTTTTCACGGGTTTGGCAGCGGGCGCGGCACCCGTCTTCACCGCGGTTTTCGCGGCTTTGGCCGCCCCCTTGGTCGGGGCCTCAGACGGAACTTCAGAGGGTGCCTTCTTGGCCGCTGCGCGTTTCGGCGCGGGCTTGGCCGCAGGCTCAGCCGGCGTCACCGGAGCAGGTGTCAGCGCCACCGGCGTGGCGGGCGCAGGCGAGACCTGGGCAGGTATCACCGGCGGTGTCATCGGTTTCGGGCTGCCCTGAACAGGCGATGCCACCTGCGCGGCGCTGTCCGCCAGTTCCGCGATCAGATCGGCATCGGCCTCCGCCTCATCCGTCGTGTCAGCGGCGGCAGCCGCAGCAACGGCCGGGGGGGCCGGGCTGCGCGGCTTCGTCGGGTCCCATTGCTCGAACTTGCTGGCCGCCGATTCGAGCGCATCAAGGCCCAGACTTTTCTTCGAGACCAGATCGCCCATATCCCGGCGCATCTCGTCAAAGCCGGTCTCGCGCGCGGCATCGTTCATCGCCGACTGGAACTCGCGGGCCATGCCGCGCAGCTTGCCGGTGAAGCGCCCCAAAGTGTGGAACATCCGCGGCAGGTCCTTCGGGCCCACCACGATCAAGGCGACGATCCCGATCAGGACCAGCTCGCTCCAGCCGATATCCAGCATGGTTCAGCCCTTCCGCGCGCCGCAGTTCACACCTTGTCCTTGGCCTCTGCAGCCTTGGCCTCGGGCGTCACATCGCGCGCGGCATCCGCTGCGGCAGTGTCAATCTCCTGCGCGCTGTCCTTCACCCCTTTCTTGAAGGCGGTGATGCCCTTGCCGACCTCGCCCATCAGGTTCGAGATCTTGCCGCGCCCAAACAGGACCAGCAGCACGATGGCGATGATGATGATTTCCAACGGTCCGAAACGTCCCATGACGGTCTCCTTGAAAGGCGGTGTCCCCGCCTGAAACGATGTGTCAAGCCTGCGGCCTGTTCTGGCTCATGAACCTGACGCCGCCCGGATGCTTGCGCAATGCACAAGGCAGGGATCGCAGGCAGCTTGCTGACAGCTATATGTCAGTTGCCCTATCAGTGAAAGTCTGGCGAGAAGGCAGATAGCCAATGCGACGCGACGCATTTCTTACCGAGATCGGGGCCGCCAACCCTCGCACGAAGGCCTGATTTTCATAATATATAACAATCAGATAATCACAGAAGATGTGATGATTCAGGGCGGCACCGTAACCTCCAGGTTCAGCGGCAACGTCCATTGCGATCACAGATCATCGTCAAGCCGAGAAATCCGCGCACTCCGCTTGCACGGCAGTTGACCTGCGCCGCCGCCCGCGTCAGGTTTGCCCCATGCGCCGCAATGACCGCCTGTTCGAACTGATCCAGATCCTGCGCGACGGGCGGCTGCATCGCGCGGCAGAACTGGCGGATCGGCTGGGGGTCTCGGTCCGCACGATCTGGCGGGACACCGGGGCGCTGATGGCCTCGGGCCTGCCGCTCGAGGGCGAGCGCGGCGTTGGCTACATCCTGCGCGCGCCCACCACCCTGCCGCCGATGATCCTGACCAGTGCCGAAATGGATGCGTTGCGCCTTGGGATGCGCATGGTGGCGCGCGGCGAGGATGCGGCGATGGCGCGCGCGGCCCGCAGTCTGGCCGCCAAGATCGCCGCCGTCCTGCCCGCCGCCCCAGAGGCCGAGGCGGATGACATCTTTGTCTTCACCGGCGATCAGGCGACGCGGGCCATGCCGCATATGCCGCTGTTACGCCACGCGATCCGTGCCCGGGCGCGGCTGTCGATCACCTATATCGACGTCACGGGCCAGGAAAGCCATCGCGAAATCCGGCCATTGCTGCTGGATCTGGCCGGGCGGGTCTGGACATTGGCGGCCTGGTGCGAAACGCGCGGCGGCTTTCGCAGCTTCCGGCTGGACCGGATCGTGGCGATTCAGGAAACCGGGGAACATTTCGCGCCAGAACCGGGGCGCGAACTTGCCGATTTTCGCGCAGCCCAGCAGGCGGGCATATAACGCTGGTCCGGCTGGCAGGGCTTTCCGCATCTGGGTCTTGCGCCCTCAGGCCGCAAAGACGAAGCAGCGATCGCGCCGGATCATCAGCCACAGCACCGTGCCGGGCTTGGGCAGGAAGACGCCCGGCACCGCAGCGGTCAGCCGCGCGCCCTGAAAGTCCATCGCGAATTCGACAAGGCTTTCGCGCCCCAGAAAGCGCGCGCGCAAAACGGTGCCACGCGCGGGCGTGCCCTCCAGTTCGGTCGGATGCGGCCCACGCCCTGCGCGGTCGAAATCGATCTTCAGATGCTGCGGGCGGATCACGATCTCCACCTTCGCACCATCAGCATGGCCCGGCGTCAGGAAGCGTCCAAAGGGCGTCTCGGTCAAGGCCCCGCGCGACACACCTTCGATCACATTGATATCGCTGAAAAAGGCCGCGGCTGCGCGATCCGTCGGGCTGTTGTACAGGTTATAGGGCGCGCCGCGCTGCACGATGCGCCCATCCCGCATCAGCGCGATCTCATCGGCCATGCGCAGCGCCTCGTCGGGTTCATGCGTGACCAGCAACACCGCCGCGCCTTCAGCCTTCAACACCTCCAAGGTGCTGTCGCGGATACCATCGCGCAGACGGTTATCGAGGCCGGAAAATGGCTCGTCCATCAACATGAGGCGCGGGCGGGGTGCCAAGGCACGGGCCAGCGCCACGCGCTGTTGCTCGCCCCCCGACAGCTCGTGCGGGTGCTTTTGGCCATAGCCCGCAAGATTGACCTTCTCCAGCAGTTCATCAACCCGGGCCTGCCGGGCCTGTGCGTCGCCCTTCAAGCCGAAGCCCACATTGCGCGCCACGCTCAGATGCGGGAACAGCGCGAAATCCTGAAACATCAGTCCGATGCCGCGCGCCTCGGGCGGCACATGCACGCCCGGCCCCACCACCGTGTCACCATCGATCACCACCCGGCCTTGATCGGCGGTTTCCACCCCGGCAATCATCCGCAAGGTGGTGGATTTGCCACAACCGGACGGCCCGAGCAGGCAGGTCACCTGCCCCGGCGCGATGGTGAGCGAGACATCCTCGACCACGCGGCGCCCCCCGAAGCTGCGGCTCAGGGCGTCAACGACAAGGCGGGGCGGTTGCTGCATCTTGGTATCCGCTAAAGATCACAGGCCGGCCATGGGTTGCCGACCGGGGAACGTGCTCTGGCCCGGCAAAAGCTGGCCATGGACGGGGCCTGAAGGCCGGAAAGCGCCCGAAGGTCGGGCAGACCGATGGCCGAGTGAAACCATCGGATATCCCGCCTAACAAACCGCGCCCACCTGCGCAAGCCCCGCCCGCCAGCCGCAACGGCAAGCAGGCCGATCCCAGCAGCTTCGATGCGCCGCCCTATACGGTTGCGTTGAAGGCTCCGCCATCCAGCAAGATGTTCTGCCCCACCATGAAGCCCGCATGTTGCGAGGCCAGAAAGGCGCAAGCCGCGCCAAATTCTGCCGCCGTGCCATAGCGACGCGCCGGAATCCCCGCCATGCGTTGCGCCCGCGCCGTCTCGCGGTCGATACCCTGCGCCTGCATGACACCGCTGTCGAGAGCGGTCGCCCGGTCGGTATCATGGATGCCGGGCAGCAGGTTGTTGATGGTCACCCCATGCGGTGCCACCTGCCGCGAAGTGCCCGCGACATAGCCGGTCAGGCCCGCCCGCGCGCTGTTCGACAGGCCCAGCACGCCGATGGGCGAGCGAACAGAGGCGGAGGTGATGTTGATCACCCGGCCCCAGCCTTGGGCAATCATCCCCGGCAGCAGCGCCTTCATCAAGGCAATCGGCGTCAGCATATTGGCGTCCAGCGCGCGGATGAAATCCTCGCGATCCCAATCGCTCCACATCCCCGGCGGCGGGCCGCCCGCATTGGTGACAAGGATATCCACCGCGCCTGCGGCCGCCAGCACCTCGGCCCGGCCCGGTTCCGTGGTGATATCACCCGCAACCGTGGTCACGGCGACATTGAAACGGTCTCGGATCGCCTGCGCCGTGGTCTCCAGCGCCTCGGCCCCGCGGGCGTTCAGCACCAGATCCACCCCGGCCTCTGCCAGCGCCTCGGCGCAGCCGCGCCCCAGGCCCTTGGACCCCGCACACACCAGCGCCCGCTTGCCCCGAATTCCCAGATCCATTTCGCATCTCCTGTGCCCATGTCCCCGCGATGCTAGCCGAGGCAAAGAGCGGGCGAAAGTGCCACCCTGCCCGTGGCTTGGCACGGGACTGCCGGATTTTTGCTGTATTCTTGTGCGAATTCAGGGGATAGAACCCCGGCATCCCGAACGGAGACGATCAAGATGAGCCCGCAGACCGATCAGCCATCCCCCGGACAGGCCTGTATGGTCTTTCCGGCGGATCTGATCTTTGTCGCGCATGGCGTGAATATGGGTGAGGCGCTGTCGGGCCCGGATGAGGCCTGCCCCGGCGATGTCTATGAGTTGGAACGTGGCGCCACTGCCTTGCGCCTGACGGTTGCGGGCGGTGCTGTGGCACCCAGCTCGCATCTGGGCGAGACCGGCGACGCGGTCACGATCCTGTGCCGCTATACGCTGATGGGCGATGATGGCAACCGGGTGGAACTGCTGGTTCTGGCGCTGGAGGGCGATGATGCCGGGCTTTACGCCCTGCCCCTTTCCCCAATGGGTGAAGGCATCGGCTATCAGCTGGTGAAGATCGAGGACGCACCCGACGAGATCGCGCTGTCGGATCTGCTTTGCGTCAGCTTCGCGCGTGGCACGCTGATCACCATGGCGGACGGATCGCAGCGCAGCATTGAAAGCCTTGCACCGGGCGACCGGGTGCTGACCCGCGACCACGGCCCGCAAGAGGTGCGATGGGTCGGCCACGCCACGCTGCGCGCGGTGGGGGCCTTTGCGCCGGTGGTCATCACCGCAGGGGCCATGGGCAATGCGGGCGATCTGATCATCAGCCAACAACACCGCATGTTCCTCTATCAGCGCCAGCGTGTCGCGGGCACCCGGACCTCGGAATTGCTGGTGCAGTCACGCCATCTTGTGGATGATGAACATGTTTTCATCCGCGAAGGCGGGTTTCTGGACTATTTCAGCCTCGTCTTTGATCATCACGAGATCATCTATGCCGAGGGCATCCCCGCCGAAAGCCTGATGGTATCGGAGGCCGTGCTGAACCGCCTGCCGCCGGAACTGTCCGCTGAGGTGAAGGCGCGTTTCCCCGGCCTCAGCCAGAACCAGCATTTCGGCACCGAGGCCGGGCGTCAGGTGCTGGATGCGCTGGATCCGGTGCGCAAGCGCGGCTCTGGCGGGCGCTGATCGCAGCCTTGAAAGGGCCAGGCAGCAACGGGTCAGACTTCCGAGGGTCAGACCGCGGGCCGGATTGCGCGTGAAGGGGGCGTTGACCTCCCCTGTCGCGCAGGCCACGATCCCGGCACTTGCCGCCTCGGAACCAGAGAAACCCATGCGCCTGATCGCCCCGCTTTGCCTCGCCCTGCTGCTGCCGCCCGTCGCCGCAGCACAGGAACTGGTCGAGGTCACGCCCAGTGACGCATTGGCGCAGGTGCTGCCGCCACTTCTGGACACGCCACTGCTGTTCGATATGGCGCAGGTCTGGCAGGGAGAGCTGACCGAT
This sequence comes from Gemmobacter serpentinus, assembly GCF_008973825.1. Taxonomy (GTDB): domain Bacteria; phylum Pseudomonadota; class Alphaproteobacteria; order Rhodobacterales; family Rhodobacteraceae; genus Gemmobacter; species Gemmobacter serpentinus. The sequence goes on along the minus strand of NZ_WCHR01000006.1, from coordinate 42,494 downwards.
GACGGCCTGCCCGATCTGCTGATCCAGGCCTCGTTCAGCTTTCCCGAAGGCGGCAATGCCTGGGTGCTCTATCACTGGGTCTTTGCGGGCCAGCCCGGCGGCGGCCACCTGCCCTGGCGCAAGCTGGATCTGCCCGGCGGCATCACGGCGGCCCGTCGCGAGGGCCAGCAACTGGTGCTGACGCTGCAAACCTACGGGCCGGATGATGCGCGCTGCTGCCCCTCGGTCATTCAGGACATGCGCTTCGGCCTGCGCTGAGATCTGCGGCCACCTCCCCCCTCTCTCAGCGCATCCTTCCACCGCCTGATCCATTGCGCAAAACGCCCGCGCGCGGTATTGCGCGCATCATGCTGGACAATCGCCCCACCCTCCCGCCTGAAATCGCCCGCCGCCGGACGTTTGCGATCATCGCACACCCCGACGCCGGCAAGACCACGCTGACCGAAAAGTTCCTGCTGTTCGGCGGCGCGATCCAGATGGCGGGCCAGGTCCGCGCCAAGGGCGAGGCGCGGCGCACGCGGTCGGACTTCATCAAGATGGAACAGGATCGCGGCATCTCGGTCTCGGCCTCGGCCATGTCCTTTGATTTCCGGGAATACCGCTTCAATCTGGTCGACACCCCCGGCCACAGCGACTTTTCCGAAGACACCTACCGCACGCTGACGGCGGTGGATGCGGCGATCATGGTGATCGACGGGGCCAAGGGCGTGGAAAGCCAGACCCGCAAACTGTTCGAGGTTTGCCGGCTGCGCGATCTGCCGATCCTGACCTTCTGTAACAAGATGGACCGCGAGGCGCGCGACACCTTCGAAATCATCGACGAGATTCAGGAGAACCTCGCCATTGATGTCTCGCCCGCTAGCTGGCCCATCGGGTCGGGGCGTGATTTCCTCGGCTGCTATGACATCCTGAATGACCGGCTGGAACTGATGGACCGCGCCGACCGCAACCGGGTGGCCGAGACGATCCAGATCAACGGCTTGGACGACCCGCTGCTGGAACAGCATGTGCCCGCCGATCTGCTGGCCAAACTGCGCGAAGAGCTGGAGATGGCGCGCGAGCTGCTGCCCGCCCTTAACCGCGGGGCGCTGCTCAATGGCTCCATGACGCCGATCTGGTTCGGCTCTGCCATCAACTCCTTCGGGGTAAAAGAATTGATGGACGGTATCGGCACCTATGGCCCCGAGCCGCAGCCGCAACCGACCGCTGGCCGCAAGGTCGCGCCCGAGGAAAGCGCCGTGACTGGCGTGGTTTTCAAGGTGCAGGCCAATATGGACCCCAAGCACCGCGACCGCGTGGCCTTTGTGCGTCTGGCCTCGGGCCATTTCGAGCGCGGCATGAAGCTGACCCATGTGCGGTCGGGCAAGCCGATGGCGATCACCAATCCGGTGCTGTTTCTGGCCGCCGACCGCGAACTGGCCGAAGAGGCCTGGGCGGGCGATATCATCGGCATCCCGAACCACGGGCAGTTGCGCATCGGTGACGCGCTGACCGAGGGCGAGAAGCTGCGTTTCACCGGCATCCCTTCTTTCGCGCCGGAACTGCTGCAAGGCGTGCGCGCGGGCGATCCGATGAAGGCCAAGCATCTTGAAAAGGCGCTGATGCAATTCGCCGAGGAAGGCGCTGCCAAGGTCTTCAAGCCGATGATCGGGTCGGGCTTCATCGTGGGTGTCGTAGGCGCGCTGCAATTCGACGTGCTGGCCAGCCGCATTGAACAGGAATACGGGTTGCCGGTGCGGTTTGAACCCAGCCAGTTCAAATCCGCGCGCTGGATTTCCGGCCCAAAGGCGGAACTCGACAAGCTGATCAATGTGAACAAGGGCCATATGGCCGAAGATCACGATGGCGATGCGGTCTTCCTGACGCGCCTGCAATGGGACATTGACCGGGTGGAACGCGACTACCCGCAGGTCAAGCTGACCGCCACCAAGGAAATGATGGCGTGAGCCTGCAAAACCGCGTCCAGCCCGATGGCGAGATCGTCGCGGCGGGCTGGCGCGGCGAATGGATGGGCAATCGCGGCATCCTACATGACGGCCAGCGCCAGCTTGGATCTGCGCGCTGGCGGCATCAGAACTGGATCTGCTGCAAACTGGACTTCAAAGGGCGCAAACGTCCCCTGATGGCGCCGGGCAACTATACCGAGCTGTTCTTTTACGACGAGGCGCAGGCACTTGCCGCCGGTCACCGCCCCTGCGCCGAATGCCGCCGCGCGGATTATCTGCACTTCAAATCAATCTGGGAAAGCCTGTTTGGCCCGGCGGATGCCAAGGGCATCGACCGCGCCCTGCACGCCGCCCGGATCGACCCCGGCAGCAAACGCCAGACCGCCCACCGCGTCCATGGCCACCGCGCCCGCCTCCATTGCGCCAATGCCGCGCAGCTTCCGCAAGGCACGATGATCCTTGTCGATGAACAGCCCGCACTGGTTTGGCAAACCGGGATCCATCTCTGGTCGCCGTTGGGCTATGCGGCAGCGCAGCCCCTGCCTGCGGCCGATGTCACCGTGCTGACGCCTGCACCGATTGTCGCGGTGCTGACTGCGGGCTATCGCCCGCAACCGCATATCAGCCTGCGCTGAGTTGGATTCGCGCTTGCGGTCCAGTCGCGTTATCTGACGGCTGCTTTGCCTGGCGGTGCCTGCAAAGTCTGGCGGTGCCTGCAAACCACGCTCTGTGCCACGCAATCCCTGCGACGTGCCACCAAACCCTTGCACCGAACCTGCCGGGCAAAGTTCCATATGCCTTGCTATTCTGGACCTTGCCATTCTGGGCTTGGCCCAAGCGGACCAAGCCCTTTGCAGGCGCTGCTCTCAATGGCGTCAGCCCTTGCGGGCCTCCATGCTGATTTCGGCATTCAGCAGCTTGGAGATCGGGCAATTGGCCTTGGCCACCGCCGCAGCCTCCAGCAGCACCGCCTCATCGGCATCGGCATGGATCACCACCTCCAGTGCCGATTTGGTCACCACGAAACCGCCATCGCGGTTTTCCAGCGTGATGAAGACCTGGGTGTCGATCTCCTCGGGCACGATATCTTTCTGGCCAAGGATGTTTGACAGCGCCATGGAAAAGCAGCTGGCATGGGCGGCGGCGATCAATTCTTCGGGGTTGGTGCCCGCCTTGCCTTCAAACCTTGTGGCAAAGCCATAAGGCTGATCGATCAGCGCCCCACTTTGCGTGCTGACGCTGCCGCTGCCATCCTTGAGACCACCACGCCAGACGGCGGAACCGGATTTCACGATCATCTCTCACGCTCCTTCATGCTTCTTGGCCTTCATGCTTCCAGGCCTTCATGCCTCTTGATGCGATGCCCGCGCGCCTGCGGCTGCTTCCGCGACGGCCCATATCCTGACACGGGTCGCACCAAAGGCCAAACGGCAAAGCAGCGCCGGGGTTCCCTGTCACGCCTTTTCAAAACCGCATTTTCCGTCCAGAACAGCGCAGATAGTTCCGCCATGTAACGATTGCGCAGACCGATAGCAGGATAGTCCCCATGACCGCGCCCCGCGCATTTCTTTGCGGCACAGCCAAGAATGAAGGCCCCTATATCCTGGAATGGGTGGCCCATCACCTTGAGCTCGGCTTTACCGATATCGCGCTTTATCAGAACGATTCCGACGATCTGACGCATGAGATCATGAAGACGCTCGAGCAGGTCGGCGCGATCCGGTATTTCCCCAACCCCGCCCGGCGCGGCGCGCATCAGGTCAAGGCCTATGGCCGCGCGGCGGAACTGGACAGCTACAAACAGGCCGATTACGCCATGGCGCTCGATCTCGATGAGATGCTGGTGGTGAAGGTGGGCGACGGGCGGCTGGCAGATCTGATTGCCGCCGCGCCAGCCTTTGACCTGATGATGGCGAATTGGCGGTTGTTCGGCTCCAGCGGCAAGAAGCAGCAAGGCTTCGCGCTGCAGGCCGAACGCTTTACCATGGCCGATTACGTCATGGCCGATAATGAACATTTCAACGCCTACAAGGCACTGTTCCGACCCAGCCTGTTCAGCCGTCCGGGCATCCACAAGCCGCCGGAGGCCGAAGCAGAGATTGGCCACCTGCGCATCGTCAATGGCTCAGGCCTCGCCGCCGGCAGCTTTCAGGTGAAGAATTACAACTCCACCGATCCGGGGGGCCAAAGTCTTGTGCAGATCAACCACTATATCGTGCGCGATCTGGCCAGCTTTCTGGTGAAAACCAAGCGTGGCTCCGCGCATCAGGATGATCGCACGGTGGGGGTGAAATACTGGGCCTTCCGCAACCGCAACTTTGTCGAGGATCTGTCGATCCAGCCCTATCTGCCACGCATCCATGCGCGGATGCAGGCGCTGGATGCTGCAGCCAATGGCAAGCTGATGCGGCTGCGCCGTCAGTCCATCGCGCTGCATCGCGAAAAGGCGGTGGAGTTGCTGGAGGAGCCCGACATGCAACAGATGCGCCGCGATTGCCTGAAGTTTGAGGGCCATGTGCCGGTCTGGGGTGCCTATCACGACCATCTTTGACCGGACATCTTTGACCGGGCATCTGTGAGCGCGATTGCAATCAGCAGGCCAATCTCGAACGATGGCGCCAAAATTCGCCCAATCCGTTCAATTTGCATCACAATGATGCAGCAGCCACGGCTGCGGGCACGGCCTGCACCTTGACGCAGCCTCCCGGATCAGATAACGGCCAATCAGGGCCCTTATGGCCTGTTGACGCCGGGACGCCCGGATGACTTGCGTCCCCTTCTCGATCTCTGCGGGCCGATCCCGCCGACACAGGACGCTGATGACCAAATTCTCCGACCTCGCGCTTGACCCGCGCGTATTGCAAGCCGTCGCCGAAACCGGCTACGAGACCCCGACCCCGATCCAGGCGCAAGCCATTCCCTTCGCGCTGGAAGGCCGGGATGTTCTCGGCATCGCGCAGACCGGCACCGGCAAGACCGCGAGCTTCTCGTTGCCGATGATCACGCTGCTGGGCAAGGGCCGCGCCCGCGCCCGGATGCCGCGCAGCCTTGTTCTGTGCCCGACGCGCGAACTGGCCGCGCAAGTTGCCGAAAACTTCGACACCTATGCCAAGCACACCAAGCTGACCAAGGCGCTGCTGATTGGCGGCGTGGCCTTTGGCGAACAGGACAAGCTGATCGACCGCGGCGTCGATGTGCTGATCGCGACCCCGGGCCGCCTGCTCGATCATTTCGAACGCGGCAAGCTGCTGCTGACCGGGGTGCAGATCATGGTGGTCGATGAGGCCGACCGGATGCTCGACATGGGGTTCATCCCCGATATCGAACGCATCTTCAGCCTGACCCCCTTCACCCGGCAGACCTTCTTCTTTTCGGCCACCATGGCCCCCGAGATCGAGCGGATCACCAAGACCTTCCTGTCGAACCCGGCCAAGATCGAGGTGGCACGCCAATCCACCACCTCCGAGACCATCGAACAGGCGCTGATCCAGTTCACCCCTTCGCGCAAGGACCGCTCCTTCGCGGAAAAGCGTGCCGTGTTGCGCGCGCTGATCCGCGCCGAGGGCGAGACCTGCACCAATGCCATCATCTTCTGCAATCGCAAGATGGATGTGGATGTGGTGGCCAAATCGCTGAAATCGCATGGTTTCAACGCAGCCCCGATCCATGGCGATCTGGATCAGTCGCAGCGGATGAAGACGCTGGATGGCTTCCGCGATGGATCGCTGCAACTTCTGGTGGCGTCTGACGTGGCGGCGCGCGGGCTTGATATCCCAAGCGTGAGCCATGTGTTCAATTTCGATCTGCCCTCGCATCCCGAGGATTACGTTCACCGCATCGGCCGCACCGGCCGGGCCGGGCGCAAGGGCAAGGCCTTCTCGATCGCGACGCCGTTTGACGAGAAATACCTGACCAATATCGAAAATCTGGTGAAACAGACCATTCCGCGCGGCACGCTGCCGGAAGGTTTCGCCATGCCCGAAGCCCGTGAGCCGCGCGAACGCCGCGATGAGCGTGGCCCGAAAGGCAAGGGCGGCAAGCCGCAGCGCGACAATCGCGATACCGTGCCGCGCGAGGCCGTGGCCGAGACCCCGAAGGACGAACGCCGCGAGGACAACCGGCGCGAGGATCGCAGCTCGGATCGGCGCGAGGATCGTGGCCCGAAGCCGCAGGTCCATCACCATGGCTCCGCCCCGCATAGCCATCACCATCGCGACGAGACCCGCCGCGAAGATGGGCGGCGCGATGATCGCCAGAACGACCGCCAGCATGACCGCAACAATGATCGCCGCCGTAATGAGCGTGACGACCGCGTTGTGGGCATGGGCGATCATGTCCCGGATTTCATCCTGCGCAGCTTCAAGCTGAAAGAGCGCCCTGCCCCGGTCACCGAGGCCGAAGTCGACGCGCCGGAGCCGCAACTGGCCGACAGCCAGGCGGAGTAATCCGCCCGGCGCTTGCGCCATGATAGATGCGAAAAAGGGGCGCGTGATCCGCGCCCCTTTTTCATGTCTGCGATCGATTGGCATGTGGCGCTGTGAAAAATCAGGGCCTGCCGGATCTTGCGGCAGGGTTTGTGAACCAGCACAGCCCTGCCAAAGCCGGCCCGCGCCGGGTTTCCCCGGCGCGGCGCGTGTCACTCCACCGCGAGGCGGCTGACAACAACGGTCACTTCGGGTTTCTTGCCGATCTCCTCGACCGAGACTTGCCGGATGATCCGGCGCAGCGCCTCGTCCAGCTTGTCGTCATCACGCATGATCTTGGCCGATGCGGTCTCCAGGAAACCGCTCACCTCGGTTTCCATCATTTCGGCCAGACCCTGACCATGCTTGCCGACCTCGGGCAGCCCCATCAGTTCCACCCAGGCCTCGCCAAGCGCGCTGTCATCTTCATCCAGAATGACATTGACCATGGCATGGCCATTCAGCGCCATGCGGATCCGATCGCGGATCACCCCATCCATCGCGCCGATCAACACCGACCCGTCAAGGTAAAGCCTTGCGGTGTCGATATATTCGACGATCTCGGGCTTGTCGCCCGACAGATCGACCATCATGCCATTGGTCGCGATCTCGCCGGGAATGCCGCGCGTCTCGCCCAGTTTCACATGTTCGCGCAAATGCCGATGCTCACCGTGCATCGGGATCAGCATCTGCGGCTTCAGGGTCTGGTGCATCACTTCCAGATCCGGGCGGTTGGCATGGCCGGAAACGTGATAACGGCCATTGCTGTCATCGACGATATCGACACCCATCTCCGAGAGGGCATTCATGATGCGCAGCACATCGCGCTCATTGCCGGGGATGGTTTTCGATGAAAATAGGAACATGTCGCCCTCTTTCATCTCCAGCCCCAGATATTTGCCGCGCGATAATTGCGCGGTGGCCGCGCGCCGCTCACCCTGGCTGCCGGTCACGATCAGCATCAGGTTCTGGCGCGGCACTTCGGTCGCCTGTTCCGACGGGATCGTCGGGGGGAATCCGGTCAGCACGCCAGTTTCCTGCGCGACCTTGACCATGCGCTGCATCGCCCGGCCCAGAAGACAGACCGACCGGCCCGCTGCACGGCCCGCTTCAGCCAGCGTTTTCAGGCGCGCCACGTTGGAGGCAAAGGTGGTGGCCACCACCATACCGCCCGCCCCCGCAATCAGGCCGTGGATCGGATCGGCCAAGGTGGCCTCGGACCGCCCCGGCAGCGGCGAGAAGATATTGGTGCTGTCGCACATCAGCGCCTTCACCGGACGCTCGGCCGCGATGGCGGCAAAGGTAGCCTCATCCCAGCCCTCGCCGACAATCGGGGTCGGGTCCAGCTTGAAATCGCCCGAATGCACGATCCGACCCGCAGGGGTGTCGATGATCAGGGCCGAGCTTTCGGGGATCGAATGCGCCAGCGGCACGAATTGCACGCTGAATGGCCCGGCCTCGATCACCGCAGGGCGCGGCTCAACGGTATGGATCACATCCAGCGGGTGGCCCTGCTCCTCGAATTTCAGACGTCCGATGGCGGCGGTAAAGCGGCGGGCATAGACCCGCTTCTTCAGACGCGGCCACAGATGCCCAAGCGCGCCGATATGATCCTCATGCGCATGGGTGATGAAGATGGCCTCGATGCGCTCGGCGCGTTCTTCCAGCCATTTTACATCCGCCATGATCAGATCGACCCCGGGCGTGGTGTCCATGTCGGGAAAGGTCACCCCCAGATCGACAACGATCAGACGTTCGCGATCCTCGGGGCCATAGCCGTAGACATAGCAGTTCATCCCGATTTCGCCGGCCCCGCCAAGGGGCAGATAGATCAGGCGGTTCTTCACGCTCATGCGGTTTCCAGTTCCTTGTTGTAGCGGTGGATCAGGACAAGACCATGCATGGTCAGATCGTCCTCCACGAAATCAAATATCTCTGTGTCCTGCGCAAAGAGCGGCGCGAGCCCCCCCGTGGCAATAACCTTCATCGAGCGATCACGCTCCGCGCGGATCTGGCGGATGATGCCTTCGACAAGACCGATATATCCCCAATACACGCCCGCCTGCATACAGGCCACTGTATTCGTGCCAATGGCCATTGCAGGCCGGGCGATGTCGATATGCGGCAAGGCCGCTGCCGCCATATGCAGCGCCTCCAGCGACAGGTTCACCCCCGGCGCGATAACGCCGCCAATATAGGCACCATCAGTATCGACCACGTCAAAGGTGGTGGCGGTGCCGAAATCCACCACGACCAGATTGCCGCCATGGCGGTTGAACCCCGCGACGGTGTTCACCAGACGGTCAGGGCCGACCGTGGTGCCCTGATCGACACGCGGGGCCACGGGCAGTTCGCAACCGGGTTTGCCCACCACATAGGGGCGACAATCGAAATAGCGGTTGCACAGGACACGCAGGTTGAACACCACGCGCGGCACGGTGGAGCTGATGATCGCCTCGCGGATCGTCACATCCAGCTTTTTCAGCGTCATCAAAGTCTGGAACCAGACGTAATATTCATCCGCCGTGCGCTTGTGATCGGTAGCGATCCGCATGGTGGCGAGGAATTCCGATCCGTTCCAGATCGAGAAGACGGTGTTGGTATTGCCGCAATCGATGGCGAGCAGCATGAGGGCACCCTTTTCAGAAGAAGACCTCGGCGGCGGGGATGACCTCCCGCCGCCCGTCGATGTTCAGGATCAGGGCACCGCCCGCGTCGATGGTCTCGAAGATACCGCGCCGCTCGATCCTGCCGGTGCGGGCGCGGATCACCTCGCCCAGTCGGGCGGCACGCGACAGCCAGGCCTCGCGGATCGGCGTGAAGCCCTCATTGGCAAAAACCGCTTCCCACCGTGCAAAGCCTGCGGCCAGGTGGGTCAGGAACTGCTCGGGGGGCACGCGACAGCCGGTCTCGCCCAGAAGGCTGACCGGCGGAACCGCGCCCGCCTCAACCGCCTCGACTGGCGGGGCACCGATCAGGTTCACGCCGATGCCGATCACCAGATGGCTGACGCCTGCCCCGGCGCTGCTGCTTTCCAGCAGGATGCCCGCAAGCTTGCCACCATTCAGCAGCACGTCATTGGGCCATTTCAGGCTGAAGGCCTGTGGTAGCCCGGTCAGCTCAGAACAGGCATCATAAAGCGCCAGGGCCGCGATGAAGCTGCGCAGCGCCGCGCGATCCGCCGTGCCCTCGGGACGAAAGATCAGCGATCCGTAGAAATTTCCGCGCGGGCTGGTCCAGACCCGGCCACGCCGGCCGCGTCCGGCGGTTTGCTCCCCCGCAATGACCCACGCCGGACCTGTCAGGCCCGGCGCGAGGGAAATGGCATAGGCATTGGTGCTGTCGACCGTGTCGAGGGCGTGGCGCGCCACGCCCTCGGGCCAGACGGCCCCCCCTGTCACATCACCGGACAAGGGCCAGATCACTGCACAAGAGACTGGGCCGCCACAGCCGCAGGCGGATCGATGCCGAACAGGTTCACCGCACCGACCAGCATCATGGCCGCAACCACGATCAGCGCCAACCATTGCACCGTGCCCATACGGCTTTCCACGCCCTCGGTCTCGGTGCCGAAATACATGAAATAGACGATGCGCAGATAGTAGAACGCCCCGATGACCGAAGCCACCGCACCGGCAATCGCCAGCCAGGTCAGGCCGGCATCAAGGGCCGCTTTCAGCACATAGAACTTGCCGAAGAAGCCAACCATCGGCGGCACACCGGCAAGGCTGAACATCAGGATCAGCACGGCCAGCGCCTTTAGCGGTTCACGCTTGGAGAACATGTTGAGCGCGCTGATATCCGAGACCGGCTGCCCGTCGCGTTCCAGCGACAGGATGAAGGCGAAGGTGCCGATATTCATGGTGACGTAGATCGCCATATAGACCAGCATCGCCTGCACACCCAATGCCGTGCCCGCAGCGAGACCCAGCAGCGCATAGCCCATATGCGCGATCGAGGAATAGGCCATCAGACGCTTGATGTCCTTCTGCCCGATGGCGGCAATTGCGCCGACGAACATCGACAGCACCGCCATCACCGCGATCACCTGCTGCCAGTCGCCCGGGATGGTGCCGAAGGCGTCATGGGCGAGACGGGCCAGCAGTGCCATGGCGGCAACCTTGGGCGCGGTCGCGAAGAAGGCGGTGACCGGCGTGGGCGAGCCTTCATAGACATCCGGCGTCCACATGTGGAAGGGGGCGGCAGACACTTTGAAGGCCAGACCCGACAGCATGAAGACCAGGCCGAACAGCAGACCGACTGGCGCGCCATGTTCCAGCGTGGTGATGATGCCGGAGAACAGTGTGGTGCCCGCATAACCATAGGTGAGCGAGGCGCCATAAAGCAGCAGCCCCGAGGACATGGAGCCGAGGACAAAGTATTTCAGGCCGGCCTCGGTCGATTTCGCGCTGTCACGACGGAACGCCGCCACGACATAAAGCGCCAGCGATTGCAGCTCCAGCCCGACATACAGCGCCATCAGATCACCTGCGGACACCATCATCATCATGCCGACAGTCGCCAGCGCGATCAGCACCGGATATTCAAACCGGGCCAGCCCGCGACGGTTCATGTAATCATAGCTCATGACCAGAACGGCAGCCCCGGCCAGCAGCACGGTGACCTTGGCGAAACGGGCAAAGGCATCATCGATGAACAATCCGCCAAAGGCGCTTTGCGCCCCCTCGCCATTCACCCCGATGAGCAGGGCAAGCACCACGAAGACGCCTGCCGTGGCCCAGGTGATCAGGCCGGTGGTCTTGTCCTTGCCGGTATAGACCCCGAACAGCAGCGCCGCCATCGCATAGACCGCGAGCAGGACTTCGGGCAGGACAGTGTGGAAATCAGTGACAGTCATGCTTCAGCCCTCAATGCGTTGCCGCTTCGGCCACGTCGGCGATGACGGGCAGCGCAGCCTTGTAATTGGTCAGCAGCGCCTCCACCGAGGGGCCGATGATATCGGTCACAAGCACCGGGTAGATGCCCAGCAGCAGGGTCATCACCACCAGCGGTGCAAAGATCGCCCGCTCGCGCAGGGTCATGTCGGTGATGGATTTCAGCGCCTCTTTCACCAGATCGCCCAGGACGACCTTGCGGTAAAGGTAAAGCCCATAGGCCGCCGAGAAGATCACGCCCGAAGTCGCGACCACCGCGACCCAGGTATTCACCTGGAAGATGCCGACCAGCGTCAGGAACTCGCCGATGAAGCCCGAGGTGCCGGGAAGACCCACGTTCGACATGGTGAAGAACAGGAAGATCAGCGCATAGGCGGGCATCCGAATGACCAGGCCACCAAAGGCGTCAATGTCACGCGTATGCATCCGGTCATAGATCACGCCGACGCAGAGGAACAGCGCCCCCGAGATGAAGCCGTGGCTGATCATCTGGAACATCGCGCCATCGACGCCCTGCTGGTTGGCGGTAAAGATGCCCATCGTCACATAGCCCATATGGGCAACCGAGGAATAAGCGATCAGCTTTTTCATATCCTGCTGCGCAAGCGCCACCAGCGAGGCATAGACGATGGCGATGGCCGACATCCACAGCACCAGCGGTGCCAGCACGTCCGAGCCCACCGGGAACATCGGCAGCGAGAAGCGCAGGAAGCCATAGCCGCCCATCTTCAGCAGCACCGCGGCCAGGATGACCGAACCTGCAGTCGGGGCCTGAACGTGTGCATCAGGCAGCCAAGTATGCACCGGCCACATCGGCATCTTCACCGCGAAACTTGCAAAGAACGCGAGGAACAGCAGCGTCTGCACGCCCCCCAGGATATGGAAGCCGCCAATCGCCAAGGTCTCCGACGCAAAGGTATGCTTCATCAACGTCGGGATGTCGGTCGTGCCGGCATCGACATACATGTAGATCATCGCCACCAGCATCAGCACCGAGCCGAGGAAGGTGTAGAGGAAGAACTTGAATGCCGCGTAGATGCGTTCCTTGCCGCCCCAGATGCCGATGATCAGGAACATCGGGATCAGCCCTGCCTCGAAGAACAGGTAGAACAGCACGAGGTCCAGCGCGCAGAACACGCCGAGCATCAGCGTCTCCAGCAGCAGGAAGGCGATCATGTATTCCTTGGTGCGATGCTGGACATCCCAGCAGGCCGCGATGGTGATCGGCATGAGGAAGGTGGTCAGCATGACGAACATCACCGAAATGCCGTCAACGCCCATCTTGTAGTTCAGGCCAAGGATCCAGCCATATTGCTCGACGAATTGCATGTCGGTATTGGCCGGATCGAACCCGATCAGCACCGTCAGCGACAGCAGGAAAGTGGCCGAGGTGGCAAGCAGTGCCACCCATTTCGCATTGCGCTGCGCGGCAGCATCCTCGCCCCGCAGGAACAGCGCAAGGATCAGCGCCGCAACCGCAGGCAGGAAGGTGATGATGGAAAGGACGTTTTCCATTAGTGCGCGCCCCCCGAGAGCGACATCCAGGTGACAAGGGCAGCGATGCCCAGCACCATGGCGAAAGCGTAGTGGAAGATATAGCCGGACTGTGCCCGGTTCACGAGGCGGGTCACCAGCGGGATGAAGCCCATGGCCAGGCCATTGATCGAACCATCAATCACCTTGCCATCGCCCTTCTGCCACAGGAAGCGGCCGAGCCATTTCGTCGGGATGACGAAGATCGCGTTATACAGCTCGTCGAAATACCATTTGTTCAGCAGGAACTGGTAAAGCGGGCGCTGTGCAGCAGCCAGACGTTTGGGCAGGCTCGGGTTCTTGATATAGAACAGCCAGGCTGTGGCAAAGCCGATCAGCATCGCGATGAAGGGCGAGACCTTGACCCATTTCGGCACGTTATGCGCCTCGTGGATCATGTGGTTGTCCGCCCCCAGATAGATCGCGCCTTTCGGGGCGACCGCTGCCACATGGGCCGCAGTTGCATCGCCGGCGGGCGCTGCATGGGCATCAGCCTCGGCGGCATGGCCTTCCGTCGCCGCAACCGCCGCGTGATCGCCCTCGGCTGCGACAGCCGCATTCTCTGCGGAGGCCGGGGCGGCAGCATGTCCGTCCTCAGCCGGAGCAGCGGCGTGATCGCCCTCGGCACCATGGCCACCGGCTGCCTGTTCCATGCCGAACCATTCGCGGACCTTGGTCTCATCGCCAAAGAAGACGTTGTACCACAGCATTCCCGAGAACATCGCACCAAGCGCCAGAACCCCAAGCGGGATCAGCATGACAGCCGGGCTTTCATGTGGCTCGTGATGGCCGTGGTCATCGTGGCCGTGATCCGCATGGGCGTGATCTGCATGGCCATGCGCCGCAGCTGCGTGCCCGTGATCGTGGCCGTGGCCGTGGCCGTGGCCGTGGCCGTGGCCGTGGCCATGATCGTCATGCCCATGCCCCTGCGCACGGCTTTCGCCATAGAAGGTCAGGAACATCAGACGCCAGGAATAGAAGCTGGTAAAGCAGGCCGCGACCACCAGCAGCCAGAACGCATATTGCGAACCGACATAGGCGCTTTCGATCACAGCGTCTTTCGACAGGAAGCCGGCAAAGCCGTAATGCGTCAGCGGGATGCCCACGCCGGTAATGGCCAGCGTGCCGATCATCATCGCCCAGAAGGTCACGGGGATCTTCTTCCGCAACCCGCCATAGTTGCGCATATCCTGCTCATGATGCGTCGCATGGATTACCGAGCCGGCACCAAGGAACAGCATCGCCTTGAAGAAGGCGTGGGTAAACAGGTGGAACATGGCGACCGAATAGACGCCCGTCCCTGCCGCCACGAACATGTAGCCCAGTTGCGAACAGGTCGAATAGGCGATGACGCGCTTGATATCGTTCTGCACCAGACCGACGGTCGCAGCGAAGAAGGCGGTCGTTGCCCCCAGAACCACGATCAGGGTCTTGGCATCAGGCGCATATTCATAGATCGGCGACATGCGGCAAACCAGGAACACCCCGGCGGTCACCATGGTTGCGGCATGGATCAGCGCCGACACCGGGGTCGGGCCTTCCATCGCGTCGGGCAGCCAGGTGTGCAGACCCAGCTGCGCCGATTTGCCCATGGCCCCGATGAACAGCAACACGCCGATCAGGTTGGCTGCATTCCATTCCGTCCAGAGGAAGGTCACGCTGGTTTCCGCAAGCTGCGGGCCAGCGGCGAAGATATCGTCGAAGCGGATCGAGTCTGTCAGGAAGAACAGCCCGCAAATCCCGAGCGCAAAGCCGAAATCACCGACACGGTTGACCACAAAGGCCTTCATTGCAGCGGCATTGGCCGAGGGCTTGCGATAGTAGAAGCCGATCAGCAGGTAGGAGGCCACGCCCACGCCTTCCCAGCCGAAGAACATCTGCACCAGGTTGTCGCTGGTGATCAGGGTCAGCATGGCGAAGGTGAAGAACGAGAGATAGGCGAAGAAGCGCGCCTTGTAATGCTCGCCCTCATGCCAGTTCTCGTCATGCGCCATATAGCCGAAGCTATAAAGATGCACGAGCGCCGAGACCGAGTTCACCACGACCAGCATGATCGCGGTCAGACGGTCCAGCCGGATCGCCCATTCGGTATCAAGGCTGCCGGACTGGATCCAGGTCAGCAGGTGGATATGCTGCGTCTCGCCGTCGAAGGTGACGAAGATCACCCAGGACAGCGCAGCGGCCAGGAAGATCATCGAGGTGGTAAAGACCTGCGCGGCCTTTTCCCCGATGAAACGCCAGCCGAAGCCGCAGATCAGGGCACCGACCAGCGGCGCAAGAAGAATGATCGTGGCCATTCGGTCAGCCTTTCATCACGTTGGCGTCTTCGACGTCGATGGTGCCGCGGGTGCGGAAGAAGCTCACCAGGATCGCGAGACCGATGGCAGCCTCGGCGGCAGCCACGGTCAGCACGAACATGGTGAAGACCTGCCCCACCAGATCGCCGAGGAACGACGAGAAGGCGACGAGGTTGATATTCACCGAAAGAAGCATCAGTTCGATCGACATGAGGATGACGATCACGTTCTTCCGGTTGAGGAAGATGCCGAAGATGCCGATGACAAAAAGCGCCGCCGCCACCGTGAGGTAATGTTCCAGTCCTACCATTCTCGTCCCTCCGGGTGTTTGCCCGTTATTTCCAACGACCGCATGAAGATGTGAATACGTGCCGTCATTTTAGTGCTCGGAGCGCGCTCATCCGCGCCTCCAATTCTCTCAGGGTCCTGGGGTAGCTCCCCAATGCCTCGGGATAACCGGGGCCAACCCTTTCACTGTCAAACCAATACCGCGGGGTGCCCGGATAATAGAGGTCGCAGGCGCAGGCTTGGGGATTGCCGAAAGCAGAGTCGCTTCCCTTATCGGGCGCCCACTCCATACTGGGTTCCGCTGAAATCCCTTCCGACTTGGCAAAACGGCTAATGCTACGGAGGCTATCGTTCCGACCCGATGCCGCAAGGCCATGCAGAAACGTCTCGAGCGGGGATTTGAACGCGCGATCATCACTGAAGGTTTGGACCCGCCCTGCCGCATCGCCAGCACCAACCAAAGGCTCCCGGTAATTCAGGCTCAGCCCCGTTTCGCAATCCAAGACTTCGGCATAACGGTTGCTAGTCCCATGAGCATGGCTCTCATCTATGGCGACAACCATCCCGTTTCCGACATCAACAGCAGGCTTAACGAAGCTCGTGGCTTCAATGTCTTGATAGAAAGCGCTGCATTTCGGATACCGCGCCTTACCAAAGGCGCCAGTCCTGTCGTTGGCTTCAGACATGGTCTGCGGCGGGGCCACGCAGGATGCGAGCACCATTGTGCATGACCCGACAGCCAGCACAAAGGCTGCGCCGCGCGCGCCCCTTGCCTTCTGCCTTGTCCTGTCAATCGCCCGTTTCATCTGCTGTCCCTGAGCCCTTGCTCGTCTTTCCTTCGCCATCGGGCTTTAGCCCGGTCGTTATCACTGCGCCAGTCAGCGCTGTGCACCCGGGCTGTCCGGGTAGAAGATCCTGCATCCCTGATAGGGGTTGTAGCGCATCTTCTTTGCCATGGTTTCGTAGTGATCATAGAGATTGCGGGTGAAGCGGATTTTGTGCTTGCTGGCGACCGCCGCAACACGTTCCACCGTGTAGCCCTTGCCAAAACGGATCGGCCCTTTGGGATACTGGATCTCTGCAATGGAGTTGGCAGACATTCCGCCGATCTTGCTATCAATGGATTGCCCATCAAGCATGAGGCCTTCCAAGGCGTTGCAATCCACGAAGAGGAGTTCCTCGCTGTAACTGCATCCATCATAATTTTCACTCAGCTTCTGACCGACCCGGCCCTCGCCAAGATCTTTGACGGCACCGCCAGAAACTCGCGACGCATAATATTTACCGGCCTCGCCTTTCACCCGATCACCAGATGTTTCAAGAGCTACGAAACTGCCATCGGGCCGGACTTCCAGTGCGGCCGAAAGTTCTGCCTTGGTTGCAGTTTGGGGAAGGCCCTCACAGGCAACACTCGGAACGCTCAGCGCCAGCACCGCACATGCAGCAACAGCAAACGCCAGCAGCGGTCTGCCGACCGCCCTGCCCGTCACTCTGTTCGTCGCCTGCTTGCGCATTGCCATCTTGTCCATCTGGGCCAGCGGGGCCCTGGGGTTCACATTCAAGGGTCACCAGCGGGCCAACCCGGCCCGCCTTTCGTCTTTACTTCTTCTTACGGCTCAGCAGCGTCGCGATCACCACGACCACGACGACGCCGAGGATCGCCAGCCAGCCGATCCCGCCCATGCCTGCCGGATCAACCGCTTCCATCTTACAGCCCCTGCCCCGGTTTCACGTCCTTCAGCTCCATCGCTTTGGCCGGGTCGCGCCACATCTGCTTCAGCACGTTCTGACGCTTCACATCCTTGCGGTGGCGCAGCGTCAGCACGATGGCACCGATCATCGCGACCAGCAGCACAAGGCCGGAGGCCTGGAAGATGTAGAGGTATTTGTCATAGATCAGCAGGCCGAGCGCCTTGGTGTTGTGCACCTGGTCGATGGCCGGCGTCACCGCCTGACGCAGACCATGTGCGCCATCGGCTTGCGTCCAGGCGGCATAGGCCATGCCGAATTGCACCAGCAGGATTACCCCGATCAGAAGCGCCAGCGGCATGGTGCGGGCCATCTCGCCCTTCAGTTCGGCAAAGTCGACATCCAGCATCATGACGACGAACAGGAACAGCACTGCCACCGCGCCGACATAGACGATGATCAGCAGCATGGCGACAAATTCGGCCCCCAGCAGCACGAAGATCCCCGCCGCTGACAGGAAGGTCAGGATCAGCCACAGCACCGAATGCACGGGGTTGCGCGACACGGTGACCATCAGGCCCGCCGACACCGTCACCACGGCGAAGCAATAGAAGGCAATATCCGCAACGCTCATGCGTCTTTCTCCTCGGTTTCCGCAAAAACCGCCTGAGCCACCTCAAGCGCCTTCTGCATGGCGGGCACCCCGCCGAACATGCTCATCTGCCAGATCACTTCCGCGATCTCGCGTTGGGTCGCCCCCGAGGCCAGCGCATGGCGCACCGACAGCTTCAACTGCGGCTCGGCATGGGCACCCAGAACGGTCAGGGCGGCGATGGTAACCAGAAGCCGTGTCTTGGCATCCAGCCCCTCGCGGTTGAAGGTCTTGCCGAACCACATCTCCATCATGTCTTTCGTCATGGTGGGGAAGAAGGCATCGAGGCCCTTCACCGGCAGACTTTCCAATGCAGGATTGAAGGCGCGAACCATTTCCTGGCTCTGCTCCATCATCGTGTTGAAAAGTTTGGTGAATTCCTCGTTCATTGGGGGGCCTTACCGATAGGGGGCGTCAAGCTCAAGGTTGCGGGCGATCTCGGCTTCCCAACGGGCGCCGTTCGCAAGCAGTTTTTCCTTGGTGTAGTAAAGCTCTTCGCGGGTTTCGGTGGAAAACTCGAAATTCGGGCCTTCGACGATGGCATCCACCGGGCAGGCTTCCTGGCAGAAGCCGCAATAGATGCATTTCGTCATGTCGATGTCATAGCGCGTGGTGCGGCGCGAACCATCCTCGCGCGGCTCGGCGTCGATGGTGATCGCCTGTGCCGGACAGACCGCCTCGCAGAGTTTGCAGGCGATGCAGCGCTCTTCCCCATTGGGATAGCGGCGCAGCGCGTGTTCGCCCCGGAAACGCGGCGACAGCGGTCCCTTTTCATGCGGATAGTTGATCGTCGCCTTGGGGGCGAAGAAATATTTCAGACCCAGGCCGAAGCCTTTGATGAAATCCACCAGCAAGAAGTATTTGGTGGCCCGGTTCAGGTCAATCGCGCCCATCTGCCGCTTCCTTTGTCTTGTCTTGCAGGTCGCCCGCATTGTTGTGCGGGGTCCATTTGGTCACATAGTCGCTTTGCAGCACGGTCTGGCCGAGCTGGCTTTCAGGCAGACGTTCGACCTCGTAATAGAGATAAACGCGCCCGGTGGGGAAGCCCCTGCCCTTGCCCAGCTTCAGGCGGTTGCCGCGCAGGGCCGGATCGGGGAAGTCATATATCTTGCGGTCGGCCTCGGCCAGTGTCGGCACGCCACGGCACAGATGCACCTTGCAGCCGGCACCGCGGGTCCAGAAGGTCCAGACCAGCTCGGGATTGAACTGGTAAAGCCCGTGCGCGATCCAGCCATTCATCCCGTTGGCCGAGACGAACCGCCCGCCCGGCTTCAGCAGATTGAAGGCGTTGCGCATGGCCTGCGGCGCATCGAACACATGTTCGATGGTGCCGCCGTCAAAGATGAAGTCGAACTGGCCATGCAGTTCGTCCGGGATCGGCTTGTTGAGATCGTGCAGGATGGTGGCCCCCTCGTAATCCGAGAAGTCCATCGCCTCCATCTCGCCAAAGCCCAGACGACGCATCAACGTTTCGCAATAGCCGTCTTCCTGGATGGTCTCGGCATAAGACCCTTCCAGCCCGGCGCGACGCCAGGTGCGTTCAAACACACGGGCGAAACGGCCCTGCGGATTGAAGCTATGCCGGCCCAGCATGAGCGTGCGGGCACCCGGCGCGGGCTGCCAGCGCCGCGACAGTTCTACCAGCTGCTCATACAGTGCGAAATCGACACCCATCCTGCGTTCCTTAGCCCCCGATCATCCAGCGGGCCCAGAAGCCGCCCAGAACCTCGAACTTGGCAAGGAAGGCGATCAGCACGACCCAGCCCAGCGACAGCGGCAGGAACACCTTCCAGCCGATCCGCATCAGCTGGTCGTAGCGGTAGCGCGGCACGATGGCTTTCACCATGGCGAAGCAGAAGAAGAAGAAGGCAATCTTCGCAATCAGCCAGTGCAGACCATCCGGCAGACCCGGGATCGGCGACAGCCAGCCCCCGAAGAACAGGAGCGAGATCAGCGTGCACATCAGCACCACGGCCATCAGCTCTCCGATCATGAACAGCAGGAACGGGGTGGAGCTGTATTCGACCTGATAGCCCGCCACCAGTTCGGATTCAGCCTCAGGCAGATCGAAGGGCGGGCGGTTGGTCTCGGCCAAGGCCGAGATGAAGAACAGGAAGACCATCGGGAAATGCGGCAGCCAATACCAGCCCAGGAGGCCCCAGCCGGTATCCTGAGCCGCAACGATATCACCGAAATTCATCGAGCCGGTCGAGATGATGACCCCGATGATGATCAGACCGATCGACACCTCATAGGAGATCATCTGCGCGGCAGAGCGCAGCGAGCCGAGGAACGGGTATTTGGAGTTCGACGCCCAGCCCCCCATGATGACTCCGTAGACCTCAAGCGAGGAGACCGCGAAGATATAGAGGATCGCGACGTTGAGGTCCGAGATCACCCAGCCATCATTGAACGGTATCACCGCCCAGGCGATCACCGGCAGGATGAAGGACAGCATAGGTGCCAGGAAGAACACCGTGCGGTCGGCCCCGGCCGGCACGACGATTTCCTTGATGATGTATTTCAGGAAGTCGGCAAAACTTTGCAGCAGGCCCCAGGGGCCCACCACGTTCGGGCCACGGCGCATCTGCACCGCCGCCCAGACCTTGCGGTCGGCATACATCAGGAAGGCGAGCGCCACCAGAATACAAACCGTAACGAGAAGACATTGCGCCAGTATCAGCAGCGCCGTCCCCAGACCCGTTTGCAGAAATTCAGCCATTTTGCCTCTGGTCCCTCAACCGAAAGTCATATCGTCGGAATCCCGAGCGAAGCGCAGTCACGCACCGTCACTTCGGCGTCGATCGTGCGGATTCCCTCGGGAAGCGACGCGGAAATCACATAGACCGCATCGCCCCGCCATTGATTGCCGTTCTGTGCCACCGTGGTGCGCACATGTCGCGCAAATCCGAAACCCCGGATCAGCGCATATTGGGCCGCTGCGCAACGTGCATAGGCCTCCACATCGGTTTTGGCGCGCGCATTCCGCATCGAGACACGGAAATTCACCATCTCGCCATCCAGCAGGATCGTCTCGATCCCCTCATAGCGGGCGGCGGCGGGTGCGCCTTTGTCGTTGCCCGCCGCGCAGGCGACCAGCACCGCTGACGCGGTGACAAGGCCAGCCATTTGCGCGGCTTTCAGCATGTGATCTTACTCCGCCGCCAGCGGGGCTTGTGCCCGCGCGGCCGCCATCGCCGCCAGTTCGCCCATCAGGCCAGAGGCGCGGGCGATCGGGTTGGACAGGTAGAAATCGGTCACCACGGCGCGGAACGGGGCATTGCCCAGCGTGACGCGCGGCAGGGCGGTGCCCTCATTCACCGGAACCTCGTCGATCAGGCCCAGATGCGGATGCGCGGCCACGACACGGCGACGCAGCTCGCCGAGGCTGTCCCAGGCCAGGGTCGAGCCGATCTCGGCCGACAGCGCCCGCAGGATCGCCCAGTTTTCCTTGGCTTCGCCGGGCGGGAAGCCCGCGCGCATCGCCAGTTGCGGACGGCCTTCAGTGTTGACAAACAGGCCGTTCTCTTCGGTATAGGCGGCCCCCGGCAGGATCAGGTCGGCACGATGCGCGCCCCGATCGCCATGGCTGCCCTGATAGATCACAAAGGCACCGGCATCGATATCGACCTCATCGGCACCCAGATTGTAGATCACCTCGGCCCCATCGGTTGCAGGCTTCAACCCGCCCTCGGTCACGCAACCGATATCCATCGCGCCGACGCGCGCAGCCGCCGTGTGCAGGACCAGCAAGCCCGCGCCCATGGCAGCCGCCAGCGCCTGTGCCTCGGCCAGAATCGCGCCGCCATCGGCCTCGACCAATGCGCCCTGCCCGATGATGACCAGGGCAGGCTTGCCCTCTTGCGCCTCGGCCCCTGCAACCAGCTTGGTCAGCGCGGCACGGTCGGCCCCGAGGTGATCGTAATCATAGGTCAGATCCACCGGCTGACCGATCAGCGCGACCTGTGCGCCGCGCGCCCAGGCCTTGCGGATACGGGCGTTCAGCACCGGGGCTTCCAGACGCGGATTGGTGCCGACCAGCACGATCCGGGCGGCGGTATCAATGTCTTCAATGGCGGCGGTGCCGACATAGGCCGCACGGTTGCCCGCCGGAAGTTTTGCACCATCAACCCGGCATTCCACCGTGCCGCCCAGCGATTCCACCAGCGTTTTCAAGCTGTAAGCCGCCTCGACCGGAACCAGATCACCAACCAGGCCGGTGATCTTCTTGCCCTTCATGGCACTCGCGGCGACGGCCAGCGCCTCGCCCCAGCCTGCGCGACGCAGACGGCCGTTTTCACGGATGTAGGGCGTGTCCAGCCGCTGGCGGCGCAGACCGTCCCAGACGAAACGCGATTTGTCCGACAGCCATTCCTCGTTCACGCCATCATGGTTGCGCGGCACGATGCGCATCACTTCGCGGCCCTTGCTGTCAACGCGGATGTTGGAGCCAAGCGCATCCATCACGTCGATGGATTCGGTCTTGGTCAGCTCCCACGGACGGGCGGTGAAGGCATAGGGTTTCGAGGTCAGCGCGCCAACCGGGCAAAGGTCGATGATGTTGCCCTGCAGATTGCTGTCCAGCGTCAGGTTCAGATAGGAGGTGATCTCGCTGTCTTCGCCGCGCCCGGTCTGGCCCATCTGGGTGATGCCCGCGACCTCGGTGGTGAAGCGCACGCAACGGGTGCAGCTGATGCAGCGGGTCATCTCGGTCTTGACCAGCGGGCCAAGGTTCAGGTTTTCCGAGGCGCGCTTGGGCTCGCGGTAGCGCGAGAAATCCACGCCGTAAGCCATGGCCTGATCCTGAAGGTCGCACTCGCCACCCTGATCGCAGATCGGGCAATCCAGCGGGTGGTTGATCAGCAGGAATTCCATCACGCCCTCGCGGGCCTTCTTCACCATCGGCGAATTGGTCTTCACCACCGGCGGCTGGCCTTCCGGGCCGGGCCGCAGGTCGCGGACCTGCATCGCGCAAGAGGCGGCGGGTTTGGGCGGGCCACCCACGACTTCCACAAGGCACATCCGGCAATTGCCCGCAATCGACAGACGCTCGTGGTAGCAGAAACGCGGGATCTCGATCCCGGCGACTTCGGCGGCCTGGATGATCGTCATCGCGCCATCGACTTCGACCTCGATACCGTCAATGATGATTTTCTTGAGGTTGCTCATCGCTTGCCCCGTCCTACTTGCGTTTCAGCAACCGGCCAATGGCCGTGCCGGATTTGATTTCCGCCTCGCCCGCTTTACACAGGCTGGCCTTGGATCGCCGCAACGCGACGCCATGGGTTTTCTCGAAAGCTGCCGCCGCCTTGTCGGTTGCTGCCGCCATATCCGCCAGTGAGGTCTTGCCGCCCTGCAGGGCCGAGACGCCCACGCGGGCATTCTGCGCCTTCTCGACGCCCGGTTGCAGCACAAGCGTCTTGCAACGGGTCGTGATGACCTTGGCAATGCGGAAATTGGCCGCAAGCTCCGCATCCGTCGGTGCCGCAAGGGCGGGCGCGGGCAGAAGAGCAAGGATCAGGGCAAGACGTTTCATGTGAACAGATCCTCCGGACGGGACACCGCAATCACGGGCCATTTTGCGATGGCCAGAACCAGCAGCGGCCCCATGTAGCACAGCGCGCCCAGCACGGTGTTGACCACAAGGAAGGTAAGATAGCTGTCTTCGCCGCCCGCAAGCATCATCGGCGTGACCATATTGCCAAGCAACGCCACGATCGGCAGCACGCAGACAACCATCAGCCCGCCGCGCAGACCCGACTTGTAGAACAGGACGAACAGCAAGGCGATATAGGACACGGCCTGCACGAGACCGATCACACCGGCCACAAGGGCGTAGCTGCTCATCATCATGCGCAAGCCCCCTCAAATATCCAGGCACCAGCCTCGAACCGGCTCACGGCCTGCGGCTGGAAGCGGCCCTTGGCCTGCGCACAGGCACCCGCCGCCACATCCTTGGCCAGACGCCCCTGATCGAAGCGCAACGCGCCCACGCGCACCGTCTGACCCATCACAGGAGCAGCCCCTGCCCGCGTCAGCGCATGGCCCGCAGGGCCCGGCATGACCTGCGCCGGATAGTCCGCCCCCGCATGGGTCAGGGTGAAGCTGCCGCTTTGCGCGGAAGCCCCTGCCCCCGGACCAACCGGCCCGGAGGGTTGCGTGGCGACACAGGCCGAAAGGCCCGCCGCCATCACACCCAGACTGATGAGCGGACGCGCGTTCATCTCATTCGGCCGCCATCGCGCCCATGCGCCCGGTGCGCTTGGCCTTGATACGGTCCTCGATCTCGTCGCGGTAGTGACGGATCAACCCCTGAATCGGCCAGGCCGCCGCATCGCCAAGCGCGCAGATCGTGTGGCCTTCCACCTGTTTGGTGACCGACAGCAGCATGTCGATTTCCTCGACCTCTGCATCGCCGCGCACCAGACGTTCCATCACGCGCATCATCCAGCCGGTGCCTTCGCGGCAGGGCGTGCACTGGCCGCAGCTTTCATGCTTGAAGAACTTGGCCAGACGCCAGATCGCCTTGATGATATCGGTGTTCTGATCCATCACGATCATGCAGGCGGTGCCGAACGAGGATTGCAGCGCGCGCATCCCGTCATAATCCATGATGGCATCTTCGCATTTGTCGGCCGGGATCACCGGGCAGGATGCACCGCCGGGGATGACCGCCTTCAGGTTCTTCCAGCCACCGCGCACGCCGCCGCCATGCTTTTCGATCAGTTCACGCATCGGGATCGACATCGATTCCTCGATCACGCAGGGTGTGTTCACATGGCCCGACATCGCGAACAGCTTGACGCCGGCATTGTTCGGCCGCCCGAAGGACGAGAACCAGGCCGCGCCCCGGCGCAAGATGGTCGGCGCCACCGCGATGGATTCCACGTTGTTCACCGTGGTCGGGCAGCCATAAAGCCCCGAGCCCGCCGGGAATGGCGGCTTCATCCGCGGCATACCCTTCTTGCCTTCAAGGCTTTCCAGCAGCGCGGTTTCCTCGCCGCAGATATAGGCGCCAGCCCCGTGATGCAGGAAGACATCGAAATCATAGCCGGTCTTGCAGGCATTGCGTCCGATCAGGCCCGCATCATAGGCCTCGTCGATGGCGGCCTGCAGGGCCTCTTTCTCGCGGACATATTCGCCACGGATATAGATATAGGCCGCCACCGCATTCATCGCGAAACCGGCCACCAGCGCCCCTTCGATCAGCGTATGCGGATCGTGGCGCATGATCTCGCGGTCCTTGCAGGTCGCGGGCTCGGATTCGTCGGCATTGATGACCAGATAGGAGGGGCGGCCATCCGATTGCTTGGGCATGAAGGACCATTTCATGCCGGTCGGGAAGCCCGCCCCACCCCGGCCACGCAGGCCGCTATCTTTCATGATCTGGATGATGCCATCCCGGCCAAGCGCCAGCAGATCGGCGGTCTTGTCCCAGTGGCCGCGCGCCATTGCCCCTTTCAGGGAACGGTCGTGCATCCCGTAGAGGTTGGTGAAGATCCGGTCCTGATCCTTCAGCATGTTCTGCCCTCAATTGCCCCGGTGGACGGATTTGTTCCGCCGCCAGATCTGATATGTGACAACCAGCGCCCAGAAGAACGCGGCCAATGCGGCCAGGTCGATCAGAAAGACGAACCGGGCCTCAAGCCCCATCTTCCCGCCCAGCCATTGCCCCCCCATCCACAGGATCATGGTGCCCGCGATGACAAAGGCAACCATGCGCGCGTCGCGCTTCAGTCGCTCGGTCTCGGGGGAAGGGGCGCTCATTCCCAGACCCTCAGTAATCGTTGGTCTTCGCGCGCTCGAGGAAGATATCGATCCCCTCGGTCACGATGATCTTCGCCTGACTGACCCATTTGTCACGGGTCACCCGGCCACGGAAGCCTTTCAGATTGCTGTCCATCCAGGCGATTTCATCCGCACCCCAGCCGGCGATCTGGTCAAAGTGGAAAATGCCCAGCTCATGGCACAGCTTTTCCAGAACCGGGCCGATGCCCTCGATCAGCTTCAGGTCATCGCCCTTGCCGTCACGCGCTGCCGCCAGCCCTTCGGGCTTGGTGCCCTCGGATTCCGGCAGGGCGGCCACAGCAGCGGGGGCCGCAACCTTGGCCTTGGCCTTGGCCTCGCCTTCCGGCAGGCTGTCCACCAGACGCGCACCTGCGGGCTTGTCGCCGGAGGCGGTATTCTGGCCCGCAACATTCTGGCCCGGTGCAGCGGTCGCCACACCTGCGGGGGCCTCCACCTTCACTTCGGGCTTGCCTGTGGCCAATGCCTCGGCCTTTTCCGGTGCGATGCCCTTGGCGGCCGCAGCAGGCGCTTCTTCGGCGGCTGCCGGGGCCTCGATCTCGGATGCGCGCTTCCACGGCGTCAGGATCGGAACTTCGGTGCCGTCGATGCGGCGGATGGTGTCGCCGATATCCATCGCGCGCTGCACCGAGCCATTATACTGGGTGCGGCCGCTGTCGAATTCCTTCAGCGCGGTCAGGCCGTTCAGCGGCTCCGACGAATAGCGCCCGATCTGCGAGCCGGGAACTGGCACCTCGCCCGAACCAAAGCGCGCGATCATGTCGCGCAGACGCTCGGGGCTCAGATCCTCATAGTAATCCTTGCCGATATTGATCGCCGGGGCATTGGCGCAGGCACCAAGGCATTCGACCTCTTCCCAGCTGAACTTGCCATCGGCAGACAGCGTGTAGGGGGTCGGCGCAATCAGCTCCTTGCAGACCGCGATCAGATCTTCGGCACCGCAGATCATGCAGGAGGTGGTGCCGCAGATCTGGATATGGGCCACCGTTCCAACGGGTTGCAGCTGGAACATGAAGTAGAAGGTCGCAACCTCCAGCACGCGGATACGCGCCATGCCCAGCATATCGGCAACATATTCGATGGCCGGGCGGGTCAGCCAGCCTTCCTGTTCCTGGGCGCGGAACAGCAGCGGGATCACCGCCGAGGCCTGCCGACCTTCGGGATATTTGGAAATCTGGCCATGCGCCCATTCCAGATTTTTCGGCGTGAAGGCGAAGCTGGCTGGCTGTTCTTTATGCAGGCGGCGAAGCATTAGCGGTCGACCTCTCCGAACACGATATCAAGCGTGGCGATAATCGCCGAGACATCCGCAAGCTGATGCCCTTTGGCAAGGTAATCCATTGATTGAAGGTGCAGATAGCCCGGGGCGCGCAGCTTGGCGCGATAGGGCTTGTTGGTGCCATCGGCCACCATATAGACGCCGAATTCCCCCTTCGGGGCCTCCACGGCGGCATAGACCTCGCCGGCAGGAACGTGGAAGCCTTCGGTGTAAAGCTTGAAGTGGTGAATGAGCGCCTCCATCGAGGTTTTCATATCGCCACGCTTTGGCGGGGTCAGTTTGCCGCGCGCCAGAATGTCGGTCTTGCCCGCAGGTTCGCGCAGCTTGGCGATGGCCTGTTTCATGATCGACAGCGATTCCGTCATCTCGGCCATGCGGCAGAGGAAGCGGTCATAGCAATCGCCATTGGTTCCGACCGGGATCTTGAAGTCAAATTCGTCATAGCATTCATAGGGCTGTGCGCGGCGCAGATCCCAGGCCATGCCCGAGCCCCGCACCATCACGCCGGAAAAGCCCCAATCCAGCGCGTCTTGCTGGCTGACCACAGCGATATCGACGGTGCGCTGCTTGAAGATGCGGTTCTCCAACAGCAGTTCCGACAGATCGGCGATCATCTTGGGGAACCGATCACACCAGGCCTCGATATCATTCAGCAGATCGGGCGGCAGATCCTGATGCACGCCGCCGGGACGGAAGTAGGCTGCGTGCAGGCGGGCACCACAGGCGCGCTCATAAAAGATCATCAGTTCTTCACGGGCGGTAAAGCCCCAAAGCGGTGGGGTCAGCGCACCCACGTCCATCGCGCCGGTGGTCAGGTTCATCAGGTGGTTCAGGATGCGGCCGATTTCCGAATACAGCACCCGGATCAACTGCGCCCGGCGCGGCACCACGGTGCCGGTCAGCTTTTCGATCGCCAGACACCAGGCATGTTCCTGGTTCA
The DNA here is from genome assembly GCF_008973825.1 of Gemmobacter serpentinus. Taxonomy (GTDB): domain Bacteria; phylum Pseudomonadota; class Alphaproteobacteria; order Rhodobacterales; family Rhodobacteraceae; genus Gemmobacter; species Gemmobacter serpentinus. The sequence goes on along the minus strand of NZ_WCHR01000006.1, from coordinate 14,706 downwards.
TCGGTGCCACATAATCCAGACGGTCCAGATAGGGCAGGTTCTGCAGATAGGTGCGGCTTTCCATCAGCTTTTCGGTGCCGCGATGCAGCAGGCCGATATGCGGATCGGCGCGTTCGACGATCTCGCCATCCAGTTCCAACACCATGCGCAGCACGCCGTGCGCTGCCGGGTGCTGCGGACCGAAGTTGATGTTGAAATTGCGGATCTGCTGTTCGCCAGCGGCCGCGTCACGGCTGCCGTCGTCATAGGTGTTCACGCGGATGTCGCCGTCCATCTCAGCCCTCCAGCCCCGCACTGGCGCGTTTGGCAGCCAGCCGGTGTGCGAATTTTTCCGTCTTGATCAGCGCGCGCTGGTGGCGCCCCTCGCCGATCAGGTCAATCCCGTCATGAGCCTGCACGCGGAACCAGATGAACCGCCCGTCAAACTCCGTCACTTCCGCCGTGACCGTGACCACCTGCCCCGGCAGGGTGGGTGCCAGATGGCTGAAATCGACATGGGTGCCGAGACTGTCATCGTCATTTTCATAGAACGGTTTGACGATCTCGACGCAGGCCCATTCCATCAGCCCGGTCATATAGGCGGTGGCGAAGACCGCAGGCATGGTCGGAAACGCGCCTTCCTCGGAGAAGAGCGCACGCACGGTGTGGCGCTCTTCCACGGTGAAGCGGTGTTCCGCCTTGGCCCCGATCTTCAGCCCGTCTTTCACTTGGCCGCCCCTTTCTCATCCCCGGGCAGCACGTATTGTGCGCCTTCCCAGGGGCTGAGGAAGTCGAACTGGCGGTATTCCTGCACCAGCTTCACCGGCTCGTAGACGACGCGCTTCAGCGCCTCGTTGTAACGCACTTCCGTGTAGCCGGTGGTGGGGAAATCCTTGCGCAGCGGATGGCCGCGGAAGCCGTAATCGGTCAGGATGCGGCGCAGGTCCGGGTGGCCCGAAAACAGGATGCCGAACATGTCGAACACTTCGCGCTCGAACCAGTTGGCACTCGGATGCAGGCTGATGATCGAAGGGACCATCTCATCCTCGCGGGTCGGCACTTTCACCCGGATGCGGTGGTTCTGATACATCGACAGGAAGTGATAGACCACGTCAAAGCGCGCCGGGCGCTCGGGGTGATCCACCGCCGTGATATCGACCAGGCTGGAGAAGCGGCAGGTCGGATCGGTTTTCAGGAAATCGACAAAACCGAGGATCTGCGCAGGCTGCACCTCAACGGTCAGCTCGCCAAAGGCGATCTGGCAGCCGACCACGGCATCGGGGCGCTTCAGCTGGATATGCTCGGCCAGTTGTTGCAGGGCTTCAGACATAGGCATCCCTCCTCAGCGGACCAGCGTGCCGGTGCGGCGGATCTTGCGCTGAAGCTGCAGCAGACCATAAAGCAGCGCCTCGGCCGTGGGCGGGCAGCCGGGAACATAGATGTCCACCGGAACCACACGGTCGCAGCCGCGCACCACCGAATAGCTGTAATGGTAATAGCCGCCGCCGTTTGCGCAGGAGCCCATCGAGATGACGTAGCGCGGCTCGGGCATCTGGTCATAGACCTTGCGCAGCGCGGGGGCCATCTTGTTGGTCAGGGTGCCGGCCACGATCATGCAGTCAGACTGGCGCGGGCTGGCGCGCGGGGCGATGCCGAAGCGCTCGGCGTCGTAATGCGGCATCGAAGTGTGCATCATCTCCACCGCGCAGCAGGCCAGACCAAAGGTCATCCAGTGCAGCGAGCCAGTGCGCGCCCAGTTGATGATGTCTTCGGTCGTGGTCAGCAGGAAACCCTTGTCCTGCAGATCGCGGTTGAGGGCTGCGGTTGCGGCATCCAGATCGTTCGCCGCATGATTGAGAGAAGTGCTCACGCCCATTCCAGCGCCCCTTTCTTCCATTCATAGGCAAAGCCCACGGTCAGCACGCCCAGGAACACGATCATCGACCAGAAGCCCACCATCGACATCTCGCCAAAGGCCACGGCCCAGGGGAACAGGAAGGCGACCTCAAGGTCGAAAATGATGAACAGGATCGACACCAGGTAGAAGCGCACGTCGAATTTCATCCGCGCGTCATCGAAGGCATTGAAGCCGCATTCATAAGCCGAGACCTTTTCGGGGTCCGGGTTGCGCACGGCAAGCACAACAGCGGCGAGGATCAGCACCAGCCCGAGGACAACCGCGAGCGCAAGAAAGATGAGAATGGGGAGGTATTCTCGGAGAAGTCCGTCCACGAGTGGCTCCTTCGGCTGACGGGCATGGGAGGACATCCCCCGGCGCGCGCGGATCGTTGCTGGGTTTCCGTTTACTCCTGCCCCGTAGCGGGGTCAACTGAAGCGACAGCGAAAATCCCGCGCCGTTGCCTTGATTTCGTTGACTGTATACCGCGGCACACCAACAAAATGGCCGCAGCTTCTGCGCCATGCTGCGGCGCGGAATATCCTAGGGAATCTCTCGGATTAACCGACTGAATCTGTCGGGCTTGACGGCGATGGTGTCGCCATCGATCACGCCGATGGTTCTCGCCGTGACCTAGCAGGCGCATCGTCTGGCCGTCAGGCCGTGCCGAAATCCGGCCGCCGCACATCAGGGATGCCCGCCCCGGCAACCGGGGCCAGCCAGAAAAAGCCCTGGCTGGCCCCGGTTTCGAAGGCTCGAGGCACCGCAGAGGGCCCCTCGCGCGCCGGGCTATCGCGAGCTTCTGCGGCCCGCATCGGTGGTGACGACCCAAGTCCCCCCCGCGCGACGGGCTATCGCAGGGCGTGGCAGAGCGACGACTTTCTGCCGTTTTCTGCGGGTCAGTCGGACGAGGCCTGCGCCCAATTCGGCTTGCGTTTGCCGAAGAATGCCGCGATCCCCTCAGCCGTTTCGGGATCTTCCCAGCGGGCGATCAGCAGATCCGCCGTCTCCGCGATCAAGGCCGCATCAATCGGGGCCGACAGCCGTGCCACCAGCGCCTTGGAGGCGGCAACCGCGCGCGGCGCACAGGCCAGGATGGCGCGCAACTCGGCTTCGATGGCCGCATCCAGATCCTCCGGCGCGGTGATCTCGGCCAAAAGCCCGATGCGATGCGCCTCCGCCGCGCTGAACAGCCGGGCCGACAGGAAGTGCCGCCGGGCTGCCGCCGCCCCGATCCGCGCCACCACATAGGGCGAGATCGTGGCCGGGATCAGCCCAAGCCGCGTTTCGGTCAACCCGAACCTTGCGCCGGTGACGCCATAGCAGGTGTCGCAGACCGACATCATGCCAAGACCACCGCCATAGGCTTGCCCCTGCACCCGGCCGATCAGCGGCATCGGCAGGCTGTTCAGCGCCTGCAACATCGCCGCCAATGCCGAAGCCCCGGCGCGGCGGGCCTCCTCGCCGCCCTCGATCTGCGCCCGCATCCAGGCCAGATCGCCGCCGGCACAGAAACTTTCGCCTTGCGCGGCCAGCACCACCGCCCGCACGCCGCCATCTGCGGCCAGACGCGCCGCCGCATCGCGCAGATCGGCGATCATCTGCGCCGAAAGCGTGTTGTGCTTTTCAGGCCGGTTCAATGTCAGCCGCGCAACGCCGCGTGCATCAAGATCCAGCGTGATCGTGTCATACATTGCCCTGCCTCCCGTTCAGATGCTGCCACGATTTTTCGACGAAAAATCGGGTGCCCGTCGTAGCCCGCGCGCCAGGGCGGCGGCTTTGGCCAGCCGGTCCGGGTCGATGCCGGTCACAAGGCCCAGATCCGCCAGCCTTGCCACCACAGCCTCGGTCGCGACATTGCCCGCAGCCCCCGGCGCATAGGGGCAACCGCCAAGCCCCCCCACCGCCGCATCGAAACTGCGCAGCCCCAGTTCAAGCGAGGCTTCGATATTTGCCAAGGCCCGCCCCCTGGTGTCGTGATAATGCCCGGCCAGCCGGTCTGCCGGAATATCGGCAAGCGCGGTCTCCAGCATCGCGCGGATGCGGGCCGGCGTGCCATGGCCGATGGTCTCGCCCAGCGCGACCTCATAACAGCCCATATCCAGCAGCGCGGATGCCACCCGCGCCACCTGCGCAGGCGGGGTCGGCCCGTCAAAGGGGCAATCGGTCACCATCGAGACATAGCCGCGCAATCTTATGCCATCGGCGCGCGCAGCCTCGGCCAGCGGCGCGAAGCGGTCCAGACTTTCGGCGATGGAGCAATTGAGATTGGCCTGACTGAACCCCTCGGAGGCCGAGGCGAAGATCGCGACCTCATCCGCCCGTGCCGCCCGCGCGCCCTGATACCCCTTCAGGTTCGGCGTCAGTGCCGCGTAGGATATACCTGGCGCACGCGTGATCCCGGCCAGCACTTCGGCCGCATCGGCCATTTGCGGCACCCATTTCGGGCTGACAAAACTGGTGACCTCGATCCGGCGAAAGCCTGCCCCGCTCAACAGATCGACCAGCGCGATCTTGTCGGCGGTCGCGATCAGCCGCGCCTCGTTCTGCAACCCGTCGCGCGGGCCAACCTCGAAGATATCGACCTTATCCATGCGGGATCTCATAAAAATCCTTGGCGTAAAGCGCCTGTGGGCCAGACCGTTCCATGGCGCGAAGATAGGCCGGACGCGAAGCCATCGCCGCGCCATATGCGGCAAGCGCCGGGTAATCGCTTGCAGACAAGAAGCGGAACACCGCCGGGATGTTGAAGCCCAACATGATATCGGCGGCAGAGAAGCCGCCCTCCAGCAGACTGTCCTGCCGGGTCAGCCTGGCCTCCATCGCCTGCAGGGTCACAGCAAGACGGCGGGTGAGCAGCTTCATCAGGACCGGCGATCGCGCCTCAACGGGACGCAGGAAGATATGCTGGATATTCAGCTGTTCCAGCAGCGCCCCCTGGGTCTCCGCGAAATGCAGCCATTCCAGAAACCGCGCGCGGGCTGCGCTGCCCGGTGCAGGCGCAAGCCCCGCCTCGGGGTGACGCTCCAGCAGATATTGCGCGATGGCACCGCTTTCAAAGATCGACAGCCCGTCGACCTCCAGCGCCGGCACCCGGCCCAGGGGCGACAACGCAAGGAAATCCGCCTGCCGGGTGGAGCCGTCATCCAGACGATACGGGATGATCTGGTAATCCAGCCCCAGTTCCTCCAGCAGCCACAGGATGCGGAAGCTGCGCGAACCCGCAACGTGATGCAGGCGGATGGTCATGCCGGCACCTGTTCTTCTTCCAGCAGGATCAGCGCGGCCCCGGCCTCGACCTGCGCCCCGCTTTGCACCAGCACCTCGGCCACCATGCCATCGCGGGCGGCGGTCAGGGTGTGTTCCATCTTCATCGCCTCAAGGATCGCCAACCGGTCGCCGGCCTGCACCGCCTGCCCCGGCTGCACGAAGACCGCCTTCACCAGCCCCGGCATGGGCGACAGCGTTGCATTGCCCGCAGGCCCTGTGCTGGATGTGCGTGCCAGCGGATCGACCTGTGTGAAGGTGAAACACTGGCCCTGATCGAAGACATGGATCTGCGCGTCTGTTCGGATCACCGCCAGCCGGGGCGCAGAATGGCTTTCGCCATCCAGCAGGATGCGCGGCCCCTCTGTGCCGATGCGCAGGCGGCCCACCGTCACCGCATCACCGCGCTGGATGGCCAGCGGGCGTTCAAGCGGTGCCCAGAGGCTGAAGCCTTCAAGCGGGCGGCCCTGCAAATCCGCCGCCGCAAAGAGTGCCGCCGCAAGCACCTGTTGCGCGGGCGCGGGGGGGGCCACCAGCTGCGCCAGATCCCGCTCGATCAGCCCGGTATCGACATCGCCTGCCGCAAAGCCCGGATGCCGGGCCAGCGCGCCAAGGAAGGCAAGGTTCGTGGTGGTGCCTGCCACCTGCGTCTCGGCCAGGGCGCGCGACAGCTGTTGCAAGGCGGCCGCCCTTGTCGGGCCATGCACGATGATCTTGGCAATCATCGGATCATACCACGGGCTGATCGCATCGCCGCTGCGCACGCCGGTATCGGCGCGCACCCCCGGCGGAAAGGCCAGATGCGCCAGCCGCCCCGTGGCGGGCAGAAAGCCTGCGGGCACGTCCTCGGCGTAAAGCCGCGCCTCGAAGGCATGGCCATGGATCGCCAATTGATCCTGCCTGCGTGGCAAAGCCTCGCCCGCGGCGACACGCAATTGCCACTCCACCAGATCGACCCCGGTGATTGCTTCGGTCACCGGATGCTCGACCTGCAATCGGGTATTCATCTCCATGAACCAGAAGCGGTCCGCACGCAGCCCGTCCGAGGCATCGACGATGAACTCGATAGTGCCTGCCCCCTTATAGCCAATGGCGCGGGCCGCGCGCACCGCAGCCTCGCCCATGGCCGCACGCATCTCGGGCGGCATGTCGGGCGCCGGGGCTTCCTCGATCACCTTCTGATGGCGGCGCTGGAGCGAGCAGTCGCGTTCGAAGAGATGCACCGCATCCTGGCCATCGCCAAACACCTGCAGCTCGATATGGCGGGGTTTTTCGATATATTTCTCGATCAACACCGCATCATTGCCAAAAGCTGTCGCAGCCTCGCCCTTGGCCGAGGCCAGCGCATCGGCGAAATCGCCGGGCTGTGTGACCTTGCGCATCCCCTTGCCGCCCCCGCCCGCCACCGCCTTGATGAGCACCGGATAGCCGATGGTTTCGGCCGCAGCCGCCAGATGCGCAGGGTCCTGATTGTCGCCAAGATAGCCCGGCACCACCGGCACACCTGCCGCATCCATCAGGCGCTTGGCGGCATCCTTCAGCCCCATGGCGCGGATCGCATCCGCCGAGGGGCCAATGAAGACCAGACCCGCCGCCGTCACCGCATCGACGAAATCGGGATTTTCCGACAGGAAGCCATAGCCGGGATGGATGGCCTGCGCGCCCGTGTGCCGCGCCGCCGCGATGATCGCATCGCCCCGCAGGTAACTGTCACGCGGGGCCGGGCCACCAATGGCCACGGCCTCATCCGCCAGCGCGACATGCGCAGAATCTGCATCCGCCTCGGAATAGACCGCAACACTTGCCACACCCAGCTTGCGGGCGGTGGCGATGATGCGGCAGGCGATCTCGCCACGATTGGCGATCAGGATCTTCTGGAACATGTCAGATCTCCGATGGGATGGGGTCTTGGCCGAGGTCACGGCGGGGGCCAGCCCCCGCACCCCCGGGATATTTGGGGGCAGAAAATGACTGGAGCCGGGATAGCGCATCGGCGGTCATGCGGGTCAGGATCTCGGCGGCGGGGGCAATCTGCTGGATCAGCCCCACAGCCTCGCCCACCACCGGGGTGCCGTTGCGCGCGTCGCCCGCGGCCTGGGCATTGCTCCAGGCGGTGCGGATCGGCCCTGCTTCGGGCGCGCGCAGTGCTTGCGGATCAGACTGCCAGCGGTCGCTGAAAGCCGAGCGCATCGTGCGGATGGTGAAGGGGGCAGGCCAATCCAGCCCGCGCACCGCATCCGGCACCGAGGAACGCAGCGTCGCATCACCGTCGGACGCACAGGCGGCGGCGTGAAAGCCCTGCGGCACCAGCGCCTCGGATGCAGCCCAGAACCGGCTGCCGATCAGCGCCCCATCGGCGCCGAGCATCAGGCTGGCGGCGAGGCTGCGGCCATCGGCAATGCCCCCCGCGGCCAGCAGGATCGTCTGCGGGGCGCGGGCGGCGATCAGATCGGCCAGTTCCGGCACAAGGGTCATGGTGCCGCGCGTTGCGCCATGGCCGCCGGCCTCGGCCCCTTGCGCCACAAGGATCTGCGCGCCTGCCTCCAAGGCGGCGCGGGCATGGGCCACGGTCTGGCACTGGCAGATCAGCGGCACGCCTGCGGCATGGATCGCGGGCGCGAACGGCGCGGGATCCCCGAAAGACAGCATGACTGCGCGGGGGGCGCGATCCAGGCATTGTGCCAGCAACGAAGGCGTCAGCCGCCAGGTGATGAAGCCGATGCCGATCCGCGCGCCCGCCCCTTCGGCCAGCGCCCATTCCCGGGCGATCCAATCGGCCTCGCCATAGCCGCCGCCCAGCAGGCCAAGCCCCCCCGCCTGCGCGACCGCCGCCGCCAGCCGCCCGCCTGCCGCCCCCGCCATGGGGGCCAGCGCCACCGGATGGCGCAAACCAAAGGCTGTGGTGAAGCCTGTCTCGATCCCCGCATCCGTCATCGTATGGTCCCCGCCTTCAGCCGCGCGCACCAATCGATGCGCGCGGCACCCGTATAGGGCACGGCCAGCCCCTGCCCGATCATCCGCGCCGCCACATCCTGCCCGTCAAGCCGCAAGCGGATCAGGCGGCGGCGATACTTGTCATGGCCCTGATCGGAAATGCCGGGCTGCGCCCGCCGCACCCAGTCGCGCAGATAGGCCGCCGCCTGTTTGCCCAAGGCACGCTCGGCCTCGCAGCGGGCATCACGGGTTTCGGGGGTGTCAAAGCCGGTCAGCCGGGCGGTCTCGGCGGTGCCATTGCAGATCAGGCGCAGGGTGTCGCCATCCAGCACCGCATCGATGCGGCACCCCGCATCGCTCAGGCCTTCATAGGGCGCGTAGCGGTCGGCGATGGTCCAAAGCGCCATCAGGGTTGCGGTGATGTAAAGGAACAGGTCAGGGGTCATGCGCATCCCCCCATCCTAGGGCCGGTGGCGGCAAGGTGACAGGGGGCGACAAAGAGATGGGGGGCGACAAAGCAAATACGGTCAGGTCCCATCGCGATCACATCCGGAAGACGCCAAAGCGCGTGGGGTCAATGGGCGCATTCAGCGCCGCAGACAGCGACAGGAACAGCGTGGCCCGCGTCTTGCGCGGATCGATGATGCCATCATCCCAGAGCCGGGCGGAGGCATAGAGTGGATGGCTTTGCCGTTCAAACATCTCGATCGTCGGGCGCTTGAATTCGGCCTCCTCTGCCGCGCTCCAGCTGCCGCCCGCGCGCTCGATCCCCTCGCGCTTGACGGTGGCCAGCACCCCCGCCGCCTGCTCGCCCCCCATGACAGAGATGCGGCTGTTCGGCCATGTCCACAGGAAGCGCGGCTGATAGGCGCGCCCCGCCATGCCGTAATTCCCCGCCCCGAAGCTGCCGCCGACCAGCATGGTCACCTTTGGCACATTGGTGGCGGCCACAGCCGTCACCATCTTGGCACCGTGGCGTGCGATGCCCTCGTTTTCATATTTCCGGCCCACCATGAAGCCGGTGATGTTTTGCAGGAAGACCAAGGGGATGTTGCGCTGACTGCACAGCTCGACGAAATGCGCGCCCTTGATCGCGGCCTCGGAAAACAGCACGCCATTATTGGCGATGATGCCGACGGGGCAGCCCATGACATGGGCAAAGCCGGTCACCAGCGTCTCGCCGAAGCGCGGCTTGAATTCATCGAAGCGCGAGCCGTCGACCACACGGGCGATCACCTCGCGGATGTCATAGGGCGTGCGCAGATCGCCGGGCACCACGCCAAGGATTTCTTCCGGGTCAAAGGCCGGATCTTCCACCGATTGCCATTGCACGGTCGCAGGCCGCGCCCGGTTCAGATGGCTGATCGCGCGGCGGGCAAGGGCCAGGGCATGGGCGTCATCCTCGGCCAGATAATCCGCCACACCGGACAGCCGCGTATGCACATCGCCGCCACCAAGATCTTCGGCCGTGACCACCTCGCCCGTGGCCGCGCGCACAAGGGGCGGCCCCGCCAGAAAGATCGTGCCCTGTTCCTTCACGATGATCGTCACATCCGACATCGCCGGCACATAAGCCCCGCCCGCGGTGCAGGATCCCATGACGACCGCAATCTGCGGGATGCCCTTGGCCGACATGCGGGCCTGATTGTAGAAGATCCGCCCGAAATGATCGCGATCCGGAAAGACCTCATCCTGATTGGGCAGATTCGCGCCGCCGCTATCAACCAGATAGACGCAAGGCAGATGGCATTCCTCGGCGATCTCCTGCGCGCGCAGGTGTTTCTTCACCGTCATAGGGTAATAGGTGCCACCCTTCACGGTGGCATCATTGCAGACCACCATGACATCCTGGCCCTGCACCCGGCCAATGCCCGCGATCACGCCCGCACAAGGGGCCGCACCGTCATAAAGCCCATGCGCCGCCGTGGCACCGATTTCCAGAAACGGCGATCCGGGATCAAGCAGCCCCGCCACCCGGTCACGCGGGGCCATCTTGCCGCGCGCCACATGCCGCGCCATGGCCTTTTCGCCACCGCCCGCGGCGGCAAGACCTGCGGCCTCGGCCACCGTCTCCAGCATCGCCAGATGGGCTGCGCGATTGGCTTTGAATGCGTCCGATCCGGTGAGGATGCGGGAGGTGAGTTTCATGGCATCAATCCTTCGATATGGCGCGGGCCAAGGACGTCGTTTCGATATGGCGGGTGTGGCGCGCGCCGACGGGCAGGGATGAAAGGTGATATCTGAAAATCACCTTATCCTTATCAATCAAAGGCTTCTGTGCCAGAATGTCGCGGCATCCCGGCACCTGACCTTGATCCACATCAAGGCCCGCCTGCCCCGGATCACGCCAATCTCGGCCCGCAAACACCCTGTTGACCAACCTGCGAGAAGTCCGATGAAAATCCTTGCTACTGCCCTTCTGGCCTCTGCCGCACTGAGCGCCCCCGCCTTCGCCCAATCGGCGGGCGAGATGAGCCTTGGCCTTGGCTTTGGCTATGTCAGCCCGAAATCCGACAATGGCATTGTGGCCGGTGGCAAGACCGAGATCGATGGCAATGCGCGCCCGACCTTCACCTTTGAATATTTCATCCGCGACAATCTCGGGATCGAGCTGTTGGCGGCCCTGCCCTTCAAGCATGACATCAATATCGGCGGATCGAAGATCGGCACCACCAAGCACCTGCCGCCCACCCTGTCGCTGAACTACCACTTCGCCAATCAGAGCGCGCTGACCCCCTTTGTCGGCATCGGCCTGAACTACACCACCTTCTTCGAGGACCGCTCGCCGCTTGGCGATCTGAAGATCGATGATAGCTGGGGCCTCGCCGCGCATCTGGGCGTCGATTATGCGCTGTCCGAGAAAAGCGCCCTGCGGATGGATCTGCGCTACATCGACATCAATGCCGATGTGAAGCTGGACGGCAAGAAGATCGGAAAGGTGGAGGTCGACCCGCTGGTGGCGGGCGTGTCCTATATTATCAAATTCTGACCCGCTGTCCCGCGTGACGGATCCGAAAGGGTGTGGGCCTTGCCCGCACCCTTTTTCTATGGCCCCCGGGAATGTCACAGGCCCCGGCATGGCTCAGCCCGCGGCCATCAGCTCACGCCCGATCAGCATCCGGCGGATCTCGGATGTGCCTGCGCCGATCTCCATCAGCTTGGCATCGCGGAACAACCGACTGACCACCGAGTCATTCAGGAACCCTGCCCCGCCAAGCGCCTGCACAGCCTGATGCGCCTGCACCATGGCCTGTTCGCTGGCATAAAGCACGCAGCCCGCCGCATCGGCCCGTGTCACCGTGCCCCGGTCACAGGCGCGCGCCGCCTCATAGACATAGGCACGGGCGGAATTCATCGCGACATACATATCGGCGATCTTGCCCTGCATCAGCTGGAAATTCCCGATGGGCTGGCCGAATTGCTGGCGGTCGCGCGCATAGGGGATCACCTCGTCCAGACAGGCGGCCATGATGCCAGTGCCAATGCCGGACAGCACGACGCGCTCGTAATCAAGGCCCGACATCAAGACCCGGACGCCTTTCCCCTCGGTGCCAAGCACATTCTCGGTGGGCACTTCGCAATTCTCGAAGATCAGCTCGCCGGTGTTCGACCCACGCATCCCCAGCTTGTCAAAATGCGCGCTGGTCGAAAAGCCCTTGAAGCCGCGCTCAATGATAAAGGCGGTGATGCCCTTGGCACCGGCCTCGGGATCGGTCTTGGCATAGACGATCAGCGTATCGGCATCAGGGGCATTGGTGATCCAGTATTTGGACCCGTTCAGGACGTAATATCCATCGCGCTTTTCGGCCCGCAGCTTCATCGACACCACATCCGAGCCCGCCCCCGGCTCGCTCATCGCAAGCGCCCCGACATGTTCGCCAGAAACCAGCTTGGGCAGATACTTGGCCTTTTGCGCCGCATTGCCGTTCAGCTTCATCTGGTTCAGGCAGAGGTTGGAATGCGCGCCATAAGACAGGCTGACCGAGGCCGAGGCGCGCGCGATCTCTTCGGTCGCAATGACATGCGCGAGATAGCCCATGCCCGATCCGCCATATTCCTCGGGCACGGTGATGCCCAAAAGGCCAAGCGCCCCCATCTCGCGCCAGAGATCGGCCGGGAAGATATTGTCGCGATCCACCTGTGCCGCCATCGGTTTCACCCGGGTCTGTGCCCAGTCATGCACCATGTCGCGCATGGCACCGATATCCTCGCCCAGATCGAAGCGCATGGGTGATGCGAACATTTTCCCCTCCCACGGAAATGAACATACGTTCAATTAATGACAGGTTTCGAGTCGCGTCAAGCCTTTCCTGCTGCGCCCGCCCACCCCAATTGGTCCATCGATCCACCTTGGCACGGCGGGGCCTGTCCCGCCCGTCTCACCATCTGCCCCATCCGCTGATCGGTGCTTGCAGAACGGGCGGGCCGGACCCAGATGTCACAGGAACACCCGTTTTCACGCAACCAGATGAGAGGATGCGCCATGCGAAAGACCATTGCCCTGATCGCCACGCTGCTGGCCGCCCCTGCCATGGCCCCCGCCGAAGAGGTGGGGCAGGTCGGTGTCGACTGGGTCGGCAATGATATCGTGATCGAGGCCTTTCAGGATCCGAAAGTCGCAGGCGTGACCTGCCATCTGGCCTATTTCGACCGCTCGCTGATCGATCGTGTCAGCAATGGCAATTGGTTCGAGGATCCGAGCTATTCGGCCGTGGATTGCACGCAGACCGGCGCGATCACGCTTGGCGACATCGATCGCGGCAAGGATGGCGAGGAAGTATTTAGCGAGGGCCGCTCGCTGATCCTGAAATCGCTGAAGGTGACGCGGATCTATGACGAAAAGAACAATGCGCTGATCTATCTCGGCCATGCCAGCGAACTGACGCAAGGCTCGGGCAAGATGTCGCTCTCGGTCGTGCCGCTCAGCGCGCCCTGAACCCTGGTGACATCGGGGCTTGGACGAAACGCACCGTCCAAAGATCAGCCGGTGCCCGCGCCCCTGGCCGCATCGGGGGGCTGTCTGCCCCCCACGGCCTTCGGCCTCCCCCGAGGATATGAAGACAGAAAATAAACCGCTGGATCCCTATTTTCTGTCTTCAAATATCCCCGATGGAGGGGGTGGAAGACAGGCTGTAAGACCTTGAAATCACTTATCCCGGTTCCGCGAGTGCAGCCCGCTGTGTTACAGCTTTGTGCGACAAGTGATACACAAGAATTATCACTGAAGTTAGGTTCCGCAGCAAGAGGATATCCTGGCTGACCCGGCCGGCTCCAATGTTCTCGACTAGTGGCACAAAGGGCGGGAAGCTGACTGACGGCAGTGCGGCGTGGCAGCCGCCGAAATCTTGATGAAGCAGCCGTTCAGGAAGGCCGTGGCGAATAGTCTGCCGAAAGAGCCCGCAGGGCGGAAAACTGCCTGTGAGGCTGCCGCATCACCTCTACAGCAACAGTACAAAAGGACCGTACGCCGTTCCACCCTGGTCAAGAGCTATGGTTGGATTTCGAACATTCATGAGATCCCGATTCAAGCCCCGAACAACTCATAACAAAACGAGATATCGAGGGGAGTGGCTAAGTCATAGGAATACTGAGCGACTTCGGCAAACCTGAGAGTTGACGTTCGATTGCTGCCATGGAACTGATACCCAAACATCTAGGAAAATTCATGGCACGAGAAGCCGATTTCACGCGTAGCACCGTACTTGCCCTCGAACGGCGTGCTGGAGGACAGTGCTCATTCCCGGATTGTCCCAAAAAAACGTCTGGTCCTAGTGCCGAAGGCGATGCAGCCGTGGCCAATACCGGTATGGCTTGTCACATATATGCGGCGAGTGATGGCCCTTCGGCACGCAGAGTCGGGACAAAAGATGTAAAGCAACTTAAAAAAATAGAAAATGGCATCTGGATGTGTTATTCGCATGGAAAACTGATTGATTCAGATGAATGCACTTATACGCCAGAAACACTGTTGGATTGGCGCAGAATTGCAGAAAGAAAGGCATCGCTTCAGCAAGCATATAATTCAGATGATGCGAAGGCCAAGCTGCGGACTGAAAGCCTAGCTAAATTATCATGCAGCATTAACTTCCTAGAAATAGCTAGTGCAGTTAGAAAGTTCACTATTGAAAGCTGTCTACAAATGTTGTGGGGAGAGGAGGCATCTCTTGAACTGAGAAACTTCGTTATAGAAATTGCTCGCAACTCGCTATCTCACGGAGGCGCAACTAACTTTGAGATTTTTTCATCCGGGTACTCTGTTCAGCTCCGAAGCGATGGATTGAACTTTTCGCTATCCGATCTTGCGGAACACAAGAATGGCAGGGGCAGCCAAAGGGCACTAAGTGAACTGAGACAGCGCCACAGTAACTTGGCAGTTTCTCATCAGCGGAGAAAAAATCACAATGAGGTAGTAATCACGTTAGCACATAGCTCGGGCATCTCCCTAATGGGGAATCCTTGCTCAGTTTCATTTACAGAAAGTGTTAGGGGCAAGGAAGAAGCCATTATCAAAATTGATGAACTTAACACATGCGATCCCACATTTCCCAAGTAAGGCGCTGATTTCGCTGTCCTGACCATTATATTTCCTATATAAAACATGGTGTTGAAGGCTGCGAGGGGCGCGTTTC
>NZ_WCHR01000052.1 GCF_008973825.1 Gemmobacter serpentinus | reverse complement strand
CCGCGATGACCTCTTCGCCAACCCACAGCACCCCTATACCCGACAACTCTTCGCAGCAACACCCGTAACAGATGTGAACGAAATCCGAAAAAGGGTCGAGACGCGAAAAGCCAAAAGAGCCGCGGCCCAATAGTCCAACATCCTGCCAGGCCGGCATCCCGGCCTGACTTTACCAATTCATCTAGTTGGGGCAGCGGCCGATGGCTATGGATACCTATCTCGACCTGCTTGAACAGCAGGTTGCGCACTGTGCGAAACCGGCCTTCACCTTTCTGCAAGGCGACAGCCGACAGGATCTGAGCTATGCCGAGCTGGGCCAGAAGGCCCGAGCCCTGGCCGGGCGCATCCAGCAGCAGACCCAGCCCGGCGATCGGGTGCTGATCGTCCATGCGCCGGGGCAGGATTATGTTCTGGCCTTTATCGCTGCGGTCTTTGCCGGGGTGGTGGCGGTGCCAGCCGTTTCGCCAAGTTCGGTGAAGGGTCTGCCGCGTCTGGACCTCATCGCGCGGGATGCCGGGGCGCGGCTGATCCTGACCTCGCCCGCACTGGCCGAACGGATGGCGGCTTTTGCCGGACCACTGGCCGAACTGCCCATGCTGACCGATGCGGCAGCCGAAGACGCGGCACAATGGCAGCGCCCGGCGACACGGGCCGAGGATCTGCTGTTTTTGCAATATACCTCTGGATCCACCGGCGATCCCAAGGGGGTGATGGTCAGCCATGCCAATGCGCTGGACAATCTGGCGCGCTGTCAGGCGGCCTTTGGTCTGGTGGCCGAGGATGTCATCGTGTCCTGGCTGCCGCCGCATCACGATTTCGGCCTGATCGGCGGCATTCTGTCGAGCCTGTTTGTCGGCGCGCAGGCGGTGCATCTGACGCCGCTGGCCTTCCTGACCCGGCCCGAACGCTGGCTGCGGGCGATCAGCGATTTCCGCGGCACCGTCACCGGCGCGCCGAACTTTGCCTGGGAGCTGTGCGCCACCCGGATCGAGGAGGCGCAGAAGGCAGGGCTCGATCTGTCTTGCCTGCGGGTCGCGATCAACGGTGCCGAACGCGTGCGCGCCGAAACGCTGGGGGCCTTTGCACAGGCATTTGCCGGGCAGGGGTTTGACCCCGGGGCATTCACCCCCGCCTATGGGCTGGCCGAGGCGACGCTTCTGGTCAGTGCCCTGCAAAACCGCCAGCCCGGACAGATGCCGCGCATGATGACGGGGGCGGAGGACGGCCGCGAGGACATCCTGCAGCATCGTGGTGCGCTGGTCAGCCATGGCACCGCTTCGGATGTGGTGATCGTGGGCCCCGAAGGGCAAGCCCTGCCACCGGGCGAAACCGGCGAGATCTGGCTGTGCAGCGGGTCTGTCGCGCAAGGCTATTGGGGCAAACCGCAGGATAGCGCCCGTGTCTTCGGGCAGGTGGTCGATGGGCAGGGCGGCTATCTGCGCAGCGGCGATCTGGGCTTTGTCGACGGGGGTGAGCTGTTCATCGCCGGGCGCCTGCGTGAATTGATCACGCTGGCCGGGCGCAATGTCTTTCCGCAGGATATCGAACCGGATGTCGAGGCGGCGCATCCGGCCTTCCGCGCTTCGGGCTGTGCGGTCATCGCCCGCGAACGCGACGGGCAGACCCAGCTGGTGATCCTGCAGGAAGTTCTGGGCAAACGCGATCTGGTGACCGAAGGGCTGGCCGAACATCTGCGCAGCCTTCTGCTGGAACGCCATGACATTGCCGAGCTGGGCGCAATTGTCTTGCTGCGCACCGGCGATCTGCCGCGCACCACCAGCGGCAAGATCCAGCGGTATCGGTGCGCCGATCTGCTGGCGCGCGGCGCATTCGCGCCGCTGTGGTCCTGGGAAAGCCAGGGGCAGGTGGCGCAATCCGATTTCACCGCGCCGCGCGATGAGACGGAAGCCGCGCTGGCTGCGCTATGGTCAGAGCTGCTGGGGATGGAGCGCGTCTCGATCCATGACAACTTCATGGAACTGAGCGGCAATTCCCTGCTGGCGACGCAGGTGATTTCGGCGCTGCATCAGCGCCTTGATGTCGATGTCTCGCTGCGGGCGCTGTTTGAAAACCCGACCATCGCGCAGCTGGCGCAGGAAATCACCCGCGCACGGTCCGAGAAGGCCGCGCATGTCGCAGCCGCCGGAATGGCCGCGCAGGCGATGCCGATCTCCAAGGGGCAGGCGCGGGCCTTCTATCTGGACCAGTTCGCGCCGGGCGATCCCCTTTACAACCGGCGCCGGATTCTGGCGCTGGATGGCGAGATCCGGCCCGAGGTCCTGGCACGGGCCGCCACCGAGCTGGCCCGGCGGCACGAGGTCTTGCGCTATCGCTTTGCCATTGAAGACGGGGTGCCCACGGCCTGGCTGATGCCGCTCACCCCGGTGGAGCCCGTGCAGCAGACCGCGCAAAATCTGCAGGATATGGATCTGCAGGCGCAGGCCCTGGCCGATGCGCCCTTTGATCTGATGACGGGGCCATTGTTCCGGCTTGGTCTCATCTCCGAGGATGAGGACACCCACCTTCTGGTCTTGGCGATACATGCGATCATCGCCGATGACCATTCTGTCCCCCTTCTGATGCGGGAACTGGCGGCGCTTTATACCGCCTATGCCGAGGGCTTTGCCTCGCCCTTGCCCGCGCCGGGGTTGCAACATGCGGCACTGGTGCGCTGGCACGAGGGTTGGATGCAGGGCGCCGTGCAGGCGGGACAGACCGCTTGGTGGCAAGACAGGCTGGCCGATGCACCGCAGGCGTTGGCCCTGCCGATGGATCATATGCGCCCGCCGGTGCAGACCCATCGCGGCGCGCGGCACGAATGGTTCGTGTCGCAGTCGGCGGATGATCTGGATCTTGGGGCCGCCTATGCGCTGATGCTGCACCGGCTCAGCGGCCAGTCCGATCTGTGTATCGGGATCGAGCTGCCGCAGCGCGAGCAGGAGGGGGCGGATACCCTTGTTGGCCCGCTTGGCAATCTGGCGGTGCTGCGGGTTCAGGTTCAGACCGGCATGACCATTGCCGATCTGCGCGCGCAATTTGCAGCCGCGCTGAAGGGCGCGCAGGATCATGGTGCCCTGCCCTTCGATCTGGTGGTTGAGGCGGTGCAGCCGGAGCGGCGGTTGAACCAGTCACCGCTGTTTCAGGTCTTGCTGCGACTGGACGGGGTCGAGGCCGCGCAACCGCCCTTCCTGAACGTCAAGGCACGTCCGGTGCCGCCCCGGATCGTGCGGTCTGAATTCGACATGACGCTGGCGCTGCGGCCCGTGGCGGGCGGGATCGAGGCGCAGATTGACTATGCCGCCGATCTGTTCGACCCGGCCACCATCGCGCGGATGGCCGATACCTATGGCCGCTGCCTAGCGCAGATGGCACAGCCCGAACAGGATGTGCTGGCGGCACCGATGATTGGCGCGGCCGAGCACGCACAGCAGATCGAGGTCTGGAATGATACCGGCCTTGCCTTCCCCGACCTTGCCCCCCTGCCCCAGATGTTCGAGGCGCAGGTTGCGCGCAATCCCGATGCCGATTGCATCATTTGCGGCGATGAACGGCTGAGCTTTGCCGAGCTGAACGCCCGCGCCAATCGTCTGGCGCGAGGCCTTCTGGCCATGGGCATCGGCCCCGATTGCACGGTGGGCCTGTGCATCGAACGCTCGTTCGAGATGATGGTGGGGCTGATCGGCATTCATAAGGCCGGCGCGGCCTATGTGCCGCTGGACCCGGCCTTGCCCGCCGACCGCCTGGCCTTCATGGCCGAAGATGCCCGGGTCTCTGCGGTGCTGACCGTGGCGGCCTTGCAGGACCACCTGCCACCGCTGGATTGCCCGATCCTGTTGCTGGACCGCGATGCTGAGCGCCTGCCGGCGGAGGACAGCAATCTGCCCTGTCGGATCGGCCTGCAGAATCTGGCTTATGTGATCTATACATCCGGCTCCACCGGGCGGCCCAAAGGCGTCGCGGTGCCGCATGGCGGGGTGGCGAACCGGCTGCTCTGGATGACCCATGCCTTTGGTGTCACCCCGGACGAGCGGGTGATGCAAAAGACCCCCTACAGCTTTGACGTCTCGGTCTGGGAGCTGTTCTGGCCCCTGATCTCGGGCGCGGCCTTGGTGATGGCCAAGCCCGGCGGACATCAGGATGTGGCCTATATGGCCGAGCTGATCCGCGATCAACGCATCACCACGATGCATTTCGTGCCCCCGATGCTGGAATTTTTCCTTAATCTGGCCGATCTGGCCGGGGCTCGCTCGCTGCGGCAGGTGCTGTGTTCGGGGCAGGCGCTGCCCCTGGCCTTGCAGGATCGCTTCATGGCGCTGCTGCCGGATGTGCAGTTGCGCAATATGTATGGCCCGACCGAGGCCAGCGTTGAAATCTCCAGCTGGGATTGCCGGGCCGATGCGGGGCTGCTTTCGGTGCCGATCGGGCGGCCGCTTGCCAATTGCCGGATGTATATTCTGGATGCGGCCTTCAATCCGGTGCCGGTGGGGGTCGCGGGCGAACTGATGCTGGCCGGGGTGCAACTGGCACGCGGCTATGTCCATCGTCCCGATCTGACGGCGCAGGCCTTTATCCCCGATCCCTTTGGCGCGCCCGGGGCACGGCTGTATCGGTCGGGCGATCTGGCACGGTTCCTGCCCGATGGCAGCATCGAATATCTGGGCCGGATCGACGATCAGGTGAAGATCCGGGGGTTCCGCATCGAACTGGGCGAGATCGAGGCCCGGCTGCGCGCGCAGCCCGGTCTGCGCGATGCTCTGGTGATTGCCCGCGATGATATTGCCAATGACCGCAGGCTGGTGGCCTATCTGGTGGCCGGGGATGGCCCGCGCGACAGCGATGCCTTGCGTCAGGCATTGCTGGACAGCCTGCCCGATTACATGGTGCCCGCGCATTTCGTCTGGATGGATGCGCTGCCGGTCACGCTGAACGGCAAGGTGAACCGCCGCGCCCTGCCCCTGCCCGACATGAGCCGGTCGGATGACGCCTTCACCCCGCCCGAGGGCGAGACGCAACAGGCCCTGGCCGCAATCTGGGCACAGTTGCTGGGGCTGGACCGGGTCGGCGCCGATGACAGTTTCTTTGCGCTTGGCGGGCATTCGCTGCTGGCGACACAAGCCATTTCCAAGATTCGGGCGCGCTTTGGCGTCGATGTGCCGCTGCGCGCGATCCTGTTCGATCAGCCCAGCATCGCGGAACTTGCGCCCCTGGTCGATACGCTGGTCGCCAGTCAGGCCGGCACCGTGATGACAGCGATCCAGCCCACGGACCGCCAGGGCGAGCTGGACCTGTCCTTCTCGCAAAAGCGGCTGTGGTTCCTGGATCAGCTGGAACCCGGTAATCCGTTCTACAACATCCCGGCCCCCACCCGTCTGGAAGGGCCGCTGGATATCGCCGCGATGGAGGCGGCGCTGAACCGGATCGTGGCGCGCCATGACATCCTGCGCACCCGTTTCATCACGCGTGAAGCGCGCCCGACCCAGATCATCGAGCCGGATTTCCGTCTGCAGATCCCGCTGATCGACCTGTCGCATCTGCCCCCATCCGAGGCGATGGTCGAGGCCCGGCGTCTGGCCCTGGCCGATGCCCGCACCGCCTTTGATCTGGAGGTGGCCCCGCCCCTGCGCGCCACCCTTCTGCGGCTGGCACCTGAGGATCATGTGATCCTGTTCAACATGCACCACATCCTGTCGGATGGCTGGTCCATGGGGGTGCTGGTCACCGAATTCGTGGCGATCTACCGGGCGCTTGCCGCCGGTCAGCCCGATCCGTTGCCGCCTTTGGCCATCCAGTATGTCGATTTTGCCGCCTGGCAGCGCCAATGGCTGCAAGGTCGCACCTTGCAAGAGCAATTGGCCTTCTGGTCGGATCAGTTGCAGGATGCGCCGCCGCTGCTGGCGCTGCCCACAGATTTCCCGCGCCCGGCGGCGCAAAGCTATCAGGGTGCCACACTGGATCTGGTGATCCCGGAACGGCTGGTGGCCGAACTTTATGCGCTTGGAGCCCGCCATCAAAGCACGCTCTATATGGTGCTGCTGGCCGCGTTCAACGTGCTGCTGTCGCGCTATGCCCGCCAGCGCGATATCTGCGTTGGCACCTATATCGCCAACCGCAACCGCGCCGAGATCGAGGGGCTGATCGGCTTCTTCGTCAACACGCTGGTCCTGCGCAATGATGTCGACCCCGATGCTTCGTTCGACGATTTCCTGCGCGCGGTGCGTCACCGTTTGCTGGATGCCTATGCCCATCAGGATCTGCCGTTTGAATATTTGGTCGACCACCTGAAGCCCGAGCGGCATCTGAGCCATTCGCCCTTGGTTCAGGTGGCTTTCGTGCTGCAGAACACGCCGATGGATGATCTGGATGCGTCGGGGTTGAAAACCTCGCCGCTGGTGGTGGAAAGCCAGGTGTCCAAGTTTGACCTGACGCTGCGCCTGACTGAAAAGAACGGCCGGCTGGAAGGTTGTCTGGAATATGCGACCGATCTGTTCACCCCGCAGACCATGGCGCAGATGGCGGCGCAGTTCGGGCATCTGCTGTCCGAAATCGTGCGCGCGCCGCGCGCGGCCCTGCAATCGCTGCGCCTGATGCCCGAGGCAGAGGCTGCGGGCCTCGCCGCGCTGGCCGCCGGTCCTGCCGTCGCACCCGAAGGCCTGCCGCGGTTCCTTGACGCCTTTGCCGCACAGGTTGCGCGCGATGGCGATCACCCCGCTATTGACGGGCTGAGCTATGGTGATCTGGATCGGCACTCTGACGCATTGGCGCGCGCGCTGGTGCAGCGCGGCATCGGTCGGGGTGACGTGGTCGGGCTGTGGCTTGGACGCGGTGCCGGATTGGTGACGGCCATGGTCGCGGTGATGAAGGCGGGGGCCGCCTGGCTGCCGCTGGATCTTCAGGCACCCGAGGCGCGGCGTGATTTCATCCTGCAAAACGCCCGGCCCGCGCTGATCATCAGCGATCTGGATCACCACGCGACCCTGCATGGCGGCACGGCGACGCTGTTGCTGGACGCCTTTGATCCCGCGCCCGCCTATGCCTTGCCGGGGGTCAGCCCCGAAGACACGGCCTATATTCTTTATACCTCCGGCACTACCGGCTGGCCCAAGGGCGTGGTGGTGCCGCATCTGGCGGTGATGAACCATGCGGCCCATCACATCACGCTCTGCGGGCTGACCCCCGCAGACCGGGTGCTGCAATTCGCGGCGACCGGCTTTGACACGGCGGTCGAGGAAATTCTGCCCAGCCTGATGGCCGGGGCCACGCTGATCGCGCGGCCCGAAGCGTTTCTGGATGCGGGGCAGGAATTTGACGCCCTGCTGCAACGCCATGCCATCACGGTGGTCGATCTTCCGACGCAGTTCTGGCAGCATTGGGCGCAGGCCAGCACGGGAATGCCACCCAGCCTGCGCCTGGTGGTGTTGGGGGGCGAGGCCCTGACCGCAAAACAGGTCAGCGACTGGTCCGCCCGGTCTGATACGGCAGGCATCCGCCTGCTGAACACCTATGGTCCGACCGAAGCCACGATCATCGCCACCGCGCAAGAGGTGCCGCATGGCCCGGCGCAGGCCGACCCGCCCATCGGAAGGGCGATCTCTGGCGCGGTGCTGCGCCTATTGGATGACCGGCTGGAGCCGGTGCCGCCCGGGGTGCCGGCCGAGATCTTCATCGGCGGCCATGGTCTGGCCAAGGGATATCTCAACCGCCCCGATCTGACCGCCGAACGCTTCATCGCCGACCCCTTCGGCCCCGCACAGGCGCGGATCTATCGCAGTGGCGATCTGGGTCGGATGCAGGCCGATGGCACAATCAGCTATCTTGGCCGCGTGGACGACCAGATCAAGCTGCGCGGGTTCCGGATCGAACCCGCCGAAATCGCCGCAGCCCTGCGTGAAGCCGGGGCAGAGGCGGCGCTGGTCACGCTCAGCCCCGGGGCGGAGCCGCGACTTCTGGCCTATGTCACCGGCCCGGTCGAGGAAACCGCGCTGCAAGACGCGCTGCGCGCCCGGCTGCCGGCCTATATGCTGCCCTGGCGCATTCTGGTGCTGGCAGAATTCCCGCTGACCGCCAATGGCAAGATCGACCGGCGTGCGCTGCCAGCCCCCGAACGGCTGACCCGCACAACGGGCCCCCGCGATGCGCAGACCGCACAGCTTGCTGCGATCTGGGGCGAGGTGCTGGGGCTCGCCCCGGACACCTTCGGGGATGACGAGAATTTCTTCGCACTTGGCGGGCATTCGCTGCTGGCCACGCAGGTCGTGTCAAAAATCCGCAGCCGCTTTGCCATCGATCTGCCGCTGCGGGCATTGTTCGAATATCCGACAGTGGGCGGACTTGCCCCGGTCATCGCGGCCGCGCAGGCCGAAACCGCGCCGCACCGGACCGCCATCCCGAAACGCGATCACGCGGGCCCCTTGCCCTTGTCCTTCGCGCAGCAACGGCTGTGGTTCCTTGATCGGCTGGACCCCGACCGCGCCCATTACAACATCCCGGCGGCGCTGCATCTGTCCGGGCCGCTGGATGCCGACGCGCTGACCCGGGCCTTTGGGGCGGTTCTCGCGCGCCATGATGTGCTGCGCGGCGTGATCCGCCTGCTAGACCATCAGCCGGTGATGGAGATCGCGGCCCCCGCCGATTTCGATCTGCCGCTGATCGATCTGGCGCAACTGCCGCCCGAGGCCATCCGCGCCGAGACCGAAGCCTTGTGTCAGGCCGAGGCCACACGCCCCTTCGATCTGGCGCAAGGTCCGTTGCTGCGGGCACGGCTGCTGCGGCAGGGGCCGCAGGATCATGTGCTGGTTCTGGTGCTGCACCATATCATCGCCGATGGCTGGTCCGTCGGTCTGCTGGTGGACGAGATCGCCACCGCCTATGCCGCCGCGCGTCACGGCCAGCCCGATCCGCTGCCGCCTTTGGCGATCCAGTATCCGGATTTCGCGCTGTGGCAGCGTGACTGGCTGGCGGGTGACCGGCTGCAACGCCAGATCCATTACTGGCAAAACCAGTTGGCCGAGGCGCCCACCCTTCTGGCCCTGCCCACCGACCGGCCGCGCCCGGCGGTGCAAAGCCATCGTGGCGCGGCGATAGATTTCACCCTGGACGCTGATCTGACTTCCGCCTTGCGGCAACTGGCACAGGCGCAAGGCGCCACCCTGTTCATGGTGATGCAGGCGGCGTTTTCCGTGCTTTTGCATCGCTATAGCGGCGAGACCGACATTCTGATCGGCACCCCCGTTGCCAACCGCAACCGCGCCGAGCTGGAACCGTTGATCGGCTTCTTTGCCAATACCCTGACCCTGCGCAACCGCATCGACCCCGAGGCGCGCTTCCTTGACCTGCTGGATCAATGCCGCGAGACGGCGCTGGCCGCATATGGTCATCAGGATGTGCCGTTTGAGCATCTGGTCGAATTGCTGCAACCGGAACGCCACCTGAGCCATGCGCCGCTGTTCCAGGTCATGCTGGTCTTGCAAAACGCGCCAGCGGGCAGGCTTGCCCTGCAGGATCTGGCCATCACGCCGCTGCCGGTCGCGGGCACCAGCGCCAAATTCGATCTGACGCTGGCCTTGCAGGAAGTGGCAGAGGGGATCGAGGGCAATCTGGAATATGCCAGCGATCTGTTCGATGCCGATACCATCGCACGGATGCTGCGCCACTTCCAGGTGCTGCTGGCGGCCATCGTGGCAGCCCCCACGGAAAAGCTTGCCACCCTGCCGCTGCTCGATGCCGAGGAACGCAAAAAGGTTCTGGAAGGCTTCAACACCACCGGCGATGTCATGCCGCAGGATGCGCCGGGCATTGTTGCCCGCATCTCTGCCCATGCAGCCGCCCGTCCGACCGAAATTGCCCTCAGGCTGGGCGATGATCAGCTCAGCTTTGCGGTGCTGGAGGCGCGGGCCAATGCGCTGGCGCATCACCTTCTGGCGCAAGGCGTGGGTCCCGATACGGTAATCGGCATCGCGGCAGAACGATCTTTTGCCATGATCGTGGCCTTGTTGGCCGTGCTGAAGGCGGGGGGCGGCTATCTGCCGCTGGACCCGGATTATCCGAAACAGCGGCTGGCGCATATGATCGCCGATGCGGAGCCGGCGCTGATCCTTGCCACGCCCGGCCTTGCCGCGCAGATGGCGGAGTTTAGTCGTCCGGTCCTCACGCTGGATCGCATCGATACGATGGCGCAGCCGCCTGCTGCTCGGACCGAGCCGCTGGCCTGTGGCTATCTGATCTATACCTCCGGCTCCACCGGCACACCCAAGGGCGTGACCCTGACCCGTGCCGCGCTGGAAAGCCTGATCCATTGGCAATGCAGCACCCAGCCTGCGCCGGGGCCGGTGCTGCAATTCGCCTCGCTGAACTTCGACGTCTCCTTCCAGGAGATCTTCTCGACGCTCTGCGACGGTCAATGCCTTGTGCTGATCCCTCCGGGCCTGAACCGCGATCTGAATGCGTTGCGCGACTATGTGGCGCAGCACGATGTCCGCCGCATGTTCCTGCCCAATGCAGTGCTGCAGCAATGGCTGTTGCTGGGTCCCGCCAAGGATGCCCCGCCCTGCCAGATCATTAGCGCGGGCGAGGCGCTGGTCACTGGCGAACATCGCGCGGCGCTGCTGGCGCTGCTGAACGGGGCGGATCTGTTCAACCAATATGGCCCTTCGGAAACCCATGTGGTCACGGAACAGGCGTTGCCGGTGGCAATGGCTGCGGATTGGCCCGACCGGCCCCCGATTGGCCGCCCCGTCTGGCAAAGCCGCGCCTATGTGCTGGATGGCGCTGATGCACCTGCCCCGATCGGGGTCTGGGGGGCCTTGCATATCGGTGGCCTGCCCCCGGCCCGCGGCTATCACCGGCAACCGGGCGCGACAGCGGACCGGTTCCTGCCTGATCCGTTCGGCAAAACCCCGGGTGCCCGCCTTTATCGCACCGGCGATGTCGCGCGCTGGCGGCCCGATGGCGTGCTGGAATATCGCGGCCGCGAGGATGACCAGATCAAGGTCCGCGGCATTCGCGTCGAACCCGGTGAGATCGAGGCCGCCCTGCGCGCCCTGCCCCGGATTGCCGAAGCCTGCGTGATGCTGCGTCACGATCATCCGGGCGTGCGGCAATTGGTGGCCTATGTGGTCAGCGCAACAGAGGCTGCATTGTCGCCCGAGGATCTGCGCCGCGATCTGGCAGCCGTGCTGCCCGATTACATGATCCCCTCGGCCTTCATCAGCCTTCCGCGTCTTCCATTGACGTCGAACGGGAAGGTTGATCGTCGTGGTCTGCCTGCTGTGGATCATGGGGATCTGGGCGGGGGTGAGGTGCTTTCGGGGGTTGCGGCGGGGGTTGCCGGGATCTGGGGCGAGGTGCTGGGGCTTGCGCCCGAGACCCTTGGGGGGCAGGCCAATTTCTTTGCGCTTGGCGGG
>NZ_WCHR01000051.1 GCF_008973825.1 Gemmobacter serpentinus | reverse complement strand
TTGGCACACATTGCGAAACGCACTCCCCATCAGCCGATGAAAAGGACTTCGCAGCAGCGCGTCAGCCACGCAACGTGGGGTTCAGACGCCGCTTACGCATCAAGGCGTTCGCTGCGATCAACGGCAAAGGCACAGCCCTCTAGTTGTAGGTAACGAGCATATCGGGCTGCGAACTCGTCCCGAAGTTTGGGAAACTCTTCATCGGACCAATGGGGAAGTGCTTCCGGCCCATCCAAGATTCGATCAATTAACCCGTTCTGGCTCTCGTGCGAAAACTCCGCCCAACGGTCAACCAGCAAAAAAAGCAACTCTCGAACGGCGTATATGTCCCAGAAAGCCGATTGATCGAGGGATAGAACAGCCTTGGCAGCTTGGTCAGCTTCGAAGATATTCTTCTTGCTATATGCATATAGCTTGAGCTTCCGAAAGAAAAACCGATCCGTCTCCGGCCAGATAGTCGCATGGGCTCGCGCTAGGTCGGGCAGTGTTTGCGACATGCGATCAAACAGCTCGACGAACCATTTCATGACCTCGGCGGCCTTGGTGACATGTTCTCGGCCATCGATCGCGCGATCCGGATAGCAGGTTGGGGTTCGGAAGTAGGTTGTCTCGATGTCCGCCAGTAAGCCCGACGCGTGGGTTAGCTGCTCCTCCAATATTGCGAACATCTGCGGCAAGACATCGTCGGGCACTTCAATATTAACGTCGTGCCGTTCAAGGAATTTGACCTCAAACTCACCGAGGTCGCTGAGGTGAATCTCATCCCACCGCATCGACGGGGGCTTCGATTGCCCCAAGCCGAAGGGTGATCTTATCTTAACCCTCGGAGTAGCCACGCGTCGGAAGTCGCGAAGAACGCTGGCCGTCCATCCTTCTTTGGCAATCCTCTTCTTCAGGTCAAACCAGCCGCCATCCCATTGGCGGTTCCGGGGATCTCGGTGGTGCTCAAGGACTAAGTTCCAAATGTGGCGCGCCCGCCCGTGAAGGTTTTCTAGGTGGTCCAGCTGCCATTCGATCTGTTGTAGCAGCCGAGGATGCAGGCCGTTTTGCCGAATTGCCCACCAAGCCAGAACGGGGCTGTCGATCACCTTGCCGATCCAAGTGATTAAGTGACTAAGGCGGATTGGGGTCGCTTCGTACCCTTCGATTTGTCGCCCAGCGAGACGATGGCCATCAGGTGGGTTGTCGTCCCCATCACGTAAGACGAGAAGATTATCATTGCTGACACCTTGCCTCTGCTCATCTTCCGAGATGTGGTCGAGATCATCGTCGAGCCCGTAGGCTGCTATCGGATCGAACGTTTCGGCTTCTTGACCGTAGCCTTTGCTCTGTCGGGCTGATCGCAGATTTCCATCGATCACACACACCCATTCGGGATGGGGGGGCGGATCGGCCAACGCAAACAACTTGGCCCCCTGCACAGTACGGAGAACGTGGGCGACTTGCCCACGCTCATGGGCCGACATCGCCTTGGGGTCCCCCAGGCTGGACGCAATAACCGAAGATCGCCATCGCCGAGGATCGTCGACGCGATCCGCCCAGGCCTCCATAGTCTTCCACAGATCAGCGTGGTCGGTGTAGGCTATTGCTGTCACGCCTCGATCACGCCATTTGGCTTCGATCTCCTCCGGTAGGCCCCGGTCGAACGCATAGAGTCGAGATCTGTCAAACTGCCCATCATGGTTCAGGCCCTGGAGGAGGTATTTGATCGGAGGGTCTTCAGCTTGGTAGCCGACAAGCACCACGGTGTATCGGGTTAGGAGGCTCCGAATGAAGTTTGTAGCCCACCCTTCAGACAGATAGGCGCGACCGAAGTCTGCACTACTCAGCACGTAGGGATGATGGTCCGAGCCAGGCGCGGCCAAACGTCCATGGAGATAAGTGATCCCCTCTATCGTTGTTCCGAGAGCCAGATCAGGGAAGCCTGGAGGCACATGCCTTGCCAGTTTGTCGCCACCTTCTCCGGTCTCGAACATCAGGTCGAAGTTCGTGGTTACGATCTGTGGAACGCCGCTTGGATTCGTTGAAATCCGTTTAATCAGAGCGTGTTCACGCCCAGAAACACCGTCCAATGGCGGGGCGCGCAGTCTTTCGCTGACCAGTGCATTAACCTCGTCTCTGCCGTACTCTTGGTGCAGAAGGTTAAAGATTTGATCGAGCGGGATGTTCGGTCCAAAAGGGTCGTCCAGCCAGGGCTGGAAGGCCGCCATGATCCGGGAGTTCTCCGGTGGTGTGAAAAACTCGATGACATGCCGAGTGAGTCCTACAAAGTCCGGCATTCCCGACGGTTTTGAAACCCCTGCGCCACACAAGAATACAACACGCCCGGCATCACAGCGTGCTAAGAGGACATCGGGTATAGATGGCGCATCAGCGTAAAATCTCATGGTATAAACCTATTGGTTCTGCTCGCGATTTATACTGCTGAATTTGTGGGAATAATCCAATGTCCACTTCTACGGCTTTCTGGGTGGTGTCTTCTACTGGAATGAAAATCAGCTTGAGGTTGAAGCGTCGTTTGCAGCTTAACCCCGCGATGCGCGACAGTCGTCAGGCTGTGACTCACTCGTCGGGTGCGACCAGCTCGGTATGGCTGACGCCGATGGCCTGTGCCAGTTCATAGAGCGTGATGATGGTCGGGTTACGCTGACCGCGCTCCAGGCCGCTCAGATATTGTTGGCTGAAGCCCGACCGCGCCTCGACCTCTTCTTGCGTGAGGCCCTTGGCGTGGCGCAGGCGTGAGAAATTTCGACCGACGAGTTTGCGCATATCCATGCGCGGCAAGATCGCGTGTCGCAGGGGCTGGAATTATCAACTATAGTATGTATTTGTGTCGGTAACCTCATTCCGGCTTCTGATCATACGCCTTTCACATCCCACCCTTTGCAGGCAGCGCACATGGCACGCCCCCTTTCCACATGGCTCACACAATCCATTCTCGCCGCTGCGTTGACGCTTGCGCAGCCAGCCCGGGCCGAGATCACCTTCGCCTATGCGGCCGACAGTCCGCTGGGGTCGCTCTTTGCGGCCCGGCTGACAGGAGAGATCACGGCCGCCGATTTGCATGCGCTGCAAGGGCAGATGGAAACGGCCGCCCTGGCGGGCAGACGACAGATGCAGCTCAATTCCGCAGGCGGCGATGTGGATGCCGCTCTGGCCATCGGCCGCCTGATGCGCAGCCTTGAATTTGACAGCATGGTCTTGCCACGCGGCCAATGCGACAGCGCCTGCGTGTTCGTGCTGGCGGCAGGCATCGACAAGGTGGTGGAGGGGACGGTCGGCATTCATCGCCCCTATTTCTCGCGCATCGCGGTCGCAGAGGTGGGCGCGGCCTTGCAGGGCGTGAAGGCGGATGTGGAAGCCTATCTGGCAGAGATGAACATTCCAACCCGTCTGGTCGAAGACATGTTCAGCACCGATCCGGCGGAGATGCGGGTCCTGACCGAGGCAGAACTGGGTGCCTATCGCTTGAACAGTCAGGATTATGTGGTGCGGGAAGAACGCGCGCAGCGCATGGCCGATGATCATGGTTTGAGCCGTGAGGCCTATGAGGCATTCCGGCAAGACATGAACTATCGCTGCCGGATTTTCACCGGCCAGCCCGAGCCGCTGAAGGCCTGCGTCCGCGAGGTTGCGGCGCGCCATGGCATCTCGCTTTAACCCCAATATGAGACATGACATGAAATTCGCCATGACGGGTTCCGTTGCCTTTACTCTTGCAGCCATGACTTTTTCCGGCCCGGCCGCCGGGCAAGACTGGGTTTCTCTGGGCGGCACGCTGAACAGCGAGATCGACATGCAATCGCTGCATATGCGCGACAACCTGCCCGTGGCGCAGATGCGCTATGGCGGCCAAACCGCGCAGGGCTCCGTCGGTATGACGCTGGAAATGGCCGCGATCTGTGCCGAGGACTATCTCTACATCCTGGGCGGCACGAGCACCGCAAGCTGGTCGGCAAGGGTCCTCCAGATGCCAGATCTGCCGGAGGAGGACCGTATCATCTATGTCCCGGCACCGAATGAGGCCTTCAACAATTTCTTCACCTATCTCTGCCGCAAATAGGCGGGGATGAGGATAGTCGAGATGCGGCAACCGGGCATGACCTCATTATGATGATCATCGCTCATATGGAGTGATGCAAAAAAAAATTGTGCTGCCTCTGCAAAGATTTCGAGACGTAGCATTTCTCGTTACGAGATCTGCATGCAAGGCATTGAAGTTAAATCATATAGTTTGTGTGATAATGATGCGCCGATACGACGCCAGCACATCCGAAATGCACGATATGACCTACATTTTGGCGAAGAAGCTTTGGGCGAGGTGAGCGTCGAAACCTCCGAGATTGGCCACGATATTCGCTGAGAATGCGCCTGCCGATATGATGGCCCTATATCCTGATCCTCATCCACCTTTCACCAAGCGCGGCGGTAGAACATGAGGGCTGAGCGCGTCCTTGAGGGTCATTCTCCAGCGGCGGGGGGGGGCTGATGGTCTGTGGGATGATGGCCGCGCCGGTGTCCCGGCAGGCTCATGGCGGCCTGCTGGGCGGGTCCATCACATCATCTCTTGCAATGGCTTTGAGATATGAAAGCGCTTGATCCGCGTGGCAGTGCCGGTGAGCATGCCCTGGGCGGCATCATATTTGCCATCAGGCTGATTGCCGCCGTAGATGCGCCCACGCAAGCAGCATCGGGTGGCAGGTGCGTATTGATGGTACCCTCCCAGTGGCAGATCTAAGAGTGTATGAAAAATTCATACAGGCAGCTGGTGGAAATCATGCTGAACGTATGAGTTATTCATACAGGAGGCGTCGACATTGCGAGAATACGCGGTTCAAACGTCTGAATGATCCATACGTTGAGATGAACCATTCAGACAGGCTTTTTCCCGGCCCCTCGCCCCATTTGAACGAGGAAGTCATTGCCCTCGGACCAACGGTCGAACTCGCGCGTCGCTGGTTTCCCTTTGCCGCTGGCGAACTCCGTCAGCCGCCATACGGTCGCCCTCCCGACACCTTCCACTCCAAGCACCCCAACTTTCTCGGCAATCAAGAAGCCTTTGGCCTGCAATTCCTGCATGGCTTTCCCGGCGGTGTTCTTGTCGAGGTTGAGGTATTCCGCTGCCTCGCGAACTGATAGGAAGAAAGCACCATTTTTCTCGCGATGTTTTCCGGATCGTCCGACGAGGAGGGGGTAGAGAGCTTTAGCTTTGGTGGTCAAGGAGAGCCACGCCGGGCTCTCCATCGTTTTCAACAGGAGGGGGACAAACGCCCCCATCCGTGCCTCATTCTTCTTGTCGCGCCCCATGTCACACCGGGAGGATCATAACAACGATGACCTGCGCGGCGCCCTCCGAGATAAGCTGGGTCAGGCGAAGGAGATGGCTATAAAGGCGGTACATCAGTACATCCCCGGTTTCCGGACGAGCAAGTTCATCAGCTGCGGCAGGTCGTGTTGGAAGGAAATCGCGACGATCTTGACCTTTTTATAGCTCCCCGAGGTGTCGCGCGCCCAAATCTTGGCGGTGAGATAGCGCAGCGGGCCGATGGTCACGCTCTCGATGCGGATCTCGTGCAGCTCGCCTTTGCTCAAGGTACCAAGCGGGCAGCGGTGGAAAAGGCGGACCAGCCGCATCGCGTCCATTATGCCCGTTCCCGGTTCTGGATCCACTTCGTGATGGAATCCGCGCTCCAGCCAACGGCTTTGCCGGTCAGTTTGAAAGCGCGGGGGAACTCATCTTTGGGTAAGCGTCCGGTCTGACCGCTATCTGTTCCAGCGCCATGGCAGCAGGTCGTCGACCTTTGTGATCTTGTAGTCGGGGATGCGGGCGATGGTGTCG
>NZ_WCHR01000050.1 GCF_008973825.1 Gemmobacter serpentinus | reverse complement strand
CGGATGCGCTGACGCATCAAACGTCCCACCAGCCGTATAAGGCGCAGGATCAAATCCCTCCGGAGAGGCCTCAGAGCAATAGATAAACGTCTTGGCCATCGCGGGCGCTGCCGCCGAAAGGGCCAGGGCCGATGCGGCGATCAGGCTGCGGGTGAGGAGTTTCATGTCGATGTCCTTTCGCTCACTGTTGAAGATTTTGTTTGGCCCCGGAATCATTGCGTCCGGTTTTTGTATAAATAGTGCATACACCAGTTTCGACCGGATGGTCTAATTCTTATGCGGCTGTCGTCCGCGCATGAAGAGGCATCGCGAGGCATGACGTCAGGTCACATGTGGCAATCAAACCTTTGCCGCCAGAGCCTCTTCTTCCGCGAAGGGTTGGTCAAGGGATGTCGAAGGCGGGCAGAACCAATGCGGCCCCTGCGCGCCCATATAAACGATATCTTCCAGACGGATTCCGCATTCGCCATAGACGCAAAGCATGGGCTCGATGGAAAAGCACATGCCCGGGGCCAGCGGGGTCTTGTTGCCCTTCACGATGAAAGGATCTTCGTGAATGTCGAGGCCAAGCCCGTGCCCGGTGCGATGCGGCAGCCCCGGCACCTTGTAGCCCGGGCCAAATCCTGCGGCGGTCAGGCTGTCGCGGGCGGCGCAGTCCACATCCTCGCAGGGGGCACCGATGCGGGCAGCGGCAAAGGCCGCCGCATGGGCCGCGCGCTCGTGTTCCCACAATGCGCGTTGGCGCGGGGTGGGGGTGCCGAAGACATAGCTGCGCGTGATGTCGGATCGGTAGCCATGCAGGGTTGCACCCAGATCGATCAGCACCATGTCGCCCTGTTGCAGCACCTGCGGATGCGGCACCCCATGCGGATAGGCGGTTGCCTCGCCAAATTGCGCTGCGGAAAACAGCGGCTGCATCCCAAGGGCCACATGCGCGGCATCGATGAAGGCACAGGTCTCAAGGGTGGACACCCCGGCGCGCAACCCGCGCCAGACCGCGCGCTGCACCTGCCAACTGGCGGTCATCGCGGTCTGGATGATCGCGATCTCGGCCGCGGATTTCACCTGACGCAGCCCCGAAATCAATGGTTTTGCTGGGCAGACCTTGCCCCCCATCGCATCGGAAAGCGGCGCGGCAAATAGCCAGGGCGTTGCCGGATCCAGCGCCAGCAAGGCATTGGGCCCGGCCTGCGCACGGGTCTCAGATGCGATCAATGCATAAGGGTCCTCGTCTTCTTCCCAGGTGGCGATCCGACCGGGGCGGCGCAGCAGGGTGCGCAGCTTCGGTTCCTCGAAGGCCGGGCTGACATGGACAACCTCGCCCTGCGCAGGGATCAGCGCGCCATGAATACGTTCCGACAGGCCAAGGGCATGGCCGCAGAAATAGGCCAGCGACGAGGCCGCATCCAGCCAAACCGCGCCCACACCTGCCTTGCGCATCGCGGCCTGCAATGCCGCCAGTCGCGCGTCATATTCGCGACCCTCGATCGGGGACGCGGTAACGGGACGAAAGGACGCAAGCGCCCGGTCAAAATCGATAGTCTCTGTCATTGGCCTGCACCATTTCGGCTGACGCGGGTCAGTCCGGTTTGCCCGTCACGGTGACGCGCTGGCGCGGCCACAACCTTGGGGATCCCCAAGACCTATCGGGAAGGGAACGGGGCCGCAAGTCGGGCGGAACGGTCTGTCGCAGGGCAGTGCCGTCGGGCAGTTGCGTTGCACATGCGCCGCAGTCGCCGCCCATTGCGGTGGCTGCCCTTGCGCAGAGCGCAATTCATAGTATTTCACTCTGAAAATCGGGATGCCTCACCGCGTGATCCCGATTTGCCCTTGCTTTCCTCGCGCGCAGGTCCGGCCCGGATGACGTTCCGCCACAGCATGACCAGCTTTACCACCGGGATCCGCGTGCGCGCACCGCTGCATTTTCGGATGCTGGACGGCATGGTTGCAGACCATTGGCAGGCCGAGGGATCCATCGGGGCGGGGGGCTATTATCTGGCACCCGATCCGCGCATCGTGATCTTTCTCAATGATGTTGGCGGCGCGATCCGCATGGCTGACCGGCAAGAGGCGCTCGGGCAGAATTGCCGCCCGATGGGACGGGCCTTCTACATGCCTGCCGGGATGCCGATATGGTCGCACTTCACCAGCGCCCATCAGTTTCAGCATCTTGACCTGCATCTGGATGCTCGGATGCTGCAGGGCCTGCTTGCGCCCCGTCTGGGCAGCTCTGCCGCGCTGACTGCGATCCGCACGCCGGTCGTGCTGGAGGATGCCCCGGCTGTCGACACCCTGGCGCGGCTGATGGCGGATGAGCTGGGCGCGGTGCGACGCCATGATCTTTATGCAGAAAGTCTGGCCCGCGCGATCATTACGGGTATGATGGACATCACCGAGCCCGCGCCGCAGCAGGGCGGGCTAACGCCTGCGCAGATGAAGCGACTGCAAGGCTTTGTGCAGGACAATCTGCATCGCCGATTGTCGAATGCCGAACTGGCGGAACAATGCGGCCTGTCCGAAAGCTGGTTTTCGCATGTCTTCAAACAGACCAATGCCGAAACCCCGCAGGTCTGGCAAGCGCGGCTTCGCATCGCGCGGGCGCAACAGGCGCTGAGCCAAAGCTCGGAGACCTTGAGCCGGATCGCCGACAGTCTCGGCTTTGCCGATCAGGCGCATCTGACGCGGGTCTTTCGCCAGCATACCGGCCAGACGCCTGCGGCCTGGCGCCGCAATGTTTTGGCACAATAGGCTTGGTCAACGGTGTCGATTTCCGGTGTCTGGGACAATTGGCAACAGGATGCGTCAAGACTGTCACGCCCCTGTGACATAATCTCCGCGCCCAAGCCATCGTGCCTTGCAGGCCCGTCGGACCCTTCGCAAGCCCGGTTCCCGCGTGGTCAGGCAGTGGGGCGCGATCTGCGGTGCGGCGGTGCCTCATCCCGGAGCCGGGCCTGTCCCGCTGCCGTGTCGATCCTGCCTGCCGTTCTGTGCCACGCTGTCGCGGGCGGGCGGCATTGGCTGTTGGCATCCGCGCAGCGGCTGACCGCGCGTCCACCCTACGTCCCGCAGCCAGCTTCCGCCCGTGATGCCAGCCAGCCCATGAACAGGAGTTGCCCTATGGCATCACATCTTGCGCCCCGCCGGGGCATGACCCCGCTCAACCGCCGCCTTGCGCGGCCCGCAATGGCGCTGCTTTTGTCCAGCGCGGCGCTGCTGCTGGCGGGCACCGCCCAAGCACAGGAGATTGTCAGTGACGAAGGGGCGGTCGAACTCAGCACCGTCTGGCTGCATGGCGGCTCGGTCGTGGATGCCGACAGTTCCATCGTGGCGGGTTACAGTGCCACCGGGTCGAAAACGGTCAATGAGGTGATCGACATTCCGGCGCAGGTTTCGGTCGTGACCGCGGTCGAGATGCAGACCCGCGCGCCCGACAGCCTGCATGAAGCGCTGTCCTACACGTCATCGGTGTCGGTCGACGAATACGGCTCGGACAACCGTTATGATTTCTACCGCATCCGCGGTTTCCTGCAATCTGGCACCGGCACCTATCGTGACGGACTGCCGTTGCGCAGCTTCAACTTCACCGGCGGCCGGATCGAGCCCTATTCGGTGCAGCGCATCGAGGTGCTGAAAGGTTCCACCTCCACCCTGTTCGGGCTGAACGGGCCGGGTGGTCTGGTGAATGTGATGACCAAGCGCCCGCAGGGCGAGCCCTTCGGCGAGGTCTATACCACCGTTGGCAAGGATCATGGCGAGGTCGGCTTTGATCTGGGCGGTGTGCTGGATGTCGACGGCACCCTGACCTGGCGGCTGACCGGCAAGGAACAGGATTCGACCGATGGCTCGCGCTATCTGGAGGATGATCGCGGCTATCTGGCGGCGGGCCTGACCTGGAAGCCCACCGACGCCACCTCGCTCACGTTGCTGGCGAATTACTATGACACGGATGGCAATACCGGCAATGGCATCCCCGTCGGCTCCACCGCGTCGCATGACACCTTCTTTGGGGAGCCGTCGCTGGCCGATATGGACCGGGTTGAAAAAAGCGTGGGCTATGAATTCAGCCATGCCTTCGACAACGGGCTGACCCTGCGCCAGAACCTGCGCTGGTCCAATATCACCATGCTGTATGAGCAGGCCTATCTGGACAGCAATTCGCCGACCGGGCGCTATGCCTATCGCATGAATGGCGAGATCACGCGCTTTGCCGTCGACAACCAGCTGGAATATTCCACCACCTTCGGCGATGTCGAAAGCCGCACGCTGATGGGCGTCGACTATACCGATGACGATCTGCTGGAGACCAGCTTTACCGGCACGGCGGGCGCGATCGATCCGAACAATCCGGTCTATTGCGGCACCGCCTGCATCAATCTTGCGACCACCGGGTCGGTGCTGGATATGACCCAGCAGGCGACCGGCATCTATGTGCAGGAAGAGCTGACTTTTGCCGATCAATGGATCGTGACGCTTGGCGGGCGCCATGACCG
The DNA here is from genome assembly GCF_008973825.1 of Gemmobacter serpentinus. GTDB lineage: Bacteria > Pseudomonadota > Alphaproteobacteria > Rhodobacterales > Rhodobacteraceae > Gemmobacter > Gemmobacter serpentinus. The sequence goes on along the minus strand of NZ_WCHR01000050.1, from coordinate 22,533 downwards.
CGTGCGCACCGAGGATGGCACCGGCGACAATACGCAATCGGCCTTCACCAAACGCTTTGGTCTGACCTACAAGGCGACCGAGGATCTGGCCTTCTACGGCAACTATTCTGAATCCTTCGATGCCCTTGGCGCGGGATATGTGCCCTATATGCCCGAGGCCCCCAAGCCGCAGCAAGGCCGCCAATACGAGGCCGGTGTGAAGTATCGCCCGGCGGGTTCGGATGCGCTGATCAGCCTTGCTTATTTCGATCTCAGCCAGAGCAATGTGCCGCGCTTTGCCACCATTGGCGGCGTGCCCGCCTATTGGCAGATCGGGCAGGTTGATGTGAGGGGGCTGGAGCTTGAGGGCCGCATGGCGCTCAATGATCGGGTGAACCTGAACTTCGCCTATTCCTATTGGGATGCGAAGGTCGTGAATGGCGACAACCCCGGCAATCGCCCGTTGCTGACGCCGAAAAGCCTGGCTTCGGTCTGGGCCGATTACAGCTTTGACCAGGGCGCGCTGTCGGGTCTGAAGCTGGGTCTGGGCGCGCGTTACCTTGGCGCGCGCTTCTCGGATGATGGCAATACGGTGCGGATCGGGTCCAATGTCGTGGTGGACGCGATGGCCAGCTATCAAGTGGCAGAGAACACCGAACTTGCGCTGAATGTGACCAATCTTTTCGACAAGGATTATGTGTCTTCCTACAACTTTACCAACAGCGCCGTGTTCTACGGCGACGCCCGCGAAGTGAAGGCGACGCTGCGCCACCGCTGGTAAGCAGCCCGCAGGCGGAACAGAAACAGCCCCGGCCAGACAGGCCGGGGCTGTTTTGCATGTCAGTGTGAAGACTTCGGGCCAGGTCAGATGATGCTGAACATGCCCGCAGTCAGGTTCAGCCCATCATCCAGAACTGCCAGAAGATTGCGCCCGCCCGCAGCCGAGCCATTGGAATCGTAGAACAGCTTGCCGCTGTCATGGTCATAGATGATGCGGTCACTGGCATCGACGCTGCGCCCGGTGCCGATCACCTTGAATTTGTCAGGGGAAAGTTTGCTGCCGCCGCCAAGACCTGCCATCACATCGCGGTCCAGCGCAAAGCGATCCTCGCCTTGGGTGAAATCGGTGATGGTCACGGCGTTCTTGGTCAGCGGTTTGCTGATGAACTGGAAGCTGTCGCGCCCGTCACCGCCGGTCAGCACGTCGCGCCCTCCGCCGCCGATCAGAGTATCGGCCCCGGTGCCGCCAAGCAGCGTATCCTTGCCGGAACCGCCTTGCAGCAGGTCATTGCCAACGCCGCCGCCGATGCTGTCATCGCCAAGGCCGCCATAAAGCAGGTCCGCGCTGCCGCCGCCATCCATCGTGTCGTGTCCGGCCCCGCCAAGCAGCCGGTCATTGCCGCCGCCGCCATTGATGAAGTCATTGCCCGCGCCGCCATCGACGGTGTCATTGCCGCCTTCGCCCAGCATTCGGTCATCGCCCCCCATGCCCTTCAGGACATTGGCGGCATCATTGCCATAGACCATGTTGTTGCCGTCATTGCCGATGCCGCGCAGCACCGCCGAGCCCCCCAGCCACAGGTTCTCGTGATACTGGCCCAGCGTATGGCTGACCGTGGCCAAGATCAGGTCTCTGCCCGTATCGTAATATTCGAACTGGAAGCTGTCGCCCGCGCCGATGACATAGGTGTCATTGCCTGCGCTGCAGCGGAAGACGTCGGCCCCGTCACCGCCATTCAGGTTATCGTCGCCATCGCCGCCATCCAGCGTGTCATTGCCCGCGCCACCCATCAGGCGGTCATTGCCATTGCCGCCAAACATCTGGTCGTTGCCATTATCGCCCGACATCGTATCGGCACCGTCGCCAGTGGTCGAACCGACGGCATTGCCCAGCATGTAGTCATCGCCATCGCCGCCCTGCAGCATGTCGGCACCATCGCCGCCATCCATGCGGTCATTGCCGAGCCCGCCATAGAGCGAGTCATTCCCCCCGTCCCCGTAAAGGCCGTTATTGCCGGCCGTGCCATACATCCTGTCATTGCCTGCGCCGCCGTAGAGGTAGTCACCTTCGGTCAGGGCCTGCCCGCCCTCCAGCCCGCCCCAGAGCGTGTCATCGCCGATGCCGCCATAGAGGTAATCGGCACCCAGCCCGCCGACCAAAAGATCATTGCCCGCATCGCCGTTCAGGCCGTCATGCCCGGCCTGGCCATAGATGCTGTCATTGCCATTGCCGCCATAAAGGCCGTCGCTGCCGCCATTGCTGCTGGTCTGCCAGTTCGGCTCGTCGGTGCCGGTATCGCCGTAAATCTTGTCATCGCCGTCGCCGCCATAGATCTGGTCGCCTTCGGTGGCATCATCGCCGTCGTGGTAGATGTCGCCAAAGATCGTGTCATTGCCGCCATAGCCGCGCAATGCGCCTTGCCAATTGGCGGTGTCGATGTCGCCGTAATTGTCATAGTTGCCATCGCCCAGCACCAGGGCGGTGCCCCAGAGCAGGTCGGCACCATTTGTGCCGTTGTTGTTGCCATCGGGATTGCGCGCCATTCTGGTCTCCGTGCCATGACTGAGCCGGCCAAGCCGGGTGGCCTGCCGCTGATTTGCGTCAGGCTATGCTGGGAATGCCGGTTCAGCATACCGCATTTGGGGGATATGGTCTGCATTTGCGTGCCGGTCGGAGCGGGTTTGGCATGGGTGGTGGATCCGCGCCCGTCCGACTTGCCCTTGAAATGCGGCAGGCGACTGGATAGGCCCGTTTCGGGAACACCCAAATCTCAGGGCAGGGATGGAATGGCAGGCATCCGGGATATTGCGCGGCTTTCGGGCACGTCGATCGCCACGGTGTCGCGGGTGCTGAACAATTCGGGCTATGTCTCTGCGGAGATGCGCGCGCGGGTCGAGGCGGCGGTGCGCGAAACCGGCTTTCAGCCCAATGCAGGTGCCCGGCAGATGCGCACGCAGGAAAGCCGGATGATCGCACTGGTCCTGCCGGCGCTGGATCTGCATTTCTTCGGCATTCTGGCGCATGAGGTGGAACAGGCGCTGTTTGCGCGCGGCTATACCGCGATGATCTGCTCCACCGCCGAAGACCCGGAGCGCGAGGCGCATTATGTCTCGGCGCTGCTCGCGCAGCGGGTGGACGGGGTGCTGGCGGTCAGCGTGACGCAAGAGGCAGGGGCGTTCCGACGGTTGCGCGATGCGGGGATCCCCATCGTGGCCATCGACCGGCCCTTGCCGGATGTGACGCCCCATGTCGTCCATGCCGATCACCGGCTGGGCCTGCGCATGACGGTGGAGCATCTGCTGGCGCTTGGTCATCGTGATTTCGCGCTGATCGGCGCGCCGGGGCATAGCTGGCCCATTCAGGAACGTATGGCCGGGGCGCGGGCGGCACTGGCGGCGGCGGGGCTTGCGCCGCTGTGCACCGCGCTTGGCGAGACCCACACATTCGAGGCCTGTCGCGATCTGATGGCGGGGCTGTTCGCCGAAGGCCACCGTCCGACCGCCATTCTGGGCACCACTGATATCGCGGCCATCGGTGCGATCCATGCCGCCACTGCGCGCGGGATGCGGGTGCCGGGCGATGTGTCGGTGACCGGCTTTGACGATCTGCCCGCCGCGCGCTTCGTTGTGCCGCAACTGACCACCGTAGCGCAGCCGATCCGCGCCATCGGGCGTCAGGCTGTGGCGGAATTGCTGGCGCTGATCGCAGGGGACGAAGCCGCCGAGACCGCGTCCGAGGAACTTGGCCTGCGCTTCGTGCTGCGCGGCACGACTCAATCCGTCAGCGGCGCGACCCCGATCCGGTAACGGCTTTCCCAGACCTGCCCCGCATGGAAGGTCTGCACCGTCGGCATCACATCCGCCAGCGGGTTGACTGCGGCCGAGACCGTCTGGCCCAGATCAAAGGCGGCGCGGCAGGGCTCCACCCCAAGCGCCAGATGGCGGCTGTTCCATGGCGCATGGGCGCGGCCCCGATTGCTGACCCAAAGCATGAGGCCGGGGAAATCGGCCCTGTCCCAATCCAGCGTGACCTTCCAGTCCTCTTGCAGATGCGACAGGCTGGCATGGCCCTCTGCATCGGGGATCAGCACGCGGCATTCTGCGGCCTCTTCCAGTGGCAGGCGGGTCAGGTCGATCGCGCCGCCATCCGCGCGCCGCATCTGCGTCAACGCGGGCGAGACATGGTCGGGGGCCAGCGGGCAGGGATCGGCGGGGGGCATCTGCGGGTGGGACCAGACCGCTTTGTGTTGCCCGACATCCAGCCGGGCCGCGCCGGCCGTGTCGGGCAGGCGCAGCACCGGATGCAGCGCAATGGGCAGGCAGCAATCACGGCGTGGGGTGACCCGCAGCGTCATCACGACACCCGCCCCATCTGGCTGTAACAACCGTTCCAGCCTATGGATGGGGGCGGTATCGGGATAGTCGATGACTGCGTGCAGGCCGCTGCCGTCTTGCGTCACCACCCAGTCATGGTTCGATCCATGCCCGTGCGGCGCGACTGCTGCGCCCGAGGGCTGCGGCCAGCGGGCGGGCAGCGGCACCAGATCCTCGGATCCGAAGGGCACACAGGGCCATTCGCCCCGCAGCCGCCGCATGATGCCGGGCAGGGCGGGATCATCCGCCCAAGGGGCTGTGGCCAGCGGCGTGACCATCCGTCCGTCCGGCAGACGCAGGCGCAGCCCGTCGATCATCGCGCCCAAGGGTTGCAACCCCGCCTCGCCGCCGTTCCATGTCAGGCGCGGCACGCTCATCGCCGCTCGATCGCGAAGTTCACGAAGACCGCGCCAAGGATCAGCGCCCCCTTCACCACCTGCTGCGCATAGGGGTTGAAGCCCCAAAGCGTCATCGCGTTCAGCAGCACGCCCAGAAACAGCACCCCGATGAAGGCGCCCCAGATCGAGCCCTTGCCACCAAACAGGCTGACGCCGCCAATGATACAGGCCGAGATCACCTCCAGCTCCAGCCCGCGCGCGATGGAGGAATTGCCGGAATTGATCAGTGAGGAGTAGACGATGCCGCCAATGGCCGCGAAGACGCAGGTGATGACAAGGCAGATTGTCTTGGTGCGCCAGACATTGATGCCTGACAGGCGCGCGGCCTCGATATTGCCGCCGACGGCGTAAATCTCGCGGCCAAGGGCGGTGTAATTGGTCAGGATGAAGGTGAAGGCAAAGGCCAGCCCCAGCAGATAGACCGGCACCGGCACACCCAGGAACCGCCCGCTGCCGATGATGTAATACCAGGACGGGAAACTTTCGATGGGTGAGCCGCCGGTGATCAGGTTCGCAACCCCCGCCAGCGTCGCCATCATCGCCAGCGACGAGATGAAGGTCGGAACGCCAATACGGCGGCGCAAAAAGCCGTTGAACATGCCGATCAGCGCGGCAAAGCCAAGAGCGATCACCATGGCAGCCATCACCACCAGAACCGAAGGCTCCATCGCGCCACCCGACAACAAGCGCACCATCCAGGCGGTGATACAGGCCGAGACGGCCACCATCGATCCCACCGACAGGTCGATCTCGCCCACGATGATGACCAGCGTCATGCCGAAGGCGATCATCCCCGGCACCGCCACGGTGCGCAGGATGTTCAACTGGTTGTCGATGCTCAGGAAGCCGCGCCCGGTAAAGGCCACAAGAATGTAGAAGGCGATCAGGATGATCAGCATCGAATGACGCCGCAGCAGGGCGGGCAGGGCCGCCGCATTGGATCCAGACTCTGGTGTGGGGCGGGCGGTCATGCGCGTGTCCCTTCAGGTTGCGCCATGGTGGCGGCGTAAAGCGATTTGGGATCGAGGCCGGTCCCGGCGAATTCGGCGGTGATGCGCCCGTCGCGCAGCACCAGAACCCGGTCACAGCATTCAGCAAGGTCTTCAAGCTCGGTCGAGACAACGATGGACGAGAGGCCACGCGCCGCCTGATCCCAGATGATCTGGTAGATCTGGCGCTTGGCCTGCACATCGACACCGCGCCCCGGCTCGTCCAGCAGCAGCACACGCGGCGCGGTGTTCAACCAGTTGCCCACCACGACCTTTTGCTGGTTGCCGCCTGACAGCGACGAAACCGGCAGCCGCGCGTCCGATACCTTGATTTGCAGATCGGCGATCTGGCGGTCGACATGCGGGCGTTCCAGCCCCATCCATGTCAGCCCGCGCTGCGCGATGCGGCGCAGGGGGGCGGTAACCAGATTGGTATGGATCGCGTGATCGAGGACCAGCCCGGCTTGTTTGCGATCCTCGGACGCATAGGCCAGGCCCGCTTCCTTGCGCGCGGGCAGCGACAGGGTGCCGATCTCGCGCCCGTCCAGCAGGATATGGCCCGCATCCTGCGCCCGCGCGCCAAAGATCGTGTGCAGGATCTCGGTCCGTCCCGATCCCAGCATCCCGGCGATGCCCAGAACCTCGCCTTTGTGCAGGGTGAAACTGACATCCTCGATCCAGGGCGCAAGGCGCAGATTGCGCACCTCCAGCAGCGGCTCAAGACCGGGGCTGTGGTCGGGGCGATCCAGCGGCGGCAGATCGCCGAACATCATGTCAAGGATGCGCGGCGGCGTGGCCTCGGCTATGGGCAGCGATCCCGCATGGATGCCGTCGCGCAGCGCGGTCACCGTATCGGCGATCTGCGGCAGTTCGGCCAGACGATGCGAGATATAGATGATGGTGACGCCGCGCGCCTTCAGCTTGCGCACCAGCCCGAACAACTGCTCCACCTCATGGCTGGCCAGGGCCGAAGTCGGTTCGTCCAGCAGCAGGATGCGCGGATCAAGACTGGAGGCCTTGACGATTTCCACCACCTGTTGCCGACCGACCGACAGGGTTTCAACCGGCTGATGCGGGTCAATCTCTGCGGCACCCATCTCCTGCAGCAGGGCGCTTGCCCGGCTGTGCAGGGCGGACCAGTCGATCAACCCGCCGCGTTTGGGCAGGCGGCCCAGAAAGATGTTTTCGGCCACCGACAGGCCGGGGACAAGGCTCAGTTCCTGATGGACGGTGACGATGCCGGCTTGCAGCGCCTCTTGCGGGCTGCGTAAGCTGACCGGCCGGTCGCCCAGCCAGATCGTGCCGCGGCTTGGGGGCGTGGCACCCGAGATCATCTTGATGAAGGTGCTTTTGCCAGAACCGTTCTTGCCGATCAGCGCATGGACCTGACCGCCGGTGAAGACATGGCTGAAATCGTCCAGCGCGCGCACCGCGCCGTAATGGCGCGTCAGCCCCTGCAAACGCAGATCTATTGCGGCCACCTGTGCCCCCCTTGATCTTGTCAGAAAGGCCGCCCGGAGGTGTCGTTGCACATCCGGGCGGCGGGTCGCGCTTATTTCAGCGAGGCCACAAAAGCCTCGATCCCGGCGGGATCGGCGCGGTTCAGCGGCAGGGTCGGCACAACGGTTTCCGCCTCGACCGTCTCGCCCTTCAGGACTTTCAGCGCGGCTTCAGCACCCATCTTGCCCATCTCGCGCGGCGATTGCGCGGTGACGGCCTGCAGCACGTCGTCGCCCGCCATCAGGCCCTTGGCCAGCTGCTCGGACCCGTCGATGCCGAAGACAAAGACCTGGCCCGCCTTGCCCGCATTGCGCACCGCCTGCATCGCGCCGATCGTGCCGCCTTCATTGGCGGCGAAGATCACGTTGATGCCGGGGTTTGCAGTCATGATGTCGGTCGCGACCGTGACGGCCTTTTCGGGCAGCCATGCATCCTGTTCCGTCACCACCTCAACCGTGTTGCCGACCGCGGCGGCCTCCTTGAAACCGCCGGTGCGCTGGCCGCTTTGTTCCGGCAGCAGCGATGAAAAGCCGAGGATGCCGATGCTGGCCGTGCCGCCAAGGCGTTCGGTGATGAACTTCGCGGCCGCCTCGCCCGAAGTCTTGCCGAGATCGGTGTTGGAGGTTGAGAAGGTCGCGGCCGCGATGGATTTGTCGTCCAGCCCGCCGTTCAGGGCAACAATGGTGATGCCCGCATCTTTCGCGCGTTTCAGTGCCCCGGCGGAGTTGGAGGCCGAAAGCGGCGCGATCACGATCGCATTTACCTTGCGGGCGATATAGGTGTCGATCGCCTCGGTCTCTTTGGCCTGATCGCCGTCGATATTGATCTCCAGCACCTCGGCGCCGCCCGCCTCGGCCCCGTCGCGGATACCTTGTTGCAGCGATTTCATGAAGGAATCGCCCTGGAAGACGATGCTGGCGATCACCGGCTTGTCCTGCGCAAAGGCAGGCAGCGCGAGGCCGAGGGCAAGGGCCGCAATCGTGCCCTTCAGAAGCGTGCGTTTCGTGGTCATTATGGTCTCCTCCCATGATGGACGTGTGTTTGGTCTTCGCGGTCTCCCCTCCGCTGCGGCCACTCCCTATGGCCTTACGGGGATATCGGGCATCAGATGTGAAAGCGGCGGGATGCCGCCGGTGGCCGTGGGTGAACGGAGCGAGGCCGCCGCCGCGCGATGGCCCAGCGTCAGCGCATCCAGCGGCGTCCAGCCGTCATGGATGCCAAGCAGCACGCCGGCGCAGAACGCATCGCCCGCGCCCACGGGGCTGACGATATCGGCGGGCGCCACAGGATCGGGCGCTTGGCGGATCGCCGCGCCATCCTTGGGTAGCCATAGCGCCATGGCGGGCGAATGCAGGATCACCGCGCGGGCCACGCCCGCCGCCAGCAGGGCGCGGCCAGCGGCCTCAAGCCCCGGCAGGTCATCAGGGCCTGCAATGGTCAGGCCGGTGGCGCGCGCGGCCTCCACTTCATTCAGGAACAGGTAATCGATCTCGGCCAGCGTCGCCTCCACCGTGGGGCGGAAGCCCGGCCCGTCGGACGAGACCAGATCGACACAGGTGACCAGCCCTGCAGCCCGGGCACGCGCCAGCAGATGCGCGGCGCCGGTGCGCCCGTCAGGGCCAATAGCATCAAGGCGGGCCAGCAGGTTCAGATAGCCCAGATAGAACAGCCGGGCACCCTGTGCCGCCAGATCCTCGACCGGGATCATGTCAGAGGTCAGATGGTCATTCGCCCCGCCATGATAGAGGAAGGTCCGGCTGTCGCCGGGCAGGTTCATCACATGGGTATGGGCGGTGGCCACCGCATCGCTGTCGATCAGCCAGGTATCGGCCACACCCCCGGTTGCACAGGCGCGCCGGACAGTGCCCGCATGGCGGTCCTGCCCGATCAACCCGGTCGCAAACAGCGGCAGGCCGGTGCCAAACGCGGCCAGATCCAGCACGACATTGGCCGCCCCGCCGCCGACGCCTTCAACCTCGTCCAGAATATGGACAAGGTCGCTTTTCGCGGGCCAGCGGTCCAGCGTATGGACGATATCGACGATCCAGTTTCCGGCGCAGACGATGCCGCCTCCCTTCAGCATCGACCCCGTCACGTCAACCCGCCCCCCGACGGGTCTTCATTCCAGAGCAGACGATGGGGGGCTGCGTCTTCCTCGATGGCGGTGAAACGCCCGACCGGATCGCGGAAGAAGTTGTCGGTCAGGTCGTCATTGCATTGGCTGACTTCGGCCACAAAGACATCGCCCGCGCCGGGTTCGCCCCAGAAGCTGTGCTGCATCCCACGCGGGATGGTGATGCCTTGCCCCGGGCGCAACCGGATCGGGCCGTCAAAAGCCGCAACCGCGCGGCCATCGACCAGAACCGGGCTTTCGTCAAAAGCCCCCTCGGGCGAGAAGGCAACCATCAAATTGCCGCCGCCGCGCACGATGATGTCTTCCAGTTTGACCTTGTGGGCATGGAAGGGCGTGACCTGGGCCTCACGCACGAATAGCAGCTTTTCGGCATAGGGCAGGGAGGTCGGATCGCCCTGCGCGCCATTGCGGGCGCAAAACAGCACCAGACCCTGCGCCGCGAAATCGCCCAGACCGAAATCGGTCACGTCCCATCCAAGCTGGCGCGCGCGCAGAAAGGCGGCAAGGTCGGGCTCCCGCGCGTGATCTGCGGGCCCCCATGCGGCCCAGTCGGGCAGGTGCCACTGGTATTGCGCCAGCATGGCCTCGGCCCGGATCAGAGCCGCGTTGATCTCTGACCGTTTCATGCGCGCGGCCCATAGGCCACGGGCACCACTTGCCCGGTCTTGCCCGCCTCAAGGGCGGCGGTCAGCACGGCGTGATGGTCAGCCGCTTCCTGCGGCGTGGCGCAATGGAAGCCATTGGCAGTGCCGCCCTCAAGCTCATCGATGAAGGCGGCCCACATTTGCTGGATCGCATCGGTAAAGCCAAATTCAAAGATACCGCCGGTGATGGTCGGGAAGACGGATTGATAGCCCAGATCCTCCACCTGCCAGCATTGCGGCCCGCCCGCCTCATAGCGCATGAACTGCCATTGCCGCGGCGATTTGGTGGTGAAGAAGGCCGAACCCTTCATGCCCAGCACCCGGATCGACCAGGTATTGCTTTCGCCAGGCGCGATCCGCCAGGTTTTCAGCACCAGCGGGAAATCCCCGCCTGCGGCGGGCACGGTGCCGGTGATGGTCGCATTGTCCCATGTCTCGCAGGGGACGCGGTTGCCCTTGCCATCGGGGCGGGTGGTCACCCGTTTCACAAGGCTGGCGCTGACGCTTTCGGGGCGCCAGCCAAGGCGCAGCGGCACATGCAGCACATGCATCCCCAGATCGCCCATGCAGCCATATTCGCCATTCACGCCGATCATGCGTTTCCAGTTGATCGGCTTGTCAGGGTTGATGTCGGAGGAATGCAGGAAGGCGGCCTCGACCTCCAGCACCTCACCGATATGGCCCTGGCGCACGAAATCGATCACCCGCTGCGCGCCGGGATAGAACGGCATCTCGGAGGAGCAGCGCACCAGAACATCCGGATGCGCCTTTACCGCCGCATCGATCACCGCATTCTGCCCGGCATCCATCCCGAAGGGCTTCTCGCCGAACAGGTGTTTCCCGGCGGCAAGGATCTGCGGATAGATCTCGGCATGAAGGACATGCGGCACTGCGCAATAGACGGCGTCGACCTCGGGATTGGCCAGCAGCTCACGATAATCGGTGGTGGTCTGGCGCACGCTGGGCAGATGGGTGGCGAACCAGTCCATCAGGCCCGGATTGGTGTCGCAGACCGCCACGATCTCGGGCCGGGCCTTCGCGTCGCTCAGATGCAGCCAGCGCGCGGCGGCGCTGGCCAGTTCCCGCCCCATCAGCCCGCAGCCGATGATGCCGAAGCGGATGATCTTGCCTGCCATGATCCCCCCCCTTCGCGATCAGGCCAGATGCGCCATGGCGGCATCGGCGCTGGCATTTTCATGCACCACGGCCATCAGCGCGCGGGTAATGCCCGCGGGATTTGCGTTGTGGATCACATTGCGGCCATAGACGATGCCGCGCGCGCCCTGCTTCATCAGCTCGGCCGTGCGTTCCAGGATCTCACGATCCGAGACCTTGCCGCCGCCGCGCACCAGAACCGGAATATCCTGCGCGATCTCGATCACGCGGTGATAATCCTGCACATTGTCGCAAGGATCGGCCTTGATGATATCGGCACCCAGTTCGACCGCTTGCCGCACCAACGGCAGGATCAGGTCGATATCGCCGTTCACCATATAGCCGCCCTTGGAATTGTCCTGCATCACAAGGGGTTCCACCATCAGCGGCATCCCATAGCGTTCGCATTCGCGCTTCAGCCCGTTCACGTTGCGCACACAGGCATGATAAAGTTCGGGCTGATCGGGCAGCAGCAGCAGGTTGACCACGACACAGGCCGCATCCAGCGCAACGGCCTGTTCCACCGGGCGGTCGATCACCTCGGAAAACAGGCTGCGCGGCAGCGGGTTGCCATAGACATTGGCGATATCGGTGCGCAGCACCAGCGCCGGGCGGTGCTTGCCCTTGATCGATTGCAGGATCGGTGCGGTGCCCGGCGGCAGCTGGATCGCATCAGGGCTGGCATCGGCCACGATGCGCACCGCCTCGTGCATGTTCTCGATCCCACCGAGGAAGGTCTTCTCATTGAACATGCCGTGGTCGATCGCCACGTCGAAGCAATTGCCGGAAGTGCCGAAAAGGCGGTTGAAGCGTGCGGCTTTCATGAGTGTCCTCCCTCATGTGAAAACGTTTCCACACAATTCACCGCAGCGGGGCATCGAGTCAAGCCCCTTTGCGGAATGGAGGGCAAGGCCTATGGACATGCCAAGGCCCGGGTCGCGCGGACCCGGGCCTTGTTCAGTACAAAGATTGCCGTCCTGGGGTGCGTCAGGTCAGAGCCAGCGCGAAGAGGCGCGGCTGCCACCGCCCACGGCATTGCCCAGGATCAGCCCGGCCACAAGGCCAAGCACCGCCACGCTGGACAGGACAACCGCCGTGGTGCCGGGGTTTTCGCGCATCTGATGCGCGGCGGCATGGGCTTGGTGGCTGACGCGGTGGCCAAGGCGGCGGGCGCGGCTGCGGGTCACTTCCAGCGCGTCACTGGCGGCATCACCGGCATCGTCCAATACTTCCGAGGCGCGGCCAGCGGCATCGCCTGCGCGGGCGGCAAGCGATTTGCCCATGCGCGACATCTCGCGTTTCAGATCGCTGATCTGCTTTTCCAGATCTGCGCGCAGGTCTTCTGCCATTTCGGTCTTCGGGTCAGCCATCTCAGATCTCCTGTCACTGGCAAAGCTGTTCGTTTCGCGAAGACAACACGGCAGCGGGCGGGCGGGTTCCATCACGGGCCCGTGACGCCGCGTCATGCCCGCAGGCCTTGCATGGCGGGCGACCTGCCCGCACAAAGGCCGCAAATGGCGGTTGCAGCGGAGAGCGGGCATGAGCGGGATCGACAGGCGCAGGGTAATGGCCATGGGGGCGGTATCGGCCGGGGCACTGTGGCTGGGCGTGGTGCCGGGCGCGACCGAGGGCAATCCGCCGATGCCCGCAGAGCTGCGTCGCGCGTTGGAGCACGAGGGAAAGCCGCCGGTTCTTGGCAACGGATCGGGCGATGTCACCCTGACTGAGTTTTTCGATTACAATTGCCCTTATTGCCGCAAGGCCGTGCCGGTGATCCGGTCGCTGATCGCGGCAGATCCGAAATTGCGGGTGGTGTTCCGAGAATGGCCGATCTTTGGCGAGGGGTCGTATTTTGCGGCGCAGGCCTCGCTTGCCGCCATGAAGCAGCGCAAATACTGGCAGATGCATACGGCCCTGATGTCAATCCGGGGCAGGGCGGAAGAGGCCTCGGTTCTGGTGGCCGCGCAGGATGTCGGTCTGGATCTGGCACGGCTGAAACGCGATATGGAATCGGATGCCGTGCTGTCACATATCGCCCAGTCCAGTATGCTGGCCGATCATATGGAACTGGCGGGCACGCCCTATTTCATAGCGGGCAATGATGGTCGGTTTGGTGGCCAGAAGCTGAAGGATCTGCAGGCATTGGTGGCGCAGGCCCGCAAGGAATTGGCCTGAGGGGCACCTGCTGGGCTGGATCAGACCCAGCCCAGCAGGTGCCACCACAGGTAATCCAGCGGCATCAGCAGGGTCACCGTGACCACGGCCAAGGGCAGGGTGATGCGCAGCAGATGGCCCAGCCTTTCGCCGGACAGCTGCATCGCCAGCACCAGCGGGCTGATCTGATAGGGGAACAGGATCGTGGAAAACCCCACGACCTGCGTCATCAGCACGGCCCGCAGGTCGAACCCGGTCTGTGCCGCCAGATCGCCCGCCATCGGTGTCAGCACGGCGGGCACACCCGGCACCGTGGTGAACAGGCCGGTCACCGTCGACATGACCGACAGGGACATGAAATTCAGCGCGGCAGCCCCGTGGTCCAGCGGCAGGAGCTGTTCCAGTGCCTGCCCCAGCAGCGCCCCTAGGCCTGAGACATTGACCAGCGTCCCAAGCGCCAGCGCGCCCGCCACAAACATCAGCAGCCCGAAATCGACCGAGGCCTTGAAGGCAGGTGGCGTCACCACCCCGATCTTTGGCATCAGCAGCAGCGAGGCCGCGATCATCCCGACCCAGGCGGCGTTGATGCCATGCAAGCTGTCGGTCATCCACAGGGCCAGCGTGGCCAGCAGGATCACGGCGACCCGCGCCTGCACCGCACCACTGACCTTGGCGCGCGGGGCGCTATCGGATGTGGCATGGTCGGTGCTTTCGGTGATCCTGGCCGGAAACAGCCAGATCACCAGCAGCACGGTTGCCAGCCCTTTTGCGATGCCCAGCACGGGATAGTGCAGCAGCAGATATTCCATATAGCCGAAATGCGCGCCATGGATCGTCTCTGCCGCGCCGGTCAGCACCATGTTGGGAATGTTGGAGGGCAGGATCGCGAAGCTGGGCATGTTGCAGCCGATGGCCAGCACGGCGGCGATGCCGATCCTTCCTTTCGATCCGGGGCCAAAGCCCACGCGATCGGCCAAAGCCATGCCGATGGGCACCAGCACCACCGCGCGCCCCACCGAGGAGGGCATCAGGAACCCGAGCAGCATCGAGACCAGCATCAACCCACCGATCAGGCGCGGATAGCTGCCGGTCAGCATCGGCGCGATCAGATCGGCCAGCCGCTGCCCCAGTCCCGAGACCGAGATCGCGGCCCCGATCACGAAGCCCGACACGATCAGCCAGACAGCGGTGGAGCCAAAACCGGCAAAGACCATTTCTGCTGGGGCCAGATGCAGCACGATCACCGCTGAAAAGAAGATCATGCTGGCCAGATAGCCCGGCACGACGGCGGTGCCCCAAAGGGTCAGGGTCAGCAGCACGATGCCAAGGGTCTGCGCCTGTGTCGGTGTGAGACCTGCGGGCGGCATCAGGCTGATCCACAGCCCGAAGGCCGCGATCAGGGCGACCAAGGCCGGTTTCAACGGCAAGGCAGACACAGCAGCAGGGCCGGGGGCGGGAACGGGGGGTTGCATCTTGGGGTTCCTTGTCACTTGGCGCGACCCTAGCCTCCTGCGGGGATATGTCATAGTCTGGTATCATGCCAACAGATATCGCTGAGACGCCAAACTTCACGCCAAGCGGCACCGCCTATGTGCTGGATCCTGCGCGACCTGTGCTGGCGCATCGACGCAGTTTGACCGCCGGACAATCGGTGGCAATGCACAACCATCCGCGCGGGCAATTGCTTTGGGCGGTGGAAGGGGTGTTGCGGGTCACCGATGGTCATGGCGTCTGGATCGTGCCGCCCAGCCATGCGGTCTGGATCCCCGGCGGCATGGCGCATCACATGGTTTGCGAAACCCGGGCCGAATTGCTGAACCTTTACGTCGATCCCTCGCGCGATCCCCGGTCCGGTCAGGCGAAGGGAAGGGGCGGTGGCTGCGTGGTCTTGATGCTGACCACGCTGGCACGCGCACTGATCCTGCGGTTGGGAGAGAGCGACACTGCGCAGGCCTTCGACGCGAGTCTGCGCAATCTGGCCGAGGTCACGCTGGACGAGATCGCGCGGCTGCAAGAGGCACCGCTGAGCCTGCCGGGCGGGCAGGACAGCCGCCTCACCCGGGTGACCCGCCATCTGGTGGCCCATCCTGCCGATCCGCGCCCGTTGACCGATCTGGCCCTGCTGGCTGCGGCTTCGCCCCGCACGCTGGAGCGGTTGTTTCGCAAGGAAACCGGCCTGAATTTCCGGCAATGGCGCGGCCGTTTGCGCCTTTTGGCGGCGGTCGAGGCGCTGCATCAAGGGCAAAGCAGCACGGCCATCGCATGGTCGCTGGGCTATCGCAGCCCAAGTGCCTTTGTTGCGGCCTTTCGCGCGCATTTCGGCCTGCCACCGCAGAAGTTTTTGCAGGGGGCGCAGGCGGGGTGATTGGCGGCGCATTCGAACGCGCTGCCCGGCGGAACGCGTCGCGACCCCTGTCGGATGGGGCGAGGCCTGAGGGACATCGTTCTGACGGCCGCCAAATTGATGCGCCCCGGCTCAAGGTGCTAGGGTCTGAAACACCCCGGTCTTAAGCAGGAGGCGCGGAAAAGACATAGCGGGTCTGACTGCGCCAATCCTGTCCGGGGCGCAGGATGCAGTCCGGGAAGGCGGGTTGGTTGGGGGCATCGGGCCAGCCCTGGGTTTCGAGCGCGATGCCGGCATAGGGCCCGTATTCCACCCCCGTCAGCCCTGCCACCCCGCTAAAATGGCGGCCATCATAGACCTGGATGCCGCATTCCGTGGTTTCCACCAGCATCGCGACACCGTCTTGCCCGACCAGGCGGGCGACAGGGCGCAGGGGTTGCCGCGCGGATGACAGGCAGAAGTTATGGTCATAGCCTGTGGATCCAATCCGCCGGGTCTTGCGGAAATCGAAGTCCGTTCCGGCCACAGGCGCGATCTGCCCGGTCGGGATCAGATTTCCATCGATGGGCAGATAATGATCCGCCGCAATCTGGAGGTGTTGGTCGCGGATGTCGCCCCCTGCATCCAGCGCGAAATAGCCATGATGCGCCAGATTGAATGGGGTGGCCGCATCGCTTTGCGCCTGCATCTCGAAGGACAGCGCCGCATCTGCGACCGAGATGGTGACCCGGATCACCACATTTCCGGGAAAGCCCATATGGCCATCGGGCAGATCCAGCACCATGGTTACGCGATCTGCGGCCAGATCGGTCACCTGCCACAGATGCTGATGGATGCCATCGCTGCCGCCATGCAGCATCTGCCGGCCGAATTCATTGCGATCCAGCGGATATTCCCGCCCGTCCAGCGTGAAACGGGCGCCCGCGATCCGGTTGGCAAAGCGGCCGACAAGCGCGCCGACATAGCGCCCCGGGCCGAGATAGGGCGCAATTGCAGGATAGCCCAGCACCAACGGATGCGCGACCCCGTCCAGACGCAGATCCTGCACCGTTGCCCCCAATGTCAGGATCGTGGCCGCAAGGCGTGGTCCGCGCAGGCGGATCGCCCGCACCGCGCGGCCATCGGGCAGGTGGTCGAATATCTCGATTGCGGTCACAGGATCACCAGAGGCTCAGGAAGACCCCGGAAGCCGGGGCGGATCAGATAGGGCAGGCCCTGTGCTGCATCGGGGTTACCGATCCCCTCTTGCGCGGTGGTCACCAGCATCTCGGACAGATCGGAACCACCAAAGGCCGGGCAGGAGCTGTGCACGCCGCCGACCGTCACCTGATGCGTGCGTTTACCTTGCGGGCTATAGCGCATCACAGCACCGGCACCCCATTTCGCGACCCAAAGCCCGCCTTCGCTGTCGCAGACCGCGCCATCGGGATTCAGCCCTTCGGATTGCAGATCCAGAAACAGCTGGCGCTCGCCCTCGGGCCAGCCTTCTGCGTCCAGTTGCTGTGACCAGACCCGCCCAAGCGCGGTATCGGCAAAATAGGCCAGCCGCCCGTCAGGGGCAAAGCTGATCGCGTTGGGGATGGTCACGCCCGCAAACAGCCGCTCCACCCGCCCGCGATAATAGCGGTAGATCGAACCGGCGCCATCCTGGGCCTGCTTGCCCATGGTGCCGAACCAGAAGCCGCCCTGCCGGTCTGCGCGGCCGTCATTCGACCGGGTTTCGGGCCGGTCCTCCTCCACCGCGACATGCGGGGTCAGGGTCCCGGTCTCCAGATCCAGCACGGCAAGGCCGGTCTCGGTGGCGACCAGCAGCCGGTTGTCATCGATCCGGCCCGCGGCCGAGACCATCCGGTCAAAGCGCCAGTCCTGCGGGCCGTTTGCGCCGCGCGTCAACAGGCGGCGGTTCAGGATGTCGAACCAGAAATACTGCCCGCGCGCCGGGTGCCAGAACACCCCCTCGCCCAGTTCGCACACCCTGTCATCAAACGCCACGCTCATACCTTGGTCACCATGCCCTTTTGCGACAGCTTCACCAGCCCCTTTTGCAGCAGGATGAACGCAAGCAGCAAGAAGCCGATGACGATCTTGGTCCACCACGACGACAGGCTGCCGTCAAACACGATGTAAGTCTGGATCAATCCCATGGTCAGCACACCGACCAGCGTGCCGAACATATAGCCCGCGCCCCCGGTCAGCAACGTGCCACCGATGACCACGCAGGCAATCGCGGTCAGTTCGGTCCCGACCGTGGCCAGCGAATAGCCCGACCCGGTATAGACCGAGAAGACGATACCGGAGAGGCCCGCCATCAGCCCGGAAAAGGCATAGACCAGCACCGTGGTGCGGCCCTGACGCACCCCCATCAGCCGTGCCGTCGCCTCGCCCCCGCCAAGCGCGAAGACGCTGGTGCCGAAGCGGGTCTTGTGGGCCACGATGATGCCGACCAGAAACACCGCCAGCATCAGCACACCGATCAGGGTCAGCCGCCCCTTGCCCGGCATCAGCCAATAGGCCGATTGCAGGGTCTTGTAGAACTCATGCTGGATCGGGACGGAGTCGATGGACAGAAGATAGGCCCCGCCGCGCGCAAGGAACATGCCCGCCAGCGTCACGATGAAGGCGGGCATCACCAGCCAGTGGATCAGCCAACCCATCAGCGCCCCGAAACCCGTGGTCAGGATCAGCAGGATCCCGAAGACCAGCAGCGGGTGCAGTCCGGTATCGCGCAGCATCACCGCGATGAAGACCCCGGAAAAGGCAATGACCGAGCCCACCGACAGATCAATGCCGCCCGACAGGATCACCAGCGTCATGCCGACCGCCACGATGCCAAGATAGGCATTGTCGGTCAGCAGGTTGCCGATCACCCTTGTCGACAGCATGTTGGGGAATTGCAGCCAGCAGATCAGATAGGCCACCAGAAAGATGCCGATGGTCACATAAAGCGGCAGGGCGCGGGTGTTGAGCGAGATGTTCATGGCGCGGCCTTTCCTTCCGGCTTGACGTTGCGGCGCTGGCTTTCGCGCCAGTAGCGCCATTCGGCCATGATGCGCGGCGATTGCAGCACAAGGATAACCAGCACCAGCACCGCCTTGATCACAAGGTTGTATTCGGACGGAAAGCCGGCCAGCCGGATGCCGATGCTGATGGTCTGGATGATCAGCGCACCGATCACCGAGGCCGCGATCGAGAACCGCCCGCCCAGCAGGGAATTGCCGCCGATCACCACGGCCAGGATCGCGTCCAGTTCCAGCCACAGCCCTGCATTGTTGGCGTCAGCCCCCCGGATATCGGCGGTCACGATCATTCCGGCCAGCGCGGCGCAGACCCCCATCGCCATATAGACCGCGATCAGCAGCACGGTCGCATTCACCCCGGCAAGGGCGGAGGCGCGGCGGTTGATCCCCACCGATTCAATCAACATGCCAAGGGCGGTGCGCCGCATCAACAGCGTGGTCAGCACCGCAGCAAACAGCCAGATCCATGTGGGCACCGGCAGGCCCAGAAGCGAGCCCGATCCCAGATAGGCCATCGCCGGATCGGTAAAGGTCAGGATGCGGCCTTCGGTGATCAGTTGCGCGATGCCGCGCCCCATCGTCATCAGGATCAGCGTGGCGACAAAGGGCTGCACGCCGACCAGTGCCACCAGAACCCCGTTCCACAGCCCCGCAAGCAGCCCCGCCACCAGTGCCAGCAGCAAGGCGGGCACAAGACCATAGCCCGCGCTGATCGCATAGGCGGCGGTCGCGCCACAGATCGCCATGGTGGCACCGACCGAAAGGTCGATCCCCTTGGTGGCGATCACCAGCGTCATGCCGATGGCCAGCAGGGCCACCGGCGCGCTGCGCTTGAGCACATCGATCATCGGCCCGACCAGCCGCCCGTCATTGACCGAGATGGACAGAAAGCCCGGATAGAACAGCGTGACCAGCAGCATCAGGGCCGCCAGCGCGATCAGTTGCGGGGCAAGGCGTCTCATGGCGTCCTGCATCAGCCTGTTACCTTCTGGTTGGGTATGTCACTCTGCTCGGTTGTGTCACTGGCGGCGATGGCGCGCATGATCGCCTCGCCAGTGATGTCCTGGCCCTTCAACTCCGCGATATGGCGGCGGTCGCGCAGCACGATGACCCGGTTCGACACCGCGATCAGCTCGTCCAGTTCGGACGAGATCACCAGCAGCGACATGCCCTGTTCGACCAGTTCATGGATCAGATGCAGGATCTCGGCATGGGCACCGACATCGATGCCGCGCGTGGGTTCATCCAGGATCAGGAAACGCGGGTTCATCGCAAGCCAGCGCGCCAGCACCACCTTTTGCTGGTTGCCGCCCGACAGATCCCCGATGCGCTTTTCCCGGCCCGAGGTGCGGATGTCGAGACGCCTGATATAGTCATCCGCGATGCGGTTCTGCTCCGCGCGCGGGATGGGGCGGGCCCAGCCCAGCCGGGCCTGCAACCCCAGAATGATATTCTCGCGGATCGACAGATCGGCCACGATCCCGTCGGTCTTGCGATCTTCGGGCGCAAAGCCAAAGCGTTGCGCGATGGCCTTGCCCGGCGATGACAGATCCAGTGCGCCGTTCTGATCCTGCGCGCTGCCGCTTTGCGCGGGCCGGATGCCGAACATCGCCTCGGCGCTTTCGGTGCGCCCCGATCCCAGCAGACCGGCAAGGCCCACGACCTCACCCGCGCCGATCTCAAGATTGAACGGCTCTATCACGCCGCGCCGCCCGAAGCCCTCGAATTTCAGCATGGCCGGGCGCGGGCCGCGATCGGGGGGCGGATTGTGCAGCACCTCGTCCTGCAGGGTGCGGCCCAGCATATGTTCGATCAGGCGCACACGGTCCAGCGTCGCCGTGTCTTCGGTGGTGATGTAACGGCCATTGCGCAGAACGGTGATGCGGTCTGTCAGATCGAACACCTGATCCAGAAAATGCGACACGAAGACGATGCCAAGCCCCTTGGCGCGCAGGCCGCGCACCACATCGAAAACCATCTGCACTTCGCGGGCGTCAAGGCTTGCGGTCGGCTCGTCCAGGATCAGCACCTTGCCCGACAGCGCAACGGCGCGGGCAATGGCGATGATCTGCTGGATCGCCACCGAATAGCTGCCCAGATCCCGGTCGACATTCACATCCAGCCCGTATTGGGCCAGCATCGCCTGCGCCTGCACGCGCATCGCGCGGGCATTGATCATGCCAAAGCGGCGCGGTTCGCGCCCGAACATCAGGTTCTGCGCCACCGTCAGATTGGGCAGCAGGTTGACCTCCTGATAGACCGTGCCAATGCCCAGATCCTGCGCCTCCACGGTTGAGCGCGGCGCGATCTCCGCGCCCTCCAGCACCACCGTGCCACCGTCGCGCTGATAGGCGCCGGTCAGGCATTTGATCAATGTGGACTTGCCCGCGCCATTCTCGCCCAGCAGGGCGTGAACCTCGCCCGCGCGCAGATCGAATGACACATCATCCAGCGCCCTTGTGCCGGGAAATGTCTTGGTCAGAGACCGGATCGAAAGCAGCATGGCCCAACTCCCTCAACTGGCCCTGCATCCATGCCCCATGTGCAATGGCAAGAGGGGCAGGATCAAAACAGACCGGGCCGCGCCCAAGGCGCGACCCGGACCGCTTGGATGATATCAGTAACCCAGACCCTTGCGGGCTTCATATTGGCCCGCCGGATCATCGGCCTGGGTATACAGCTTCGACTCGGTCTGGATGAACTTGGCGGGCTCGGTGCCGTCTTTCCAGAAGGCTTCCAGCGCGTCATAGGCCGGGCCTGCCATGTTCGGGGTCAGCTCGACCGTCGCATTGGCTTCGCCATCGGCCATGGCCTTGAAGATATCGGGCACGGCATCGATGGAGACGACCAGAATGTCGGTCCCCGGCTTCAGGCCGGCTTCCTTGATGGCCTGGATGGCACCGACCGCCATGTCGTCATTATGGGCATAAAGCGCGCAGATATCCTTGCCGCCATTTTCGGCCTGCAGGAAGCTTTCCATGACTTCCTTGCCCAAGCTGCGGGTGAAGTCGCCGGTCTGGCTTTGCACGATCGAGAGGTTCGCATGGCCTGCGATGCCTTGCTCGAAGCCCTTCTTGCGGTCGATGGCGGGCGAGGAGCCGGTGGTGCCTTGCAGTTCCACGATGCGGCACTCCTTGCCAGCCACCGTATCGGCCAGCCACTTGCCCGCAACTTCGCCCTCATGGACCAGGTTCGACCCCACAGCGGTCAGGTAAAGCGACGGATCGCTGTCCACCATACGGTCCAGCAGGACAACCGGGATCTCGGCCTCTTTGGCCTCTTGCAGCACGGCGTCCCAGCCGGTTGCGACGACCGGCGCGATCAGGATCGCATCAACGCCTTGCGCGATGAACGAGCGCAGCGCGGCGATCTGGTTTTCCTGTTTCTGCTGCGCATCCGAGAATTGCAGCTGATAGCCGCGCTCTTCGGATTGCGATTTGGTCAGCGAGGTTTCCGCCGCGCGCCAGCCCGATTCAGAGCCGATCTGCGAGAAACCGATCACCTTGCCATCGGCCATGGCCGAGGTGGCGGCCAGCGCGACGAAGGCGGCGCTGGAAAGCAGGGTCTTGATGGTCATGTCGTCCTCTCCCTAGTGATGTTGTGCCGGTCCTCTTCCGGCGTCGTGAACCGGAGCGAGCCTTGCCCCGGCGGTATTGCAGACCTGACTGCCCTTGCAGGCAGCGGCCCGATTTCGTCACCCCCCAAGCCGCGTAACGGTCGCGCAACGGCCGTGCGCGGCATGGCCTTCCTCAATGCGAATCCTTTCCGACATCTCTGCCGCGTTGTCCCTTGAGGAAGTCGAGATCGGCACCGGTATCGGCGCCGGTGACATGGGCGTGGTGCAG
>NZ_WCHR01000049.1 GCF_008973825.1 Gemmobacter serpentinus | reverse complement strand
CGACACCATCGCCCGCATCCCCGACTACAAGATCACAAAGGTCGACGACCTGCTGCCATGGCGCTGGAACAGATAGCGGTCAGACCGGACGCTTACGGCGGTTCCCTTCTTCGTCCCGAAGCGTCATACCGCATGAATAAAGGGGGCGTTCGGCTTGTCCGAACCCCCCCTCAAAACCGTCTGTCGATGTAGATCAGAAGCCCGCTTTCTTCAGCTCAGCGTCAATGGCTTCATTAAAGAGCGGGTCGCACCAGGCCTTGAAGACCTTTCCGCTTCCATTCAGTCCATGAGGATCATTTCTCTGAAGCACACGTTCCAACAAGTCCACATCAACGCTCAGACCGCCAATATAGTAGAGCCCCTTTGATGCGCTTCGGCGTGCCCCTTCGATCGGCGGAACATCGAGCGTGTCGGCCAGTTTCGTCAGAAAGGCTTCTCTATTCTGATCCCAAACCTTGCGTAGCACGAGTTGCGCGCGGGTCCGTGCGGTCTGGCTATATGCCTCAACACGCTCACGCAGTTCAGGGCGCACAGTCAGAGAGATCTTCAGGAGCGTCTTTGTTTGCGAAGCGTCCGCCTTGACCACCTTCATTGGTCGCCCCCGCGAGGGCGCCTTGTTTTTCACGCCTTCATTCGGTTGTGCAGGCGGTGAGGAAATTTGCTCTACCGTATCTTGAGGTGCCTGCGTTGAGGGCGTTTCATCCCCTGCCCTATCAGCGGTGACTTCATCAGCAACGGAAGTTGGAACAGGCGCAACTGGTTCCATCACGGCAGAAGGAGTTGCTGAAAACCCGGCATAGAATGTGTCCTCAGCAGGTGCAGGTCGAGCTCTGGCCTTTTTCAGTCGTTCCAGAAGGGCATTGTTGGGAGACGCATTAGCCATGTGTTGTCTCCAATTCTTCTGCTTGCGGTTCTGGCAAGACAAGTCCCATCCGTGTCGCGTCAATATCGTTCAACAGGTCTGTTGCCTCAATCAGCGCCCGCTTAACATGCGAAGCAAGAGCTTTGGTTGATTTGCCTTCTGCGATCTTATGCAGAAGACCGTTTGCCGTCATTTCCTTGTAAGCGGCGCGCTCACCAAGGAAGCTCGACAGCATGTTCATGGTCTCAAAGGCACGCTCGATGAAGTGCTGTTCGGTGGCGCTTTGGAGGGCTTGCCTCTGGATCATGTTGAGCATGACCATGAGTGGCGCAGCCCGATCCCCTTGCGCGGCGAGCTTATCGGCCAAACGCCGATACCATGCCAGAGTTTCAGTCGTCTCAGCAAAGTTGTCCTTGTCAGGGATGAGAGGCGCAATCGCAAAGTCGGCAATGGTCAGAATATCGGCATAGGCTGGCGACGCCCCGCCAAACGTGTCGATGAGGATCAGATGCTCCTGGTCTTGATAGCGAGCAGCCTTCTCGATCGTCTCAATGACTTGATCCAGGCTGGTCGTCGGGACTGCCTTGATGTTGTCCGCCCAGAGGCCTTTGGCCGTTGCCTCTTCCATCCAGAGGTAGTTGGATCGCGACACATCTGTATCAATCACCGTGACGCTCTCACCTCTTGCCGCCGCAGCAGAAGCCAGCGCCTTGATGGTGGTGGACTTCCCCGCGCCGCCCTTGCGATTGATGACAACAATCGTGCGAACACCCCGTGGCGTTTCATCTGTCAGTTCGTTCGATGCCATGCTCTATCCTGCTCATAGTTCATAGTGCGCAATTTATTCATCATCGTTCATAGTCGATTGTTCGCACTTTGTTGCTCATTCTTCATTGTTTGACCTTCATTGTCCATACCCTATCGTTCATCGTTCATCGTTCATCGTTCATCGTTCATCGTTCATCGTTCATCGTTCATCGTTCATCGTTCATCGTCTATTGTTTATTGTTTATTGTTTACTGTCCGCTGATGATCCTTCATCCTTCATCCTTCATCCTTCATCCTTCATCCTTCATCCTTCATCCTTCATCCTTCATCCTTCATCCTTCATCCTTCGCTGTTTGCTGTTCATACTTTATACTTCATTCTCAATCGTTGATCCTTCGTGAATTTCAGCCCTCGCTTTCGCATCTGCTTGTAGTCTGTGTGGGCATCTATGGCTCGGGTTCCTCAAATGGCCGCAAATCTGGCGCAGGGAGGGCCTTGGCGGGTTTGCCGCGTGGGTGGTGGCGGCTTGTGCGTAGGCGCGTTCTGGCCCCTTTCTCCGCGGCTCTGCGTGAGTGGGGGCTTTGTGTCCCGATTGCCCGTCTGGTCGATCTTGCTGAAAGGTTGCTGTTGGGCTCGCGCCTAAAGGCACTCGGCCCAGGGCGCGTGGGGCGTCCTGGGCTGATCAGCTTGCGCCGATCACCGCAGTTGAATTGCAGCCCGTCACAATTTTCCGCCCGTGAAGCCTTCTCCCTTCGGTTGAGCGTTGCCACGGTCGGAAAAATGCGCCAAACTGCAATGGAAAGATGGCAGGAAATGCAAGTTGTTAACAAAATGGGTAGTTTGAGCCTGTGACGCCAAAACGTCCCTCTCGCATCAGCCCGGAAGAGCGGGCACGCATCATTCAGGCTCTGAAGGATGGCGGCACGGTCACGTCCATTGCGGAGCAATTTCAGCGGGAGCCCAAAACCATCCGCTCGGTCAGGGATCGAGAGGTGCCGGAGGCAAAAAGAGGGCCGAAACCAAACCTGCTCGGCTTCCGCTTGACCCAAGCTGAGATCGGCAAGTTGGAGGCCGGGATGGCAATGTCAGGCCTCAAAAGCCGGTCCGAATATGTTCGGATGCTCATCCGAACTGCCGCAGGTGATCTTGCTTTGGCCCCGGAAGATCAGGGCACTATCGGAGAATTGCGCGACGAGCTGGCGAAGATCGGGACCAATATCAACCAGCTTGCCCGCGCCGGGAACTTCGGGAAGGCCAAATTTACCCCCGCCCAATGGGAAGATGTGCAGGCCCTGCGCCGTGATCTGGACCGCATGCGCATGTTCTTCGAGCGGGTGTTCGCGGAGCTGCGCGGCCAGAAATCGGGCTTTCGTGTCGCGCCCAAGGATGCCGCCCCGTGAAATACGACACTGGCCTCATCCTCGCAGAGATCGAATTTGCGAAGCCCATGCGGCGTCCGGGGGGCGCCCCCGTCGGCGCAGCCAAGCCAAAGGCTGGCGGGGCATGGGGCAAGGCGGCCAATTTCTATGCCTTGTCGGGCGGCTCCAAGGCCGTCGTCCTGAAGAAGATCCATAATGGCGGCTGCAAGACCAGCGGCAGCCTGAGCACGCAGGTCAACTATGTCTTCGGCAAGGCGGAGAGGATTTTCGGTTCGGGCGTCGAGCATGAACCCGATGCCAGGAGCCTGACCATGGATGAGCGGGCGGCCATGGTGAAAGAATGGTCGGAGGGGTGGGGCAAGGGCCGCACCCCGGAGAACGGCCATACCTCGCATCTGCTCTTGTCTTTCCCGGCAAAGACCAACCCCGAAAAGGCCTTTCGCATCGCGGAAGCCTGGGCGGCCGATATGTTCGACAACAAGGCGCAGCGTGGCGACAGCTGGTCCTATATGGCGGCCCTGCACATCGACCGGGATCACCCGCATGTCCATATGATCATCAAGAACCGTGGCCGGGATGAAGGCCAATGGTTCTTCATGGCGCAGGGTGCGACCTTCGATCTGAAGGACATGAAGCAGCGCGTGGTCGAATTGGCGGCCGAGGCAGGCTTGAGCCTGGACGCCTCCAGCCGTGTTGAGCGTGGCATCCTCACCTATGGCCCAAGCCGGGGCGAGATCGAAGCCGCGCGGCGACAGGGCCGTGAGGTCATTGAAAAGGCCCGCACCGGCGCGGCCCTGCACGCCGCGCTGCGCGACATTACCGACAGCATCAAGGTTCTCTCGTCGCTTGCTGGCATTTCGCACATGGTTGGCGACCAGCCGCGTCGAGAGACCTTCAACGCGATGCGTGATGCCCTCGTGGGCCGCAAACCAATTTCCCATGATCTAGTGAAGGAGTTTTTGATGGAAACGGCGGGCGCAAAGGTGACCGAGTTTGGCAATTATGTTGCGAACTGGATGGTCGAAACCCAGAAGTCGATTGATCGGTTGCCGCCGGATCGGCGTGCCGAAGTGCAGGACAGGTATAACAAGGCGGCTGCCTTGGGACTGGAAGCCATCGGCCAGCAACGGGCCGCTGAGCTTGTGAAGCAAGCCCCGCAAAGCGCACTCTATGTGGCGCGTTCGGCGGAACCTGCGGCGCAGCCTGTTTCCGAAGAGAAGCGAGCCAACCTGCAAAAGGTCATCGAGACCCAGGCTCGCGCTTTGGGTGTGACAGAAACCATTCGCGGTGAAGGCGCAACCGCAAGCGAAGCGGTCAAGTCCAGTGTGGGCCGACTTGCCGCCGCGATTGGCTTGAGCCGCGAGGATATGGAGGCGCGCGTTTCGAACGGGGCACCAAATGCGCTGATCGAGCGCACCTGGATCAGAGACGATCTTGCCAAGGTCGCTGAAAAGATCGGGCGTAGCATGGACAGCGCAGAGGGCAGGCAGGCCGTGTCCAGTCGCGTTGATGCGTTTTACACGGCGGCGAGCAAGATCATCGCAGCCGGGCTGGCGCGTGAGGTCGAGCGTGACCGAGCCCCTGATGTGAACAAGTTCGTCAAGGAATGGCTTGAAGAAAGCCAGAAGGCGGTCAGAAGCGCCCCGGAAGATAAACGCGCTGTTGTGCGGGAACAGCAAAACGAAGCCGCTGCGCTGTCGCTGGAAGCCAGTGGACAAAAGAAGGAAGCCAATCTCGCGCGCCAAGCAGCCCTAACGCCGCTTTACTCTCCACGCTCGGAAACGGATGGCGCGCAACGCCTGTCGGAAGGGCAGCGCGCGAAGTTGCAGCAAGTGGTCGAGACTGAGGCCCGCGGTCTGGGCGTGACCGAGACCCTGCGCAGCGAAGGGGTTTCAGCGCGCGAGGCCGTCAAGTCTGCCGTGGGTCGTCTCGCAAGTGCGATTGGTCTGGATCGGGAGGCCGTTGAAGGCCGGTTCGCGAATGGTGCGCCAAATGCGCTGGTGGAGCGGCTTTGGGTCAAGGAAGACTTGGCAAAGGTTGCTGAGAAAGCCGGGCGCCCGCTCGATACCGCAGACAACAGGCAGGCCATGGCCCAAAGGCTCGATGCTTTCTATAACGCTGCCGCCCGCATCATCGCTGTCGGGATGGAGCGGGAGGTTGACCGCGACCGGAACCTCGCCAAGACCCTGGGTGATCTGGGCAAGGCATGGCAGGCCAGCGGCAAGGTGCAGTTCGCGAACGATGAAAACGCTCGTGACTTCGCCGCAGACATGAAGAGCAAGTTCGGCCCCGAAGTCATGCGCGAGATTGCCAGCGGCAAGACCGATGCGCTGGCGCGCGACATTCCCGATGCCAAGCAGCGCGAGGCAGCCGCCCGCGCCATCCTCTCCGCCGCGCAACAGCATGAGGGCATGGGCATCACGCTCGATGAAGCCCGGAAAGGGGCTGAGATCTACCGCACCCGTGCTGCGCGTGGGCATGATCAGGGCTTGGAGCGCTGATCATGAAAACCGCTCTGCAAACCACCGCCGGGACGCTGATCGGCCTCCTGGCAGGGCTCCTTGTTGCCTCGATCTATGTCACGCTCTCTCTCGGACGGCAGCTTTCCAGCCTCGATCCGTTTCTGATCGTGACAGGGTTCCCGGGCTGGCGGGCGCTTGGCGCGCAGCCCTGGCAAACCGGCTGGCTCATTGCCCTGTCAGGCGCTGCTTTGGCCCTGATTGGCTCCATCGGCTTCAATCTCGCGTCCCGCCTGACAACTTATGGCGAGTCCCGCTTCCAGTCTCCCGGTGAGATGAAGCGCAATGTGTTGATTTTCACCCAGAACTGAGCCGGTTTTTTCACCGAGAAGTGAGCCACCTCTGATTATGGATTTCGGTTCATGCTGGGGTCAAGGTCGGGCTTGTCTCCTTCTTTTTCCGGGCTGCAGCTGCTGAGCTTGCCTTGAACCGGAAGCTGTCGTTGCCGGTTTCGAGGATGTGACAGCGGTGGGTGAGGCGGTCGAGCAAGGCTGTGGTCATCTTGGCATCTCCAAAGACCGTGGCCCATTCGCTGAAGCTCAGGTTGGTGGTGATGACGACGCTGGTGCGTTCGTAGAGTTTGCTCAGCAGATGGAACAGCAGGGCCCCGCCCGAAGCGCTGAAGGGTAGATAGCCCAACTCGTCGAGGATCACGAGGTCGAGCTTGGTCAGGGCTTCGGCGATCTGCCCGGCCTTTCCCTTGGCCTTTTCCTGTTCGAGGGCATTGACCAGTTCGATGGTCGAGAAGAAGCGGACCTTCCTGCGGTGATGTTCTATGGCCTGGATGCCGAGGGCGGTTGCAACATGGGTTTTGCCGGTGCCCGGACCGCCGATCAGGACCACGTTCTGGGCGCCATCCATGAACTCGCAGCGATGCAGGGTCCTGACAGTGGCCTCGTTGATCTCGCTGGCGGCAAAGTCGAAGCCCGAGAGATCCTTGTAGGCCGGGAACCGCGCGGACTTCATGTGATAGGCGATGGAGCGCACCTCGCGCTCGGCCAATTCGGCCTTCAGAAGTTGCGCGAGCATCGGGATTGCAGCTTCAAAAGCTGGCGCGCCCTGTTCGATCAGGTCGGTCACGGCCTGGGCCATGCCATACATCTTCAAGCTGCGCAGCATGATGACGATGGCACCAGCGGCTGGATCATGACGCATGGTGGCCTCCGGCGATCTGGCTGCGAAGGCCGTCATAGCGTTCGACGTTTGCCTTGGGTTCACGGCGCAGGACCAGCGCCTGCGGGGTATCAAGGGGCGGCCCGCCAACCACCTTGCCGTCGACCAGCCGGTGCAACAGGTTCAACACGTGCGTCTTGGTCGGCACACCCTCTGCGAGGGCGAGTTCCACGGCGGTCAGCACGGCTTGCTCATCGTGGTGTAGCACCAAGGCAAGGATGTCGACCATCTCGCGATCACCACCGGGCTTGCGCAACATGTGATCCTGCAACTGTCTGAACGCAGGCGGTAACTCCAGGAAGGGCGCGCCGTTGCGAAGGGCTCCGGGCTTCCTTTGCACGACCGCCAGATAATGCCGCCAGTCGTAAATCGTCTTTGATGGCAGCTTGTGGCTGCGTTCGATCACGCGCACATGTTCGCACAGGATGTTGCCCTCGGCCGCCACGACCAGCCGGTCCGGATAGATCCGCAGGCTGACAGGACGGTTGGCAAAGGAGGCCGGAACGCTGTAGCGCGTCCGCTCGAAGCTGATCAGGCATGTGGGTGAGACCCGCTTGCTCAACTCCACAAAGCCATCAAACGCGACGGGCAGCGGCATCAGGGCGGCGCGCTCCTCGGCCCAGACATCGGCGATGGTGCCTGACTGTTTGCCATGCGGGGTCTCCCGCCACAACTCGAGGCAACGCTCTTCCAGCCAGGCATTCAGCGCGGCAAGATCTGGAAAGTCCGGCATCCCTTGCAGCATCTGGTGACGAGCATCCCGGACGTTCTTCTCAACCTGGCCTTTCTCCCATCCCGCGGCTGGATTGCAGAACTCGGGGTCATAGACATAGTGGTTCGTCATGGCGAGAAAGCGCATGTTGATCTGCCGTTCCTTGCCTCGGCCGACACGATCCACCGCCGTGCGCATGTTGTCGTAAATGCCCCGCCCCGGCACACCACCGAAGACCCGGAAGCCGTGCCAGTGCGCGTCAAACAGCATCTCATGGGTCTGCAAGGGATAGGCACGCAGCAAAAAGGCCCGGCTGTGCGACAGCTTGATATGCGCGATCTGCAGCTTTGTGCGCTCGCCGCCCAGCACGGCAAAATCCTCGCTCCAGTCGAACTGGAAGGCATCGCCAGGGTCAAAATGCAGCGGAACAAAAGTCCCGCGCCCCGTCGTCTGCTGCTCGCGCTGCCGATCTGCCCGCCACTGTCGCGCAAACGCCGCGACCCGGGCATACGAGCCGGTGAAGCCAAGCGCCACGAGATCGACATGCAGCTGCTTCACTGTGCGCCGTTGTTTGCGCGACTTGCCGGCCTCGGTCTTCAGCCAGCCTGCCAGCTTCTCGGCATAGGGGTCAAGCTTGCTGGGCCGCTCCGGCGTCGCAAATCTTGGCTCGATGGTATTCGCCGCCAAATGCTTGGTCACGGTATTGCGCGACACGCCCGTCAGCCGCGCAATCTCGCGGATCGACAGCTTCTGCCGCAAGTGCATGCGTCGGATGATGTTCAAAAGTCCCATGTGGATCACTCCGTTGCCCCCGTCGCTCACCGCTTTGGGGGAAGGTTCACATGGCTCAGTTCTCAGTGAAAATTATGCGCCTAACCGGCTCAGTTCTGGGTGAAAATCAACAGGTGCCTTAATCAGCAGCCTCGCCGGAGACGGCTTTTGCGCTGCCTGCCACCATCCCGGTTGCGACCAGCCCAACTTGGCGCGGAGTCTTCAATTCCGCAATCTCCAAAATCGCCGCCATGCCTGCCAGCCCGATGTGCGTTCTGAAGACCTTCTCTCTGGACTTTTGATTGACCAGAACGAAGCGTTCTCCATCAGCCACTGCATAAAAGAGCCATTCCCCTGCGTAAGGAGCCTTCTCTTCAGGGGCCAAGATGCACTCGATTTCAATCGTAGTGCCTGGCTTCCTTGCGAGAAGTAGAAAATCTCTCTCTTGGACGATAGGCAAGGCCCTTCTGTTCCTCATGCGTCATACCTTGCTGAAATCAACAAGGCACGTCTAAACCACAAACTGTCACGGCGCTAGGATTAGGCCGAAGAGGTGTCATTTGCAAGTCAAAAAAACAAAACAATGAGATATGTGTTATGATCACCTAGCTTACACTTGATCGTTGATTTGCTCTCATGATACGCAAGCGTCAAATGAATGGCCCTTGCATGTTTCGATGGTTCGCGCTCACGGCGATCATAGCCGTGACTGCCCCCAACGCAGGTTTGGGGCAGATTTACGGAGATTGCCTTCCACCTCAGAGCCCCACATGGGCTTTGGAACGTCCGCATACCGATGAGAACGACAGGTTTGTGCAGGACGAAGTGGCCGCATACTTCTCCGCCGCCTCCAACTATCTCGCTTGCATTGACGATGAGCGGGCCAGGGTTATGGCCGAGGCTCAATATGTGACCGATGTGTTCAACGAGTATCTGGAATCGAGGTGACCAATGAGAAAGATAACGGCCTCTGCTGCAATCGCCCTTGCCAGCCTATCAGCGCCGGTGATGGCCCCAGCCTACCCCATTGATTGCGCAATCCTTCTTTGTCTAGCCGGGGGGTTTCCCTCATCTGCGGAATGCACTGCGTCGAAGGTGGAAATGATACGGCGGATCACGCCGTTTCCGATTGAGCCGCCGTTGCAGCTCTGGAATTGTCCGATGACGATCCCGGCCAGTCTGGTGGCCGAGCTTGCATTGCCGACTCCCGACATTGGGCTGGATGGTCTGACACCCGATGTGCGGGCTTTTCGCGATGGCATCGAGATCTATCACATCAGCCAGTATCGCCGCTGGCAAAGTGATGGCGATGTGAACGTGATCGACAATACCTCAAAGGGTGTCTACGGGGCCGACGGACGGTTTTCGTGGGTTCCATCCAGTTATGAGCGTGGCCCTGCATGGCTGGCGGAGATTTCAGGCGGACGCACCATTTCTGTCCAGACCTGCACCCGCGATTCGGGCGGCGACAATGAGACCTGCATTTCCTGGGCAACTCATACCGAAAACCGGGCAGGGAACGGCTTCGGCTCCCTCAGAGGCGTTGCCATTCGCACCCGCGACCATGAGGGGAAATACACCACCGAGTTCGCGCGTTACTAAATCATGGAGGGTCGCTTGCCAGTAACCACAATGTTTGCGATTGAGCCGAAATCCTGTATCGCTGTGTGGATAACTGGAATCGCGGAGCAGACAACGACGATCTGAAAATAGAAACCCCCGCGCGGGGAAACCGGCGGGGGGGGAAACAAACAGGACGCCAATCCTGAAAGCCACTTCAAACTTAAGGCCCTTTGTATCCCCTCTCCGAAATGCAGACAAGAAAAAAACGCAGTTTCTGCGAACAACCTTCTGCATCTTCCCGGTCCTTCGCGCTCACTGCAACGAGACGAGGATATGAGACAGGCAACATCAAAACGTGCCGCTGCGGCGGACTTCCCCGCATTGCCCGGCACCATGCAGCGCAGCCAGGTTGAGCAGTTAATCCGGCATAATCGGCGGGCCATCGGACTGACCAAGGGGCAGACCGAGGTTCTGCTTGCTATGATGGATCAGACCCGCCCCTGCGACTGGACCAGCGGATGTGCGGAACCAGTCTGCTTTGCGCGGCAAATGACCATCGCAGCGATCACGCAGACGACTTCCAAAACCGTCCGCGACACTGAGCGTGTGCTGGTGCGTCTCGGGCTGGTGTCAAAGGTAGTGGCCGACAACGGCCACAGAGGCAGTTTTGCTGGCGGCAGTGTCGTGCATGGCATTGGTTTCGCGCCGCTCATCGAGCGTGTCCCAATGCTCCTCGATCTGGCGGAAGCCGAGACGCAGCGACGGCAGGCGATGGAAGCGCGCCGCAAAGAGTGCAGCGCCGCCCGCCGCGTGTTCAGGATGGCCCTCGCGCAGATGATGGAATGCGCGCCTGACCATCAGCTCACGGCCGAGGCCTTGAGGGCATTTCAAGAGCTGCCTCGCCGCTATGACGGCATGGACCTGCAAGAGCTCGAAGCCCTTTTGGAGCATGTGGACAATATTGCGTCTAAGCTCCTGTCAGAACTCGATTTGCAGGACAAAATTTCCGGCACGCCGGAAGCCAGCTTCCGCCTATATATACAAGATACAACCTATGAAGACTCTGAAATCTGTAACGCCTCCGACGTCATGAAAAGGCCAGCCTGCAAGCAGGCTGAAACCAATTCAGGAGGCACGGCGCAAAGCGCCGCGCATGGCTTAGAAACTAAGCCTCCCTTGGCCGACCGCGGACACAAGCC
This sequence comes from Gemmobacter serpentinus, assembly GCF_008973825.1. GTDB lineage: Bacteria > Pseudomonadota > Alphaproteobacteria > Rhodobacterales > Rhodobacteraceae > Gemmobacter > Gemmobacter serpentinus. The sequence goes on along the minus strand of NZ_WCHR01000049.1, from coordinate 19,691 downwards.
TGAAATCACCGATAGCTTCAGCATGAGGCAGATTTATGCCGCAGCATCGGATGATTTCCGGCTCTATCTCGATGCGCTTAAGGGCGATGCGCCGCTGCCCAACGCGCTTCATCTGGTCCGCGCAGCCGTCCAAATGTTGCGCGAACTCGGGATCAACGAAGATGCCTGGAACGAGGCGGTCACTGTCATGGGCCAGATCAGGGCCGCTGTCAGCGTCTTGATCATCGACGCAAATCGGTCACACCCGATTACCCCAATTCACAAGCCAGGCGGGGCACTCCGCGCATTCTCCCGTCGCGATCTCGCAGGCCAATTGAACCTCGATGGCAGCCTGATCGGTCTTCTAGGGCGGTCTCTGGCATGATCCCGTGTCGCCAAACAACCTCAATGCGCGCCGGGCGGTGCCATCAATCCGGCCCAAAGCCGCGAGAAATGTCGGATCGACCCGTCGGCAAAGCACCGCGACAAGTAGTCGGCCGCTCCCGCAACAGCCGCTGGCCCTCCTTGTCGGTGCAAAGCCTGTCCTGCATTCAACAGGTCGGCATAGGCGGTCGATTGCGCCATCTTTTGGTCGTTCTGGTCGATGCCCTCATCCAACAGAGCGGAATAGGCTCGGGTCGCCGTAAGCAGCGTTCCAAAAAGTTTGGGGTAGTTCGTCATTCTGATGCGCCTGCAACATTCTCCGCAAGCGCACTGCCGCGCCACCTAGACCACAAAAGCAAGGTAGGATGTGATAGTGGCAGTCTGCCCACAATCTTTTGTCAGGGGTCCACCTTTTGGCGTTGCGAACATCGCAACCCAGGTGATGACGTAACGACGCTTGTCTCCGTGTATAGCTTTGACGTTTCGATTAACGAAAGCGCTTTAGCTCTAACTGTGCAAATCCAGTCAATTCATACTCATTACTCTTATGTGCCGCTCAGGCCTCTGGGATTGGGTATACCAAACAGTCACTACTTTCCGTGTAACCGCATATTGATACATGACACCCAACTCCTCGCCTGTATCCGTGCAAACAAAGCAACAGACAGGAACCCCAACATTGATCATCGCTAGTCCCAACATCATTCAACTGAACATTCGCTCGCCCCTTACGTGTTCGACATGAGCGAAAAAACGTCTTAGGATGAGCTGGAGTGTCACAGAACGACATTGGAACCGGTATGCCACTGCAAATAAACGGTAAATTATTTGTCCCTCCGGCCAATGATGGTGCGGATTTCAAAGAAACGTTTCGCAAACTGGCGATGGAGGGGGCAGGGCGCACGGTCGATAAGACTGGTGTGCCATCTGGTCCGTGGACGCCTGAGACGCTCTTCGCCGAGCTCAATAAGATTGCAAACGACAGGGGCGGTATCGAACTGCGGACAGTGCAGCGCTGGTTTGCTGACAACGATCAAGGTATTCGCGCCGAAAACATCGGATTACTCTCGAAGGTTTTCGGCTGCGGTGATCCCGACAAGACAATACTTTGGCAGGTGGCGTTGACTGCGGCGCAATCTAGGCAGCAGGCAAGAAGACGTGGACGGCCAGCGAGCAAACCAGAGACCCGCGAGACAAGCCCCCAAGCCGTAGGATCGTCGCTTCCGACGCGTGATGCTCCGTTTGTCGAACGTTTGGTCTTAAGAGTGTTCAGGTCAGAGAACCCACTCACTGTCCCTGTCATGCTCTGGTTTGGCTTCACTGTATTGGGGTTTATGAGTTACATATTCAATGTCGAAACAATCACATATGTCTCTGAGGCAGGATCTGACAAACAAGTTGGATTTCTATGGGCGCCGAGCTGGACAATATTTCCAACGATAATCCTGCCACTCTATGTCGTGATTATCGCCCGCATCGTTGCGCTATCAAGCGACACAATGCTCCTTCCTCCGTGGCAAGCGCCATCGAAATCTTCTGATTTGCTGTCGTCATACTCCGGTTTGCTTTGGCTGATTACTATAACGTGCTTTTTCGTTATATTTTTGTTGCAGTGGTCGGGCGTTCACTTGCGAGCGTTATTGTCGAGGTCGCCCCATGGATACATGATAGACTGGAACAATGTCGCAATAGTTCGTCCTGACATTGTTTCGATCTCGAACGCATTAACACTGTCATTCACGGCCTATCTCTATTATGCAATCGTTATGTGGTTGCTGCTTGTTGGGCTTGTTTTGCAGGTTGCCTCCGCATCGAAGTATCGCACCCAAACAGATGCCTGGTGCGAAGCTGCAAATGACGATCATCGGATACCCATAGAAAAACGAACCATACTGACATATGCTTTCTGTGCAACAATTTTGGCTTTGTTGTCGGTCATTACTATAAAGTTGCAATCAACCTACCTCATTACGTCCGCACCAACCCTTTCGAGTTGGCTCCTTTCAGATGCTGCGAGCTTCCTAAACGGGATCGAACCAGCATATCAGTTCTTACATCAGCGTTCAATTCCGCAACTTACGACGTTAATCATCGTGTTCGCTATAATACTTTCATTCTATATCTCATTGTATCATATGGGAAACTGTGGCGAACCACTGCGAAATGGTGTCCAATCCGAAGGGCGCCGGGCTATTCCCCTATATCGGTATGCAATCATTGTATTGTTGGCGGCAAATGTGATAACAATAGGAAGGTTCCAAGGGTTCTCATTATACCTAGCGCTCACCAGCGTGATTTCAATTCTGGATCTTCTGCGGTCAATTTATTTTGAGGCAGAACGGCCATGAAAACAGCGTCTCTCTATCTTGCTGATGCTCCAACCGCGATTTCTGCGGCTGCTTTTTCCATAAAGGCGTCAGACGGTGTTCAATTGAGGGTTGCCGCATGGTCTAACCCAAGCGTCAAAGCTGGAACAGTTTTCATTCTCCCAGGGCGGACCGACTATATCGAAAAGGTTGCGCACATTGCCAGTGCTGTCGCGGAGTATGGTTTTGCCGCTGTTGCAATAGATTGGCGTGGGCAAGGGCTTTCAGATCGCCTCACAAAAGATCGTCTCGCAAGCCATGTTGAGCGTTTTTCAGACTACCAACATGATGTATCTGCGATGGTCGAGTTCGCGGAAGTTCTTTCTCTCCCAAGGCCATGGTTCATATTGGCATATTCCATGGGGGCTACAATTGGTCTGCGTGCCCTGTATGAAATGCCGCACCAGTTTTCAGCTGCAATATTCACGGGAGCACTGTGGGATATACCTCTGACTGCGATAGAACGCTTAGGTGCTTGGGCAATCACATCTGCGTTTACCCTGTCGGGCAATGGTTCAACATTTGCGCCTGGGAATATCCCCCAGAGAAGCCAATCCTACGTCCAAAGCGTCCCATTTGATGGAAATCGACTAACTACTGACCCACAAATGTTCGAGAGATTGTTACGGCAAGCAAATAGACACCCTGAATTGTCGACAGGCGCGCCAACAATGCAATGGGTCTATGAAGCGCTGAAAGAGTGCCGTTCACTGCGCTTACTTCCACCGCCCAGGATCAGATGCAAATCGTATCTTGGCGAAGACGATCATGTCGTTTCACTACGCGCGATCAAACGGCGCATGGAAAACTGGCTTGGTGGCGATCTCCAAATGATCCCCGGTGCAAGACATGACCTGTTTTCTGAGAAGCCGGCGATTCGCAACATGATCGTAGAAGAAGCGGCTGCCCTCTTCTTGGGCCGAAGCAAGTAGGTCGGAGCCCATTTTCGTCGTCCTAAACATGTCCATCAAAGGATCGGTTTCCGGCCCGGCGATTTCCTGTCCGCAAACATATTGCTCAAAGACGGATTTTCGGACAGATTCCGTTTTTGACAATTAACGGACAAATCAGAGGCGCCATGGCCGTCATCGGGTATGCGAGGGTTTCCACTCAGGATCAGGACACCGCCCTTCAGCGCGACGCGCTGGCGGCGGCGGGATGCGAGAGGATCTTCGAAGACAAGGCCTCCGGCATGAAGTCCGACCGGATCGGTCTTGCCGAGGCCCTCAAGTATCTTCGCGACGGCGACAGCTTCGTTGTCTGGCGCCTCGATCGACTTGGCCGCTCGATGAAGCATCTGATCGAAGTCGTGACCGACTTGGAGGCCAGAGGCATTGGTTTCCGGTCTCTGACCGAAAACATCGACACGACGACCCCTGCGGGGCGTCTTGTCTTTCATGTCTTCGGTGCGCTTGCGCAGTTCGAGCGTGACCTCATCCGGGAGAGAACCCGCGCCGGGCTCCGCGCTGCCTCTGAGCGAGGCAGCGTGGCCGGGCGCAGGCCGGTGATCACGCCAGAGAAGCTGAAGAAGGCGCGTGATCTGGTGGAGTCCGGCCTGACTGTCCGGGAAGCGGCAGGCCGGATCAAGGTGGGCAAGACTGCCCTCTATGAAGCCCTACGGAAGAAGCCTTGATCCGAGGCCAGCGCGCAGGGCATCGGCCAGGCGCTTCAGCTCGGCTTTTCGCAAACCGGAATTGCCGATATTCAGGCCTTTCTCCCATGCTTGTGAAAGCAGCCTTCCCTTCGGATGCGCGGCCGCGACGACCGCCAGCGCTTCCTTGATCGCGCTGGCAGACCGTAGATCCTGCTCTTCGCAGTCGATCACGGCAGTCTCGATGCACTGCATCGCCTCGGCTAGCCGCTCATTCCCGGCAATCTGTTCAGACCAAGCGCCGCCGAAAGCGACGTTGGCGAGCTGTCGTTCTCTGTCCATCATCATCCCCCTTGAATGATAGGAACAAATATAGAACATTGCGAGGCTTCACGCCAGCCGCGAGGGTTAGGGGATGGGACCGTTCCGAGTTCTATATCTCGACATGAACAGCTTCTTTGCCTCGGTCGAGCAGCAGCTTGATTCTGCGCTGCGCGGACGTCCAGTTGCCATCACGGCCATGGAAGGGCCGCATGGCGCCTGCGTCGCCGCTTCCTATGAAGCCAAGGCATACGGTGTCAAAACCGGAACCTTGGTGCGGGATGCACGCCGCCTTTGCCCCGGCATCATCTTCCGGGCCAGTCGGCATCGCCTCTATGTCCGGTATAATCTGCAAGTTGCATCAGTCCTCGACAGATACGCAGAGCTGGAGCGGATCAGGAGCGTCGATGAGTTTCAGCTGGTGTTGTCTGGGGAGGCGACAACACTGGACGGGGCAGCGGAGCTCGTCGCCACCCTCAAGGCCGCAGTCGCGGCCGAGGTTGGCGAATGCCTCCGGTTCAGTGCAGGCATTGGCCCGAACCATGTCCTCGCCAAGATTGCAGGCAAGCTGGAGAAACCAAACGGGTTTCAATGGCTCTCACGCGAGAACATGCCGGAGCGGATCGCCCATCTGGCGATGGACGATCTGCCCGGCATTTCCAAAGCCATGCGCGCGCGCTTGGAGTCGGCAGGGATCATGGATGTGCCAAGTCTCTGTCGCCTCGACCCTCGCCACGCTCGCGCGATTTGGCGCAGCATCGAGGGCGAACGCTTCGTCCGATCTCTCCAGGGCGAGGCAATCCCGCTGACTGCCACGCGCCGTGGCGGCTATGGCAACAGCAAGATCCTCGCGCCCGAGTTTCGCGATCCTCGCTCGGCCTATCTCGTCAGCCGTTGGCTGGTCGAGAAGGCCACCGCGAGGCTGCGCCGCGATGGGCGAACCGCCGCATCGTTCTCATTGCATATCAGCTGCGAACATGCGCCCGGCTTCGCCCGGTCTGTCAGCAGTGCCGCGAGCCAAGACACGCTTGTTTTCCTTCGGATCAACCGCCTGCTTTGGCGCGCGGCATGGGCGGCCATCCGGGGCCGCCGCATTATTGCGGTCGGTGTTCAGTTGGGCAATGTCGAGTTTCTGTCGAACAGAAACGGCGACATGCTGCGGCAATTGCCCGCCGCCGCCAAGACACGCGGCGAGCGGGCTGCGGCAGCCGTGGATTTCATAAATGGGCGGTTCGGCGCTGGCGCCATCACCTATGGCGTCAACCAGCCCCATCCGGGCTTCTTTGAGAGGGGATGACGCCTACAATCGTCCACCGCTAGCGCCCTGCTTCGTGTTCTCGATTATGGAGGCAGACATTTCAAGCCGTCGAAGCTGTTGACGCAGAGGCGCGCAATCCGAATAGGCAACCTTCAACTGCTCAGCAACCTGACGAATTGCCGTTACCGTGTCTGCGCGGGTAGACCATGATCGCTTTAGTGCCTTGTCCTCTTCCGTGCTGCGATAATAAATTTCATAAAAATCTGGGCCATCAAGTAGGCGGCGATCGACCTCGTGATACATCCAGTTTTCCAATTCTGCCCTTAGCGAACACAGTCGAGAAAAAACTCCATCCGTTATATGCTCAGAAGCTATAACGGCCTTGATGGTGCGTCCCGCCAGCTTATGACCATCAAGGCCAAGCTCGCCAAGAGGTCTACGTTTAGAACAACCGGCTTTGTAGTTCAAAGGAACGGATGTTTTACTTGGCAAGGGGCAGATCATTCCCTTGCATCTCGCTCGTCTAGCATCTTGCGAAGTATTAGCAAGTGGGCTGAGGAATGTGTCCAATGATGTGGACGAGTCGCCAGACCAGTTTCCGCTCACACTTGGTGGCGGCATCGCATTAATCTTCCTTACGAGACCTTCAAGGTCATAGCCGGAACGCGACTTTACTCCGATATATAGATCGCAGCTGTAGGGAAAATACATGCCTGCCCAAGATGTCTTTTCGATGCGCCATCCGTGACGGTCGGCCCAAGCGAGGCGTTCACCTTGAAGATGCCATTCTTCGCCAGATAGATCTCCATAGGGTTCGTCTGCCAGAATAAATTCACTGTTGATTGGATCAAGCCAGTATGTAGAATGATCCATTCCTGGCAGTTTGTCTGAGCTCAACTCTGGAGGAACTTTTGTTCGGCCCGTAAATGGCACGAGTCCTGTGTCCTCCATGAAGCGAATAGCTCTTTCAGCTGTGCATAGTTGGTCTCTTGCATACTCTTGTGAATCAGCCACGTCGTCGCCAACAAAATGGTCTTCTGCAACCATTCGAAGGCTTCCAATGCCACGAGCATACTTCAGCAGGTGTTTTGGGCAGGTTTCAAGAAGTGGTCTGGAAAGGGCAACTCGAAGTGTCTCACGTCCGCAGCGGTGACCTTGCTTCTTGTCAATCCAGTAGATCGTCAAAAGAACGTAATCTCTGGTGGTAGCAAAGCTGCTGATGGACAGATTGCTTCGTGCATGTTTGAAATTTTCTAAGCCAATTACATTAGATGCACGATCAAGAGCCTTAGAGTATTGGATGCCCTCTACTTTTCGAATTTGCTTTGCAAGTCGTTTCACACCTTCAAGGGTGGTCGGGCGACAACCTTCGATCTTCATAGCTATCTCCTGGCTCGACACCGAACGTCACTCGCCTACCGCCCAACAAGCCTGAGTTATAGCCAATGGGGATCGTCTAAGGTCAATGAGCAGTGCTGCCAGCAGCTTCGGTAAGGCGAGTGCCATGCTCCTGCCAAGAGCGATAGCAATATAAGACGAATCTCACTTGCTTGCAAGGGGGCTCAAAAAAATACCTAATGTTGTGATCAGCTCACTGCAACTCGACAAAAGTCGTGGCTTCTGCAATTATTTCATCATCAAGGCATGAGGTAATGATGAAAATCAATTTCTACATCAGTGGCAGCCGCGTAGCTACAGTGACAAACTCGATGGCCCCTACAATCGGATCGGAAGTCACGATCATCACGGATTCGTATAAGAAGGGGATGTGGCCTGGAACAATCCTTAATTTCAGGGTTTCAGAAGATTTCCCGCCTCATTTTGACTATACCTCGGATGAGGTAATGATTGATGTGGCTGACTGGAATGTATTCAAAGAGGGGCCCGTGCCTGAGGGCGAGCGGGGGGGATGAATACTGATCCTATCCTAGGTTCCATCTATTTATGCGCTTTCCGCCAATCACTTGGCATCTGAAACTCACCAGCCCAAAGGCCGCGACCTGCGGCCTTGGCGGCTTCCTCGGCCGGGACGTAGAGCTTGCTGTATTTCCGAAATGCCACGGCATGACCGCCCGCGACCAGGGCCGATCCGAGATCAAGCCCGCCCGCCTTGCAGACAGCGACTGTCCGGCCATAGCGATCCGTGTCCCGTGTCTCGCATGTCACAGTGCGCCCGCGCACCAGCAGGTCCAGCTCGCGCGCTGCCTGCGTGCCGCAGCGCCACGCTCGCCCCTCGCGCGTCTGGCAGGTCTGCCCGCTCTCTGGTGCGTCCATTCCGAACAGGCGGATGCGCTCGCCCCGCATTTCCAACGTGTCACCGTCAATCACCGTTACCCGCCCTGACAGTGTTTCCGCCGCGCTCTGGCTTCCGGCCAGAAGCGCTACCGCTGTCGTCAGTGCAGCAATGGCCTTATGCAATGTCTGTCCCCTTGAATCTGTCATCACTCGCAAGCACCGGAATATGATATGCCTTCGCGCAAGCGTAGGTCAGCGCGCCTGCGAGGTCCAGCTGCGCTGGATGCCCCGCAGCCGCCCCGTAAACCGCCAGAACCCGAACTGCCTCTTCGCCCATCCCCGTCGTGATGTGCATTTCCCGCGCCTCGACCGCCGCCAGAAACCCCAAAACCAGCTCCGCCGCCTCGGCAAAGTCCTCGGCCGCGCCCGAGGCTTTGCCCGCGCGCTCCGCTTTCCGGCGAACCAACCTCTCCACCGCTTCAATCCGAACCAGCGGCGAATAGCGCAGCTTGCCCCGCGCGGCCTCCATCGCCTTCAGCAAAAGCGGTGCTTCCGCTTCTCGCAGAAGCACCGCGACAATCGCGCTCGCGTCCAGGAACATCAGCCCTCTCCCTCGCAAAAGCCCAAGGCCGCAGCTTCATCCTGAAGCCGCGAAACCCGTTGCGCCAAGGTTTCCTGATCCGCAAGCCGTCGCAGCCCATCCGACAGAAGCTGTCGGATCGCTTCCGTCTTGCTTCGCTGACCGGACGCCAAAAGAAAGTCGTCCAGCAGCTTGTCAACTTCCGGGTCTTTGACATACAGTGGCATGAAATATCCGCTCTTGATCTTCTGTATATACTTGGCGTATATTCGATCCTGACGGATAAGTATATCCCGCATGCTGGTATGCCGCCAAATCATCCGGGACGATGCGCAAAGACACCGGAAATCCGGGCCAGCGCAGCAGATTGAACTTTCCTTGCGGTGAGGAAAACACCTGGCCCCGCTCGCGCGGGGCCTTCTTTTTCTGAAACCTGCCCCTTGATCGTCCAGTTAACCGACCAGCCTTTATGAGATGCGGCTGTTGAGTTCTGCAAGAAAGTTCTTGTTCACCGTAATATATGAATCAATGACTTAGGCAGGGTTAGGCTGGCTGTCTGATTGTCAGTTTCAGCTTGCCATCGACGGCAGACTTTTCCACAGATTTGTTCCCCACTTGCGTACCAAATCCGCGATCTGTAGATATTCCCCCCATGGGGGGTGACATACTTTAGCCAGAGGTATGTCATGACCACAGAAGCCCCAAAACAAACCCTCCAAATCATCCTCGACTTCATTGCTGAAGCTCAGATGGACCTCGGTATCGCAAAAGCATCGGGCTTTGGCACCATCCTCCTTGTCTTGATCGTTTGCATCTCTTGTTGGGCGCACACCGCAGGCAAGAAAAACAAGAAGTGACCCCTCACCGCAATGGCGGTGATCGGGCTCTAGGCCTTTGGCCCGGAGCCAGCCCTTTGGGCAGTCTCCGCCCTTCGGGTCACGATCCCTGGGGCAACCGACTTGACCACACATGCTTCGCCTACCCTCGCGTTGGGGGGCGCGTTCGGCTGCGCATCTGCGGACAAGTCGGGAAGAGGAAGATCAGCTGAGACCCCCGCGCGCCTCCCGCGCGGGGCTCACACCAAGCCGGGGGTTTCGGACCAGCCGAACGCCCCGGCCCTCCCTGGGCCGCCCTGCGGTGCGGCCGTTCCGGGAACCGCCGGTTCCCCCGTCTATCAGAAAATGCGGCGCTGACTGCGGGGCCGTGTCCTCGCCTGCGGCTGCGGGCCGCTCCACCCCCCTTGTCAGCTGGATTTTCCAATTGACGGGCCCCCCTCCGGCCCTCGCCGGGAGGCAGTCCGGCAAGTGAGGGCGCGCTTCGCTTCCCTCCCTTGCCAGACCGCCCGATTTTCAGACAGAGGCGACGGCAAGGCTCACCGCAAACATGGAGAGCCACAAATGGCTAAGATCGACACCATCGCCGCAAGCGAAGCCCGCTTCCCGCTGGCTATGCTCACCCTTTCGCCCCTCAATCCCCGCCAGCAAGTCCCGCAGGCCGAGGTTGAAGAACTCGCCGCAAGCCTTTGGGCCGCTGGCCTGATCCAGTCCATCGCGGGCCTGCCCGATGGCAAGGGTGGCGCGGAAATCGTCGCAGGCGGGCGTCGCTTGCGCGCCCTGCAATTCCTCGCAGAGCAGCACCCCGACCTTGCCGAGACGCGCCCCGACCTCGCAAATCCGCTGGTCGTGCTGGCCCCCGATGAAGACACCGCCCGCGCATGGGCCAATCTCGAAAACATCGCCCGCAAAGACCTGCATCCCGCCGATGAAATCCGCGCCTATGGCAAGATGGCAAAGGCCGGGGCCGATGCTGTCGCAATCGCCCGCGCCTTCGCCGTGACGGAAAAGCATGTCTATCGCCGCCTTGCGCTGGCAGGCTTGCCCGCGCCCGTCCTCGATGCCCTTGCCGTCGATGAAATCACCCTGTCCAATGCGGCAGCCTTCACCGTCTGCAATGACGAGGCTTTGGCCCTGGAAGTGCTGGACCGTTGCCGGGGTGAGAACTGGAGCGAATATAGCCTCAAATCGGCCCTGCAACCGGGCAGCGTCACCACCAATGACCGCCGCCTGCGCTTTGTCGGCTTGGAGGCTTACATCGAGGCAGGCGGCACCACAGCCCGAGACCTGTTTTCGGAAACCGTCTATCTGGCAGAGACCGACATTCTCGAAGGCCTCTTCGCCGCCAAGGTCGAAACCTTGAAGGCTGATTTCATGGCGGAAGGTTGGGCCTTCGCCCATTTCCACCCAGAAAGCTACCTTGGCATGATCGACCGCGACTTGCAGGCCGCGCGGATGCGCCCCATCCCCGGAGTGTTGACCGAGGAAGAAGCCGCAGAGTTTGACGACCTGTCCGAACTGGAAGAGGCCGAGGCGCTGGATGAAGCAGGCGAAGCCCGCATGGCGGAATTGCTGGTCAAGATGGAGGGCGACTTCTCTGCCGAGCAACGCGCCTTGTCGGGCATCGTCTTTTACATCGACCAGCGCGGCGCAGTGAGCGCCCATGCCGGAATGGTGCGCAAGCAGGAACTGGCGCAAGCCATTGCCGCAGGCTTTGTGCAGGATCATGCCAGCAAGACCGACGAAGCCGCCGCGTCCAAGCCCGACTTCACCGCCGCATTGACCGACGACATGCGCGCGATCCGTCTGCATGCCGCCCAAGCTGCCTTGCTCGACAAGCCCGACTTGCTGCTTGATCTGGTCGCCTATGCCCTGACCTCGATCCCGGCTTACAAGCAGATTTTCGGAATCCGCTGCGACAACCCGAAAATCGTGCCGAGCGTGAGCGAAGGGTTCGAGGCCGATCCCCGGCTGGTGCGCACCGAAGGCAACCCGCTTTCCCTGCTTGATGGCTTTGTGGCCTTCACCGCCAAGGGCAAGAAGCACCGCAACGCGGCGCTGGCCGCCGCGCTCGCCCGCAGCTTGCTCTATGGGGCGGCATGGGATGCAAACCGCCCCGATCCGCTCTTTGCAGAGATTGAGGCCCAAGCCGGGGCGAAGCTGCGCAAGCACTGGACGCCCACCGCCGCAGGGTTCTTCTCGCGCGTGTCAGGCCCCGTCATGGAGAAAATCCTTGCCGAACTTCTGGATGCGCAGCCCGGCGATCAGCGCCTCGCATCCTTCGCCAAGATGAAGAAGGCCGAGAAAGCGGAGGTGATGGAAAAGCTGTTCTCCGATCAGACCACCCGCAAACTCTATGGACTCACCCCCGAGCAGATCGAACGGTTCGACAACTGGACCCCCGCTTGCATCTGATCAGCTTCATCGGGGCGCGCAATGCGCCCCGGTTTCTCGATACTGCAACTGTCAATTATTGTTGACAGTTGCGCCAATGACAACTAATGTTGACACATGATCGAGATACAGCAAACGGCCCACTTTTCTAAATGGTATCTGGCATTGAAGGATCGCCGCGCCGCAGAGCGCATTGCCCTGCGACTGGTGCGGCTTCAATCCGGTCTGTTTGGTGACGTCAAATTCTTCGACGGTATCGGAGAATTGCGCGTCGATTATGGCCCAGGATACCGCGTGTATTTCGTTCAGCGCGGCGACGTTCTGGTGATCCTGCTTTGCGGTGGCGACAAAAGCACTCAGCGGCGCGACATTGCCCGCGCACTCGATATGGCCAAGGAGGTCTGACATGCCTATCACAACCACGCCTTTCGATCCTGCCCAGCACTTGACCAGCGAGCAAGCGCAGGCCGAACTGCTGGCCGACGCCTTTGAAAGCGGCAACGAAACCTACATCAAGACCGCATTGGCAACGGTCGCCCGTGCCAAGGGCATGAGTGCCGTTGCCAAGGATGCCGATGTCTCCCGGCAAGCCCTTTACCAAGGTCTCTCGGAGGCGGGCGACCCGCGCTTGTCAACTCTTGTGGGCGTTGTGAAAGCCCTTGGCTTCACAATGACCATCCGCACGGAAGCTGCGCCATAGACCAATGGCCTGCCCCAAAGGGGTGACGGGTTTTGCGGGCCAGCTCCGCCGACCCGCAAAACCCGCCCGGCGCTCAGGCCGCGCAAGCCGCGGCTCGCACCGCTGGTCAAGCCGCTTCTCGCCTTGACCTCTCGCCTCTCGCGGGCAATGGTTCGCCTAAGTCGCTGTTAAGTGGTTCCGCCTCGTGCTGTTCGCCCTACGCTCCCCTCACCCTTTTGGCGTCTCTCGGCTTCCAGCCAGCGAGGATGAAGGAGAGGGTGTCGGCGCCAATCGTCGCGACGACTGCCACCCTTTTCAGAACTGGTCCCATCGCCCGGCGTCGATCCTCACCAGATCACCGCCCCCGAGCCTGTCCGATCCAGTCCCAGGACACGCCCGTTCAAGGCGCCACGCCCCCAGATCGTGCGTTCCACCCGCTGGCCGCTACGGTCTCTTCCCCCGCTTCCTCCCAAAACCTTCAGGGTTTTCCCGCCTCCGCTCCCCGCGCCAAACACGCCATGGATGCTGGAATGACCGGGCCGACGCAGCACCAATCCTTCTCACAGGTGTTTCGATAGACCCACTTACCGCACCTTCCCTCTTGCGAACGGCCTGCGGCCTTCAAGAACAAAGACGGTTTCCACGCAAGCGCGGACCCTCCGTCTTTCTTCTTGATCGCTCGGGAACGTGCAGCGGGCCTTTTTCATCGAAACACCAGCAAGAAGGATCTTCTCGATGCACTTCACCCACGCAAACTTCCAAATCCTCGGCTATGTCGGCACCATCCGCGAAGTCGGCAAAACCCTGAAGGTCAGCGTCAGCAAAGCCGAGACCTGGAAGGACAACAGCGGCCAGCGGATGGAACGCACCATCTGGAACACCGTCACCCTCTTCGAACGCACCCCCGGTTTCGCCTGGATCAAGGACAATCTCAAAGTCGGGGATCTGGTGAAGATCGAGGGCAACGTCTTCGACACCAGCTATGAAAAGGACGGCCAGACCCACTACGACACCACCCTGGCCGCCGACACCCTCTTCATCATCCCCACTGGCAAGAAAGCCGAGTGACGCCAAAAGGGGAAGGAGGCCAAGGCCTCCTTCCCCTCTCTCCATGCTCCACCCCTGAAAGCGACCATGCCCATGCCCCTCTATGTCGCCACCATCTGGAATGGCTCCACTTGGGCTGATCTTCATGACCAGCCGCAACCCTTTCGCATTGCCTCAGAAATTGCCTTCACCACCCTCTTGGCCCGTCAAGGCTCCACCACACGGTTGCGCCAGGTGCAGTAAGGCGAACCCCGGCGCGGCCGGGGCCGTGCCCTAGGCTCTGGCCGGCTGCACCGGCCGATGCCCCGAGCCAGAACGCTCCCCGCTCCCTGACGCCTCTCGCCCCGGGCCCTGTCTCTCCGAGCCAGCGCCCAAGGCGGCGTCATGGTCGCGTGCAGCGTCCCGTCTCGGCCCGTTCGGGTCACGGTCACTTTCGCATCCAGACTTGACCACAGATGCTTCGCCTGCCTTCGCGTTGGGGGGCGCGTTCGGCTTCGCATCTGCAAGGCCCGCCGCCACAAGGGCGGCAGGCTGGACAAGTCGGGAAGAGGGAGGGCGGAAAGGGCGGAAAGCGGTCGGAGTGCGACGCGGCGCGATGGCCAGAGCAAAAAAAGGAAAGCGGACGTTCGTGCGCGTCGCCGCAATCTTGTGGACGTGCGTTCGCCCATGAATGGGCGAACCATCTCAGCCGCGCAATCTTGTCCGACAAGTATGCCGCGCGACGACATCTTCGAACCCATCAAGTCGCCGTGACTAAGGCGGGCTGGGGAATCCTTTCCACTCTTCAATGGGCAGAGTGAAGATTCCGATCACGTTCGATGCGTCCACCGGAACGGTCACATGGTCGAACGCGCATACGTTTCGACGACCATCGACGGCCAAACCGATCCCAATCTCAGTGTAAAGCGGCCATGTGCTGCCAGAGCGTCTATTTTCTTCATTCACCCACCGGCTGAGTGACATGCTGTTCGTGGTGATAACAAGAGTGCCGGTCAGTCTTGCTGAACGGTGGGTTCGATTCACGATCCAAGGGCGAGGAGTATGCTGGCTGTCTGAGATCATCCAGCATGTGGATTTGTCCATGCCGCCTTTCTTGGTCGGCTTCGTTACGGCCGCGGCAATGAGCGGGCCAGGGGCTACCGCCACGGGCACCGCGATCGGCAGCTGACCGGCACATTCGGCACCGAGACGGTGCGGGTTCCTCGTGCTCGGATCGAGAACGAAGCCGGCAAGATCACCGAATGGCGCTCGAAGGCCCTGCCACGCTACAGGCGGCTGACGAAGAAGGCCGAGGCCCTGATCGCAGCGGTCTACCTGGCTGGCACCAACACGCGCCGCGTCAAGCGGGCGTTGTTCGGGCTGTTCGAAGGCGCGGTGAGCAAGGATGTGGTCAGCCGGGCCTGGCGCAAGGTGAAGGTCGACTGGGACGCCTGGTCCACCCGCGACCTGGCCGAGGAGGATATCGTGCGGCTCATCCTCGACGGCACCGTCATCAAGACCCGGCTGGACCGCAAGGCCACCAACATCTCGGTGCTGGCGGCGATCGGCATCCGCCGCGACGGACAAAAGGTGCTCCTCTCGATCAGGAACATGGGCGGCGAAAGCACGGCTGCCTGGGGCAGCTTCCTTGCCGACCTGGACGCGCGGGGCCTCAGGCGGCCCGAGTTCGTAATCGTTGACGGCGCCCCCGGCCTTGAAGCCGCGCTTGTGGCGCTCTGGGGCGGGGACCTGCCCATCCAGCGCTGCACGGTTCACAAGCACCGCAACCTGCTTGGCCACGCGCCCAAGCGCCTGCATGACGAGCTGAGCGAAGACTACCGCGACATGATCTACGCCGACAGCGCCGCCGAGATCGAGACGCGCCGCAAGGCCTTCCTCCGCAAGTGGAAGCTCAAGTGCCGGGCCGTGGCCGATAGCCTTGAGGAGGCCGGCGATCGCCTCTTCAGCTTCACCCGCCTCGATCCGTCGCAATGGAAATCCGCACGGACCACCAACGCCATTGAGCGTCTGAACGAGGAGTTCCGCCGCCGCATCAAGACCCAGACCGTGCTGCCCTGCGCTGAAACCGTGCCGATGCTGCTCTGGGCGCTCCTGGCGTCAGGGCAGATCCAGATGCGAAAAGTCGATGGCTGGGAAACCCTTTCTCAGCCTCTCGTGCCGATGTCTCTTGACCTCGCGGCCTGACCGGAGCCAACGTTACATGCTCGGAGTGCGCTGCTCGCCAATTTCCACCACATTCGCGACACGACCGCATCATGGCGATGAAAAATTGATTGTCTGGCATGGGCTTCACGGTCCTGTGCCAATTTTGATCCATATCCGGCCCTGCGGGTCGGGGAAGGCAACACCCGCTGCCCGGCGGGAAGCACCCTGTTGAACAAGGAAGTCAATGCCATGCCGATCAGTCTTGCCGCCGCTGCACAGACCTACCGCGAAGCCGGGCGCGATGCGGTGCGCCGCCATTCGACCTTCCACCTGGTACAGGCGGCGCTGCTGGTCGTCGCGGGGATCGTCGCCATCGTCTTCCCGGCCTTTTCTTCGGCTGCTGCCGTCGTGGTGTTCGGCTGGCTGCTGATCGCCAGCGGCATCATTCAGGCCATCGGCCTGATCAGCGCACGCCATGCGCCGAACTTCTGGCTGCAGATCATCTCGGCCATACTTGGTGTGTTGCTGGGCATTCTGCTCTTGCGCAACATCGCGCAGGGGATGCTGCTGCTGTCGCTTCTGCTGATCATCTTCTTCATGATCGAGGGGATGTCGAAGGTTGTCTTCGCATTGACGATCCGTCCCTTGCCCAACTGGCTTTGGGTTTTTGCCAGCGGGGTGCTCTCGGTCGTGCTGTCGCTTGTGCTTTTTGCCGCGATGCCGGTCACTGCGCTGTGGCTGATCGGGCTGATGCTGGGGCTCGACCTCATCGCCATTGGCGCGGCCCTTGGTGCGATGGCGTGGAGGCTTCGCGGGCAAGCGGTGCCCGCCGCCTGATCCCCTAGGGCGCCCGGCTTCGGGCGCCATTTTCTTGCAATGAATTGACTGAAAGGCGCCGAAATGGCCAGCAACCCGAAATCGCAGACGCGAAAAACCCTTCCCATCGACCTCGCCTTGCAGGGGGGCGGTTCGCATGGGGCGTTTACATGGGGCGTTCTGGACCGCATCCTCGAGGAAGACTGGTTCGAGATCGATGGCATTTCCGGCACCTCGGCCGGCGCCATGAACGCGGCAATCCTGGCGGCCGGCATGGCCACCGGCGGGCGGCAGACCGCGCGTGAGATGCTGACCGCCTTCTGGCGCCGGACGGCCGATGCCGCGCGCTTCAGCCCGTTCAAGCGCGGGCCGCTGGAGGTCCTGACGGGCAAATGGACGCTGGACAACTCGCCCGCCTTCATCGCCATGGATCTGATGGCGCGGCTGATCTCGCCCTATTCGCTGGGTGGGGCGGCAGGGAACCCGCTGCGCGACATCCTGACAGACCTGATCGATTTCGACGCGCTGGCGACCGGGCCGGTCAAGCTGTTCATCACGGCAACCAATGTGCACACCGGGCAAGGCAGGGTGTTCCGCAAGCATGAGGTGACGGCCGATGTGCTGCTCGCCTCGGCCTGCCTGCCATCGATGTTCCAGGCCATCGAGATCGACGGCGTGCCCTATTGGGACGGCGGCTATGCGGGCAACCCGACGATGACGCCGCTCGTGCGTGAATGTGAAAGCCTCGATACCGTTCTGGTGCAGATCAACCCGGTCGAGCGGCGCGAGACGCCGCGCACCGCGCGCGAGATCGCAAGCCGCCTGAACGAGATCTCTTTCAACGCCCAGCTACTGAAAGAGTTGCGGATGATGGCGCTGCTGCGCCGTGTCATCGACCCCGGCAATGGCGAGGCGCGGTACTGGAAAGAGATGCGCCTGCATCGCATCACCTCGGACATCATGGTGGACCTTGGACATTCCTCGAAGCTGAATGCCGAATGGGACTTCCTGAAGATGCTCTTCGACGAAGGGCGCCGCGCCGCCGAGGATTTCGGCCGCACCCATATTCAGGACATCGGGGTGCGTTCGACCTTCGATATCGACGCGCTGGCGGACGAGCTCTGACATGCTGGGTCTGCTGGGTATTCTGTTGGGCCTTGCCCTGATCATGGTGCTTGCGTTCCGCAGTTGGACAATCCTGCTGCTGGCGCCTTTGGCTGCTGCGGTGGCGGCGCTTTTTTCCGGTCAGCCGATGCTGGCGCACTGGACGCAGACCTTCATGCCTGCGGCGGCGGGGTTTGTGGCGCAGTTCTTTCCGCTTTTCCTGCTGGGCGCATTGTTCGGCAAGCTGATGGACGACAGCGGATCGGTTTCAGCGATCGCCGATTACATGACGCGCCGGCTCGGCCCCTCGCGGGCGATCCTTGCCGTGGTGGCTGCGGGCGCGATGGTCACCTATGGCGGTGTCAGCCTGTTTGTGGCGTTCTTCGTTCTGGCGCCAATGGGGCAGGCGCTGTTCAAGGCGGGAAGCGTGCCGCGCAGGCTGCTTCCGGCGGCACTCGCGCTTGGAACCTCGACCTTCACCATGTCGGCCATGCCGGGAACGCCTGCGATCCAGAACGCGATTCCGATGCCGTTCTTTGGTACCACCCCCTTTGCCGCACCTGGGCTTGGCATCATAGCCAGCATCATCATGGCGGCCATCGGCCTGGGCTGGCTTTCCTTCCGCGAACGTCAGGCCAAGGCGCGGGGCGAGGGTTATGGCGCGGCCGAAAAAGGCTCCGCCGTCTCGCGCGAGCTGGCCAGCACCGCACGCGAGTTTGACCCTGCCGAGATCAGCCGCGCCGGATCCTGGGGCGGGCGGCCACCGATCGGCCTGGCCATTCTGCCGCTGGTTCTGGTTGTCGTGGTCAACCTGATCCTGACGCAGTTCGTGCTGCCCAGCATGGATTTCGATTTCCTCTCGCAGCCCGCATGGGGCGAAACCACCCTGTCGGCTGTCGGCGGGGTCTGGTCGGTGGCGCTTGCGCTTCTGGTCGCCTGCATCGTGCTGGTTGCCATGAACCGGCGCCGCTTTCGCAATCTGCGCGAAAGCATCGACTCGGGCGCGACGGCCGCAGTACTTCCGATCATGAGCGTGGCAAGCCTTGTGGGGTTCGGCGCGGTCGTGGCGGCCCTGCCTGCGTTCGAGATGGTGCGGGACTGGGTTCTGGGCATCGGAGGCGGGCCGCTCGTGTCACTGGCGGTAGCGACGAACATCCTTGCCGCGTTGACCGGATCGGCTTCGGGCGGGATGACCATTGCGCTGCAGGCCCTTGGCCCCACCTTCATGCAGATCGCGTCAGACACAGGGCTGGACCCTGCGCTGATGCACCGGGTGGCCGTGATCGCCTCGGGTACGCTGGACAGCTTGCCGCATAATGGCGCGGTGGTCACGATGCTTGCGGTCTGTGGCTGCACGCATCGCGAAAGCTATCTGGACATCGTCATGGCCGCCATTGTCAGCGCGCTTGTTGCCCTTGTGGCCGTGATCGTGCTTGGCACAGCCTTCGGTTCCTTCTAACCCGATAGGGACAGAGCTTCGGGATCGTCATGACACAGCCCACGCCGACCGCCGCACCACCGGCCCTTTTGAACATCACGCTGGGCGTCATGCTGGCGCTGATGCTGGGGTGGTTCTTCCACATCGCCTCGGGCGTTCTGGTGCCAATGGTGCTGGGGCTGATGATCTCTTATGTGGTCATGGCGAGTTACTCCCTGAGGCTCTTGACCCGGTAATCAGATCTGAGCTTGAGTTTTACGAGGCTCTACCGAAGTGGGCAGTTTAGCCTGAAACGCTGTTGCGAAGCCAGTTGTGGCAGATTCCGCAGAAATACCTCAAGTGGTTGTCGTTCCTTTATTCCACGACCTGAGTTGCCGTCGCCTTGAAGTTTCCTCGCGAACCCCGGCGCGGCCGGGGCCGTGCCCTAGGCTCCAGACCCATTGATTTCAGGCGTTTGGCATGATTCAGGCTCCGCAAGGAGACCTGATCGATGAGCAATCTTTACTGGCTGAGCGATGCCC
>NZ_WCHR01000048.1 GCF_008973825.1 Gemmobacter serpentinus | reverse complement strand
AATGTCGGATTTAAAGGCAAGATATCATATTTAATGGCAAAGAAGCCCCATTGATTTCGTTGACTTTCGTATGCCGCTTTTAAGGGCTACGCGACAGCTCTCATCGCCATCGTATTCATCAGCGGGCATGGCGGCATGGCTGCCATCCCCGGCCTGAAACACGACGATCGAGACCATCAGCGTGGTGGCGAGGCTCGCGGCGAAGGCGGTGGCATCCTTCTTGGACATGGGACTGGCTCCTGTCTTTGGAGACGAGGGACCATCCCCCGCTCGACAGGCGCCCGAAGTGTCTGACCGGATCTGCAATCACCCTCGGGCGTTCGGACTCTTTCCGAATCCCCGAGGGCGGCACGCAAAGCGTCTAGCCGACCCCTTGCGGGTTGATTTCAAAGGGACGGATCAGACCAAGGTTAGCGAATGGAAGCGGGAATGGGGCATCGCATCGGACAGGAGCCGGATCCCGTCACAGGATATCGCTGCAGCCGCCAGCCCTGACACCACGCTGATCAGGGGGCGATGTGTTCAGGCTAAAGCGCAGACTTGCTCGCTGCCATTGATGAATACGGGGGGCCTGCCCATCGCCTTCCCCCCCCCGAGCAATGAGGCCCGAAAGCCCAACACCCGGCGCTATTTCGTGCGATCAACCAGGGCGGCACCACCGGATTTGACGAGCGCCAGCAGAGTGCCCCGCAACGTCGCCGTAAAGGCTGGACTGAACGCGCCAAGCGCCTTGCGATCGTCCCAGACATAGGATCTCTCGACAATGTCGGTGTTGATCTCGTCCAGCATGATCCATTTGCGCACATGGGTTTCCAGACCCACGCGCTGCGATTCAATCTGCGGAACCTCCAGCGCATAACGCCCTGCCAGAGGGGGCTGTGTCGTGATCGGCAGGATGAACACCACCGTCTCGCCCTCCTGTCGGGCGATGGTCACCGCAATGCAAACGGGTCGCTTCTTCCGGCCTTCGGTCTCACCGCTCGTTTCTTCCCGCTTCCAGAGGAACGGGTAGCGGAAGACCTCGCCTGCGGACGGTTTATGCGCCATCGGCGTCGAGATCCCGTTCCAGGCCCTCGATCATCAGCGCCTTCAGATCGCCGGGCATCTCGTCGATCATGTGGACCTGCTGGGTCGCACCCCGGGCGAGTTGCTGGTATTGATCCATGCTCATCAGAACGAACTTCGGCTTGCGGTGCTTTGTGATCGCCACCGGCGAGCGGATCGCCGCGTCGAAAAGCTCGCTCGTGTGCCGCGTCAGATCGGCGGCCTTGAATTCGGGAAGCTGTTGCATGCCGGTTTCTCCATTTTGACAGAATATACAGATATTCTGCATATTCTGCAAGTCTGGACTGAACAGACGATCCGCCTTCACCCGACCTGCCAAAAGTGATGCGCTAACACCGCTCCACGATCAGCGCGATGCCCTGTCCGCCGCCGATGCACATGGTCGCAAGGCCATATCGCCCGTTGCTGCGATGCAGCTCATGAATGAGCTTGACCAGAATGATCGCCCCCGACGCGCCGATAGGATGGCCCAGGGCCACTGCGCCGCCGTTTGGATTCACCTTTTCAGGGGCGAAACCCAATTCGCGGGCCACTGCGCAGGCCTGGGACGCAAAGGCCTCATTCGACTCAATCACGTCAAGGTTCGCTACCGTCAGACCGGCCCTCTCCAGCGCCTGCCGTGTCGCGGGCACCGGCCCCAACCCCATTACATCGGGCGCCACTCCGCCGAGGCCCGTGGCCAGAATCCGCGCCAATGGTCTGATGCCGCGCTCCTTTGCACAGGCTTCATCTATCAACACCAGCGCCGCCGCCCCGTCATTCAGCCCCGAGGCATTGCCCGGTGTGACGCTTCCGTTCTGCTGGAACGCAGGGCGCAGCTTGGTCAAATCTTGAAGCGTGACACCCGGCCGGACATGTTCATCCGTGTCGAAGACCTTTTCGGCTTTGCCCTGCCGGATGGTTATAGGCAAAATCTGACCCGTAAAGTGTCCCTCGGCAATGGCCGCTGCCGCACGGCGATGCGATTCAACGGCGAATGCATCCTGCTCGTCGCGCGAAATCCCCGAGCGGCTGGCGATGTTCTCGGCCGTTACCCCCATATGGCCATTGCCGAACGGATCGGTCAGCGCGCCAAGCATCATGTCCGTCGCGCTGACATCCCCCATCTTCTGGCCCACACGGATCTGGGTCATCAGATGGCCTGCCCGCGACATTCTTTCCGCGCCCCCCGCCAGCGCGACATCCACCTTGCCCAGCTCGATCTGCTCGGCCGCGCTGATCACCGCCTGCAGGCCCGAGCCGCAGAGCCGGTTCAGCGTCAGCGCCGGGGCTTCCGCCGGCACCCCCGCCCTGATCGCAGCGACGCGCGACAGATACATGTCCTCGGGCGCGGTATGGATCACATTGCCAAAGACCGTCTGGCCGACATCATCAGGCGTCAAACCCGAACGGGCAATGGCTTCGGCAGCGACGGCGGCGGCAAGCGCGCAGGGGCTGATCCCTGCCAGCGCCCCCCCGAAATCCCCGATGGCCGTCCGCACCGCCGAGACGATTACCACATTCCTTGTCACAGCTTAGCCCTCCAGTTTCGCGGTGAGTTCCGGGAGGATGGAGAAGAGGTCGCCGACGAGCCCGTAGTCTGCGACCTGGAAGATGGGGGCTTCTTCGTCCTTGTTGATGGCGACGATGACCTTGCTGTCCTTCATCCCCGCCAGGTGCTGGATCGCGCCCGAGATGCCGACGGCGACGTAAAGCTGCGGCGCCACGACCTTGCCGGTCTGGCCCACCTGCCAGTCGTTCGGCGCATAGCCCGAATCGACCGCCGCCCGGGACGCGCCCACGGCCGCGCCCAGCTTGTCCGCCAGCGCCTCGATCACCGCGAAGCTGTCCTTCGAGCCGACACCCCGGCCGCCCGAGACCACGATCCTGGCCGAGGTCAGCTCCGGCCGGTCGCTCGCCGCCACGCGGTCCTCGACCCAGGAGGACAGGCCCGTGCCCGCCGGGCCCGAGACGGCCTCAACCGCCGCGGAGCCGCCCGAAGGCGCCGCCGAGAAGGCCGCCGTCCGCACCGAGAACACCTTGACCTTGTCCCCGGACGTCACCGTCTGGATCGCATTGCCCGCGTAGATTGGCCGCTCAAAAGTTGACGAATCGATAACGGCCGTCACGTCCGAGATCACCATCACGTCCAGAAGGGCTGCCACGCGGGGCAGCAGGTTCTTGTTGAACGCGGTGGCCGCACCGGCGATGTGGCTGTAATCCTTCGACAAAGCCACGATCAGATCCGCCGTCGATTCCGCCAGCCCATGGCTGTAGGCCGCATCGCCGGCGACCAGAACCTTTGCCACGCCCGACAGGCCCGCCGCCTCGGCCGCGGCCGAATCGCTGCCCGCACCGGCCACCAGGACATGCACATCGCCCAGCGAAGCCACTGCCGTCAGGGCTTTGGCAACCGAATCGGTGGCAAGCTGCCCGTCATTCACATCCGCAATCAGGAGAACGGCCATCAGATCACCCCCGCTTCGTCTTTCAGCTTCGCAATCAGCTCATCGACCGAGCCGACCTTCACCCCGGCCTTGCGGCCCGCGGGTTCGACCGTCTTGACCACGGTCAGCCGCGGCGCGACGTCCACGCCATAATCGGCGGGGGTCTTGGTGGCCAGTGGCTTTGCCTTGGCCTTCATGATGTTCGGCAGCGACGCATAGCGCGGCTCGTTCAGCCGCAGGTCCACCGTGATGATCGCGGGCAGTTTCACGCTGATCGTCTGCAACCCGCCGTCCACTTCGCGGGTGACCTTCGCGGTCTCGCCTTCGATCGCCAGCTCGCTGGCAAAGGTGCCCTGCGCCCAGCCCAGAAGCGCGGCCAGCATCTGGCCCGTCGCGTTCATGTCATTGTCGATGGCCTGCTTGCCCGCCAGAACCAGGCCCGGGGCCTCGTCCTTCACCACCGCCGCCAGAAGCTTGGCCACGGCCAAAGGCTCGATATCGGTCTGAACATCCGCCGTGGCTTCGATCAGGATCGCCCGGTCTGCCCCCATGGCCAGTGCATTGCGCAACGTCTCCTGCGCCTGCTTCACGCCGATGGAGACCACCACCACCTCGGTCGCGATCCCCTTCTCCTTCAGACGAATCGCCTCCTCCACGGCAATTTCGTCAAAGGGGTTCATCGACATCTTCACATTCACAAGATCGACCCCGCTCCCGTCCGCCTTCACGCGAACCTTCACGTTGTAGTCGATCACTCTCTTGACAGGCACCAAGACCTTCATCACGAACTCCCGCATATGTCGGAGCCTCTATAGCGCCTTTGTCAGCGGAAGCTGACCGTGCCGACGCGTTTCCACAACCGTGATGAAGCACATGCATGATTGTTGCGCGGGCGCGCCCCGCCCCGCTTGCGCCGCTGGGGGGTTTGGCGCGGATTTGGTCATGCACCTCTGAAAGGAGTGATCATGACCATCCTGCAGCACAGGCTTGCGATGGTTGGCCTCGCCCTTGGCAATACGGCAATCGGGACACTTGCCTTTGTCGTCATCGGCATCCTCCCGGCCATTGCACAGGATTACCGCATCTCCGAAGCCAGCGCGGGGATGGTCTTCTCGATCTATGCAGGGGTCTATGCCATCAGTTCGCCCATTCTGATCGGGGCGACGGGACGGGTGCCGCGCAAGGTGATGCTGTGCCTGTCGCTTGCCCTGGCGGGGGTGGCGACGCTGGGATCTGCCTTTGCACCGACCCCCGGCCTTCTGCTGCTGAGCCGGTCGGTCGCGGCCCTGGGCGGGGGGATCTACACGCCGGTCGCGGCCGCCGTTGCCTATGCGCTCAGCGCGCCCGAGCGGCGCGGGCGGTCCCTTGCCACGGTATTCTTCGGATTGCAGATTTCACAGGCGGTCGGCGTTCCCCTTGGCGCGGTGATGTCAGACCAGTTCGGCTGGCCGGCCGCGTTCCTTCTGGCCTGCGGCATTGGCGGTGTGGCATTGGCCATCCTGATCGCCGCGCTTCCCCGGAAGATCATCACACCTGTACCGTCGCTGGCAAAATTCGCCCAGGCGTTGCGCAACCCGACCGGGCTGATGGCGGTTTCCGTCATGGGACTTCATTCCATGGCCATGATGGTGCCCTTGTCCTTCATTGCCGCGCTGGCGCTGGTCCGCGGCGACGCGCCGGGGCCGGTTCTGGCCTGTTTCGGGTTCGGCGGGCTGACCGGCGGGCTGATCATGGGGCGGATCACCCAGGCCATCGGGCCGGTGCGCGCGCGGCGGCGGGCGATCCTGGCGCAGGTCGTGATACTGCCGCTGTTCTCGCTGCCGCTGATCGGTCTGACCGCAGGCACCGCCCTCTTTCTGACGGCCGTGTTTCTGTGGGCCGTCCTGGCCACGCCGCTGATGATCCCGCAGCAGATGTTGTTGCTGGAGCGGGATCGGGAGCGGGGCGAGCTGATGCTGGGCCTGAACGGCACCGCAAACTATCTTGGTGTCGCGACCGGGGCCGCGATCGGCGGGGCGATCATGACGCTGGCCGGACCCTTCGCCCTGGGCCTTGCGGGCGCCGGCCTGGCACTGGTGGCGCTTGGTGCGGCAGCGGCAAGCGAGCGGATATACCGATCAGCGGATCGGCGAAAAGGCGGTGGGTGACAGGAAGCGCGCCTCCATCCGCAGGACATCGGCCGCGGTCCGCTCTAAAAACGCAAGCCAGACCGGATCGGCGTAAAGGGCGGCGCGCCGGGCGGCGCGGTCTGCGTGATCGGAAAAGCCCCACAGGTGAACAACCTGATTGAGTTCGCCGCTGTCGGTCGTGAAATACCCGAGAAGCCGGCCAAGATGCCTGCGGTGCAGGTCAAGCGCCGGTTCTGTCGCAAAGTTCTTCGGCAGGCGATATGCGCCATTTTGCGGTCAGAGTTACCCTGCCAGGGCCGCGAAGGTCTGGAAGGGAGAAACGTTGCCGTTGGCAATCTGCCCCTTGCGGATCATGTGGGCGACCTCGATGCCGGCTAAGGTTGCAGCGGCGGAATGGAGCGCCTTGAAGCCCATCATGGGCCGCGTGATCCGCTTGATGAAGCGGTGGTCCTGCTCCAGGATGTTATTGAGGTATTTCACCTGCCGCACCTCGACGATCTTACCGTCACCGGTGAGCTTCAGGGCAGTGTTGACCGCCTGCAGACCTGCGAGATTGGCACCGCTTTTGTCGATGACGATCCTCTCGGGGACGCCGTTCAACACAATGCACTTTCGGAAGAACCTTCGGGCCGCGGGGAGGTCACGGCGCTCGGACAACAGGAAATCAAGGGTTTGACCGTCCCGATCAACTGCTCTGTAAAGGTAGGTCCATTTTCCGCGCACCTTGATATAGGTCTCGTCTGCCCTCCAGGACATCACAGTTGGTCGCTTGCGGGCCTGAGCCTGCGAAGCCAGTTGCGATGAATACCGCACAACCCACCGGTTCAACGTGGCGTGGTCGACTGCAACGCCGCGTTCAGACATGATCTCTTCAAGTTCTCGGTAGGATACCGGATAGCGGACATAGAAGAACACCGCGAACAGAATGACGCTCCTCGGATACTGAGCTCCTTTGAAAGATATCGCCATCTTCGCGTACCCCGCTGCAAACGGCTCAATCTACCCCTATCAGACCTCGAGCGCAAAGTTGCGACAGAACCTTCCTGGATGCCGGTGCCGGGGTAGATGATGACGCCGATCGGCAGGCAGTCGAGCATCTGGTCATTGCGTTTAAAGGGCGCGGCTTTGGCGTGCTTGGTCCAGTCCGGTTTGAAGGCGACCTGCGGCACCTTGCGATTGCTGGCCCAGGTGGCGGCAATGCGCTCGGCCCCCTTCGGGCTGCCACCATGCATCAGCACCATGTCCGGATGTTTGACGTGGATCTGATCGAGACGGTCCCAGATCGTGCGGTGATCGGTGGTATCGCCGCCCGAGAAGGCAACCTTCGGCCCCTGCGGCACCAGCATCTCGGTCTCCGCGATGGGCACGGCGACCTCAGGAAAGGCTGTCTTGAAACCGCATTTCGGAAGACGCGACAGACTGATCCATCAAGCTATTGCTTGGACAGAACACCTTGGCTCAAGGACCGCCCTGGGCACCTGAAGCCGATCTGGCTGCCTGGTCTCTTTCGCGGTGCGACGCGGGTGGCGCAGTCCCCTTCGTCCGGTACAGTCTCTCCCCCGTGCTCTTATCCGGCACCAGTGGGCAGAGCGTATCGGTCCCGGCCTCTGACGCCACGATCATCACATACTCCGGCATCCGGGCAAAGATCCAGATGCGCAATGTAGCCCCTCCAACTGCTGGCTTGCCGCTCACGCGCCACTCTTTTCCATGCGGCAAACAGGAGATGCCCATCTTTGCGGACCTTCAGCCCTTTGCCACTGTGCTGGCGGGCACAGGCGCGCCGTCCCGTTCTGCCGACCGCCTGCGCAAACCGGGCCTTGTGTCATTTCCCGCGCTCTTGCGCGTCTGTTTGATGCGGCGCAATGACGCTGCTTAGCATCCTTGTATCCTCGGGACTGGATTTCCGAGGGAAGAGGATGCTGGGAAAGTCACTTTCACCCTGGACGCTGAGCTGGTTCGGAGCCGCGATGATCGCGCTCTTGCTGTCGCTCCTGCTTGCCCTGGCGACGGGGATCGGACCGGAAAATCTCGACCGGCCAGAGGCGCTGGCCATCGTGCATCTCTTTGCCCTTGGCTGGTTGACACAGGTCATGCTGGGGGCGCTGGTGCAATTCGTGCCGGTTCTGGCCGCCCGCCCCCTGGCCTTTTCGCGCCTTGCGCTGCCTGCCTTGCTCTGCTCGTGCTTCGGCACAGTGACACTGGCGGGCGGATTTCTCAGCCTTGACGGCTATGAGATTGCCCGGCCCTTCTTTCTGCTGGGACCGGTTGCTCTGGGGCTCAGCTTTGCGATGCTGGCAGTAATGATCCTGTCGACCCTGATCACCCGACAAACCCTGCGCCTGCCCGAGGTCAGGATGGTGATTGTCGCGCTGGCCGGGCTCGCCGGTCTGTGGCTGAGCGGGGCCGCGATGGTCTCGACCCTGACGGGCAGCCACCTCGCGGTTGATATAAGCCAGGCACTTCCCCTGCATATGCTGTTCGGAATCGGCGGGTTCCTGACTTTTGCGGCCTGCGGCGTCAGCTATAAGCTCTTTGCCATGTTCCTGCTGGCCCCTGAAGCCGCCAGCTGGCAGCGCCGCGCAGTATTTTCCCTGGCGGCGCTGATGGCAGGGCTGATGCTGACCGGGCTTGTCATGCTCGCGGGGGCTGGCAGCCTGGCCCCCCTGTTGATCGGAGTTTGCGCGATCTCCCTGGTGGGATGCGCGCTCTATCTCGACGATGTCCGTCGCCTCTGGCGCGCGCGCAGACGCCCCGTCCCCGAGCTGAACATGTCCTGGAGCCGGGTGGCGCTCGGCTTCCTCGCGCTTTCGGTGCTGCTTTTGCCCTTTGCGGTCTGGCAAGGCGGCGCGCTGGCCCGGGCCAGCGTCTTCGCGGCGCTTGTGGGTTGGCTGTCGACACTGACCCTTGCGCAGATGATCCGCATCACCGCCTTCCTGACCTGGATCCAGGTTTTCGCGCCGCTGATCGGGCGGCGCAAGGTACCTGTCGTGCAAAGCCTGACCCATCCGCGCCGCGCGGGCCTCGCGCTGACGATCTGGAGCCTCTCTGCCGGGATAGGCACGCTTTCGCTCGCAACCGGCTTTCACACGGGCTTTCGTCTCGCGCTTTGCGGCCTGCTGATTGCCGCAACACAGATCCTGTGCGAGCTGGGCGCGATCCGCTGCCTCTCACATCTGTCACCACCCGAACGCCCAGCACGCCTGCCGCCCCTGATCCTGCCAAACTTTATGAAACCCCCGCATTCCGGAGAGACCCAGATATGACAATGCCCCCTCCCCATGAGCTTGATGTCCGCCCGATTCTTGCCCGTGGCGAAGAACCATTCGGAGCCATTATGGCGGCGATTGATGCGCTCGAACCCGGCCAGGCGCTGCGGATGCTGGCGCCGTTCCGGCCCGCGCCCCTCTTCAAGGTCATGGCCAATCGTGGTTTTGACTGCGCCGACCGACGGCGTGACGATGGCGTCTGGGAGGTGACTTTTACCCCCCAGGGTGACGGTCTTCAGGATGCGGGCATGGCGCCGGGGTCGGCCCCCGGTGCCGGTTTCTGGCCCGATCCGGTGCTGGAGCTGGAGCTGATCGGGCTGGAACCGCCCGAGCCGATGGTGCGTATCCTCGAAGAGGTCACGCTGCTGGAACCCGGCCAGGTTCTGTTTGCGCTCCTTGACCGGGAGCCGATGTTTCTCTTCCCTGAACTGGCGCAGCGCGGCCATGAATGGGCGGGGAATTACGCAGGCGATGGCCAGAGCTACCGGCTGATGGTGCGGGCGGGGGCGAAGGATGACTGACGCGCTGCATCAGGCGCTGCGCGGGGTTTGCGACCCGGAAACCGGGCGCGACCTGATCGCGATGGGCATGATTTATGAGGCGCGGCTCGACGGCACTTCCGCCCATGTCACCATGACCACCACGACGCGCGGCTGCCCTTTGACCGAGATGCTGCGCCTCGGCGTCGAGGCGGCGTTGCTGGCAATACCGGGGATCAGCGCGGCCGAGGTCAGCCTCACCTGGGATCCGCCCTGGACACCCGACCGGATGGAACCGCTGAGCTTCTGAACGAAAAAGGGCAGCCATAGCTGCCCTTTTTGATACCTGCCCTGATCAGGCGCTATCCCCGCGCGGCTTCCTGCGGACAAGGATCAGCATCGGGCCATATTCTAGGATGAAGAGGCCAAAGGCGAGGATCCAGAGCGCCCCCGAGGCCTCCATCACATGCGGCCAGCCTGTCAGATCCGCCAGGGGCCGCGCCAGCGCCGCCGCGAAAAGGCTCAGATAGGAGGCCACCGTCAGCCTTGTCGCGGTCAGAGGTCTGCCGGTATGGCCCCGCGTCGCCCGTGTCATCACCGCCAGCATCATCGTGGCGATCACACCGACCGTCAGCACATGCAGCGCCGAGACCGGTTGGATCACCCCGAGCGTGGCCAGGGCGATGGCAATCAGCCCGAGCGGCATGAAAGCATAGGCGAGATGCAGCACCAGAAGCAGCCCTTCCGCCCTGACCGACGCCCCGCGCCAGCGCATCAGCCGCGCCATGTTCAACGCCCCCGCAACCAGCGCGGGCGCGGCGATCAGGCGTTCTTCGGGCGCGAAGACCCATGCCGCCAGCACGAGGACCGAAAAGACGATTACCCCCATGTCAAAGCGGTTATAAGCCACCGGCATCAGGCTCACCCCGCGCTGGTTCAGCCAGTTGCGGGTGAAGCTCGGGATGATGCGGCCGCCGATGATCAGGATTAGCGCCACATAGCCCGCCACTGCTCCGCGCAGCCACAGATGCGGGTCGCCGCCCAGATGCAGCGACAGGTGAAAGCCGAGATTGCCGAGGCAGATCGCAAACACTCCCGCCAGCACCTTCAGGTCATTCCATTTGCGGCCCCGGATGATCTCTCGCGCGCAAAGCGCAAGGAAGACGGGCAGGAAGGCTGCATCCAGCACCGAGGCGAGTGCGGTGCCCGTCACGCCCGCGCAGGCCATGGCGATGCGACCGGCCAGCCACAGGGCAACCAGCCCGATCAGCGGTCGGCCCGAGACCGGCAGGCTGCCGGTCCAGTTCGGGATCGCCGTCAGCAGGAACCCCGCCAATACGGCAGGCGCAAAGCCGAAGACCATCTCATGCGCGTGCCAGAGCGCCGCGCCGAAATCACCGCCCAAAGGCAGCCCCTTCGCCAGCGCGAGGATCCACAAGATCATGGTCAGCACGGCCCAGACCGCGCCGCCAAGGAAGAAGGGGCGGAACCCATAGGACCAGATCGCGAGCCCGTCCTGTTTCAGGCCGCGCGGGATACGGGGGCGTTTTGAGTCGGTCATGGTGCTGGTTCTTTCGGTGCCCTGGGCGATTTGTCCAACAGCTAGAGCGGAAATCTCTCTGCTCTTTGTGCTGTCGCAAGCAAGGAGGCAGTTCACGGGGCAAAGGTTGATCCGGCTCAACGAAGGGGGCGCAAGACCAGGGCATGATTGGCTTAACCGGATCAGAACCGGAACCAATTCAGTGACATGAGCGAAAGGAACCAGCCATGCCCACACTGCCCGTAAGCCGCCGCACCATCCTTGCAGGCGCCGCCATTGCAGGCGCGATGACCCAGATCCGCAAGGCCGCCGCCGAGACGAAAGAGGTGCTGACCCCGGTGGTCGCGACCGACATCACCAGCCTGCCGCGCGTGAAGGTCAAGCTGGTTGATCCGCCCTTTGTCCATGAACATGAACAGGTCGCGACCGGCGGCCCGAAAGTGGTCGAATTCGAGATGACCATCATCGAGAAGAAGATCACCCTTGATGACTCTGGCGCGACCTATTGGGCCTCGACCTTCAACGGCACGGTGCCGGGGCCGCTGATGGTGGTGCATGAGGGGGATTATGTCGAACTCACGCTGATCAACCCGGCCTCGAATGAGCTGATGCACAATATCGACTTCCACAGCTCGACCGGCGCGCTTGGCGGCGGGGCGCTGACCCAGGTGAACCCGGGCGAAAAGACGGTGCTGCGCTGGAAGGCCACGAAACCGGGCGTCTTTGTCTATCACTGCGCCCCTCCGGGCATGGTGGCCTGGCATGTCGTCTCGGGGATGCATGGCGTCATCATGGTGCTGCCGCGCGACGGGCTGAAAGGCCGCGAGGGCGAGCCGGTGAAATATGACAAGGTCTATTACATCGGCGAACAGGATTTCTATGTGCCGCGCGACGAGGCCGGCAACTGGAAGCAATATGACAGCCCCGGCGAAAGCTATGAGGATACGCTGGCTGTGATGCGCACGCTGACACCCACCCATGTCGTGTTCAACGGCGCGGTGGGTGCCCTGACCGGCGACCATGCGATGAAGGCGAAAGTCGGCGAGACGGTCGCCTTCATCCATGGTCAGGCGAACCGCGACACGCGGCCCCACCTGATCGGCGGGCATGGCGATTATGTCTGGGCGACCGGCAAGTTCAACAACCCGCCCGAGCGGGGGCTGGAAACCTGGTTCATTCCCGGCGGGACCGCTGGCCTGATGGTCTATACTTTCGAACAGCCCGGGGTTTACGCCTATGTGAACCACAATCTGATCGAGGCCTTCGAGCTTGGCGCCGCCGCCCATGTGGTGGTCGAGGGCGAATGGAATGACGATCTGATGATGCAGGTCCTGCCCCCCAGTCCGATCTGACCCACTCCGATCTGACCGGGGCCGATCTGATCCGCCCACATCCCCACCCGCTGCGCAGGCCATGTGCAGCGGACCATCTTCCACGGGAGATCTGCCATGCAAATCGGCACCCTGTTCCTTTCGGGCGTCGTGACCGCCCTTACGGGCCTCTTGCCGCTCGCGCTGCCCGGAACGGCCAGCGAACCCTTGCCGGAGGGGCCTCGGGTGGTGCGGCTCGACCCTCAGCCGTTTGAACATCGCATCGATGGCGACTGGCAAAGGAACGGCCTGCCCGCAGATGCGCCAATGGCTGTCGTCTCGATCCCGGCTCCGGTCGAGATCATGGCGGTCCCGGTCAGCCATGCCGACTGGATGGACTGTGTGGTGGCAGGTGCCTGCGCGGCCCCCGGCCAGATCGCCGCACAGCCCGATCTGCCGGTCACGGCGGTGAACTGGTATGATGCTCAGGCCTACGCCGCCTGGCTCTCGGAGCAGACCGGCGAGGTCTGGCGGCTTCCGACTGATGTCGAATGGGCCCATGCGGCAGCAGAGATGTTTCGCGATGATGCGCTTGGGGTCGAGAGCGATCCCGCCAACCCCGCCGTGCGCTGGCTGGCGGAATATCAGCTTGAATCGGCGCGCTCGCGCGATCTGGACCGTGAAATCCGGCCAGTGGGAAGCCTGAACGTCAATTCGCTGGGGGTGCATGATATCGGCGGCGCGGTCTGGGAATGGACCTCGACCTGCCTGCGCCAGGGCGAGATTGATGCAAGCGGCGCAATCCTGCGCGAGACGGAAAGCTGCGGCATCTATATCGCCGAAGGTCTGCACCGGGCCGCGATCATCGACTTTGTCCGCGATCCGAAATCCGGTGGCTGCTCGGTCGGTGTGCCGCCTGCCAATCTCGGATTTCGTTTGGTGAGAGAGGTAATCTGAGCCGGGTCTGCCCGGATGCGGGAGCCTCCGGCGGGAGTATTTGGGTCAAGAGGAAGATCAATGCTTTGCTTTTGCCACGTTTTGCGGCACCGAAGGGAAAGGTCTGAGTGAAAGCGCAAAGCGTGGCGATCGACATTTCTCTGGTGCGGAATCTTCCGCTGTTCCGGCAGATGGAACCGGCGGCGCTGACGCGTCTGATGGTGCGCGCGACGCCTGTGCGGATCTTGCAGGGCGATACCGTCTTTGAACAGGGCGGCAAGGCGGTGGCATTTTACCTGCTGCTGCATGGGCGGCTGAAGGTCAGCCAGGTCACGCCCGATGGCCAGCAGGTCATGGTGCGGGTGGTGCATCCCGGTGATCTTTTCGGCTTTGCCCGCGCGCTGGCGCGACCGGATTACCCCGGCACCGCAAAGGCTGCGGTGGAATCGCTGGTGATCTCCTGGCCGATGGCCGACTGGGATGCGGTGGTGGAAAACAATCCCCGCCTTGCGATAAATGCGATGCAGACCATCGGGCAGCGGCTGGATGAGGCGCATACACGCCTGCGCGAGATGTCGACCCAGGAAGTGGAACGCCGCGTCGCCCATGCCGTTTTGCGCCTGGCCGAAAAGGCGGGCCGGATCGAGGCGGCAGGCACCCGCATTGATTTTCCGATCACCCGTCAGGACATCGCCGAGATGACCAGCACCACGCTGCACACCGTTTCGCGGCTGCTCTCCTCCTGGGAAAGTCAGGGGCTGGTCGAGGGGGGGCGGCAAAAGCTGACCGTGGTTGATGCAGCAGGCCTTGCGAAGATCGCCGATCCCGAAGCGTGATCTGCAACGTAAAGATGCGTCGGAGATGTTTCTCTTCGGCCTTGTTTGCGTTCGATCAAAGTAGCCTCTCCGAATCCTGTCTAAAATCCTTTGCAACGGGTCGAGGATTTCGGCCCGATTGACCGGAGATCTGACATGAAACTTGCCACCCTTCTCGCCGCTCCCGCTTTCGTTCTTGCGCTCGCAGGGGCAGGCTTTGCCGCCGAACATGAAGTCCATATGCTGAACAAGGGCGAAGCCGGCACCATGGTGTTCGAGCCCGCCTTCGTGAAGGCCGAACCCGGCGATACCATCCATTTCATCCCGACCGACAAGAGCCATAATGTCGAGGCGATCAAGGATATCCTGCCCGAGGGGGTCGAGGTCTTCAAAAGCAAGATCAGCGAGGAATATACACTGACCGTGACCGAGGCGGGGCTTTATGGCGTGAAATGCACGCCGCATTTCGCCATGGGCATGGTGGCGCTGATCCAGGTCGGCGATGCGCCCGCCAATCTTGAGGCCGCCAAAACCGCCAAAATGGCCAAGAAAGCCCGTGAGCGGATGGATGCGGCCATCGCCCAGGTGCAGTGACCTGCCTTAAGGCAGCGGCGACACACCGATGACATGCGGATGGGCGGCAAGCACTGCCGCCCATATTACTGCGAAAATCAGCAGTCTCGGCAGCGTCACGGCAGCCGCCAACCGCAGGGGCTGCGGCAGGTTCGCGGTGCCGAGCGCCAGGCGGTACCACTCCGCCTCGCCCATCTCGCGGCGACGGCGGCGGTCCAGCAGCCCCATCCCCATGAGGCAGAAAATGGCAAAGGCCCCGAAGAGGATCACATGCGCCAGATCGCCATTCACGAGGAGATGCGCGCCCGACCAGAGAAACAGCGCCCACAAAAGCGGGTGGCGCGCAAAGCCCGCGATCCCCGGGCGGGCCGGATCAAAGCCGGTGCGGCGGCCACCAAAGCTCAGCGGATTGGGGCGGCCTGCGGCCAGCACCAGGATCAGAAGCGCCACAGGCATCACCAGATTGGCCGCCCAACGCATCCAGGGGTATTGCGGCCAGACCTCGACATAGGGGGCCTGGCCTGCCGCGATCACCACCCAGACCAGCACGGCCAGAGATATCGTGCCAAAGACCGCACCATAGCCCGCCCGGCCGAGCCGCTGTTTCAGCCCGGCCTTTACCGCAGGTATCGCCGGGACCGCGTGGCTCGCGAAAAACGCCGCCAGTGCCAGTGCAAAGTTCAGCCAGTCCATATGCCGTCTCCCTGCCTGAAAGGCCGTTCCCCATGCGCCCGACCCTGACCCCGCTGCATCGCAGGATCGCCTGCCAGTCGCGGCTGTTTTCCAGTCTGCCGCCCGAGATCGCCGCGCGGCTGCTGGACACCGCGCATGTCAAAAAGCTCAGACGCGGGCAAGCGCTGTTCCATCATGGCGACACCGCACATTCGATCCATATCGTGACCGAGGGCTGGGTGAAGCTCTACCGGATCGCGCCGAATGGCGCCGAGGCGGTGGTCGGTGTGATGACACGCGGCCAGAGCTTTGGCGAGCCGATTGCGCTGCGCCGGGCTGCCTATCCGGTCTCGGCCGAGGCGACAACAGCGGGTGAGGTGCTGGCGGTTCCGGCGCAGGCCTTCCTTGATCTTTTGCAGGCGCATCCGGAGACCGCAATCTCGGTCCTCTCGGCGACATTCCTGCATTTGCAGGGGCTTGTGGAACAGATCGAGCAGCTGAAGGCGCGGTCCGGCGCGCAGCGGGTGGCGGAGTTCCTGCTGGAGCTGTGCCCCGAAGGCGCGCAAAGCGCGACCGTGCGGCTGCCCTATGACAAGGCGCTGATCGCCGGTCGGCTGGGGATGAAGCCCGAAAGCCTCAGCCGCGCATTCGCCCGGTTGCGCGATTTCGGGGTGGTGGTTACGCAGACAAGTGCGGCGATTGCTTCGGTCACCGCGCTCCAGGCGCTGGCCCATGATGACGGATCGGGCACGCTCAGCCGCGCTATCTGACAAGTAGCGCATAGCCCACCCCTGTCACCAGAAACCAGATCCCGATCGGCAGGGTGAAAGCCGCAAGCCAGCCCGGAGCCGCGCCCAGATGCAGGAAACGGCCAAGGATCAGCCGTGCCTTGAGGAAGGCCAGCGCCAGAACAAGGATCACCGCCAGCCGGCCACTGACACCTGCCAGTGCGGCGGTGGCCGCCGTCAGACCGATCAACAGTGCCCAGGTTTTCGTCAACACATCCATGATCATCACCAGATCAGCCAGACCGCGGGCAGGATCATCACCCAGATGAGATCCACCATATGCCAGAACATCGCCCCCGCCTGCACCGGCGCAGACGCGGCGCGGTATGCCACCAGCAAAAGGACCACGATGCCCGCAATCACATGCGCGGCGTGAAAGCCGCTCAGAAGGTAATAGAAGGTAAAGAACGGGTGGCTGTCGATGCCGATCCCGGCCTGAATATCATGGGCATATTCCACGCCTTTCACGATCAGAAAGACCACACCGCCAAGCGCGGCGAGCAAAAGCCCCCGCCGCGCCGCGCGTGGGCGTCCATGGGCCGCATCACGTTCGGCCCGCGCCGCAAAAAGCCCCGATGTCACCAGCACAACCGTGTTCAGCGCCGCCATCCGACCGTCAAGCTGGCTTTGCGCAGTGGCAAAACCCTCCGGATCCAAAAGGCCGAGGATAACCATGACCGAGACCCCGGCCATGAAGACCGCAAGTTCCGAGACGATCAGCACCCAGAGGATCAGCTCCCCCGGCAGGTCGTCGATTGTCATGGGGCGCGCCGCCATCACAGCACCAGCTGGCGGTAGATTTCAGGGAGCGCGGTGATCAACCGGTCCGGCTCGCGGATCACCTGGAACCCGCCCTGGCCGAAGATCCTCGGGAACCAGCTTTGGGCGGCGCGGTCGATGGTGATGCCGAATACCGCATGACCTGCGCGCCGCGCCGCACGCACGGCCATGGCGCTGTCCTCGATGCCGTGACGGCCCTCGTAATGGTCGAGGTCGTTGGGCTTGCCGTCCGTGATCACGATCAGCAATCGACGCGAACGGCCTTCCTCGGCAAGCCCGTGCGAGGCATGGCGGATCGCGGCACCAAGGCGGGTGTAGAAGCCGGGGCGCAACGCATGGATGCGCGCCTCGATCCCCTGCCCCATCGGTTCGTCAAAGCTCTTGCAGTCATGGATCCAGACACGGTCGCGTTTCAGGGACGAAAAGCCCTGAATGGCGAAACGGTCGCCGCAGGCGTCAAGCCCCCAGGCCAGCGCCGTCAGCGCCTCACGCGCGATGTCGATCACGGCGCGGCCCGTGACGGCGCTTTCGGTCGAGCGCGAGACATCCATCAAGATCGAGACCGCGAGATCGCGGTTTTGCGGCCTTGATTGCTGCCAGATCCGGTCGGATCCGCGCCCTGTTGCGCGCAGATCGGTGGCACTGCGCAAGGCCGCGTCAAGGTCGAGATCCTCGCCTTCGGGTTGTGCATGATGGGTCAGCTTCGCCGGGCGCAGGGCCTCGAATTGCCGTTTTACGGCGCGGATGCGTTTCAGGGCGGCCAGATCAGTGATCCCCTGCCAGTCGGGCAGCGGTTCGGTCTTTGCCGCCAGCACGCGGCAGTGATCGGGCAGATACGCATTCGCCCGCGCATCCCATTCGGGATAGGTCGAGACCCCGGCGATGCGTTCACGATCCACATCCTCGGGGGCAAGATCGAGATGCAGTTTCAGTTTCGTTGCGGGCGCTTTCGACAGCTGGCCCAACACGATTTCCTCATGGTCCTCAGCGGCCTTTTTCGCATTGTCGAGATCATCATCCTCGACCCGGCGATTGATGTTCATCATCTCGGCCCAGGTCAGCATGGCCTCGAATTTATAGAGGATCAGGCTGTCTTTACGCTCCACCTGATCGGCCTTCATCCGCCGCGCTTTGCGGGCGGAACCGTCACCCGATTCCTCGGGCGTGCCTTGCGTCGGCAGCGTCGCGATCTCGGTCGGGCTGCCGCGCGAAAGCCGTCTGAGATCCGGCCAGAGCGGCACCGGCAGGAAGGGGCGGTAGCTTTTTGGCGCCTGCCAATGGGCGGGCGGGTCGTCGCAATGCAGCAAAAGATCGGGCTCAAACGCGGCGATGTCGCCAAGCAGATGCCGGACCAGCCCCTCGATATGCGCCTCGGTGCCGCGCAACATGGGGCGCTGACGCAGGGCCAGATGCGCCGCGCAAAGCCGTTTATGCAATGCTGCCAGTCCCGGCGCGGCGGCGAGCGTGGCGCGGGTCATCACCATCCCTGCCCGGATCGCCGCCAGATCTGCGCGCAGCGCGTCGGTTTCCGGCGCAATGTCAGGCGCATGGGCGGCGGCGGCGGCCAGCCAGAGATAGAGCGCTGCATTGTCGTCGCGGTCGGGAAAGACCGCGATTTCGACGGGCAGGCGCAGGGCCTCACCGTCGAAACTGGCGCGGGGTAGCTGTTCGGCATCAAAGGCCAGCCAGCGCCGCCAGGAAATCCGGTGGCGCGAGGTCTCATCCGCCACCGGTTTCAGCTCCACATCGGCATCCCCACCAAGGCCGCGAAACAGCACGGCGATCCGGCCGCGCATCTCGTCAAACCGCACGGCCGCCTCGTGAAAGCGCTGTGGCGGGTCCATACGGGCGGCCAGCCGGTGCCAGAGTTTGCCGACGGTTTCCTCTGGCTCCCAGGGCGTGATGTCGAGAAGCGCCATGGCCTTACCCCATTACCGCCACGACCAGATCCATCAGCCCGCGGCGGGTGTCGGCATCGTCGGTCAGGGGTTCAATCATCGCGGCGCGGATAGCGCGGTTCAGATCCATGCCGCCTGCAATCAGCGTCGCGGCATAGACGACAAGGCGGGTGGAGACGCCCTCCTCCAGGTCCTGTCCCTTGAGGCCGCGCAGCTTGCCCGCGAGCCGCACCAGCAGCGAGACGCGTCCCTCATCCAGCCCGCTTTCGCGGATCACAACGGGGATTTCGTGCTCTGGCTTCGGGAAGGTAAATTCGACCGACAGGAAGCGCTGCCGGGTCGAGGGTTTCAGTGTTTTCAGGATATTCTGGTAACCGGGGTTATAGCTTGCCACCAGCATGAAGCCCGGTGCTGCCTGCAATTCCTCGCCCGTTCGGTCGATCGGCAGGATGCGGCGGTCATCGGTCAGCGGGTGGAGGACCACAGCCACATCCTTCCGCGCCTCGACCACCTCGTCCAGGTAGCAGATCGCACCCTCGCGGACGGCACGGGTCAGGGGGCCGTCAACCCAGACCGTCTCGCCGCCTTTCAAAAGATACCGCCCGATCAGGTCGGCGGCGGAAAGATCGTCATGGCAGGCCACGGTGTAAAGCGGGCGGGCCAGCTGCGCGGCCATATGGGCGACGAAGCGGGTCTTGCCGCAGCCGGTCGGGCCTTTCAGTAAAAGCGGCAGGCGGTTGGTATAGGCAGCGGTGAAGACATCGCATTCATCGCCCTGCGCGAGGTAGAAGGGGGCCGGAGCCCCCTCCCCATTGATATTGGCCATCAGATTTCCGTCCATGGGATCACTCCGCTGCATGCTTGATGACGGGGCCGGGTTCGATCACCTCGCGGCGGCGCGGGACAAGCAGGGCGTAGATCAGGATATAGACCCCGATCACCACCGCGACGCCCGAGCCAAGCCGCATCCAGTAGAAGAGCGCGATCTGGTCCTGGACCTCCATGTAATACTGGCCCATGACGCGTTGCAGATGGGTCTGGATGGTGCCCGCAAAGGTCAGCACGAAAGTCATGAAGACCATCCCCGCCGACATCAGCCAGAAGCCAACCATGTTCAGCACCTGGTTATAGGGGTCACGCTGTTTCAGGATCGGCAGCGCATAGGTGAAGAGCGCGAGGTTGACGCAGACATAGGCGCCGTAGAAGGCAAGGTGCCCGTGGGCCGCCGTCACCTGCGTGCCGTGGGTGTAATAATTCACCCCGTGCAGCGTATGCAGGAAGCCCCAGACGCCCGCGCCGAAGAAGGCGAGAACCGCGCAGCCGAGGCTCCACAGGAGGGCTGCCTTGTTCGGGTGATCGCGCCGCCCCTTCCAGACCATCACGAAGGCGAAGGCCATCATCGCGAAGAAGGGCACGACCTCAAAGGACGAGAAGATCGAGCCGATCCATTGCCAATAGGCGGGCATCCCGATCCAGAAATAGTGGTGGCCGGTGCCGAGGATACCGGAGAAAAGCGCCGTGGCAACAATGACATAGAGCCATTTCTCGACGACCTCACGGTCCACCCCCGTCAGCTTCAGCATCAGGAAGCCGAGGATCGAGGCCATGATCAGCTCCCACACACCTTCCACCCAGAGGTGAACCACGTTCCACCAGTATTGCTTGTCGAGCGCCAGGTTGTCGGGGTTGTAGAAGGAAAAGAGGAAGAGAAGCGCCAGCCCCCAGAGCCCGATCAGCAGGATCGAGGAGATCACCGTCTTGCGGCCTTTGGCGACCGTCATGGTGACGTTCCACAGAAAGATGAGTGCGGCGACAACGATGCCGACCTTGACCCAGCGGGGCTGTTCAAGGAACTCGCGCCCCTCACGCCCCAGCAGGAAATTCCCTTCAAAGAGGTTAAA
Organism: Gemmobacter serpentinus; assembly: GCF_008973825.1. Lineage (GTDB taxonomy): Bacteria > Pseudomonadota > Alphaproteobacteria > Rhodobacterales > Rhodobacteraceae > Gemmobacter > Gemmobacter serpentinus. Next base: position 23,383 of record NZ_WCHR01000048.1, on the reverse strand, counting down.
GAGATAGGTGACGACCACACCCGCTGTGCCCAGCACAAGAATGGCGAGCTGGATATAGGCGGCCTTGACGGAGTGAATTTCGCGTTCGGCCTCTTCCGGGATCAGGAAGTAAGCCGCGCCGAAAAAGCCGGTCAGAAGCCAGACGATCAGCGAATTGGTGTGCAGCATCCGCGCCACCGAGAAGGGCAGCACTTCGGCGAGGAAATTCGGCTGGACATAGATATAGCCCAGCACGACGCCCATCGTCACCTGCACGGCGAAAAGGGCCAGCGCGACCAGGATATAGGCCAGCGCGATCTTTTGGGATTGGTATTTCATGTGCTTGGCTCCTTAACCGGCATCATTCGGGGGCCAGCCCTGGGTGTTGATCTTGCCCGTCCACAGAAGGAAATCGGTCAGCCCCTGAATGTCTTCATCCGAGAGGTTGAATTGCGGCATCTGGCGGCGGCCCTCGACGCCGGAGGGTTGGGCCTCCATCCAGCCTTTCATGGTCTCGAACGCGGCTTCGGGATCGTCCTGGACGCCCCAGCGGGCCATGACATTGCCGACCTCCGGGGCGAAATAGGCGCCTTCCCCGAGGATCGAATGGCAATTCACGCAGGCTTTCTTTTCCCAGACGTGTTTGCCGCGCGCGACGGATTCGGTGATCCCGGCGTGGTCGGTCGAGACATTGACGATGTACCAATGGCCATGGATGAAAAGGCCGATGAAGATGAGGATGAAGAACAGGGACCCGCCGTAAAAGATATTCCGGGCCATGCTCTTCGTCAGGACTTCGCGCATGGCGAGGGTCTCCCGGAGCTGTTGGCGATGGCTCCGGCTTGCGCCCCCTGCGCGAGTCTCTCCTTAACAAAAGTCAAGGATACGGGATTTCGCGCGTGGCAAAACCGGGCGGAAGGAAGATGTCAGCAAAGGCGGCCAGAATGGGACAGGAAACCAGCCAGAGATCCGCCCCATACTGGAGCGCGGGAAAGCTCGCCATTCTGCTCTACATCTTTGCAGCGGCGGCGGTGGCGATCAATCTCTTCATGCTGGGGCTGTTGTTGCAGGTCTTCGGCTTCACCGCGCTGCCGCCGGTGACCGCGCTGATCGCAGCGGGGCCACTCGGGGTGCCGGCAGCCTGGGCCGCGGGGCGATGGGTGCGTCATCTGCTGGATGAGGCGGACCAGAAGCCTTCAGTGTAGCTGTTCAAGCGTATTCCCGTCGCGTATGGCGGGCCAGTAATCCCAAACCCACAAGAGAAACGCCGCAGCCCAGGCCAGCGCCGAAGCCGCGTGTAAAGGGCCGGGCGGCCAGGGTATCAGCCCCATCTCGGGCAACACGCGCAGGCAGGTGGCGAGCGCGATCAGCGCGAATGCCGCCCTGGTGCGGCGCGAAAACCCGAGACCCTGGCCGGTGTGAAACCGCCCCGCAATGGCCAGAACCGCCAGCACACCAAGACCAAGGCCGCCCATCACCACCAGATGCAACGCCGCCACCTCAGACCAGGGAGCGCCAAGTCGTGCAGCCCCAAGCGCCAGCATCCCCAGCCCGGAAAACCCCGTCGCCGCCATCAGCCCGAGTATCTCGCACCGCATTCCTGCGCGGCCGATGAAACCTTCGGCCATCCGCTCCATGAACGCAGCCCTTGCAGCACCTGCCAGAGGGCGCGCCCTTCCAGGTCGGCCCCACCGTGAATGTCTATAACGAAGGCACGCTGCAATGGCTGGCCCGCAAAGGCGCGACCCGCATCTGCCTGCCCCCGGAACTGCCGCTGGCATCGGTCGCGGTGCTGGCCCGCGCGGGTCGTGACGCAGGCGTGGCCATCGAGGTCTGGGGCCATGGCCGCGCGCCGCTGGCGATCTCGGGGCGCTGCTATCACGCCCGGCTGCATGACCGGATCAAGGATGCCTGCCTCTTCGTCTGCGGCGAAGATCCCGACGGGCGCGAAGTGCAGACGCTGGATGGCACCACCTTCCTCACCATCAACGGGGTGCAGACGCTGGGACACGCCCATACCACCGTGGCAAACCAGATCACGGCATTGCGCGAGGCGGGGGTGACCGCGCTGCGCCTCTCGCCGCAGATCGGGAATTTTCCAGAAATTGTCGATATTTATGCCCGGGCCACCTGCGCGGAACTTCCGCCCGCCGCTGCCCTGGCAGAGCTGCACCGACAGATGCCCGGCGCGGTCTTCGCCGATGGGTTCCTTGCCGGAACCACGGGAATGCGTGCGCCTGTCTGAAATGCATCACCTCTTTGATCTGGCGCAAAGACTCCCCCTCCCCCTCGGCCTATCCTATTCACCATGTCCTGCCGCCTCTCCCCTCTCTGGCTCCGTCTTTCCGCCACGATCCTCGTGGCGCTGAGCCTCGTGGTGGCAGGCCAGGCGAGGGCCGCGATGCCCTTCAGCGGCCCCCTGATGGCGGTCGAAATCTGCCATGATGCGCAGGTCACCACCGTCTGGCTTGATGCCGATGGCAAAGAACATCCCGCCCCGCAGGACTGCCGCGATTGCTGCCTTTGCGCCCTGCCTGTGCCGGTTCTTTCCAGCTCCGCAGGGGGCGCAGCGCCGCATGAGATTACCCCCACAGCCGCGTCGTGTCTGACAGAGCGCCCCGGCACGACCCTGCGGGATCATCAGAGCCCGCATGCCCGCGGCCCCCCAATGTCCCAATCCCAAAGAGCCAGCGCATGACCGCCCGCCGCCCGTTCCTCAGCCTTATCCTGCTCCTCGCCTGTTTGCTGCTGCCGCTCCCGCTGGCGGCGCAGACCGTGCTCTCAAAACTGCTTCCCGATCAGAGTGCCGCCGATCTGGTGCCAGGTGCCGATGCCTTCGGCCCGATCAGCGCGGACCTCGCAGTTGCCCCGGTGCTGAAGGGCGGCGAGACCCTGGCCTGGGCCTTTGTCACCTCGGATTTCGTCGGCACCACCGGCTATTCGGGGAAGCCGATCCACACGCTGGTCGCGCTGGACAAGGACGCCAAAATCGCCGGTGTGAAGCTGGTGAAACATTCCGAGCCGATCGTGCTGATCGGCATTCCCGAGGCGAAGATCCAGGCGATGGTCGATGGCTATCTGGGCCTCGATCTCGTTGCCGAGGCGAAATCCGGTGGCACCGGCCATGAGGTCGAGATCATCTCGGGCGCCACCGTCACCGTGATGGTGATCGACGATTCCATCATCCGCTCGGGGCTGAAAGTGGCGCGTGGGCTTGGCCTTGGCGGCCTGGCACCCGAGGCCGCAGCGCAAGGCCCGCGCTTCGAGATCAACCCCGATGCGCCGGTTCCCTCCGGTTGGTCAGAGATGGAGGGAGACGGCACCCTGCGCCGCCTGTCGCTCGATGTCGGCCAGATCAATGCGGCTTTCGCGGCCAATCCCGATCCGCGCGCCGCTGAACGCGCCCTGACCGAGGCCCCCGCCACCACCTTTATCGAGATGCAGACCGCGCTCGTTTCCGTGCCCGCCATTGGCGAGGCGCTTTTGGGCGGGGCCGCCGATACCAATCTGAAAAACTGGCTGAAAGAGGGCGATCACGCCATCGCCGTGGTCGGTCGCGGCATCTACAGCTTCAAGGGTTCGGGCTATGTGCGCGGCGGCATCTTTGACCGTATCGTGCTGATCCAGGACGATATTTCCGTGCGCTTCCGCGACCGCGACCATAAGCGGATCAATGCGATCACCGCCGATGGCGCGCCGGAATTTGCCGAGATGGACCTATTCCGCATCCCCGCCGACTCGGGCTTTGATGCGACGAAACCCTTCCGCATCCAGCTGCTGGTGCAGCGCGCGGTCGGGCCGGTGGAGAAGGTGTTCCAGACCTTTGATCTGGGCTATCAGCTGCCCGCCGCCTATCTGCGCAGCCTTGCGCCCCCCGCGCCGCCGCCGGAAGTCGCGCAGGTCACGGACCGCGATGAGGCCCAGGCGCAGTCAGACCTGTGGAAACGCATCTGGCTGTCATCAAAGCTGGAAATCACCGTCCTCGGCGTGATGCTTCTGGTGCTGACCGGCGTCTTCTTCTTCCAGAGCTTCGCCGTCCGCAATGAGCGCCGTTTCTACATCTTCCGCATGGGCTTCCTCACCGTCACGCTGGTCTTCCTCGGCTGGTATGCCAATGCGCAGCTGTCTGTCGTGAACCTGATGGCGCTGTTTGGCAGCCTCGTCAGCGGCTTCAGCTGGCAGGCGTTTCTCCTCAGCCCGCTGACCTTCATCCTGTGGTTTGCGGTCGCCGCTGCGCTTTTGTTCTGGGGGCGCGGCGCCTATTGCGGCTGGCTTTGCCCCTTTGGCGCGCTGCAGGAGCTGACGAACCAGATCGCGCGCAAGCTGCGCATCCCGCAATGGACCCTGCCCTGGGGCCTGCATGAACGCCTCTGGCCGATCAAATACATGATCTTCCTCGGGCTGTTCGGGGTGTCGCTGATGAGCATCGACCAGGCCGAACACCTGGCCGAGGTAGAGCCATTCAAGACCGCGATCATCCTGAAATTCATCCGCGCCTGGCCCTTCGTGGCCTATGCCGCCGCCCTGCTGATAGCCGGTCTGTTCGTGGAACGCTTCTACTGCCGCTATCTCTGCCCGCTGGGCGCGGCGCTGGCCATCCCGGCGCGGCTCAGGATGTTCGACTGGCTGAAACGCTACCACGAATGCGGCAACCCCTGTCAGACCTGCGCCAGGCAATGCCCGGTGCAATCGATCCACCCGACCGGAGAGATCAACCCGAATGAATGCATCAACTGCCTTCATTGCCAGGTCCTTTACCAGTCGGAAACCACCTGCCCTGTCGTGATCAAGAAGCTGAAACGGCGGGAAAAACTTGCGGAAAGCACGCCGCCCGATCTGGGCGCGAAACTCGGCAGGCCACCTGCCGGTCACCCGAATGCGGCCCGCGCAACCCCATCTGAAGTCTGATCGAAAGGAACCCGATCATGGATAAGACCGAACAAAAAGGCCTCAGCCGCCGCTCGCTCTTTGGCGCGACCGCAGGCTCTGTGGCACTGGCAGGATCGCTGCCGGGACGGCTGGCGCTTGGCATCGGCGGCATCGGCGCGGTCACGGCTGCGACCTCGGGCGCGGCGCTGGCGGCAGGGGCCGATGGCTCCATCGCGCCGGGCCAGCTCGATGATTACTACGGCTTCTGGTCCTCGGGCCAGGCGGGCGAATTGCGCATCCTCGGCATCCCCTCGATGCGCGAGCTGATGCGGGTGCCGGTCTTCAACCGCTGTTCGGCCACCGGCTGGGGCCAGACCAATGAATCGCTGCATATCCACCAGCGCACCATGAGCGAGAAGACCAAAAAGCACCTCGCGGCGAACGGCAAGAAGATCCATGACAATGGCGATCTTCACCACGTCCATATGTCCTTTACCGAAGGGAAATATGACGGCCGTTTCCTCTTCATGAACGACAAGGCCAATACCCGCGTGGCGCGGGTGCGTTGTGACGTGATGAAGACCGATGCGATCCTGGAGATTCCGAACGCCAAGGGGATCCACGGTCTGCGCCCGCAGAAATGGCCGCGCTCGAACTATGTCTTCTGCAATGGCGAAGACGAGGCACCGCTGATCAATGACGGCTCGACCATGCGCGATGTGTCGACCTATGTGAACATCTTCACCGCCGTTGATGCCGATGCCTGGCAGGTCGCCTGGCAGGTCCAGGTCTCGGGCAATCTCGACAATTGCGATGCCGATTACACAGGCAAATGGGCCTTCTCGACCTCCTATAACTCGGAAATGGGCATGACGCTCGCCGAGATGACCGAATCCGAGATGGACCATGTCGTCGTCTTCAATATCGAAGAGATCGAGAAAGCCATCGCCGCCGGTCAGTATCAGGAAATCAACGGCGTGAAGGTTGTCGATGGCCGCAAAGAGGCCAAATCGCAATTCACCCGTTACATCCCGATCGCCAATAACCCGCATGGCTGCAATATGGCGCCCGATAAAAAGCACCTATGCATCGCGGGCAAGCTGTCGCCCACGGTCACGGTGCTGGATGTCACCAAATTCGACGCGCTGTTCTCGGAAAATGCCGAGCCGCGTTCCGCCGTTGTGGCCGAACCCGAGGTGGGTCTTGGCCCGCTGCACACCGCCTTTGACGGGCGCGGCAATGCCTATACCTCGCTCTTCCTCGACAGCCAGGTGGTGAAGTGGAACATCGAAGACGCCATCCGTGCCTATAACGGCGAGAAGGTCGATCCGATCAAACACAAGCTGGATGTGCATTATCAGCCCGGCCACCTGAAAACGGTGATGGGCGAGACGCTCGATGCCACCAATGACTGGATGGTGTGCCTGTGCAAATTCTCGAAAGACCGCTTCCTGAATGTGGGGCCGCTGAAGGCCGAGAATGACCAGCTGATCGACATCTCCGGCGATGAGATGAAGCTGGTGCATGACGGCCCGACCTTCGCCGAACCCCATGACGCGATTGCGGTCCACCCCTCGATCATGTCGGGGATCAAATCGGTCTGGGAACGCCAGGACCCGATGTGGGCCGAGACCCGCAAACAGGCCGAGGCGGATGGGATCAATCTCGACGACTGGTGCGAAACCGTGATCCGCGATGGCAATAAGGTGCGGGTCTATATGTCCTCGGTCGCGCCCTCCTTCTCGCTGGAGGAGTTCACCGTTCAGGAGGGCGATGAGGTCACTGTCATCGTCACCAATATGGATGAGATTGACGATCTGACCCACGGCTTCACCATGGGCAACCATGGCGTCGCGATGGAGGTGGGGCCGCAACAGACCTCTTCCGTCACCTTCGTCGCCGCCAATGCCGGCGTCTACTGGTATTATTGCCAGTGGTTCTGCCACGCCCTCCATATGGAGATGCGCGGCCGGATGTTCGTCGAGCCGAAAAAGGGCTGATCCGATGCGCCTCGCGGCCCTCTGCCTTGCCCTCCTTCTCGCCCTGCCCGCGCTTGCGGCAGAGCGTGAGGTCGTGCCCGGTCCGGGCCGCCTGGCGCAAGCCATCGCCGGGGCTGACCCCGGCGATGTGCTGATCCTGCAGGACGGCGCCTATCCGGGCCCCGTCATCATTGACCGCGCCCTGACGATCCGAGGCCCGGCAGCTGCGGTGATCGACGGCAGCGGCCAAGGCACTGTCATCACCATTACCGCCGCCGATGTGGTGCTTAAGGGCTTCTCGGTCACCGCGTCGGGCAGCGTGAATGAAGACCTCGATGCCGGGGTGAAGATCCTGAAAGGCGCCGACCGGGTGCAGATCCTCGGCCTGACGCTTTACGACAATATGCACGGCATCGACGTGCATGGCGGACGCGATGCTCAGGTGATCGGCAACCATATCACCGGCCGCCAGAACCACCGCATGAATGAGCGCGGCAACGGCATCTATGTCTGGAACAGCCCCGGCACGCTGCTCGACGGCAACGAGATCCGCTATGGCCGGGACGGCATATTCTCGAACGCCAGCGCGTCGAGCATCTACCGGGGCAACATCATGCGCGACCTGCGGTTCGCGGTGCATTTCATGTATACGCAAAGGACCGAAGTGTCCGGCAATATCTCGATCGGCAACCATCTCGGCTTTGCGATCATGTTCTCGGATCGCACGAAGATCCTGAACAATCTCAGCCTTGGCGACCGCGAACACGGGCTGATGCTGAACTACGCCAATAATGCCGATGTGACCGGCAATCTGATCCGGGGCGGCACGAAGAAATGCCTCTTCATCTATAATGCCCATAAGAACCTGATCTGGGCAAACCGCTTTCAGGGCTGCGGCATCGGCATCCATTTCACCGCCGGCTCCGAGCGCAACGTGCTGACCGGAAACGCTTTCATCGGCAATCAGAACCAGGTGAAATATGTCGGCACCCGTTTCATGGAATGGAGCCATGAGGGGCGCGGCAATTTCTGGTCCGACCATCCCGCCTATGATCTGAACGGCGATGGTATCGCCGATGGCAGCTACCGCCCCAATGATCTGATGGACCATATCCTCTGGTCCACCCCTTCCGCAGCCCTGCTGACCGGCTCCCCCGCCGTGCAGCTGATAAGGTGGGGCCAGTCGAGCTTTCCCGCCACCATGCCCGGCGGCGTGACCGACAGCGCGCCCCTGATGCTGCCGCTGACCATCCCCGTCCCCCCCGCCATCGCGGCAACGGAAACCGCCGTCGCAGGCCGCTGGACCACTGGAAATTACGATGACATCGACCCTGACGATCTCACATCTCACTAAACGCTTCGGCCCGGTCGCGGCGCTCACGGATGTCTCGCTGACGGTCGCCCCCGGCCAGCGCGTGGCGCTGCTTGGCCATAATGGCGCGGGCAAATCGACGATGATGAAGATCATCCTCGGGCTGATCCCGGCCAGCGAAGGCGAGATCTCGGTCTGCGGCTCGGCCCCCGGATCGGCGCAGGCGCGCGCCCAGGTGGCCTATCTGCCGGAAAACGCCGCATTCCACCCGGCTTTGACTGGCGAGGAACAGCTGCGCCACTACCTGCGCCTGCGGGGCGAGGCCCCGGGCCAGGCGCAGGACCTATTGGCCCGCGTTGGGTTGCGTGACGCCGCGAAGCGCCGGATCGGCACATATTCCAAGGGGATGCGCCAGCGCGTCGGCCTCGCGCAGACCCTGATCGGCCACCCGCGCCTGCTGGTGCTGGACGAACCGACCTCCGGACTCGATCCGGTCTCACGCCGTGATTTCTACGCGCTTCTCGATGGGCTGGCGGCGGAGGGCGCGTCGATCCTTTTGTCTTCCCATGTGCTGACCGAGGTCGAGGCCCGCACCGATCAGATCCTGATCCTCGCGAAAGGCAGGATCGAGGCCGCAGGCACGCTAGCCGATCTGCGCCGCCAGGCGGAGCTGCCGGTATCCTTCACCCTGACCCCGGCAGAGGGCTATGCGGAGAGCCTGATGGAATCCCTCACCGGGGCGCAGCTCCTATCCTCCGGCCAGATCCAGATCAGTTGCCGCCAGGAGGAGAAACTCGCGCTTCTCAAACGCATCACCGGCTTTGGCCCAAGGATCACCGATCTCGACGTGACGCCGCCGAGCCTTGAAGACATCTATTCCCATTTCAGCCGGAGGACCGGGCAATGAGGCGCATCCTCTCGACCGCAGGGATCGAATTCCGCATCGCTTTGCGCAACCGCTGGGTGGCGATTGCGACCGGGCTGATGGTGCTGTTTGCGCTGGTTCTTGCCGCCGCAGGGGCCGCGCCGACGGGAGATGTCGGCGTTGACCGGCTGTCGATCACCGTGGTCTCGCTGACCTCACTTGCGGTCTATCTGGTGCCGCTGCTGGCACTTTTGATGAGTTTCGACGCCGTTGCGGGAGAGGTCGAGCGCGGCACCTTGCCGCTCTTGCTGACCTATCCCGTGTCGCGCGCCGGTGTCCTTGCGGGCAAGCTGCTGGCGCATGTGGTGATCCTCGGGATCGCCGTTACGCTCGGCTATGGTGCGGCGGCGATGGCGGCGTTCTGGACCGACCCGGATGCGGCACGCGGCCTGCCCGCGCTGATCCGGCTGATCTGGACCTCGGTGCTTTTGGGCGCGACCTTCCTCGGGTTTGGCTATCTGCTCTCGTCGCTGTCGCGCCGCCCGTCTGGTGCTGCGGGCCTTGCCATCGGGCTGTGGCTGGCGCTCGTCGTGCTTTATGACCTCGGGCTACTGGCGCTGGTCGTCTCTGGCGCGGGCGGGGGCTTCGCCACCGGGGCACTGCCTGCGCTCTTGCTCGCCAACCCCGCCGATGCCTTCCGCCTCTTCAACCTCGCCGCCGCAGACTCTGTCGGCGCGGCGGGTGGGATGGGGGGCGCTGCCGCCTCGATCCCGCTCTGGCAATCGGCGCTGTCATTGGCGCTCTGGCCCTTCGCTGCCCTTATCCTTGCCGTAGCCGCCTTCAGAAAGATCACGCCATGATCCGTCTTGCCCCCGCGTTCCTGCTGGCCGTGTCCCTTACCCTCAGCGCCTGCAAGGAAGAGGTCGCGCAGGATCTGACCCCGGTCGATATGACCGCCGAGACGCTGGGTCATTTCTGCCAGATGAACCTGCTGGAACACCCCGGTCCAAAGGCCCAGATCCATCTTGAGGGCCAGCCCGGCACGCCGCTTTACTTCAGTCAGGTGCGCGACGCGATCGCCTACCTGCGGATGCCCGAGCAAAACCTCCCGACACTGGCGATTTACGTCAATGACATGGGCGCAGCCGGTGCGACCTGGGAGGTTCCGGGCAAGGGCAACTGGATCGCCGCCGATGCAGCGTTTTATGTACTGGGATCCGCGCGCGAGGGCGGCATGGGCGCGCCCGAAACTGTGCCCTTTTCCAGCCGCGATGCCGCAGAAGCCTTTGCCAAAGCCGAGGGCGGCGCAGTGCTGACCCTCACCGAGATCCCCGATGACGCGGTACTGGCCCCGGTCGAAATGGCCCCGGACCTGAACACAGCCGAGGACGGTGAGGATGACTTTGCCGACCGCCTGCGCGCCATCCACGAACATTGAAGGCATAGCCATGTCCCTGAGCCGCCGCCGTTTCATTGCCATCTCCGCCGCTGCCGCCAGTCTGCCCGCCGCCCTCGCCGCGCGGCCCGAGCTGCATTGGGCAGGCCAGGCGCTAGGCGCACGTGCTTCGATCCGGATCGACCATCCCGAGGCAGAGGCGATCACCGCCCGCTGCCTGAGCGAGATCGACCGACTGGAAAACATCCTCAGCCTCTACCGCTCTGACAGCGCCCTCTCACGGCTGAACCGCGAGGGGAGGCTTGATGCGCCGCCGTTCGAGCTCCTCGACTGCCTCGCCCAGGCGCAGGCGGTTCACCGGGCCAGCGGCGGGCGCTTTGACGTGACGCTGCAACCCTTATGGGCGCTCTGGGCCGAGGCTGCGACCGGAGGCCGCCGCCCGACGCTTCTCGAACGCCGACACGCCCTGGCGCTGGCTGGCATGGAGCGGGTGGAGATCACATCTGAACGGATCAGCCTCGTCCCCGGCATGGCCGTCACGCTGAACGGCATCGGCCAGGGCTATGTCGCCGACCGGGTGGCCGCGCTGCTGGAGGCCGAAGGGCTGACCAATATCCTGATCGACACCGGAGAACACCGCGCATTGGGCCCGCGCCCCGATGGCAACGCCTGGCCGATCCGGGCGCCTGGCCGTGATGCCACGATCCCGCTGACCGCCCGCGCGCTGGCGACATCAGCCCCGCTTGGCACCACATTCGACGCGGCGGGCCGGGATGGTCACATCCTTGATCCAGGGACCGGAGCGCCTTCGGCATCGACACTGGCAAGCATATCCATCTCGGCCCCGACCGCCGCGCTTGCGGATGCGCTGGCGACTGCGGCCTGCCTGACCGAAGATGAAGGCGATCTGGCGACTATGCTGGCGGCCTTCCCGGATTGCCGGGCAGAGGCCGCATTATGGAGCTGATCTTGCAGAGTTTTCTCTGCCACATGCGCCCCCGCGCCAAGAGGTCGCAGGCGGATATGTTGAAATTGCCCGCGCCTCTGGCGTAGGTGTTCAGTCCCGGCATCTGGTGGATCGGGTTTAGGATGAATCTGTCAGGCTCTGATGTCCAGATCTTGCAGATGTATTCGTATGGGGTGTGTCCGCTGAGTGTCTTTAGCCTTCGAGCGAAGTTGTAGGCTGCCATGAAGTCCGTCAGATGTGCTCGCAGCTGGTCGTGGCTGTCGTAGTGGAAACGCTTCACGGTGGCCTCCTTGATCGTGCGGTTCATCCGTTCGACCTGTCCGTTGGTCCATGGGTGATTAGGCTTGGTCAGCCTGTGCTCGATCCCGTTTGCCTCACAAATCATGTCGAAGCGCATCGGCCGGGAATAGACGGTGTTCCTGTTCCGAGGCTGCTCTGCGAACTGCATGCCGTTGTCGGTGAGAATGGTGTGAACCTGGTAGGGCACGGCCTCGAGCATATGCTGAAGGAATTCCCAGGCTGTCTTCCTGTCAGCTTTATCGACGAGTTGGGTCACGGCGAACTTGCTCGTGCGGTCGATGCCGACGAACAAATATAGCTTGCCTTCAGCGGTCTGCACCTCGGCGATGTCGATGTGGAAGAAGCCGATCGGGTAGCGTTTGAACTTCGACCGCTTCGGCTTGTCGCCCTCCATATCAGGCAGGCGCGAGATGCCGTGGCGCTGCAGGCAGCGGTGCAGCGCGGATCGGGTCAGATGGGGAATGGATGGCTGCAGGGCGTAAAGGCAGTCATCCAATGGCAGCAGCGTATGGCGTCGGAATGCTACGACCATTGCTTCTTCCGCCTCGGTTAGGACAGTGGATCGCGGCTCCGAAGGCCCCGTCTTCATATCCTCGACGGTCGCCCGCTTGCGCCACTTCGCAACGGTCTTGGGATTGATGCCCAACTCACGGCTCAACTGCGCGAGCGAAGCTTGCGATCGCTGTATTGCTGCTCTGACGGCGTGCGTGGTCGTGGCGCTGCCATGACGAATTTGCCCCATAGGGCGTCCTTCCATTCCAGAGAAAGGATCGCACCATCAAACCGTGGGATCAAACACCTAGCCGTGATCGCAGATTCGAACACTGGTTCTCCACTCTGCACAACGCTCGCTCAGCGGCTCGGGCAGCGCATGATCGCAGAACAATATGTCGATCTCCGCCAGGCTGGCGATTCGCGCCGGTGCGGAGCGGCCAAGCTTGCTGTAATCGGTCACCAGAAAAGCCTGTCTTGCCTGTTTCAGAATGGCACGGCTTACCCTGACCTCGGCCAGATCATAGTCAAGAAGATCACCGTCCAGGTCCATCGCAGACGTGCCGATCACCGCGTAATCGACCTTGAATTGCTCAATGAACTGGGTGGCCAACTCTCCCACCAGCCCGCCATCCGAGCGTCGCAGAGCTCCGCCGGCTACCATGATCTCACAGCCCGGATTGTCCGCAAGAATATTGGCAACATTCATGTTGTTCGTAATCACCGTGATGTTCTGGTGATGAATCAGCGCGCGCGCCACGGCCTCGGTCGTCGTGCCGAGATTCAGGATCAGGCTGGAATTCTCAGGTATCGCTGCGGCACAGGCGGTGGCGATTGCTGCCTTTGCCCCGGAATTCATCTTCCTTCGCGCCTCATAGCCCAGATTGACCATGCCGGTCCGGGGCACAGCACCACCATGCACGCGTTCAAGCAGGCCGGCCTCAGCCAATTCGCCGAGATCACGGCGGATGGTCTGCAATGTCACCTCGAATCGGTGGGCGAGGTCTTCGACAAGAACCCTGCCTTCGGCACGGGCAAGTTCGAGAATCTGGTTCTGGCGGACGCTGGGGATCATGGCCTCCTCTCCCGTGCGGGTTCGCGTCATGTTCGCTTTTGCTCGGTTTCCTGCGGATTTTACGCAACGAGCCCGCGCCTGCAAGGCGGCAATTTCCCTCACTTTCTTTGGATTTGGTTCGCTTTCTTGCCGCATTGCAGAACCAAGCATTCGTTTTTCATAATAACGAAAGCTAAACGAAAATCGTTCTTGACCGACCTCGCGAAGCTGTTACTCGTAAGAAAGCACGGAAGACGCAAAGCGAAGGGAGGGGTCGCATGGCATCGACAGAGTCTGACATGGCAGATCTCTTCGTCATCGGCGGCGGCATCAATGGCTGCGGGATTTCCCGCGATGCGGCCGGGCGCGGGCTTTCGGTTATTCTGGCCGAGCAGGGCGATCTTGCCCAGGCGACCTCTTCGGCCTCGACCAAGATGTTCCATGGCGGGCTGCGCTATCTGGAATATTTCGAATTCCATCTGGTGCGCGAGGCGCTGAAAGAGCGCGAGACGCTGCTGGCCGCCATGCCGCATATCAGCTGGCCGATGCGGTTCGTGCTGCCCTACAGCCCGGGGATGCGGTTCGAAAGTGAAACGCCGACCTCGCGGCTGCTGGGGGTGGTGATGCCCTGGATGAAGGGGCGCCGCCCGGCCTGGCTGATCCGGCTTGGCCTGTTCCTCTATGACACGCTGGGTGGGCGTAAAATCCTGCCGGGCACTAGCAAGCTTGATCTGAACACCGATCCAGCCGGGCGTTGGCTGAAGCCGGGCTTCGGCCTTGCCTGGGAATATTCCGATTGCTGGGTGCAGGATTCCCGGCTTGTCGTGCTTAATGCCCGCGATGCCGAGGCGCGTGGCGCAACGATCCTGACCCGGACACGGGTGGTCTCGGCCACGCGCAACGGCAGGTACTGGGACATCGTCACCGAAGGCGAGGGCGGGCGGAAGACCTGGCGCGCCCGTGGCCTAGTGAATGCGGGCGGACCCTGGGTCGAGGATATCATCCGCAACGTGGCCTGTGTGCCCTCGACCGAAGGGGTGCGGCTGGTGCGGGGCAGTCATATCGTCACCCGCAGGCTTTACGATCATGACCGCTGTTATTTCTTTCAGGGCAGCGACGGGCGGATCATTTTCGCCATTCCTTACGAGGACGATTTTACCTTGATCGGCACCACCGACAAGGACCATCAGGGCAGCCCGCTTGACGCCCGCTGCACCGATGAGGAACGCGATTACCTCTGTGCCTTTGCCAGCCAATATTTCGCGAAGCCGGTCACGGCGGAGGATGTGGTCTGGAGCTATTCCGGCGTCCGCCCGCTTTACAATGACGGGGCGAAATCGGCGACGGCGGCGACGCGGGAATATGTGCTCAGCCTGGATGATGGTGCCGGCCATGACGAGGCGCCGCTGCTGAATGTGTTCGGTGGCAAGATCACCACCTATCGCCGCCTGGCCGAGAACGCGCTGGCAAAGCTCGCCGGTCATTTTCCGCAGGCCGGCGCAAACTGGACGGCGGGCGTGGCGCTGCCGGGCGGGGATTTCCCACATGACGGCGTGGCAGATCTGCGGCTCAGGCTTGGCAGCGCCTATCCGTTCCTGACCGGCGCGCAGGTCATACGGCTGGTCCGCACGTATGGGACCGACAGTTTCGCCCTTCTGGGCGAAGCGAAGGCATGGGCGGATCTGGGCCCTGATTTCGGCGCCGGCCTGACCGGGGCAGAGGTCGACTGGCTGATGCGCCGCGAATTTGCCCGGAGCGCCGAGGATGTGCTTTGGCGCCGCACGCGGCTTGGACTGCATATGAATGAAGAAGATGTCGCGGCGCTTGCATCCTGGATGGAGCGCGCGAAACGTCGGGAAGTTCCGGCGGCCTGAGAAAGGGATCGGGCGCGGAAGCCGGAAGAGGGGCGACCGCTGGCCTGAAGGGGAGGATGGATGACACTGGAACTGCAAGGCATGTCGCGGCAGGTGGGCGGGCGGATCCATATCCACCCCACCAGCCTGACATTGCAAAAGGGCACGATGAATGTCCTGCTGGGGCCGACGCTTTCGGGCAAGACCAGCCTGATGCGGTTGATGGCGGGGCTGGATCGCCCAGATGCCGGACGCATTCTGTGGAACGGCCAGGATGTGACCGGCCAGCGCGTCCAGGATCGCGGCGTGGCGATGGTCTATCAGCAGTTCATCAACTATCCCGGCCTGACGGTTTACGAGAACATCGCCTCGCCGCTGCGCATCCTGGGCCGGCCAAAGGCCGAGATCGACCGCCAGGTGCAGGAAACCGCCGCCATGCTGCGCTTGACGCCGATGCTGGGCCGCAAGCCGCTCGAGCTTTCGGGCGGCCAGCAGCAGCGCTGCGCACTGGCGCGCGCTCTGGTCAAGGGCGCGGGACTAGTCTTGCTCGACGAGCCGCTGGCGAACCTCGACTACAAGCTGCGCGAGGAGCTGCGCGTCGAGATCCCCCGTATTTTCGAGGCTTCGGGTGCGATCTTTGTCTATGCTACCACGGAACCCGAAGAGGCGCTGCTTCTGGGGGGGCATACCGCGACCATGTGGGAAGGCCGTGTCACCCAGTTCGGTCCGACGCCGCAGGTCTATCGCCAGCCGGTCGATGCCACCACGGCACGGGTCTTTTCCGATCCGCCGATGAATTTCCTGCCGGTGGTAAAACAAGGCAACCGGCTGACCTTCGGCGAAACCGCCCATGCCCCGGTCGACGGAGGTCTGGCCACACTGCCCGACGGGAACTACATGGCGGGTTTCCGCGCCGATCATCTGTTTCTGCGCCGGCATTCCGCATCATCGGTCGGCCTGACCGCGCGCCTTGCGGTGTCTGAGATCACCGGATCGGAGACCTTCCTTCATCTCGACAATGGCTCTGATCGCTGGGTCGGCCTGGTCGAGGGCGTCCAGAATCTGGAACCCGGGACCGATCTGCAGGTCTGGCTCGACCCCGCCCATGTATATCTGTTCGACACCGAAGGTCGGCTCGCCGCGCCTGCGGCCTATGCAAAGGCGGCCTGACCCATGGCAGAGATCACGCTGAAAAATCTGGCACACAGCTATCTTGCCAACCCGACCTCGGATGCGGATTACGCGCTGAAAGAGATGGATCATATCTGGCAGGATGGCGGCGCCTATGCGCTGCTCGGGTCCTCGGGCTGCGGCAAGACCACGCTTCTGAACATCATCTCGGGGCTGATCCGCCCCAGCCATGGAAGGGTGCTGTTTGGCGGGCGCGATGTGACCGATGCCGCCACCGCCGAGCGCAATATCGCGCAAGTGTTCCAGTTTCCGGTCGTCTACGACACCATGACCGTGCGCGACAACCTGGCTTTCCCGCTGCGCAATCGCGGCATGGATGCGGGTTACATCAAAGCCCGCGTCGATCAGATCGCGCAGATGATCGGTATGGAGGCGATGCTGTCGAAAAAGGCGCGCGGTCTGGGCGCCGATGCGAAACAGAAGATCAGTCTTGGCCGGGGTATGGTGCGCGAAGACGTGAACGCGATCCTGTTTGACGAGCCGCTGACGGTGATCGACCCACATATGAAATGGGAGCTGCGCACCCAGCTGAAACAGCTGCACCGCGAGTTCGGCCATACGATGATCTATGTCACCCATGACCAGACCGAGGCGCTGACCTTCGCCGATAAGGTGGTGATCATGTACGACGGCCGCGTCGT
Source organism: Gemmobacter serpentinus (assembly GCF_008973825.1). Taxonomy (GTDB): domain Bacteria; phylum Pseudomonadota; class Alphaproteobacteria; order Rhodobacterales; family Rhodobacteraceae; genus Gemmobacter; species Gemmobacter serpentinus. The sequence continues at coordinate 6,485 of NZ_WCHR01000048.1, read as the reverse complement.
GCAGATGGGCACGCCGGAAGAGCTGTACGAGGCGCCGGCCCATACTTTCGTGGGTTACTTCATCGGCTCGCCGGGGATGAACTTCTTCGATGCCGAGGTCTCGGGCAATCGCGCCACGCTGCCGGACGGCACTATGATTGCGCTCGGCGCCGATTACGCGCCGATCTCTGGCCAGATCGGCATCCGGCCGGAATATGTCGGGCTGACGGATGAGGGCGGGCTGCCGCTGACCATCCACAGGATCGAAGATGTCGGCCGTCACCGCCTGATCCGCGGCGAGGTTCTGGGTAAACCGCTGAATGTGGTGGTGCCCGAAGGCCAGGCGGTTGCTGCTTTGCCGCGCGTCGCCTTCGCCCCGGACAAGATCAATATCTATGCGAATGAATGGCGGGTTGCTCCGCGTGGTCCTGCGGAAAGGGCGGCCTGATGGAAAAGACGCAGAACAACCGCGCCTGGCTCTTGGTGATCCCGGTTCTGGTGCTGGTCGCCTTTTCGGCGGTGATCCCGCTGATGACGGTGGTGAACTACGCCTTCAACGATACGTTCGGGAACAATGATTTCTTCTGGGCGGGTCTGGAATGGTTCGACGAGATGATCCATTCCGAACGCCTGCACGGCGCGCTTGGCCGTCAGGCGATGTTCTCGGCGATCATCCTGGCGATTGAGGTGCCTCTGGGGATTTTCGTCGCGCTGAACATGCCGAAAAAGGGATTCTGGGCCTCGTTTTGCCTCGTGCTGATGGCGCTGCCGCTGCTGATCCCGTTCAACGTGGTCGGTACGATCTGGCAGATCTTCGGCCGGGTGGATATCGGCCTTCTGGGCAGGACGCTGGCTGGACTGGGCGTCGACTACAATTACACCAATGACCCGATCGACGCCTGGGCCACGGTCATCGTGATGGATGTCTGGCACTGGACCTCGCTCGTTGCACTGCTGTGCTATGCCGGGCTGCAATCCATTCCGCAGGCCTATTACCAGGCGGCAAAGATTGACCAGGCCTCCCGCTGGGCGGTGTTCCGCTACATCGAACTCCCCAAGATGCAGGGCGTGCTGCTGATCGCGGTGCTGCTCAGGTTCATGGACAGTTTCATGATCTATACCGAGCCCTTCGTTGTCACCGGCGGCGGCCCGGGCAATTCGACCACCTTCCTGTCGATTGACCTCGTGAAGATGGCGGTGGGGCAGTTCGACCTCGGCCCGGCTGCGGCCTTCAGCCTGATGTATTTCCTCGTGATCCTGCTCGTCTCCTGGGTGTTCTACACCGTGATGACCAATATGGACAAGGAGGCGAAGTAATGCGGATCAAATCCTCTGCAATCGTCATGGCGCTTTATCTGCTCTTCTTGCTGATCCCGATCTACTGGCTCGTGAACATGAGCTTCAAAACAAATGCCGAGATCACCGGCGCCTTCACCCTGTTCCCAGCGGACTTCACGCTCCGCAATTACACGGTGATCCTGACCGACCCGAGCTGGTATATGGGTTACGTCAATTCGATCATCTATGTGGTGATGAATACCGCGATCTCGATCTCGGTGGCGCTGCCGGCGGCCTATGCCTTCTCGCGCTACAGCTTCATGGGCGACAAGCATCTATTCTTCTGGCTGCTGACGAACCGGATGGCGCCGCCTGCGGTTTTCGCGCTGCCATTCTTCCAGCTCTATTCCTCGGTCGGGCTGTTCGACACCCATATCGCAGTGGCACTAGCGCATTGCCTCTTCAATGTCCCGCTGGCGGTCTGGATTCTTGAGGGCTTCATGCGCGGCGTGCCGAAAGAAATCGACGAAACTGCCTATATCGACGGCTATTCCTTCCCGCGCTTCTTCGTGAAGATCTTCATGCCTCTGATCGCGTCGGGCATCGGGGTCGCGGCTTTCTTCTGCTTCATGTTCTCCTGGGTAGAGCTTTTGCTGTCTCGCACCCTGACTTCGGTGAACGCCAAACCCATCGCTGCGACCATGACGCGCACGGTTTCCGCCTCGGGGATGGACTGGGGCGTGCTCGCCGCCGCCGGGGTACTGACCATCGTTCCGGGCGCTTTGGTGATCTGGTTTGTCCGCAACTACATCGCCAAGGGCTTTGCCCTGGGGAGGGTCTGATGAGCACCGCTACCCAATTCGCGCCGCGCCGCGCCAACTGGACCCTGATCACGCTGACCGTCGTCCTGCTCCTGGGTGCCGCGCTGGCTTTCCTGATCTGGGCCACGCCGGTGCGCGACGGTGCAAAGGCCTGGACCGACCCGATGATCCGGGGCGGCTGGATGGCCTGGACCTTCCCGGTGGCGCTCTTCTTCTGGTGCATCGCGAGCCTGCTCGTGACCTTCACCATCCTCGCGATCCGTTTCCCGGAAACCCCGCGCAAAGGGTTTCTGCAGATCGAGACCACGCGCGGCGACCGGCTGTTCATTACCCTGCTGGGTTCGGCTTTCATCTGCCTGATCTGGCTGTTCTTCCTGGGGACACCCGTGTGGTGGGCCCTGGTCCTTTGCCCTTTCTACGCCGCAGCGGTGTTCCGCTGGGTCTGAGTACCCCGTCTCCCGGAATGATCCGGGCCGGGCAAACTGACAAGCATTCTCAGGGAGGAGAAGCATGAGACTGAAAAACACAACCACCGCCATGGCGCTTGCGCTGATGGTCTTCGGCGCACCCGCCTGGGCGGACATGGACGCCGCAAAGAAGTTCCTCGACGCCGAGATCGGCGATTTGTCGTCGCTCTCCCGCGCCGATCAGGAGGCCGAGATGCAATGGTTCATCGACGCCGCCAAACCGCTGGCCGGGATGGAAATCAAGGTCGTCTCGGAAACCATCACCACCCATGAATATGAAGCGAAGGTGCTTGCCCCGGCTTTCACCGCGATCACCGGGATCAAGATCACCCATGACCTGATCGGCGAGGGTGATGTCGTCGAAAAGCTGCAGACCCAGATGCAGACCGGCGAAAACATCTATGACGGCTATATCAATGACTCGGACCTGATCGGCACCCACTGGCGCTACAAGCAGGCCCGCAGCCTGACGAAATGGATGGAGGGCGACGGCAAGGCCTTTACCAACCCAGGGCTTGATCTGAACGACTTCATCGGGATCAAATTCACCACCGCCCCGGATGGGGAGCTGTATCAGCTGCCCGACCAGCAATTCGCCAACCTCTACTGGTTCCGCTATGACTGGTTCAACGATCAGAAAACAAAAGACGATTTCAAGGCCAAATACGGCTATGATCTGGGCGTTCCGGTCAACTGGTCGGCCTATGAAGACATCGCCGAATTCTTTACCGGCCGCGATATGTCCTATATCGAGGGCGGCCCCGCCAAGGCCTGGGGCAATATGGACTACGGCAAGAAAGACCCGAGCCTCGGCTGGCGTTACACCGATGCCTGGCTCTCGATGGCCGGCGGCGGCGACAAGGGCGAGCCGAACGGATTGCCGGTCGATGAATGGGGTATTCGGGTCGACGAAAACAGCCGTCCGGTCGGTTCTTGCGTGGCCCGCGGTGGTGCGACCAATGACGCCGCAGCAGTCTATGCTGTGACCAAAGCGGTTGAATGGCTGCAGAAATACACTCCGCCGGAAGCGCAAGGCATGACCTTCGGTGAGGCCGGCCCGGTTCCTGCGCGTGGTGACATCGCACAGCAGATGTTCTGGTACACCGCTTTCACCGCCGACATGGTCAAACCCGGCACCCCGGTGATGAATGAGGATGGCACGCCGAAATGGCGTATGGCCCCCAGCCCGCATGGCGCCTATTGGTCTGAAGGCACCAAGATCGGCTACCAGGATGTGGGCTCCTGGACGCTGATGGAATCCACCCCGGTTGACCGGGCACAGGCCGCCTGGCTCTATGCACAATTCGTCAACTCGAAGACGGTCGATGTGAAAAAATCGCATGTCGGTTTGACCTTCATCCGTGAATCCACGATCCTGGACGAAAGCTTCACCGAGCGGGCTCCGCAACTCGGTGGCCTGATCGAGTTCTATCGCAGCCCGGCCCGTGTGGCATGGTCGCCCACTGGCACCAATATTCCTGACTATCCTAAGCTGGCTCAGCTGTGGTGGCAGAATATCGGCGATGCGATGTCGGGCGCGAAAACGCCGCAGGAAGCCCTCGACAGCCTCTGCGCCGAACAGGAACGTGTGCTGGAACGCCTCGAGCGAGCCGGTGTCCAGGGCGATCTGGGCCCGAAGATGAACGAACCGAAGGACCCGCAGGAATGGCTTGATGCCCCGGGCGCGCCGGTGGCGAAGCTGGAAAACGAAAAGCCTGCGGGCGAGACGGTTTCCTATGATGAGCTGATCAAGTCCTGGCAGTAAACTGACCTGTGGCCGGGCGGCGTAACTTGCCGCCCGGCCTTTCTTCCGCAATCGAGGAATCCCGAGCGATGTCCCATATTCTTGCCATAGATCAGGGGACGACTTCGTCGCGGGCAATCCTCTTCGATCAGGCGCTGAAGCCTGTTACCTCGGCGCAGGAGGAATTCCCCCAGTACTACCCGGCTTCGGGCTGGGTCGAACATGATCCCGCCGATCTCTGGGCCACCGTCGCCGGCACCGCCCGCGCCGCGATCGAGCGCGCCGGTATCGGCGCGGAGGATATCGCCGCCATCGGCATCACCAATCAGCGCGAGACCACCCTGCTCTGGGACCGGTCCACCGGCCAACCGCTTCACAATGCGATTGTCTGGCAGGACCGCCGCACCGCGAGCCTCTGTACCGCGCTGAAAGAGGCCGGGCATGAGCCGATGATCACCGCCCGCACCGGCCTGCTGCTCGACCCCTATTTCTCGGGGACCAAACTAAAATGGCTGCTCGACACGGTTGGGGGCGCCCGCGACCGCGCGCGGCGTGGCGAGCTGGCCTTTGGCACGGTCGACACCTGGCTGATGTGGAACCTGACCGGCGGGCGCGTGCATGCGACGGATGCCACCAATGCGGCCCGCACCATGCTATACAACATCGCCGAAAACCGCTGGGATGACGAAATCCTTGCGCTTCTCGACATCCCGGCCGCGCTCTTGCCCGAGGTGAGGGATTGCGCCGCCGATTTCGGGGTGACGCGGGCCGATCTTTTCGGGCGCGAGATCCCGATCCTGGGCGTCGCGGGCGATCAGCAGGCGGCGACCGTGGGTCAGGCCTGTTTCCATCCCAGCATGATGAAATCCACCTATGGCACCGGATGCTTTGCGCTTCTTAATACCGGCGATCAGATGGTGCCGTCGCAGAACCGTCTGTTGACCACCATCGCCTATCGACTGAACGGGCAGACGACCTATGCGCTGGAAGGCTCGATCTTCATCGCAGGGGCGGTGGTGCAATGGCTGCGCGACGGGCTGCAGATCATCCGCTCCGCCGCTGAGACACAGGGCCTCGCGGAACGCGCCGATCCTGCGCAGGAGGTGATCCTGGTTCCGGCCTTCACTGGCCTCGGTGCGCCCTGGTGGCGACCGGAAGTGCGGGGCGCGATCTACGGTCTGACTCGCAATTCCGGCCCCGCCGAATTTGCCCGCGCGGCGCTTCAAAGCGTCGGCTACCAGACCCGCGATCTGCTGGAGGCGATGCGCGCCGACTGGGGCGCTGCGGGCGACGGAGTGCTGCGGGTCGATGGCGGTATGGTGGCCAGCGACTGGGCGATGCAGTTCCTCTCCGATATTCTCGGCGCGCCGGTGGACCGGCCTTCGGTCACGGAGACTACGGCGCTTGGCGTGGCCTATCTGGCGGGCCTGCAGGCCGGCCTGCAACCCCCGCCCGAAGATTTCGCAAACAACTGGGCGCTTGAGCGGCGCTTTGTGCCTGGCATGGACCCCGGCCTGCGAGAGAAGAAATATGCCGCCTGGAAACGTGCGGTCGCGGCCACGATGGCCGCCGCATGATGCCCGCTTTCTCCGTAGCGTTGCCCGGGCAGGTCCTGTTTGGCCGTGGCGAGGCCACAAAGGCTCCGGCCCTGACCCGCAGCTTTGGCGAAAAGGTGCTGGTGGTGCATGGCCGCGACGCCGCGCGCGTCGGCTGGTTGCTTGCGGAGCTTGCCGGCAGTGAAATCCGCACGATGCGCTGCGCCGCTGAGCCGACCCTTGCCATGATCGAGGCCGCCCTGGGAGAGCTTGCAGGGTTCCGGCCCGATGTTGTGGTCGGGATCGGCGGGGGGGCGGTGCTTGACATGGCCAAGGCGCTGGCGGCGCTGATCCCGGCACCGGGGGGCCCGATGGACCATCTGGAAGTGGTCGGGCGCGGCCTACCACTGGCGCTGCCGGCGTTACCTGTCATCGCCCTGCCGACGACAGCCGGTACCGGGGCCGAGGCAACAAGGAACGCTGTGCTTGGATTGCCCGACCATGGGCGCAAGGTCTCGCTGCGCGACCGAGGCATGTTGCCGCGCATTGCGATCGTAGATCCCGCTGTCGCGTTGCCTTTAAAACCGGCACACGGCGCGTTGGGCAGCGTTTGTTGCCCTTAAATGGGACATTCAGACGCCAGCTCGTCGGAGTTTTTCCC
>NZ_WCHR01000047.1 GCF_008973825.1 Gemmobacter serpentinus | reverse complement strand
TGGGCGTGGAGATTTATGCCTCTGGTCATCGGCGGTGGCCGGATGAGGTGAAGGCTCGGGTGGTCGCCGATACACTGCAGCCGGGGGCCACGGTAAGCGTCTCGGCATGAGCAAACCTGAGGCTGCCCGCTACCGTATGACGAACTGGAAGTCCTACAACGAGTCTTTGAGGCGGCGTGGATCGCCACTGATCTGGATGGACAAGGACATGGTGTGGCTGGCGAACAAGGCGGGTCGTCGTGGTCGCCCGCCGGTGTTCTCGGGTGCGGCCATCCAGTTCTGCCTGATGGTGAAGGTGCTCTTCGGGCTGCCGCTTCGGCAGACAACCGGAACGGTGGCCAGCATCCTGGAGATGGTCGAGCTCGACTGGCCCGTGCCGGACTTCTCCACCATGAGCCGCAGACAAAAAACCCTCACTGTCCAGAGATCCTGCCGGCGCGCACCAGGTCCTCTGAACCTGCTGGTGGACAGCACCGGGATCAAGTTTCTCGGCGATGGAGAATGGCTGGCGCACAAGCATGGCACCCACCGCAAGCGCCAGTATCGCAAGGTCCACCTGGCAATGGATACAGACACCGGCGACATTCGGGCGGTGGAGTTCACTTCCAGCCTCGAAGGCGACGGTCCTGAGCTATCTGACCTTCTGAAGCAGATTCCGCCGGAGGGGCTGGTCGGCACCGTGACCGGCGACGGTGCCTTCGACACCCGGCGATGCCACACCGCAATCGTGGACCGTGGCGGCACGGCCATCATCCCGATCCGGAAGAATGGTCGCCTCTGGAAAGAGGACTGCCCTGCCGCTCGCGCTTGCAACGACATCCTCCGGGCGACCAAACGTTTCGGTCGGGCGAACAGGAAGGTCTGGTCCGGCTATCACGTCCGAAGTCGGATCGAGGCAAGGATGCGCTGCCTCAAATCCTTCGGTGAGCGCATCGCCTCGCAAGACCCCGACAGACAAGCGGCCGAGATCTACATCCGCGTCGCGCTCATGAACCGCTTCAACGCACCCGGCACCGCCGAAATCGAGCGCCTGGCCTGAGCTTAATGGGTAAGGGAGAGCCCTGCTCCGACGCCGAGTTCTGCAACAATGCCCAACAACGCCCATGAAAATTGCTTTTCGCAAGCATGCTTTCGAATTGTCCCCGGCGCGGGCCGGGCGTAGTCTGGCCCTCAGTCGAATGTCAGGGACCGAACCGATGAAACCTGCCAAGGCGCCCCGCCGATCCCTTCTGCCGCTGCTGGTCCTGGCCGTTCTGGCCGGGCTGGTCATCGGTGCCGTCTGGTGGGCGACGCGCCCCGGCCCCCTGCTGATCCAGGGCGAGGTCGCGGCCCCGCGGGTCGATGTCTCGGCCCGCACCTCGGGCCGGGTCACGCGGATCGAGGCCGATCTGGGCCAGCGGGTCGAGGGCGGACAGCTGCTGGCCGAACTGTCGAACCCGCAGCTGGTCACCGCCCATGCCGCCGCAGCATCAGGGCTGGAGGTCGCCCGCGCCTCGGAGGCCGCGGCCGGCGCCACCCGCCCCGAGGTGATCCGCGCCCGCGAGGCCGAGCTGGCCGCGGCCCAGGCCGATCTGCGCCTGGCCGAGGAGCAGCTGGGCCGCGACACGGGCCTGTCGCAGCAGGGCCTGCGCCCGCAGGCGGCGCTGGACCAGTCGACGCGCAACCTCGACGCCGCCGCAGGCCGGGTCGAGGCCGCCGAGGCGCAGCTGGACCTGGCCCGGGCCGGGGCCTCGCCCGAGGAACGCGAGGTCGCCGCGGCCCAGGTCGCCCAGGCCGAGGCCGCGCTGGCCCAACGCCAGGCCGATCTGGACGAATTGCGGATCTTCGCGCCCATGTCGGGCGAGATCTCTGGCCGCACGATCGAGCTGGGCGAGAATGTCGGCCCGGGCGCGCCGCTGTTCACCATCGTCGATCTGGACCAGGCCTGGTTCACCTTCAACCTGCGCGAGGATCTGCTGGCGGGGCTGGAGATGGGCGACCGGCTGACGATCCGCATCCCCGCCCTGGACCGTGAGGCCGAGGCCGAGATCACCCTGATCAACGTGCAGGGCCAGTTCGCCAGCTGGCGCGCCACCCGCGCGACGGGCGATTTCGACCTGCGCAGCTTTGAGCTGCGGGCCCGCCCCGTCGCGCCGCTGGAGGGCCTGCGCCCCGGCATGTCCGCGCTGATCCAGCTGGACCGCTAGGGCCATGCTGGCCGTCATGGCGCGCGAGATCCGCCTGCTGCCGCGCCGCCCGGCGCTGGCGGGGCTGGTGATCGTGCTGCCGCTGATCATGTTGCTGGTCCTGGGCGGCATCTTTCGCGCAGGCATTCCCACGGGCATGGCGGTGGCGGTGATCGACCTGGACCGTTCGGATCTGTCGCGGGCCGTCACGCGGATGCTGGACGCGGCGCCCGAGCCGACCGTGACCCATCGCGCGTCCGATCTGTCCGAGGCACGCGCGCTGATCGTGTCCGGCGCGGTGCGCGGCGCGGTGCTGATGCCCCAGAACCTGGAACGCGACATCACCCGGGGCGCGCGCCCCGAGATCGTCACCTTCTACGACAACCAGCACATGAGCGCCGGATCGCTGGTCGCCCGCGGCGCCCGCAATGCCATCGACACGGCGCTGGCGGGCCTGCGCCTGTCGGTGCGCCAGGGTCAGGGAGAGGCGCCCGTGCAGGCCATGGTCGCGCTGCAGCCCATCCCGATGCAGGCCCATGCGCTGTTCAACCCGGCCTTTGATTATGTGCATTTCCTGCTGGCCGCGCTGATCCCCACGGTCCTGCAGATCATCGCCGCCGCCGCGACCGCCTATGCGGTCTCGCTGGATTTCGGCCCGGGGCGGCATCCGCGCGTGCTGATGCGGATGGCGGGCGGCATCCTGCCCGCGATGCTGGGCAAGATCCTGCCCTATACGGTCGTCTTCCTGCTGCTCCTGGGCCTGTCGGACGTGGCGCTCTATGGCTGGCTGGCGGTGCCCTTGCGCGGGTCGCTGTGGCTGATGGCGCTTGGCGCGGTGCTGTTCGTGCTGGCGTCGCAGATGATCGGCGCGCTGGCCTTCGTGCTGTCGCGTGACATGGGCCGGGCGGCCAGCCTGATCGCCATCATCACCGCGCCGGCCTTCGGATTCATGGGGCTGGGTTTCCCGCGCGAGGCGATGTCGACCCTGGCCCAGGCCTGGGGCGCGGCCATTCCCGGCACCTGGTATGTGCAGCTGCGCATCGACCAGTCGCTGCGCGCGACGCCCTTGGACATCTCCGCCATGTCGGTCCTGTGGCTGGCGGTGATCGCGGGCGTGCTGGCCACGCTGATCCTGGCGCAGCTGTCGCGCCTGGCCCGGCAGGAGGTCGCGTCATGACCGCGCTGGCCACCGCCTTCCGCGCCGAGCTGGCCGCCGTGCTGGGCGACCGGCAGGTGCGCATGATCGTCCTGCTGGCGCTGGTCATCTATGCGCTGATCTATCCGCTGCCCTATCGGGCCGAGCTTCTGCGCGATGTGCCGGTGGTGCTGGTCGATCAGGACGGATCGACCGCTTCGGCCGATCTGGCGCGGCGCGTGGACGCGTCGGAGGCCGTTGCCCTGACCCATCTCGCCCCCGACATGGCCGAGGCCACGCGGCTGGTCCATGAACGCCGCGCCTATGGCGTCATGCTGATCCCCGACGGGTTCGAACGCGCCCTGCTGCGCGGCGATCAGAGCCCCGTCGCGCTTTATGCCGATGCCAGCTATTTCCTGATGTATCAGCGCGTGATGCAGGGCGCCGCCGTCCCCCTGCGCCAGATGGGCGCCGAGGTCGAGGCCGGGCGCCTGATCGCCCAAGGCACGCCCCGCGCCGTGGCCACCGCCCAGGTCAGCCCCGCGAACCAGATCGAGGTGCCGCTGTTCAACCCCGCGGCGGGCTACGCGACCTATGTGCTGCCCGCGGCCTTCGTGCTGATCCTGCAGCAGACGATGATGATGGGGCTGGCCTTGGCTGCGACCCGGCGCGGGCCGCTGCCCGGCCATCCGGTCTGGCGGCTGCTGGGCCGGGCGGGGGCGTGGCTGGCCATCTGGGCGGGGCTGCTGCCGGTCTATCTGATCGTGCTGCCGGTGCTCTATGGCCTGCCGATCCTGGGCGGGCCGGGGGCGCTGATGATGCTGGGCCTGCCCTTCCTGCTGGCGGCCGGGTTTCTGGCGCAGCTGGTCGCGGCGCTGTTCCGGCGGGGCGAGGTCGTGCAGGTCGTGCTGCTGGCGCTCGGGATGCCGTTCTTCTTCCTGTCGGGCTTCGCTTGGCCGGTCGAGGCGATCCCGGCCCATCTCAACGCGCTGGCGCAGCTGATCCCGTCGACGGCGGCCATCGACGGGCTGGTGCGGGTCATGCAGATGGGCGCGACCCTGCCCGAGATCGCGCCCATCCTGTGGCATCTGTGGGCCTTGGCCGCGGGGCTGGGCCTCGTGGTGCTGGCGGTCGAGACGGTCAGCCCGTCACGGCCAGCAGCGCCAGATAGAGGACCGACGGCCCCATCAGACAGCCCAGCCCGGTGAAGAAGGTCGCCGTCATCGCGCCATAGGGCACCAGCCGCTTGTCGGTCGCGGCCAGCCCCCCGGCCACGCCGCTGGTCGTGCCCATCAGCCCGCCATAGGCCATGGCCGATTTCGGGTTGTTCAGCCCGATCAGCGGCGCGACCAGCGGCGTGCCGATCATCACCAGCACCGCCTTCAGCAGCCCCGCAGCGACCGACAGGGCGATGACCTCGGAACTGGCGCCCAAGGCGGTGCCGGTCACCGGACCCACGATATAGGTCGCCGCACCCCCGCCGATCGTCGCCATGCTGACCGCATCGGTATAGCCGAAGGCCGCCGCGATCGCCGCGCCCACCGCGAAGGACACCACGATCCCCAAGGCCAGCGCGCTGACCCCCGCCGCGCCGGCCTTGCGGATCTCGCGCATGTCGACGCCGTAAGCGGTCGAGACGATGGCCAGGTCGCGCAGCATCGCGCCCCCCATCAGCCCGATCCCGGTGAACAGCGGCACATCCGCCAGCCCGCGGCTGCCCCCGGTCATCATGCCGCCGATCCAGGCCAGGATCAGACCGATGATGATGGCCACTGCCGATCCGTGCAGCCGACCCGCCGTCAGCCGGTCGGACAGCTGATAGGACAGCCACATGACGCCGCCCACGAACAGGAAGGCAAAGACCAGGCCGTTGCGGGCCAGAACCTCGACGATCAGTAAGCGGCGGCGCCGCCTCACCTGGTTTCAGCTTGACGGGTTGAAGTTCCAGGGCAGCAGGTCGTCGATCTTTGCCTGAGGATGGCTGGCTGCCACCGCTTCCAGGGTTGCCTTGAGGTAGGCGAAGGGTTCGACGCCGTTGACCTTTGCGGTGGCGATCAGGGATGCGATGCGCGCCCAGGATCGGCCACCCTCGTCATGGCCTGCGAAGAGCGCATTCTTTCGCGTCAGCGCGATCGGCCGGATCAGGTTCTCGACGTTGTTGGAGTCGATCTCGACCCGGCCGTCGCGCAAGAAGGTCTGCAACCCGCCCCAGTGACGATGGATATAGGCCAGCTTCTCCCCGAGGCGCGACCTCATCGATATGCGCCGACACTGCAGCTGCAGCCATTCCCCGAATGCGGCGATCAGCGGCGCACTGCGCGCTTGGCGGGCCGACAGCCGCTGGCCCGGGTCCATGCCACGGATCTCGGCCTCGATCCGGTAAAGCTCGGCTATCCGGCACAGGCCCTCGGCCGCGATCTTGGAGCCGTCGCGATCAAAGATCTCCTTCAGTTTTCGCCGGACATGCGCCCAGCAATAAGCGACGGTGATCGGTGCGCCGCCTGTCCGGGACGGACGCGTCAGACGGTTGTAGCCGGTATAGCCATCCAGCTGCAGGGTGCCGTCAAAGCCATGGAGGATGCGCTCTGCGTTTTCGCCCGCGCGGTCGGGCGCATAGGTGAAGACCACACCGGGCGGATCGCCCCCGCCCCATGAGCGGTCATCGCGCGCCAGGGCCCAGAGGTAGCCCGTCTTCGTCCGGCCTCGGCCAGGATCGAGCACGGGTGCCGTGGTTTCGTCCATGAACAGCTTGCTCGACGTCTTCAGGTGCTCTGTCAGCCGATCGACCACGGGACCGAGGTGGAAGGCGGCGGTGCCGACCCAATCAGCCAGCGTGCTGCGGTGAAGCTCGATGCCCGCGCGGGCAAGGATTTGGCTCTGACGATACAACGGCAGATGGTCCGCGTATTTGCTGACCAGCACATGCGCCAAGGCGCCCTCAGTGGGTAGGCCGCCATCGATCAGGTGTGCGGGTGCCGGTGCCTGGGTCACGCCCTCTGCACACCTGCGGCACGCATATTTTGGGCGCACGGTCACGATGACCCGCAGTTGCGCGGGCACGATATCCAGCCGCTCGGTCCGGTCTTCGCCGATGCGGTGCATCTCACCACAGCCACACGGACAGAGCAGACTGCTCGGCTCGATCACGCGTTCTACGCGGGGCAGGCTTTCCGGAAGATGCCCGCGATTGCGGCGGGCGGCCCGGCGCGGGGGCGTGCGGGGCGCAGTCTCCGCATCCTGCCGGGTCTCGGCCTCGGCCAACGCGGTTTCCAGATCCTCGAAAGCCAGCTGACGCTCGTCGTCGTTCAGCTTCTCGGAGCGTTTGCCATGCAAGACCTGGTTCAGCTCGGCGATCAGATGCTCCAGCCGCCGGTTGGTTTCCTGCAGCGCGTCCCGTTCCCTCAGCACGGCAAGAACAGCGGCGCGCTGGCTTTCGGGGATGGCGGACAGGTCGATGGACGGAGCGGCGGACATGAAGTCATCATACCCTGATCCGACTGTAGTTGAACGCTTTTATTGCATTCAGGTCATTCTGAAACGGCTGGCTTTGGGGTTTCCAGAGGTCGGACCCGCCGCCAGTCGAGGCCGGCAAAAAGCGCCTCGAACTGCGTTCGGCTCAAGGTCATGGCCCCGTCCCGGATGGCCGGCCAGGTGAAGCTGTCGGCCTCAAGGCGCTTGTAAGCCATCACCAGCCCGCTGCCGTCCCAGAACAGGATCTTCAGCCTGTCGGCGCGCTTCGAGCGGAACACAAAGATCGTGCCGGTGAAGGGGTCTTCCGCCAGCATCGACTGCGCCAAGGCTGCCAATCCGTCGTGCCCCTTCCTGAAGTCCACCGGCTTGGTCGCCACCAGGATCCGCATGCCCTGCGACGGCATCAGCACGGCGCGGCTCCAAGAGCACGGACAATCTCGGCCAGCCGAACGGCGGGCGTGTCCGCGGCCAGCTCAAGCCTCACCTCCCCGATAATGATCCTGATCCCCTCGTCTGCAGCGCGCCCGTCGTAGGAATGGACAGCAGGCGGTGTATCGCAAACCACCAGCGAGGCAAAGACCGGCTCTTCGGCCAAGATGGCTGGCAGCACCAGCTTGCCCTGCTTGGCCAGCCGCCGCCACGCCGATACCTGGTTCGGCTGCACTCCATAGTGATCCGCCACTGCGTTTACCGTGGCCCCCGGCTGCAGTGTATCGGCGACCACCCGAGCCTTCACCTCATCCGGCCACCGCCGATGACCAGAGGCATAAATCTCCACGCCCA
>NZ_WCHR01000046.1 GCF_008973825.1 Gemmobacter serpentinus | reverse complement strand
GAAACGCGCCCCTCGCAGCCTTCAACACCATGTTTTATATAGGAAATATAATGGTCAGGACAGCGAAATCAGCGCCTTACTTGGGAAATGTGGGTTGAAAGCAAGCAAACGCTATCAATTACTCGCCCCGAGACAGACCAGGACAGGCTCGCCCGGCTCGAGCGGTGCCTGGCCGCCATAGACACCGCCAGCATCGAGGACATGAAGGCGATCCTCAAGCATCTGCTCGAAGACCGCCTTTCAGAATATCGCCACCGCTTGGACGGTTAGGAACATCAAGCGATGACGCGCTCAGCGTCACTGATGGCGCGCCGGATCTCGGCTGCCATGATGCTATGGCCCAGGTCGCTGGGGTGCAGGCCATCGGCCAAAACCCCCAAGCCCTCTTGATGGGCGAGGTAGGTCGGGCCGAACAAATCGATGCACGCCACCTTCAACTGGCGCGCGGCGTCCTGAATGGCCCGGCGCACATCGCGCTGTCCGAACGAATAGGTGGACGGGCTGCCATCAACATCCATCGTCCCGGTCGCAAGATTGGGGGTCAGGAGGATGACAGACTTGCCAGCGGTCTGGAGCGCCTGGACAATCTCGATCAGGCCGCTGGTGACCTTCAGTGGCTCGTTGATCGTTCCCGGCTGCGTGATGCGGCTATTAGTGCCGAGATTGATCATCACCCATTCATGATCCTGCACCTGCGCACCGGTCAGCAGCCCGCCGCCGGGCAGCCATTGCGTGACATTGCGGCCGATGATCCCGTCATTCGCGACCTGCAACAGCCGGTTGATCGTCACCGCCTCGATCCGCCAGCGCGCATTTGACGGCCCCGCGGAACAGCGCAGTGCCACCGTATGCGCCCCGTAAGGCACCGATACAGAAACCTCATGCCCGAAGGCCGCAGCACCATTCAGGTCGATATCGGCCCCCACCTGCACGCCGTCGATCATGATGCGCCCGATTGCCCCGGCCTGCGCGACCCGCGCGAACTTGACCGTGATCCCGTCGCCGGTAAATGCGAAGCGCATCTCCGTCCCCAGAACCACGTCCAGATAGGCCCCCATCGCGCCACCGCTGCCGGTCACACGCGGCGATGCGGCACCAGTCCCGAAATTATAGACCGGCCAAGCCGCCGCATCGTCGGCCACCGGCATCCACGCCTTGGACCGATATCGCGCCCAGCCCGGCCCTTGCTCGGAAATCGTCGGGCTGAAATATGCTCCGGCCAGCCATTTGCGCAGCAGATTGGCGTAGCTCGGGGCGTCCAGCGAGGCGCGCGGATCGGTCAACTGGCCGGTGCGGGGGTCACTCGCGCCCACGCCGGTGGCATTGCTGCCCCAGGTGATGCTGTCCCCGATCAGGCGCAGCCGCACAGACTGGCGCGGGTCATTCAGCGCCCGCACCAGACCGGCAAGCGCGCCTTGCGCCGCAGGAACCTGCCCGGACAATGCCGTCAGCTCTGACACCGACATGCCCAGCCCGGAGGTGACGCGCCATGCCCCGCCGACCATCAGCCGCAAAACGACACGCCGCCCCGTGATCCACCACCCCGCAGGCAGCGCCGCGCCATTCGCATCAAGGATCGGGTATGGCCCCACCCCTGCAACCGTCAGCGTCGGTGCATCCACCGTTGCGGGCACTTGCAACTCGACAGAGACGCCTGACGCAATGGGTTGATCGGAGAATGCCTCCGGGATGCTCGCGATGATGGCCTGCGTCCCGGTGGCCGAGATCAGAGGGATCGCCCCGACCGCCTGGGCGAGCCAGCGCGCGTCTAGGCTGGAGATTACGGCATTCACCGCCGTTTCCAGCCCCGACCTTGAGGATGTCTGATTTGGAGCCGTGCCGGAAACCGGCAAGCTGAATGTGGGTGCAGGCATGTGCCGCTCCTGTCAGGTGACGATGGCTGATTTGACCGGGCTGTAGGGCGAGGCATTGCCGAGGCCGTCACGGCTGCGCGCCCAGTAGTAGTAGGTGCCAGCCGAGAGCCCGGTATTGGCATAGCTGACAACGGCGTTTGGTCCGCCATTGCGCACCGTGATCATTGTCGCACTGGCGGAGTCGTTGACCGTTGCCCGCCAAATCTCGACCCGCGTCGTCGCCGCATCATTGGACTGATCAATCACCAGATCGACCCGGCCAGATCCGCCAGTCGCAGTTCGGATCGACGGCGTCAGCAGGACGGCGGCAGGCCCCGACGCTGTGACGATACCGGACTCCATCCACGTCGACTTGCCATAGAGGCCAACCGTGCGGACGCGCACCTGATATTGATTTCCGTTGACGGCCTGCGCGATCCAGCTGCGATAGGTGGTGCCATCGCTGGCCGCGCGATCCACGCTGCCCCCGTCGAGCCAGTCGCCCCAGGCGTTGAGCGGCGGGGCGGCAGCGGGGTTGCGGGTCCGATATTGGACCTGATAGCCCTGCGCCGATGCGCTGGTGCTGGCAGGCCAGCTGGCCTCGACCCGCACCGTCACATTGCCGCCACTGATCAGCGCCGCAGCAGCCCCCGAAACCACCGCGACCGAGGCCGGGCGCTGCACGCGGGTGATAGACCCGTCAAAGCTGGCCCCCTCGACTTCCTTTTCTTCGGTCGCGGCATTCCAGGCGTAGATCGCCGCGCTCGTCTCGCGCAGCACCACGGGCAGACGCAGGGTGATCGAATGATCATCATTGATCCCCGCCGCCGGATGGATCGTCTCCACCTCATAGAGGCCATTGAACGGCGTCATCGGCGCAGGCAGCGTGACGGTGGCAACCGATCCAGCGACCAGCCGAAACGCATCCGGCATCAACTCGCCCGATACGGTGCGCTGCATGCGGCTGCGCATGACCTCGATTTTGACGACGCGCTGCCCCTGCCGGTGATCCGTCACGAAATCCAGCTGCACATCCATCCGCTTGGCCAGCCCGCCATCCGCCACGACCGCGCCGGGCGCGATAAATGCCGGTGTCTCCGCGCTCTCATAGGCCCGATCCGGCGCGGTGTAGCGACCGACGCCCTCGGTATAGAGGCTGTCGGATGGCTGCCAGCGCGTCAGTTCCAGCGGCTGCCCCTCCGTGAAATCGGTGATCACATGCACCGGGTCGCGCGCGATGGCCGGAACGAACCCCAATCGCCCGCCGACGCGGATCAGGCGCGAGGCCCCCGCCGCCAGCAGGGGGCTGATCTGGTCCTCCAGCTCGGACCCGTCGGCCCAGACTAAAACCCCATCACAGCGATAGCGTGGGATCGTGCCGCCCGCCTTGACCGCCACGGCTTGCGCGGCAACATCGGCACCCCATCCAAATGTCTCATCCCAGAGATAGGCATCGGCATAGGGCCGGATCGGGTTGGTCCGCAGTGCATCGCGCACGATCAGCGCCTGATTGCGGGTGTGGCGCGTCACCCCGTCGCGCGGGTCATGGACCAGTGACCAGTCGCCATCGACGTTCAGTTCCGGCGGGGTTGCGGGCCAGCGGTCTGATCGCTCATCCTGATCACCGCAATCCATGCGCGCCCACAGCACCGTGCGCCCGCGCCATGCATCTGTCGCCACAAACTTGCCGCCGGTTTCGCTCACGATCTGCGCCGGGCATGTGGTCTGCGATCCGCGCCCGATCCAGTAACGCAGGTGGCCCGAGAATGGCTCATTCGACGCCACCGCCCCGCCGCCTGCGAAATTGAACGGATCGCCCGATGCCGTCACTGCCCGCTTGTCGAACAGCACAGTGTAATCCGTCAGGGCCGATGCGCGGGAATTCAGCAGGTAGCAGATGTAAAGGATATCCCCGACAACGTGCCAGCCGACCGGTGTGCCGGGTGCCCAGCAGCGGCCATAGACATAGCGATAGGCGGGCAGCGCCGTGGGTCGGTGCAGCTCTGCGCGCTGCGCCTCCTGTTTGGGTTTGCCTGCCAGCGCCATGGACAGCTGCGACAGCAGGATCGATCCGCCCAACTGTGCGATAACCCCGCCCAAGGTTGCCCCGAAAGTGGTGGTCAGCCAGCCTGTGATCGCACCGGTGATCGGATCGGCCTGCGCGGGCGCGGGGGCCATGCCGATGCAGACCAGTGCCGTGGTCAGCAGCAGGAATTTACGCATACCAACCTCTCCCCGCCTGTCTCATGATTGCAAATCCGGTCTTGGTCTTGCCCGCCCAGATCCCGGGCTGAATGCAAACCAGCAACGTGCGGGCATCGACCGAGACGGCCAGCCCGCCGATTGCGTGCCCCTCGCGCAGCCCGAGCCGGCGCGCCTGTGCGGTGGCCAGCCGCTCCAGCCCGCCGCCCGCTTTGATGATACGCATCGCCTCTGCCGGGCCGCGCCATGCGCTCACGCCCTCCAGCGGATCACGGCCATGCAGTGCAGCGAACACCGCGCTCGCAGCGCCCACACAGTCGCAACCACCCCACGCGAACGCGCAGGACATGACGGCATCCACCGTCGCCAGCACTCTGTCAGGGGTCACGGTTCAGGCCAGAGCGTCTTTTCGGCGCGGGCCGTGGCCAGCACCAGCATCTTGCCCGCCGTGTCACCGGGATAGGCGCGCGATTGATCCTCATGGCTATGCGCAATCGCAGCCGAGGACCGATAGCCGGGGCCTGTCGTCAGCGTCACGGTCAGGGTGTAAAGCACCTGCACATCCGCGCCCTGCCGCTCGACCTCGGTGCGCAGCACCAGCACATCCATGGTGCCGCTGGCCAGTGAGACCGGCGCGCCGACCAGCACATTCCCCCCGGCCTCGGTGGTGACGCCCAGATAGATTGCGCCCTCACGCTGGCGGATCACCGCGTCGGCACAATCTGCCAGCTCCGGCAGATCGCAGGTCAGCGACACCGAGAAATCCACCGGCACCCCGCCCTGCGCCTCATCCGGGACGGACACCGCGCCAAACGCGCTAACGCCCGCCCAGGTGTTGCCGCCCCAGCTCAGGCTACCGACACCGCTATGAGCGCGCACCGGCCCGCCCGGCCAATCTAGCCAGACCATCAGCACCGGATGGAATACCGCCCCCGAAATCGCCGTCTCGGTGGCGGATGCGATCTGGCGCATCAGTTCCATGGATCACGCTCCACAAATCCGCCGACCTCATCGGCAAAGACCTCGCGGAAGGACCAGGTATAAGACCAATCCCCCGACAGCGGCTGCACTGCACGGGGCAGACCGCCCTCCACCCGAAACGCGCCCTCATCCTGTTCAGCCAGATTGACCCGCGCATTGCTGATCGTGATGGCCCTGTCCAGACGCAAGGTCACCGCGCCCGCCGCGTCTGTCGTGGCAGGGCGAACCACCCGCGCCATCTGCGATACAGCCGGATCGCTCATCTCATAGGCCCGGATATAGTCGCCGGGCCGCGCCACCAGCGTGCCGACAGGCAGCCCGGACAGGGTGAGACCATGCCACATCCCCTGCGGTGAGGATGCGCCCGAAGCCGTCACCATGCGGCCATCATACCAGCGCAGCGGCTGGCCGGAGGCCTGCCACGCCAAGGGGTCCGACCCGGTGCGCCAGGTCAGGGATGTGCTGTTCAAGGTGTTCACAGCGGGACGGTAATGCCGATGCCAGTTGATCGGGCTCGATCTGAGGCGCACAGCATGGATACCGCCGTCCAGCATATCCTTCAGGATCTCGCAAAAGCCTGCGCCATTCGCGCCATTACCCAAGGCAGACACCTGAAGGGTCGCGATCCGCCGCTTGCGCTGACTGGCCTGCATCTGGTCACGGCCAGTCAGCATCGACCGCAGGCGCGCCACCGGACGCCCATGCGTCCATTCAAAACCCAGCGCGCCGACCGGGGGCCAGGCGAAAACGTTGATGCTCACAACCGCCCCCCAAACACCTTGCTACGCTCCATCGTCGCACCCGTCGCCTGCACCGCGCGCCGCACCGTCACAGGCTGCGACTGCGCGACAATCTGCCCGGCTTGGTTGCGAACAAAGGCCTGCAAGCCGCCACTCTCATCAACTGCCACCGAGATATCCAGCCTGCCAATGGATCCCGGCCCGACCCGATCCGCGCCGCCCGCTGCCGCGCGGGCCATGACGGGCTGGGGCGGGCGCACCGCGTCGCGCAGCGCGGCCTGCGCCTGCGGCACGTTCAAGACGCCGCCATTGCGCGACGGCACAAACACCTCGCTATTGGGGGTGTTTTCGTTGACCAGATAGGCCCCGCCGGCGCGCACACTGCCGCCACCGGCCCGCGCGCCGGTCAGCATGTCACCGATCCACGATGTAAAACCACCGCCGCCAGCACCGTCCAGCAGGCCAAACAGCCCCTTTGAAAACTGCGCCTTGGCCATCTCCATCAGCAGGCTGGCAATCGCTTCGCGCGCGCTGCCGCTGCCGCTGCCGGAAATGATCGTATCAAAGATGCTGCCCAAGGCATCCTTGCCGCGATCGGACGCCGCCTCCAGATCCGCGATCCGATCCGCCGCCGCCTCGGCCTCCAGCCCCGCCGTGGCATAGGCCTGCGCCTGCTTGTCGATCTTGGCCGTCAGCTCTGGCGTGACCTTGATACCCTGTTCCTGTGCGGCCATCAGCAGCTCGGCCTTCTTGCGGGCAAAATCCGCAGCCCCGGCGTAATCGCCACCAGCCTGCGCAGCCTCGACGAACGCCGCCGCCTCGGCATTCAGCAGCAGGATCTGTTTTTCGGTTTGCTTCAAGGCCTCATCGAATTCAGCACGATCCTTCGCGCCGCCGCCCTTTTTGCCTCTGCCGCTTTTGGGCAGATCAGGCACGCCAAGCTCAAAGGGGCGCGCTTTGGGTTTGGGGGAACTGTCAGGCGCAAGCTCAGGCCATGCGATATCGGCATAGGGGTTTCCGAACCGGCCAAGCTCCGGCTGGAGGCCGCCCAGTTTGGTCGTATCAATGCCGGGCAGGCTGGCACGCACCTGCGCCGCAGCACCCGCCGCCATTTGCAACACACCAACCAGCCCGCCAACAGCCGAGATCGCACCTTCCAAGCTGATGCCATTGATGGCCGAGACCTGATCAAGAGCGCCAGACGCCTCGGTCTGGACGGTTGCCAATTCCGCATGAAGATCGCGGCCTTTAAGTGTGCCTATCCCGGCACGATCAATGATGTCATCCAGCTTGGTGATGATGGCGTCCATTGCGTTGGCCGCATCGGTCTCACCAGCCGCGTCCAACGCATCCATGACGCTGGTAAGCTCATTTTTGAGGGCCGTAGCCCTTTCCCGCATGGACCAGCCTTGTTGCAGAAGTCCCCAGGGAGCAGGATTCACACGGGGAATCCATGGGGTTAATGGTCTGAGATGACGAGACCTGATCCTGCCCGCTATCGGACG
>NZ_WCHR01000005.1 GCF_008973825.1 Gemmobacter serpentinus | reverse complement strand
GCCGTGGTCTACTTCAACAGAATCGAAACCGACCGGCAGGCACAGGCTGTAGCTTAAATATCCCCGAAAACTGTCCAAGGAACGCGGAGTAGCTTAATATCCCAACGGCAGCGCATCGTCTGCACTGCCCAACCGACCGGGTCACGACTATGATCCTGAAACTTCATACCCCCCTGCGCCGCGATGTCGGCTGCGACAGCAGGTTCCGGGCATTCCGGGTACACCTGCCCACTCTGCGCGAGGCGATCTCCTGCCCTGTCGATGGGGCGGTGCCACCGGGAACGGCGGCTCGAATGATCGGCGTCGACATCCGGACACTGCGCGCCCTGATCAGCCGGGCATGTGTGGAAAGCGTGATGGCGATCGAACCCCAGAGTGGGTGGCTTCGCTGGTATATTTCAGAAAACAGCCTAGAAGAGTTTCGGCGAACCTACATCACCGTGACCCAGCTGGCCGCGCGAACCCGCCGCAACTCCGGCGCTGAAGCCATCATCCAGGCCGACCGCGGCATTGCGCCCCTGCCGCTGCACGAGCGATGTCAGACCATCTACCGCTGCGCCGATATCGGCTGATCGAAAGCAGAGGGCCGGCGTTCACCGGCCCTTTTGCTTTGCCGAGGTGGGACAAACTATGTGGCGAAAATGGACGGGCGCATGCGTCATTCAGAAAGTGGGTATTTGATTTCATTGGTTTTTTCGACGCGATAATGGAACATCTACGTGGCACTTTTCATCACTGAAATACTTTCATGTGGCTGGGCTGTGAACTCAGCAAGCATTTTGTCTCCCGCATGTGGCGCGACTGCCTGCTGCGCATTGTCGATCAGCGGTCGGGTGAACTTCTACCGGATCCGCCGACAGCCTGTTAAGTGTGTCTGGCCCGGGCTTCGAACGCTGTCGGGCAGCAATGACCCAAAGTCGCGCCGCCAACGCAGATGTCAGCGCGTTCGAATTGACCGATGCACATCGCGCGCGTCTGATTGCCGGCAAGATAAACTTTGCGGGCTGTCCGCTCGACCTTTCCCACCGCCAGGAGCACCCCGACTGCAGGCCTCGTCATGGTCACACGGGCCAGTTGCGGTCTTATGGCTGGATCTCTGACCATTTCCGCAAAGTGCCCAGACTTTTGCCGCAAGGCGCGTGGAGCAGAAGACCGGAAATACCGAAGAAATTCTCAGTGTGGTGGTACGACGAAACGAACCTATGGGGGGCGATTGCCGGGCCAATCCCAAGCCGGTCCGCCATCGCAGGACAATGTTGATGGCCGATAGCGATGCGAAGATGTGCCGCGGCCAGACCGCGATCAGTGGGTCCAGGCACCTCGGCGGTTGGTGGCGAAGTTTTCGCCGTAACCAAGCTGGCGGATATTGGGCTTGCGGGTATTCGGGTCCGCGATGACGAAATCAATGCCACGCGCGCGGGCGTAATCTTCGGCGGCTTCGCGTGTGTCGAAGCGCAGCTTGACCTGGGTATTGGTGTCGGTGGTCGAAGTCCAGCCCATCAGCGGATCGACCTCGCGCGCCGAATCCGGGGCAAATTCAAGCACCCAGCCCTTGGTCTTGGCTGTGCCCGATTGCATGGCGTTGCGGGCGGGCTGATAGATGCGTGCGCGCATGGCTGACTCCGTGGAAAACCTGTGGTGGTTATTTGCGAAAATCGGCGCGGAGGCAAGGGGCGAGGGCAGGCTGCGCGGAGAAGCGGGGGAAAACGGCTGGTCCGAGTTAACGCTTGGTTAGGGATGCTGCGTCAAACTGGGTTCATGGACCATTTTCTGACCCTGATCGCGCGGGGAATCACCTTGCTCTTGCTTGCGGCCTGCGGGGCGCAGCCAGCCCCTGTGATGATGGGGGCGAAACGGTTTGCGGTGCATGTCGACGGGCGCGATTATGTGTTGTTTCTGCATGGCAATCAGGTGGAGGTGATACGCCTTGGCTGGGCCGGGCGCGGCAGCCATCAGGCGATCCGCGCCACCATGATCGATCTGGTGCCGCGCCTGACCGGGTGCCACCTTGTGCCCTCGACCGTGCAGGGCGACAGCGGCGAGATGCGGGGCCGGGTCACCTGTTCGACGGCCCGACGATGAGAAGTTTGTAGCCGGCATAGGCCCCGGCCGCGCCGAACATGATGCCCCAGGCCGGTGCGCCATTGATGAATTCAACCGTGGCCCAGGCCAGCGGCACCAAGGTGGTCAGCCAGCGCGTCACGGCTTTGCGAAAGAACGGGTGATCGGGGTCTAGGAAGCCTATGGGTTTTGTCATGTCCGATGTTACGCTGTTCCGGCAGGGTCCGGGAGGGGCCCTGACAAGGCAAGGGAGGATCGCATATGCCAGAGATCACGTCCAGCTTTCGCGGCCAGACCGTCATCACCACCTTCGAGGTGACACCCGGCACCGCCCATGATCTGATGGAGGCGCTAGAGGAGGCGTTTGACAGCTTCATCCGGCATCAGCGGGGCTTTATCTCGGCGGGGCTGCACATGAATGACGCGCGCACCCGCATCGCCAATTACTCGCAATGGCAGCAGCGCGAGGATTTTCAGGCCATGCTGCGCAGCCCGGAAATGCGCGAACGCACCCGACTGTTCGGCACGCTGTCCCGCAGTTTCGAACCCGTGATGTATGAGGTTCAGGCCGTGTTCTGACCGGGCAGCGGCAGCAGCACCTGCGCCGCCGCGCGCCGGAATGCCCGGGTCAGCGGGGCCAGCGCCGGTGCGGTGCGGCGCGCGAACTGCCAGTGCAGCGCAACATCCAGCGGACGATCTGCGCGCAATTCGATCAGTCGCCCGGCGGCGAGATGCGCGCTGACCAAAGGCCACGGGTTCATCCCCCAGCCAAGGCCCGCAAGCGCCGCATCGACAAAGCCCTGAGACGAGGCGATGCGATGCGTCGGGAACACGATCCCCGGTCCGCATTCGCGGCGCAACCAATCATGTTGCAGCGTGTCGAGGTCAGAATATGTCAGGCCGGGCGCTGCGGCCATGCCCTGCCGTGTCACGCCATCTGGCAGCCAGTGCTGCAGGAAAGCGGGGCTGGCGGTTGCGATATAGCGCAGCAGCCCGAGCGGGACGGTGTCACACCCCTGAAGCGGGCCGGGATGCGAGGTGATCGCGCCTGCCACCTCGCCCCGACGCAGCCAATCCTGGCTGACATCCTGGTCGTCGATCACGATATCGAACAGCAGCCCTGGCACCGCGGCCAAGGCAGGGATCACCCATGTCGAAAGGCTGTCGGCATTGACCGCGATACGCAGCGTGGCCGGTTGCGGATCGGGCAGGGGCAGAGCCGCCTCCAGCAGCATCACCTCATCAAAATGCTGGATCAGGCGCAGGCCGGTGTCCGTCGCTGTGCAAGGCTGGCCGCGCCGGACCAGCAGCGCGCCGATCCGATCCTCCAGCCCCTTGATGCGTTGCGACACCGCGGAAGGGGTGACGCCAAGCTGCGCCGCCGCCAGATCAAAGGCACCGCGGCGATGCACGGCCGCAAGGGCCGCAAGGGCGGGATAGTCCAGCATTAGACATTCTTATCTAGTTGAAGAAACATTAATTGGATTGTCCTGTGCCGCGCGGCTAAGTCAAGTCAAAGCCAGCTGGGGGGTGCCATGTGGGATGCGGTGATTGCGGGATATCTGGTTGGGCTCAGCCTGATCGTCGCCATCGGGGCGCAGAATGCCTTTGTGCTGCGGCAGGGACTGCGGCGTGAACATGTGCTGGCGGTGGTCCTGATCTGCGCCTGCTCTGACGCGGTGCTGATCGCCGCCGGGGTCGGTGGCTTCGGGGCCATCGCCCGCGCCGCGCCGTGGTTTGGCGAGGCGATGCGCTGGCTCGGCGTGGCCTTTCTGACCGTATATGGGGCCCTGCGGTTTCGCGCCGCCTGGGCCGGTGGGGCGGCGCTGGTGCCGCAAGGGGCGGGGCCGGTGCCGCTGCGCCGGGTCGTCATCATGTGCCTGCTGTTCACCTGGGCCAACCCCCATGTCTATCTGGATACGGTCGTGTTGGTGGGGTCGATCTCGGCGCAATATGCCCCGCATGAAATGGCCTTTGGCATGGCGGCGGTCGCGGCCTCGTTCAGCTTCTTCTCTGCCCTTGGCTTTGGTGCGCGGTTGCTGGCCCCGGTCTTTGCCAAGCCGCGTGCCTGGGTCATGCTGGAAATCGTGGTGGGCTGCGTGATGTGGGTGCTGGCGGCAGGGCTGGCCTTTGGCGGTTGAGCGCGGCATTGCGGCCTGTCTTTGCGGCCGGCCCCCATGCAGAGGTGGCGGCGGCCAGGAGATTGGGCGCGGGGCTCGTTCCAAACGGCCATGAGCTGGTCCGGCTGGGCCCGCGCATCGATTGCGGGCCGCCAGATGGCTCACCGATTGTGCCCGGCACTAAGCATTGGCTGTGCCCCGCACAGAGCATCGATTGTGCCCGGCACAAAGCGGCGCTTGCACCGCAGCGGGATGCCCGTGCACATCGGATGGATGGTGCAGTCGCAAGAAAACCGGCCCGTGCAGGGCGTGCTGTGGATGCTGGCTTCGGGGCTCAGCTTCGTGGGCGTGAATGGGTTGGTGCGCGGGCTTGGGACAGACCTGCCCGCGGCCCAATCGGCCTTTCTGCGCTTTGCCTTCGGCGTGCTGTTCCTGTTGCCGACCGTCGCGCCGATGCTGCGTCGCGGGTTCCCGCCCGGTGCGCTGACGCTTTTTGGCTTGCGCGGCCTCGTCCATACTGCCGCGGTGATCTGCTGGTTCCACGCCATGGCACGGCTGCCGGTGGCTGAGGTCACAGCGATCGGCTATCTCAATCCGATCCTTGTCACGCTGGGGGCTGCGCTGTTTTTCGGTGAGGTGCTGGCGATGCGCCGGATCCTTGCGGTGGTGGTCGCCATCCTCGGGGCGGGGATCGTGCTGCGCCCAGGACTACGCGAGGTGACGGACGGCCATTTTGCCCAAATGGCGGCGGCATTCTTCTTTGCCGCATCCTACCTTTTTGCCAAACGGCTGAGCGGGTTGGTTCCCGCCTCGACCATCGTCGCCATGATGAGCATCTGCGTCACATTGGGGCTGTTGCCCTTTGCCCTCTGGGTCTGGGTGCCGGTCAGCCTGACGCAACTGGCGGCGCTTGCGCTGGTGGCGGCCTTTGCGACCTCGGGCCATTACTGCATGACGCGCGCCTTTGGCGTCGCACCGATGACGGTGACACAGCCTGTGACCTTCCTGCAGCTGATCTGGGCCACCCTGCTGGGCTGGCTGGTCTTTGGCGAGGGGGTCGATATCTTTGTCCTGCTGGGGGGCGGGGTCATCATCGCCGCGATCAGCTATATCACCCTGCGCGAAGCACACTTGTTGCGACGCACGGTCACGCCCGTCGTGAATGCCACGAAATCTTGAGGAAATTGTCGCCAAGGCGGCGACAATGTCTTAATTCTAACCGAATTACCGGGCATACCAGATGCGGCGATCCGAAAAGGGCGTCTCCAGCAGCAAACCCGGCTCAGAAATGTCGGGCACAAGGGCGGCGATAGGCCGCGAAACGGGCAGGAACATGAAAATAGCGATGATCGGGACAGGCTATGTCGGGCTGGTCTCCGGGGTCTGTTTCTCGGATTTCGGGCATGAGGTGGTCTGTGTCGACAAAGACCCGGCCAAGGTCGAAAAATTGCGCGCAGGTCAGGTGCCGATCTATGAACCCGGCCTGGACCAAGTGCTTGCACGCAATGTCGCGGCGGGGCGGTTGTCCTTCACGCAGGATCTGGCCGAGGCGGTACGCGGTGCGAGCGCCGTTTTCATCGCGGTCGGCACGCCGACGCGGCGCGGCGATGGCCATGCCGATCTTCGCTATGTGATGGCCGCCGCCGAAGAGATCGGTGCCGCCCTTGAAGATTACGCGGTCGTTGTCACCAAATCGACCGTGCCGGTCGGCACCAATCGCAAGGTCGCCGAAGCTTTGGCGCGCACTGCGGGGGATACGCCGTTCGATGTTGCCTCGAATCCGGAGTTCCTGCGCGAAGGAGCCGCGATCGATGACTTCATGCGCCCAGACCGTGTGGTGATCGGGGTCGAGACCGAGCGCGCGCTGAAGGTGATGGCAGAGCTTTACCGCCCGTTGTCGCTGCGCGATTTCCCGGTGGTTTATACCAATCTGGAATCGGCCGAGATGATCAAATACGCGGCCAATGCCTTTCTTGCGACCAAGATCACCTTCATCAACGAGATTGCGGCGCTGTGCGAACGCGTGGGCGCGGATGTGAAGGCCGTCAGCAAGGGCATCGGCATGGATGGCCGGATCGGCCCGAAATTTCTTCATGCCGGGCCGGGCTATGGCGGCAGCTGTTTCCCGAAGGATACCAAGGCTTTGGCCCGGATTGGCCAGGACCATGCCGTGCCGATGCAGATCACCGAAACTGTGATCCGCGTGAATGACGAGATCAAGCATCGCATGATCGCCAAGATCGAGGATCTTTGCGATGGCGTGTTGCGCGACAAGACAATCGCCGTGCTGGGCGTGACCTTCAAGCCGGATACCGATGACATGCGGGATGCGCCCTCGTTGACCATCGTGCCCGCGCTGGTTGGGGCGGGGGCCAAAGTGCGATTGGTCGATCCGCAGGGCCGCCACGAGGGCGAGGCGCTGTTGCCCGGCACGAAATGGGTCGAAACCGCCTATGGCGCAGCCAATGGTGCCGATCTGGTGGTGATCCTGACCGAATGGAACGAGTTCCGCGCGCTGGATCTGTCCAAGCTGGCCCGCAAGATGGCGCATCCGCGTTTGGCGGACCTGCGCAATATCTATGACCGCGAACAGGCGCTTGCCGCCGGGTTCGAGGTCTATGCAGGCGTGGGGCGCTAAGGCCGCGTGACCATCGGGCAGGCGCGCATTGCGCGCGAATGCCTTGATCTTGCCATGGCTTTGACCGGCCCTGCCATGGTTCGTTAAATCTCTGCCAAGCATGGCGCAGCCATCCTGAACCCGGGTGTAAATTCGGGTTTGGGGCTTGGCTATGGGCCAATTCAACGCTTTGGGCGTATTCCGCTCGGCTGCGTCACAGCTGCTTGCGGGGGTGACGGATATTGTTTCACGCGTGGTGGAGGGCAAGGTGCAGCTCTTTACCACGACGCGGGCGGGGGGCGGCATATTGGCCTTCGAGTTGACCGCGACAGGGCTTGCCTTGCGTGACAGTCAGACACTTGCGGTGACAAATCACCTGCCCGCGGCCACCCATTTGTCCATCGTGACGGCGACCGGCACGCCACAGTTGATCTGGACCGGCGGCTGGTCTGCCAATGTCGGCGGCTTTGGACTGATCGACAATGGCGTGATCGGCACCGGGTTCAGCTATCGCCGTGGGCCGTCGGGGATCATCACCGCCCATACGCTGGCAGATCGCGACGGCACCACCTTTGTCATCTCTGCGGTGAAGGAAACCGGGCGGCTGGAGGTCAGCCGCCTGTCGGCCACCGGCATCCTGTTCAGCACCGATGGGCGTGAACTGTTCGGCGCGGGCGAGCAGATGGCGGATGTGCGCGACATGGCATCGGTCAATATCGGCGCGCGGACCTTTGTCATCACCCTGTCCAATGTCGAGGACTCCCTGCGGGTCTGGGGGCTGGGCGACGATGGTGCGATCCGTGTCGTTTCCAAGCTGGGGGCCTCGGCGGGGTTGGGGATCGCGGCCCCATCGGCGCTGGAGGTGGTGCAGGCCCATGGCAAGACATGGGTGATCGCGGCCGGCAGCGGCACATCCTCGGTCTCGGTGATGGAGCTGTCAGGCAGCGGCGTCTTGCGAGTGACCGACCATATCATCGATACGATGGAGACCCGTTTTCAACGGGTCGAGGCCTTGGCGACCGCAGTTGTCAACGGTCGGGTTTTTGTCTTTGCGGGCGGTGGCGATGGCGGATTGCAGGCGCTGATGCTGTTGCCGGACGGACGGCTGATTGCGGCTGGCATGATCGAAGGCACGGCGACACTGCCCATCGACAATCTGACGGCCATCGAAGCGGTGGTGGTCGGCGGCCGGATCGAACTGATCCTTGGCGGCGAACGCGCGGGTCTGCTTCGGCTGCGCTTCGATCCGGGCGACCCGGTTGCCGAACAGCGCGGCGGGGCCGGGGCGGACACGCTGACCGGCGGGGCGGGGGATGATTTGCTATGGGGGGCAGCAGGTGACGATTCCCTGGTCGGCGGCGCAGGCGATGACGTGCTGCTGGACGGGCTGGGCGCCGATACCCTGTGTGGCGGGGCAGGGGCGGATGTCTTCGTGCTGGGACGTGATGGCGTGGCCGATGTGATCCGCGATTTTGAGCCGGGGATCGACCGGATCGATCTGTCGGGCTGGGGGCGGGTCTATTCCGCCCAAGCCCTGTCGATTGTGGAGCGCAACGGTGCCACCGTGATCCGCTGGCGCGACGAGGCTCTGACTGTCTACAGCGCCGACGGGCAGAACCTGCCGCGTGGGTTGTTCACCACCGCCCGGCTGTTCGGCATCTGGCATCTGATCGACCCCGATCCGGTGGCCGGTGTCGCCTTCACCCCGCAGGCTCCTGCGCGCGAAACGGTTACCGGCGGCGCGGGCGATGACAGTTTCATGGCACGCAACAGTGGCGATATGCTGATCGGCGGGGCTGGTGCCGATCTGGTGGATTACGCGGGCCTTTCACGCGGCGTGACCGCCAGCCTGTCCAGCCCTGCGCCACATGGCGGATCCTCGGGGCTGGACCGCTTCAATTCCATCGAGCATCTGGGCGGCAGCCGCTTCAATGATGTGCTGATCGGCAATAGCGGGGTCAACCATCTTTGGGGCCGGGAAGGCCATGACCGGCTTGAGGGGTTGGGCGGCGCTGACCGCCTTTTCGGCGGGTCGGGCAATGACACGCTGATCGGCGGGCCGGGGGCAGACAGGCTTTATGGCGGGGCCGGGTCCGATATCGCAAGCTATGCGGGTTCCAGCGCCGCGATCCGGATCGATCTGTCGCGCGGCATCGTCAGCGGGGGGGATGCGACCGGCGACCGGCTGACCGGGATCGAAGGATTCATCGGCGGGCAGGGGCGCGATACGCTGATCGGCAGTAATGGCCATAATTATCTGAATGGCGGTGCCGGCAATGACAGCCTGTCGGGCGGGGCGGGCCATGACAATCTGCAAGGGGATACCGGCGATGACACCCTGATCGGCGGGCCCGGCAATGATACGCTCAATGGCGGCGGCGGGGTGGATCTCGCCAATTATGATGGCCGTCACGCGGTGGCGATCAATCTGGCCTGGACCCGCGCGCAATATACCGGGGGTCATGGCACTGATCTGCTGCTCTGGATCGAGAATGTTCTGACGGGGTGGGGCAATGATACGGTGACGGGCAATGCGGCCGCGAACCGCATCTGGCTTGGCAGCGGCAATGACCGCGCCTATGGCGGCGCAGGCAATGACAGCCTTTTGGGGGCCCGGGGCGCAGACCTGCTGGAAGGCGGCGAAGGCCATGATCTGCTGCAGGGCGAGGCAGACAACGACACTTTGCGCGGTGGTGCGGGCAATGACCGTCTCTATGGCGATGATGGCGACGATTCCGTCCTGGGCGATGCCGGGGCCGACACGATTTATGGGGGGGTGGGCAATGACCGGCTGCTGGGGCTTGCCGATCATGACCTGATCTATGGCGGTGCGGGCCGGGACCAGATGCTGGGCGATGCCGGCCATGACACCCTGCATGGCGATGCGGATGCCGATCAGATCTATGGCGGCGCAGGCCATGACCTGATCTTTGGCGGCACCGGGGCCAATACGCTCTGGGGCGATGATGGCGATGACCGGATCTATGGCGATGCGTTGAATGACACCTTGTTCGGGGGCGCGGGCAATGACAGCCTTTATGCCGGGGACGGGAACGACCGGATCGATGGCGTGGCAGGCATCGACCATGCGTTTTTCGGCGGGCGCGCCGCGGCCCGCATCGATCTGCGCCGCAGCACGCCGCAACAGACCGGCGCGGGCACCGACATTCTGATCGGGATCGAGGCGGTGACCACCGGCAGCGGTCATGACCGGGTCACTGGCAACGGCCAGTCGAACCGGCTGCAAGCCGGGGCGGGCCATGACCGGATCACGGGTCTGGGCGGGAATGACACCCTTATGGGCGATACCGGGAATGACAGCCTGTTCGGCGGCAGCGGCAAGGATCGCCTGACGGGGGGGGGCGGGCGCGATGCCTTGCGCGGCGGAGATGGCAATGACAGCCTGAGGGGCGAGGCCGGCAATGATCGACTGTCAGGTGGCAAGGGCAATGACCTGATCTATGGCGGCTCTGGCTCTGACCAGCTGACTGGCGGCGCGGGCAATGACCGGCTTTACGGCGGGGATGGGTTTGACATCGCGATCTTTACTGGCAAGGCGGCGCTGCGCATCACGCTGGAACACAGTCGGCCGCAGGTCACCGGACAGGGGCGCGATCTGCTGAAGGGGATCGAGGGGCTGCAAGGTGCTGAGGGCGGCGACCGGCTGGTCGGCAATCGCGGCAAGAACGCATTGCTGGGCATGGGAGGCAATGACACGTTGCGCGGGCTTGGCGGCAATGACACCCTGCGTGGGGGCGATGGGCACGACCATTTGCAGGGCGGGGCCGGGGATGACCGCCTGATGGGCGGATCCGGGCGCGATCGGCTGGAAGGCGGGGCGGGCCGTGACCGGCTGGATGGCGGCCGTGGCGACGATCTGCTGCGCGGCGGCGCAGGTGCCGACGATTTCGTCTATTCCGGCGGGCGCGACCGGATCCTGGATTTCAGCCGGATCCAGGGCGACGAATTGTTGCTTGATCGCGCGGCCTTGCCCTTTCTGCGCGGCATGAGCGTCACGAAGATCGTCACCCGCTGGGGCGAGGATCGCGGCAATAATGTCGCGCTGGATTTCGGCAGCCGGGGCGAGGTCGAGATCCTCGGCATCTCGAGCCTGAGCACCTTGCACCGCGTCATCGATCTGATCTGACCCGCACCTTGCGGCCCGGCCTGGGCCTGACCGGGATGCAAGCCCCGGTCAGGCCCCGGTCAGATCAAGATCCGGTCAGATGATGAAAACATGGCCCTGCAGTTCCGCGACTGCCTCGACACCGTCAATGCTCAGCAGCTTGTCGCGGCCGAAACTCAGCGCGATCCCAGAACTGGTCACGTTGGCCGCGTCCAGCAGGCTTTGCACGCTGCGGCGGCCACCGCCCCATAGATCGCTGTCAATCTCGATCCTGTCCTTCTCGCGCGCGTTGAAATCGGTAATCCGGTCAAGGCCACCGTCGAACACGAACCTGTCGGCCCCGGCCCCGCCCCGCAGGATGTCATTGCCCGGGCCGCCCGAAAGCAGATCATTGCCGCGCCCGCCCTGCAGGATGTCATTGCCCGCATTGCCACGCAGGGTGTCATGGCCGCCAAAGCCTTGCAGGGTATTGTTGCGCAGGTCGCCCTTGAGCAGATCGTTGCCGCCCCCGCCGCGCAGATCCTCGATCCCGAGGATCGTATCGCGGCTGCCATTGCGCCCCCCGACCTGCGCCCTGCCGGAAACAAGGTCCACCACGATATTGGCGCGTTCGTCGGAATAATCGGCCAGGTCTCGCCCGCTGCCGCCAATCAGCCGGTCATTGCCGCGCCCGCCGACCAACGTGTCATTGCCGCCGCCGCCTTGCAGCGTGTCCCGGCCCGGCCCACCTGACAGATGGTTGTCGCGATCGGACCCATAGATCTTGTCATGGCCGCGCCCGGCAATGGCGGCTTCAATCACCGTGCCTTCGGCGATGCCCATGTTCTGCCGGAAACCCCCGACCGAGGAAAAGCTGCCCGGCTCCAGCCGGATCACCTGGTTTTTGCCCACGGTGGAGAAATCAAGCCGGTCATAGCCGCTGCTGTCGTGAATGGTAAACAGGATGTTATTGTCCTGCCAGACCCGACCGGGACTGGGCCTGTCATCGAACATCGCATCGAACAGACGCTCCAGATAGCCACCCACATTGCTGTTGTGACCGTAAGTGGTATCGCCCTTATGCGTGCTGGCCTTCAGACCATAAAGGTCGCGGATCGCGGTGATATCGGCGGCCATCGGGGTCACGACATATCCCGCATCGCCACGGAAGTTCGGGTTCACCTGCGACCTGTCACCGGATTGAAAGAAATAGGACATGATGGTCATCATCACGCTGTCTTCGGCGTAATGGGCATCATCGGGCCAATCGGCATCGCCATTGTAATGGCCGCCGTGACCCAGGCCGAGCGCATGGCCGACCTCATGGATATAGGTCTGGAACCAATAGGAATTGAGCGAAACCGGCGCATCGTTCCAGTCGCTTTCCACATTGATGAGCGAGCTGGTGATGCGGCCGCGCATCACTTCCGATGTTGACCAGGCCCCATCCTCGGGGTGGTCATTGGTAAAGGTCAGTTCGGCAGCCCGGCCCTGACGGAAGGTTGCACGATAGCCGCCATCCAGACCGTCTGTGGCCGAGCCTACGGCCAGATAGAAGGTGCCGCTGCGCCCTGCCGTGAAGGTCAGCGCGCTATGATTGCCATTGCCGCCGTCATCATCCCATCGGATCGGATCGCCGGATTTGGCATCGTAGATCGCCAGATAGGGATCGCGCAGGCCGTCTGCACCGACGCCATCCACGGTGATTGTGTAGGTCTGGCCGGCCTTCAAGGTGATCCGCAGCCAATCTTCGTCCTGGCTTCCGTTCAGCCGCCCCTCAAAGACGCTGTTCACGGCCAGATCTTGCAGGGTCTGGCGGCTGGCGGGAAGGTCGCGACTTTCCACGACAATCGGAGCCCGGACGTCCAGCCCGACCTCGACAAAGCGGATACCGCTGGCCGCGCTCCAGGCCTGAAGCGCATTGCGGGCCAGAAAGCGTTCATCGGGGCTGAGGGTGCCCAGATCATAGGTCAGCGCCTTGTCGGCCCCCAGATGAAAGACGCGGCGCGTCTCGCCCTGATAGGTCCAGAAGTCATCGGTCAGCTGTCGGGCGATCTGGTCGATGGTGAAATGCGGTAGGGCTATGTTCTTCAACGGGATACCTGGGCTTCGAGGACAATCTCAGGGTGTGTTTCGGCACTATGTTGCGGCGGGTGTTGCCGCGTCAATCAGCAAGCCGCATAGCGCCGAGCCCGGATCGGCCAGATCCTCCACGACATCGAAATGATGCCGACCCGGCGCGACGGTCCAGCCACAATCCCAGGCTTCCGACAGGCTGCGCGCCTGCCACAGAAAGGCCGGGCGCTCCTGTCCGCCGACATGGATATGGGCGCTGATCCCGGGGCGGCGGGTCAGCAGCGCCGGACTTTCCGTCGCGCATTCTTCGGCGTCAAGGTGCAGATTGGCGTTCATGCCGGTCTGCATCAGCGGGGCCAGCAGCGAAAGCGGCGAGATCGGGACGACCCGGCACAGGCCCGGCAGCGTGATGTCGCTGCACGCCATGCGCGCCGACAGATGCCCGCCCGCCGAATGGCCGGTGACCACGATCGGCAGCCCTTCGGGCAGCAGGCTGGCAGCAAAACGGCAGGCTTGTGCGATTTCATGCGTCATGGCGCCGATCCGCGCCTTTGGTGCCAGCGTGTAGGAAGGCATGGCGCAGGCCCATCCGCGCGCCAGCGCACCCGCCGCCAGATGCGACCAGTCTTCCCGCCCAAAGGCGAGCCAATAGCCGCCATGCACGAAGACCAGCAGCCCCTTGGGTGAGGTGTCGGGCAGGAACAGATCAAGGGCCTGCCGCGCCTCCGACCCATAGGCCAGATCCAGCCGCGCCCGCGCGCCAAGCCCGGCCCGGAATGCGGCGGCCTGCGCCTTCCAGCGCGGCGGAAAATCAGCCGCCCCGGCGATGAAATCCGCATTGGCGTAATCGTTGGAAAGATCCTGCATCCTGCGCGCACCCTGCTTGACCTGCGATGCGGGCAGAGTGGCCGCAGGGCAGGGGAAAGGCAATCCGCAAAGCCGGGCGGATCCGGCCTGAAATGAGCGGGGTGCCCGCGCCATGGCCGGGCACCCCGTTTTCCGTTCAACAGGCCTGCCGGGATCGTTCAGCCAAGGGCATAGCCCGCGCCGCGCACCGTGCGCAGCGGGTCTTCGCCGCCATGCTGCGACAGCGCCTTGCGCAGCCGTCCGATATGGACATCCACGGTGCGGGTATCGACATAGATGTCGCGCCCCCAGACCCGGTCCAGCAGGGCCTCGCGGCTCCAGACCCGACCGGGCTTTTCCATGAAGGTGGTCAGCAGCCGGAACTCGGTGGGGCCGAGCTTCAGCATCTTGCCCTGCCGGGTCACCCGGTGGGTTTCCGGATCAAGGCGGATATCCTCAAACTCCAGCACCACACCGGCGGTTGACGGGCGGACCCGGCGCAATTGCGCCCGCGCCCGCGCCATCAGCTCCAGCACCGAATAGGGCTTGATGACATAATCATCCGCGCCGGTTTCCAGGCCCCGGACCCGATCCACCTCTTCGGCGCGGGCCGAGAGCAGGATGATCGGGATGCCCCGGGTTTCGGGCCGCATCTTCAAACGCCGGCAGACCTCGATCCCCGAAAGATTGGGCATCATCCAGTCAAGGATGATGATGTCGGGGGCGGCTTCGTCCACCAGCATCATCGCCTCTTCGCCATCTGCCGCCTGGGTAACGGCAAAGCCCTCGGCCTCCAGGTTATAGGCCAGCACCTCGCGTTGCGCGGGTTCGTCCTCGACCAGCAGAACGGTGGGCTGTTCCTGGCTTGCCATGTGTCAGCCCTCGGCTTCCGAAGCAGAGACCATCGCGCGCAGGCCGCTTTCCTTCGGACGTTCTTCCTCGGGCAGACGGCCATCTACCAGATAGATCACCTGTTCCGCGATCCCGGTCGCATGGTCGCCCACGCGCTCGATGTTCTTGGCGATGAAATGCAGATGCATACAGGGTGTGATGGTGCGAGTGTCTTCCAGCATATGGGTCAGGAATTCCCGGAACAGACCATTATACATCTGGTCGATCTCGTGGTCGCGCTGGCGCACATCGGCGGCCATCTTGGTATCGCGTGCGATATAGGCGTCGAGCGAGTCCTTCAGCATCAGAACCACGGCGCGGCACATCCGGCGGATGGAGCCGGTGGCCCCTTCGATCTGCGCCATGCTGTTCAGCACGACCGACCGTTTGGCCAGGTTCTTGGCATAATCGCCGCAGCGTTCCAGATTGGCCGCGATCCGCATCACCGTCAGCACGGTGCGCAGGTCGCTGGCGGTCGGGCCGCGCAGCGCGATCAGGCGGGCGCATTCCGACTGCACCTGATCCTCCAGCGCGTCGATGGCGGCATCGCCGGCGCGGACGCGGTTCGCCAGTTCCTCATCGCGGGTATCCAGGGCCTGCGCCGCATCCAGAAGGGCCGCCTCGACGAGCCCCCCCATCTTCATCACCGTGGCCTGCACGCCTTCGAGATCGCGGTCGAAGGAAGAGACGATGTGTTTTTCGTTCTGCATGGAACTCTCCCTCAGCCGATACGGCCGGTAATGTAGGATTCAGTGCGCGGATCGCTGGGATTGGTGAAGATCTGGCCGGTCTCGCCATATTCCACCAGATTACCAAGGTGGAAGAAGGCGGTGCGCTGGCTGACCCGTGCGGCCTGTTGCATGGAATGGGTGACGATCACGACCGAGAACTGGCTGCGCAGCTCGTCGATCAGCTCTTCCACCTGGGCGGTGGCGATGGGGTCCAGTGCCGAGCAGGGCTCGTCCATCAGCAGCACCTCGGGCGAGGTGGCAATGGCGCGGGCGATGCACAGACGCTGCTGCTGACCACCCGAAAGGCCGGTGCCTGGCGCGTCAAGACGGTCCTTCACCTCGTTCCAGATCGCGGCCTTGCGCAGCGATTTCTCGACCACCTCGTCCAGTTCCGCCTTGTTGCGGGTCAGGCCGTGGATCTTGGGGCCGTAGGCCACATTGTCATAGATCGACTTTGGGAAGGGGTTGGGCTTCTGGAACACCATGCCGACCTTGGCGCGCAGGGTCACAGGATCCACGCGCTTGTCGTAGATATCCTCGTTTTCCAACGTGATGGACCCCAGAACCCGGGCAGAGGCGACGGTGTCGTTCATCCGGTTCAGGCAGCGCAGGAAGGTCGATTTGCCACAGCCCGACGGGCCAATGAAGGCGGTGACCGTCTTGTCGAGGATGTCGATATCGACATCCTTCAGCGCGTGGTTCTCGCCGTAATAGACCTGCACACCACGGGCGGCCATTTTTGCGCTGCTGGCGGTCACGTCTCTCTCCACAATTCTCATATCGTTCATTTCTGAAATCCCCTTACCAGCGGCGCTCGAAGCGGCGGCGCAGCATGATGGCGACCGCGTTCATGATCACAAGGAAGACCAGCAGCACGATGATGGCACCGGATGCCCGTTCGACAAAGGCCGGATCTGCGCGCTGCGTGAAGTTGTAGACCTGCACCGGCAGGGCCGAGGCGGGATCGAAGAAACCTTCCGGCGGTGCGCCGGGGGTCTCGCGGACGAAGGCCACCATGCCGATCAGCAGCAGGGGGGCAGTTTCGCCAAGGGCTTGCGCCAGACCGATGATGGTGCCGGTCAGGATGCCCGGCATCGCCAGCGGCAGGGCGTGGTGGAAGATCGCCTGCATCTTGGAGGCACCCACACCCAGGGCCGCATCACGGATCGAGGGCGGCACGGCCTTGAGGGCGGCGCGCGTTGCGATGATGATGGTCGGCAGCGTCATCAGCGTCAGGACCAGACCACCGACGATGGGGGCCGATTGCGGCAGGCCCATGAAGTTGATGAAGATCGCAAGGCCAAGGATACCAAAGACGATGGAAGGCACCGCCGCCAGGTTCGAGATGTTCACCTCGATCATGTCGGTCAGCTTGTTCTTCGGCGCGAATTCCTCAAGGTAGATCGAGGCGGCAACACCGATGGGCAGCGACAGGACCAGAACGATCAGCATCATATAGGCCGAGCCCAGGATGGCCACGCCCAGCCCTGCGGCCTCGGGACGGACTTCGGAGGCATCGCCTGAGGTGATGAAGGCCGGGTTGAAATCCAGCGAGACGAGGCCCGCATCCTTCATTTCGCTGACAAGGTTCAGCTGCGCGGGCGAGATATTGCTGTCACGCGCGGCGCTTTCCAGGGTGACGCGGCCCTTCAGGAAGCCGTCGACACGACCATTGGCCAGCGCGCTGAACTCGATGGTCTGCCCCAGCAGCGAGGGATCGGCGAGAACCTGATTGCGCAGCTGTGCGGCGGCATCTTGCGACATCAGGCCCGCGATCTGCTTGGCGGTCAGCGCCGGATCGACGGTCAGGCCCTTTTCGGCGATGGCCGCCTTCAGCCCCTGTTCCAAGATCTTGGCATAGCCAATGGTGGTGACCTTCTTCATGTCCTCGGGATTTCGGTTCCCCCCTTTATCAAGGGCGGTTGCATCCAGCGTGATGGGGATATGGATGAAGGTCTGGCGGAAGGCGCCAAGGCCGCTGCCCAGAACCGAGGCCAGCAGGATCACCAGCGCCAGCACCGCGACGACGATGGCCGAGGCCCCGAAAAAACGGAACCGGGTTTCGGCGGCATTGCGGCGGCGCGTGCGGGCATCGGGCTCGAACAGGGAATGTTTCGGGCGCGCGGCCGCAGGCATTTGCGAGGTTGCGTCGCTCATTCGTATTGTTCCCGGTATTTGCGCACGATCACGAGTGCGATGACATTCAGGCCAAGGGTGAAGCAGAACAGCGTCAGGCCAAGCGCGAAGGCCACCAGGGTCTCGGGGCTTGCGAACTCGGTATCGCCGGTCAGCTGGCTCACGATTTTCACCGTGATCGTGGTCATGGCCTCAAAGGGGTTCAGGTCCATCTTCGCAGCGGCCCCTGCGCCCATCACCACGATCATCGTCTCGCCGATGGCGCGCGATGCAGCCAGCAGGACGGCACCGACGATGCCGGGCAGCGCGGCGGGCATGATGACCTGCTTGACGGTTTCGGAATGGGTGGCCCCCAGCCCGAACGAGCCGTCACGCATCGATTGCGGCACCGCGTTGATGATGTCATCCGACAGCGAGGAGACGAAGGGGATCAGCATGATGCCCATCACGATGCCCGCGGTCATCACCGAGGAGGACGAGTTGCCCATGCCCATCGGCTGGGCGAACCAGTCCCGCAGGAACGGGCCCACGGTGATGAGGGCGAACAGGCCATAGACGATGGTCGGGATGCCGGCCAGGATCTCGATCGCCGGTTTGGCGAAGGCGCGAACCGTCTTGTTGGCGTATTCCGACAGATAGATCGCCGCCATCAGCCCGATCGGCACCGAGACAATCAGCGCGATGAAGGACACATAGAGCGTGCCCCAGACCAGCGGCCAGATGCCCAGATCCGACCCACCCCCGAATTTCGGGTTCCAGGTGGTCGAGAAGAAGAATTGCTTGAAGTCGTATAGCTTGAAGAAGTGAATGCTTTCCGCCACCAGCGAGAAGACGATCCCGAAGGTGGTGGCGACCGCGATCAACGAGCTGGAGGCCAGCAGGACCAGCGTGAAGCGCTCCACCAGATTGCGGGCGCGTTGCTCGGGGTTGATCTGGAACAAGGCCCAGGCAAAGCCCGCAAGAGCCGTCAGCACGACAGCGATGGACTTCACCTGCGAAAAGCTGCTGTTCAGATTGCGATATGCCTTGGCGGCCTCCAGCGTCGACGGCGTGACATTGGAACCGATGGCCACACCGACCGAGGCCAGACGGCCGCGCATATCGGTCAGATCTGCGCGCATGGCATTGATCCCGGCCTCATCCAGACCGGCCTTCTTGGCCACGGCATCCAGGCCCTGTGCGATGCGGCGCACATCGGTCATCACCAGCGTGATCGACCCCGCCTGGGCGATATCCGCCTCGGGGAGCATGGCAGAGACGCGGTTTTCAATCACAACGGGTTGGATGAAAAGCCATGCGACCAGCAGCACAAGCGCCGGAACTGTCGCGAAGAGAAACACTTCCCAGCCGTAATATCCGGGCAGCGAGTGCAGGTTGCGGGGTTCGCCATCAGCGACAGAAAGCGCCCGTTGGCGCCCAATGAAAAAGCCGAGCACCCCAAGGCCCAGCACGATCAGCAATATCAGTCCTACGCTCATGTCTCGCTTCCGCGTATGAGGAAAGGGGGCGCAGCCCGTGCGCCCCCTGCCTGTTCAGGCGATCAGTTCAGCGGGCCCATCGGCACTTCGCCAGCCACGTCTGCCTGGGTCTTTGCCAGCTCCGGGTCGGACACCAGACCATAGGCCGCCAGCGGGCCTTCCGGGCCGGCCATATCGTCGGACACGAAGAATTCGATGAATTCTTTCAGGCCCGGGATCACGCCGATATGCGCTTTCTTCACATAGAAGAACAGCGGGCGCGAGACCGGATAGTCACCGGCGGCGATCGATTCCACGGTGGGGATCTTGCCGTCGATGGTCGCGACTTTCAGCTTGTCGGTGTTGTTCTGATAGAAGGACAGACCGAACACGCCCACGCCGTTCTTGTTGGCGTCGATGCGGGCCAGCGTCTCGGTGTAGTCGCCGTCGATATCGACCGACGCGCCGTCGGTGCGAACCTCAAGACATTTGGCGACAGCTTCTTCTTTCTTGGCGTCGTCATCGGCACCGGCCGAGGCCGCGATGAACAGATCATAAGCGCCGGTGGCCTTGCAGCCTTCTTCCAGCAACTTGATGTCGAAGACTTCGCGCGTGCCGTGTTTGGTGCCCGGGATGAAGGCAAGGATCTGTTGTGCCGGCAGGGCCGCATTGGCGTCAGCCCAGGTCTTGGCCGGGTTGGCAACCAGAGCGCCGTCCTTGGCGACCGTCGCGCCGAGGGCGGCATAGACGTCCGACGGGGTCAGGGCGAAGTCCGGGCCATTGATGTCGCTGGCGAAGACGATGCCGTCATAGCCGATACGGACTTCCATGATCTCGTTCACGCCGTTGGTGGCGCAGAGGTCGATGTCGGATTGCTTGATGCGCGAGGAGGAGTTCGCGATGTCGATGGTGTTTTCACCCACGCCTTCGCAAAGTTTCTTGCGGCCGCCGCCAGATCCGCCACCTTCCACGACCGGGGTCGGGAAATCGAAGTTCTCGCCGAAGGCCTCTGCCACGATGGTGGCGTAGGGCAGAACGGTCGAGGAACCCGCGATCTGGATATTGTCGCGGGCCATCGCGCCGGTGGCCGAGGCGGCGACCATGGCAATGGCGGAGACGGTGAATTTCATGGCAGACATGGTGTGCTCCATCTGTGTCCGGTCGGGCTGTTGCCCTTGCTGGCAGGGGGTAGCGGCCGGTTGTGACGGTCATGCAAGATTTATGTGACAGTAATGTAAAAGCCGCCGTCGCAGACCGAGATTCTTGCCGGTGGCGTGCCAGGCGATGCCCGCGGCCGGTCGGGCGATAATGGGCGGTTTTGGGGGCCGCGAGGGTGCCAAACGACGGGATATGCGCGAAGACACAGGGTTTTTGCGGCGGTTTCGCGCATTGAACCCTGCCGCATTTGCTGTGGCGCGGCGGCTTGCAGGGTCGGCCTGTCGGACAAAATGCAGGCCCCAGAACGCCGTCCCATACCGTCACAATCGCTGCAGCGGCTTGGCTGATTCCCGGCCCGCTCTGCCCGCGTCCATCACGTTGATGCGATGCACGCGCGGCACATGCCCCGGCCTCTTTTCCCGCAGGGCATGGCGGGGTAGACTGCGGCAAACCAAAGGGATTGCCATCATGTTTCGCCTTGTCATCGCTGCCTCTGCCATTTTGCTGACCGCCTCGCCGCTTCTGGCCTGGACCAGCCGTGACGGCTTCAGGGTGGAGCCGCAGGGGGCGGGCCAGTTCGAGGTGCAGGCGCGCCCCGGCCTTTCCGCCGCCGAGGCGTGGTGCGCCGCAGGCAGCTATGCCGTGCAGCGTCTGGGCCTGTCGCAACAGGATCGGATCTGGCGCGCAACCGCCGCGCCGCGCCGCGCAGGGCAGGGCATCGGCTTTTCCCTGTCGCCCGAGGCCAGCACCGGCAAGACCGGGCTGCTGATCGTCGGTGAGGATAATGGCAGCGTCAGCGTGGCCTTTGCCCAGCAACTGTGCTGGGGCAATCGCAGCATCCGCGAGTGAGACGCAAAAGCGCGGTCTGAGTCCCGCGCGCCACAGTTTGAACGCTATATGCTGGGGTGCGATTTTCCGCCTAGCCGAA
Source organism: Gemmobacter serpentinus (assembly GCF_008973825.1). GTDB lineage: Bacteria > Pseudomonadota > Alphaproteobacteria > Rhodobacterales > Rhodobacteraceae > Gemmobacter > Gemmobacter serpentinus. The sequence continues at coordinate 340,144 of NZ_WCHR01000005.1, read as the reverse complement.
ACCTGCGCTTCTGCGCTAGCCTCTGTGGATAACTGGGGTCCATACTCAAGGAACCCCGGACAAACGAGGCAGACAGACAGAAACAAAGGGGGACGGCGATGCGCTGCCCATTCTGCGGCAATATCGACACCCAGGTGAAAGACAGCCGTCCGGCGGAGGATCACGTCTCGATCCGCCGCCGGCGGTTCTGTCCGGCCTGCGGCGGCCGTTTCACGACCTATGAGCGCGTGCAGCTGCGCGATCTCATCGTGATCAAGACCAGCGGCAAGCGCGAGGATTTCGACCGTGACAAGCTGGAACGGTCCATCCGCATCGCGATGCAAAAGCGCCCGATCGACCCGGAACGCATCGACCAGATGATCTCGGGTATCGTGCGGCGTCTGGAATCCCTGGGCGAGACAGACATCCCCTCGCGGTCCATCGGCGAGATCGTGATGGAAAGCCTGGCCCGGATCGACACCGTTGCCTATGTGCGCTTTGCCAGCGTTTACAAGAACTTCCAGGCGGCGGATGATTTCGACAAATTCGTCTCCGAACTGCGCCCGGCCACTGGTCCCAGCGAAGAGTGAGCGGGCCCCAGCGAAGCGTGAGCGAGAAGGCGACAGACGAAGCCCTGATGCGCGTGGCCCTTTCGCTGGCTGCGCGCGGGCTTGGCAATACCTGGCCCAACCCGGCTGTGGGTTGTGTCATCGTGAACAGCGGTGCCGGTGGGGACCGCATAGTGGGGCGCGGCTGGACCCAACCGGGTGGTCGCCCCCACGCCGAACGTCGGGCACTGGCGCAGGCCGGTGCCGCCGCGCGGGGGGCCACCGCCTATGTCACGCTGGAACCTTGCGCCCATCACGGCAAGACCCCGCCCTGTGCCGAGGGCCTGATCGAAGCCGGGGTGACGCGGGTGGTCACGGCCCTGACAGATCCCGATCCGCGCGTGGCCGGGCGTGGCCATGCCATGCTGCGGAATGCCGGAATTGCGGTGACCGAAGGCATTTGCGGGCCAGAGGCGCGGGCGTTGAATGCGGGCTTTCTGAAGCGGATCGAACAGGGACTGCCCTTTGTCACCCTGAAACTTGCGACCACGCTGGATGGTCGCATTGCCACCGCAAGCGGTGAAAGCCGCTGGATCACCGGGGCCGAGGCCCGCCGCTGCGTTCATGCCATGCGCATGGGGCATGATGCGATCATGGTGGGCTCGGGCACTGCTTTGGCCGATGATCCCGATTTGACCGTGCGCGATATGGGGGCCGTGCATCAGCCGTTGCGTATCGTGATCGACAGCCATTTGCGCCACAGCCCCGACAGCCGCCTTGGCCGCAGCGCGCGGAACGTGCCGGTCTGGCTGATCCATACGTCGGATGCTGCGCCAGAGGCGCGTGCGGCATGGATCGCGGTGGGGGCCGAGCTGATCGAGGTGCCCGCGCGTGACGGTCACGCCGATCTTTTGGCCACGATGCAGGCACTGGCCGCACGCGGCCTGACCCGGATTTTCTGCGAAGGCGGTGCTGATCTCGCCGCCGCTCTGATCCGGGCGGGTCTTGTAGATCAACTGGCGCATTTTGGTGCCGGAGCATTGATCGGGGCAGAGGGGCGCGCGGCGCTTGGCACCATGGCGCTTGCGAGATTGCGGGATGCCCCGCGGCTGCGCCTGATCGAAACGCGCCGGGTGGGGGTGGATACGCTCAGCCTTTGGCAGATCTGATCGGGGTCAATTGCCCTGAAGGATACGGTCGAAGATGCGGCCGGTTTCTGCCTCGATCGCCTCACGCGCGCGGCGCTTGGCGGCATCCTCCAGCGTCTCTTCGCCCTGTCGGGTGACGCCGAGCTTCTCTTGCGCCAGGGCCTCCAGGCGCTGTTTCGCCAGTTCCTCTGCCCGCGCGGCTTCGGCTTTGGCGCGCTGGCTTGCCAGCCATTCCAGATCCAGCCGGACCTTGGGCGATCGCCACGGTCCCTTGATGAGCACCGGCACCTCGACCCCGCCGCTGCCGTCGGATTTCGGCGCAAGCCGTGGCAACAGCCGGTAATCCACGCTTTGCTTGCCCAGATCGATCCGGCCCTTGCCACCGGCCTGAAACTGCGCGGCGCTGATCTTCAGATCCTCGCTGCGCGCCACGCCCTCGCTGATGGCCGCCGTCAGCGACAGCCCGTCAAAGATGGTCTTGCGCCCTTCGCCGACATAGCCCGGATCCATCGTGCGCAGCATCCCGGCAATATCGAGCCCGATGATCTCGCCCCGGCCAAGATCCAACGCAAAATCGCCTTTCAAGCCACGGATCATCTCGTCGACCGACGGGCCGACCCCCAGAAGCCGCAATCGCAGATCACCGCGCCCGGCCAGACGTGCGGTGCCTGCAAGTTCGGCAAGGGCCGATTGCAGATCAACCTGCGCCAAAGTGATATCGGCGCTGGCCGACAACCCGCTGCGTGCATTCAGCACCACCATGCCTTTGGCCTGACCGCCATAAAGCGCGGCCTCGCTCAGCGTCAGCACGGCGCGGCCATCTTCCAGCGCCAGCTTTGCGCGCGTCTTGCCCAGAACCAGTGGCCCGGCCAGCACGTTTTCGGCGGACAGGGCGATTTCGGCATCCAGCATCTTCAGCGCGCTGGCGTCGATCTTGTCGGTGGACCAGCCTTTCGCGGGCGTGGCGCTGCTGCCATCCGCAGCGGTGGAGACGGGCAGGGTCAGGCTTTCCCCCGCGATGCGCGCGACCAGCTTGGGGCGCGGGCTACCAGGGGTGAAATCGGCCTCAGCCCCAAAACCGCGCCCGTCGGCGGTCACCGTGGCCTCGCGCAGATGCAGGCTGCCCTTGGCGGTCAGCGTGGCCTCCGCGATCAGGCCAAGGCTGTCGCGGCCGAAGCCTTGCGGCAGATCCGGCAGGGATTGCCCGATCAGCGCGGCCAGCGCGGGGCGGTCGTTCAGTTGCGCTTCGATGCGCCCTTCGGCCATCAAGGGCGACAGGGCAGCGCGGCCGACAAAACTGGCGCGATTGGTGCCCGCCGCCAGATCAAGGCTCAGATCCTGCGTGCGCCCGGCCAGCAGCGCCGAAAGATGGCCGCTGCGCGCCGCAAGGGTCAGCGGTTGGCCGCGCATCAGCGCCCGCAAGGTCAGGTCAACCGGGCCGTCGAAGTCCGGCACGGCGGTGGCAAGGTCGATCCGGCTCAGTTCGATCTGGTCCTGGCTGCCATGATCGATGAAGCGCAGATTGCCGTCGCGGATACGCAGCGCGCCAAGGGTGAAACCGCTGGTCTCGGGCGTCTCTGCCTCGGTCGCCTCACCCTCAGACGCAGAGGGCCGGATCACCCAATTGCCGCGCCCGTCCTTGTCGCGCTCCAGCAGTAGGCGGGGATTGGCAAGCTCGATCCCGGTGATGATCAGCCGCCCGTCCAAAAGCCCGACCGGGTTCAGCCCGATATCGATGCGGTCGGCCACCAGCATATCCGGCTCGCTGCCCCATGCGGCATTGGCCAGCCGCACCGGCCCGGCCGAGACCCCCAGCACCGGCCAGATTGCGACCTTGGCACCCGACCCGATCTCCAGCTTGCGCCCGGTCGCGGCCTCGAACCGATCAGCAGCCAGCGCCAGAACCCGGTCCTTGGGCATCAGCACCACCATGATGCCCAGAAGAAGCAACAGCACCACAAGGGTTGCCAGCACACGCACCAGCCAGCGCATCATAAATCTCCTGCCCATTTGCATGGATTTTTCGGCGAATCATGCCTTGGACCTGCCTTGGGTGCAAGCCCGGGCGGGGCAGGGGCTAGGGTCAACATCGCGTCATGAGGGGCAAGCCGGGCGGCGCAAGGCGCTTCTCCCCCGGCCCGCTTTGGCGTATAGGCGGGGCGCCAGCCCGCGAGAGAGCAAGTATGTCCAGCCACAATCCGCCCAGCCTTCGCCCCGACCTTGCCCGCGCCATCGTGCCCGACCAGCGGCGCGAAGGTCAGCCGACCATCGGCATGGTCAGCCTTGGTTGCCCCAAGGCCCTGGTGGACAGCGAACGCATCCTGACCCGGTTGCGCGCCGAAGGCTATGCGATCAGCCCCGATTACAAAGGGGCGGATGCGGTGATCGTGAACACCTGTGGCTTCCTTGACAGTGCCAAGGCCGAAAGCCTTGACGCGATCGGCGAGGCGCTGCGCGAGAATGGCAAGGTTCTGGTCACAGGCTGTTTGGGGGCAGAGCCGGAATATATCACCGGCGCGCATCCCAAGGTGCTGGCGGTGACCGGCCCGCATCAATACGAGGCGGTGCTGGATGCCGTGCATCAGGTGGTGCCGCCTTCACCCGATCCGTTCATCGACCTGCTGCCTGCCAGCGGCGTGAAGCTGACGCCGCGCCATTACAGCTATCTGAAGATCTCCGAGGGCTGCAATCACGCCTGCAAGTTCTGCATCATCCCCGATATGCGCGGCAAGCTGGTGTCGCGCCCGGCCCATGCGGTATTGCGCGAGGCCGAAAAACTGGCCGATGCCGGGGTGAAAGAGCTGCTGATCATCTCGCAGGATACGTCCGCCTATGGCGTGGACCGCAAGCATGACATGGCCAAGTGGAAAGAGGGCGAGGTGCGCGCCCATATCACCGACCTCTCGCGCGAGCTGGGCCGCCTGGGTGCCGGGCGCGAGCTATGGGTGCGGCTGCATTACGTCTATCCTTATCCGCATGTGCGCCAGCTGATCCCGCTGATGGCCGAGGGGTTGGTGCTGCCCTATCTGGATATTCCGTTCCAGCACGCCCATCCCGATACGCTGAAGCGCATGGCGCGGCCTGCGGCTGCGGCGAAGACGCTGGATGAGATCGCGGCCTGGCGGCGCGATTGCCCCGATATCACGCTGCGCTCCACCTTTATCGTGGGCTATCCCGGCGAAACCGAGGCCGAGTTCGAGGCCCTGCTGGATTGGCTGGACGAGGCGCAGCTGGATCGGGTTGGCTGCTTCCAATATGAAAATGTCGCGGGCGCGCGCTCCAACGATCTGCCGGGCCATGTGCCCGCCGAGGTGAAGCAGGAACGCTGGGACCGCTTCATGGAAAAGGCGCAGGCGATTTCCGAGGCCAAGCTTCAGGCCAAGGTCGGCCAGACGATGCGTGTGCTGGTCGATGAGGTGGATGGCGAAGGGGCCACCTGCCGCACCATGGCCGACGCGCCCGAGATCGACGGCAACCTGTTCATCGATGAGGATTTCGAGACCCTCTCCCCCGGTGATTTCGTCACGGTCGAGGTCGAGGAGGCCAGTGATTACGACCTTTGGGGGCGTGTGGTGTCTGCCTGATTGCCCGAAGGGGCTGTGTGCTTGGCACCAGATTTTGTGGTGCCAAACTTTTCGGTGCCAGATTTTGCTGTGCCAGAGTTATCGGGGCCTGCAATTGCGCAGTGTCAGAGGCGGCTCAGCCGCCCGCGCGCCGTGCCATGCCAAGCGAGCGTGGCGCGGTTTCGCGAAAGCCGAATTTCTCATAAAGCCGGTTGGCGGGCACATCTGCGATCAGGCTGACATAGGCCGAAGGTGGCAGCGCGGTTTCCACATGGGCCATCAGCGCGGTCATGATGGCGCGGCCCAGACCCTTGCCCTGATGGGCCGGGTCGACCGCGATATCGACGATCTGGAAGAAGCAGCCGCCATCCCCGATCAGCCGCCCCATGCCGATGGGCTGGCCCTCTGCCAAGACCTGCACGGCAAAGATGGTGCCCCGCAGGCCCTTTTCCGCAGCCTCTGCCGAAAAGGCACTCAGGCCCGCGATCGCCCGCAGATGCAGATAGGTCTTCTGATCCGGCACGCGTTCGACAATCTGATAATCCTGCCTGCTCATTTCCACATTCCTTCGGCACGTTTGAGGCGCAAGGTTGCCCCAAGTCCATTCTTCTTTTCGCAAATTTTCTTCCGGGATGAATTTGGCCGCCGACCCAAGCGGGGGCGGAACCCCTTGCGCTCGGTCAGCCCCTTCACCGCCAGTCGAAAAAGCCCTTTGGTGCCTGTGCCAGCAAGCGCCGCGCCAGATCCTGCCCCAAGCGCGCGCCGTCAGACGCCGCCCCGCGCGCCTCGCCTGCGATCACCTCGGATCCGTCGGGGCGCAGGATCTCGCCGCGCAACCAAAGATCGGCCCCCTCCAGCAGCGCAAGGCCAGCAATCGGGGTTTCGCAAGACCCGTCCAGCGCTGCCAGATAGGCGCGCTCCGCTGCCAGCCGCAGCCCGGTATCGCGGTCATGGATCGCGGCCAGCATCTTGGCCGCGCGGGCGTCATCCGCCCGCCGCTCCACCCCGATGGCACCCTGCGCCACGGCGGGCAGCATGTCCTCGGGCGCGATGGCAGAGCGTGCGACCTGCGCCATGCCCAAGCGGTTCAGCCCGGCCATGGCGAGGAAGGTTGCAACCGCCACGCCATCTTCCAGCTTCTTCATGCGGGTCTGGACGTTGCCGCGAAACTCCACCACCTCCAGATCGGGGCGGCGCGCCTTTAACTGCGCCCGCCGCCGCAGCGAGGAGGAGCCGACCACCGCGCCCTGCGGCAGATCGGCCAGCGATGCCACATGATGCGACACGAAGGCATCGCGCACATCCTCGCGCGGCAGATAAGTATCCAGCAGCAGCCCTTCGGGCTGCGCCACCGGCATGTCCTTCATCGAATGCACCGCGATATCGATGCCGCCTGACAGCAGCGCATCCTCGATTTCACGGGTGAACAGGCCCTTGCCGCCGATCTCTTTCAGCGGGCGGTCCAGCACACGGTCGCCGGTGGTCTTGATGACCACGATCTCGAAAGCGGCATCAGGCAGATCAAAGGCGGACATCAGGCGGCGGCGCGTCTCATGCGCCTGTGCCAAGGCCAGCGGTGAGCCGCGTGTGCCGATTTTCAGGGGGGCTGCGGGGGTGGGAAGCATTAGGGTCATGTCCTCAGCCTTAGCGCGCGGCCCTTGCCCGTGCAATGGCCGCTGCCCGCCTGCGCGGTCTTGGCAGGGGCGACACCCTGCCGCGCCTCGGTTGCGCGCGCCAACCTGTTTTGCCCGGGCGTGCCGCTTGACTTGGGTCCCCCGCCCGGCGCAAGTCAGGGCCAGAAAACAGGAGCCCGCCATGACCGACAAGCTGATCCTCCGCGCGCTGAAGGGCGAGGTGCTGCCCACCCCGCCGATCTGGATGATGCGTCAGGCCGGGCGCTACCTGCCGGAATATCGCGCAACGCGGGCCGAGGCGGGGGATTTCCTGAAACTCTGCTACAACCCGGATCTCGCCGCCGAGGTCACCTCGCAGCCGATCCGGCGCTTTGGGTTTGACGCCGCGATCCTGTTTGCTGATATCCTGCTGATCTGTCAGGCGCTTGGTGCCGATCTGTGGTTCGAGACCGGCGAAGGGCCACGCCTTTCCACCATTACCACGCGGGCGGAACTGGATGCCTTGAAGCCGGTCGATGCGATCCATGACACGCTTGCCCCGGTCTATCAGACCCTGCGCATCCTGGGCCGCGAATTGCCGCGCGAGACCACGCTGATCGGCTTTGCGGGCGCGCCCTGGACGGTTGCGACCTATATGATTGCCGGGCGCGGCAGCAAGGATCAGGGCGCGGCCCATGCGCTGAAATCCGCAGATCGCGCGACTTTTGCCGCGCTGATCGACCGGATCACCGAGGCCACGATCGAATATCTGTCCGAACAGGTGAAGGCGGGGGCCGAGGTGGTCAAGCTGTTCGACAGCTGGGCCGGCAGCCTGAAAGGCGATGATTTCACCGATTTCGCGATGAAACCCGCCGCGCGCATCATCGCGGAACTGAAATCGCGCCACCCCGAGCTGCCGATCATCGCCTTCCCGCGCGAGGCGGGGCAGGGCTATGTCGGCTTCGCCAAGGCCACCGGGGCCGATTGTGTGGCCATCGACAATTCGGTGACCCCGGAATGGGCGGCAGAGCATGTCCAGCCCGGCGGCTGCGTGCAGGGCAATCTGGCCCCGGGCCATATGGTGACCGGGGGCGACGCGCTGGTTTCCGAGACCCGCCGCGTGGTGAATGCCTTCCGCAAGGGGCCGCATATCTTCAATCTCGGCCATGGCATCACCCCCGATGCCGACCCCGAGAATGTGCGCCTGATGATCGAGACAGTGCGGGGGATGTAATCCATGCTGCTGCCGCTTTGGGCATGGTCCGCATTGGCGGCGGCCTTGGCGCAGACCGGGCGCAATGCCACGCAAAGCGGGCTGACCGCGCGGCTGGGCACGCTGGGCGCGACCAATGTGCGCTTCCTGTTCGGGCTGCCCTTTGCCGGCGTGTTCCTGCTGGCCGGGTTGCATCTGACCGGCGAGGCATTGCCCGATATGACGCCGCGCGCCGTAGGGTTTACCTTTGGCGGGGCGCTGGCGCAGATCGGTGCGACCGCGCTGATGCTCCAGGTCATGCGCTCGCAATCCTTCGGGCTGACCACGGCCTGGCTGAAGGTCGAGCCGGTGCTGGTGGCCCTTGTCGGCTGGCTGATCCTTGGCGATGCGCTGACCCTGCCGATGCTGGGAGCGATTGGGGTGGCGGTGCTGGGGGTGTTGATCCTGACGCTGAAACCGGAGCTGGGCCGCGCGATGCTGACCGGCACCGGGCCTGCGATGATGGGGCTGCTGGCGGGACTGGCCTTTGGCCTGTCGGCCATCGGCTTTCGCGGCGCGATCACCGCGCTGCCTGAGGGCAGTTTTCTGATCCGGTCGCTGACCATCCTTGCACTGTCACTGGCGATGCAGACTGCCATGTTGGTGGTCTGGCTGGGCGCGACCAACCGCCCGGCGCTGACGGGCAGTTTCGCGGCCTTCGCGCCGTCGCTGGCCGCAGGGTTCCTTGGCGCGCTGGCCTCGGCCTTCTGGTTCATCGCCTTTTCGCTGACCTCGGCCGCCAATGTCCGCACCCTTGCGCTGGTCGAGGTGATCTTTGCCCTGATCGTTGCGCGTGTCGCCTTCGGCCAAGGCGTCAATGCCCGCCAAGGACTTGGCATCGCCGTGCTTCTGGTCGGCGTCGCGCTGCTGTTACGGGTTTCCACCTGAAAAATCAGGTCAGCCTTGTTGACTTGATCGTGATCCGGGCGCAGGTTTGCCCGCGAGTCGGTTTGGGAGGCAGACATGGACTGGTCAAAGGTGCTGGCGACGCGCAGCACGCGGATGAAGGCGTCGGAAATCCGGGAGCTTCTGAAACTTCTGGATCAACCTGATATCATCTCTTTCGCGGGCGGCATTCCCGACCCGGCGCTGTTCCCGGCGGAGGCCTTTGCCTCAGCCTTTGCCGATGTGATGGCCGACAGCGCCGCAAGCGCGCTGCAATATTCGGTCTCCGAGGGTTACAAACCGCTGCGCGACTGGCTGGCGGTGGAAATGGGCAAGATCGGCATCCCCTGTGACGCCGACAATATCCTGATCACCTCCGGCTCGCAGCAGGCGCTGGATTATCTGGGCAAGCTGATGATTTCGCCGAAAGATACGGTGATGGTCGGCTGGCCCACCTATCTGGGCGCGCTTGGGGCCTATAACGCCTATGAGCCGCGCTATTCCCGCCTCGATCCCTTCTCCAACGCCGCTCCCGCTGCGGTGCAGGCCGAGGCTGCCGAGGCCGGTGGCCGGGTGAAATTTGCCTATCTTTCCGCCGATTTCTGCAACCCGACCGGCGAGACGATCAGCCGCGCCGGGCGCGAGGCACTGCTGGCGCAGGCCGATGCGCTGGATATCGCCATCGTGGAAGATGCCGCCTATCAGGCGCTGCGCTATGATGGCGAGGCGGTGCCGCCGATCCTTGCGCTGGATATCGAACGCTCCGGCGGAATCGAGAATACCCGGACAATCTATTGCGGATCCTTTTCCAAGACGCTGGCACCGGGCCTCCGCGTGGGTTGGGTCGTGGCCGCGAAAGAGGTGATCTCGCGGCTTGTGCTGCTGAAACAGGCCGCGGACCTGCATTCCTCGACGCTGAGCCAGATCGCCACCTATCGCGTGGCATCGGCGCAGTTTGACAGCCATGTCGCCAAGCTGCGCGCGGTTTATGGCGGGCGGCGCGACCGGATGGTGGCGGCGCTGGAACGCGAGATGCCGGAAGGTGTGCGCTTCACCCGGCCCGAAGGCGGCATGTTTGTCTGGTTGACCCTGCCGGAAGGCATGGACGGAGCCGAGCTGCTGGCGCGCGCCATTGCCGAACAGCGCGTGGCCTTTGTGCCGGGCGGGGCCTTCTTCGCCGATGGATCGAACCGCAACACGCTGCGCCTGTCATTCTCTTGCGCCTCAGATGAACAGATCGACGAGGGCATTGCGCGGATCGGTCGCTTGTTGCGCGGCTGATCCGGGGGCCGGTCACAAGCAGGGGTTTTCGGCGGGGCGCTTTCTGGGCGCCCCCTTTTTCGTTGTTTGGCACCCCTTCAACGTCTGCCTCACCGTTACAGAGATGCAGCCAGCCTTGTGCCCTGATCGATGGCGCGCTTGGCATCCAGCTCTGCTGCGACATCGGCGCCGCCGATGATGTGACATTGCAGGCCAAGCGCCGCGATCCCTTCGGCCAGACTGCGCTCGGGCAACTGGCCCGCGCAGATCACCACGGTATCGACGGGCAGGATCTGCGCCGCACCGTTCACCGTGATCGCCAGCCCTTCGGGCAAAACCTCATCATAGCTGACACCGCCTATCATCTTTACCCGCTTCATCTGCAAGGTGGCGCGGTGGATCCAGCCGGTGGTCTTGCCCAGTTTCCGTCCCGGTTTTTCGGGCTTGCGCTGCAACAGCCAGACCGCGCGGGCCGGTGCCTCGGGGCGGGGGCCTTCGGGGGCGATGCCGCCGCGCGCCTGATCCGGGTCGGTCACGCCCCATTCGCGCCGCCACAGCACGGGATCAAGCGCCGGGCTGGTGCCGTGATGGGTCAGATATTCGGCCACGTCAAAGCCGATGCCACCCGCGCCGATGACCGCCACGCGCGGTCCCACGGGCGCGCCGCGCAGCACCTCGCGATAGGATAGCACCTGCGGCGCATCCTCGCCCTTGATGCCTGCAGCGCGGGGGGTGATGCCGGTGGCCAGCACCACCGCATCGAAACCCGCCAGATCATCCGGCGTCACCTCGTGATTCAGCCGCAGGGTCAGGGGCGCGCGCGAGACCATGGTTTTGAACCAGTCAATCAGCCCCAGAAATTCTTCCTTGCCCGGCACTTGCGCCGCCAGATGCAGCTGCCCGCCAACCTGGTCCGCACGGTCGAACAGCGTTACGTCATGGCCGCGCCCGGTTGCCGTCAGCGCGGCCGACAGGCCCGCAGGGCCTGCGCCGACAACCGCAATCCGGCGCGGGGGGGCGGCGGGCGCGATCACCAGCTCTGTCTCGTGGCAAGCGCGCGGGTTCACAAGGCAGGAGGTCAGCTTGCCACTGAAGGTGTGATCCAGGCAGGCCTGATTGCAGGCAATGCAGGGCGCGATTTCGGCCGCACGCCCCGTGGCCGCCTTGGCCACGAAATCCGGGTCGGCCAGAAAGGGCCGCGCCATCGACACCATATCGGCCATGCCGCTGGCGATCAGGCCCTCGGCCACCTCTGGCGTATTGATCCGGTTCGAGGTGATAACCGGGATGCCGACCTCTGGCCGCAATTGCCCGGTCAGATGGGCGAAGGCCGCGCGCGGCACCGATGTGGCGATGGTGGGCACCCGCGCCTCATGCCAGCCGATCCCGGTATTGAGGACAGAGGCCCCGGCGCGTTCCACCGCGCGGGCCAGCGTCACCACCTCGTCCCAGCTTGATCCATCCTGGATCAGGTCGATCAGCGAGATGCGATAGATCAGGATTGCGTCTCCAATGGCCGCGCGCACCCGGCGCACCACCTCAAGGGGCAGGCGCATACGGTTCTCGTAACTGCCGCCCCAGCGATCCGTGCGCCGGTTCACATGGGTGACGAGGAACTGGTTGAGGAAGTAACCCTCGGACCCCATCACCTCCACTCCGTCATAGCCGGCTTCGATCGCGCGGGCGGCGGATGTGGCAATGTCGGCGATCTGTTTTTCGATCCCGTCTTCGTCCAACTCCTTGGGCGGAAAGGGTGAGATCGGCGATTTCACCGCCGATGCGGATACACAATCCGGCCCATAGGCATAGCGCCCGGCATGAAGGATCTGCATGGCGATCCGCCCGCCCGCCTCATGCACACGGGTCGTGACGATGCGGTGATGCGCAATATCCTGCGCCGTGAACAGGCCCGCAGCACCTGGAAACACGCCACCTTCGCGGTTGGGGGCCATGCCGCCGGTCACCATCAACCCGACACCACCGCGCGCCCGTGTGGCATAGAACTCGGCCACGCGGTTCCAGTCGCCGGTTTCCTCCAGCCCGGTATGCATCGACCCCATCATCACCCGGTTGCGCAGCGTCACGGCCCCCAGTGTGATCGGCTGCATGAGATGCGGGTAATGCGGAAGATCGGATGGCATGGCGCAGGCTCCCCCTTGGTTTGGATGCAGACTGGCAAAGGGGGGCGGCCCTGTCATGGACAACGCTGCGTCACGGGAAGAGCCCTGTGGCAAAGGGGGGGCGCATTTTCCGCTTGCGTGGCCAGCACTTCGGCCTATCTTCGCCCGCACCTCGGGGTGCCTGATGGCTGAGATGCGGCAACGCGAACCCGTAGAACCTGAACCGGTTAGGACCGGCGGAGGGAAGGTGTCAGGGCCCTCACGCCCAGCTCCATCTCCGCCCGTTCGTGAAATGGAGCAAGACTATGAAATCGCTTTATTTTGCTGCGGGTTTTCTGACCATTGCCGTTCCGGCCATGGCGGAGACCCCAGTGTTGGATGTGCTGACCTATGACAGCTTCGTCTCGGAATGGGGGCCGGGGCCAGCCATCAAGACGGCGTTCGAGGCCGAATGTGGCTGCACCCTGCGCTTCACGCCTGCGGGCGACGGTGCTGCGCTGCTGGCGCGGCTGCAATTGGAGGGCGCGAAAACCACCGCTGACGTTGTGGTCGGTCTGGATACCAACCTGACCGCTGCCGCCCGCAAGACCGGCCTTTTCGCGCCCCATGGCCAGACCCCCGACCTGTCGCTGCCGGTGCCCTTCGCGGATGCCGAATTTCTGCCCTATGACTGGGGGTGGTTCGCCTTCGTGCACAACAAGACGCTGGAGGCACCGAAAGATTTCAAATCCCTTGCCGCGTCGGATCTGAAGATCGTCATTCAGGATCCGCGCTCCTCGACCCCCGGCCTTGGGCTGCTGATGTGGCTGAAGGACGCCTACGGCGATGAGGCCGCGACGATCTGGAAAGATCTGGCCGACAATATCGTGACCGTCACCCCCGGCTGGTCCGAGGCTTACGGCATGTTTCTGGAAGGCGAGGCCGATCTGGTGCTCAGCTACACCACATCGCCCGCCTATCACCTGATTGCCGAGCAGGATGACAGCAAGACGGCGGCGGTTTTCTCTGAGGGCAACTACCTTCAGGTCGAGGTGATGGGGAAACTGGCCTCCAGCGATCAGCCAGAGCTGGCCGACCGTTTTCTGGCCTTCATGCTGAGCGATGCCGCTCAGTCCATCTTGCCCACTACCAACTGGATGTATCCGGCGCATACCCCGGCGGCGGGCCTGCCTGAAGGGTTCGAGACGCTGGTGCAACCCACAAGATCATTGTTGCTCAATGCAGATGAGGCCGAGGCGCTGCGCGCCCCGGCGCTGGACGAATGGCGCGCCGCGCTGGCGCGCTGATCGCGGCGGGGCTGGCGGCGCTGACGCTGGTTCCGGTTGCGGTGGTGATGATGCAGGCGGGCGGGCGCGGGGTTTCCGCGCCTGACCTTGCCGCCTTGCGGTTCACGCTGGTGCAGGCGGCCTTGTCGGCGCTGGCATCGGTTGCCTGTGCTGTGCCTTTGGCACGGGCGCTGGCGCGGCGACGTTTCCCGGGACGTGCGGTGTTGATCGTGATGCTGGGTGCGCCCTTCCTGCTGCCGGTGATCGTGGCGGTTCTGGGTCTGCTTGCGGTCTTTGGTCGGGCAGGGGTCTTCAACAGCGCGCTGCGCGGCATCGGCCTGCCGGAAGTGTCGATCTTCGGTCTGGGCGGCGTGGTGCTGGCGCATGTCTTTCTGAACATGCCGCTGGCGACCCGGATGCTGTTGCAGGGCTGGCAGGCGATCCCGGCTGAGCGGGTGCGTCTGGCCGAAAGTCTGGGCTTTGGCCCGCGCGACCATTGGTGCCATATCGAAAGGCCGATGCTGCGGGCGGTCTTGCCCGGCGCCTTGCTTGCGATCTTTGCCATCTGCCTGACCAGTTTCGCGGTTGTGCTGGTGCTGGGCGGCGGGCCATCGGCCACGACGGTGGAGCTTGCGATCTGGCAGGCGATCCGGTTCGAGTTTGACCTGCCGCGCGCGGCCTCGCTGGCCGTTTTGCAGGTGCTGGCCTGTGGTATGGCTGTGGGCGTGGCGGGGCTGTTCACCAGCGCCAGCGGTTTTGGTGCCGGGTTGGACCGGGCGATGGACCTGCCCGCGCCGGGCGGTTGGCGGCGGGGTGTCGATGCGGCGGTGATCGCCATGGCCGTGCTGTTTCTGGCCGCCCCCATGCTGGCGGTGTTGCAGCGGGGGGTGCCGGGATTGCTGAGCCTGCCCGCCTCGATCTGGTCTGCGGCGCTGGCCTCGCTGATCGTTGCGCTGCTGGCCGCCCCCATGGCGGTGGGGGCGGCGCTGGCGCTGGCCTTGGGGCGCGCGCAAGGCAGCCGCTGGCTGGAGCCTATGGCGATGCTGCCCATGGCCGGATCGCAGCTGGTGCTTGGCACCGGGTTGTTCCTGATCGCCTTTCCCTTCATTGCGCCACCCCGGATCGCGCTGCCGATCACGGTTCTGGTGACGGCGGTGATGGCGCTGCCTTTCGCCTACCGCATCCTTGCGCCGCAGGCGCGCAGCCTGCAGGCCGATTATGGCCGCCTTGCCGCCTCGCTGGACTTGCGCGGCTGGGCCGCGCTGCGGCTGTTGATCATCCCGCGCCTGCGTCGCCCGCTGGGCTTTGCGCTCGGGCTTTGTGCGGCGCTGGCGGCGGGGGATCTGGGGGTGGTAGCGTTGTTTGCAACCGAAGACGGGGTGACGCTGCCGCTGGCAATATCGCGGCTGATGGGGGCTTATCGGATGACGCAAGCCGCCGGGGCGGCGCTGGTTCTGGTGGCGCTGGCCTTCGGGCTGTTCTGGATCTGTGACAGATGGGGGCATGGTGGAACTGCGGATTGAGGGCCTGCGCATCACGCAGGATGATTTCACGCTGGTGGCGGACTGGGCGCTGGCGGCAGGAGGGCGCGTCGCGGTGATCGGCCCGTCAGGGGCAGGCAAATCCACGCTGCTGAACGCGATTGCGGGCTTCTTTCCGCTGACCGGGGGGCGTATCCTTTGGGACGGCACCCGGATCGACACCCTGCCTGCGGGGCAGCGGCCATTGTCGATCTTGTTTCAGGATCAGAACCTTTTCCCGCATCTGACCGTGGCGCAGAATCTCGGGATTGGCCTTGATCCTGCCTTGCGGCGGGTGGATTGGCAGGCGGTGGACCGGGTGCTGGACCGTGTCGGGCTGACGGGGCTTGGCGGGCGCAGGCCTGCGCAATTGTCGGGGGGGCAGCAAAGCCGGGCGGCGCTGGCGCGCGCGCTGCTCAGGGCACGGCCAATCCTGCTGCTGGATGAGCCTTTCGCGGCGCTTGGCCCCGCGCTGAAATCCGAGATGCTGGATCTGGTGGCGGAGCTCGCGGGCGGGGCGTTGGTCCTGATGGTCACGCATGACCCGAATGACGCGCGCCATTTCGCAAGCCAGACGGTGCTGGTGGCGGATGGCAGGGCAGAGGAACCGCAGGAGACGGGGGATCTGTTCGCCCATCCGCCCCCGGCGCTTGCGGCCTATCTGGGGGCAACCTATCCGACGTAAGGCAAAGGGTCCGCGGGCATTTGTTGCCTTTCCGCGGGATATCCGTCCAGAAATGGCCGATCTCGCATTGGCCGGTTTAGCACAGGCCAGTCTCGCATTGGCCAGTCTCGCACAGGCCAATCTCGCACAGGCCAATCTCGCACAGGCCAGTCTTGCATAGGGCCGGTCTCGCATCGGTCGGACCGGGGGGCGGCCTGTCTGGGTCAAGGCGAAGGGGCGGCAGGTGATCCCGCCGCCCCTTCCCATGTCATCAGATAAAGCGGTTCCAGAGGTTTTCCAGCCGTTCCTGACGGCCCGAACGCGGCTGCGGCTCCAGCCCCTCGGCGCTGACACGCGCAGCCGCCTGCTCTAGCGAGCCTTGCAGCATGGTCTGCGCGGCCGGGCTCTGCCAGCCGGCGTAACGCGCATCGCGCTGCGCCTCCAGGCTGCCATCTTCCAGGCAGGCCACGGCGGCCTTCAGCGCGCGGGCGCAGGTATCCATGCCGCCGACATGGGCCAGAACCAGATCTTCCGGGTCCAGCGACTGACGGCGCACCTTGCTGTCGAAATTGGTGCCGCCGGTGGTATAGCCGCCCGCGCGCAGGATCTCGTAGAAGGCCAGCGCCTTTTCGGCGTGGTTGTTGGGGAACTGGTCGGTATCCCAGCCGGATTGGTAATCGTTGCGGTTCATGTCGATGGACCCAAAGATCCCAAGCGCGGAGGCCAGCGCGATTTCATGCTCAAAGCTGTGACCGGCCAGAATGGCATGGCCTTGCTCGATATTCAGCTTCACTTCCTTTTCCAGCCCGAACTGCGCAAGGAAGCCGTAAACCGTCGCCACATCGTAATCATACTGGTGCTTGGTCGGTTCCTGCGGCTTCGGCTCGATCAGGATCGCGCCCTTGAAGCCGATCTTGTGCTTGTATTCCACCACCTGCTGCAAGAAGCGCCCGGCATGTTCGCGCTCGGCCTTCATATCGGTGTTCAACAGGGTCTCATACCCTTCGCGCCCGCCCCAAAGGACATAGTTCGCGCCGCCCAGTTTCAGCGTTGCATCCATATTTGCCTTCACCGACGCTGCCGCATAGGCATAGACATCCGGATCGGGGTTGGTGGCTGCCCCCGACATCCAGCGGCGATGGCTGAACATATTGGCGGTGCCCCAAAGCAGCTTGGTCTTGTGGCCTTCCTGCTTCTCGGCGATGTAATCGACGATTTCCTCAAGATTGCGCAGGGTCTCGGCGAAGGTCGCGCCCTCGGGCCGGGCATCGGCGTCGTGGAAGCAGTAGAAGGGCGCATTGAGGATATCGAACATCTCAAAGGCCACATCGGCCTTGAGCCGCGCGAGTTTCATGTCATCGCCGAACCACGGGCGTTCGAAGGTTTGGCCGCCGAAGGGGTCGCCGCCCGGCCAGGCAAAGCTGTGCCAATAGGCGACAGCAAAGCGCAGATGGTCTTCCATCCGCTTGCCCATCAACACCTCATCGGGGTTGTAATGGCGGAAGGCGAATTCGTTGGTCGAATCCGGGCCTTCGTATTTGATCTGCGGGATACCCTTGAAGAAGTCGGTCATGGTTCGTCCTGTCTGGTGGAACGCCCCGATCCCGCAGGATCGGGGCGCGGAAAGGGAAGGTGGGTCAGTAGGCCTGAGGCGGCTTCTTGCCCATGATGATCATGCCAAGGATGTCATCATCGGTGACCTCGGGCACATTCACGGTGCCGACGCGCTGGCCGTTCTTCATGACCACGGCGCGGTCACAGAGATCCATCACGGCATGGATGTCATGCTCGATCAGGAAGATGCCGAGGCCCTGTTTCTTCAACTCCTGGATCAGCTCGGCGACCATCTGGGTCTCGTGCGGGCCAAGGGCTGCGGTGGGTTCATCCATGATGAGGATGCGGGCGTTGAAATAGACCGCCCGCGCGATGGCCACCGATTGCCGCTGACCGCCCGACAGCGCCGAAACCGGCACGTTGAACTTGCGGAAATTGGGGTTGAGGCGCGCCATGATCTTGCGCGTCTCGGCCTCCATCGCGGCCTCATCCAGAAAGCCGCCCGGACCGACCAGCTCGCGCCCGAGAAACAGGTTCGAGGCCGCGTCGAGATTGTCCGCCAGCGCCAGCGTCTGGTAAATCGTCTCGATATTATAGGCGCGGGCGTCGCGCGGGTTCTCGATCACGGCCTTTTCGCCATTGATCAGGATCTCGCCGCTATCGGCGCGGTAGGCACCCGACAGGCATTTGATCAGCGTGGACTTGCCTGCGCCATTATGGCCCAGAAGCCCCACGACCTCGCCCGGATGCAGGTCGATCGAGACCCGATCGACCGCCTTAATTCCCCCGAAGGAAATCGAGATGTCACGCATCTCGACCAGCGGTGTTCCCTGTTGCTGGGTCATACCTTTTCCCCCGTGCGCTTGCGATACTGGATGTCGATCCAGACGGCGAGGACCAGCACAAGACCGACCACGATGTTCTGGAAGGGCGCGTCGACGCCGACCATGGCCATGCCCGATTGCAGCGATTGCATGATCAGCGCGCCAAGGATCGCGCCATAGATCGTGCCGACCCCGCCGGCGAGGGCGGTGCCGCCGATCACGGCGGCGGCGATCACGCGCAGCTCGTCCAGCGTGCCGATGTCGTTGGCGTGATTGGCCAGACGGGCCTGCGCCACCATGGCCGACAGGCCGCACAATGCGCCCATCAGCGCAAAGACCTTGACCGTCAGGAACTTGGTGTTGATGCCCGACAGTTCTGCCGCGTCAGGGTTGCCGCCGGTGGCAAAGATGTAGCGACCCAGCCGGGTGCGACGCGCCACCAGCGTCATCACGATGGCGATCACGATCAGGATCAGCACCGAGATCGGCAGGCCGTAATATTCGACATAGCCTTCCGG
This sequence comes from Gemmobacter serpentinus, assembly GCF_008973825.1. Classification (GTDB taxonomy): domain Bacteria; phylum Pseudomonadota; class Alphaproteobacteria; order Rhodobacterales; family Rhodobacteraceae; genus Gemmobacter; species Gemmobacter serpentinus. The sequence continues at coordinate 321,431 of NZ_WCHR01000005.1, read as the reverse complement.
CAGCGCCTCGCCACGGGCCTCAAAGGCGCGCTTGATGCGGCCAATCGGCACTTCATAGCTGTTCAGGATGGTGATGAAGCCCATGATCGCGGCAACCGAGACCGCCATCAGCACGCCTTCGGCCCAAAGCGGCTTCACCGGAAACTCATGCGAGATCTTGGCCTGACGCCCGCGCCAGATCGCCCAAAGCGCCGCGGCAGACATCAGCAGGCCAAGGATCCAGGACAGGGTGGTGCCAAGCGTCCCTTCGACGCCGCCCAGCAGCAGGAAGGTCTGGTCCAGCGGCCCAAGCGTCTGGCCATCGGTCAGATACCAGCCGACATTGCGCCAGACCAGCAGCCCGCCCAGCGTGACGATGAAGGCGGGGATGCGCTGGTAACCCACCAGCCAGCCATTGAACCCCCCGATCAGTGTGCCGACCAGCAGCCCGCCCAGAATGGTCAGCGGCGCGATCAGCGGATGGCCGAGGCCAAGCCAGCTTGGCAGCATCTGCACCTGCAACACGCCCATCACCGCTGAACAGGTCGCAAGCAGGGCGCCCACGGACAGGTCGATATGGCGTGTCACGATCACGAAGACCATGCCGGTCGCCATGATGGCGACGGAGACGGTCTGGATCGACAGGTTGAAAATATTGCGGGCGGTCAGAAACCGGCCATCGGTGATGAAATTGAACACGAGGCAGATCACGACAAAAGCGCCGATCATGCCCAACAGGCGGGTGTCAATTTCAAGGGTTTTCAGAAACGAGGTTTTCGGCCCCGCGGGGGATCGTTCCGCATCACTCATGGAATATCCTGTGGCTGCACGCCGGAAAATTGCGCGCCATGAAAAAGGGGATGCCGCCCATGACGGCATCCCCGGTTGCGGAAATCAGTTGCAGGGGGCGGGGCCTGCGGAAACGCCCTGGCAGAGCGCATCCTTGGTGATCCAGCCTGCATCGACCACGACATTCAGGTTGTCCTTGGTGATCGGAACCGGCACCAGGAACTTCGCGGTCATCGCGGTGCCGGCGGGCGAAGTCCATTCGACTGCGCCGTCAACGCCCTTCATCTCGGTGCCACCGGCAAGCGCCACAGCGATCTCTGCCGCTGCCTTGCCCAGATCGCGCGAGTCCTTGAAGACCGACACGGTCTGGGTGCCAAGCGCCACGCGGTTCAGCGCGGCGTGGTCGGCGTCCTGGCCGGAAACCGGCACGACAAGGCCCTGCGCCGAAAGCGCGGCGATCGCGCCGCCAGCGGTGCCATCATTGGCCGCAACAACGGCGTCCACCTTGTTGTCATTGGCGGTCAGGGTCTGTTCGACAAAGCGCTGGGCGTTGGCGGGCAGCCAGCCATCGGTATAGCTTTCGCCGACGATCTTGATGTCGCCCGAGTCGATCGCTGCCTGCAGGATCTCTTGCTGACCGGCGCGCAGGAAATCTGCGTTCGGGTCGGTCGGTGATCCCTTCACGATGATGTAATTGCCCTTCGGTGCAACCTTGAACACCTCACGCGCCTGCATCCGGCCAACCTCGATATTGTCGAAGGTCAGGTAGAAGGCGCGGGGGTCTTCAATCAGCCGGTCATAGGCGACGATCGGCACGCCCTCGTCGGCGGCGGCCTGCACGGCCGGGCCGATGGCGGCAGCATCCTGCGCCAGCACGATCAGCGCATCGACGCCTTGAGCCATCAGGCTTTCGATATCGGCCAATTGCTTGGCCGAGGACGATTGCGCATCGGCGGAGACATATTTGGCGCCTGCGGCCTCCAATGCGGCCTTGATCGCGGCCTCATCGGTTTTCCAACGCTCTTCCTGGAAGTTCGACCAGGACACGCCCACGGTCAGACCTTCGGCGAGCGCTGCAGACGAGAAGCCAGCCGCCGCGATCACCGCGGCGAGGAAAATCTTTTGCATTCTATCCTCCCTGTTGCGGCCCGCCTTCCGGGGCTTCCCGGCGCGGGCCTGTCCGACATCGAGTCGGCACGGCCATAAAGTTGCCTTCAATAAATTCAGTTGTCAAAATAATATTGGTGGGTGAAGCTAAGAATGCTACGATATTGGACAGCAATCTTGCCGTATCGCAGCAATGCAGGCGCAGAACAGGGTGCAATGGCCTGTTTTTAGTTCAGGAGGCGAAGATAATGGCGCAAGAGCCGCCCACAGGCCAAGAAGCGGTTGCGCCGAAAGGGGTCGGGCCTTTGATCCCGCCGCTGTCGGAGACGCAGCGCCCCCTGCGCCAACAGGTATTCGAACGCGTGCGTGCGGCGGGCCTGATTCCGCGGGTGCAACTGGCGCGCGAGCTTGCGGTCTCGCCCGCCTCGGTGACCACCGCGACGGGCGAACTGATCGAGGCGGGCTTGATCGAAGAAATCGCGGCCCCGCGTGACGGTGAAAACAGCGGTCGGGGCCGCCCGGCTGTGGCCCTGGGCGTGCGGCCCGGTGCCCATCTGGTGGCGGGCATGAAGCTGTCAGACCGCGAGCATACCGCCGTTGTGGTTGATTTTGCTGGAAATCTTATCGCCGACGATGTGATCTCGCGCCGCCCCGGCCCCATGAGCATCGAAGAGATGATGGAGGCGGTGGACCTGTTGCTGGGCCGGGTTTGCACCAAGGCCGGGCTGGACCGTCGCGCGCTTTCCGCCATCGGGATGGGTGTGCCGGGCTTTGTGGATGTGGCCGAGGGAAGGGTGATGTGGTCCTCGGTTCTGGCAGAGCGGCAGGTGCCGCTGGCGCAGATCGTGTCGGATCGATTGGGCGTGCCGATCTATGTCGACAATGACGCAAATCTGGTGGCCTTGGCCGAATTGTGGTTCGGCGCAGGGCGCGGCCTTGGCGATTTTGCCGTGGTGACCATCGAGCATGGCGTCGGCATGGGATTTGTGATGAACCACCGCATCTATCGCGGCGCGAGGCGGCTGGGAATGGAGCTTGGCCATACCAAGGTGCAGCTCGACGGGGCGCTGTGCCGCTGTGGCCAGCGCGGCTGTCTGGAGGCCTATATCGCCGACTACGCGCTGGCGCGCGAGGCCTCGACCGCGTTGAACTGGGGGCATCACGAGGGTCAGCCGCTCAGCGTCTTGCTGGAAAGCCTTTATGATCATGCCAAGGCGGGCGATGCCATCGCACGGTCGATCTTTCGGCGCGCCGGGCGTTATCTGGCGGTCGGATTGGCCAATGTTGTCAATCTGTTCGACCCGGAACTCATCATCCTGTCGGGCGAGCGGATGCGCTATGACTACCTCTATGCCGCCGAAACGCTGGCCGAGATGGACAGCCTTGCCATTCGCAGCGGGCGGCCACGCCTGCCCATTGAAATCCACGCCTGGGGGGATCTGCTCTGGGCGCATGGCGCGGCGGCGCTTGCCTTGTCAGAGGTGACAGAGCGCCTTCTTTTGCCCCCCACGCGCGAAATGGCTGCGCAATAGATCAGCGCATCTCAGCCAGACGGACCAGCGCCGTCATTGCCGCATTCAGCGGTGCGGGCAAACCAAGCGCCTGCGCCTGCCGGGCGATTTCGCCGTTCAGATGTTCGATTTCGCTGGGGCGGTTGCGCGCCAGATCCTGCGCGGTGGAAGAGGTCTGGGCGGGCATGGTTTCCGCAATGCGCCAAAGCTGGTCCCAAAGGTCATCTGGCAGGGTGATGCCGCGCGCCTGCGCAACGGCGCTGCATTCGGCAACCAATCCGCGCATCAGATCGGGCACGCCCTCGGTTGCGATGATGTGGCCATAGGGTTGCTGTGTGACTGCGGAAATCGCATTCAGCGCACAATTTATGACCAGTTTTGTCCAGAGCGCGGTTTCCGCCTGATCGGAGACTTCGGTGGGGATGCCCGCCTTGCGCAGCCGGGCCGCAATCGCTTCGGCCTGCGGTGCGGTGCCCAGAACCAGCTCGCCCCGGCCGCGATGCAGCACATGTGCCGGCCCCATCATGGTGGAGGCGACATAGACCACGGTCGGAATCGCGCGGCGCCCCAGAACCGCCGACAGGCGGGCCGCGTTGGTGACGCCGTTCTGCAGGCTGAGGATCTGGGCCTCGGGCGCAAGATAAGGCGCGATCTGCGCGGCGGTCGCTTCGGTATCGGGGGATTTCACGCAAAACAGCACAAGATCCGCGCCCGCTACGGCAGCGGGGTCGGTGCTGGCCTGTGGATGGGTCAGGATCTTTTCCCCGGATTTTTCCAGCAGCAAACCACTGGCTACAACACCGTCACGCAGGGCAGGGCGGCCGATCAGAATCACATCCTCGCCCGCAAGTGCCAGCATCGCACCGTAATAGCAGCCGACCGCCCCCGCCCCCATGATCGCGATGCGCCCCGCCATGTCGACCTCCTGCTTGTTTTCGGACAGGACCATGGCGGGATTGGCGGCTGGGGGCAAGATGGGGGGCTAGGTGCATGGCGCGGCAGGGGGGGCCAACCGGCGGGACTGCGGCGGGAACCGATCTGGCATTCCCTGCGTTGAAATCCCGACGGCATCGCTTTCCGTCGTTTTCCCTGACTGTCCCAAACTGGCCCCGTCACAATCTGTGGCGGGGCTTCTTCAATGGGCGATGCGAGGTGCGGCGTCTGCTAAAGCCCTTCCTTGCGCAGCAGCTCTTCGACATAGGCGGCCTTGTCGGTGCCAAGTTCACCCGCCGCGCCGATCTCGGCCAGAAGATCATAGCCTTGCGTGGCGGCGATCAGCACCAGCGACAGGCGGGAAACATCCATATCTGCGGGAAAGATGCCTGCGTGCATCCCATCTTGCAGCGTCTGGATGATCTCGTCGCGCATCTTGCCGATGCCTTCGGCGATGGATTCGCGCACCGCAGGCTCGCGGCGGATATCCCATGCCTCTTTCCATAGCCGTTCGGCCACCAGCATGACCGGCCCGATCTCGTCGGCAAAGGCAGAACAGCAGCCCGACAGCATCGTGACCAGCCGCTCGCGCGGGGGAAGGCGATGCAACAGGGCAACGAATTGCGGCTCGAGGCGGCACCAGACCTCGCGCACGGCTTCGGCGCGCAATGCGTCAGCCGAGGAAAAATGATGGTGGATCTGGCCGGGCGAGCAATCAAGGGCCTGCGCAATGCGGCGCACCGTGGCCGCCGCCAGCCGTTCCCGGGCCACGATCTCCACCACCGCGTTCATGATCTGCCCGCGCCGCTCATCGCGCGCCATATATGCCACGCCGTTGCCTCCTGATTCAGCAATCTGGTGGATGTAGCACAGATAGCTGCAAAATCAAACTGGACGACCGTTCAAGTCGGGCATATGGGCCAGATACAATCTGCTCCTCTCTTTCTCTTGTTGCGGAACCCCCATGTCCGCCCAATTGATCTGCCGTCTTGCCACAACCGTGCGCCTGACCCGACCTCTGGCTGCCGCGCACTTGATTGGCCATCATGTGATGACCAGTACGGCGGTTGCCCTCCTGATCCTTTCGGGCACCGCCAGGGCGCAAGACGGCGAAACGCCGGCGCATGGGGCGGGCGTCATCGTGATCGAGCCCGAGTGCCTCGCCGTGACCTCGGATCGGCCCGGGCGGGCCTTTGCGTTTTCGGGCCTTTGAAACTTCGTGCAGGCCGTTGGACGGGCCGTTGTCACATGCGGGCAATATTCAGGCGGGCGTCAATGCGCCGCAGCCCAGTTCGGGCCGCGCCCGGCATCGGCGGCCAGATGTACCGACAGTTTCACCGCGGGCTCCGATGCCGCCTCCATCACCGCGCGGGCGGCTTCGGTCAGGCGGTCGGCCTGATCCTCGGCCACCTCGAACAACAATTCGTCATGCACCTGCAACAGCATCTTCGCATCGATCCCGGCAATGGCTGCGGGCATACGGATCATCGCGCGGCGGATCACATCGGCGGCGGTGCCCTGGATGGGCGCGTTGATCGCCGCACGCTTGGCGAAGCCCGCCCCGGGGCCTTTGGCGTTGATTTCGGGCGTGTTGATCTTGCGACCGAACAAGGTCTGCACATAGCCATGCGCCTTTGCGAAGGCCACGGTTTCATCCATATAGGCGCGGATGCCGGGGAAGCGTTCAAAATAGCGGTCGATAAACCCCTGTGCTTCCGCCCGCGGGATCCGCAGGTTGCGCGCCAGACCAAAGCCCGAAATGCCGTAGATGACGCCAAAGTTGATCGCCTTGGCCTGGCGGCGGATCATCGGGTCCATGCCTTCGACCGGCACGCCGAACATTTCCGATGCGGTCATCGCGTGGATGTCGAGCCCGTCCTTGAACGCCTGTTTCAAGGCCGGGATATCGGCGATATGGGCCAGAATCCGCAGCTCGATCTGGCTATAGTCAAGGCTTACCAGAACCCGGCCGGGTGCGGCCACAAAAGCCTCGCGGATACGACGGCCCTCATCGCTGCGCACAGGAATGTTTTGCAGGTTCGGATCGGTCGAGGCGAGGCGTCCGGTATTCGCCCCCGCGATGGAATAGCTGGTATGGACGCGGCCGGTATCGGGGTTGATATGGTCCTGCAAGCTGTCGGTATAGGTCGATTTCAGTTTGGCGATCTGGCGCCAGTCCAGCACCCGCGCCGCCAATCGCGCACCCTGCGGATGGGCATCCTGCATCGTGGTGATGTCTTCCAGCACATCCGCCCCGGTCGCATAGGCGCCGGTCTTGCCCTTTTCGCCGCCGGGCACCTGCATCTGGTCAAACAGGATCTCGCCCAATTGCTTTGGCGATCCCACGTTGAACTTGGAGCCTGCGATCTCGTGGATCTCTTCCTCAAGCTGCACCAGCTTTTGCGCGAAGGCGTTGGACATGCGCGCCAGCACGTCGCGGTCCACCTTGATCCCGGCCATTTCCATATCGGCCAGCACCGGCACCAGCGGGCGTTCCAGCGTCTCATAGACCGTGGTCACCTGTGCGCGGTGCAGTTGCGGGCGGAACAGTTGCCATAGGCGCAACGTCACATCGGCGTCTTCGGCGGCGTATTTCACCGCATCTGCAATCGCCACCTTGTCAAAGGTGATCTGGCTTTTGCCGCTGCCCAGAAGATCCTTGATCGGGATCGGGCGGTGGCCGAGATATTTCTCCGAGAGCACATCCATCCCATGGCCGTGCAGACCGGCGTGCATCGCGTAGCTTTGCAGCATGGTGTCCTCGATCGGGGCCATGCGGATGCCATGGCGTGCCATGATCTTGAAATCATACTTGATATTCTGGCCGATCTTGAGGATTGCATCATCCTCCAGCACCGGCTTCAGGGCGGCCAGCGCCACCTCCAGCGGCAACTGGCCTTCGGTCAAGGCGTCTGATGCGAACAGATCGCCGCCCCCTTGACGATGGCCCAGCGGGATATAGCAGGCGCGCCCCGCATCCACCGCCAGTGAAATGCCGACCAGATCGGCCTGCATTTCATCAAGGCTGGTGGTTTCGGTGTCGAATGCCACATGCCCTGCCGCGCGGATACGGGCGATCCAGGCTTCCAGCGCCTCGGGCGTGCTGATCGCCTCGTAATTGGCATGATCGAAGGGCAGGGCGGTGGCGGCTTCGGCCACTGGCGCGTCAGCGGTGACCGGAGCGGCCGCAGCCACCGGGGCTGCCACATTCATCCTGTCGGCCACCCGCTTGGTCAGGGTGCGAAACTCCATTGCGTTCAGGAAGCCCATCAGCACCTCGGGCTCGGGTGCTTTCACCTCCAGGCTTTCCAGCGTGAAATCCAGCGGCGTGTCGCATTTCAGCGTGACCAGATCGCGCGAGATGCGGATCTGATCGGCGAAATTCACCAGCGTCTCGCGGCGCTTGGGCTGCTTGATCTCGCCCGCCCGCGCCAGCAGCGTATCCAGATCGCCATATTCCTGAATGAGCAGGGCCGCGGTCTTGATTCCGATCCCCGGCGCGCCCGGCACGTTGTCAACGCTGTCGCCCGCCAGCGATTGCACATCGACCACACGTTCTGGCCCGACGCCGAATTTCTCGACCACCTCGTCACGGTCGATGGTCTTGTTCTTCATCGCGTCGAACATCACCACGCCATCGCCGACCAGCTGCATCAGATCCTTGTCGGAGGAGATGATGGTGACCCGCCCGCCCGCATCGCGCGCCTGAACAGAAAGGGTCGCGATGATGTCATCTGCCTCATAGCCCTCGGTCTCGATGCTGGCGATGTTGAATGCGCGGGTGGCCTCGCGCGTCAATGGGAATTGCGGGCGCAGATCCTCGGGCAGTTCGGGCCGGTTGGCCTTGTAGGCGGGAAAGAGGTCGTTGCGGAAGGTCTTCGACGAATGGTCGAAGATCACCGCGACATGGGTCGGCGCGTCGGGACCCTTGTTGCCTTCGACATAGCGGAACATCATGTTGCAAAAGCCCGCGACCGCGCCCACCGGCAGTCCATCGGTCTTGCGCGTCAAGGGGGGCAGCGCGTGATAGGCGCGAAAGATGAAGGCCGATCCGTCGATCAAATGCAGGTGGCAGCCTTTGCCGAATGTCATCTTGGTTCCTCCGCGCTTTGGCGGCAGATATGGCATGATCCGGCCGGGGTGTCACGGCATCGCGGCGCTTGTGCGCGTCGACCGGCGGGGGTCAGCCCTCGGTCAGCACCGCGCCGCGATCCAGCAGAAAGCGTTGCGCCAGCGGAATGGCTGCAGCACCCAGGCTGCGCGCCTCTGCCCCCACCGTGCCCTCGCGGATCAGCGGAGGGTCGATCCCCGACAGGTCCAGCCGCAGGAAGGCCGCATTCACCCGTGCCGTCAGGGCCGCGCGGATCCGCGGCGGCATCCAGCCATCGATCAGCACCGCGCCCAGTTCCAGCAGGGTCGAGGCGGAGAGGATCGCCGAGGCCAGCGCCTGCGCGGCTTCCTCCAGCCATTGATCCAGCACCCCCTCGCTGATTTGCCAGTTTTCGGGGCTTTCCCACAGCCCGTCCGAGGGCTCACCCGCCGCATCCATTGCCTGCGCAAGCGTGGAAAGCGACGCGACCGTCATCAGGCTGCGCATCCGTCCGTCGGGGCCGGGCACCGGCATTGGCCCCACGCCGGCCGCGTTGCCGGTGCGCCCGGTATGCAACTGCCCGTTCAGGACCAGCCCGCCCCCAATGAAGGTGCCAAAGTAGAAATACAGGAAATCATTGGGCTTTTCGCCGGTGCCAAAGACCAGTTCCGCCCCGCAGGCTGCGGTTGCGTCATTCTGGACCGTGACGGTCAGCCCGCCCGCGATGGCGCTGAGTTCGGCCTGAATGTCGCGGTTGCGCCAGGCGTCCATTTCGGCCTGCGGGGCCCCGATATAGGCCACCCAGGACCAAAGCTGAAACGGCATCGCGACACCGAGGCCTGCGATCCTGGGGCGCAATTCCGGGGGCAGGGCCAGGGTCAGATCCGGCAAAGCCTCGGCCACGAAGGCCAGCACATTGTCCGGCGTCGGATAGCGGTAAACCTTGCGACGGATGTCGCGCAGCGCGCCGGTGAAATCGACAAGGCACAGATCGGCCGAGCGCCGCCCGATCTTCAACCCCAGAAACAGCGCGCCATCGGCGGCCAGAGACATGGGCACAGAAGGTTGACCAATCCGGCCGCGCATCGGCGTGCCGCGCGCGAGCAGCCCGTCCTGTTCCAACGCCCGCATGATGACCGATACCGTCTGCGCCGAAAGCCCGGTCATGCGCGCGATATCGGATTTTGCCAGCGCCCCATGCTGGCGCACCAGCGTCAGCACCAGCCGTTCATTATGCGCCCGCATCCCCGACTGGTTGGAGCCAAGCAGGCCCGCGCCCTGAGGCGTGGCCTCGGGTCCGGTCCGGTCCTGGATGTCTTCGGCGTTGCGCAAGCTATCCTCCCCTGTCGCCCGCAGCCCTCATTTGTGTTTTCGCAGCTGACCGCAAGGGTCAGCCCATGTCCCCCGCGCGAATGACACCCTTGCGCAACAGCACATTGGCGAAAAGCGCCGCTTCGCTGGTCGCGATGATCGTATGGGCCGCGCGGATGCGCGGGTAAAGGTCGGCCCCCGCCAGCGGCTGCACCCGGACACCGCGCGCGGCGGCCAGCGCATCGATGCGCTGATGGATCGCGCCGCTTTGCGCGGGGTCGTTGTTCAGGCTGGCGCGCAGGATCGGTGCGGGCACGTCCTCATCCAGCGGCAGCACGGTCAGAATCGCCTCCAGCACCGCCTCCAGCCCGTGACCATCGGCGCGCAGCAGGCGCTGCGCATGGGCCTGTGCCGGGTAATTGCCATCCACCAGCGCGATCTCGTCGCCATGCCCCATCGCCCGCAAAGTAAAGAGCAGCTCTGGCCCCAGAAGGGGCGGAATGCCGATCAGCATGATGGTGCCTCGTCCTTGCGCGGGAATGCCCGGATTTCGGGCGATCTGCGGATTTCATCCCGCCAGATTGTGAGGCGGGCGCACGGCTGTCAATATTAAATCAGACTGATTTATTTATCTTGACGCGCGGCGGGGAATCGGTTTCCCTTTGCCCTGATCGCGACGAGAGAGGCGGCGCGGTTCATTTTGATGACGGGGTGTGCCCCTGCATTTCCTTGGGAGGAAAACATGAAACTGAAAGCAAAAGCCCTTGCGGGTGTGGCCGGCCTGGCAATGATGGCTGCGGCCCCGGCATTGGCGGATGGCGTGTCCGCCTGCCTGATCACCAAGACCGACACCAACCCCTTCTTCGTGAAGATGAAAGAGGGTGCCGAGGCCAAGGCCGCCGAGCTGGGCGTGACCCTGAAGGCTTATGCCGGCAAGATCGACGGCGACCACGAGGCGCAGGTTGCCGCCATCGAGGCCTGCATCGCGGATGGTGCCAAGGGGATCCTGATCACCGCCTCGGACACCAAGGCCATCGTGGATTCGGTGAAGGCGGCCCGCGATGCGGGCATTCTGGTCATCGCGCTGGACACCCCGCTGGATCCGGTGGATGCGGCAGACGCGACCTTTGCGACCGACAACTTCAAGGCGGGCGAGCTGATCGGCCAATGGGCCAAGGCCACGCTGGGTGACAAGGCCGCGGATGCCAAGATCGCGCTGCTGGATCTGAACATCTCGCAGCCTTCGGTGGACGTTCTGCGCGACCAGGGCTTCCTGCAGGGCTTTGGGATCGATCTGGCAGATCCGAACAAATGGGGCGACGAAACCGATCCGCGCATCGTCGGCAACGAGACCACCAATGGCAACGAAGAGGGCGGCCTGAAGGCCATGGAAACCCTGCTGGCCAAGGACGCGGACATCAACGTGGTCTATACCATCAACGAGCCGTCGGCTGCCGGTGCCTATGAGGCGCTGAAGGCCGTGGGCCGTGACAAGGACGTGCTGATCGTCTCTGTCGATGGTGGCTGCCCGGGTGTGGCCAATGTGAAAGATGGCGTGATCGGCGCGACTTCGCAGCAATACCCGCTGATGATGGCCTCGCTGGGCATCGAGGCGATTGCCAAATTCGCTGCCGATGGCAGCAAGCCGGCACCGACCGAAGGCAAGTCCTTCTATGATACCGGCGTGACCCTGATCACCGACAAGCCCGCCGCCGGCGTCGACTCGATCGATACCGTCAAAGGCACGGAGCTGTGCTGGGGCTGATATTGCCTGCCCGGCGCTGCCCTTATCGGGCGCGCCGGGTCTGTTAGGGTCTTCGGGCCAGTGCCGGGTCAGTGACAGTCTGTGTTCTGGGGCGGCACCTTGACCCGGAGGCGCCGCCCTGCCGCTATCTGTATTCGTCTGCTCGCAAGGTCGATCCCCGTTCACCGGACCGCCATCCGCCAAAGCGCCCCTGTGGCGCCGGAACGGTCCGGGCCGAAGACCGTTCCGGCCCGCGCATCACCGCCAGAAACCCGCTTCAAAAGGGTTCGTAAGGGGGAAATCCACATGCCATCCGACGTCAAACCGGCAAACACGTTTGAAGAGGGCCTGAAGGGCGCCTCTGAACGGGTTGCCGAATTCCAAGAAGAGAAGGGCCTGCTGAAGCGGGTTCAGCACTGGTTGCACCAGACACCTTCCGCCGTGCCGCTGTTCGTGCTGATCGTTGCACTGGTGGTTTTCGGCTTCCTGTCGCCCAACTTTTTCAAGGCGGCGACGCTTTCAACCATCCTGCAACAGATCGCCATTGTCGGCATTCTGGGCTGTGCGCAATCTCTGGTCATCCTGACCGCCGGGATCGACCTGTCGGTCGGGGCCATTGCGGTCTTTTCCTCGGTGCTGATGGGGCAGATGTCGTTCCGCTATGGGATCCCGGCACCGCTGGCCATCGGGATCGGGTTGCTGCTTGGCACCGCGATGGGCTTTGTAAACGGCTGGCTGGTCGCCAAGGTGAAACTGCCGCCCTTCATCGTCACGCTGGGCACATGGCAGATCCTGCTGGCCTCGAACTTCATCTTTTCGGCCAATGAAACCATCCGCTCCTCCGATATCGCGAAGGATGCGCCCGCGCTGCAATTCTGGGGCCAGTCGATCCAGCCGGGCGGGATCAAGGTGCTTTATGCCGTCTTCCTGATGGTCGCGCTGGTGGCGATCCTGGCTTATATCCTGCGCCACACCGCCTGGGGCCGCCATGTCTATGCCGTGGGCGACGATCCCGATGCGGCCGAACTTGCGGGCGTGCGCACCAAGCGCGTGCTGATCGAGGTCTATGCCTTGGCAGGGTTCTTCTGCGCCATTGCGGGCTGGGTGATGATCGGGCGCTTCGGGTCGGTTTCGCCGACCGCCTCTACCGGCCAGCTTGGCAATATCCAGTCGATCACCGCCGTGGTGATCGGGGGGATCAGCCTCTTTGGCGGGCGCGGCTCCATCGTCGGCATGTTCTTCGGGGCGCTGATCGTGGGGGTCTTCGAGATGGGCCTGAAAATGGTCGGCACCGATCCGCAATGGACCTTCTTCCTGATTGGTTTGCTCATCATCCTCGCTGTGGCGGTGGATCAATGGATCAGAAAGGCTTCGGCATGACGCAAGAACCTCTTCTCAAGGCGCGTGGTCTGGTCAAGCGTTACGGCAAGGTGACTGCGCTCGACCATTGCGACTTCGATCTGATGCCGGGCGAGATTCTGGCGGTGATCGGCGACAATGGCGCGGGGAAATCCTCGCTCATCAAGGCGCTGTCGGGGGCCGTGCAACCCGATGAGGGCGAGATCACGCTGGACGGCAAGCCGGTCAGTTTTGGCAGCCCGCTGGATGCGCGCGCCCATGGTATCGAATGCGTTTATCAGACGCTGGCCATGTCGCCCGCCTTGTCGATTGCCGATAACATGTTCATGGGGCGCGAGCTGCGCAAACCCGGGATCATGGGCAGCCTGCTGCGCAAGCTCGACCGTCCGGCGATGGAAAAGTTTGCCCGCGAAAAGCTGAATGAGCTGGGTCTGATGACGATCCAGAACATCAACCAGCCGGTCGAGACGCTTTCGGGCGGCCAGCGGCAGGGGGTGGCGGTGGCGCGGGCGGCGGCCTTCGGCTCCAAGGTGGTGATCCTGGATGAGCCGACGGCGGCGCTTGGCGTCAAGGAAAGCCGCCGCGTGCTGGAACTGATCCGCGATGTGCGCGCGCGGGGCATTCCGATCATCCTCATCAGCCACAACATGCCGCATGTCTTCGAGGTGGCCGACCGCATCCATATCCACCGGCTGGGCCGCAGGCTCTGTGTCATCAAGCCGGGCGATTATTCGATGTCGGATGCCGTGGCCTTCATGACCGGGGCGAAATTGCCCGAAGGCGTGAGCGAGGCGGCATGACACCGGAAGATCTGGCCGCGCTGATCCGTCAGCGGGCCGAAGCCATGGGGCAGGGCCAAAGTCGGGGGCGGTTCATCACCGCCCTTGCCGGCCCGCCCGGCGCGGGCAAGTCGACGCTTGCCAGCGCGGTGGTTGCGGCACTTGGTGCCGGTGCGCGCGTTGTGCCGATGGATGGCTTCCATCTCGACAATGCTGTGCTGACCGCGCACGGGCTTTTGCCGCGCAAGGGCTGCCCGGAAAGTTTCGATGCGGGGGGCTTTGTCCATCTGATCCGCCGCTTGCGGGCCGAGGATGAGGTGGTGATCCCGACCTTTGACCGCAAGCTGGATCTGGCCCGCGCGGGCGGCGACGTGGTGCGGACTGATGACCGGATTCTGGTGGTCGAGGGCAATTATCTGCTGCTCGATGCCGACCCTTGGGCGCAGGCGCGCGGGCTTTACGATCTGACCGTGGCGCTGGATGTGCCCGAGGCGGAGCTGGAACGGCGGTTGATCCGGCGCTGGCTGCATCACGGGCTGGACCTGCCCGCCGCCAAGGCGCGGGCGCTGTCCAACGACATTCCCAATGCGCATCGCGTGGTGCGGGGCAGCGTGGCGGCAGAGATCACGCTGCGGCAATGACCGGCTGCTTCGGCCCCCGGTTTTTGCCCCCCTCCATTTCCGCGCTGTATGGCTTCACCCTTGCCATCGCGCCCCTGCGGTTTCATGTAAGGGAAAATGAGAAGGGGCGCGCGATGACAGCGGATACACGCATACCGGAAGTGCAGATCATCTGGGAAGACGGGGCCGACCGTGATCTGCCGCTGCCCAGCTATGAAACCCCCGGCGCGGCGGGGGCCGATCTGCGCGCCAATCTGCCCGAGGCCGATCGCGCCACCGGCATCACCCTTGCGCCCATGGAACGCCGTCTGATCCCCACCGGCATCCGGATCGAGATCCCGGCAGGCTATGAGGCACAGGTGCGCCCGCGTTCCGGCCTGTCGCTGAAACACGGGATTTCGATGCCCAATACCCCCGGCACCATAGACAGCGATTATCGCGGCCCGCTGGGGGTGCCGGTGATCAACCTCGGCGCCGAGCCCTATACCCTGCAGCATGGCGACCGCATCGCGCAGATGATCGTGGTGCCGGTGGTGCAGGCGCGCTTTGCCGTGGTCGAACATCTGAGCGAGACCGCGCGCGGTGCGGGTGGCTTCGGCTCCACCGGCAAACGCTGACCGGGCGATGATCCCGGTTCTTGCCGCCTTTGCCGCAATCTGGTTCATCGGCCGCATCATGGCTGTGCCCGCGCGGCAACGGCTGGGGCTGATCGGGGTTCTTTGGGCGGCCGTGGTTCTGGCGCTTCTGCTGCTGCCCGAGGGTGGCTTGCGGCAGGCGCTTGGGGGCGATGCGCGCTATTGGCTGGTGCTGGGCGGCCTTGCGGCAACGGTGCTGGGCTACCGTGCCGCCCTTGCCACACTGCGCCGCCGCTCGGCCCCGCCGGTCGAGGCCACGCCCGCGCCGCTGTTCCGCGAGGCAGAGGTCAATCGCTATTCCCGCCACCTGCTGATGCGCGAGATCGGCGGACCGGGGCAGGCGCGGCTGAAGGCCGCGCGGGTGCTGGTGCTGGGGGCGGGGGGGCTTGGTAGCCCGGTCTGCCTTTACCTTGCCGCCGCAGGCGTGGGCCGCATCACTGTGGTCGATGATGATGGCATCGACAGTTCCAACCTGCAACGTCAGATCATCCATCGCGATGCCGGGATCGGCAGCCCCAAGGCGCTGTCGGCGGCGGCGGCGATGCGCGCCCTGAACCCGTTTATCGAGGTCACCCCGCTTGTGACCCGGCTGGAGGAAAGCGGCGCGGCGGCGGCTCTGGCAGACCACGATCTGGTGCTGGATGGCAGCGACAATTTCGCGACCCGCTATCTGCTGAACCGTCTGGCGGCGCAGGCGGGCATTCCGCTGATTTCCGGCGCGATGACGCCCTGGGAGGGGCAGGTGTCGCTGTTCGACCCCGCGCGCGGCACGGCCTGTTACGCCTGCGTCTTTCCCGAGGCCCCGCCGCCTGGAACGGTGCCCGCATGTTCCGAGGCTGGCGTTGCAGCCCCCTTGCCCGGCATCATCGGGTCGATGATGGCGATGGAGGCCGTGAAACACCTGACCGGCGCCGGCCAGACTCTGGCCGGGCGCCTGCTGATGCATGACGCGCTGAACTGCGAGACGCGGGTGATCAAGGTGAAGCCGCGTGCAGGGTGTCCGGTTTGTGGTGGGGGAGTGACGGTGGCGCGCGCGTGAGGGAGGAAGAGCCCTAGCGGACGGTCTGAGGTCCGTCCAAGTCATAATGCCCCATCAAACCTCCTTCAACCTGCCTAGCAAGGTCTTCAGTTTTGCGCTCCCCGTTCAGACGTAACACCGGAGCAGATTGCTTGCTCAGCCAGTTCTGGTGCTGTGCAATATTTCGTCCGCTGAACCCCGGGTCGTCGTAGCGTGATGCCCAATCCCGAAACGCCATGTGGGCCTCATACATATCGCCACCCGGCAAAATGCGAGGTCCATGGCGTGCCGCCTCTCGTTGGTCGAGGCGCTGGAGGCGCATATGGGTTGGGGTATGCAGGAATACGATCAGATCCACATCCTGAATGAGTGCGTCACCCCATCCGATGAATGATCCCGTAAGAACCCAGCCCGCGCGCGTATCCTGACGATCTTGTATCAGTCGGACCCGCTCTTCTGGGGGGCGTTTCGCACTGAACGGCGGATCGGTCGGCATCCAATAGTAATCGTCCACATCAATTTGCGGGACATTGAAACGTTGCGACAGCGCGCCGCCCAAAGTCGAAACTCCTGAACATGACGCCCCTGTCAGATAGACGCGCGGCTTTTGTGACATCGTCCGCCCCTTATCGTAGCTCAGTGTGATTGCTCATTGCTATGACCCGCACAGTGCGTGCATGGCAGCTCTCACTAACCTATACTAGATCCGCTTGCAGGGGGGGCGTCGTGATCGACGCATTGCACCCTTGGCCACCCCTTGCCACAATGGAACCGCACGGAGATCGCATATGAGACAGAAGGGCCGGTTGGTGAGGGGACCTGCAGATTACATACTCCTCGCTATGCAATGGGTTATCCTGCTCTGGGGGATTTTCACGGCTTTAATGGCGCTACACCTTTATACTATCGAAAACGCTTACCTTTCAGCACTTCCACCAGCCCCTCCCAATGTGGATTATTTCTTGCCGCCGACCGCGCACAGATTGGTTGTCGGCCTCTGCACCGGGTTCGCAACGATGGGCATCGGGGGCATACTCTTCTATTTGCGGCGGTTGTATCTCGCACGCTGACTGTCCAGCCTGTCCGCAGAGCAGACATCCGCCTTTACTCTTGCAAGCAAGACCAGATCGGCCTGCGGGCTTGGATCCACGGGCTTCCCTGTTCTATGCCGGCGAGACCTCAGGGTCGTATCAAACGCGTACCGACCACTCCGCTCATATCGCGAAAACGCTCCAAGCCCCACCTCCACTTGCCACCGACCTGACGCAGCGCCATAGTCGCGCGCAAATGCTCTGTGACAGGGGGACCCCGATGAAACTGACCGCAGCACTGCCTGCCGCTTTGGCCACCCTTGCGCTTGGCCTGACCGCAACCGCAACACTGGCCCAAGGCCTGCCCGATCTTGCCGGGCGCGAGGTGGTGGTGGTGACCGAAAACGCCTATCCTCCGCTGCAATTCATCGATGCCGAGGGCAAGCCGGTCGGTTGGGAATATGACGCGGTGGCGGCGTTGGCCAAGGCGCTGAACTTTACCGTGAAATATGAAAACACCAGCTGGGATGCGATGATCCCCGGGGTTTCCACCGGCCAGTATGACATGGGGATGACCGGCATCACCATCCGCGAGGACCGCAAGGAACAGGTCGATTTCTCGACGCCCTATATGACCTCGGAAATGGTCATGCTGGTGCGCGGCGACGAGACGCGGTTCTCGGATGCCAAAAGTTTTGCCGCCGATGCCGATCTGCTGATGGCGGCACAACCCGGCACCACGCCCTTCTATGTCGGCGTCTATGAGGTGCTGGATGGCAATGAGGCCAATCCGCGCATCAAGATGTTCGAGACCTTCGGGGCCGGTGTCGCGGCACTTCGGGCGGGCGATGTCGATCTGGTGCTGACCGACAGCACCGGCGGCAATGGCTATGTCGCGGCCTCGGACGGCGCGCTGAAGATCGTGGGCGAGAAACTGGGGGCGGAAGAGTTCGGCTTCATCTTCCCCAAAGGCTCCGATCTGGTGGCCCCGATCGATGCGGGCATTGCGGCGCTGCGCGCCGATGGCACGCTGGATGCGCTGAACCAGAAATGGTTCGTTGATTACACGATGGGGCAATGAGGGGTTTTCTGGCCTCAAAGGTATGAAGACCCAAGATAAACCGGATTTTCCGTGGTGGCTCGTCGTGCTCTGTGCGGCGGGCCTTTGGCTGTTCTATGAGGTTTGGGCCAGCCCGCTTTACGCCCAGATCATGCAGAAACTGGCCAAGGGGATCGGCATCACCCTGACGGTCACTGTATTGGGCTTCACCGCCGCCGCAGCCCTTGGGCTGCTGCTGGCGCTTGGGGCAGGATCGCGGTTTATCGTCATCCGGCAGGCCGTGCGGCTTTATGTCGAGGTGGTGCGCGGCGTGCCGATCATTGTCTTGCTGCTCTATGTGGCCTTTGCCGCTACCCCGGCACTGGTCTGGTTGTGGAATGCAGCGGGTCTGCCCGAGGCGCGGGCGCGCGACGTGCCGCTGCTGTGGCGGGCGGGGATCGCGCTGACCATCGCCTATTCCGCCTTTCTGGCCGAGGTGTTCCGGGCGGGCCTCGCCTCGGTCGACCGGGGCCAGATCGAGGCGGCCGAGGCGCTTGGCCTGAATGGCTGGTTGCGCTTTCGGCTGATCGTGTTTCCGCAGGCCTTTCGGACCATCCTGCCGCCCTTGGGCAATGATTTCGTGGCGATGGTGAAGGACAGTTCGCTGGTCAGTGTGCTGGGCGTGGCGGATGTCACCCAATTGGCCAAGGTGACCGCGGCCGGGAATTTCCGCTATTTCGAGACCTATAATATCGCGGCACTGATCTATCTGACGCTGACAGTGGGGCTTTCGCTCATCCTGCGGCGGCTGGAACAGCGGCTGCGCGGACCCGAGCGGCGATAGGCCAGCGATCTGGTGTTCAACGCTGGACCTCGGCGGCGCGGGTGATAGGCTGCCGCCAAAGGAGACCCGCCTGATGACCAATCCGCTGCTTGCCCCCTGGACCGCCGCCTTCGAGATGCCGCCCTTCGCGGAGATCCGCGACACGGATTTCGCGCCTGCCTTTGACGCGGGGCTGGCCGAGGCGCGCGCGGCGATCGCCGCGATTGCCGACAATCCCGAGGCACCGAGTTTCGCCAATACCATCGAGGCGATGGAGGCGGCGGAGGCCACGCTCGACCGGGTGTCGGGCGTGTTCTACAATCTGGCCAGCGCCGACAGCACCGAGGCGCGCGAGGCGCTGATGCGTGATCTGGCCCCGAAGATGAGCGCGTTTTCATCCGAGGTCACCAATAACGCCGCCCTTTTCGCGCGGATCGAGATGCTCTGGCAGACCCGCGCAGACCTGGGTCTGAATGATGAACAGGCCCGCGTGCTGGAGCTGTATCATCAGATGTTCGTGCGGTCCGGTGCCCGTCTGCAAGGGGCGGAGGCCGCGCGACTGACCGAGGTGAAGGCGCGTCTGGCCGTGTTGGGCACCGCCTTCAGCCAGAACATTCTGGCCGAGGAACGCGACTGGTATATGGAACTGGCCGAGGCCGATCTGGCTGGCCTGCCCGATTTCGTGGTGGATGCGGCCCGCGCGGCAGGGTCCGAAAAGGGTCTGAACAGCCCGATCATCACCACCAGCCGCTCGCTGATCGTGCCCTTCCTGCAATTCTCGCCCAAGCGGGCCCTGCGCGAAAAGGCCTATGAGGCCTGGGTGGCGCGCGGCGCCAATGGCAATGCGCATGACAATCGCGCGGTTGCGGCCGAGATCCTTGCGCTGCGCCATGAGCGGGCGCAGCTACTGGGCTATGCCAGCTTTGCCGATTTCAAGCTGGAGCCTGAAATGGCCAAGACCCCTGCGGCGGTGCGCGATCTGTTGCTGCGGGTCTGGACACCTGCCCGGGCCAAGGCCGAAGAGGACGCGAAGATCCTGGAAGCCATGTTGCATGCCGATGGCGTGGCGGGGCCGCTGGAGCCCTGGGATTGGCGCTATTATTCCGAAAAGCGCCGCAAGGCCGAGCATGATTTGGATGAGGCCGCGCTGAAGCCCTATCTCAGCCTTGACGCGATGATCGCCGCCTGTTTCGACTGTGCGCATCGCCTGTTCGGCCTCGATTTCACGCCGCTGGACGGCGCGCTCTATCACCCCGATGCCCGCGCTTGGGATGTGCGGCGCGACGGCAAGCATGTCGCGGTCTTCATCGGCGACTATTTCGCGCGCGGGTCCAAACGGTCTGGCGCCTGGTGCTCGGCGATGCGCAGCCAGAAGCGTGCGGGCGGGCAGGAGATCACGCCCATCGTGGTGAATGTCTGCAATTTCGCCAAGGGCGATCCCTGCCTGCTGTCCTATGACGATGCGCGTACGCTGTTCCATGAATTTGGCCATGCGCTGCATCAGATGCTGTCCAATGTGACTTATGGCTTCATCAGCGGCACCTCGGTCGCGCGCGATTTCGTGGAACTGCCAAGCCAGCTTTACGAGCATTGGCTGGAAGTGCCCGAGGTGCTGGAAGACCATGCCCGCCACTGGCAGACCGGCGCGCCGATGCCGGCCGATATGCTGAAACGCCTGCTGGATGCGGGCACTTATGATCAGGGCTTTGCCACCGTGGAGTTCGTGGCCAGCGCCATGGTCGATCTGGCTTTCCACGAAGGCCCGGCCCCGGCCGATCCGATGCAGAAACAGGCCGAGGTGCTGGCCGGGCTGGGCCTGCCCCATGCGATCCGGATGCGGCACGCGACCCCGCATTTCGCGCATGTCTTTTCGGGCGACGGCTATTCCTCGGGCTATTACAGCTACATGTGGTCGGAGGTGATGGACGCCGATGCCTTTGCAGCCTTCGAGGAAACCGGCAATGCCTTTGACCCGGACACGGCGGCCAGGTTGGAGCGGTTCATCCTGTCCGCGGGCGGATCGCGCCCGGCAGAGGATCTGTATCTGGCGTTTCGCGGCCGGATGCCGGGTGTCGAGGCGCTGCTGAAAGGACGTGGCCTGCTGGACGCGGCCTGAGCGCGGTCAGCGCGGGGGACTTCACGTCCCCCGCACCCCCTGTGGAGTATTTTCACAAGCAGCAATGCAGGGGCGGGGTGATTTGATCAGCCCCTTGGGCGCAGGCTGCTGGGCGGGGCACCGAAAGACCTTGTGAAGGCGCGGGTCAGAGTGGCGGCGCTGGTGAAGCCGGTACGCAGCGCGATTTCGGCCAGCGGGTGGCGGGTGTCGGTCAGCAAGCGGCGCGCGGCTTGCAAGCGCAGCGACAGGCCATAGGCACCGGGTGTCAGGCCGAGATTGATGCGGAAAAGCTGCTCCAGGCGGCGAGGGGACAGGTTCAGCGCAGCGGCTGTGTCAGCGGCGGATTCTGGCGCATCCAGCCGTGCCTCCATCCGTGCAATCGCTTGCGCCACGCGCGGATCAAGGCGCGGGTCGGGGCGGGTCGCGGTGATCTGCGGCTCGGATGCGGGGCGCGGGGTGGTCACGAAGCTGGCAGCCACTTGCAAGGCGACGGCCGCGCCCTGACGGCTGCGGATCAGATGCAGCATGAGGTCGGTCGCGGGGGCGGCACCGCCTGCGGTGAAGTAGCGATCCGACAGGATGAAGCGGTCCGGCACCACCTCGATCTCCGGATGGCTGGCGGCGAAATCCTCCAGATCCTCCCAATGCACCGTGGCGCGCTGGCCATCGAGCAGGCCCGCGCGCGCCAGCACCCAGCCGCCGGCATCAATGCCGCCAATGGCGCGAAAGCGCGGGGCAAGCCGGCGCAGGTCGCGCAGTAGGGGCTTCGTTGCGACCTCGGACTGGCGATAACCCGCGATGACGATCAGCGCCTCGGCCCCTTCGGCGGCGCGCAAGGGCCCGGAGGCAGGCAATTCGATCCCGCAGGTCAGCGGCACCGCCTGACCCGAGGGCGAGACAACGCGCCAGCGATAGGCCTCGCGCCCTAGATGCCGGTTGGCGGCGCGCAAGGGATCCAGCGTCGCCGCAACCTCAAGGATCGAGGATTGCGGCAGGACCAGCAGGGCGAGGCTGAGCACCTGCTGCGATGCGGCGAAGATCGTTGCGGTTTTCGACATGCCTCTTTCGTAAATTGCAAAGCTGCGCCCGTCCAGCACGATAAGCTGGCCGCAACAGAGGAGATCCATGATGCCCTTGGCCATGAACCGCGAAGTCTTCATCACCTGCGCCGTGACCGGCTCTGGCGGCACACAGGACCGCAGCCCGCATGTGCCGCGCAGCCCGGCGCAGATTGCCGAAAGCGCGATTGCGGCAGCCAGGGCGGGGGCGGCGGTCGTGCATTGCCATGTGCGCGATCCCGAAACCGGCAAGCCCGCCCGTGACCCGGCGCTGTATCGCGAGGTGACCGAGCGCATTCGTGACAGCTCGGTCGATGTGGTGCTGAACCTGACCGCCGGGATGGGGGGCGATCTGCTGTTTGACGGCACCGAAAACATGACCCGGATGTCACCGCGATCCGATATGGCGGGGGCGGAAGAGCGCGTCGCGCATGTCGTCGAATGCCGCCCCGAGATCTGCACGCTGGATTGCGGCACCATGAACTTTGCCGAGGCCGATTATGTGATGGTCAACACGCCGGGCATGTTGCGCGACATGGCCGCGCGCATGGTAGCGGCAGGCACAAGGATCGAGATCGAGGCCTTTGACACCGGCCATCTGTGGTTCGCCAAGCAATTGGCGCATGAGGGGATCATCCCCGATCCGGTGCTGGTGCAGCTGTGCATGGGCGTGCCATGGGGCGCGCCGGATGATCTGAACACCTTCATGGCGATGGTGAACAATGTGCCCTCTCATTGGAACTGGAGCGCCTTTGCCATTGGCCGCAACCAGATGGCCTATGTGGCGGCGGCGGTGTTGGCGGGCGGCAATGTGCGGGTCGGGCTGGAGGACAACCTGTGGCTCGACAAGGGGGTGCTGGCCACCAATGCGCAGCTGGTGGAACGCGCGGTCTCCATCATCTCCAATATGGGCGCGCGGGTGCTGACACCGGCCGAGGTGCGCACCAAGCTGAACCTGGAAAAACGCGCGCCGCTGGCGAAGTGAGGGCATGATGGCAAGAAAAGCGGCAATCATCGGCGGTGGCGTCATTGGCGGCGGCTGGGCCGCGCGCTTCCTGCTCAATGGCTGGGATGTGGCGGTGTTCGATCCCGATCCGCAGGCGGAGCGCAAGATCGGCGAGGTTCTGGCCAATGCCCGCGCGGCGCTGCCCGCGCTGTCGGATGTTCCGATGCCTGCCGAGGGGCGGCTGTCCTTCGCGGGCACCGTGACCGAAGCCGTGGAGGGTGCCGAATACATTCAGGAAAGCGTGTCGGAGCGGCTGGACCTGAAGCACCGGGTCTTTGCCCAGATCCAGCAAGTGGCGCCGGGCGTGTTGATCGGGTCATCCACCAGCGGGTTCAAGCCGTCGGAGCTGCAACAGAATGCCCCCGATCCGGGGATGATCTTCGTGGCCCATCCTTTCAACCCGGTCTATCTTCTGCCCTTGGCCGAAGTGGTGCCAAGCCCTGCCAACCCGGCAGAAGCAATTGAAAACGCCAAGGAAATCCTGCGCGAGATCGGGATGTTCCCCCTGCATATCCGCAAGGAGATCGACGCGCATATCGCCGACCGTTTCCTTGAGGCGGTCTGGCGCGAGGCGCTGTGGCTGGTGAAGGATGGCATCGCCACCACCGAGGAGATCGACGAGGCGATCCGCATGGGCTTTGGCCTGCGCTGGGGACAGATGGGCCTGTTCGAGACCTACCGCGTGGCGGGGGGCGAGGCGGGCATGAAGCATTTCATGGCGCAGTTCGGCCCCTGCCTGCAATGGCCCTGGACCAAGCTGACCGATGTGCCGGAATTCAACGATGAGCTGGTCGATCTGATCGCGGGCCAGTCGGATGCGCAATCGGGGCATCATTCGATCCGCGAGCTGGAGCGCATCCGCGACAGCAACCTGATCGGCTTCCTGCGCGCGCTGAAGGATCGCAACTGGGGCGCGGGCCGTGTGCTGCGCGACCATGATGCCCGCCGGGCCACCGCCTTCCATGAAGCCGGGGCCACAGGCGCGCCGCTTGTCATGGCGCAGATGCAGGTCCTGCCGGGCTGGATCGACTATAACGGCCATATGACGGAAAGCCGCTATTTGTTCGCGGCCTCGGAAACCTCGGATGCCTTCCTGCGGTTGATTGGGGCGGGGATGGATTATGTGGCGGCGGGGCACAGCTATTACACCGCCGAGACCCACATCATGCATCTGGGCGAATGCAAGCTGGGCGACCGACTGACCGGCAGCCTTCAGGTTCTGGCGGCGGATGAGAAGCGGCTGCATGTCTTCATCCGCATCCAGCGCGGCGATGAGGTGGTGGCAAGCCTTGAGCAGATGCTGCTGCATGTGGACATGAAGGCCAACAAGACCTGTCCGGCCGCAGCCGAGGTGCTGGCGCGGCTGAACCCGATTGCCGAGGCGCATAAGGCCCTGCCGCGCCCCGAGGCCGCCGGTCGTTTCACCGGCCAGCGGAAGGGCTGATCCCATGCAGTTTGGATTGACCGACGAACAGAAGATGATCGTCGAGACCACGCGCGCCTTCGTCGAGACCGAGCTTTACCCCTATGAGGCCGAGGTGGAGCGCACGGGCCATCTGCGCATGGACCTGATCCGCGAGATCCAGGGCAAGGCGATGGCGGCGGGGCTCTACGCCGCCAATATGCCCGAAGAGGTCGGGGGTGCCGGTCTCGATACCCTGTCCTGGCTTTTGTATGAGCGCGAGCTGGGCCGGGCGAATTACGCGCTGCACTGGACCTGTGTGGCGCGCCCCTCCAACATCCTGCTGGCGGGCACGGCGGAGCAGCGCGAGAAGTATCTTTTCCCTTGCATCCGGGGCGAGACCTGGGATTGCCTCGCCATGACCGAACCCGGCGCGGGGTCCGATCTGCGCGGCATGACCGCCAGCGCAAAACGCGAAGGCGGCGACTGGGTGCTGAACGGCACCAAGCATTTCATCAGCCATGCCGATATCGCAGGCTTTGCCATCGTCTTCATGGCCAGTGGCGAAGAGGACACCCCGCGCGGCAAGAAGAAGCGCATCACCGCCTTCTTCGTCGACAAGGGCACGCCGGGCTTCACCATCCGTGAGGGCTACCGCAATGTCAGCCACCGTGGTTACACCAATGCCGTGCTGGAATTTGACAATTGCCGCCTGCCGGATGCGCAGGTTCTGGGCGAGGCGCATCTGGGCTTTGAGGTCGCCAATACCTGGCTTGGTGCCACCCGATTGCAGGTGGCCGCGACCTGCCTGGGCCGCGCCGACCGGGCGCTGGGCCATGCCATCTCTTATGCGGCCGAGCGCAAGCAGTTCGGCCAGCAGATCGGCAAATTCCAGGGCGTCAGCTTCAAACTGGCCGATATGGCGATGGAGCTGAAAGCGGCGGAGCTGCTGACCTGGGATGCCGGCTGGCGCTTCGATCAGGGCAATGTGAGTGAGGCCGACATGTCGATGGCCAAGCTGAAGGCAAGCGAGGTTCTGGCGATGATCGCCGATGAGGCCATCCAGATCCATGGTGGCATGGGTCTGATGGATGATCTGCCGCTGGAACGGATCTGGCGCGATGCGAGGGTGGAACGGATCTGGGAGGGCACCTCCGAGATCCAGCGCCATATCATCTCGCGCGAATTGCTGCGGGCTGTGGGCGGCTGAACGGTTGCGCGGGGGGCTTTCTGCCCCCCACGGCCCCTGCGGGGCCTCCCCCCGAGGATATTTTTGAACAGATGATGATCAACGCAATGTTAACCGAATCTTGCGATGCTTCTCATGCGGGACAGGCGGGGACGCCGATGACCGTAACAGGTGAAGATTCCCTGCCTCCTTGGCTGGAGGCAGGGCGTCTCCCTTTCCCCTTCATCTGTTCCCAAATATCCTCGGGGGTCCGGGGGCAGACAGCCCCCGGCGTATGCGGCCCGCGCGGTGGCCGGCCCAGCCGAGAGCTTTCCCGATGACCGAACCCCGCCGCCCCGCGATCACCTTCACCTATTGCACGCAATGCAACTGGATGCTGCGCACGACCTGGATGGCGCAGGAGCTGCTCTCGACCTTCGGGCAGGATCTCGTCTCGGTGACGCTGATCCCGGGCACGGGCGGGATTTTCCAGATCACGCTGGACGGCGCGCTGATCTGGGATCGCAAGGCGCAGGGCGGCTTTCCCGATGTGAAACAACTGAAACAACTGGTGCGCGATCACGTCTGGCCCGAGCGGGATCTGGGCCATGTCGACCGCGCGGGCACCACCAAGGAGGCATGATGCCTGATCTGAGCCGCGTCTTGCGGCCCCGCACCATCGCCGTTCTTGGCGCGGTCTGGGCCGAGAATGTCATCGCGCAATGCCGCAAGATGGGCTTTGCCGGCGAGATCTGGCCGGTGCATCCCAAACGCGAGACGGTGGGCGGCCTGCCGGCCTATGCCACACTGGCCGATTTGCCAGGCGCTCCGGATGCCACCTTCATCGGCGTCAATCGGCACGCCACGGTTGAGGTGGTGCGCGAGCTGGCGGCGATGGGGGCGGGGGGCGCGATCTGTTTCGCAAGTGGCTGGCGCGAGGCGGGCGCGGCGGATCTTCAGGACGATCTGGTGGCGGCGGCCGGTGACATGCCGATCCTTGGCCCGAACTGCTACGGTGTCATCAACTATCTGGACGGGGCGCTGCTCTGGCCCGACCAGCATGGTGGCAGAAGGGTGGCGCGCGGCGTGGCGCTTTTGTCGCAAAGCTCCAACATCATCCTGAACCTGACCATGCAGGCGCGCGGTCTGCCGGTGGCCTATGTTGCCTGTCTTGGCAATGCGGCGCAGGTTGGGCTGGCCGAACTGGCAGGCGCGCTGCTGGCGGATGATCGGGTGACGGCCCTTGGGCTTTATATCGAGGGGATCGACGACGCCCCGGCCTTTGCAGCACTGGCCGAGGCGGCACGGGCCGCGGGCAAGGGCATTGTTGCGGTAAAATCCGGCAAGACCGAGGCGAGCCGGGCGGCGGCGGCCTCGCATACCGCATCTTTGGCCGGTGGCGGCGCGGCCTCCTCCGCCTTTCTGCGGCAAGCGGGTGTGGCCGAGGTTCGCACGCTCTCCGCGCTGGTGGAGGCCTTGAAGATCTTCCACATCCATGGGCCGGGGATCGGCCCCCGGCTGTGTTCGCTGTCCTGCTCGGGCGGCGAGGCCGGGTTGGTGGCGGATCTGGCAGCACCCGCCGGGATCGATTTCCCGCCCGTTCCACAGGCAGCAGCCGACCGGCTGGGCGAGATTCTGGGGCCGATCGTCCATATCTCCAACCCATTGGATTACCACACGTTCATCTGGGGGGACGGGCCGCGCACCACCGATGTCTTCACCACCATGCTCGGCGGTTATGATGCGGGGATCTTCATCATCGACCCGCCGCGCCCGGATCGATGCGACCCGTCCAGTTTCCAGCCCGCGCTGGATGCGATTGCGGCGGCACAGACGGCCACCGGCAAGCCCGCCTTTCCGGTGGCCTCGCTGCCCGAGAACTTTGATGAGGTGCGGGCGGAAGGCTTGATGGCACAGGACATCGTGCCGCTGATGGGGCTGGAGACCGCGCTGGAGGCACTGAAATCCGCGCAGGTGGCGCCGCCCGCACCGGGCTGGCGACCGCTGCCGGGCTTGCCACCGCGCGAGACGGTTCTGCTGGATGAGGCGGAGGGCAAGGCCCTGCTGGCCAAGGCCGGGATATGTGTGCCGCGCGGCGTCACCGCGCCCGATCTTGCGGGGCTTGACGTCTCAAACCTATGCGCGCCCTTCGCACTGAAGGGGCTTGGCTTTGCCCATAAGACCGAGGCCGGGGCGGTGCGGCTGGGGGTGACGCGCCTTGACGATCAGCCCGAGATGCCGGGTGCCACCGGCTATCTATTGGAGGAGATGGTGACGGGGGCGGTGGCCGAAATGCTGCTCGGCCTGCGGCGCGATCCGGTTTACGGGCTAACGTTGACCCTGGGCATGGGCGGCGTCACGGCGGAACTGCTGGCCGATACGGTGACGCTGGTCTGGCCTGCCTCGGAAGATGAGATCGCGACCGCCTTGTGCGGCCTTCGGCTTTGGCCGTTGCTCGATGGCTATCGCGGCAAGCCGCGCGCCGATGTGGCGGCGCTGGTGACGATGGCCCGGCAGTTGGGCGCGCTGATGGAACGGGAGGCCGGGCTTGAGGAGATCGAGATCAACCCGGTCCTGCTGCGCGCCGCAGGTGCCGTGGCGGTAGATGCATTGATCAGGAGGGCGCAGGAATGATGAAGATGCTGACCGAGGGGCCAATTCGCACGCGGCGCGAAGGTGCGGTGCTGGAAGTGACGCTGGACCGGCCCAAGGCCAATGCGATTGATCTGGCGACCAGCCGCATCATGGGTCTGACCTTCCGCGCCTTCCGCGATGATGACAGCCTGCGCGTGGCCATATTGCGCGCCGAGGGCGAGAAGTTCTTCTGCCCTGGCTGGGATCTGAAGGCCGCCGCCGATGGCGATGCAGTGGATGGCGATTATGGGGTGGGCGGCTTTGGCGGTTTGCAGGAATTGCCAAATCTCAACAAACCCGTCATCGCCGCGGTCAATGGAATCTGCTGTGGCGGGGGCTTGGAACTTGCCCTTTCCTGCGATTTGATCCTTGCATCGAGCAATGCGACCTTTGCCTTGCCAGAGATCCGCTCTGGCACGGTGGCCGATGCGGCCTCGATCAAATTGCCCAAGCGCATTCCCTATCATGTCGCGATGGATCTGCTGCTGACGGGGCGGTGGTTCGACGCCGAAGAGGCGCTGCGTTGGGGCATCCTGAAGGAAATCACCACGACCGAGGATCTGCTGCCCAAGGCCTGGGATCTGGCGCGGCTGTTGGAAAGCGGGCCGCCGCTCGTCTATGCCGCGATCAAGGAAGTTGTGCGCGAGGCTGAGGCGCTGCGCTTTCAGGATGCGTTGAACCGCATCACCAAGCGACAGATGGCGACGGTGGACCGGCTCTATTCCTCCGAGGATCAGCTGGAAGGCGCGCGCGCCTTTGCTGAAAAGCGCGATCCGGTCTGGAAGGGGCGCTGAAGCCGCCTCGTCGCGCGGCGGGCAATGCGCTATGTCCGGCCTATTCTGCAAGGAGGGCTGCACATGGCGCATGACTATACGACCCGCGTGATCTGGACCGGCAACCGGGGTGAGGGCACCGCGAACTACCGCGCCTATGACCGCACATGGGATATCGCGGTGCCGGGCAAGCCGGTGGTGCATTGTTCCAACGATCCGCTGCTGGGCGGCGATCCGGCCAGGATGAACCCGGAAGACCTGCTGCTTTCCGCCCTCTCGGCCTGTCACATGCTGTGGTATCTGCATTACGCGAGCGATGCGAAGATTGCGGTGCAGGGCTATGAGGATGCGCCTGTGGGGCGGGGTGAGGTGGGCCCCGGCGGGGCGGGGCGCTTTGTCAGCGCCACGCTGCGCCCGAAGATCACCCTGCCGCAAGGCAGCGACCTGGCGCTGGCCGAGGAAATCCACCACCGTATCCACAAGGTCTGTTTCATTGCGCGATCGGTGAACTTCCCGGTCGATTACGCGCCGGAATTCGTGCTGGCCTGAGCGGCGCTTACTCGGTCCATTTCGGGCGATGCATCTCGAATGTGTCGCCCGTGCGGATATAGCTTGTGGCAAAGCCCCGGCCCAACATGCCAAGCGCGGGGGTGTCGATATGGGCGCGGCCCGCATCCAGCACGAAACGGTCGGCGACATGGATTGCAAGCACCCGCCCCACCACCAGCAATTGCTTGGGGCCGGTCAGCAGGGAGGCATGGGTGACGCATTCGAGGCTGACCGGGCTTTCTGCGACCAACGGTGCCGCGACATGGCGCGCGGGTGCCTCTGTCAAACCGGCCAATGCAAATTCCGACACACCCGGCGGCGCATCGATGGAACTTTGATTCATCGCCTGCGCCAAGCCCTCGGGCACGAGGTTCACCACAAATTCGCCGCTGTCGACGATATTGCGGGCGCTGTCCTTCATCCGCCCCTTGGGGCCCTGATTGATACCTATGGCCACAATCGGGGGCTGGTCGCCCATGACGTTGAAAAAGCTGAAGGGGGCAAGATTGGCCACACCTTCGCCATTGCGGGTGGAGACCCAGGCGATCGGGCGCGGTGTCACGGTCGCCGTCAGCAGCTTATAGACATTGGCGGCGGGCAGATCGGCTACATCAAACAGCATTCTTCACGCTCCTGCGGTCTCGGCGACATCCTTGTGGATGATGACATCGGCCTGCGGATAGGCCAGCAAAATGGTGCGGCGCAGCCCGGCACCGATATCATGCGCCTCGCGCAGCGTCAGGGCACCATCCAGTTCGATATGCAGGTGGACAAAGATGCGGCTGCCAGCGGTGCGGGTTTTCAGGTCATGAAAGCCCAAGACGCCCGGCCAGTTGCGTGCCAGCGTGGCGATGCCCTCGATCACCTCGGGCGGGGCCTGTCGGTCCATCAGCGCGTCCCATGCCCCCTTGAAGATGCGGATGGCACCGACGGCCAGCACCCCGGCGGCGACCAGCGCCACGATACTGTCAACCTGCACAATGCCGAACTGGCGCGAGGCGATCAGCGACAGGATCGCACCGGCCGCAGGGATCAGGTCCCCCAGATAATGCAGCCGGTCGGCGGCGATTACCCGGCTGCCGGTCTTGCGCGCGATCCGTCCCTGCCACCAGACCAGTGCCACGGTCAGCGCCATGGAGATGACCATGACGAAGATCCCGGTGCCCTCATCGCGCAGGGTTTCCGGCGAGGGCGCGATCAGTCGCGCAATCGCGGCCCAACCGATCAGCACGCCCGAGGCCCCGACCAGCAGCGCCTGCGCCAGCGCGGTCAGATCCTCGACCGAGCTATGGCCGAAATTGTGATCCTCATCCGCGGGCTTTGCCGCATAGATCAGCGCGGCCATGGCACCAAGGCTCATCAAGAGATCCATCGCGCTATCGGCCAAGGAGGCGGCGATGGTCAGTGCCCCGGTCGCGCCAAGGGCCCATAGTTTCAAGATCACAAGGGTTGTGGCCACCGTCACCGACGCAATGGCGGCGGAGAGTTTCGCGCGGGTCTGGCTGTCCATGACTGGGCCTGTTCTTATTCGATGATTTCGCCGGGCTCCACGCCCCAAAGCGCCGCCTTGGAGACCCAGCCGCGTTCGCCCTCCACCGTCAGGCGGCACCAATCCTCATTGCATTGCAGCACGCGGGCGATCACGCCCCGCTCGGCGCGCAACACGACCTCGGCATCGGTGTCTGCGCTGGCGCGAAAATCCGCAAGCTCGGCCGAGATGATGACCGAGCGCACCCCCGACAGCAGCGAGTAATGCACCCAGCCGCCCAGGCCCTCCTGATCCTCGACGCGGCGCCAGTTCTCGTATTCCGCCGTCACACGCAGCGGCATCCCGGCGCGGGTAAAGACCCAGTCGATGCGATGCGACAGACCCGGACCGCGCCGGGCATTGCCCTCATCGGTTTTCAACGTGACGAATCGGGGCAGCGGCAGGTTGGTGACCTGCCCGCGTGAAGGGTCGCGCTGCGCGGCCTCTGCCGCTGCATCAGCCGGTGCCGCTTGTGCGGATGTTGCATCCGCCGCCGGCACTGCGTCGCTTGCCGCAGCGGCCTGATCGCGGGTTGCGGCCT
The DNA here is from genome assembly GCF_008973825.1 of Gemmobacter serpentinus. Lineage (GTDB taxonomy): Bacteria > Pseudomonadota > Alphaproteobacteria > Rhodobacterales > Rhodobacteraceae > Gemmobacter > Gemmobacter serpentinus. The sequence continues at coordinate 289,888 of NZ_WCHR01000005.1, read as the reverse complement.
CGATCGCTGCGACGACATCTTCCGCATCGACGCGGCCTTCCGGTTCGGTCTGCGCCACGGCGCTGCCTGCGATGGCGGTGGCGATCAGAAAGTTCCGCAGCGTCCGCCCGATATCAATGCCCATTTTCCAGTCCTCGGTCACGCTGGATGGATGCCTTCCGTCCAAAATGCATCTTTGCGCGCAACATTGTTGCGCGGGGTCTTGTGTCTCGCCCCGCCAAGCGGCACTTTGCCGGAAACCGGGGTGATTTGGAAGAGACCGGATCAGCCGAACCAGGGAGGAAGGCATGGCAATACCGCGCCTGAACGTGATCGTGACACGGCGGCTGCCCGATGTTGTCGAAGCGCGCATGAAAGAGCTGTTCAATGTCGAACTGCGCGACCCGGATGTGAAGATGAGCCGCGACGAATTGGTCCAGGCGGTGAAGCGGTGTGATGTGCTGGTGCCCTGTGTCACCGATCAGATCGACGCGGGCGTGATCGGGCAGGCGGGCGACCGGCTGAAGCTGATCGCGAATTATGGCGCGGGGGTCGATCATATCGATGTGGCCACCGCCCGTTCGCGCGGGATCCTGGTGTCCAACACCCCCGGTGTGGGGGCCGAAGATACCGCCGATATGGTGATGGCGCTGATCCTGGGTGTGGTGCGCCGCGTGCCCGAAGGCATGGCCGAGATGCAGGCGGGCCGCTGGAGCGGCTGGGCCCCGATGGATCACCTGGGCGGGCGCATCGGGGGCCGCAGGCTCGGCATCCTTGGCATGGGACGGATCGGACAGGCGGTGGCGCGGCGCGCACGCGCCTTCGGGATGCAGATCCATTACCACAACCGCCGCCGTGTCCATGAGGATATCGAACAGGAGCTGGAGGCGACCTATTGGGACAGCCTCGACCAGATGATCGCGCGGATGGATATCGTCTCGATCAACTGTCCGCATACGCCCTCGACCTTCCATCTGCTGAACGCGCGGCGTCTCAAGCTGATGAAGGCCTCGGCTGTGGTCATCAACACCTCGCGCGGCGAGGTGATCGACGAGAACGCGCTGACGCGCGGCCTGCGTGCGGGGGAACTGGCCGGGGCGGGCCTCGATGTCTACGAAAACGGGCATGAGATCAACCCGCGCCTGCGCGAGTTGTCCAATGTGGTGCTATTGCCGCATATGGGATCGGCCACGCATGAGGGCCGGATCGAGATGGGCGAGAAGGTCCTGATCAATATCAAGACCTTCGCAGATGGCCATCGCCCGCCGGATCAGGTTGTGCCCGGGAATCTGTGAAGGCCGGCAATCTGTGAAACGCGCAACCTGTCAGCAGGGACGCCCAGGCACCCCTGCTCACACCGCGTAATAGTCGCGATACCATTCGACAAAGCGGCGCATCCCCTCGCGGATATCGGTGCGCGGCAGGGTGCCGATCAGCGCGTCGATCAGCCTTGCATCGGCCCATGTCGCGGGCACATCGCCGGGCTGCATCGGCAGCATGACCTTTTCAGCCTGGCGCCCGGTGGCCTCTTCGATGGCCGCGACGAAATCCATCAAGGGCACCGGCGCGCCATTGCCGATATTCACCACGCGCCACGGTGCAACAGGGGACAGGCTGTCAAAATCGCCGACAGGTTCGGTGCCGGGCACGGCGTCGATCAGCCTTGCAATGCCCACCACCAGATCATCGATGAAGGTAAAGTCACGCTGCATGTCGCCGTGATTGTAGATATCGATGGGCTCACCATTCAGGATCGCCCGGGTGAATTTATAGGGGGCCATATCGGGGCGGCCCCATGGACCATAGACGGTAAAAAACCGGAACATCGTCACCGGCAGATCATAGAGATGGGCATAGCTATGCGCCATCGCCTCGGTCGCCTTCTTGGTGGCGGCATAGAAGCTCATCTGGTGATCGGCCTTATGCGTTTCCGCATAGGGCATCTCGGTATTCGCCCCGAAGACCGAACTGGTGGAGGCCAGAAGCATATGCTGGGGGGGAAAGGCGCGCGCAGCCTCCAGAACTTCGAATGTGCCGATCAGGTTGGACTCGACATAGGAACGCGGCGCATCGATGGAGTAACGCACCCCGGCCTGCGCGGCCAGATGCACCACCACATCGGGTCGAAACTCCTCCATCAAGCCGCGCAGCAGGCCGGGTGTCTCCAACAGCCCCTCCACCGCGCGAAAACCCGGCTTCTGGCTCAACATGGCGTGGCGGCGCTGTTTCAGGCGCACGTCATAGTAATCCGAAATTGCATCCAGCCCCAGCACCTCCCAGCCCTCTGCCAGAAGCCGCTGGCACAGGTGAAAGCCGATGAACCCGGCCGATCCGGTGACGAAGGCCTTGCGCGCCATGAAGAAATTCCTTTGCTGATTGTCCAAATACTCCGCGGGTCCGGGGCGCGCAGCCCCGGGGGCGGGGTCTAAAACCGCGTCACCCGGTAGGGGGATACGTCAAGTTCCGGCTGCCGTCCCGCAATCATATCCGCGACGATCCGTGCCGTGATCGGGGCCAAAGTCAAGCCGATATGGCCATGGCCATAGGCATGGATCACGTCGCGCCCTGCCCTGGAGGGGGAAATCACCGGCAGGCTGTCGGGCATGGAGGGGCGGAAGCCCATCCAGTCGCGGGTCGGTGGCCCAAGATCGGGGAAGATCGCCTGCGCGCCCTTGACCAGCCGGTTGATACGGTGGGGCGAGGGCGGGGCCGTCAGTCCGCCCAGCTCCACGGTGCCCGCAACCCGCAAGCGGCCCGTCATCGGGCAGAGATAGAACCCCCGGCTGGTCGGACAGGCCGGGCGGGTCAGGCGCGGGCGCTCCATCTCCCATTCGACGTGATAGCCGCGCTCGGTCTCCAGCGGCACCCGGTCACCCGCCTGCAGCGCCAGCGCCCGGCCATGCGCGCCGGTGGCCAGAACCACATGACGGGCGTGCAGATGCCATCCCGGTGCCTCCACGGTCACCCCCGCCGGGCCGCGTTTCAGGCTTTGCGCCGCGAAGGTCAGATGCGGCACGCCAAGGGCCGCCAGCCGGGCGGCCAGCAGGCCCATCACCGCGCCGGGATCGGACAGGAACACCGCCTGCGGAAAGAAGGCGGCACCGCCTTCCAGCGGTGGCAGGCCCGGCTCCATCGCGGCAATCTCATCCGGGCGCAGCAGCTCCGCCGTGATGCCAAGCGCCTTGCGCGCGGCCATATCCTTTCCGGCGGCGCGGAAGGCGCCCGCGGTTTCGTAAAGGTAAAGGCACCCCTCATGGCGCAAGAGCCGCTCCGCGCCGATCTCGGTCGCAAAACCTTTCCATGAGGCATTGGCGCTGGCCACAAGGGCGGCGATCGCCTGTGCATTGCGGGCGGCTGGTCCCGGCAGGCTTTGGCGGGCAAAGCGCAGCAGCCAGGGTGCCAGCGTCGGCAGCGCGGCATGGCGGATCGACAAAGGCGAGTTGCGGTCGAACAGCAGCGAGGGCAGGTTTTTCAGCACTTCGGGTGTGCCGACCGGCTGCACCGCATAATCGGCAATCGTGCCCGCATTGCCATATGAGGCCCCCATACCGGGCTGACCCGGGTCGACGATCACCACGCGCTTGCCATCCTGCGCCAATTGCAGGGCGCAGGCCATGCCAATAACGCCCGCGCCGATGACGGCGATCTCGCTGCTATGGTGTTCGGTCATCATGTCCCTCGGGCGGGGGCCGGGCGGATCCATTCCGCCCGGCCGCTGCCATGTCACATCCTGCCTTACATGCAGGCGGCAAACAGCGCACGGGTATTTTCGCGCGTCATTTCAATCGGGTTGCCACCGCAGGACGGATCTTCCAGCGCCATCTCGGTCAGCTCGTCCAGGCGTGCGGCCTCGACCCCCATCGCGGTTAGGTTGGCCGGGATGGCAAGTTTGCTGCGCAGATCCATGATCGCGGCGCGGAAACCGTCAAAGCCGCCCGCGATGCCGAGGTAAGCTGCGGCCTTTTCAATCCGCTCCTCGATGGCGCTACGGTTGAAATCCAGCACCATCGGCATGACCACGGCATTGGTGGTGCCGTGATGGGTGTTGTAGACCGCCCCAATCGGATGCGACAGCGAATGGATCGCACCCAGACCCTTCTGGAAGGCAACCGCGCCCATGGCGGCCGCGCTCATCATATGGGCGCGGGCATCAAGGTCGTTCGGGTTGTCATAGACCTTGGGCAGATTTTCAAACACGAGCCGCATCCCTTCCAGCGCGATGCCCTGCGACATCGGGTGGTAGAACGGGCTGCAATAGGCCTCAAGGCAATGGGCCAAGGCATCCATCCCGGTGCCTGCGGTGATGAATTTCGGCATCCCCACCGTCAGCGCCGGATCGCAGATCGTGACCACCGGCATCAGCTTGGGATGGAAGATGATCTTCTTCTTGTGGGTTGCACTGTTGGTCAGCACGCCCGCGCGGCCCACTTCAGACCCGGTTCCGGCGGTGGTTGGCACGGCGATCACCGGCGCAATCGCGTCAGCATCGGCGCGGGTGTACCAATCGTCGATATCCTCCAGGTCCCAGACCGACAGATCGGCGCGCTGATGCGCCATCAGCGCGATCATCTTGCCCAGATCCAGCGCCGAGCCGCCACCAAAAGCCACGACACCGTCATGACCCCCGGCGCGGTAGGCGGCGATGCCTTCGGCCATGTTGATCTCGTTGGGGTTCGGATCGACCTGGCTGAACAGCGCATCGCCCAGACCGGCCGCCTTCAGCACGGCCAAAGCCTCGGCGGTGATCGGCAGGCTGGCCAAGGCGCGGTCGGTCACCAAAAGCGGCTTGGTGATGCCATGGGCCATGCAGTGGCCCGCCAGTTCCGAGATACGGCCCACGCCGAACTTGATGGCGGTCGGATAGGACCAGTTCCGGTTCGGAACATTATGCGCGGTCATTTGGTCACCTTTTTCAGATGGTAGGATTTCGGCCGGGTGACCGAATAGAAGCCAAGAAAGGACAGCGATCCGCCGCGCCCGGTATCCTTGCAGCCGGTCCAGCACAGAGCCGGGTCCAGATAATCGCAGCGGTTCATGAAGATGGTGCCGGTCTCGATCTGCGCGCCGATCTCGGCGGCGGCATCGGCGTCCGCGGTCCAGATCGATGCGGTCAGACCATAGGGGCTGTCATTCATCAGCTTGATGGCCTCGTCATCGCCCGAGACCTTCATGATGCCGACGACCGGGCCAAAACTTTCCTCCATCATGACCCGCATGGAGTGATCGACATTCACCAGGATCTGCGGGGCCAGATAGGCGCCGCCATCATCGGCGGGGAAATTGGCGGGATCGATCAGGGCTTTCGCGCCTGCCGCCACCGCTTCGGCGATCTGGCTACGGACGGTCGCGGCAAAACGCTTGTTCGCCATCGGGCCAAGGGTCGAACCCTGATCGAAAGGATTGCCAAGTTTGAGGGCGTTCACCCAGGCCACGGCCTTTTCCACAAAGGCATCATAAAGCGAGGCGTGGACATAGACGCGCTCGATGCCGCAGCAGCATTGCCCGGCATTATACATCGCGCCATCCATCAGGCTGTCCACCGCCGCATCCAGATCGGCGTCATGGCGAACATAGCCCGGATCCTTGCCGCCCAGTTCCAGCCCGGTGCCGGTGAAGGTGCCGGCCGCTGCCTTTTCAATCGCGGCACCGCCACCGACAGATCCGGTGAAGTTGATGAAATTGAAGGCGCGGGCCCCGATCAGCGCCTCGGTCGTTGCGTGATCCAGCACGACATTCTGGAACACATCCTCTGGCACACCCGCGGCATGGAAGGCCTCGGCCAGACGCTCGCCGACCTTCAGGGTCTGGCTGGCATGTTTCAGCACCACCGTGTTGCCCGCGATCAGGGCAGGGGCCAGCGTGTTGATCGTGGTCAGATAGGGGTAGTTCCAGGGCGCGATGATGAAGACCACACCCACCGCCTCGCGCGCGAGGTAACGGGTGAAGCGGTCGCTATCTTCGACCATCTTCGGGGCCAGCGTTTCGGCCGCAATGTCGGACATGTAATTGGTGCGGTCATTCACGCCGCCCCATTCGCCGCCAAAGCGGGTGGGGCGCCCCATCTGCCAGGCCAGTTCTTCGACCAGCGTGTCCTTGATGTCCATGAGCTTCGCGACACCGGCCTTCACCAGCGCGATACGCTCCTCCAGCGGTCGGGCAGCCCAGGCCTTTTGCGCGGCTTTCGCGCGGGCAGCGGCGGCAAAGGCATCCTCGCGCGACAGCGGCTGACGCTCCAGCCAGACCGAGCCGTCGACCGGCGAGATCAGTTGAATGGGTTTCATGGTCTTCGTCCTTGCATGGCGCGTGTGCCGCGCCGGTTCAATCGTTTGGGGGCAGCCCGGTGGCTGCTTTCCCTGAAGCTCTGTGTCTCAGGCGCGATCAAAGCCGCGCTGGCGTTCCCAATCGGTCACGACGCGGTTCTGTTCAGACAATTCCCACTCCGCCGCGCGGGCATAATGGTCAACCACAGCGTCGCCAAAGGCCGCGCGCAGCATGGCCGAACCTTTCAGCGCCGCCGCCGCCGCCCCCAAAGTATTCGGGATCTCGCGCACGCCTTCGGCCCCATACATGTCGCCCGTCATTTCGGGCTCCAGCTCCATCTTCTTGTCGATACCGTCAAGCCCTGCCGCCAGCAGCGCGGCACAGGCAAGATAGGGGTTCAGATCAGCCCCGCCAATGCGGCATTCCACCCGGACGGCCTTGCTGCCCATACCGCAGACGCGGAAGCCGGCGGTGCGGTTGTCACAGGACCAGACCGCCTTGGTCGGGGCAAACATGCCGACCACGAACCGCTTGTAGCTGTTGACATAGGGCGCGAGGAAATAGGTGATTTCCGCCGCATGGGCCAGTTGCCCCGCCATATACTGCTTCATCAGCGCGCTCATGCCATGGCTGTCCGCCTTGTCCATGAAGGCAGGCTTGCCATCCTGCCAGAGCGATTGGTGGATATGGCTGGAAGACCCGGCCTTGCGATGGTCATACTTGGCCATGAAGGTGACCGAGGCGCCGTGCTTCTGCGCGATCTGCTTGCAGGCCAGTTTGATGATGGCGTGCATGTCCGACGTGTCCATCGCGTCGGAATATTTCGCGTTCACCTCTTCCTGACCGGCATCGGCCTCACCCTTGGAGCATTCGATCGGGATGCCCGCCGCCCAAAGGCTGTTGCGGATCTCGCGCATGATCGGCTCATCGGCAGAGGTGCCCCAGATCGAATAATCGACATTGTGGCGCGCCTTGGGCGTGGGCAGCGGAAAGCCCCGGTCGAACAGATCCGAGAACGTCTCGTCGAACAGGAAGAACTCCAGCTCGGTCGCCATCATGGCGTCAAAGCCCATGGCCTTGGCGCGTTCGACCTGACGTTTCAGCACCGAGCGCGGCGCGTGCGGCACGGGTTCATGGGTGTGGTGGTCCAGCACGTCACACATCACCATCGCGGTGCCCGGGGCCCAGGGCAGGCGGCGCAGCGTCGAAAGGTCGGGCTTCATGACGTAATCGCCATAGCCTGCGGCCCAGGACGTGCTTTCATAGTCCGGCACCGTATACATCTCCATATCGGTGGCGAGCAGGTAATTGCAGCAATGCGTCTCGTCATAGGCATCAAGGAAGTGATGCGCGACGAAGCGTTTGCCCATCAGGCGGCCCTGCATATCCACAAGGCAGACGGCAACGGTATCGATGTCACCGGCGGTGACGGCGGCTTTCAGGGTGTCGAGGGTCAGATTGGCGGGCATAGCGGCCTCTTGATGTCAGAGAAGGGGAAAGCGGTTCAGGCGGGCGCGGATCGATCCGCCGCCGAACTCGGGCTTTCGGGGCCAGCAGCAGGGGCGCGTGACCTTTTCCATCTCTTGTTCCTCCCCCCGGCCCTCAGATGTGGCCAGAATTTGATCATATATTCTGGCGCGGGGGCGCGCAATGCCCGCCCCCGGCCTGTGACGATGGTGTCAGTAGCGGTAGGGCGGGCCCGCCTTGCGCATGACATCGTTATACTGCTTGATGATGGCCACGACCTTGGCCTTGACCTCGGACTCGGCCGCGATCTCGTCCCAGAACACCGATGCGGCATCCTCGACCGTCTTCCATTCCTCGGCGGGGATGGTGGTCAGTTGCAGCTTGCCGCCATTGATCCGCAGATCGGCCTCGCCCGCCCAATACCAGTGCTGGCGATAGTAATGCGACTGCTCGAAACACACTTCCAGCAGCTTTTGCAGATGCGAGGGCAGGGCGTTCCAGCGATCCATATTGGCGAAGAAATGCCCGATCCAGGCGCCGGAAATGTTGTTGGTCAGGAAGTAGTTGGTCACGTTCGACCAGCCCACGGTGTAAACTTCGGTGATGCCCGACCATGCGATGCCGTCCAACTCGCCGGTCTGCATCGCGACTTCGATATCCTCCCAGGGCAGGGTGACCGGCACCACGCCGAACTGGCTGAGGAAGCGCCCGGCGGTGGGGAAGGTGAAGACCCGCTTGCCCTGCAAATCGGCCAGGCTGTTGATCGGATCCTTGGTCGAGAAGTGGCAGGGATCCCACGAGCCCGCCGAGATATGCTTGACGCCGACAGCGGCGTATTCCTCTTCCCAGATCTGCTTCAGGCCGTATTTGTTGAATAGCGCGGGCACATCCAGCGAATAGCGCAGGCCCAGCGGGAAGTAGCCGCCGAACACCGTTACTTCGGTGGGGGACGCCATGCTGTCATCATCGGATTGCACGCAGTCGATGGTGCCGGCCTGCATGGCCTGGAACAGCTCGGCCGTAGGGACCAGCTGGTCGGCATAATACAGCTCGATCTCCATCTGGCCTTGCGCGATCTGGTTGAAGGCCTCGATGGCGGGCTTTACCACCTCTGCCCCAAGGGCGGCCCCCGCATAGGTCTGCATCCGCCATTTGATCGGCGCCTGGGCGCGGACCACGGCAGGGGCGGCAAGGGATGCGGCACCGGCCAGCGCGCCAGTTGTCAGGAACTTCCGTCTTGTCGTCATGATGGGCCTCCGTTGGTGAAAGGGAATGGGATGGAGGCGGTTTGGCCCGCCCCGCCTGGCTTATTTTGTCTTCAGATATTCCGGCAGCCAAAGCGCGATCTCGGGGAACGCACCGATGATGATCAGCGAGATCAGCATCAGCCCGCAGAACGGCAGGGCCGATCTGTAGATATCACCCATGGTAAAGCTGGGTGGCGCAAAGGCCCGCATCAGGAACAGGTTATAGCCGAAGGGCGGCGTCAGATAGGCGATCTGGCAGGTGATGGTGTAAAGCACACCATACCAGATCAGCACCTGATCCTTCGGGATGCCCAGATCGAGCTGGGCCACCAGCGGCACATAAAGCGGTGCCACGATGACCAGCATGGCCGTGTCATCCAGAAACATCCCCATGATGAGGAAGGTCAGCTGCATCAGGATCAGGATCGTCCATGGGCTGAGACCAAGTTCGCCGACAAACAGCGTCTCGATCGCCTTGACCGCACCTAGGCCATCGAACACCGCCCCAAAGGACAGCGCGGCAAGGATGATCCACATGAACATGCAGGAAATGCCAAGCGTGTTGCGCAGCGCGACCTCAAGCACCTTGCGGGTGAAGCGGCGTTTCAGAACGGCGGCGATCACCGTGGTCACCACGCCCAGAACCGAGCTTTCGACAAGGCTGGTCCAGCCCTTGACGAAGGGAACCATCATGGTGGCAAAGATGATCAGCGGCAGCGCCCCTTCACGCAGCAGCGCAATGCGGTGGCCCCAAGTGACACCTGCAAGTTCTTCGCGCGGGACGGGCGGGCCAAGCTGCGGCTGCAACCAGCAGCGCACGGCCACATAGATCAGGAAGATCGCGGCCATCATCAGTCCCGGCATGATGCCGGCAAGCCAGAGATCAGACACCGGCGCGCGGGCGATCATCGCATAAAGCACCAGAACGACCGAAGGTGGCAGCAGGATGCCAAGCGAGGATCCGGCCTGAATGACGCCGGAAATCATCTGCTTGTCATAGCCGCGCCGCACCAGTTCTGGCAAAGCGATGGTGGCACCGATGGCCATGCCCGCGACCGACAGCCCGTTCATCGCCGAGATCAGCACCATCAACAGCAGCGTGCCGATGGCAAGCCCGCCGGGGATCGGCCCGAACCAGACATGGAACATCTTGTAAAGATCTTCGGCCAGCCGCGTTTCGCTCATGACATAGCCCATGAAGACGAACATGGGCAGCGTCAGCATCGGATACCATTTCATCAGCTTCATCGCAGCGGAAAAGCCCATGGCCTGCCCGCCGGTGCCCCAAAGTGCCAGCGAGGCGATGACGGCCACGACGCCAATCACCGCAAAGACCCGCTGGCCGGTAATCATCAGTACCAGCATGGTCGAGAACATCAGAAGGGCGATCATTTCCTGTGGCATCAGGCGGCGTCCTCAGTCTGGGGCTCGGAATGGAGATGCGCGCCGGGGATATGCACCCCGCGCAGCGTTGCGATGTCACGGATCAGAAAGGCCAGTGATTGCAGCAGCATCAGCAAGAAGCCGATGAACAATGTCAGCTTGATCGGCCAGAGCCAGGGCCGCCAGGCGGTGGGGGATCGCTCCAGCCGCCCGATCTGCGGCAGCAGACTACCATCAGGCCATTTCAGTTGCAGCGAATAGACCAGACTGTCCCAGGCACCCCAGATCATCACCGCCAGATAGATCAGCAGGGCGATGACGGTGATCGCATCGGTCAGCGCCTGTCGGCGGGGGCTCCACCGCGCATAGAACAGATCCATGCGGACCTGCTGGCCCATCTGCATCGCATAGGGGCCACCCAGAATGTAATAGGCGACCATGGCAAACTGCGCCATTTCCAGCGTCCAGAGTGAGGGGTTGAACAGCTGTTTGGAGATGGCGGACCACATCAGGATCCCCATCAGGGCGAAGAAAAGATACATCGCCATGCGGCCGATCCGATAGTTGACGGCATCGACGATCCGGACGAAGGCAAGGCACCAGGCGGGCATTCAAGCCTCCTTGAGACGGGCCAGAGCGGCAGAGAGGACAGGGGCGAGGGTGTCAGCCATACTGGCCTCGGCCTCGGGGGTGGCGATCAGGTCGTTGCGGATTTCCAGCATGGCATTGGACAGCCCGTAAGGCGTGGCCTGCAGGCGCAGCGTATGGGTCACGTCATCGGCGGCCGAATAGGGCGCGTTCAGATCGGTGTTCAGGCGGGTTCGGGCGCGGGCCTCGGCGACGATCGATTGCGCAAGCGCAGGATCGGCATCATGGATCACCCCGAACTCCACCGCGCGGGCTACGCCGTGATAGACGGGCGTGAAGCTGTGGACGGTGATGATCGCCGGGCGGCGGCCAAGCGCGATGCGGTCCGCGATTAGATCGTGCAGCGCGGCGTGGAAGGGCTGGTAGACCGCCCTTGTGCGGGCCAGCCGGTCTTCGGGTGAGATCGCGGCATTGCCGGGAATATCATGCACCTCGGATCGGGCGGGCATCGCCCCGGCCATATCGGGGGCGCGGTTGCAATCATAGATCAAGCGGCTGACGGTGGCATGAACGCAAGCCGCATCCATGCGGGCGGCCAGCCCACGCATCAGGCCAAGCGCGCCCGGATCCCAGGCGATATGGGCGCGGCGCTGGTCGTCTGACAGGCCAAGGTCGCCCCAGGGGGCGGGAAAGGCATTGGCGGCATGGTCGCAGACGAGGATGAGATCCCCCCGCCGGTCGCGACCCTCAACCACGGGGGCAAAGCGCCCCATGTTGTCGGCTATCGGTGCAGTCATTGCTGCGAGTCATCCCTGTTGTTGTGTCCAGCGTTCTCTGCCCGCGCGCTTCTGTCAAGATTTTTTCGGCGGAAAGATTTCTGTTACAAAGTTTTCCAAAACCGATGCACAGTAAGACAGCGCGAGGACTGCGCGGATGGGGGAATCGGCATGGCGGCAGGCTCTGATACGGGCGGCGAAATCGGCCCGGCGGTCGGCGTCGAGGCGCATTTGCGCGCGGCGCTGCCGGATCTGACCCGCGCTGAACGGCAATTGGCCACCCATATTCTGAAGAACTACCCCGTCGCGGCGCTCGGCTCCATCACCGCGCTGGCCAAGGCGTCCGAGGTGTCGACGCCGACGGTGGTGCGATTGTGCCAGAAGCTGGGTTTCAAGGGCTATCCCGATATGCAGGCGGCGCTGCGGCTGGAGGTAGAGGCGATGCTGGTCTCGCCTCTGGTCAAGCATGACCGCTGGACCGGCGGGGCCCCCGATACCCATATCCTGAACCGCTTTGCCGATGCGGTGGTGGGCAATCTGCAGGCAACGCTGGGCCAGATCGATCATGCGGAATTTGATGCGGCGGCGGCGCTGCTGGCCGATCCGGCCCGCGCGGTCTATGCGATCGGCGGGCGCATCACCCATGCGCAGGCCGATTACTTCGTCACGCTGATGAAGGTGATCCGGCGCGAGGTGGCGCTGTTGTCGGGCCTGTCCAATACATGGCCGCCCGCGCTGCTGGATATGAAACGCGGCGATGTGCTGGTGGTGTTCGACATCCGCCGCTACGAGAACTCGGTGTTGCAACTGGTGGAACTGGCGGTGGAACAGGGGGCCGAGGTGGTGCTGATCACCGACCGCTGGATCAGCCCGGCCGCGCAACATGCCCGCCACACGCTGTCGGCCTATGTCGAGGCCCCAAGCGCCTGGGACAGCATGGTTTCCATCACCGTGCTGGTCGAGACCCTGCTGGCCGCCGTGCAGACCCTGACATGGAGCGAGACCGAGGCCCGCCTGAAACGGCTGGAGGCGCTATACGACCGCTCGCGCTTTTTCCGCCGTTTGCGCTGAACCCCGGTAGGGGGCCACGATTTTTCGACGAAAAATCGCAGCCCGCCGAGGTGTCACGAGGCTAGCGGTTGTCGGGCTGCGCCCGCACCGATTGCCGCCCCAGCCGGGTGATCCGGTATGGCGCGCCATCGGCCGAGGCGATCAGCCGCTTGGCGCGCAGCCGCTGGAAAACGGCCAGGCTGCAATCCGACAGGATGAAGCCATCGCGGGTCACGCAGAGGATTTCGGTGATGCGACGGCTGTCGCCGCCACGCTCATGCAGGATATGGCCGCCTTGCGCCAAGGCGTGCAGAACCCGCTGTTCGGATCTGGAAATATTCATGGGAAGATGTCCGATGATCAGGCAAAATCATCCGGTCAGGCCGCTGCCCGCCGGATCGGCTTGCCCCTCGAAAGGCCGGGGCTCAGCCCTTGGCCACAATCTCTGACATCAAGGCTCCATCATGCGCAGGAAAGCGCAAGGGGAAGGATAGTCACTCGCGCGGACGACGACAAGGCGTTCACGCTTAGGTGCGTTATTCGCAAGGGCATCAGTGCGGCTCCGCAAGGCTGGCCATCCAGATCCAGGCATGTTCGGCGATGCGCGGCCCGGCATCGTAGAACCAATGCGTGTGGCCGGGGAGCAGCAGGAACTCGGTCGGATGGCCAAGTTCGGCCATCGGGCGCGCAACCCTGTCGCGCAACAAGGCTGGCGGGAAGGTGCTGTCCAGCGCACCGGCATACAGGCGCATAGGTTTCGGCTCTGTGGCGGGCTGCATGGCACCACGCTGGATGCCGCCGGCATGAAGCGCGGCGGCACGCCAGGGGCCCGCGCTGCGGTTGAGCAGGATCTGCGCCATGGCGGCCCCGTCGGAATGGCCGAACAGGAAGATGCGGTTGCGGTCGATCGGGGTTTCGGCGGTCAGATCCTCGATCAGCCGGAGCAGCAGGGCTGGTTCAGGATGGTCGGTCGCCCAGGTGTCATCGGCGGAATTGGGGGCGAGCAGGATGAGGCCGTGGCGACGGGCAGTGGCCTCCCACATCTCAATCTGGCTCAACCCGTCACGCCCGGCACCGTGGAACAGCAGGATGAGCGGGCGTGGGCCGGACATGCCATCGGGTCTGAACACATGGGCGGTGCGGGGGCGCAGCCCATGCCAGAGGTGACGTGGTGGAGCAAGCGCGCGAATCCGCCTGGAAGGGGAATAGGAAGGATGGTCGGGAAGGGGCTGATCGAAGCCGGCCAGGATGCGTTCGGTCAAAGCGCCGGGTTGTGCTCCGGGCTGGGATGGCAGTTCAAGGATTGGCAGCATAAGGGCGGCATCGCGGCGTCTCACCTGCTGATCCAGCAGAAGAAGCAGGACAAGCAGGACGATGAGACCGCAGAACGGGATCTTCCAGAAAAGTTGGTGTGGCATCGGCATCCTTTAGCAGACCACGGGCTGGCTTGCCCATGGTCTGGCCTGCCTTGGCCGCCAGATATGGCAGGCATAGGGCAGTTCTGCGACCGCTGCCGAGCGAGGCGGTTGTCAGGCTAAAAATCGCGGGCGCGGATCAAGTCTCAGTAGCCGCGGCGAAGGTCGACTTGATGCAGCAGGGCCTCACCCGCCACGCCGCGGCGGATGTTTTCGGCAATCACCCGGGCGGCCGAACTGGCGCGCGTGTCGGCGGCGATATGCGGGGTCACGGTCACGCGCGGATGATGGCGGAACGGGTGATCCTCGGGCAGCGGCTCCACCCGGAACACATCCAGCGTGGCATGGCCGACCTGACCGCTATCCAGCGCCGCCAGCAGCGCGTCATCGTCGATCAGCGGCCCGCGACCCGGATTGATGAGCGCGGCACCCTTGGGCAGCCAGCCAAGGCGGGTCGCATTCAGCAGGTTCTCGGTCTCGGCCGTGCGTGGCAGCAGCGTCACCACGATCTCGGCCCGGCGCAGCAGCGCCTCCAGCCCGGCTTCGCCATGATGGGCGGGGATGTCGAGGCCGGCCTTTTCGCTGCGGCTCCAGCCTTCGACCGCGAAATTCAGGCCCTTCAAGGCGCGGGCGCAGGCCAGACCCAGCTCCCCCAGACCCAGCACCGCCACGGGGCGTTCGCGCGCCAAGGGGGGGACGATCTGATTCCAGCCCGGCGCGCCAAGGATATAGCGATCCATGCCCAGATGGTGGCGCAACACATGGCCTGTGACATATTCAACCATGCCCTCGGTCAGTCCGGGGTCCACCATGCGGCAGAGCGGTTGGGTGAGGGTGGGGTTGCCCACGATCCGCTCCACCCCGGCCCAGAGGTTCAGCACCGCCTTGCACTTGGTATAGGGGCTGAAATCCTGCAACGGGCTGCCCGGCGCATAGATGATGAAATCGACCGTCTCGGGCGCGGCCTCGGTCACCAGTTGAACATCTGGTGCCGCGGCTTGGATCGCCTGGCGCAGATGCTTCTCATATTCCGGCCAAAGGCTTGCGCCTGCGCCAAACAGGGCGACCGCGCTCATGGCAGCAAATGCCGCACGCGGGTGCCCCATTCGATCGCAGCCGCGTGCAGGCGATCGATATTCAGCTCGTGCCGGATCTCTTCCAACATACGCAGCTCGGCTTCGGTATGGCGCCCATCCGAAGTGACCACGTCGCAGGCCAGGGCATAGGCGGTCTCATAGAGCCGCTCGGGCAGCCCGTCGCGGATCAGACCGAACAGCGCATCCAGACCTTCCTCGACCTCGAACAGATCCAGCACCGTCTGGCTGACCCTGCGAATGCGGTCGGCATCGTAATCGGCAAAGACCGGCATGTGGTTCACCATGCGCTGGATCGCCACCAGCTCGGCCGTGCGCATATGCTCGTCGCTGGCCGAGGCCGCGATCATCACGGCAATCAGCGCATCCTGTGGCGACAGGGAGGGGGGCGTATCGGGCACGGCGGGGCTTCCTTGAAAGGTGTTTCGGACCTTGAGAATATTGACGCGCGGCAGGGGCGGCAATAGGAGAGGCAGGTTCTGCGCGGGCATGGGGCCCGCCAACTGAGAGGATCCGCCGATGTCCGCCCTTCGTGACGCCGCGATGAAATCGAAAGCCTGGCCCTTTGAAGAGGCCCGCAAGATCGCCAAGCGCTACGAAAAGAAGGCACCGGAAAAGGGCTATGTCCTGTTCGAGACCGGCTATGGCCCCTCGGGGCTGCCCCATATCGGCACCTTTGGCGAGGTCGCGCGCACCACGATGATCCGCCGCGCCTTCGAGGTGATCTCGGATATCCCGACCCGGCTCATCTGTTTCTCGGATGACGTGGACGGGATGCGCAAGGTGCCGGAAAACGTGCCGCAGCAAGAGATGCTGCGCCAGCATATGCAAAAGCCGCTGACCTCTGTGCCCGATCCCTATGGCGAATATGACAGCTTCGGCCATCACAACAATGCGATGCTGCGGCGGTTCCTTGATACGTTCGGGTTCGAATACGAGTTCTATTCGGCCACTGAATTCTACAAATCCGGCCAGTTCGACGCGATCCTGAAACTGTGCTGCGAGCGCTATGATGCGATCATGGCGATCATGCTGAAATCCTTGCGCGAGGAACGCCAGCAAACCTATAGCTGCTTCCTGCCGATCCACCCGGAAACCGGCCGCGTGCTGTATGTGCCGATGAAAAACGTCGATCCGGTCAACCATACCATCACTTTCGATGACGAGGATGGCCGCGAATGGACGCTGCCGGTCACTGGCGGCCATGTGAAGCTGCAATGGAAGCCCGATTTCGGGGCCCGCTGGGCGGCGCTTGGTGTCGATTTCGAGATGTATGGCAAGGACCATTCCACCAATACACCGATCTATGACGGCATTTGCGAAGTGCTGGGCGGCAAGAAGCCCGAGCATTTCACCTATGAACTGTTTCTCGACGATCAGGGCCAGAAGATCTCCAAATCCAAGGGCAATGGCCTGACGATTGACGAATGGCTGACCTATGCCTCGACCGAGAGCCTGTCCTATTTCATGTATCAGAAGCCGAAGACGGCGAAGCGGATGCATTTCGACGTGATCCCGCGCGCGGTGGATGAATATCACCAGCAGCTGCGCGCCTATCCCACGCAGGATGTGGATCAGCAGGTCAACAACCCGGTCTGGCATATCCATGGCGGCAACCCGCCGGAATCGAAGATGGTGGTGCCGTTCTCGATGCTGCTCAATCTGGCATCTGTGGCGGGGGCGACCGATGCGAAGGGCCTTTGGGGCTTCATCAAGCGCTATGCGCCCGAGGCCAGCCCCGAAGGCAATCCCGATCTGGATGCGGCCGCGGGCTTTGCCGTGCGCTATTTCGCAGACCGGATCGCGCCGACACGGGCATTCCGCCTGCCCAGCGATCAGGAACGCGCAGCGATGCTTGATCTGCGGGCGCGGCTGGCGGCATGGGACGGTGGCCTTGATGACGAGGCGTTGCAGACCATGGTCTTCGCCATTGGCAAGGATCACGGGTTCGAGCCGCTGCGTGACTGGTTCAAGGCGCTGTATGAGGTGCTGCTTGGTGCCTCGGACGGGCCGCGTTTCGGGGGCTTCATCGCGCTGTATGGCATCGAGGAAAGCATTGCCCTGATCGATCGCGGTCTGGCCGGTGATCTGATCAAGTAACGGATTTCCAAAAGAAATCGTGAAATACAAAAAGGCGTCATCCAGCCGGGTGGCGCCCTTTTGCTGCGGCGCAGCGGTTGACCCGAATCCTTGAACCTCCTATGCAATCCCTATCGGGGAGTAGCGACCGCCAACCAGTATGGCAGGCGGGTGACGTGTCAACAGGCTCGCGGGCGGTGTCCGCGTGGTGCGTCCGGCCCAAGGGGCCTTGCGAGACCGTGGCGGAGGTATCCTGCGGGCGGGATGCTGATACCGTCCGGTCCATGCCCTGATTCAAGGAATATCCCATGACCCCGATTTCCATCGGCGTTCTGGCCGTCGGCATGTCTGTCGACGCCTTCATCGCATCCGTTGGCCGTGGCGCGCAGGCCGGTCAGATGCGCTTTGGCCCCGCCTTGCGTGCAGGCGCGGTCTTCGGCGTGATCGAGGCGATCACCCCGCTGATCGGCTGGGGCATCGGCTCGGTCGCCAATGACCATGTCGACAAGTTTGACCACTGGATCGCCTTTGGCCTGCTGGCCATGGTCGGGCTGCATATGGTCTGGCAAGCGCTGACCCGAAAGGTGGAAACCACCTCTGATGCGGGTGCGGGCGGCGGCACGGGCTGGACGCTGATCGCGACGGCGGTCGGCACCTCGATCGATGCGATGGCGGTGGGGGTGTCGCTGGCCTTCCTGAACGTCAACATCGTCATCGTGGCCCTGGCCATCGGCCTTGCCACCATGAGCATGAGCACGATGGGCATGTTGCTGGGCCGCCGGATCGGAAGCCGCTTTGGCCGCATCGCCGAGGTGGTTGGCGGCTTTGCCCTGACCGCCATCGGCCTTGCGATCCTGGTCGATCACCTGAGCTGACCCCCCCCGGATCCGCCGGCCTGCAATGGGCCGGCGGTGTCAGCTTGTTAAAGGGGAGGGGTTTCAGGTTTAGCAGGGGCCGAACAGTGTCGGCTCCCGAAAGCGTCTGACGATCTCAGCCGGTAAACGCCAGTTTCGCCTCTGACTGCCAAAGTCCTGACGATATCAGCTTGCGAAAGGATCCGCCGGATACCCGACCCCGGTCAGATAGAGGCCCTGCGGCGGGCAGACCGGGCCGCAGGCGGCGCGGTCACGCGCCTCCAGCGCGCGCTGCACATCCTCGGGCACCCATGACCCGGCTCCGACGCGTTCCAGCGTGCCGACGATGGAGCGCACCTGATTGTGCAGGAAGCTGCGCGCCCGCAGGTGAAAGCGGATCTCGGCGCCGCCCGGATAGGGCAGGTCCTCGATGGCGATCTCGTCGATGGATTTCACCGGCGATTTCGCCTGACACATGGTGGAGCGGAAGGTGGTGAAATCGTGATGCCCGACCAGATGCGCCGCAGCCGCACGCATCGCCTGCACATCCAGCCGGTTCAAAACCTGCCAGACCCGCCCCCTGTCATGGGTCACCGGCGCGCGGCGGCTGACCAGCCGGAAGGTATAGCGCCGCTCGATGGCCGAGAAACGCGCGTGGAAATCGTCCGCGACCCGCACCGCCTGCACCACGGCGACAGGTGCAGGCTTCAGATGCCAGTTCAGCGCCTCTGACAGTCGGAACGGATTCCAGTCCTTGGCCAGATCGCAATGCGCAACCTGACCCGTGCCATGCACGCCCGCATCGGTGCGTCCAGCGGCGGCGATGGTATGGGGCCCCGGCTCCAGCCGCGCAAGCGCGGCCTCAATCGCCGCTTGAACAGAAGCCTGCCCCTGCGCCTGCCGCTGCCAGCCGGCGAACGGCCCGCCATCATATTCGATCTTCAAAGCATATCTTGGCATGACTCCGCCCTAGCGCAGCGGCGGGTTTGCCGCAACTGTCGCCGCAACCGTCGTGCTGTCTTCGCCGCAATGGTCGGACCGCCGCGCGCGAAAGCGCAGCTTACACGCGGAATTGTGCCACAAGGCCGGGGGCGGGGGTTTCGCGGATTACGCACTGTCTTTATATGGGGCAGCCCGGCCGGTGGCGCCTGAGTCGCGGGCCTTGTTTTTATTGTGCCCTGCACGGACGATCTTGTGCCCTGCACGATGCCTCACCTCCATGGACCGCGCGTGGTTCATGCTCACGAAGGACTTTGCTCCGCATGTCTCTTACCGGCCTCTTCTCGTCGGATATGGCGATCGACCTCGGCACCGCGAACACGCTTGTCTATATGCGTGGCAAGGGGATCGTGCTGAACGAACCCTCTGTGGTGGCCTATCATGTGAAGGACGGCAAGAAGCAGGTTCTGGCCGTGGGCGAGGATGCGAAGCTGATGCTGGGGCGCACGCCCGGCTCCATCGAGGCGATCCGCCCGATGCGCGATGGGGTCATCGCGGATTTCGACAGCGCGGAAGAGATGATCAAGCATTTCATCCGCAAGGTGCATAAGCGCACGACCTTCTCCAAGCCCAAGATCATCGTCTGCGTGCCGCATGGCGCGACCCCGGTGGAAAAGCGCGCGATCCGCAACTCGGTGTTGCAGGCGGGGGCGCGTCGTGCCGGGCTGATCGCCGAACCCATCGCCGCGGCCATCGGGGCGGGGATGCCGATCACCGAACCGACTGGCAGCATGGTCGTGGATATCGGCGGCGGCACCACCGAAGTGGCGGTCCTGTCGCTGGGCGACATCGTTTATGCGCGTTCGGTGCGCGTGGGCGGCGACCGGATGGATGAGGCGATCATTTCCTATCTGCGCCGCCATCAGAACCTTCTGGTCGGTGAGGCGACGGCGGAACGTATCAAGACCTCCATCGGCACCGCACGGATGCCCGATGACGGGCGCGGTGCCTCGATGCAGATCCGCGGGCGTGACCTGCTGAACGGCGTGCCGAAGGAAACCGAGATCAATCAGGCCCAGGTGGCCGAGGCCCTGGCCGAACCCGTGCAGCAGATCTGTGACGCGGTGATGCAGGCACTGGAAACCACCCCGCCGGATCTGGCTGCCGATATCGTGGATCGCGGCGTGATGCTGACCGGGGGCGGCGCACTGCTGGGTGATCTGGATCTGGCGCTGCGCGAGCAGACCGGCCTGTCGATCTCGGTCGCGAATGAATCGCTGAACTGCGTCGCGCTTGGCACCGGCAAGGCGCTGGAATACGAAAAGCAGCTGCGTCACGTCATCGATTACGATACCTGATCCCCGCAAAGGGTGAGGCCACGCCTTGGCACGCAACCGCACATCCCCGGAAGAATTCACCCGACCGATCCGCCGGATCCTGGTCGGGCTTCTGGTTCTTGTCCTGCTGGCGGTCTTTCTGCTGTGGCGGATTGACAGCCCGCGGGTCGAACGCTTCCGCACCGCGCTGATCGATCGGGTCGTGCCGGGGCTTGACTGGGCGATGGCGCCGGTCACCCGTGCCACCAATATGGTGCAGGGCTTTCAATCCTATCAAAGCCTCTATCAGCAAAATCAGGATCTGCGCGAAGAGCTGAAGCAGATGCGCGGCTGGAAAGAGGCGGCGCTGCGGCTGGAACAGCAGAACGCCAAACTGCTGGATCTCAATCAGGTGCGGCTTGACCCGAAGCTGACCCATATCACCGGCGTGGTGATGGCCGATAGCGGCAGCCCGTTCCGGCAATCGGTGCTGCTGAATGTGGGGGCGCGCGACGGCATCCGCGACGGTTGGGCGGCTGTCGATGGCATTGGTCTGGTCGGGCGTATTTCCGGCGTCGGCAAGCGCACCGCGCGGGTGATCCTGCTGAATGACACCAACAGCCGTATCCCGGTTCTGGTGCAGCCATCAGGCCAGAAGGCGCTGCTGTCCGGCGACAATACCGCCGCCCCGCCGCTGGAGTTTCTGGAAAAACCCGATCTCGTGCGCCCCGGCGACAAGGTCGTGACCTCGGGGGATGGAGGGGTGTTCCCGGCGGGCCTGCTGGTGGGCGAGGTCATGCAGATGCCGGATCGCCGGTTGCGGGTGATGCTGGGGGCCGATTATGAGCGGCTGGAGTTCCTGCGCGTGCTGCGCAGCCATGATCTGGAGGCGATTGCCGATCCCGGCGGGCTGGTCGCGCCGCCTTTGGGCGCGGCCATGATGGGGCCGCCGGCGGCAGCCGAGGCCGAGGTGAACGCCGATGCCGCGCCGACCGGGGCGGGCGATGGTTGATCCGCTGCGCCGGGACGTTCTGCTGCATCGTGGATTGTATCTTCTTGTGGCGCTTGTCCTGCTGTTCATGAAACTTCTGCCGCTGGGCAACGATCCGGAAGGGCTGCCCGGCCCCGATCTGTTGCTCTGCGTGACGTTTTGCTGGTTGCTGCGCCGTCCGGATTACCTGCCGGTGCTGCTGATTGCGGCGGTGTTTCTGCTGGAAGACCTGCTTTTGATGCGCCCGCCGGGCCTTTGGACAGCGCTGGTTCTGGTCGGCAGCGAGATACTGCGCTCGCGCATCGCACTGACCCGTGAATTGAGTTTTCCGCTGGAATGGCTATTCATCGGGTTGTTGATGACTGCCATGTTCCTCGGCTACCGGCTAGCATTCGCGGTGACGCTGTTGCCGCAGGTGGCTTTCGGCTTTGCCATGGCGCAGGTGGTGGCCTCGATCGTGGTCTATCCGGTGGTGGTCTGGCTGTCCAAGCTGGTGCTCGGGGTGCACAAACCCGGCATGGGCGAGGTGGACGATATGGGGCGCAGGCTATGAGACGCACGGTCAAGGATACCGAGGAAAGTGCGCGCAAGGTGCGCCGCCGCGCCTTTCTGATGGGCAGCGCCATGGGCGCCTTTGTTGCCGTGCTGGGCGCGCGGATGCGGTTCCTGTCCGTGGAACAGGCGGATGAGTTTCGCCTGCTGGCCGAGGAAAACCGCGTCAATATCCGGCTGATCCCGCCCAATCGTGGCCAGATCCATGACCGCAACGGCAAGCTGATTGCGGGCAATGAACAGAATTACCGTGTCGTCATCACCCGCGAGGAAGCGGGCGATGTCGAACATGTGCTGCGCCGTCTGGCTGCCATCGTGCCGCTGTCCGAGGATGAGATTGCCCGCACCCTGCGCGAAAGCGAACGGCGGTCGTCCTTCGTGCCGATCATCGTCGCCGACCGGCTGAGCTGGACCGATTTTTCCAAGATCGCGCTCAATGCGCCCTCGCTGCCCGGCGTGACGCCGGAGGTGGGCCTGAGCCGGATCTACCCGCTGGATACCGATTTTGCCCATGTCGTGGGCTATGTCGGGCCGGTGTCGGAAAAGGATCTGGCCGGCATGGAAAGCCCCGATCCGGTCTTGCAGATCCCGAAATTCCAGATCGGCAAGATCGGCGTGGAACGCTGGCGCGAGGATGCCTTGCGTGGGCGCGCGGGCCAGAAGCGGATCGAGGTCAACCATGTCGGTCGTGTCATGCGCGAGCTGGGCCGGATCGAGGGCGATCCGGGCGACGATCTGCGCCTGACCATCGATGCCGAGATCCAGAACTTCACCCAGGTCCGGCTCGGCGAGGAAAGCGCCGCCGTGGTCGCGATGGATGTGGAGACGGGGGATCTGCTCTCCATCGTCTCGTCGCCGTCCTTTGACCCCAACCTGTTCGTGCGCGGCATCAGTCAGAAGGATTATTCCTCGCTGATGGAAAATGACCACCGCCCGCTTGCCGACAAGACGGTGCAGGGCGTCTATCCGCCGGGATCGACCTTCAAGATGGTGACCGCGCTGGCGGCATTGGAGGCGGGCGTGGTCGGCACTGGAAGTGGCGTCTATTGCCCCGGTTACTATGAGCTTGGCGGGCGGCGCTTTGCCTGCTGGAAGCGTGGCGGCCATGGCACGCTGTCCTTGAATGAGGCATTGGCGCAAAGCTGCGACGTGTATTTCTACGAGACGGCGGTCAAGGTCGGCATCGACAAGATCGCCGAAATGGGCCGCAAACTTGGCCTGGGCATCAAACATGATCTGCCGATGTCGGCCATTGCGGCGGGTGTGATGCCCGACAAGGCTTGGAAGATGGAAAGCTATGGCCAGGAGTGGCGCATCGGGGATACGGTGAACGCCTCGATCGGACAGGGCTATGTGCTGACCTCGCCGTTGCAACTGGCGGTGATGACGGCCCGACTGGCCTCGGGCCGGTCAGTGGTGCCGCGTCTTGTGCGGGGCGTCGGCACCGATGACATGCCGATCCCCGAGGCCCCGCCGCTGGATATTCCAGCCGAATATCTGAATGCTGCCCGCAAGGGCATGTATGAGGTGATGAATGGCGCGCGCGGCACCGCGAAATCGTCGCGCATTGTCGATCCGACCATGGTGATGGCGGGCAAGACCGGCACGGCGCAGGTGCATTCCTATGGCACGGGCGAGCGTGACAACAAGCTGCTGCCCTGGCATCTGCGCGACCATGCGCTGTTCGTGTGCTACGCGCCCTATGACAAGCCCAAGGTTGCGGTCTCGGTCGTGGTTGAACATGGCGGCGGTGGCTCTGCGGTGGCGGCACCCATCGGGCGCGATGTGCTGTTGCGCTGCCTGACCGGCGGTATCCCGCCGCTTGCCGCCTATCCAGAGGCGCAGCGCGCCCGGATCGAGACGCAGTTCAAGGAAATGAAACTGCGCGACATTGCCGATCCCGTTCCGGGCCGGTCACGGGCCTGACGGAAGGGGCGGGGGCATGAGCTTTCTGGAATACCGCATCAAGACCGCGCCGACGGGCTTGCGCAAGGTCTTGTTCGTCAACTGGCCGCTGGTCCTGCTGATCACCGCTGTGGCCTCGGTCGGCTTCCTCATGCTTTATTCCGTGGCGGGCGGCGAAATGTCTCGCTGGGCCGAACCGCAGATGAAACGCTTTGGCGTGGGGCTTGGCCTCATGTTCATCGTGGCCTTCACGCCGATCTGGTTCTGGCGCAACATGTCGGTGCTGGCCTATCTGGTCGCCTTTGCCCTGCTGCTGGTGGTGGAGTTTTTTGGCCGCGTCGGCATGGGCGCGCAGCGCTGGATCGAGCTCGGGCCGATCATCCTGCAACCATCCGAGATGATGAAGTTCACCCTCGTGATGATGCTGGCCGCCTATTACGACTGGCTGGATCCCAAGAAGGTCTCTCATCCGTTCTGGGTGCTGGTGCCGGTTCTCCTGATCGTGGCACCGACCGTTCTGGTGCTGTTGCAGCCCAACCTTGGCACCTCGATCATGCTGCTGGCAGTGGGGGCGGC
Source organism: Gemmobacter serpentinus (assembly GCF_008973825.1). Taxonomy (GTDB): domain Bacteria; phylum Pseudomonadota; class Alphaproteobacteria; order Rhodobacterales; family Rhodobacteraceae; genus Gemmobacter; species Gemmobacter serpentinus. The sequence continues at coordinate 265,416 of NZ_WCHR01000005.1, read as the reverse complement.
GGTGATGTTCTGCGCGGGTGTCAGCTGGTGGTATTTTGGCGCGGTGGCCGGTGTAGTGGGCGGCGCGATCTGGGGGGTGTTCCATTTCCGCGGCACGCCCTGGCAGTTCCTGCATGATTATCAATATCGCCGTATCGATACGTTCATCGATCCAAGTGCCGATCCTTTGGGCGCGGGCTACAACATCATTCAGGCGCAGATCGCGCTTGGCTCGGGCGGCTGGGGCGGCAAGGGCTTCATGCAGGGCACGCAGTCGCGGCTGAACTTCCTGCCGGAAAAGCATACCGACTTCATCTTCACCACCCTGGCAGAAGAGTTCGGCTATATCGGGGCGTTTTCGCTGCTGATGCTTTATGCCGCGATCATCGCCTTTTGCGTGATTTCGGCCATGCAGAATCGCGACCGCTATTCGCAACTCCTGATCCTCGGGGTCGCGGCCAACCTGTTCTTCTATATCGCGGTGAACCTGTCGATGGTGATGGGCATGGCGCCGGTGGTGGGCGTGCCGCTGCCATTGCTGTCCTATGGCGGTTCGGCCATGCTGGTGCTGCTGGTGGGCTTTGGTCTGGTGCAAAGCGCCCATGTGCATCGGGCGCGGTGACGTGAGGGCGAGGTGAGCGCGGGCGCGGCACGAGCCGATGCCGTCAGGCGGGATTACCACCAGCGCCCACGCCGGGTCAGGCGTTGATACCAACGCTCTGCCGTCGACCAGAGCATGACAAAAACAGCAAAGCCCCAAACAAGCCAAAGCAAATTGGGCACCATGGACCGGAATGGCAGGATCAGAGCGGCTGCCCCGCCTAGGATGAACAGGTGCAACAGCGCGCGGCGCCAGAGCGGCTGCGGTTTTTCATCGGTCCCATAGATGGCGCGGCTGATGCCTGCGACCCCAAATTCTACCACGAGTCCCAGGATCTGCGCCACTCAATGCCCTTTTCCGCCCCATTGCCAACCTGGGATGTTGCCGGTCCGGTATCAAGAGCCGCCGCAAAAGGGTGCGGTTGCTGTGACGCAGCCCCTTTTGAACGCGCAAGGCGCCCGCCGGAGTTCGGGGGCGCCTTGTGGTGGATCGGTTTGTGATCGCGATGCCGGGGCCTGCCTCAGTTCTCGCCGCCCGGGCGCGGTGGCAGGCCATTGGCCAGATCGCGGGCCTGTTGCACCCATTCGTCGCGGGTGACGCGGCCCTTGAAGCCTTCCAGGTTCTCGTCCACCCAGGCGATCTCTGCTGCGGTCCAGTTCGCAAGCTGGTCGAAATGGAAGAAGCCGAGGCTATGAAGCAGCGCCTCCAGCTTGGGTCCGACGCCCTTGATCAGCTTCAGATCATCGCTCTTGCCATCGCGCGCGGCACTCAGCGCGGCCGGGCGGATGGCCACGACCGGCGCTGCAGCAGGCTCCGGGTCTGACACAGGTTCTGGCACGGCCATCAGCGGCGCGACCATAGTGACGGGGGCGGTCTCCATCACCGGGGCAGGCATGGGCTCAGGTGCCGCGACCGGCGCGGCCAGCTTGCGCTCCAGTTCCGCGATGCGCGCAGCCTGGCTGCGGCCCTTGCTTTCGCATTCACCCAGTTGCCGGCGCAGGCGATCGGCCTCACCACTATTGAGGGCGGGTGTCTCGATCACCGTGCGGCGGCCCCAGATCAGCCAGCCCGCGAACAACCCGACCAGTGCCGCCAATGCGATCAGCACCCAGATCTCGCCCAGCAGAAAACCCCAGTTTCTGAACATGTTACTCTCCTGTCCCCACCATTATTCCGACCAGATGACGGTCGTGCGCCGGTTCACGGCCCGGCCTTGTTCGGTTGAATTGTCAGCAATCGGCATCGCCGCGCCATAGCCATGGGCGCGCAGCATGGCGGGGGCCACACCGCGCGCGGTCAGCGCCTTCACCACCGCGTCTGCCCGGCGTTGGCTGAGGCCGATATTGGCCAGCGGATCGCCCGATGCATCGGTATGTCCGCCAATCTCGGCCTTTAAGCCCGATCCCGCACAGGGTGCGATGACCGAAGCCAGACGGTTCAGCACCCGCAGCGCCGATGCATCCAGCCGGTCAGAGCCGGACAGGAAGTTCACGGTGGTCTCGGCCAGCAACGTATCGGCCTGCGCCTGACAGGTCGCCTTGTCGACGGTAAAGCTGGCCAGCGGCAGCCAATAGCCCGATGTCAGCCGCTCGGTCTGGCCGGTTGCGGCATTCAGGCGCTCGGTGCCCTCGGTCGCGTCGCTTTCGACCATGTCCACGGTCAGATCGACGGCCCCCAGATCGGCGGCCATGCCTTCGCGGATCAGATCGAGATCGGCCCCCTTTCCAACACTGGCGGCCACCTTCGCGGCGCCTTCGGCGGGGATGTTCACCCGCAGCGCCTCAAGATCGGGCAGCCAGCGCGCCAGCTTGCCGAACAGATCGGGCAGGGCGGCGGCATCGCCAGTGGTCGCAAACCTGGCCTCATTGGTCAGGCTGGCAAGGCCAAGCGCGCCTTGCAGCGCCGCCAGATCAAAGCCTTTGGGCAGCTTGCCGCGCAGGACCGCGCCGGTCAGGGCGGAGAAATCCAGTTCCCATGCGGCGGGCTTGCCGTCATCCAGCAGCGTCAGACTGGCGGTGGCCATTTCCGGCGGCACCTTGACGAGTTCGGCCATCACCGCAGCCTCTTGGGTCGGGTCGGCCACTTCGCCGCTGACGCGCAACAGCCCGTCGGTCACATCCGCCCTGCCACGCACCATATGTTTCAGCGCGGCCATGCCGGTTTCCAGCAGGCCCAGCTGATCGATCGGCGCGCCAGAAGCCAGAGTGAGGCCCTGCACGGTCTCCGCACCCAGCCATTCGGCCAGCGTGCCGCGCGCGGCCTCACTGGACACATGGCCCTCGGCGGTCAGGGCGGTCCCCGGTTCGGTCAGGGTCAGGATGGTGGTGAAGGGCTTGGCCGGGGCCAGGATCTGCAAATCGTCGCGCACCACACGCCGCCCCGGCAGGGCTTCGTATTGGCGGATCAGCTCGGCCCGCTCGGCCTCGCTATCGGCCAGACCGCTCACCTGAATATCGCGGCCCAGAACCTCTGCCGTCACGCCATGCACCGATCCCGAAGCAATTGGCGCGGCCTCGGCACGGATGCGGTCCTCCATTCGGACGGCCTCATGCGTGGTGCCCCACCAGCCCAGACCGGCAACGCCGCCCAACAACACAGCCAAACCCAAACCCTTGCGCACAGTCACCCCCAGCCGCTGTTTTCGTTGCGCAAAAACCTGCCATTGACCGCAAGGGCAGGGCAAGGGGGAGAATGCGCTTCACAGCGTCACAGGCTGGAATGCGACCCGGTTTCGCCCGAAGATCAGGCGTGCAGCGCGGCCCAACGGTTGATAAGCTGGCTTTGCAGCGTCTTGGCGCGCTTGTTCCAGGCGCTGCCGCCCTGCGGACGCTCGCGCTCGGCCAGCGACAGTTTGGCGCGGCGGTCGATATCACCGGCGAAGATCGCAAAGGCCAGACGCCGCCCGCCCGGCGGGTCGATATAGCCTGCAAGGGTGGAGACAAAGTTCAGCGTGCCGGTCTTGGCACGCACCGTCACCGGATGCGCCTTCAGCCGCGCGCCCTTGTCATCATAGACACCATGATCCTTCAGCAGCCCGGGCAGGGCACCGCCCTGCACATCGACCAGCATCTTCACCATCTGCGCGGCCGAAATGCGCGAGGCGGCACCAAGTCCGGAATGGTCGGCGATCACCGGGTCGATCTCGTGCCGCCCGCGCGCCCATTCCCGCATCGCCACCGCCGATGCCTGATGGCTGGCGGCTTGCGAGGCGGTCATGCCCGCCACCTCGGCGGTGAGGTTGGTCGAATGTTTCAGCATGTCGCGCAGCAACTCCGCCAGCGGTTGGCTGTCATGACGCAGCACCTCCTGTCCTTCGGGCAGGGTGTCGATCCGTTCTGCCTCGGGCAGTTTGATGCCGTGGCTTGCCACCAGCGTGCGGAACACCTCGCCGGTGTAAAGCGCCGGGTGGCGCACGGGCAGCCAACGCGCCCCCCCCTTGCCCAAGGCCGCCGAGGCGACGGTCCAGCTTTCGTCGCGCGCGCCGCCCTGATAGGTGAACAAGGGCGTTTCGCGCTGCGCCACGCTGACGCGGGCCAGCTTGACCGCCGGGGTGAAGCGTTCGGCGCGGGCATCCATCGTGAGGTTCCAGGCCCCCGCATTGCGGCGCCATTCGAAATGCACACGGTTGAAATTCAGGTTCAGGCCGGAAATCGCCGGGTTATAGCCGACGAAATCGGGCTGCTCGCTGTCAATCCGCTCCATCCGCGGCAGGGCCGCATCCCACAGCAGATAGCGCCCGCTGACGCCCTTGATGCCACGCGCGGCCAGTTGTGCGGCCATATCGCCCAGCATATCGGTATCGAGCACCGGATCGCCGCCCCCCGCCAGAACCAGATCGCCCTGGATGATGCCACCAGATATCGGCCCGGTGGCAAGGATGCGGGTGCCAAAGCGATGCATTGGGCCCAGACGGTCCAGCGCATAGGCCGCCGTCATCGCCTTCATCACGCTGGCAGGCGGCAGGGGGCTGTCGGGGTCATGCGCCTCCAGCACGGTGCCGGTTGTGGCATCGGCCACCACAAAGCCCAGGGCACCGCCCAGCTTGGCCGCCGCGATCAGCCGGTCGGGGCTGGAGATCTGGCGCGGGGCCGCGCCGCCATCGCCGCGCCGGCGCGGGAACATCGAGGTCGCGGGGGCAAGGCTTGCGCCTTCGGCCAGCAGCGGCGTGGCAATCCCCGCCAGAAGCCCCGCCAACATCCCGCGCCGTGTCCATTGCATGAGTCGCATTCCCATATGGTTCCGCCCCCGCATAGCCTTCTGCCGCAGGGCAGGGAACCCCGCGCAAGCCCTTGCGCCGCAGGATGTGAAGGGCGGACGGGGGCGCGGGGCTTCATTTCGGGTGCAATCCTTGCTAGACGCCCGCTTTCGCCGCAGGAACATCCGACCATGACCAGCCTGACCACTGTGCCCGCCCTGATCGCCGGGGGCCACGCGCCCGCCGAGGATGGCCTTGCGCTGGAACAGGTGGTGGATCGGTTCCGCCTGCGCATCTCGCCCGCGATGACGGCTGCCCTTGGTTCTGATGGGGTGGCCCGCCAGTTCGTGCCGCAGCCGCAGGAATTGCAGATCCGCCCCGAGGAACGCGCCGATCCGATCGGCGATCAGACCTTCAGCCCGGCACCCGGCCTGACGCATCGCTACCCGGATCGGGTGATCTTGGCGGTGACCCAGATCTGCGAAGTCTATTGCCGTTTCTGCTTTCGCCGCGAGACGGTGGGGGCGACCGGCATCCTGCCCGATGCCGATCTTGAGGCGGCGCTGGCCTATATCGCGGCAACACCCGCGATCAGCGAGGTGATCCTGACCGGGGGCGATCCGCTGTCGCTGTCGCCGCGCCGCCTTGGCATGGTGCTGGATCGGTTGCAGGCCATCCCGAGTGTCGAGACCGCCCGCATTCATAGCCGGGTGCCGGTGGTGGCGCCCGAACGCATGGATGCCGCGATGATTGCCGTTCTGGACCGCGATCTGCCGGTGCATCTGGTGATCCATACCAACCATCCGGATGAGCTGACCGAAGCGGCCCGCGCGGCGATCCGTCGCCTGAACCGGGCCGGGATCGCGATGTTCTCGCAATCGGTGCTGCTGCGCGGGGTGAATGACGATGCGGATGTGCTGGAGGCGCTGTTTCGCGCCCTGCTGCGCAACCGGGTGAAGCCCTATTATCTGCATCACTGTGATCTGGCTGAGGGCACCAGTCATTTCCGCACCACCATCGAAGAGGGGCGGGCGCTGATGGCCCTGCTGAAACAGCGGCTGTCGGGCATCGCGCTACCGCATTATGTGCTGGATATTCCGGGTGGGGCGGGCAAGGTCATGCTGACGCCCGCCCATGCCGAATGCACGGCACCCGGTCAGTGGCAGATTACCGACCGCTTGGGCGGGACGCATCGCTACGATGACCCGGAGCGCGGCTGATTGCCGGCCCCGATCCTGCAAGCCATGCGGCATTGGCGTTGCAATCCAGCGGATGGGGAATGAAGGGCCTGCTTGCCGAAAGGGCCGGTTGAGCGCGGCCCGCACCCTGCGGACCTGATCGGATTGCGGGCAAGACCCCGCAGAACGGCACCAGAAACCCGGGCTTGTGCGCTATTTTTGGTCTTTTCATTCCGTCCTCGCCCGGTATAGTCCGGCCCCATGAGCACGGGTCATCATATCATCCACGCCGCGCAGCCTTGCGCCTTGGCCACCCGTGGCCTGCTTCTCCTTAGCTGCCTCTGAGCGTGCCTTCGGGTGCGACCGCTCAGAGGTGTCCAGCGCCCAAACATCCCAGAGAAGCAAGTCTGAACGACAAGGATATCCCAGATGACCGAGACCAGCGCCCAACCCCGCGTTGTGATTTTTGACACCACCCTGCGCGATGGCGAGCAATCGCCCGGCGCGACCATGACCCATGCCGAAAAGCTGGAGATTGCGGGCCTGTTGGATGAAATGGGCGTCGATGTGATCGAGGCAGGTTTCCCCATCGCCTCGGAAGGTGATTTTGCGGCCGTCAGCGAAATCTCGAAACGCTCGAAGAACTCCACGATCTGCGGCCTGTCGCGCGCAAATTTCAAGGATATCGATCGCTGCTGGGAGGCGGTGAAACACGCAGCCCGCCCGCGCATCCACACCTTCATCGGCACCTCGCCCTTGCACCGCGCCATTCCGAACCTGACCATGGACGAGATGGCCGAGCGCATTCATGACACCGTGACGCACGCCCGCAACCTGTGCGACAATGTGCAATGGTCGGCGATGGATGCGACCCGCACGGAACATGATTATCTGTGCCGCGTGGTCGAGATCGCGATCAAGGCCGGGGCAACCACGATCAACATTCCCGATACCGTGGGTTATACTGCGCCGCGCGAAAGCGCCGACCTGATCCGCATGTTGCTGGAACGCGTGCCGGGTGCGGATCAGGTGATCTTCTCGACCCATTGCCACAACGATCTGGGCATGGCGACGGCCAATAGCCTGGCGGCCGTTGAGGCGGGCGCCCGTCAGATCGAATGCACGATCAATGGCCTGGGCGAACGCGCGGGCAATGCGGCGCTGGAAGAAGTGGTGATGGCGCTGAAGGTGCGCAACGACATCATGCCGTTCCAGACCGGCATCGATACCACCAAGATCATGCATCTGTCGCGCCGGGTTTCCACCGTTTCGGGCTTTGCGGTGCAGTTCAACAAGGCCATCGTGGGCAAGAACGCCTTCCTGCACGAATCCGGCATCCATCAGGATGGCGTGCTGAAAAACGTCGAAACCTTCGAGATCATGCGCCCGGAATCCATCGGCCTGAAGGCCGAGAATATCGTCTTGGGCAAGCATTCGGGCCGTGCCGCCTTGCGCGCCAAGATGAAGGATCTGGGCGTCGATCTGGCCGATAACCAGCTGAATGACCTGTTCGTGCGCTTCAAGGCTTTGGCCGACCGCAAGAAAGAGGTCTATGACGACGATCTGCTGGCGCTGGTCAAGGACAGCGACACCAATGAGGCGCATGACACCATTCAGGTGAAGCGTCTGCGTGTGGTCTGCGGCACCGATGGCCCGCAAGAGGCCGAACTGACCCTGGTGATTGACGGGGTGGAGCACAGCATTGACGCGACTGGCGATGGTCCCGTCGATGCGGCGTTCAATTGTGTGAAGATGCTCTATCCCCACAAGGCGCGCCTGCAATTGTATCAGGTGCAGGCGGTGACCGAAGGCACCGATGCGCAGGCGACTGTCAGCGTTCGGATCGAGGAAGAGGGGCGCATCGCCACCGGGTCTTCCGCCGATACCGACACCATCGTCGCCAGCGTGAAGGCCTATGTGAACGCGATCAACCGCCTGATCGAGCGTCGCAAGAAATCCAACCCCGGCGATGACGTGAAAACCGTCGATTTCCGCGACGCGGGTTGATCTGAACCAAGCCCCGGGCGCCGATAGGGTGTCCGGGGTTCCCTCTCAAGCCCGGGCCCTGCCATATGATCGAGACACGCAGCTATCACCCCGGCGATCTGACGGCCTGTCTTGCCTTGTTTGACAGCAATGTGCCGCAGTTCTTCGCGCCCGACGAACGGGCGCAATTCGTTGAATTTCTTGAGAATGTCCCAGCATCTGACGGCACCTATCTGGTACTGGCACAGGCGGGCAGGGTGATGGCCTGTGGCGGGGTGGCGCGTGAACCCGATACGGAAAGCGCCGCTTTGACATGGGGCATGGTGGATCGATCTCAGCACCGCCAGGGCCTTGGCACCCGCCTGACCCAAGCGCGGCTGACTGCGGCCTGGGCCATGCCCGGTATCCGGCGCGTGATCCTTGCCACCAGCCAGCACACCGCGGGTTTCTATCGGGGTTTCGGATTCACCTTGCAGGCCACGATCCCCGATGGCTTCGCCCCCGGTCTGGACCGTTGCGATATGGTCCTGGAGCGCGACCAGATCTGAGGCCCCCTACACAGCCGCCCCCGCACCGCCTATGTTGGGGGCGATGACAGGGGTTTTGCCGTGGCGATCAGTGACATAACCGACCAGTTGGGCCGCAGCCTTGAAGGGCTGGTCTCTACCGTGACCGATCCGTTTTCCGACACCACCGTGCGGCTGGGGGTTACCGGCCTGTCGCGGGCGGGCAAGACCGTGTTCATCACCGGACTGGTCGCCAATCTGCTGGATCGCGGCCGGATGCCGCAATTGCGGGCCGAAGGCGCGCGCCGGATCGAGGCCGCCTATCTGCAACCGCAACCCGACGATACCGTGGCGCGGTTTGACTATGAAAACCATTTGGCCGCGTTGACCGGCGACGATCCGCATTGGCCCGACAGCACGCGGGCGGTGTCGGAACTTCGCCTGTCGTTCCGGGTGAAGCCGACCGGGTTGCTGTCTGCCCTGCGCGACTCGCAGACCGTGCATCTGGATATCGTCGATTATCCCGGCGAATGGCTGCTGGATCTGGCGCTGCTGGACAAGACCTATGCGGAATGGGCCGATGACGCGCTGACGCGGATGGCCCGGCGCCCGATGGGGGCGGAATATCTGGCGACCGCCCGGGCCGAGGATGGCGCGCTGGCGCATGACGAGATGCGGGCGCAAGCCTTGGCCGCGCAATTCACCGATTATCTGGTGGCGGCGCGCGCGGCGGGGTGGTCCGATTGCACGCCAGGGCGTTTCCTGCTGCCGGGTGAGCTTGCCGGCAGCCCGGTCCTGACCTTTGCCCCGATCCCGGAACCCGCGACCACCGCGCGCGGCAGCCTGTGGCGCGAGATGGAGCGCCGCTATGAGGCCTATAAATCCCGCGTGGTGAAACCCTTCTTCCGGGCGCATTTCGCCCGTGTCGACCGGCAGGTCGTGCTTGTCGATGTGCTGGGCGCGATCCATGCCGGGCCGCAGGCGCTTGAGGATCTGCGCCAGACCATGGCCGAGATCCTGACCGCCTTTCGCCCCGGTCGGAACGGGTTTCTGAATGAGATCCTGTTGGGACGACGCATCGAGAAGGTGCTGTTTGCGGCCACCAAGGCCGATCACCTGCACCAGTCGCAACATGCGGCGCTGACCGCCATCACCGAGGCGCTGGTGCGCGAGGCCCGCGACCGCGCGGCGTTTTCGGGGGCCGAGGTTGCGGCGATGTCGCTGGCGGGTCTGCGCGCCACGGTGGAAGAGGTGGTGAGCCGCGATGGCGAGGATCTGCCGATGGTGCGCGGGCGTCTCGCTGCCACCGGCAAGCAGGCGGCGATGTATCCCGGCGAATTGCCGCAAGACCCCGCGCGCCTGCTATCCCCCGCCCGCAAGGGGGCGGAACGATGGCTGGATGCCGATTTCGCCCTGATGGGCTTTGCGCCGGCCCGCCTGACCCTGCGCCCCGGCGAAGGGCCGCCGCATATCAGGCTGGACCGCGCCGCCGAGTTTCTGATCGGAGACAAGCTGTGACACAGGATGGTTTTCGGGATGACCCGCGCGACGGCCCCGCGCCGCTGCGCCGCCCGCTGATGCTGGACCGCGATGACGATGCCGATCCGGGTGCCGCACCCCTTGTGCTGGATGATCCGGCAGAGGGGCGCGCGATGCAACTTGCCGCCAAAATCTCGGCCCGCCGCGCGTCGCCGCTGATGCGGGCGCTGCTTTGGGTGTTTTCGGCGCTGTTCACCTTTGTGCTGTCGGTCGCGGCCTATGATTTCGTGACCACGCTGATCGCGCGCAATCCGATCCTTGGCTATCTGGCGCTTGGCCTGACGGTGATTGCGGTGGGCCTTGCGCTGATCGCGGGACTGCGCGAATGGTCAGCCTTTCTGCGGTTGGGGCGGCTGGAGCACCAGCGGGCCGATGCGCTGGCCGCCAAAACCTCCGGCGACAGCAAGGCCGCGCGCAATGTTGTCGCCCGCGTGGCCGGGCTTTACGCCAGCCGCCCCGAACTGACCGAGGCGCGGCTGCGTCTGGCGGCCCGCAGCGACGAGATGATGGATGCCGATGGCATCGTCGATCAGGCCGAAACCTTGCTGATCCTGCCGCTGGATGCCCGCGCGCGGGCCGAGGTCGAGGCGGCAGCACGGCAGGTTGCAACCGTCACCGCGCTGGTGCCGCTGGCTTTGGCCGATGTAGCCATGGCGCTGTTTGCCAATCTGCTGATGATCCGCCGCATCGCCGAGATTTACGGCGGCAGGTCGGGGGGCTTTGCCTCGCTCGGGCTGTTGCGTCGGGTTTTCACCTATCTGGTGGCGACCGGGGCGGTGGCGCTGACCGATGATCTGATCGGGTCGGTCGCGGGGGGCGGTGTGCTGTCCAAACTGTCACGCCGCTTTGGCGAAGGGGTGGTGAACGGTGCCCTGACCGCCCGCGTCGGTGTCGCCGCGATGGAGCTGTGCCGCCCGCTGCCCTTCCATGTAGCAGCCCGCCCCAGTGTTTCGGCTCTGGTCAGCCGCGCGCTTGCCGGGCTGTTTGATCGCGCTGCCGGGCGCAAGGCGGATGAGGGCGGGAATCCCTGACACCTCAATACGTTGCCATCCGGGTTTCTGCTGATATTCTGACCAGAACGAGTATCGGCGCGGAGGCCCGGCATGGGTGACGATTTCCTGATCTTCATGGCGTTCCTGATCGGCGTGGCCGCCCTGATCGCGCCGATCCTCTGCATCATCCTGTTTGCGCAACTGTCCGGTGCGAAATCGCGGATCAGCCAGTTGGAGAATATCTCGGGCCAGTTGGTGGCCGAGGTGAAGCGGCTGCGCGATCTGGCCTTGCTGCCCGGTGCCGCCCCTGTCGCGCGGCCTGCGCCGCCGCCCGCAGGGGGGCCGCGGGCCGCGCCCGCGCCGGTCGCGGCATTGATGCCTGCGCCAGATGCGGTGCCGTCCAGACCTGCGGCACCGCCCCCTGCTGCCATTCCGGCACCGCGTCCCGCCGTCCCGCACACCGCGCCCGGTCAGGACCAGCCGCTGGTCTTTCGCACCGACCGGCTCGAGGCGGTTTTCGCCTGGCTGCGCGACAATTGGGCCTATGCGGTCGCTGCGCTGTCGCTGGCTTTGGCGGGGGTGTTCTTCGTCCAATACGGTATCGAAAAGGGCCTGCTGCCGCCGCCGTTGCACGTGATGGCCGCCATTGCCTTTGGCGCGGGTCTGATCGGGGCCGGGGAATGGCTGCGCCGCCGCTGGGGCGATGGCGCGAAGGCGCGGGCGGGTTATCTGCCCTCGGTCTTCAGCGGGGCGGGGATCGTTGCGATCTTTGCGGGCATTGCGGCCGGGCGGCTGATCTACGGCCTTTACGGGCCTGGCATGACCTTTGCGGGTCTGGGCCTGACCGCGCTTGGCGCGATCTGGCTGGGCTGGCGGCACGGGCCATTCCTCGCGGCCATCGGCCTGCTGGGTGGAGCGCTGACGCCGTTCCTGCTGGATGGTGGCGGGGCGGCCCCCACATGGCTGCTGGGCTATTATGTCGGGCTTGCGGTCATCGGCCTTGCGGTCGATGCGATCCGCCGCTGGGCCTGGATTTCGGTTCTGGCGCTGGTGCTGGCGCATCTGGGGCTGTTCCTGATGACAGCCAGCGGGGCCGGGCAGGCAGGCTGGATGTGGAGCCTGCTGGCCATGGCGCTGATCGCCATCATCATCCCGCAGCGCAGCCTTGTGCCAGATCACCCGGCACCCTCGGTTACACGGGCGATGTGGCGCAGGGCCGGGCGTTGGCCCAGTTTCCCGGTGCGGCTGGCGGCGGGCAATATGGTGGTGGTGACGGCGGCGCTGACCATGCTGGGTCTTGGCGGGGATCTGGCCATGCTGGGCTTCCTGCTGTTGACCGCCTTGGCGCTGGTGCTGCTGCTTTGGGCCGATGCGGCACCGGGTCTGCGCGATCTGGCGGCGCTGCCCGCGCTTGGGCTGCTGGCCAAGCTGGCGCTGGCGCAAGACATGCGGATGACCTTTCAGATGCAGGATATCCTGCGCCGCGCGCCTGAAAGCGGGGCACCCGCGACGGTGCTGCTGTTGCTGGCCTTGGCGGTGCTGATCTCTGCCGGGTTTGCCTGGCGGGCGCTGCGGCGCGGCAGCCTGCCGGATGCGCTGCTGGCGGTGTTGACAGCCCCCGTCGCGGTGCTGCTGCTGGAGGCCTTGTGGCAACCCGCCACCGTGCTTGGCAGCTACGCTTGGGCGTTGCATGTGATGGCGGTGGCGGCTGCTGCGGTCGGGTTGGCCCTGGCCTTTGCCCGTGCCGATGCCCATGCGGATCGGGCCCCGGGGCGGCGTGTCGCCTGGGCCACCCTGGCGGCGCTGACCCTGATCGCGCTGTCGCTGTTCCTTGTCACCTCGGCTGCGGCGCTGACACTGGCGCTGGCCGTCCTGCTCCTGGTCGCGGTGGAGCTGGATCGCCGCTTTGGCCTGCCGGAGATGGGCTGGTTCATTCAGGCGGCGGCGGCGGTCTTGTCCTGGCGGCTGGTGGTCGATCCCGGCCTGTCATGGGCGGAAGCTGCGCCGCTTTGGGCGGTGCTGGCCTCTTACCTTGGGGTGGCTGCGGCGTGCTGGCTTGGCCTGCGCGGGTTGCGTGCGTCGCGGTTGCTGCCGCGTGCCGTGATGGAAAGCCTTGGCCTTTCGGCCTTGGCGCTGCTGGTCAATGTGCTGGTCTTGCGCCAGTTCGAGGCGGTCACGCTGCCCGATGGCAACTGGTCGCCGGATCTGTCGGAAAGCCATTGGGGGGCCACGCTTTACGCGCTGCCCTGGCTGATCCTGGCGCTTGGTCAATGCTGGCGCGCGCGGGTGAGCCCGGGCCTCGCCCGCCGTATCCGGCTGCTGATCGCGGCGGGCGCGGGGCTGCTGGCCTTTGGCGGGCTGGCGATGGCTGTGTTGGTGTTGAACCCGATCTTTGCCGGTTGGGCAGATGATCCGCGCGGTTGGGTGCGCGGGCCGATTGTGCTGAACAGCCTGTTCATCGCCTATGCGGTGCCCGGCCTGATCCTGCTTCTGGTGCCGCCACGCCTGATGGCGCTGCCGCACAGATTGCGGCAGGGGCTGCGGCTGGTCGGCGTGGGCTTCCTGGTGATCTATGGCATCGCGGCGATCCGCCATGGCTGGCACGGGCGCTGGATCGGTGGCCCCGAGGTGCTTCAGGGCGAGCTTTACAGCTATACGCTGGCGATGATGCTGACCGGGGCCGGGCTGCTATGGCAGGCCCTGGCGCGCCGGTCGGTGCTGTTGCGCCGGATCGCCATGGCGGTGATCGCGCTGACGGTGGCCAAGGTCTTCCTTTGGGATGTCTCGGGCCTGTCGGGGCTTGTGCGGGTGCTGAGCTTTGCGGGTCTTGGTCTTGCCTTGGCCGGTCTGGCCTGGCTCAACCGCTGGATCGGCCAGCAGATGGGGGAGCCGCCCTCAGAACCGGGGAACCGCGTCTGAGGGGCGTCGCGCGTCGCTGACCCCCATCGCCAGTGCGCGCCCGATGCGATGCGCCATCGCCGACCAGGCCGCGGCGGTGTCGGGTGGCACAGTGGTGTCCAGCGTGGCATCAAACAGGGCCAGCCATTGCGGGAAATGATCGGGCACCACATCGCCTGCCTGCCTGTGCGCCATCATGGGGGATCCGTCATAGACCCGCTCACGCAGGATGGCATTGCGCCAGAACCTGCCAATCTTTGCCTCGTGTTCCGGCCAATCCGTCACATGATGTGCAAAGACCGGACCCAGCAGCGGATCTCGGCGCACGGCGGCATAGAAGGCCGCGACCTGTGCGTCGATCTGGTCAGGGGTGATGGCAAAGGCGGGGGGCAGTGCGGTCATGACGCGGGATCCTTATGGGTGATCCGAAGATGCCGCGTTCAAGCCAACAGGCCAAGAGGGCAGGGTGACGCGGCGGGTTCGACCTGCGGTCGGGATCTGCGCACCAGATCTTTCGGCATTGCGACATCGCCCGCCGCGCGGGCCGGGCCCCACATGAATAGGCGCGCCCGGGTTAGGGGGCGCGCCTGATGATTTGCGCAAGCGGCCTGGCATGGCAGACCAGCGATCATTGTCGTGGTTACGGCGTGCCTGTCGCGCTGCAACGATAGGGGCTTAGCCGTTGACGCGGATCCGCTCGTTCTTGGGATCGAAGGGGCTGTCCTCCACCACGACCGCATCCCATTCCTTCAGCAGCATCTTCACCTTCAGCTTGGTGCCGACTTCGGCCAGTTCCGGGCTGACATAGCCCATGCCGATCTGTTTGCCGAAGGCCACCGAGTAGCCGCCCGAGGTCAGTCGTCCGACCTTGACGCCATCCTTGAGGATCGCCTCTTTGCCCCAGGGATCGGTGTCATCCGGCCCGTCGATCAGCAGCGTCACGCATTTCGAGCGGATGCCGAGATCGAGCATCGCCTGCTTGCCGTTGAAATCCTTGGACAGATCGACAAAGCGGTCCAATGCGGCCTCCAGGGGCGTTGCGTCGCGGCCCAGTTCGTTGCCGAAGGCGCGATAGGATTTTTCCTGCCGCAGCCAGTTCTGCGCCCGGGCACCAACCCCTTTGAGGCCGTGCTTCTCGCCCACCGACCAGAGCAGATCCCACAGGTAGCGGCCAAACTCGATCGGGTAATGCAGTTCCCAACCCAGCTCTCCGGTATAGGCCACGCGGATCGCGCGGACCGGGCACATGCCCAGTTCGATGTCGCGGTAGGACAGCCACGGGAAGCGTTTGTTCGACAAGACGGTCGAGGGATCGGCATCCTTGACGATCTCGTTCATCAGGGCGCGGGCATTCGGGCCTGCCAGCGCATAGACGCCCCATTGCGTGGTGACGTCATGGATGTCGAGATAGCCGCCGCCCTTGGCCATGAAATCTTCGGCGGATTTCATCAGGAAATCAGCGTCATAGGCCGTCCATGCCCCGGCGGAGATGATGTAGTATTCATTCTCCTTCAGACGGACGATGGTGTATTCGGTGCGGGTGGTGCCCGCATCGGTCAGCGCATAGGTCAGGTTGATGCGGCCGACATTGGGCAGCTTGTTGCAGGTGAAGTGGTCAAGGAAGGCCGTGGCGCCGGGGCCGCGCACCAGATGTTTGGTGAAAGCAGAGGCGTCGATGATGCCCACGGTCGAGCGCACGGCCTCGGCCTCGGCCTTGGCATAGGGCCACCAGGCACCGCGCCGGAACGACCGGCTGTCATGGTCGAACGACGCAGGCGCATCCTTCGGCCCGTAATAGTTCGGGCGATCCCAGCCATTCACCTGGCCGAATTGCGCGCCCATTTCCTTCTGGCGGTCATAGGCGGGGGCAGTGCGCAACGGGCGGCAAGCCTCGCGCTCCTCATCGGGGTGGTGCAGGATGAAGACATGCTCATAGCATTCCTCATTCTTGCGCGCGGCATATTCGGTGGTCATCCAGTTGCCGTAACGCTTGGGATCAAGGCTGGCCATGTCGATTTCGGCTTCGCCATTGACCATCATCTGCGCCAGATAATAGCCGGTGCCGCCCGCGGCGGTGATGCCGAAGCTGAAGCCTTCGGCGATCCACATATTGCGCAGACCCGGCACCGGCCCGACCAGCGGGTTACCATCGGGCGTGTAGCAGATCGGGCCGTTGAAATCGTCCTTGAGGCCGACCGTCTCGGACGAGGGCAGACGATGGATCATCGACATGTATTCGGTCTCGATCCGTTCCAGATCCAGCGGGAAAAGGTCGGCGCGGAAGGTTTCCGGCACGTCATACAGGAAGCGCGCGGGCGCACCGGCCTCATAGGGGCCAAGGATCCAGCCGCCGCGTTCTTCGCGCACATACCATTTGCTGTCGGCATCGCGCAGCACCGGGTGTTCGGGATTGCTCTTGCGGTATTCCTGCAACATCGGATCGGGCTCGGTCACGATGAACTGGTGTTCCACCGGAATGGCCGGGATCTTCACGCCCAACAGGCGCGCGGTGCGCTGCGCATGGTTGCCGGTGGCGGTAACCACATGTTCGGCGACGATCTCGAACTTGTCCTCGCTCGGCACCAGCATCCCGCCCTTGTCGACCATGCGGGTGCAGGACACCACCCATTCGGAGCCGGTCCAGCGATAGCCATCCACCTGCACCTTGCGCTCGATATGCGCACCATGCTGGCGCGCGCCCTTGGCCATGGCCTGGGTCACATCGGCCGGATTGATATAGCCGTCCTGCGGGTGATACAGCGCGCCGATCAGGTCTTCGGTATTGAGCAGCGGCCAGCGGTCCTTCATTTCCTTCGGGCTGAGGAATTCATGATAGACCCCGGCGGTTTCCGCGACCGAGGAATAGAGCATGTATTCATCCATGCGTTCCTGACGCTGCGCCATGCGCAGGTTGCCAACCACGGCGAAACCCGCATTCAGCCCGGTCTCGGCCTCCAGCGACTTGTAGAAATCGACGGAGTATTTGTGGATATGGGTGGTCGCGAAGGACATGTTGAACAGCGGAAGCAACCCCGCCGCGTGCCAGGTCGAACCGGAGGTCAGCTCGTCGCGTTCGACAAGCATCGTATCCCATCCGGCTTTGGCGAGGTGATAGGCAATGCCGTTGCCGACGGCGCCGCCGCCGACCACCAGGGCTTTGACATGGGTTTTCATGGGCGACTCCGTTCGCGCTGACTGTCTTTCATGAATGCCAGCTTTATGGGCCGACAACCAAGGCTGCCCGACGCAAATCGGCGAAAAACGACATTGCCCGAGGCCTGCGGCGATCCGGTTCCCACGGTGCTGCGCCCGGGCCCATGAAAATCTTGTGATCCCGTTGTGATCGGAAAATCGGGAACGCAATTGTAGGTCGCGCCGTTCTTTCCCCGTGACGCGTCGGGATGGATGAACCGCCCGATGCAACCGGAAAGAATGGAGGCTATCATGAAAACCCTTCTTGCTTCGACCGCGTTGGCCCTTGGTCTGTCGGGTGCCGTCTGGGCACAGACCGCAACCGATGCACCGCTGACGCCGCCGGTGGAAACCGCCCCGGCAGAGATGCCTGCGGCCCCGATGGCCGAGGCCCCCACGACCGAGATTGCACCGCAGACCGGCATTGCCGCGATGACCGAGGAACAGATCGTCGGTCACAGTGTCGAGGGGGCTGACGGCTCCAGCGTTGGTTCCGTCAGCGAGGTGACCAAAGATGCCAATGGCGCGATCAATGGCGTGGTCATCGATGTCGGCGGCTTCCTGGGTCTGGGGGCCAAGCCCGTGGCGCTGACCGCGGCGGATCTGATGCTGGTGCCGGGCACCGAGGGCGCGCCGCCAGTGCTGAAGGTCGCGATGACGGAGGAACAATTGAAGGCGCTGCCCGAGTATCAGGGCTGACGTTCGTTTCACGGCTGACGGCACCCAAGGGCTGAAACTTGAGGGATCTCGGGTTTGGCCGGGGGATCGTCCCGGGGTCACGTCGCGGCCTGTGCGTGTGGCGTGACCTGTCATCAGAGTGACCCGTGATTGCTGGCCGGTTGGGGGTCACGTCGCGAGCTATCGCGTGGCGTGACCCGTGATCGGGGCATCACAGGGGGAAGCCCCGGCGGTGCCGCCCTTCGCGAGTTGTTTCGCGGGTTGTGCTGAGGGCCCATGAAGTTGTGATGTGTGCCAGAAAAATAGAGCCCGTTAGATCGTGAAAGAGTGCCCGTTAGAAGCCTGTGCTCTGGTTCAAGAGTTGCCTTGCCTCGTCAGCGCCCGGAGGGAACACCTTCCGGGCGCTTCGCCTTACGCCGCCGAGACTGCGACGCCATGCAGGGCTGCGCGGACTATACCGGACCTCCATCAAGGTGCAGGCCCCAAACGGCCCTCTGATCCAGATCCTCAGAAGCGCAGGCGTCCAAGGCTCGCCGAGACCAGGAAGGCAAGCGCCGCCATCACCACGATGGAGGGGCCTGCGGGCGTGTCCTGAGAGAGTGACAGTGCCAGCCCGCCCAGAACCGCAAGCGCCCCGATCACGGTGGCCAGCACCGCCATGGCCTCGGGGCTGCGGGCAAGGCCGCGGGCCGCAGCCGCCGGGATGATGAGCATCGCGGCGATCAGCAGCGCACCGACCACTTTCAGCGCGACCGCCACCGTCAGGGCAAGGGCCAGCGTCAGCACCAGCCGCTCCCGATCCGGGTTGAGACCCGAGGCCGAGGCCAGATCCTCGTTCAATGTGCTGGTCAGCAATGCCGACCAGCGCCAGACCAGCAGCGCCACGACCAGTGCGGCCCCGATCCAGATAAAGCCGATATCGCCCTTGGAGACCGCAAGGATATCGCCAAACAGCCAGGCTGAAAGATCGGTGCGCGCCGCCGGCACAAAGCTGGCCGCCACCAGACCGAAGGCCAGCGCGGAATGCGCCAGAACCCCAAGCGTGGTGTCCATCGCCCAGCCACGCGCCGCCAGATAGGCCACCGTCACCGCCATGGCCAACGCGATGACCAGCGTGCCAAAGCCGATCGGCAGATCAAAGGCCAGTGCCAGCGCCACACCAAGGATCGCGGCATGGGATGTCGCATCGCCGAAATAGGCCATGCGACGCCAGACCACGAAAGACCCCAAGGGGCCGGTGGCCAGCGCCACGCCGATCCCGGCAAGCCCGGCCCGGATCAGGAAATCGTCAAGCATGATCATGTCCGTGATGCGCGTGGTCATGGGGGTGGTGATGATGCTCAAGGCCGTCATCATGGCTGTGATCGTGGTCATGTTCGTGCTGGTAAAGCGCAAGCGCACCCCGGGTGCCAAGCCCGAACAAGGCCCGGTATTCCGGCGCGGACGACACCACGCGCGGCGTGCCTTCGCAGCAGATATGGCCGTTCAGGCAAATCACCCGGTCGGATGCGCTCATCACCACATGCAGGTCATGGCTGACCATCAGCACGGCAGCGCCGGTCTCTGACCGGACCTCGTCGATCAGTTGGTAAAAGGCAGCCTCGCCCAGTTGATCCAGACCTTGGGTGGGTTCGTCCAGCACCAGCAGGGCGGGGCGGGTCAGCAAAGCGCGCGCCAGCAGGACGCGCTGCATCTGCCCGCCGGACAGGCCCGACATCGGGCGCATCGCCAGATCAGGCAGGCCGACCCGGGCCAGCATCGCATCGCAATCGGCGCGGGCATGGCGCTGTGGCAGCGACAGGAAGCGCCGCACCGAAAGCGGCATACTGCGGTCGATATGCAGCTTTTGCGGCATGTAACCCAGCCGCAGATCGGGGGCGCGCCGGATCTCGCCATGGCTGACCGGGACAATGCCCAAAAGCGCGCGGAGCAGCGTCGATTTGCCCGATCCGTTCGGGCCAAGGATCGTTACAATCTCACGCGGCGCGACTTGAAGCGACACATCATGCAGGACCTCTTGCCCGCCCAGCGAGACACAGATCTTGCGGGCCTCGATCAGCGCGCTCATGCGGCCTCGCGGCAATTGGGGCAAAGGCCGATGGCCTCGATACTGGCGCGTTCCAGCGCAAAGCCCAGCCCTTCGGCCGTGGCCTCCAATGCGGCGCGCACCGGGGCAACCGGGGCCTCGGCCACGGTGTCGCATTTGCGGCAGATCAGGAAGGCGGGCGCATGGGATTCGCCCACATGCATACAGGCCGTAAAAGCATTGAGCCGTTGAATGCGGTGTGCAAGTCCTTGCTCTACAAGGAAATCAAGCGCGCGATAGGCGACGGGCGGCTGATTGCCGAAACCCTCCGTGGCCAAACGCTGCAACACGTCATAGGCACCAAGGGCGCGATGCGCCTCCAGCAAAATCTCCAGCACGCGCTTGCGCACCGGCGTCAGCCGAGCACCGCGCTCAGTCATCAGCGCCTCTGCCCGGGCCAGATTGTCGCCGGCGCAATGGCTGTGGTCATGGGATTGGAAGGTCGGATGCATATCCACCTCTTGACATGTTATATCGTAACAAGTTACCCCTGCCGTCGCGACATTCAAGGGGCATATGATGCGTTATACCATATCCACCACTTTGACGAGCCTGTTGATCTCGGCCAGCGCCGTGCAGGCCGAAGTTCCGCGCGTCATGACCGATTTTGCCCCGGCGGGCGGGCTGGTGGCGCTGGTGATGGGTGATCTGGGCGCGCCGGAGGTGCTGCTGGACAAGGGGGCCAATGCCCATGACTTCCAGCTGCGCCCCAGCCAGTCGGCGGCGCTGCAGGATGCCGGTCTGGTGGTCTGGATCGGGCCGGGCATGACGCCTTGGCTTGAGCGTGCCCTGAAGGCCTTTCCCGATACCGCGCAACTGCGGCTGAACGAGTTGCCGGGCACCTATATTCAGGATTTCGGCGCGCAAGATGCGCATGACCATGACCATGACCATGACAAGGCGCATGGCCATGACGATGGGCATGATCATGATCATGATCACGGGCACGACGACCATGCGGCCGGTGCAAAGGATCACGAACATGATCACGGTGGCCATGAAGGCGATGATGCGCAGGGGCAGGACGAGCATGGGGCTGGGAATGACGGCCACGACCATGAGGCCAGTCACGACCATGACGGCGGCCACGATCACGCGCATGATGAGGGTCATGAGGGGCACAGCCATGAAGGCCCCGATCCGCATACCTGGCTGGATCCGGCCAATGGTGCGCTTTGGCTTGATGCCATAGCGGAAGAACTGTCGCGCCGTGATCCTGAAAATGCCGAAACCTATGTCGCGAATGCCACCGCAGGCAAGGCGCTGATCGCTGCGACGGACGCCGCCAATGCGGCAAAGCTCGCGCCGCTGAAGGACAAGCCCTTTGTCGTTTTCCACGATGCCTATGGCTATTTCGCCGGGCATTACGGGTTGTCGGTGGCCGGGGCGATCCGGCCGGGTGATGCCTCATCGCCGGGGGCGGCGCATCTGGTGGAACTGCGGGAAAAGGCGGGCGGGCAGGCGCTGTGCCTGTTCCCCGAAGTGGCGCATGACCCCAAATTGCTGACCCAGATGGCCGAGGCGACCGGCGTGCGTGTCGGTGCGCCGCTGGATCCCGAAGGGGTGGGGCTGACCGTCGATCGTGGGACATATCCGGCATTGCTGACCGGGCTGGCCGATACGCTGGCCGACTGTCTGGGCGCGAACTGACCCCAACCTGACCGCGCAAAATCGAACGCCGCCCCGGATTTCCTCTTGGGCGGCGTTTTGTTTTCTTAGATGCCAGCTGCGCTCGACTTTGCCTTTTCGAACCAGTCGATGATCAACTGGCGTTCCTGCGGCTCGATGTAACTCAGGTTCGCGGGCGGCATGGCATGG
Organism: Gemmobacter serpentinus; assembly: GCF_008973825.1. Taxonomy (GTDB): domain Bacteria; phylum Pseudomonadota; class Alphaproteobacteria; order Rhodobacterales; family Rhodobacteraceae; genus Gemmobacter; species Gemmobacter serpentinus. Next base: position 243,768 of record NZ_WCHR01000005.1, on the reverse strand, counting down.
GTGACACCGGCTTGGATGTAGATCCGCCGCGCCTCATGCGCGATCTGTTCAGGGGTCTCCAGCACCACGCCTTTCGGGGGCCAATACATGCCTTCCCATGCGGGCTCTGCGGCATGACACATCGAACAACGCCCCTGCACGATGGAAGTGACCTTTTCAAACCCCGGTGCTGCGGCATAGGTCAGCGCCTCGGGGCCAAGGGCGGCCTGTGCGCCGTCCTCGGGCATGGGGTGGCGGGACGAGGACAACCAGGCGATGACGATCATCAGGATCGCGGTCGCGGCCCAGGTCCAGTATGGCGCGCCCTTGCGGGCATGTTGGGTGTTGAACCAATGCCGGATCGTGACGCCCATCAGGAAGACGAGGCTTGCGATGATCCAGTTATAGGGCGTGGCGAAGGCCAGCGGGTAATGGTTCGACAGCATCAGGAACAGCACGGGCAGCGTCAGATAGTTGTTGTGCGTGCTGCGCTGCTTGGCGATCTTGCCATATTTCGGATCGGGTTTGCGGCCCGCCTTCAGGTCCGCCACCACGATGCGCTGGTTCGGCATGATGATGAAGAACACATTGGCCGTCATGATCGAGGCGGTGAAGGCCCCCAGATGCAAGAGCGCCGCGCGCCCCGAAAAGACCGAGGTATAGAAGTAGGACATCGCCACCAGCACCACGAACAGCGCCACCATGACAACGGTCTGGTTCGCGTTCACAAAGGTCTTGCAGATGGTGTTATAGGCAATCCAGCCAAAGGCGAGCGACGCCATGGAGATCAGGATGGCCTGCCAGGGCGCGAGGTCCAGCACGGTCGGATCGATCAGATAGAACTCTGCGCCGAGATAATAGACGAGGACCAGCATACAGAAGCCGCTGACCCAGGTCATATAGCTTTCCCATTTGAACCAGATCAGGTGATCGGGCATCGCGGCCGGGGCCACCAGATATTTCTGGATATGGTAGAATCCGCCGCCATGGACCTGCCATTCCTCGCCATCGGCACCCGAGGCCAGATTGCGATCCCGGTGCAGGCCCAGATCCAGCGCGATGAAATAGAAGCTGGAGCCGATCCAGGCGATGGCGGTGATGACATGGGTCCAGCGGACGGCAAATTCGATCCATTCCCAGATCACGGCGAAATCATACATCGGCTGGCCCCCTTGCTTGGCTTCTGTCGCGGCTTTTGTGCGCTGTCTCGCTTTGGCGTTTCAAAAATGTATACCGACCCATGTCTTTTCGGTTAATTCCATCAAATACGGGATCACTTTCAAACACCCAAAGATAATCGCGCAAGGATAATCTTGCGACAGATCTTCACGACCGGGCAGGGGAGGCGCGCATGTCCTATGTGAACAACGTCAAGATGTTCGTGCGTGTCTATGAATTGGGCAGTATGAGTGCGGCGGCGCGCGATCAGCGCACATCGCCCGCCGTGGCTTCGGCACGAATCTCGGAACTGGAGAAACACCTGGGGGTGCGGCTGTTCAACCGCACCACCCGCAGCCTGCAACCGACCGAGAATGGCCGCATCTTCTATGACGGGGCCCGCAAGGTGCTGGAGGCGATTGATGAGGCCGAGGCGGCGGTGGTCGATGTGACGCAGAATCCGCGCGGCACGCTTTATGTGGCGGCCCCCCTTGGCATCGGGCGGCGCTTCATCGCGCCGTATGTGCCCTCCTTCAAGGATCTTTACCCGCAGATCGACGTGCGCCTGCGCCTGTCGGATCGCAATGTCGACGTGACGGGTGAAGGCCTGGATGTGGCTTTTCATCTGGGGCTGCTGGAAGACAGCACGCTGAAGGTGCGGCTGGTGGCCGATTGCCCGCGCATCCTGTGCGCGGCCCCGGCCTATGTTGCGCGGCGCGGCAATCCGGCGGATGGGGCGGCGCTGGTGGCAAATCATCATGAATGCCTCAATCTGCGCTTTCCCGGTGCCCGCGAGTTTCAATGGACGCTGCAAACCCCGGATGGTCCACGCCGCTTTGAGATCGGGGGCCCGTTTGAAAGCGATGATGGGGATGTGCTGACGGGCTGGGCGTTGGACGGGCGCGGCATCGTGATGAAGCCGATTTTCGAAGTGGCGGAATATCTGCGCGACGGGCGGTTGGTGCCGGTGGCGCAGGCCACGCCGCCCACGGCCACGCAACTGTCCTGTCTCAGCCAGCACCGCCGGTTCCGCGACCCGAAGATCCGGCTGTTTGTCGATTTCATCATTGGCCATATCAAGGCCGATATGGCGCAGAAAATGCAGGGGCTACGGATGGAACCCACGCCCCCTACCGCGGGTTTGCCTTCCGTGACGGGCAGCGGCGGAGAGCAAATTGACCCTTGATCCGAAAACGATCTGCGTGGTGGCCAATCCCGGATCGGGACGCAACAGCCGCGATGCAGAGGCGATCAAACGCGCGATGGCGGCCTTTGGACCAGAGGTCACCTTGCGGCGCTGGCGCAAGGGCGAGGATCTGGATGCGTTCGTGCAAAAAGCGGTCGCGGATGGCTTTTCGACCATTGTCGCAGCCGGCGGCGACGGCACGGTGATGGGGGTCGCGCACGCGCTGATGGGCACGGGGGCCAATCTTGCGGTTTTGCCCTTGGGCACCTTCAACTATTTCGCGCGAGGCCTTGGCCTGCCGCAAGAGCCCGAGGCGGCAGCGCAGGCCATTCTTGCAGGCCATCCCAACACGATCTCGGTGGGCACGGTGAACGGGCAGGTGTTCCTGAACAATGCCAGCATCGGGATCTACCCGACCATCCTGCAGGCGCGGGAAGACATCTATGCCCGTCTTGGCCGGTCGCGCCTGATGGCGCATTGGTCGGTCTTGCGCACCCTTGTGCGGTTTCAGCGCCCCCGCCGGATGGAGATCACCGCCGATGGCGCGCAGCTTGTGCTGAAAACCCCGCTCGTCTTCGTCGCGCGGTCGGCCTATCAACTGCAGCGGTTCGGGCTGGAGGGGACACAGGCGATCAGTGATGACAAGTTCGTGCTGTTCATCGCGCGCGGCGGCACGCGGCTGCATCTGTTGAAGCTGGCGCTGCGTCTGGCGTTGCGGCGTGTGCAGGTCGGGCGCGATGTCGAGTTGCTGACCGCGCATGAGATTGACATTGCGACCGCCAAGCGCCGCCCGCGCGTGGCCTTTGATGGCGAAAAGCGCCGGATGCTTGCCCCTTTGTCTTTTCGGATCGCGGCAGATGCGCTGTCGATCATCCTTCCCGATGCGGCGGACCGGGTCGAGGTGTGATGCGGCTGATCCATCTGTCGGACCTGCATTTCGGGGCGCTGTCCCCGGGCTTGGAGGCACCTCTGGCCGCGCGGCTGCGCACGCTGTCCCCCGATCTGATCGTGGTCTCGGGCGATCTGACGCAACGTGCGCGCCGGGCTGAATTTGCCGCTGCGCGCGCCTTCCTGGCCGATCTGGGGGCCGAGGTGATCGCGGTGCCCGGCAATCACGACATTCCGTTGCGCAATCCACTGGCGCGGATCTTCTGGCCTTGGCGCGCCTATGATCGTGGCTGGTCGCCCGTGCATGAGCCGCTTTGGCAGAATGATCAGGTGGTGGTCGCGGGCGTCAACACCGCCGACCCCTGGGCCTGGAAACGTGGCCGGATCACCGGACACCAGCTTGACCGGCTGGCCGAGGTTTTTGCCGGCGCTGGTCCGCGCGCGCGGATCGTTGCCATGCATCACCCATTGGAACACCAGCCCGATGAGGCGCAATGGCTGATGAAGGGCGCAACCGCCGCATTGCGCCGCCTGCCGCAGATCGGGGCGCAGATCGTGCTGTCCGGGCATATCCATCTCAGCCATGCCGGGCCGTTTTCTGCCGCGCCGGGCCTGATCTTCGTGCAGGCGGGCACCGGCCTGTCGCATCGCCGGCGCGCCGAAGCCAATGCCTTCAACCTGCTGGATCTTTCCGGCAACAAGGTCGCGGTGCAAACCATTCTTGCCGATGAGGCGGGCGGCTTTGGCACGATGGGGCCCAGGCAGGAATTTGCGCTTCATGCGCGACCTTGATCTGCCTGCGCCCTTTGCCGCAGGGCTGGTCGGCGGCGCGGGCAATGACCCGCGCGCAAAAGGCCCACACTCAAAAGGCCCACACTCAAAAGGCACGCGCCCTGAAGGCCCGCGATCAGCCGATTGCCTGGTTCTGGCGTTTTCCTCGATCGGGCATGATCCCGCCCGGATGCCCGAGCCGGAGTTTCGCCGCATGGCCACAGGGCAGGGGCGCCCCGCCCTGTTCCTGCGCGATCAAAGCCGCAGCTGGGCCAGCGCGGCTGGCTGGGCCGAGGCGCTGCGGCAGGCCGTTTCCGAGGCGCGCGCGGAACATGACATCAGCCGCATCGTGGCGATCGGGGCCTCCATGGGCGCGGTCGCGGCGCTCCGCGCGGCCGAGGTGCTGCCGGTCGATGCCGTGTTGGCGCTTGGCCCCCAGCACGACCTTGGCCACGAAAACCGCTGGTCGGAATGGACCGCAGGGCGAGTGATCCCGCCCGCGCCGCTGCCAGCGGGGCCGTGTGCATTGGGACCATGGATCGTGCTGGCACATGGCATGGCGGATGATGCCGATCAGGCGCTGCGCTTTCCGGCGCGCAGGGGCGTGGATCACCTGCTGTTTGATGGCATAAGCCATTCCGGCCTCGGGCCCCATCTGAAGCAGCATGGCCTGCAAGGCATGGTCGATGCATTGGCCGCAGGCGACCGCCGCCGCCTGTTGCGCATTGCACAGGCGGCGGGCGGCAAGCGGCGTCAGCTGCCGCGATAGGTGGAATAGGCGAAGGGGCTGATCAGCAGCGGCACATGGTAATGCTGGCTGGTATCGGGGATGCCGAAACGGATCGGGATCTCGTCCAGAAACAATGTGCCCTCGGCCGGGGCCTGGCCGCTGGCGCGCAGATAATCGCCCGCGCAAAAGACCAGTTCATAACTGCCTTCCTTCAACGCCGCGCCTGTCAGCATCGGCGTATCGGTGCGCCCATCGGCATTGGTCACCGTTTCGGCGATTTTACGATGGCTCTGCCCGCTGATCCGATACAGCATGATCTTCACCCCGGCCGCAGGTTTCCCCCTTGCGGTATCCAGCACATGAGTCGTCAATCGTCCCGTGGCCATGATCATCCTTTCCGTGATGCCTTTGCCTGCATCCTGACGTGAATTCGCCGCTCTGGCGACCGCGCAGATGCAGAAAAGGTCTTTACAGGATTTTTTGTAAATACTTTGGCCCTATGCCGCCTAATCTGATGGCAGAACAAGAGGTGTGCCATGCCCAACCGATACCCCCGCGATTTCCGAGGCCACGGGCCCGATGCGCCCGATGCGCAATGGCCGGGCGGGGCAAAAATCGCGATTTCCATCGTGCTGAACTATGAGGAAGGTGGCGAAAACAACCTGCTGCATGGCGATGCCCAGTCTGAGGCGTTTCTGTCCGACATTGCAGGGGCCGCGCCATGGCCGGGCCAGCGGCACTGGAACATGGAATCGATCTATGATTATGGCGCGCGGGCCGGGTTCTGGCGTCTGCACCGGCTGTTCACTGAAAGATCGGTGCCAGTCACGATCTATGGTGTCGCCACCGCCCTTGCCCGCAATCCCGAACAGGTCGCCGCCATGAAGGCCGCGGGCTGGGAAATCGCCAGCCACGGCTTGAAATGGGTCGAACACCGCGACATGCCGGAAGAGGAAGAGGCGCGCCAGATTGCTGAGGCCTTCCGCCTGCATACCGAGGTCGTGGGGGCACCCCCGCAGGGCTGGTATACCGGGCGTTGTTCGATGAACACCGTGCGACTGACATCCGAGACCTGCCAGCTTGCTTGGATTTCAGACACTTATGACGATGATCTGCCCTATTGGCTTGAGGTTGGCGACCGTGATCAACTGGTGATCCCCTATACGCTGGAGGCAAACGATATGCGCTTTGCCACCGCACCGGGCTACATCACCGGCGAGCAGTTCTATCAATATCTGAAGGACAGCTTCGACACGCTTTATGCAGAGGGGCAGGCGGGCCGGGCCAAGATGTTCTCCATCGGCTTGCACAACCGTCTGATCGGGCGCCCGGGCAAGGTGGCGGGGCTGAAACGGTTCCTCGATTATGCGCAATCGCATGAAGGTGTCTGGTTCCCGCGCCGCATCGACATCGCGCGACATTGGGCAAAGACCCATCCGCATAAGCGGTTCGAACGCCCCTCACAGATGGATCGCGCGCGCTTTGTTGCCCGGTTTGGGTCGATCTTCGAGCATTCGCCCTGGATCGCGGAACGTGCCTTTGATCTGGAACTGGGCCCCGCCCATGACAGCGCAGCGGGCCTGCACAATGCATTGGCTAGGGTGTTCCGCAGCGCCAGCCCTGACGAACGCATGGGCGTCTTGCGCGCCCATCCCGATCTGGCGGGCAAGCTCGCGCAGGCCAGGCGCCTGACGGCGGAAAGCACATCCGAGCAATCCAGCGCCGCGCTGGATGCGCTGACGGATACCGAACGCGCGCGTTTCGAGCGGTTGAATGCCGATTACACTGCCCGCCACGGCTTTCCCTTCATCATTGCCGTGCGCGACAATACCAAGGCCTCGATCCTGGCGGCGTTTGAGGCCCGTATCGCCCATGACAGCGCCACCGAATTTGCCACCGCCTGCGCGCAGGTGGAACGGATCGCCGAACTGCGTCTGAAGGATATCCTGCCATGACCACGACCTATTACGCCCCGCCCGGTGGCCTGCCGCCGCAAACCGCGCTGATGACGCAACGCGCCATCTTCACCGAGGCCTATGCCTTTATCCCCAAAGGCTGTTTCTCGGATATCGTCACCTCCAACCTGCCGAACTGGAACCGGACCCGGCTTTGGCTGATCGCGCGGCCGATGTCGGGCTTTTCCGAAACCTTCAGCCAATATGTGATGGAGGTGGCCCCCGGCGGCGGATCCGAGGCACCCGAGCCTGAATCCGGTGCCGAAGGCGTCATCTTCATGACCGAGGGTGAGGTCTGGCTGTCCATCGACGGGCAGGAGCACGACCTTGGCCCCGGCGGTTATGCCTATCTGCCCGCAGGCTGCGTCTGGAAACTGCGCAACAGCAAATCGGTGCCTGCGCGCTTCCACTGGGTGCGCAAGCTCTATGAAGCGGCACCCGGCGTGCCTGCGCCCGAACCTTTCGTGACCAATGAACAAGACATCGCCCCGATCGCCATGCCCGACACGGCAGGAAAATGGGCGACCACGCGCTTTGTGGAACCCGATGACCTGCGCCATGACATGCATGTCAATATCGTGACCTTCCAGCCCGGCGGGTTGATCCCCTTCGAGGAAACCCATGTCATGGAACATGGCCTTTATGTTCTTGAGGGCAAGGCGGTCTACAAGCTCAATCAGGACTGGGTGGAGGTCGAGGCCGGCGATTTCATGTGGCTGCGCGCCTATTGCCCGCAGGCCTGCTATGCCGCAGGGCCGGGGCGCTTCCGCTATCTGCTTTACAAGGATGTGAACCGCCACGCCAAATTGCGCGGCCCCGGTGCCTTCGGCCGCTAATGGCGTTCACCTGTTTCCAAATATCCCACGGGGGTCCGGGGGTGTGAAACCCCCGGCCTTTCCACAAGCGAAAGGCCGACCATGACGACGATCCGCACCGAACCCCTGACGCAAGCGGCCTTTGCGCCCTTCGGCGATGTGCTGGAGGCCAGCGGCGATTTTCGCCTGATCAATCAGGGGTTCTGCCAGCGTCACCATGATCGCGCGCACCTTGATTTTGGCACGGATGCCCGCGCCGGGATCTCGATCTTCAAGGCGGTGCCGCGCCAGTTTCCCTATCTGCTGGATCTGGTCGAACGTCACCCCGATGGCAGTCAGGCCTTCGTTCCCATGTCCGCCGACCCCTTCCTCGTCATCGTGGCCCCGGATGAGGGCGGCCGTCCCGGCACCCCGCGCGCCTTCGTGACGAACGGCATCCAGGGCGTCAACTTCCATCGCAACACCTGGCACGGGGTGCTGACCCCCCTGGCGGAGCCTGGCCTTTTCGCGGTGATCGACCGCATTGGCCCCACCCCCAATCTGGAGGAGTTCCCCTTCGCGGAGCCCTACCTGATCACCCCGGCCTGAGGTCCGGGCGTTCTGACCGGCCCGCAACCCTCGGGGGAGGTGCGGGGCATGGCACAAAATCAAAATCCCCCGCAGGAAAGGGTATGACCATGACGACCTCCTCCGTTCATCCGGTCGATGAACTTTTGCCGCCGCCCAAACTCTTCGCGCTTGGCTTGCAACATGTGCTGGTGATGTATGCCGGTGCCGTCGCCGTGCCGCTGATCGTGGGCCGCGCGTTGAAACTTGATCCCGCCGATGTGGCCTTTCTGATCTCTGCCGATCTGTTCGTCTGCGGCATCGCCACCCTGATCCAGAGCCTTGGCGCAACCCAATGGTTCGGCATCAAGCTGCCGGTCATGATGGGCGTGACCTTTGCCGCTGTCGGCCCGATGGTCGCGATGGCCAATGCCAATTCCGGCCCGACGGGGGCGCAGGCGATCTTTGGGGCCATTATCGCGGCAGGCATCATCTCCATGCTGATCGCGCCGCTGGTCAGCCGGATGCTGCGCTTCTTCCCGCCGGTGGTGACCGGCACGATCATCCTTGTCATCGGGGTCAGCCTGATGCGGATCGGGATCAACTGGATCTTCGGCAACCCCGTTGGCCCGACCGCGCCGATGATCGCGGACCCCGCCGCCGTGGAATGGCTGAAAGCTGCAACTGAAGGTGCTGTGGCTGCAGGCCTGCCGCCTGCGCCCGAAAAGATCGCGGTCGCGGCCTCGATCCCGAACCCCGCCTATGCGCCTTTGGGCAATGTGCTGGTCTCGGCGGCCGTACTGGTTTCGATCCTGTTGATCGCGCGCTTTGCCAAGGGCTTTCTGGCCAATATCTCGGTCCTTCTGGGCATCGTCATCGGCTGCGTGATCGCGGTCGCCATCGGGGCCATGCATTTCGACAAGGTGGCCGAGGCGGATATGTTCGCGCTCATCACCCCGTTCCATTTCGGGATGCCCACCTTTGATCTGGTGATGATCGTCACCATGGTGCTGGTGATGATCGTGGTGATGATCGAATCGACCGGCATGTTTCTGGCACTTGGCGACATGACCGGCCGAGATGTCGACCAAAAGGCGCTGTCGGCGGGCCTGCGCACCGATGGCCTTGGCACGCTGATCGGCGGCATCTTCAACACCTTCCCCTATACGTCGTTCAGCCAGAATGTCGGGCTGGTCGGCGTCACGGGGATCAAAAGCCGTTTCGTCTGCGTGGCGGGCGGCGTCATCCTGATCGTGCTGGGACTGATCCCGAAAATGGGCGCGCTGGTGGAATCGATCCCGACCATGGTTTTGGGCGGCGCGGGGCTGGTGATGTTCGGCATGGTTGCCGCGACCGGCGTGCGTATCCTTGCCGGGGTCAATTTCGCCACCAACCGCAACAACCTGTTCATCGTGGCCGTCAGCCTTGGCATGGGGATGATCCCGCTGATTGCGCCCAATTTCAAGCAATGGATGTGGCATGACCTGCATCCGCTGATCGAAAGCGGCATCCTGCTGGCCTCGATTGCGGCGGTGGTGCTGAACGCATTCTTCAACGGTGCCTCGGGCAGCGTGGAAGAGGCCAAGGCCGCCGCAGGCAAGGCAGATCACTAACCCACCTGATTGCGACAGCGAATGTCGCCCCCGGCCTTGCTGCCGGGGGCGTTTTCATGTTCGCTGCCCTCTATGCACGCACCTTCCCTTGGCACGATCCTGAACTCCGCCCCGCCTGCCCATGATACGGGCGCCTCGGCGGCCCTGCTGGCTGCCCATTGGGGGCTTGAGGGACAGCTTGACCGCCTCAGTTCCGAACGCGACCTGAACTGGCGCGTCAGCACAGGGCAGGGGCGCTATGTCCTGAAATTCGCCAATCTGGCCGAAGACCACCAGGTCACCCGGTTCCAGAACCTTGCGCTGATCCATATTGCCGCGCGCGATCCGGCCCTGCCGGTGCCGCGCGTCGTGCCAACCCTGACGGGCGAGACCGAGGTTACCCTGCCCGATGGCGGCTTGATGCGGCTTTTGACCTATGTCGAGGGCGTGCCGATGCATCTGGCCCCCGCCAGCCCGGATTTGCGGAGGGGCGTGGGCCGCATGGCTGCAGGCCTGACCCGGGCGCTGGAAGGGTTCAGCCATCCTGCCGCCGATCATGTGTTGCAATGGGACATCAAACAGGCCACCAGCCTGCGCCCGCTGCTGCCCGCCATCACGGATGCGGATCTGCGCGGGCTGTGCGCCGCATGGCTTGATTGGTTCGACAGGGTCCGCCCTGATCTGGACGCGCTGCCCTGGCAGGTGGTCCATGCCGATCTCAACCCGCATAACATGTTGACGGAAAAAGATGATCCGGCGCAGGTCTCTGGCGTTCTGGATTTCGGCGATATGGTGCGCACACCCCGGATCTGTGATCTGGCGGTGGCTGCGGCCTATCACATCGCGCCGGAAAATGGCCCGGAAAGTCTGGATCAGGTCGCGGCGGGCTGGTCTGAAATCCTGCCGATCCTGGCCGACGAGGCGCGGCTCTTGCCCGGCCTGACCGCGATCCGCATGGTCACCACGCTCAGCCTAGCCAGTCATCGCGCCACGCTTTGGCCGGAGAATGCCGCCTATATCCTGCGCAACTGCGCCTCCGCTACGGCGGGTCTGCGCGCCCTGCCTTTGCCGTGCCTTTGAAGGACAAGATGATGACCAAGGACACCATGCCCAATGCCTTCCGCCCCGGCGCGGTCGATCTGCCCGAGGCCGAGGCGGCGCTGGTCGCCCGCAGGCAGGCAGCCCTCGGTCCGGCCTACCGGCTGTTCTATGAACGCCCCCTGCATCTGGTGCGGGGCGAGGGCGTCTGGCTGTATGACGCCGAGGGGCGCGCCTATCTCGACACCTATAACAACGTGGCCTCTTGCGGGCACAGCCATCCGCGCATCGTGGCCGCGATGGCGGAACAGGCCGGGGTTTTTGCCAGCCATACCCGTTACTTGCACGACCGCGTGCTGGAACTGGCGGAGCGCCTGCTGGCCACCATGCCGGGCGAGATCGGACATGTCATGTTCACCTGCACCGGCTCCGAGGCCAATGATCTGGCGTTGCGTATCGCGCGCGCGGCCAGCGGGGGCACCGGCATCATCGTGACAGAAAACGCCTATCACGGCGTGACGGCTTCGGTGGCCGAATTCTCGCCCTCGCTCGGGCGCGGCGTGGCCCTTGGGGCGCATGTGCGGGCGGTGCCCGCCCCGGTCAGCGGCGATGACGGCACGGGTTTTGCGGCGGGGGTCGAGGCGGCGATCGCCGATCTGCAACGCCATGGCATCAAGCCTGCCGTGCTGATCGTTGACACGATCTTTTCCTCGGACGGGGTCTTTGCCGATCCGCCGGGCTTTCTGGCCCCTGCGGTGGCCGCGATCCGGGCGGCGGGCGGGTTGTTCATCGCCGACGAGGTGCAGCCGGGCTTCGGGCGCACCGGGGCGGGGATGTGGGGCTTTGCGCGCCATGGCGTGGTGCCGGACATGGTGTCGATGGGCAAGCCGATGGGCAATGGCTATCCCATGGCGGCGCTTGCGCTGCGGCCTGAGGTGATCGCGGAGTTTGGCGCGAATGCGCGTTATTTCAATACTTTCGGCGGCAATGCGGTGGCCGCCGCTGTGGGCAATGCCGTGCTGGATGTGATCGAGGACGAGGGGCTGATCGACAATTCCCGCAAGATCGGCACCCTGTTCGCCGATGGTTTGCGGGATCTGGCAACCCGCCATGCGGGCTTGGGCGAATTGCGGTCTTCCGGCCTGTTCCTTGGCCTCGATATGGTGCGCGACGGTGCCCCAGATGCACCCGCTGCGACCAAACTGGTGAATGAGCTGCGCACAGAAGGCGTGCTGATCTCCACCACGGGCCCCAAGGGCCATGTGCTGAAAATCCGCCCGCCGCTTTGCTTCAGCGCAGAAAACGTGGATTATTTCCTGGACCGGATGGAGCGCGTGCTGTCCCGCCTCTGACCCCGTTCACCTGTTCAAAAATATCCTCAGGGGGTGAACCGCGTCAGCGGTGAGGGGGCGCGAGCGCCCCCTTTCTTCTCAGCCCATCAACCGCGCCACATCCAGCATCCGGTTGGAAAAGCCCCATTCATTGTCATACCAGCCAAAGACCCGCAGCATCCCACCGCGCGTGACCCGGGTTTCCGGGCAGGCCATGACGATGCTTTCGGGCCGCGCCCGCAGATCGGTGGAAACCAGCGGCTGGTCGGTTGCGCCGATCACCCCGCCCGCCGCGCGCAGGCAAGCGTTGACCGCGTTCACATCTGCCGGACGTTCGGTCATCACACAAAGATCCACCGCCGAGACCGAGGCGGTCGGCACCCGCACCGCTGACCCCTCCAGCCGTCCCGCAAGTTCGGGCAGAACCTGATCCAGCAACCGTTGTGCCGAGGTGGTGGTGGGCACCATCGACAGCGCGGCCGCACGCGAGCGGGCGAAGTCGGCGGCAGGTGCGTCTACCGTCGGCTGGCTGCCGGTATAGCAATGGATCGTGGTCATCGACCCGGTCACGATGCCCCATTCGCGATGGATCAGCCGCGCCAGCGGCGCCAGTGCATTGGTGGTGCAAGAAGCGTTGGAGACGATGCGCTGATCCGTCAGCCGATCCTCATTCGCCCCGAGCACCACCGTCAGGTCTGCGGCATTGGAGGGACCAGAGATAAGCACCCGCTTCGCACCCGCCCGAAGGCCACGCTCGGCCACCTCCCGCGCATCGGCACGGCCGGTGCATTCCATCACCAGATCGGTGCCGGACAGATCGAGCTCCGAGATATCGGGGGTGCGGTGCAGCGGGATCGCTTGCCCGTTTACAACAATCGCGCCCGGTTCCAGCGTAACCTTGCCGCGAAATGGGCCGAAGACACTATCATATTCGAACAGATAGGCGCACATTTCGGCTGCGGCGATGTCATTGATCCCGGTGATCGTCAGGCCCGGCGCAACCCCGCCCGCCCATGCACGCAGCACCGAGCGGCCGATCCGTCCGAACCCGTTGATGAAAACGCGCATCCTGGCCTCCTCACCCATTTTGACGCAGATTGCGCATGGAGCCGGGATGGATGCAATTGAAAAATTTGATCAAATTGTGCCCGATACAAGATTGCTGTGACCAAAACGGCTCGGAAGAAATGCGAAGCCAAAATGTCCTGACGAAAACCTTTTGGCCAGAATTCCACCACCGCAAAATTCCATCACCGCAAAATTCGACCATCCCAGAATCCCACAGCCAAAGCTCCTCGCCTGGATTTGCCTGGGCAGAACTCAATCGCGAAACTCAGGTGGCAAGCGCAATCAGGTGATTGTCCCATTGCAGGCCCAGATTCTGTCGCAGCTCCAGCCCCCCGGGCCGCAGGGTCGAGATCGCGCCATTGCCGTCCGTCAGGGTAAACCCGTCGGGGCTTGCGGCCAGACCGCAGGCATCGGCGCGGTGGACCATCCGTAGGTAGCTGCCATCTGCGCCGTGGATCTGCACCACGCCACCTTTGGGCGAGGTCAGGCCGATCTCGCCGGTGGCGGGGCTATAGGCGATGGAGCCTGCATAATTGTCCATCGCAAAACTGTCTTCCAGCGAAGGTTCGTGCAGGGTGATCCGCCCCTCATCCCAGAGCGCCAGCAGGGCGGGGTATTCGGCCGGATCACCTTCCCATTGCATGGCGCAGGCGGCGCGCCCATCGGGCAGCAGCGCCAAATGGCGCAGCGAGTTCTGATGCAGCTCGGGTGGCGGTTCGGCCAGCGAGACCAGCTTGCCCTCGGGCGTGACCCGCGCCAGATTGGGACGCATCGTGTCGATGTTAAGCTTGGTGCGGTCGGTCGGGTCGGTGGCGATCCCGCCATTGGCGATCAGCAGATCCTCGGACAGCGGCAGGCGGCGCAACTCATGCGGGCCGATGCCATGGGTCGGGATCTCGCCGATTCTTGTATAGGTCGCGCTTTCCCACAGCCCCACCCGGCCTTCGGAATTTTCCGCCAGCTGTTCGGATGTATACAGCACGCTGCCATCCAGCGAATACGCACCGTGGCCGTTGAACTGCCGTCCCTCGGGCGGGGTCAGCCGGGCCAGTGCCTGTCCGCGCGCGCAATCCAGCACCAGCGCATAGCTGCCGGGGCGGCGGGCAAAGGCCACGGCATGGGGGCGTTCGGGATGGGCGGTCGCGGCATGGCCGCGCGCGGGCAGCGGCAGCGCAAACAGGCTTTCGCCGGCAAGGCTGAGCCCGTGCAGGCTATAGCTGCCATCGGGGGTTTGCGCTGCCGCCAGATAGGCCGGGCTGCCGATATCGGCCCAGCTGAGGCGCGGCATGGCCCCGATCGCGGCCAGTGTGGTCAGGAAATTGCGCCGCCGCATCGGATCAATCCCCGTCGGCCGCGTTGAAGCCGATGCCGGTGCCAAGCGCGGGCGCAATCTCGGCCATGGCGGCATCGCGGATGGCGTGAATGGATTGCGCCAGAATTTCCGCCTTCAACCATTGCTGCGGATCGGCAACCTGCGCCAGATCGACCCGCGGCACCATGGCCTCGGCCTTGGCAAAGGCCGCATCGGTCAGGCTGTCCTTGGCATAGAGGGTCTGTGCCAGATCACGGGTGGCAGCAAGCGATAGCGCGATATTGCGCATGGTGCGGCCCGACAGGCGCGATTCCACCCGTTCCGGGCGCGGGATGTCAAAGGTCGCAAGTGGCCGCCCGATGCGGGTGTCGGCGTTGAACTCCACCCCGGTGACCAATGCGGTCAGCATGGCCTGCCGCGCCTCAGCCTCGCTGTGATACCGCCCGTCCTTGCCCGGATGGGTCAGGGCTTGTGCGAAGCCGCTCCGCCAGCCCGCCTCGACCTCGGCGGCCATGCGGGCCAGATCATCGGCCAGTGCCAGCGCCAGATCACAGGCGTAACCCTCGGGCGGGGTATCGGCATAGATCAGCCGCTCCATCCCGGTAAGCCCCCGGAAGGCCACTGATTGTTCGGCGATCTGTTCCGGCGTCAGCAACGCAGGATCGGCCTTGCGAAAGGCGGCGGCGGTCTGTTTGGCACCGATGCCCTTGGGGTCGGGCCAGAAGGCGATGGCCAGCACGCGACCGTCATCTTCGACGGGCCCGAGCCGCAAATGGGCGACGCCGATCCAGGCATCATAGGCCGCATTCCAGCCATCGCGCAGCGTATCCCCCGCGCAGCTGTCGATATCGGCCAGTGCCCGCGTGGCCTCGGTGAAACGGGCATATCCGGGCAGGATATGATCCTGCACCGCCTCGGCCACATCGGCGCGCGCGGGCAGGGCAAAGGTCGCGGCAAGGCAAAGCGAAACAAGAAGCGGCTTCATCACAGGCTTTCCAGATAGGCGATGAGGGCATCACGGTCGGCGGCTGGCATGGCGGCAAAGGCATCGCGGGCCTTCTGCGCCTCGCCCCCGTGCCAAAGGATCGCCTCAGACAAAGTGCGGGCCCGGCCATCATGCAGGAATTGCGCATAGCCGGAAACCTGTTTCGTCATGCCGATGCCCCAAAGCGGCGCGGTGCGCCATTCCCTGCCGGTGGCGCGGCCTTCGGGTCGGTCATCGGCCAGACCTTCGCCCATGTCATGCAGCAGAAGGTCGGTGAAGGGCCAGATCAACTGAAAGCTCTGTTCGGGCTGGTCCTTCAGGCGATGGGTCACGAATTTCGGCACATGGCAGGCCGCGCATTGGGCCTGATGGAACAGTTGCTTGCCTTGCAGGACGGTCGGATCGTCTGGATTGCGGCGTTCCGGCACGGCAAGATTGCGGGAATAGAAGGTCACAAGATCAAGGCTTTGGGCATCGACCTCCAGCCCGTCGCGCATATCGGGTTCCTGACCGTGAATGGCGTTGATGCAGGCGTCTTGCGCAGTGGTGCATTCACCCCAAGGGGCCGGGTGCAGCGGCGTCGACAGGCCCATATCGCCGGAAAACGCGGCGGCGGATTGTTCCTTGATGGTGGGATTGCCGGCCTTGTGGCCAAAGCGGCCCAGCATCGGCACGCCAAATTCCACGCTCATCACGATATTGGGGCGGCCGGAAATGCCGTCGCCATCGGCATCATCGGGATCGGCATGGGCCAGGATGTCTTCCGCCGGGATCGCCTCCAGCAGCCCCAGTCCGATCATCTGTGGTGCCACGCGGGGCGAGATCTGCAGATCGGGATGCAGCGGGCCATAGCCCGGATTTTCCACGCTATAGCTCGGCGCGCGCAGGCTGATCACCGTGCCATCCTTCAGCGTCACCGGCTGTTCAGTCCAGCGGATGCCCATGCGGCCCTCTGCCGGGTGACCCTGCGCACCGAAATCCTGCAATTGATGGCCATAGACCGGCTCGGGGCTGGTCGCGATATACTCCGCGATCTCGGGGACCGGATCCCCACCGGGGATCGACAGGCGCAGGAAGATCGAGACGCGCTGGTCATCCGGGTGCTCCGGCGTATGGCCGCGCCCATCCTTGATATGGCAATCCTGACAGGCACGGGCGTTGTAAAGCGGCCCCAAGCCATCGGAGGCGCGGGTGGAGGAGGGCGAGGCCACCCATGTCTTGCGGAACAAGCCGTTGCCCAGCTTGAAATCCATCTCGCTGGCGAAAGGCATATTGCCGGAGCTTTTGGAAAACGCATCCGCCGTGTCGATGACCCGTGTGCTGGCGGCACCGCCCGGTTTGGTCTCGAACCGTTCGGGGGCCGAGAAATCGGTGGGGGCTGCCGTGATCGCCTTGATCCGCGCCACCTCTGACGCCTTGCGAGGCACAACGGGCAGATGTCGGTCGTCCAGCTGTTGCGCCGCGAGGGATGTTGCCGCCAGGGCTGACATCAACAGGATTGCGGACAGTCTGAAGGCAGGCCCAAAGACAGGCGCGCGCGCGGCAAGGTGCGGGCCTGTCTGGGCAGGGCAGGGCGGCATGGCAGGGGGCCGGAGCATGGGGAGAGGTCTCCTTTCCCCCTTTCCTTGATCGCCTTGCCTGACAGTTTCAATCGGAAAGTTGAACGGGCCGGATCACAGGGCTGCGACCGATTGGCACCACCCGGAAATCCGGCCCGTGAACCGTTTGGGAACGGCTGCCCCCGGCCTGATATCTGCCGGGGGAAAGGGATCACTCGGCCTGATCGGCCGGTTTGGCATTCAACATGCCATATTTTTCTTCGCCGAGCTTGTCGAACAGGCCAAGCTGGGTTTCGAGGAAGTCGATATGGCCTTCCTCATCGGCAATCAGCGCATCGAACAACTGGCGGGTGACGAAATCGCCCACCGCGTCGCAATGGCGGCGCGCCTCGATATAGAGGGTGCGCGCGTCATGCTCGCCCGCGAGATCGCATTCAAGCGTCTCGCGCAAGTTCTGGCCGATGCGCAGCGAATCCAGCTTTTGCAGGTTCGGATGGCCTTCAAGGAAGATGATGCGCGCGATCAGACGATCGGCATGGCCCATTTCCTCGATGCTTTCGGCGCGGGATTTGGCGGCCAGATGGCCATAGCCCCAATCTTCCTGAAGACGGTAATGCAGCCAGTATTGGCTGACAGCGGTCAGTTCGGACCGCAGGGCCGCGTTGAGATATTCGATGACCTTGGCGTCGCCCTTCATGGGAATTCTCCTGCGTTGCATGATGCTTTTGTCACGTTGAAGCAGAAGGTAAGGCGATGCGCGCCCCCTGTCTATGGGGGGCACGCAGTTTTTAGAATAATTCTAAAGTCGACAGAATTGGTCTACTTCGGGCCGACCGAGCGCAGGGCGCGGCTGCGCAGGACCGGGGGGCGGTCGCGCGCGATTTCCCCCGGAACGTGGAAGCTGTCACAGCCCCGCATCGTATCCAGAAACAGCGGCATACAGCCCCCGCAATCCGCGCGCTTGCCAAGCGCATGGTAGATCTTGCCGGGGGTGATGATCGTCTCCGCATCGGCTGCCCGCATCCAGTCCACCGCGGCGCGGATGTCCCGGTCGGAAATGCTTTGGCAATGGCAGACGATCATCTTGCGCTCGCTGGATGAGAGAGGATTACTGGAACACGGCGTCCGGGTTATCGAGGCTGTCGGAGCCTTCGAACTCGATTGCGCTGAGGCCAAGCGTGGTCACGGCGCGCTCGATCGAGGCGGTCTGGGTCACCAGCGCGTTGACCGCGCCCATGATCAGGTCTTCGCCCTGCTTGTTGCCAGCTTCCAGCATCTGGTCATAGGCCATGCCGCCATTGACGGCGGTGCGGATCGCCTCAAGCGCGGCCACCGAATTGTCGAGCTCGGCCTTCAGCTGGGTGTCTAGCGCGCCATCCTTGGCGGCGACCAGTTCCGACAGCGACGGGCCGGATACGGTGCTGCCATCGGGGCGGGTGTAGCTGCCCAGATAGACGTTCCGCACACCCAGACCATCATAGTAATGGCTGTTATGGGTGTTGTCGGAGAAGCAGTCATGTTCTTCTTCCGGGTCATTGAGCATGAGGCCAAGCTTCATGCGCTCGCCGGCCTGCTCGCCATAGGACAGCGAGCCCATGCCGGTCAGCATGGCCTGCACGCCTTTGGCCGGATCTTCCGAAACGGCCTGACGCGCAGCGCCGCCTTCGGCCCAGTTGCCGGCCATTTCTTCAAGATCGGCGACCAGCAAATCGGTCGCGGCCTTCAGGTATTGCGCGCGGCGGTCGCAATTGCCGCCGGTGCAATCGGCACCGGCCGCGTAATCGGTGAACGGACGAGCCCCCGCGCCGGGACCCGTGCCGTTCAGATCCTGCCCCCAGAGCAGGAATTCAATGGCGTGATAGCCCGAGGCGACATTGGCCTCGATGCCTTCGGCTTCTTGCAGGCTGTCCTTGATCAAGGCCGGGGTGATCGTCGTCGCGTCAATCTCCTTGCCGCCGATCGACAGCTTGGGGGTTGCGATGACGTTCAGCGTGGAGAGCGGGTTTTCTTCCGACTGGCCATAGGAAGGATCGACATAGTCGATCAGGCCCTCGTCCAGCGGCCAGGCATTCACGCGGCCTTCCCAGTCATCGACAATCGGGTTGCCGAAGCGGAAGACCTCGGTCTGCTGATAGGGCACGCGGGCGGCAAGCCAGGCGGCTTTGGCCGCTTCCAGCGAATCGACTGACGGTGCGGCAATCAACGCATCCACCGCCGCCTGAAGCGACTTGGCCGTCGCAAGGCTGTCGGAATATCCGGCCTCGGCGATGTCGGCATAGGTCTTCACGACCTCTGCATCGGTCACGGCAAGTGCCGGGGTCGATGCAGAAGCCAGAAGGGCGGCAAGCAGGATACGTTTCATAATGGGTCCGTTACTTGGTGAGGATCAGTTTGCCCGCGCGGGTGATCCGCAGCGAATAGACCTGATCATGCAGCACGATGCGGGCCAAATTGCCGCCTTCGGTCAGCGACACGGCATCGTGGCATGGGGTCTGGTCGGCAGCGAGGGTAAGCAGCGCGCGGGTATCGACTTGCATATTCATCGGGGCATCTCCATCCGGTCGAGAAGGGCCGTGAGATCCGGCGTCGACGGAAGGAACCCGGCCATTGCCTGCCGCAGAAGCTCGGTCAGGCTCTGATCCGGCAGGCTGGGGGCAAAAGGGCCGTTGGGTTGAACTTTCATCTGGACCTCGAGTGAGTGAGCGAAAGGCCTTGGGCGATCCGGGCTGACCCGAGGGTTGGCTTGGATGTGCAATAGGTGACAAAAATGCTCCGGGTTGTAAAGTCTGATTCTTTCACTTGGTTATTCTTGTGGGCTGTTTTTCCAATGGCTTTGCCCGCGGCACGGGGCGGCGCGGCGCGCGCGGAGACCTCTTTGGGGCGCACAATCTGTGGTGGCATTGCCATGGGTCACAGGAATGCCCGGCGGGTGCTTGTTCCGCGCCATGGTTTTGCCGCATGATGCCGCCAAGGCAGATACAAGAATATAAAACGACGGACAGGCAAGATGATGAAGGCGGCTTTCCTCGCGGCGGCCCTGTTGGGCATTCCCCTGCTGGGGCTTGGGGTCGGGGCAGGGCCCGTTGCGGCGCAGGAGCGCGTGACACTGGGCTTTGCGCGGCTTTTTACCAATGACGCATTGGGCGACACCCATGACCGCTGGCGCAGCGGCGCCTATTCGGTCAGCCGCTTTCGCGGCGACCGTTGGGGCGGCAGTCTGCCAGATACGTTTGGCGTGATTCTGGAACAGCGCCTGCGTGCCGAAATCATCGCGCCTGAAAGCCTGACCACCCGCAATCCTGACCGGCTGTATGCCGGTGTGATTGCCCCCGGCCTCGCCACGCATTGGGCGCTGATGGGGATGGAGGCACGGCTCGGGGGCGAGTTGGTCTTCACCGGCCCGCAAACCAAGGTCGGGGCCTTCCAGCGCGAGGTGCACCAAGGCATCGGGCTGGATCGGCCAAGCGTCCTTGGCTCGCAAATTCCCGATGGCGTGCATCCGACGGTGAACCTTGAACTGGGGCGGACGCTTTCGCTGTCACAGCGGGTGTCGCTGCGTCCCTTCGCCGAGGCGCAGGCCGGCGTTGAGGATTATGTCCGCGTCGGGGGGGATCTGGTGCTGGGGCGTTTCGGTCATGAGGGTCTGTTTACCCGAGACACAGTGACCGGCCAGCGCGTCCTTGGCATCACCGGCACCGCCGATCCCGGCCTCAGCTTCACGCTGGGTGCCGATATGGCGCGGGTGTTTGACAGCGCCTATATGCCTGCGCGTGGGCCCGCCACCCCGGAAGACCTGCGTGGCCGCCTTCGCGCCGGTCTGCATTGGCAGGGCGAGCGGTCGGATGCGTTTTACGGCGTGACCTGGCTGGGCAAGGAATTCGACGCCCAGCCGGAAGGCCAGGTGGTCGGATCTGTGCGACTCAACCTCAGGTTCTGATCTGTTGCGCAAGTTCAACAGTTGATATGCGGAATGCGCCAAATTCCGCCGAAACGTGATAGCCAAATCGTTAACGGCCTGCTAATTTCTGCCCAACAATAAAGAAAACGAGCAGGCAAACAGGCAATGAAAACGGGCTTAGGCGGCACGTTTGTCATTTCTTGGTCGCAGACAGAGACAGACGGGACGCGGGGCGCGGCCCTCGACATGCTGGCCGTAGGCGCCGCCTGGCGCTGGACGGGTGTGCCGGTGCGGGTCGATGGCCCGCAGAATGTGCTGATTCTGGAGGCGGCCGAGGGGGCAGCGGAGCTTCGTCGTCGTGCGGCGCGCATCGTGCGCCGCCTGATCGGTGCATCTCTCGGACGGCCGCGACCGGCCGAAGCCGAAAATGACATGGCGGCTGCGGATGAACCCGAACAGGGCTTCGTCGTGACCGACGGCCTGCAATCCTATGCGGTGACCGTGATTGATGTGCCCGATACCGGCGCAAGGCTTGCGATGTTCGTGGGCGATATGCCGCCCGAGGGGCGCGACATGTGGATCATGCGGGTGGCGATCGACCGCACCCATCGCGGGGCCGGCGCGCGTCATGCGGGCGGTGTGATCTGCTTCACGCCAGATACCCGCATCGCCACGCCCGCAGGCCCGCGGCTGATCCAGCACCTGCGGCCGGGTGACTGGGTTCTGACGAAAGACAATGGCCCGCAGGAAATTCTATGGACCGGGCAGCGCCGGATGAGCGGCGCGCGGCTTTACGCCATGCCGCATCTGCGCCCGGTACGGTTTCGCGCGGGTGCCCTCGGCACGGGGCAGCCTGACGGTGATCTGCTGGTCTCGCCGCAACACCGGATGGTGCTGCGCGGCCCGACCGCGCGGGCGCTGTTCAACAGCGACGAGGTGCTGGTCGCGGCAGAAGATCTGCTGAATGACCGCAATATCCTTGTCGATCACACGCTCCGCGAGGTGACCTATATCCACCTGCTGCTGGAGCGTCACAACATCCTCTTCGCCAATGGCATGGAAAGCGAGAGCTTCCACCCGGCCAATACTGCGCTGGAGATGGTGGAGGCCACGCAGCGCGAAAGCCTGCTGGGGCTTTTGCCGGGGATCGACGTGCAGCCCGAAGCCTATGGCGATTATGTCCGCCGCAACCTTTCGGCGTCAGAGGCGGCGATCCTGCGCCACGACATGGCGATGTGATCGCGGATCAAGGGTGGCGGAATAGCGGGGGCTGTCTGCCCCCGCACCCCCGAGGATATTTAGGAACAGATGAATGGGAAGAGGGCCGTCTTCACCCTATCATCTGTTCCTAAGTATCCTCGGGGGTGAGCCGCAACGCGGCGAGGGGGCGCGAGCGCCCCCTTTTCTATCGCGCAGGGGCAGGGACCGCGATACAGCCGGGGATTGTCGATTGACGCGCGGGCGGGGGCCTGTATAAGCCCCCTCCATGTTCCGGAAGCGATTCCGGGGCTTTTCATTGGTGTTGGTGGACCCCGCAAGGGGAAACCTGTCGCCGGATCCCTGAAAGGGGGCCGGAAAGGACAACGCCCTTCAGACACAGAAGGAGATCAGCGATGACCAAACGCACCGCTGCCAAGTACAAGATCGACCGCCGTATGGGCGAAAACATCTGGGGCCGTGCCAAGTCGCCGCTCAACAAGCGCGAATATGGTCCGGGCCAGCATGGTCAACGCCGCAAGAACAAACTGTCGGATTTCGGCACCCAGCTGCGCGCCAAGCAGAAGCTGAAAGGCTACTATGGCGACCTGACCGAAAAGCAGTTCCGCAAGATCTATGGCGAAGCCGAGCGCGTCAAGGGCGATACCGGCGAGATGCTGGTGGGTCTGCTGGAGCGCCGTCTGGATGCGGTTGTCTACCGCGCCAAGTTCGTTCCGACCGTCTTTGCTGCCCGTCAGTTTGTCAACCACGGCCATGTGCTGGTGAATGGCAAGCGCGTGAACATCGCTTCCTACCGTGTGAAGGAAGGCGATCTGATCGAAGTTCGTCAGAAGTCGAAGCAACTGGCCATCGTGCTGGAAGCCGTCGCCCTGACCGAGCGTGACGTGCCGGATTACATCGAAGTCGACCATTCCAAAATGACCGCGAAATTCGTGCGCACCCCGGCTCTGTCGGACGTGCCCTATCCGGTCGTCATGGAACCGAACCTCGTCGTCGAATACTACGCGAAGAACTGATCGTTCTTTTTGCATCTTGTGCTTTGGAAAGGGCCTGCCATGTGCGGGCCCTTTTCCTTTTTGAGCCGCAGTCTGGGGCCGCTGCCTGGGCTGAGGACGGCGCAGCTTCGCAGAAGGCAGGCAAGGCCATCTGATCCAGATCAACGCATGGGCCGGCACCTGGGCTCTATGGTTTGCGAAACGCAGCTGCCAGATCCCCGCAGATGCCGGAATCCGGAACCGCCCATGTCTTTGATCGCCTTTCTTTCCGCCACGCTGGCGCTGCTGCTGGCCCCGGGGCCGACCAATACCCTGATGGGGGTGGCCGGGGCGCAGGGTGGGATGCGCCATGTGCTGCATCTGCTGCCGGCGGAACTTCTGGGCTATCTTGCCACGATCCTGCCTCTGCTTCTGCTGGGGGCGGGGGTGCTGGCGCAATACCCGCAACTTGTCTCCGCGCTGACGCTCGCCTCGGCGATCTGGGTCATGGTCCTTGCATTGCGGTTGTGGGGGCAGCAGGTGCGCGGTGGGGCGGATACCGCGATCACCCTGCGGCGGGTCTTTGTGACGACCCTGCTCAATCCCAAGGCGCTGATCTTCGGCCTTGTATTGCTGCCCGATCCGGCAAGCCCGGATATTCTGTCGCGCCTCGGGCTGTTCTGCTTGATGGTCAGCGGCGTTGCCATGGTCTGGGGTGGGGCGGGGGTACTGGCGCAGGCGGGCCTGGGCGGGGCCGCACGCGTGCAGGTGATCCAACGCTGCGCCGCGCTCTGGCTGGCTATCGTCTCGATCACCCTGATCGCCGGGGTGATCCGCGCCTGAGCGCGGATGCCGGTTCAGGTTTAGGCTGGCAAAAACTCTGGAACGAGCCGGATCAGCGTTCGAACAATCCGCTGATTTCAGCGCGTTGCGAGGCCTTGTCATAGGCGCAGACCGCGACGCGTTCGGTGGTTGTGCCTGCCTCAAAACCGATCAACACGGCAAAGCCATAGGATTCCGACCCAAAGGGATCGACGTGAATTGTATTTACCGCAATCTTGCCCACCGCAGCACTCAGGCAGGTCTGGCGCACATCTTCGGCAAATTCCTCCCATGCGTCGCCGCTGGAGGCGCGGGCGGGCTGCATGGATGCAACAACCCCGGCAAGCAGGCAGGCGGCAATCGAAAGCGGCCGGGCAAGGCCAGAACACGGTATCCCAAAACGCTGTGTCATCGATAGTATTCCTCTGAAGTCCGGCTTCGCCCACAGGTATAGCGGTAAATCCGGGTGGTGCCAGCGCTTTGGCCGTTCGGGGCGTGGCCCATATGGCCCCGACATGGCGCGGCGGCCGCGATCCCGAAGAATTTTGGTCACACTGTCCTTTCGCCGGGCTTTTCTTTTCAGGCACCGCCGCTTATTTCGCAACTGCAGCACAAACAGGAGTCGCGAAGCAATGGCCGCGGACAAGAATTCTCTCGAAGCCCGGTTCGAGCAGGGGCTTTTCGCCTCGCGCTGGCTGATGGCACCGATGTATCTCGGGCTGGTGATCAGCCTTGCGATGCTGACCATCGTTTTTGTGAAGGAACTGGCCTATTACGCGGGCAAGACCTTCACCATGACCGCCGATCAGGGGATCCTTGCGATCCTGACGCTGATCGATTTGTCGCTGGCGGCGAACCTTTTGCTGATCGTGCTGTTCTCGGGCTATGAGAACTTCGTCTCCAAGCTGGATCTGGGCGATCAGCGCGACCGGCCGAGCTGGATGGGCAAGGTCGATTTCTCGGGCCTGAAGATGAAGCTGATCGCCTCGATCGTCGCGATCTCGGGCATCCATCTGCTGAAGGTCTTCATGGAGATCGGCAAGGGCGCGGTGCCGCTGGATCCGGCCAAGCTGCAATGGATGGTGATCATCCATCTGACCTTCGTGGCCTCGGGCGTGCTTCTGGCACTGATGGACTGGCTGGCGGCCAAGACCACCAAGCACTGAGACGGGCAAACACTGAGGCGGGTCGCAATAGCACCCGAAACCACCCCGAAACTGACGCAACAGGGCCGCGATTGCGGCCCTTTCGCATGGCGCGGGCAAATCGCACTGGCAAAGCGCGGGGGCGACCGCTAAACCCGCCTCGGAAGACAATGGAGACCGCGATGACCGACGCCATCCGCCCGCAGCCCGGGATCATGGATATTGCCCTTTATGAAGGTGGCAAGGCCCATGTTGCCGGCGTGAGCAATGTGGTGAAGCTGAGTTCGAACGAAAACCCGTTCGGACCCTCGGACAAGGCAAAGGAAGCCTTCGCCAAATCGGTGCATCAGCTGCATCGCTACCCCTCCACCGATCATGCCAGCCTGCGTCAAGCCATTGCCGAGGCGCATGGTCTGGATGCCAGCCGCATCATCTGTGGCGTGGGCTCGGATGAGATCATCCATTTCCTGAACCAAGCCTATGCGGGTCCGGGGGATGAGGTGCTTTATACCGAGCACGGTTTCCTGATGTATAAAATCTCGGCCATGGCGGCGGGGGCCACCCCGGTCGAGGTGCCCGAGCGCGAGCGCACGACCGATGTCGATGCGCTGCTGGCGGCCTGCAATGAGCGCACCAAGCTCGTGTTCATCGCCAATCCGAACAACCCGACCGGCACGATGATTTCCGCCGGTGAGGTGGCGCGTCTGGCGCGCGGCTTGCCGCCGCAGGCCATTCTGGTGCTGGACGGGGCTTACGCCGAATATGTCGACGGCTTTGATGCGGGCCTCAGCCTGGTCGAAGCGATGCCGAATGTGGTGATGACGCGGACTTTCTCCAAGATCTATGGCTTGGGCGGTTTGCGGATCGGCTGGGGCTATGGGCCGAAAGACATCATCGATGTGCTGAACCGCATCCGTGGGCCGTTCAACCTGTCCAATACCCAGCTGGAAACGGCTGAGGCTGCGGTGCGCGATCAGGATTTCGTCAGCAAATGCAGATCCGAGAATGCCCGCCTGCGTCATTGGCTGGCCGAGGCGCTGGCGGCGGTTGGCGTGCCCTCTGATACATCGATGGCGAATTTCGTGCTGGCGCGCTTTGCCAATACCGAAGAGGCCGAAGCCTGTGATGCCTTCCTGCAAGAGCAGGGGCTGATCGTGCGCCGCGTCGCGAGCTACAAGCTGCCGCATTGCCTGCGCATCACGGTGGGCGATGAGGCCTCGTGCCGCCGGGTCGCCTATGCGATCGGTCAGTTCAAGGGCGTGAAGTGATGGTGGGCGCGGCGTGGCAACGGGCGTGACGGATGGCGGGCGCAAAGTGATGGTGGGCGTGAAATGACGGTGATCTACAAGCGCGTCGCCCTGATCGGGCTGGGGCTGATCGCCTCTTCCATGGCACATGCGATGAAGGCGCAGGGGCTGGCGGCTGAGATCGTGGGCTATGCCAAATCGCCCGAAAGCCGCGCCATCGCCTGCGAAATCGGCTTTATCGACCACGCGGCGGATACTGCGGCCGAGGCGGTTCGGGGCGCCGATCTGGTGGTGCTGGCCGTGCCGGTCGGCGCGATGGAGGCGATTGCGACTGAGATCGGGCCTCATCTGGCACCCGGCGCGACCGTCACCGACGTGGGCTCTGTCAAGCAGGCGGTGATTGCTGCGGTGCAGCCGCATATGCCGGAAGGCGTGCATTTCATCCCCGGACACCCGATTGCGGGCACCGAACATTCCGGCCCGCGTTCGGGCTTTGCCAGCCTGTTCCAGAACCGTTGGTGGCTGCTGACACCGGTGCCGGGGGCCGATCCCGAGGCCACGCGCCGCCTGCGCCAACTGTGCGAGGCGATGGGGGCCAAGGTCGACGAGATGGATGCGGCGCATCACGACCTCGTTTTGGCCGTCACCTCGCATACCCCACACCTTATTGCCTATACGATGGTGGGCGTGGCTGACGATCTGCGTCGGGTGACCGATAGCGAGGTGATCCAGTATTCGGCGGCGGGTTTTCGCGACTTTACGCGGATTGCCGCCAGTGACCCTACCATGTGGCGCGATGTGTTCTTGACGAACAAGGAGGCGACGCTGGATATTCTCGGCCGGTTCACCGAGGAGCTGTTCGCGCTGCAGCGCGCGATCCGTCTGGGGGATGGCGATCATCTGCACGCCTATTTCACCCGGACCCGCGCCATCCGTCGGGGGATCATCGAAGCCGGGCAGGACACCTCTGCGCCGGATTTCGGGCGGGGTCAGCCGCCCGGCTGATTGAGACGGGTCGGGGGATATCGAATGAAATCTGTTGCACTGGTTCTTGCCACTGGTTTTGCGCTGTTCTCCGGTGCGGCAGGGGCAGAGGGGCTGCAGAAATCGCTGCTGCCCAAGGCGCGTCCGGTGCTGGATGCGGCTGCCGGGGCCACCCAATCTTCGCGACCCACCGCGCCTTCGCAAACGCCGGTGCCTTCGCAAAGTCCGGCACCATCTCAGATCTCAGGGCCCGCACAGATGGTGGTCGCCACGGTCTCCACCGCCAATGCGATCATCCCTCCGATGAAGCCGCAACCACGCCCGGATGGGCTGGCTGAACGTTATGCGAAGGTGCTGGAGGATCTGGCCGCGCCGAAGATCGATCCCGGTTCTGTGACCGAAGTGGCGGCGCTGACGCTGGTCAAGCCGCTGACCCGTCCCAAGCCCCGGCCTGCCAACCTGGACACCACGCGCCGGAAAGAGGCACCCGAGGCGCGGGTGCAAAAGGCGGCGGCTGTGCGCACCCTGCCGGGTAAATCTGCCGTCTTATCGCAAAAGGGATCGGTCTGCGGTGATCCGTCGATCCGGGGCCAGACCATTGCCCCGATCACCAGCCGGGTGCAGGGCTGCGGCATCGCCGATCCGGTGAAGGTGACCGAGATTGCGGGGGTGAAGCTGTCGCCGGCTGCGACCATCACCTGCGACACGGCGCAGGCCGCGAAATCCTGGATCGAGCGCGGCGTGCAGCCGGCCTTTGACCATCAGGTGGTCAAGCTGCAAATCGCGGGCAGCTATGTCTGCCGTCCGCGCAATGGCAAGAAGGGTGCCAAGGTCAGCGAGCATGCCCGCGGGCGGGCAATCGATGTCGCGGCCTTTGTGCTGGCCGATGGGCGGTCGCTGTCGGTGCTGGGCGATTATCGCAAATCCCGTGCGATCAAGGCCGCGCATAAATCGGCATGTGGCCCCTTTGGCACCACCCTCGGGCCGGGGTCGGATGGCCATCACGAAGACCATCTGCATATGGACATCGTGAGCTATCGCAACGGACGTTACTGCAAGTAAAGGGGGCGGGGCGCTTGGTGCCCTTCGGCCCGTGTCCACGGCACAGCCATGGGCGCTTCACGCGCGCGTCCAAGCAAATGGCGTGTGAAAAAGGAAGAGGCACAGGCATGTCCTCCTCTCTCATTCGTCTTATCTCAACTTTCCTCAGGTCGGGCGCGCCGTTGGTGAATGGGCGCGCGGGCCCGAAAGGGGCGCGGGCCCCCCTTATCTTTCCGTCAGCTTCAGTTCGATCCGGCGGTTCTGGGCGCGTGCCTCGGGGCTTGTGCCTTGTGCGACGGGCTGCCATTCGCCAAAGCCGGTGGCGGCAAGGTGATTGGCCGGGAAGCCCAGATCTGTCTGCATATAACGCACGACTGACAGGGCGCGGGCCTGGCTCAGTTCCCAATTGTCGCGGAAGGTGCCAGTGCCTGAAAGTGGCACATCATCGGTATGGCCATCGACGCGGATGATCCAGTCAATGCCGGGCGGGATCTCGGAGGCGACCTCTTTCAGCGTCGCGGTCACGCTGGCAATCTGGGTGCGACCCTCAGGGGCGAGATCGGCAGAGCCGGGGTTGAACAGCACTTCGGACGAGAACACGAACCGATCGCCCACGATGCGCACGCCTTCGCGCCCGGCCAGAACCTGCCGCATCTGCCCGAAGAACTCGGAGCGGAACTTTTCCAGATCCAGCTTCTCGGCCTCCAGCCGCTTGCGCTCGGCCTCTTCCAGCTCCGCCCGGCGCTTTTGTTCCGAGGCGACCTGCGCCAAGGCCGAATTCAGCTGCCCGCCCAGATTTTCCAGCTGCACCTTGGCCGCGCTGTCCCGCGCCACGGCGCTGTCCAGCAGGCCCTGCAATTCGCCCAACTGGCTGCGCAGCGCCGCGATCTGTTCGTTCAGCAGGGCAACCCTGCGGTCAGATTCGGTGGATCTGGTCTTTTGATCGGCCAGCAGCGCGCGGGCGGTCTCCAGCAGATCGGCCTGCGGGGCCTCCACCCCTTGGGCGGCGGCCAGCAGGGTCAGGGTTTCCTCCGCCCGTTTGCGTTGTTCTTCGAGCGAGAGCGTCAGGGCGGTCAGTTCGCTGTCCGATGATTGCAGCTTGTCGCGCAATTCCTGCAAGGCATTGGCATCGACCAGCTTCTCGGCCTCGGCCTGTGACAGCGCCACGCCCTGCGCAGCATTGTCGGCGCGCAGCTTGGCGGCCAGGGCCTCCACCGCGTCGGCACGGGCGGCGGCAAGGCGCGCGGCTTCGGTCTGGGCATCAATCTCGGTGCGGGCTTTCGCAAGGGCAAGGTTCAGCGCCTCTTGCTCGGTCAGCAGTTTCTGCTGTGCCGCCTGCAGTTCGGTGACCGAGGCGGTCAGGGCCTGCGCCTCGCCCTTCGCCGCGTCGCGTTCGGCGATCAGGCTGGCCACTTGCGCCTCGAAACTGGCGATACGGCCCCGTGCCGCCGTCAGATCGCCCTGCGCGGTGGTCAGTTGCGACGACAGCGCCGCGATCTGCCCCGCCTGTGCCTCGCCACGCGCGCGGGCCTCGGCCAGTGTGGCAGTCAGATTGCCCACCTCGGCTTGCAAGCCATCGGCGCGCTTGCGCTCCAATCCAAGTGTATCGGCCAGTTGCGCGACCTGCGCGGTCAACGAGTCCAACTCGGTGTCCTGGCTGTCGATGGTCTGGCGTAGCACCGATTGCATGACGGTGAAGATCGTCAGAACGAACATCAGCACCATCAGCAGCGTGGTCACCGCATCGACAAAGCCGGGCCAGACCATGCCTTCGGAATTGCGATCCGATCTGCGGCGGGACAGGGCCATGGTCAGCCCCGCATCCGCAGCAACTGCCGCACCGATTGGGTCAGCGCCGACAGATCGCCGCGCAGATCGGCCAGACTTTCCTGGCGCCCAGCCGAGATTTCCTCAAGAATCCGTAGCAATTGCACATCGATGGAGCGCAGCCGCATCCGGCTTTCGGCATCGACATGCGGCCCGCCATCCTCGCGCGTCAGGGCCTGGACCATGCGCTCCTGCCCTTCGGCGATGCGCATCAGCAGGGCGGTCTGTGCCTCCTGCGCCTCAAGCCGGGCGGCAAGGCGGCTGACTGCGCCCGCCAGTTCGCCGGTCCGTTCATCCGCAAGGCTGCGGCTGACATCGGATTGGGTGAACAGCATTTGCAGATTGTCGATCTGCCCCCCGAGATTGTCGAGCACCTGCGCAAGCTGCCCCATGCCATTGTCGCCACCCTCGCCACCCTCCAGCCCGATGCGGGTGATCGAGGACAGCCATTCCTCAAGTTCACGGAAGAAGCGGTTCTGGCCATGGCCCGAGAACAGTTCCAGCAAACCGATGACCAGCGATCCGGCAAGGCCCAGAAGCGAGGATGAAAACGCTGTGCCCATGCCGCCAAGCTGGTCTTCCAGCCCACTCATCAGCTTTGTGAAGATATCGGCAGAAGATTCGCCTTCTTGCGGGGTCAGCGAGCGGATGGTTTCGACCACCGCCGGCACCGTCGTCGCAAGGCCGTAGAAGGTGCCCAGAAGACCGAGGAAGATCAGCAGGTTGGTCAGGTACTTGGTGATATCGCGCGCCTCGTCCAGCCGGGTTGCGACGGAATCAAGGATCGTGCGCGAGGACGATGACGAGATCTGCATCCGCGCGCTGCGCGGCCCCAGCAGCGCGGCCAGCGGGGCAAGGATGCGGGGCGCGGCCTCCACCTCTGCGCCGGGGCGGTCCTGCACGAAGGCATCGATCCAGCTGACCGATTGCACCAGTTGCCAGATCTGCCAGAAGCAGCTGATCAGGCCAAGGACGAAGACGGCCACGATCAGGAAGCTGAGACCGTGATTGGCCTCGAAGATATGGCGCAAGGTCGGAAACATCAGCCAGCATGTCGCGCCGACGGCCGCCAGCGAGACAAGCATCAGCACGATCTGACGGATGGGTTGCGTAAAGGCGGGCGGAGGGGTCTGGGCCAGACGGGTCACGAAGAATTCCCTGCTGCTCGGGGCGCTTTGGGCGTCAGGATAGGGGCGGGCCGTCGATAAGCCAAGCGCTTAGGCGGTCAGTTCACGCACCCGTTGTGCCAGCCATTCCAGATCCGGATCTGCGATGCCCAGATCGGTCAGATGTGCGGCCGTGTTCCACAGGTAATCGCGGTTGGGGCCGCGCCCGCCGGTGGCATGGGCGATGATTTGCGCCTGTTCCTCAAGGGCCAACCCGCCGCAATATTGC
The DNA here is from genome assembly GCF_008973825.1 of Gemmobacter serpentinus. GTDB lineage: Bacteria > Pseudomonadota > Alphaproteobacteria > Rhodobacterales > Rhodobacteraceae > Gemmobacter > Gemmobacter serpentinus. The sequence continues at coordinate 212,304 of NZ_WCHR01000005.1, read as the reverse complement.
ACATGGTCGGGGTCGATCACATAGGTCAGGCAGGCGATGGTCTGGCCTTCTGCCGTGACGGGCAGGGTTTCTTCCAGATAGGCGGAAGACACCAGCTCGCGCTCGCGCAGCTCCGCCAGCGTCTGCGCCTCAGCCCCCGGTTCGACGCGAAAGGCCACGCCATCACACCATGCGCCATTGGCCCGATCCAGCGCCAGAACCAGACCCGGCGCGGTCTCGCTGCCACGATGATGGATGGAGCGCATACAGAAGCTGCGATGCCAGCCCGAGGCGCGGGCGATGCGCCGTTCCGCCACCGGAAAGCCGGGATGCCAGATCAAGGAACCGTAACCGAAGACCCACATGGCTGGCCCTCCCTTCCCGGTCTTAGTAAGATGGCGCAAAGCGAAGGAAAAGGGGCTGAAATGCGGGCGCTGACTTGGATCGTGATCATTCTGGCGGTGCTGTATGGCGGCTACTGGTTCGTGGGCGCGCGCAGCGCCGAACAGGCGGTGGAAACCGCGCTGCAAGAGGCCGGTGCGCGCGGCATTCATATTGCGCATCAGGGTTATGGCATTTCGGGCTTTCCCAGCCGGTTCGACCTGACGGTGACTGAGCCGCGCGTAGATGCAGGCGGCGTGCAGTGGCAGGCACCTTTCGCGCAGGTCTTCGCGCTGAGCTATACACCCTGGAAGCTGATCGCAGCGCTGCCGGAAGAGCAGAGCATCAGCTTTGCCGGGCAGGCGGTCGATGTGGCCTCGACCGAGATGAAGGCCTCGCTGTTCATGAAGCCGCGCGGCGCGTTGCCGCTGGACCGGTTCGATGCGGTGATCGAGGGGGCGAGCCTGCGCTCGGACGCCGGATGGTCGCTGGGCTTTGCCTCGGCCAATGCCTCCTTGATCGCGGGCGAAGGGGCGCAGGCGCAGGCGGCGTTCCGCATGTTGGATATCGTGCCGGATCAGGCGCTTATGGCGCGGCTGAACGGCGCGCTGCCCGGCACGGTCGCGCGGCTGGACCTGCTTGCTGACCTGACCCTGGATGCGGCCCTGGAACTGCGCGGGGCGGCGCCACGGTTGCAACAGGTGTCGTTGACCGAGGCCAATCTGATCTGGGGGTCTTTGACGCTGAAGGCGGCGGGCGATCTGGTCGCAGATCCGCAGGGCCAGGCCGAGGGCACGGTGCAATTGCGTGTCGAGGGCTGGCAGGAGGGCCTGGCCGCGCTGGAGGCCGCCGGTCTGGTGCCGGAGCAGTTCCGCTTGCCGCTGCGCTCGGTGCTGGAAAACCTGGCCGCGCAATCGACCGAGACGGGGGTCTTGCAATTGCCGCTGGTGATGGCGAATGGCCGGATGATGTTGGGGCCGGTGCCGCTCGGCCCCGCGCCGCTGCTAAGGTAGCGTGATCTCGGCGCGGTGACGGTCGATCACCGCGTCACCGCGATGCAATACCGCCTCGCCGATATAGTTGCCTGACGGCCACCGCGCCGCGCGCAGGCGCTTGCCAAGCGCGCGGAAACTTTGCGCCTGTGTCCGTTCCAGCGTGACATTCTCTTCGGCCAGGATCCCGTCCGGGCCAGTCAGACGCAGATCCAGCCGGTCACCCGCGCGGGTGCCGTAAAGATAGGCCCAGAACACGAAGCCGGGGGATGTTGCATCGGGCCGGGCGACATCACCCTGCTGCACCGCATCATAGGCGGGCACCTCACTGGCAAAGCCGCCGGTGATGAGGCCGCCCGGTTGCAGCGCCAGATCAGGTTGCCAGAGATCGGGCTGGGAAGCGCCGCAGGTGGATTGCGCCTCGGGCGCGAAGGGATCGACCTCGGTGCCATTGCGGCGCAGGCTCAGATGCAGATGCGGAAATTCGGTCATGCCGGACAGGCCGATCTCACCCAAAGGGGTGCCTGCAGCCACCCGATCGCCCGCCTTCACCCGGATGCTGCCTTGCTTCAAGTGGCAATACTGGGTTTCCCAGTCGTCCTCATGGCTTAGCACGACGCCATTGCCGCATTCGCGCCCCGCAACGGTTGGCGCGCCCGCATCCCCCTGCCGGATATCGGCCATGCCATCGCGCAGGCCTCGCACCGTGCCGGGGGCGGCCGCGAGCACAGCCACACCGGCCTGCATTGCATTCAGTGAAGGCAGGGCGAAATCGGTGCCGTCATGGCCATCATAGGTTAGGCTGCCACAGGCAAAATCCTGTGCGCCGGGGCCGGGATCGTGGTCTGGTGCGTGCTGGATGAAACAGCTTTCGCCAAGCATGCAATCGACCGGCAAGGCCAATTGAAAAGCCCCCGCCGGAAGGGCGGGGGCGATCAGCGCCGCAAGCAGCGCCGGTTTCAGCGCAGGGCTCATTCCGCCGTCAAGAGCGGCGGCTTTTGCCCGGTGAGGCGCGGCTTGCCGGGCTCTTCGATCACGAGGTCGATCTTGTCGTCCTTGACGCCGACCCGGACCACACCACCTTTTTGCAGACGGCCAAACAGCAACTCCTCTGCCAGCGGTTTCTTCAGATATTCCTGAATGACCCGGCCCAGCGGACGCGCGCCCATCTTGTCGTCATAGCCATTGTCGCCCAGCCATTGCGCGGCCTCGGGCGACAATTCGATATGGACATTGCGATCCATCAACTGCGCCTCAAGCTGCAGCACGAACTTCTCGACCACCTGCATGATCGTGTCCTTGATGAGCGGCGCAAAGGAGACGACGGCATCCAGACGGTTGCGGAACTCCGGTGTGAAGGTGCGCTCGATCGCCGCCGTATCCTCGCCCGTGCGCTTTTCGCGGCCAAAGCCAATGGCGGATTTCTGCATATCCGAGGCACCGGCATTGGTGGTCATGATGAGGATGACATTGCGGAAATCAACCTGCCGCCCGTTATGGTCGGTCAGCTTGCCGTGATCCATCACCTGCAACAGAATGTTGTAGACATCCGGGTGGGCCTTTTCGATCTCGTCCAGCAGCAGCACGCAATGCGGGTGCTGGTCAACACCATCCGTCAACATGCCGCCCTGATCGAAGCCGACATAACCGGGGGGCGCACCGATCAGACGCGAGACCGCGTGTTTCTCCATATATTCCGACATGTCGAAACGCAGCAGCTCCACCCCCAGCGTGTTTGCCAGTTGCTTGGCGACCTCGGTCTTGCCGACGCCTGTTGGCCCAGCGAACAGATAATTGCCAATGGGCTTTTCCGGCTCGCGCAGACCGGCACGGGCGAGCTTGATCGAGGCCGAAAGCGCCTCGATCGCCTTGTCCTGCCCGAAGACCACGCGTTTGAGCGATTTTTCCAGATCGCGCAGGATCTCGGCATCGTCTTTCGACACCGATTTCGGCGGGATACGGGCGATCTTGGCCACTACGGCCTCGATCTCCTTGATGCCGATGGTCTTGCGGCGCTTGTTCGCCGCCAAGAGATGCTGCGCGGCCCCCGCCTCATCGATCACGTCAATCGCGCTGTCGGGCAGTTTGCGGTCATTGATATAGCGCGCGGCCAGTTCCACCGCCGATTTGATCGCCTCATTGGTGTAGCGCAGATCGTGATGTTCCTCGAAATGCGGCTTCAACCCTTGCAGGATCTTGATCGTGTCGGGAACAGACGGCTCGTTCACGTCGATCTTCTGGAACCGGCGGCTCAGTGCGCGGTCCTTCTCGAAATGCTGACGGAACTCCTTGTAGGTCGTCGATCCCATGCAGCGCAGCTTGCCGCCCTGCAGCGCAGGCTTCAGCAGGTTGGAGGCATCCATTGCCCCGCCAGAGGTGGCACCGGCCCCGATCACGGTATGGATCTCGTCGATGAACAGGATCGCGTCTGGGTGATCCTCCATCTCCTTGACGACGGCCTTCAGACGTTCCTCGAAATCCCCGCGATAACGGGTGCCTGCCAGCAGCGCGCCCATATCAAGGCTGTAGATGGTCGCCCCGGACAGGATTTCCGGCGTTTCACCATCGACGATCTTCTTTGCCAGACCTTCGGCAATCGCGGTCTTGCCCACGCCCGGATCCCCCACCAGCAGCGGGTTGTTCTTGCGGCGACGGCACAGGACCTGAATCGCCCGCTCCACCTCGGCCTCGCGGCCGATCAGCGGGTCGACATCGCCCTTGCGGGCCTTCACGTTCAGATCGACGCAATATTTGGACAGCGCCGATTCCTTGGCCTCACCCGCCTCGCCCTTGGGCGTCTCGTGCTGATGCTCCTCCGATCCGGTGATCGGGCGGCTTTCGCCAAAGCTCGGGTCCTTGGCCACGCCATGGGCGATGAAATTCACCGCATCATAGCGGGTCATGTCCTGTTCTTGCAGGAAATAGGCGGCATTCGATTCGCGCTCGGCAAAGATCGCGACCAGCACATTGGCGCCGGTCACTTCGGTCCGGCCCGAGGATTGCACATGGATCGCCGCGCGCTGGATGACACGCTGGAAGGCGGCGGTCGGCACCGCCTCCGACCCTTCGACTTCGGTGACGAGGGTGGAAAGGTCATCATCGACGAATTCGGTCAATGTCTTGCGCAGATCATCAAGGTCGACCGAACAGGCACGCATGACGCGCGCGGCATCGGGTTCGTCGATCAGCGCCAGAAGCAGATGTTCGAGCGTTGCCAGTTCATGACGGCGGGCATTGGCCAAAGCGAGCGCGCCGTGGATGGCCTGTTCAAGGGTGGTGGAAAACGATGGCACGATCGAGTGCTCCTTCCTTCTGGCGGGGGAGGGGTGTGACCCCCCTCCGGTCCGACCTTGGCCTCATAGGGTTAAAGTTCGGTTTTACTGCGCGCCGCTTCAAGCCCCAATTCGCAGATTTGCCCGTTTGGCAGGCATCGGTCACAAAATGTGATCCTTTGGATTCACCAAAGCCTCAGAAATTGTCCTTGAGGGCGCGGATTTTGGTGAAAACCTCGGCATCCGGCGCGCCTTCCATGCCAAGTGCCGCCTTCATCGCCGGATCGCGGGCGCGCAGCATCGGGTTGGTTGCGATCTCTTCCGACAGGATCGAGGGCACGGTGGGCAGGCCTGCGCTGCGCGCGCGGGCGATGCGGTCCAGCCGTTCGGTCAGCGCGGGCGGCTCATCCAGGCTTCGGGCGAAGCGGGCATTGCTTTCGGTATATTCATGCCCCGAACAGACCACCGCATCGCCGGGCAGATCCATCAGCCGCGACAGGCTGTCCCACATCTGTGCCGGGCTCCCCTCGAACAGCCGGCCGCAACCCATCGCCATCAGGCTGTCGCCGGTGAACAGAAATCCATCCTCGGGGAACCAGAAGGCGATATGGCCGACCGTATGGCCCGAGACGTCGATCACCTCTGCATCGGCGGAACCCAGGCTGAACCGCTCGCCCGGCATCACCGTCCGGGTCAAGGGCGGCAGGCGATGGGCGTCGGCTGCGGCGCCGATCACCGCCACATCGGGGCCAAGGGCCAGCCCTGCCAGCCCGTCGACATGATCGCTGTGGTGATGTGTCAGAAGCACATGGCTCAGTGCCCAGCCGCGCGCGTCCAGCTCTTTCAGGATCGGATCAGCCTCCGGCACATCGATCACGGCTGTGGCCCCCGAGACATCATCGTGGATCAGGAAGGCGTAATTGTCCTTCAGGCAGGGGATGGTCACGAGTTGCAGCATGGCGTTTCCTGTTCTGTGGTCTATGGTGCCAGACAGATCTCTGACTGGACGGTCTCTCGTTATCTGAAATCCGGCGTTGCCTGAAATCTGGGGCCTGGGGGAAGCGGCTGCAATGCATCTCGACGTGCTCGACCTGCGGAATTTCTATTATCGCACCCAATTGGGGCGCGTGGCGCAGCGCGCGATCCGCGATCAGCTGGTTTCCATGTGGCCTCCGGCGGCCGGCGAGACGGTGGCAGGATTCGGTTTTGCGGTGCCGCTTTTGCGCCCCTATCTGGCGGAAGCGCGGCGGGTGATCGGCCTGATGCCGGGCCCGCAAGGCGTGATGCCCTGGCCTGCCGGCATGGAGAATGTCAGCGTTCTCTGCGAGGAAACCGCATGGCCTGTCCAGACCGGCCATGTCGATCGGTTGGTGCTGATGCACGGACTTGAGACATCGGATAACCCATCAGAGGTGCTGGCGGAATGCACGCGGGTTTTGGGGCCTGGCGGCAAGGCGATTTTCGTGGTGCCCAACCGATCCGGCCTCTGGGCGCGGCGCGATGGCACGCCCTTCGGCTTTGGCAGGCCCTATTCGCTGGGCCAGCTGGAGGCGCAGCTGAAACGGCATGGGTTCACGCCTGAACGCCATGTGGCATCGCTTTATGCCCCGCCCTCGGCGCGGCGTTTCTGGTTGCGCACCTCTCATGTCTGGGAACGGCTTGGGCGCGGCATTGCCCCCTGGCTTGCGGGTGGGGTGCTGATGGTGGAGGCCAGCAAGCAGGTCTATGCCCCCACTCGCGGCGGACTTGCGGCGGCGGTGCGCAAACCCTTGAAAGTGCTGGAGGGCATGGGCCAACCCGCGCCGGAGCCCGCGCTGAACCGGCTGGATTGACCACCCGGGCAGCGGTTGCAGGGCCCAGGTTTGGTGCCCCTTGCCCAAGTCGTGACTGCTGGCCCTTAGCGGATCCAATCCGAGCTTGTCAGAGCGACCCGCGCCAGATCGACCGTCGTGCCGGGCGGGAAGGTCACGGCACAGAAGGGCATGATCTGCTGGTCATAGTTCGGGTCATCCACATCCGCGGGCGGCCCGAAGGTGGAGCTGACCCAGATTTCCAGCCCCTTGCCGGTCTCGCGCAGTTCGGCCTGCAGGCTGCCCTGGCGGGCAAAGGATTCGACCTCGATGGTGATGCGATCCTCGCCCGGGTCGTAATCGGCGATATGGGTCGGGCCGATGCTGCTGCTGATCTCGCCAGTGTGGTGGTAATCCGGGGCATTGGCGTTGACCTCGAACAGATCCGCCCCCGCGCCCCCGATGCCGGTATCGCCGCTGGACAGCACCAGACGATCATCCCCCGCGCCGCCCGCCAGCGTGTCGGCGGCACCATCATCATGCAGGCTTTCCCAAGTTGACATGGGCGACCAGTCCTGCATGACCGCCAGATCATCCGATCCGTAAAGCGTGTCATTGCCCGCGCCGCCATCAATGCTGTCGGCCCCCTGACCGCCAGAGATCATATCGGCCTCAGGGCCCCAGAGGTTCGGGCCCAGGACGTCATCCTGCTCCCCACCTTGCTGCATCGAATAGGCATCGCGCGGCAGGTCGGTATCGATATGGCCGTCCGGGCTGACCTTGAGGCTGTCGCCGGGATAGCGCGCCCGCAGCAGGTCGCCGTCTTCGGCGGTCAAGGGCGCGTCGGTGCCTTCCGGCCCGTAATCGATCACCAACAGCGCCTTGTCGCCATCAAGGATCTGGGTCGACAGCACAGTGCTGCCATCCTCGGAAAGCGTTTGTTCAAAGGCAAGTTCCGAAGGTCTGGTGATCCCTTCGGCCTCCAGCACGACCGGCGGGAAGGGATTGCCACCCGCAAGGGCCGCGCGCGCGGCCATGGGGTCAAAGCCTTGCAGGGTGGCGGGGCCGACCTCTTCCTGCGCGTCGGAATGGATGCGGAAGGTCACGCTGTCGCCCATATCCATGATGACGGTGTTGCCGGCATGGGCCCCGATCGTGTCGGCCCCCGCGCCGCCGTCCAGCGTGACGCCGTCGCCTGCCATATGCGACACCAGTATATCGTCGCCCGCCCCGCCCGACAGGCTGGCCGTGCCTTCGGGCCAGATCTGCGGGCTGAAGCCATCTTCGGGCCACAGGCCGAGGTTGATGCGGTCATCGCCCGTGCCGCCCTCCAGCGTCACATCGCGCGGGGTGTCGGTTTCGGGGAGATAGGCCAGGGCATCATTACCACCATGGCCCGCCACGCGAAGCGCGTCCTGCGTGGCATCCGGGTCGGCCTGGTCAACCACCAGACGGTCCGCCCCTTCGGTGCCTTCAACCAGGCTCAGATCCGGCGGGGTGGGCTGTTCCGGCTCATCCGTATCGGGCTCATCACGGTCGGAATGGTCATCAAAGACCGTCATCAGGCCAGCCAGACCGAAAAGCCCCAAAAGCACCATGGAGAACATCATACTCTTCCCAAAACCATAACGCATCCGCGCAAAATGGCACGGCGCACTCAATCTTGGGCTGATCTTGTCGCAGCGCGCGGGAGCCTGTCAAGGCGGGGCAATGTGGCGGATCCGGCCGGGGCCTTGCGATCAGATGATGCGGACCTGGGTGCCGATGGGGCAGAGGTCGAACAGCACCGAGACCATCTCGTTGTAAAGCCCGATACAGCCATCCGAGGATTTGCGGCCGATCTTGCGGGTGTCATGGGTGCCGTGAATGATATAGGCGGGCCAGCTCAGATACATCGCATGGGTGCCAAGCGGGTTCTGCGGGCCAGGGCCGATCGGCTTCCAATCCGGGAAACGCTGCATCTGCGATGCGGTGGGGGTCCAGCTTGGGCCGACCTTCTTGCGCACGATCTCGGTATAGCCGCGCTTGGTCAACTCGTCCGACCGCGGCACCGAGGTCGGGAAGATATGATAGATCGAGGCATCCGCATTCCAGAAATGCAGCGCGCGCGAAACGGTGTCGCAGACGATGGCCCCCTTGCCGAGCGTGGGGAAATGCTCTTCCCAGCGTTGCATCTCGAAGCTGGAGGAATTGGACCGCACCGGCCCTTGATCCGAGGCGCGCGCCTGTGCGGGCAGCAGCACCGTGCCGACACCGCCCATCAAGCCAAGGCCAAGAAGGCCAAGCGCGTGGCGGCGGGTGCGGCCTGCGGTGTGGCCCTGTGCAGGGGTGTCTGACGTGGTGCTTGGTGTGGTTTGTGAAATGAGGGGCCGTGACATCGGGATCCTGCTTTCGCCTCGGCCCATTTTATCGCGGGCCTGTTTTCGGTTTTTGGCCGTCTTTGTGACGGCCCATTGTTTTTGCCTGTGCCCCGGTCGTGCAGGGTATCCCTCGGGCTATTCCTGCGGATCCGGCGGGCGCGTGAGGCAAGATCAGCCAAAGGCGGAATCCGGTCAACCGCCCCGGGGCAGCTATGACGCGATGGTGATCCATGCGTGATCCTGGGCGGCCCAGTCGGGGCGCGGCTCCGCCTGCGATGGGCAGGCGATGGTGATCCATGCGTGATCCTGTCCAGGGCGGTGCGGCTTCGCGCGCGGTGTGCAGGCCGGGCGCCACGCCAAAGGTGGCAAAACGGGCCGCAAAACCGGCCGAAAAACGTTTCCCGGCTGTGAATGTGTCACATCGGCTTTGTTTCGGCCTGCGCTGCGCGGCTGTGGCGCAAAGAAGCGCGATGTTTGCGCGTGACAAGCTGTATTCCGGCTGTGTTCACGGTTGCGGCATTGGGATGCGTCTGCTAGAGACGCCTCGGATTTGAGACGCATGTGCATCATGCGCCAACAATAGCCTCTTGTCTGAACGGCGCATCACGCCAGGCCGGGCAGAGCAGGGGGCAAGCAGCGGAAGGGTTGTCGTGTCCGAAACAGCTTCGATCTCCTCCGGCATTGCCGCGCGCTACGCAACCGCCCTGTTCGATCTTGCAAAAGAATCGCAGGGCCTGAAGGCACTGGAAGGGGATGTTGACGCGATCGACGCCGCTCTCCTGTCTTCTGCGGATCTGCGCGACCTGATTTCCTCGCCGATCTATTCGCGCGAAGAGCAGGGCAATGCCATTGCGGCCATTGCCGCCAAATCGGGCCTGTCGGCCCTGACTGCGCATACGCTCGCCCTGATGGCGCAAAAGCGCCGCCTGTTCGTGCTGCCGCAACTGCTGGCCGATCTGCGCGCCCGCATTGCCGCCGAAAAGGGCGAGGTGACCGCCGAGGTTACCGCTGCAACCGCGCTAAGCGCGGAACAGGCTGCAAAACTTGCCGAAACGCTGAAAGCGCGCGTGGGCAAGACCGTCAAAGTGAATGTCGCCGTCGATGAAAGCCTCATCGGCGGTCTTGTCGTCAAGCTGGGCTCTACCATGATCGACACCTCGATCAAGTCGAAGCTCGCGGCTCTCCAGAATGCAATGAAAGAGGTTGGGTGATGGGAATCCAGGCTGCTGAGATCTCTGCGATCCTCAAGGAGCAGATCAAGAACTTCGGCAAAGACGCGGCTGTGGCCGAAGTCGGCCGCGTGCTGTCGGTTGGCGACGGTATCGCGCGCGTCCACGGGCTGGACAATGTCCAGGCCGGCGAGATGGTGGAGTTCCCCGGCGGCATCCGCGGGATGGCGCTGAACCTCGAGGTTGACAATGTCGGCGTCGTGATCTTCGGCTCCGACCAGGACATCAAGGAAGGCGACACCGTCAAGCGCACCAAGTCCATCGTGGACGTGCCCGCAGGTGACGCGCTGCTCGGCCGCGTGGTCGACGGTCTCGGCAACCCGATCGACGGCAAAGGCCCGATCGCTGCGACCGAACGTCGCATCGCCGACGTGAAAGCCCCCGGCATCATCCCGCGCAAATCGGTGCATGAGCCGATGGCGACCGGCCTGAAAGCCGTGGACGCGATGATCCCGGTTGGCCGTGGCCAGCGCGAACTGATCATCGGCGACCGTCAGACCGGCAAGACCGCTGTGGCGCTGGACACCATCCTGAACCAGAAGTCCTATAACGAGGCTGCCGGTTCGGACGAGTCGAAGAAGCTCTATTGCATCTATGTCGCGATCGGCCAGAAGCGCTCGACCGTGGCCCAGCTGGTGAAGAAGCTCGAAGAGACCGGCGCGATCGACTACACGATCGTCGTGGCTGCAACCGCGTCCGACCCGGCACCGATGCAGTTCCTGGCACCCTATTCGGCGACCGCCATGGCGGAGTTTTTCCGCGACAACGGCCGCCACGCGCTGATCATCTATGATGACCTGTCCAAACAGGCCGTGTCCTATCGTCAGATGTCGCTGCTGCTGCGTCGTCCGCCGGGCCGCGAAGCCTATCCGGGCGACGTGTTCTACCTCCACTCGCGCCTGCTGGAGCGTTCGGCCAAGCTGAACGAGGATTTCGGTGCCGGCTCGCTGACGGCACTCCCGATCATCGAAACCCAGGGCGGCGACGTGTCGGCCTTTATCCCGACCAACGTGATCTCGATCACCGACGGCCAGATCTTCCTGGAAACCGAACTGTTCTACCAGGGCATCCGCCCGGCGGTGAACACCGGTCTGTCGGTGTCGCGCGTGGGCTCCTCGGCTCAGACCAATTCGATGAAAACCGTGGCTGGCCCGGTGAAACTGTCGCTCGCCCAATATCGCGAGATGGCGGCTTTCGCCCAGTTCGGTTCGGATCTTGACGCTTCGACCCAGGCCCTGCTGAACCGTGGCGCGCGCCTGACCGAGCTGATGAAGCAACCGCAATATTCGCCGCTGACCAACGCGGAAATCGTCTGCGTGATCTATGCAGGCACCGCGGGCTTCCTCGACAAGGTCGCCGTGAAGGACGTGGGCCGCTTTGAAGCCGGTCTGCTCGCCTATCTGCGTGGCCCGCGCAAGGATATCCTGGACTGGCTGACCTCGGCTGACCCGAAGATCAAGGGCGCTGACGAGCAAAAGCTGAAAGACGCGATCGCCGATTTCGCCAAGACCTTCGCTTGAGCGGCCTGAGGGGAGCAGAGAATGCCCAGCCTTAAGGACCTCAAGAACCGGATCACGAGCGTCAAGAACACGCGCAAGATCACGAAGGCCATGCAAATGGTGGCGGCGGCGAAACTGCGCCGCGCGCAAGAGGCCGCAGAGGCAGCCCGTCCCTATGCTGACCGCATGAATGCGGTCATCGCGGGGCTGGCGGCTTCGGTCGGTGGATCCAATGGCGCGCCCCGGCTTCTGGCCGGGACGGGTGCCGACAAGGTGCATCTGCTGAAGGTGCATCTGCTGGTCGTCATGACCTCGGAGCGTGGGCTTTGCGGCGGCTTCAATACCACCATCGTGCGGCTTGTCCGCGCGAAGGCGAATGAACTGCTGGCCGCTGGCAAGACCGTGAAGATCCTGACGGTCGGCAAGAAGGGCCGGGAACAGCTGCGTCGTGACTTTGGCGATCATTTCGTCGGTCACGTCGACATGGCCGAAGTGAAGCGTGTAGGCTATGCCAATGCGCAGGACATCGCCCGCGAGATCTTTGCCCGCTTTGAGGCTGGCGAATTCGATGTGGCGACGATCTTCTTCAACCGCTTCCAGTCGGTCATCAGCCAGATCCCGACGGCGCAACAGATCATCCCGGCGCAGCCCGTGGAGACCTCTGAAGTGTCGGCGCTTTACGACTACGAGCCCAGCGAAGAGGCCATTCTGGCCGACCTGCTGCCGCGTGGTGTGGCGACGCAGATCTTCACCGCATTGCTGGAAAACGGGGCGTCTGAACAGGGTGCCCGGATGAGCGCGATGGACAATGCAACCCGCAACGCGGGTGACATGATCAACAAACTGACGATCCAGTATAACCGGAGCCGTCAGGCCGCGATCACCAAAGAGCTTATCGAAATCATCTCGGGCGCCGAGGCGCTCTGACGACCCGAACGGAGAAACGACATGGCACAAGCAAAAGGCAAAGTGACGCAAGTCATCGGCGCCGTTGTTGACGTCCAGTTCGACGGCGCTCTGCCGGCGATTCTGAACGCGATCACCACCGACAACAATGGCAAGCCGCTGGTTATGGAAGTGGCGCAGCACCTTGGCGAAAGCACCGTGCGTGCGGTCGCCATGGACTCGACCGAAGGTCTGGTGCGCGGCGCAGCCGTCGAAGATACCGGCGCGCCGATCTCGGTGCCGGTCGGCACCGCCACCCTCGGCCGCATCCTGAACGTGGTCGGCGAACCCGTTGACGAAAAGGGCCCGGTTGTCAGCGAAGCCCGCCGCGCGATCCACGCACCGGCCCCGGCTTTCGAGCAGCAATCGACCGCGACCGAGATCCTCGTGACCGGCATCAAGGTCATCGACCTGCTGGCCCCCTATACCAAGGGCGGCAAGATCGGCCTGTTCGGCGGTGCCGGCGTGGGCAAGACCGTTCTCATCATGGAACTGATCAACAACATCGCGAAAGTGCACTCGGGTGTGTCCGTGTTCGCCGGTGTGGGTGAGCGGACCCGTGAGGGCAACGACCTTTACCACGAGATGATCGAATCGGGCGTTATCGACCTGGAAGATCTGACCAAGTCGAAGATCGCCCTGGTTTACGGCCAGATGAACGAGCCCCCGGGTGCCCGGATGCGGATCGCGCTGTCGGGTCTGACGCTGGCAGAACAGTTCCGCGACGAAACCGGCGCAGACGTGCTGTTCTTCGTCGACAACATCTTCCGCTTCACCCAGGCCGGTTCGGAAGTGTCGGCTCTGCTGGGCCGTATCCCGTCCGCCGTGGGCTACCAGCCGACGCTGGCGACCGACATGGGCGCGATGCAGGAGCGCATCACCTCGACCAAGAACGGCTCGATCACCTCGGTGCAAGCCGTCTATGTTCCGGCCGACGACCTTACCGACCCGGCACCGGCCACCTCCTTTGCCCACCTTGACGCCACGACCGTTCTGGACCGTGCGATCTCGGAAAAAGGCATCTACCCGGCTGTGGACCCGCTCGGCTCGACCTCGCGTCTGCTTGACCCGCTGATCATCGGCGAAGAGCATTACAAGGTCGCCACCGACGTGCAGAAAGTGCTGCAACGCTACAAGTCGCTGCAAGACATCATCGCCATCCTCGGGATGGACGAACTGTCGGAAGACGACAAACTGGCCGTGGCCCGCGCCCGCAAGATCGAGCGCTTCCTGTCGCAGCCCTTCGACGTGGCAAAAGTGTTCACCGGCTCGGACGGTGTGCAGGTTCCGCTGGAAAAAACCATCGCCTCGTTCAAGGCCGTGGTTGCCGGGGAATACGATCACCTGCCGGAAGCCGCCTTCTACATGGTCGGCGACATCGAGGAAGTGAAAGCCAAGGCTGCCAAACTCTCCGCAGCTGCGGCGTAAGGGGGCATAGATGGCCAATACCCTGCAATTCGACCTGGTGTCGCCCGAACGGAAGCTCGCTTCTGTTCAGGCCACCGAGGTGCAGATCCCGGGGGCCGAAGGTGACATGACGGCGATGGCGGGCCATGTGGCCACCATCACCACCCTGCGCCCCGGCATCCTCAAGGCGATCGGGCCGCAAGGGACGCAGGCCTTCGCCGTGACCGGCGGTTTTGCCGAGATCGGTGCCAGCAGCGTCACCGTGCTTGCGGAACGCGCCATCCCGGTCGACGACCTGTCGGGCACCGTGCTGGACGATCTGGTCAAGGAAGCCCGCGAGCTTCTGGCCATCGCGCCGGAGGATCAGAAGGCACATGCCGAGATGGTCCTGAGCGATGTTCTGGCCCTGCGCAGCCACGCCAAGCACTGAGCGGCTGTGACATTTTTGAAAGGCCCCGGTTACACGGGGCCTTTCGCATTGATAAAATCCGATTTTTGCCGGAATTTGCGCGCCAGATGTTCTTGGCGCAGATCGTTGTGAATGGCGTCACGCTCTTTGCGGGGCATGGGGATGAGGACCGCATGAGACGGATCAATACGAGTTCCTTCGGGATCGTGCAGGGCAGCCGGGTGTTGTTCAGCGATTTTGCCGATGGTGGTGCCATGTGGACAGGGCAGGGGCCGCGCGAAAGCCGGTTCATCGTCACCTTTGCAGAACCCTTCCTGGACCCGCCGGTGGTGATGGTGGGGATCTCGATGTGGGATATGGATCACAAGCACAATTCCCGCGCCGATATCAGCGCCGATGCCATCACCGAGCGCGGCTTCCACATCGTGTTCCGCACCTGGGGCGACAGCCGCGTCGCACGGGTGCGTGCCGACTGGACGGCCATCGGCTCGGTTGCCAGCGAAGACGACTGGGTTCTTTACTGATCCGAATTTTCAACGAAAATTCGGGTGCCCCCAGGCTTGGCTGGCGATCCAAAGAGCGACCTGACCTGCAAACGCGAAGGGGCAGCCCTGTAGGGCGGCCCCGGTCATTTCTGCGGTGGATCGCGCGGCTCAGCTGCGCTGATAGATGCCCTCATAGATCGGCACCAGCGTATCGGTCTCGAACAGTGACGAGACCGAGGTGCCGTGCCAGGTGTTCAGGATCGCCTGGGCAAACATCGGGGCGGTCGGCACGATGCGGATATTCGGGCAGGCCTTCACGGCGTCCGAGGGCTCGATCGAATCGGTGATGACCAGCGATTTCATCACCGATTTGGTCACCCGCTCTACCGCCGGGCCCGACAGCACGCCATGGGTGATATAGGAATGGACCTCGGTGGCACCCGCCTCCATCAGCGTCTCTGCCGCCTTGCACAGCGTGCCGGCCGTGTCGCAGATGTCATCCACGATGATGCACTTCTTGCCGCGCACATCGCCAATCACCGTCATACCGGCGACTTCGCCGGCCTTCTCGCGGCGCTTGTCAACGATGGCGAGCGGGGCGTTGATGCGTTTCGCGATCTCGCGTGCGCGGGCCACACCGCCGACATCGGGCGAGACGATCATCAGATCATCCATCTGGCCCTTGAAATGGTGTTCGATATCCAGGCTGAACAGCGGGCTGGCATAGAGGTTGTCGACCGGGATGTCGAAAAAGCCCTGGATCTGGACGGCGTGCAGATCCAGCGTCAGCACACGGTCAATGCCAGCTTCGGTGATCAGGTTCGAGACCAGTTTGGCGCTGATCGGGGTGCGGGCCTTGGCGCGGCGGTCCTGACGGGCATAGCCGAAATAGGGGATCACGGCGGTGATGCGATCCGCCGACGAACGGCGCAGCGCATCGGCGATGATCAGCAGCTCCATCAGGTTGTCATTGGCCGGGTTCGAGGTCGGCTGGATGATATACATATCCTCGCCACGGACATTCTCGTAGACTTCGACGAAGATTTCCTGATCGTTGAACCGCTCTACCCGTGCATCGACCAGACCGACCTGCACACCGCGATGCATCGACATCCGTCGTGCAATGCTGTTGGCGAGGCTTCGGTTCGCATTGCCCGAAATCAGCTTCGGTTCCGTCATGGCTGCCATAGTCTTCGTCCTGTGTTCCGTGGGCCTGGAAGCAACGCGGGACCTTGGCCGGGGGGATTCGGGGCGCGGATCCGGGCGTTGACACCGCTTATCACCGGGCTAGGGTCTCCGCAAACCGCGCAACAGCAGGGGAGGGCGCATCATGGCCCATATCGACTACTTTTTCTCCGTCGTCTCGCCCTATGTCTATCTTGCCGGGCAGCGGCTCGAGGCGATCGCGGCCCAATTTGATGCAACGGTGGATTACAAGCCGCTTGATCCGGGTCAGTTGTTTGGCCGCACCGGCGGCGTGGCCTTTGCCGACCGCCATGACAGCCGCAAGGCCTATCGGTTGCAGGATATCCAGCGGCAGGCCCGCAAATATGGGCAGGTGCTGAACGTGCAGCCGCAATACTGGCCGGTGAATGCAGCACCTGCCTCCTATGCCATCATCTCGGCGCAGCGCGCGGGCGGCGGCGATCTGGGCGCGTTGGTGCATGGGCTGGCGCGGGCCTGCTGGGCCGAAAATCGCGACATCTCCGATGATGCGGTGATCCGAGATCTGCTGGCGCAAAGCGGTTTTGACCCGGATGTGGCCGATCGTGGCATGTTGGCCGCCGCTGAAACCTATGCCGTCAATCTGGAAGAGGCGGTGTCGCGCGGCGTTTTCGGTGTGCCCTTCTATGCCGTTGGCAAGGAACTGTTCTGGGGCCAGGACCGGCTGGAGGATCTGGCGCTGCATCTGGCGGGCGCACTTTGAGCAAGGCCGCATCGCCAGGCGCGCCTGATCCTGTCGCGGCCCTGTCGCTGCGCCGTTGGCACGAGGGGGCCGCGCGCCGGGGCGTGGCGCTGCATTGTTCGCTGGGTCATGGCGGAGCCTGGTCAGGTCTGGTCGGTCATCTGCCGGGGCTGGATCTGACGGCGCTGGACCTGCCGGGCCATGGCCGGGCAGAGCCTTTGCCTATGGGCACAGATCTGCATGACATGGCAACCCAAATGGGGCATGTGCTGCTGGACAGCGTGCCCGGCAAGCCTGATCTGATCGGGCATAGCTTCGGGGCGACGGTGGCGCTGCGTTTGGCCTTGGAGCGTCCGGGGCGGCTGCGCAGCCTGACGCTGATCGAGCCTGTGCTGTTTTCCATCGTCCGCGATACGCAGGTATTCGCCGATTTCGCCCAGGATTATGGCCGTGTCACGGCAGCGATTGCACATGATCCCGAGGCCGCGGCGGCGGCGTTTCATGGCGTCTGGGGCCATGGCCGCTTTGCCGATCTCGCGCAGGCGCAGCGCGCCTATATGGCGGCGCGGATGCCGCTGGTTCTGGCCCAGAACCCGGCATTGCTGGAGGATAGGCCCGGTCTGACCCGTCCGGGTGGGCTTGAGGCGCTGGACCTGCCGGTGTTGCTGCTGGAAGGCGGTGACAGCCCGCCGGTGATTGCGGCCATTCAGGGCGCATTGACCGCGCGTCTGCCGCAGGCAAGGCGGGTCGTCGTGGCAGGGGCCGCACATATGCTGCCCATCACTCATCCCGGGGCGGTGGCCGCAGATATGGCAAGGCTGATGGAGCTGGAAACGGTCTGACCCGGGAACAGGCAGGGCATTCGCACAGGCAGGACATTCGAACAGCCTGGCCTTGGGACAGCTCGATCTTCGAAAAGCCTGGCCCTGCTCATGGTGGGATTTAGAACAGGCTGAGGAAGCGTGCGACCTCGGCCTCACTCGTGGCCCAACTGGTGACCAGCCGCGCGCCTTCGCGGCCATCCGCGCCGGGCATGTCGTAAAATGCAGCACCTTCGGAGCGCAGCCGGGCCGAGGTGCCGGCATCCCACTCAGGGAACAGGATATTGGCCTCGACCGGATGGGTCAGGGTCACGCCTCTGGCCGCCAGCCCCCGCGCCAGGCGCGCAGCCATCCGATTGGCATGGGCCGCCCATGTCAGCCAGTGGTCGCTGTCCAGCATGGCCAGCATCTGTGCGGCCAGATAGCGCCCCTTTGACAGAAGATGCCCGCCGCGCTTGCGCCGCAGCTCAAATTCCCAGGCCTTGGCGGGATCGAAGAAGATCACCGCCTCAACCCCCATCAGCCCGTTCTTGGTGCCGCCAAAGGACAGCACATCGACGCCCGCCTGCCAGCTGAGCGCAGCAGGCCGCGCGCCGGTTGCGGCCACCGCATTGCAGAATCGCGCACCATCCAGATGGACGGGCAGGCCCGCCGCGCGCGCAACCCCGGCAAGTGCCGCCGTGGCCGTGGCGGAATAGACCGTGCCGGCTTCGGTCACATTGGTCAGCGACAGCGCCCCGCGCTGGACATTGTGCAGGCTTTCGCCGGTGGCGTTGATGCTGGCTGCCAGAACCTCGGGTGCAAGCCGCGCATGGGGGCCCGCAATCGGGATCAGCTTGGCACCGTTACTGTAAAATTCGGGCGCGCCGCATTCATCGGTGTTGATATGGGCTGCCTCATGGCAGAACACCGCGCCCCAGGGCGGGCAAAGACTGGCCAGGGCCAGCGCATTGGCGGCGGTGCCGGTGGTCACCAGATGCACCACGGCTTCGGGCGCATCGAACAACGTGCGCAGCCGGGTCTGCACGGCCAGCGTCGGATCATCCGCGCCATAGCCCTTGGTAAAACCCTCATTCACGCTGGTCAGCGCGGCCAGAACCGGCGGTGGCACCGGCGCTGCATTGTCAGAGGTGAACCACATCCTAAAGACCGCCCTCGATGATATAATCGTCCCAGTCGTCTTCCGTGACCTCGTATTCCGGCACGGTCCAGCCCCGGACCGACGCGCCCGCGGCATGAACGCTGTCAGGATCGCCCGTCAGCAACGGATGCCAATCCGGCAATTCCTCACCGAAATGCAACCGGCGATAGGCGCAGGTCTGCGGCATCCAATAGGCGATCTCGGGCAGGGCCTTGGGCGTCAGCTGCACGCAATCGGGAACGAATTGCTTGCGGATCGGATATTGGGTGCAGCGACAGCTTTCACCATCCAGCAGCCGACAGGCGACGCGGGTGAACTCCACCTCGCCGGTATCCTCATATTCGATCTTGTTGAGACAGCATTTGCCGCAGCCGTCGCACAGGGCCTCCCATTCGGTGGGCGTCATCCTGGCGAGCGGAACGGTTTCCCAGAAGCGGGGGCGAAGCTTGGACATGGCGGCACTCTGCGCCTGGTGGCGGCAAAAGGGAAGGGTCAGCCTGCAAGGATCGCGCGGGCGCGATCACAATCGGCATCCATCTGCGCGATCAGTGCGGGCAGACCGTCGAATTTCAATTCAGGGCGCAGGTATTCCACCAGCGCAACCGACAGATGCTGGCCATAAAGATCGCCCTTGAAATCGAAGATATAGGTTTCAAGGTTCGGGGTGTTTTCGCCAAACATCGGGCGCACGCCAAGGCTTGCCGCGCCGCCATAGCTGCCCGCCTGCGGCCCGGTCAGGATATCGACCTTCACCGCATAGACGCCAAGGC
Source organism: Gemmobacter serpentinus (assembly GCF_008973825.1). GTDB lineage: Bacteria > Pseudomonadota > Alphaproteobacteria > Rhodobacterales > Rhodobacteraceae > Gemmobacter > Gemmobacter serpentinus. Next base: position 192,918 of record NZ_WCHR01000005.1, on the reverse strand, counting down.
GTGGCAGATGCAGGTCGGCCACGCTCATGTTTGCGGTGGGGAAACCCAGTTCGCGCCCGCGCTTTTCGCCATGCAGCACCGCCCCCTCGATCCGGTGCAGGTGCCCCAGCATCGTGGTCGCATCGCGCGGACGGCCTTCGGACAGCGCATTGCGGATCGCGGTCGAGGACACCTCCTTGCCGCCTGCGCGCAAAAGCGGCGCGATGGTCACGCCAAAGCCAAGCTGGCCCCCAAGCGCCTGCAGGTCGGCGCCATTGCCGCGCCGCCCCTTGCCGAAACAGAAATCTGTGCCGACCGTGACATGGCTGATGCCAAGCCCGTCTGCCAGCACATCGCGGGCAAAACCTTCCGGCGTCAGCGCGGCCATCTCGGCATTGAAGGGCAGTTCATACAGCGTCTGGACCCCGAGCTTGGCCAGACGATTGGCCCGCGCCTCGGCATTCATCAGCCGGAAGGGCGGGGCGTCGGGGGCAAAAAACTCGCGCGGATGCGGCTCGAATGTCAGCACAGCCAGGGGGCCGTGGCCCGCCGCCGCCTGAATGACCGACCGATGCCCGATATGCACACCGTCGAAATTGCCCATGGCGATGGACATGTTCCGGTCTTCCGGCGCGATCCCTTGCCAATGCTTGATGATCTTCATGCGGCCCCGCGGCGAGGGCGTGCAGCCCTCAGTCGAACTTGCGGCTTGGTGCCAGAACCAGCGCCTCGCCCTTCAGGACCACGGTATGTCCCACGGCGGCATGGGTTTCAAGGGTCACCCGGCGTTTGGCATGGTCCACCGCCGTTACCTTGACCTCGGCATAGACCGTGTCGCCGGGGCGCACAGGTGCCATGAATTTCAGGCTTTGCCCCAGATAGACCGTGCCATGGCCGGGCAGTTGTTCGCCGATCACCGCGGAAATCAGCCCGGCGGTCAACATGCCATGCGCGATACGGCCCTGAAAGATGGTGTCCTGTGCATAGGCATCATCCAGATGCACCGGATTGCGGTCGGTCGACACTTCGGCAAACAGCGCGATATCGTGGTCGGTCACGGTCTTGCGCAAATGGCGCGACATGCCGATCTCGATATCCTCGATGCAGATCGTGCCACGCGGCTGATTGTCGAGCATCTGGCGATTCCCCCGGAGTTGCTGCATCGCAATATATCAAATGCTGCAATGCGGCGCAATCTGTCGCGCAAGATGCTGTCACGGATTATACTAAAGATGTAATTTTCTTGCGGTCGCGTTCAGGCCAGATGCGGCATGACCCAGGTTGGTGCCAACCGTTCCTGTGCCAGCCAGGTCTGCATCAAAGCAGGGTCGGGCCGCGTGGGATCGGGGCCGAAATGCGGGGCGGCAATGCCGCCGGTGATGAACAGTGTATCCAGCCCCTCGTTCTGGCCACCAAGGATATCGGTCCAGGGGCCATCGCCGATGCACAGGATCTCCTCGTTGCTGATCCGCTCGTATTGGGTGCCAAGGATACGGCGGGCCAGATCGTAGATCGGCGGATGCGGCTTGCCGAAATACAGCACCTCGCCGCCGCGCCTAACGTAATCTTCGGCCAGGGCACCTGCGCAATAGACCCGCTTGTCGCCCATATCCACCACGATATCGGGATTGGCGCAGAGCATGGTCAGACCGCGCGTCTTGCCCTCCAGCAGTTCGGCGCGGTAATCCTCGGGCGTCTCTGTCAGGTCATCGCGCAAGCCGGTGCAGACGATCCCTTCGGCTTCGGCCAGCGGCACGAAGCTGATCGGGGGATGGTCGCGCATCTCGGGCGGCAGGTCGGTGAAGAAGGGCATGTCCTTGTCGGAGCCGATGAAATAGACCCGGTGCCCGACCGCGCCGCTGACCAGCGCATATTGCGCCGCATCGCCCGACGAGACGATCAGGTCATAGCAGTCGCGCGGCGCGCCGATCCGTTCCAGCTGGGCGGCAACGCTGCCTTTGGGGCGCGGCGCATTGGTCATCAGCACGACAATCCCGCCCTGCGCACGATAGGCCTGCAATGCGGCGACTGCGGCGGGGAAGGGTGTCTTGCCGTTGTGCAGACACCCCCAGAGATCGCAGAACACCGCGCGATAGCGGCCGGAGATTTCGGACAGGGCAGAGATCATCTCGGTCATGGCGCGGCCTTTCGCAATCTGTTGGGGGCGCAACCCGCAGTGCAGAGGACGGCCCGGCGCGACAGCTGCGCCTCCGGGCCATCCGGCAGGGATCACAGGGTCAGCGACGGGATGATCTGCTTCTTGCGGCTCATGATGCCGGGCAGGACCACGCTGTCGCCGGTAACGGTGCAGCCGAACGAGGCTTCGGCCAGTTGCTTGACCAGATCGTTCGGCACCAGAAGGGTGGCCTCTTCCTTCAGGATGTCGATGATGAACAGCAGCACCTGATCGGCGCCGTCTTTCTGCGCCACGGCGGGCATGGAGGCCATCAGGCTGTCCTTGCGATCCAGCAGGACCTTCGGCGCGGTGGTTTCCAGCACCGAAACCCGCAGCTCCTTGCCCGCGACATTGTATTCCTTGCTGTCCATGCGCAGCAATTCGGCATCCGAGAAGGCTGAGACATCGGATTTCGCCTCGAACATCGCGCTGGCGAGGTCAGGGATCGAGACGCCCAGATCGGCGGCCAGTGCCTCGGCCACCTTGCGGTCATGCGCGGTGGTGGTGGGCGAGCGGAACTCCAGCGTATCCGACAGGATGCAGGACAGCATCGCGCCTTTCACGCCGCGCGGCGCGCGGGCCAGATCGGCACCCATGATGTCATAGATCAGCGTCGAGGTGCAGGCCAGCGGCCGCATCGTGATGTCAATGGGTGTCTTGGTCTTCAAGCCGCCAACCAGCATATGGTGGTCGATGATGCCAAGGATTTTCGCGTCATTGATCGAGGGGGGCAGTTCTGCCGGATTGTTGGTATCGACGATGAACACCTCATCACCTGATGCCACATCGGCGATGATCTCCGGTTTGTCGAACCCCCAGTGCTTCAACACAAAAGCGGCTTCGGTATTGGGCTCGCCCAGCAGCACGGCGCGGGCGGGGGTGCCTTTGACCTCGGTCAGATACCAGGCCCAGGCAAGGGGCGATCCGGTGGAATCGGTATCGGGGGATTTGTGGCCAAAAACCTTGATCATGGGATGCTCTCTCGGGCTGGACGATTTGCGCTGCCTTATAGGCGAGGAAAGCGGGCTTGTCACTTCGATGCCGCAATGCGGCGCGCGCTTGCCAAGACCGGCAGGCAAGGTGTGGGTCAGTTTGCGGTGACAAGGACGGGCGCAGACAGCCCCCGGCGCGCCGGATGCGCAGTCTTGAAGTTTCAGGGGGCCGGGATCAGGGCAAGAGCGGCAGGCGCTCGACCTGCCAGCCGTCCTGCGCCAACAGGTTCAGCACGCCTTTTTCGCCGGCCAGATGCAGCGCTCCGAAGGCCACGAACACCGGGCCTTCCGCCGCTGCGGCCTCGATCACCGGAATCCAGGCCTGATTGCGGCGCGACATCAGCACCTCTTCCATCATGGCAAATTCGGCATCGACCCTTTCCGGCGTATAGCCGGGGAAATCCTGCGCCATGACGCGCAGATACTCCCAGATCCGGCGGCTGTCCTCGTTGAAGTACCCCTCGGCCAGCGTATTGGCGTAATCGGCGATGCGGTCTTCCATCAGCATCGACGAGCGCAGCATATCCAGCTGCTGATCTGGCGTCAGGGTCTCGAAGATGCCGAACAGGGTCGTGTGCGGTTCCAGCGCGCGGATCGGCTTGCCCGCATCTGTTGCCAGATCCATCACCCGGTGATCCAGCCCCTTGCCCGCGGCCACCTCGGCCATATCACAAGGCGCGATGGCCAGCATGGTCGCCAGATACCAGGGCCGCATCTTGGCCCCCATGAAGGCCGGGATATTGCGCGCGGCCATCGCCGCCGAGATCTGCGCCCATTCCTCGGGTGGCATCTGCTCCATCAGGCTGGCACCATCGGTCAGGAACAGCAGCGACGGGTCGGCCGCGATATCACGCTTCAAGGCGCGTTCTTCCTCGGGGCCCGCCTCGACCAGCAGGGCGGAGGCTTCCGCGATCAGCGGTGCGATCCTTGCCACCACCGCATCATGGCGCGGATCGGCCATGTGATAGGTGCCAAGCAAGGTGATCGCGTGCTGGCCTTCCTTGCTGGCTTGCCACAGATTGCCCGTCGCAAAGGGCTGCGCCGCCGTCGCGGCGGCAACAGCCGCCGAATCGGCGGCATCCATTTCGGCAAGCAAATTCTGCCCGTTACAGCGCGCCTGCGCCTGCGGGGCCAGACACAGCATGGCGATCAGCGCGGCGCAGAGGCTGCGCAAGGGGGCGGGGCGAAGCAATGACATCAGGACCATAGCGCAAGCGTCTCACATCCGGGCGCAGGTGGAAAGGCGGCGGTGGGTCGAATTTTTTTGCACGGTTTTCGCACAATGCGATGTTGACAGGTCGCAGGACGCTGCCTAACTCTGCTGCGCGTTGGCACTCACTGGGTGTGAGTGCTAATCAGATTTCAAACTGGAACCCGAGGGAGTGTTACCAGATGGCTTTCAAACCGCTGCATGATCGTGTGCTGGTCAAGCGCGTCCAGAGCGACGAAAAGACCAAGGGCGGCCTGATCATCCCCGACACCGCCAAGGAAAAGCCCGCTGAAGGCGAGGTTGTGTCCGTGGGCGAGGGCGCACGCAAGGATTCGGGCGAGCTGATCGCGCCGACCGTCAAAGCTGGCGACCGCGTGCTGTTCGGCAAATGGTCGGGCACCGAAGTGACCGTGAACGGCGAAGAGCTGCTCATCATGAAGGAAAGCGACATCCTCGGCATCCTGTCGTAAGGCCCTGACGCCTTTCGACTGATCCGGGATCGCGATCCCTTCCCACGATATTCAGACAACTGGAGCAAGCAAAATGGCTGCCAAGGACGTCAAGTTCACCACCGATGCCCGTGACCGTATGCTGCGCGGCGTCAACACCCTCGCCGATGCGGTGAAGGTGACCCTGGGCCCGAAAGGCCGCAACGTCGTCATCGAGAAATCCTTCGGCGCACCGCGCATCACCAAGGACGGTGTGTCGGTTGCCAAGGAAATCGAACTGGCCGACAAGTTCGAGAACATGGGCGCCCAGCTCGTGAAAGAAGTCGCGTCGCGCACCAATGACGAAGCGGGTGACGGCACCACCACCGCCACCGTGCTGGCACAAGCCATCATCAAGGAAGGCCTGCGTTCGGTCGCAGCCGGCCTGAACCCGATGGATCTGAAGCGCGGCATCGATCTGGCCACCGGCAAGGTCGTGGAAGCGATCAAGGCTGCCTCGCGTCCGGTCAAGGACTCCGACGAGGTTGCGCAGGTCGGCACCATCTCCGCCAATGGCGAAGCCACCATCGGCCGCTTCATCGCTGACGCGATGCAGAAAGTCGGCAACGAGGGCGTGATCACCGTCGAAGAGAACAAGGGCCTGGAGACTTCGGTTGAAGTCGTCGAAGGGATGCAGTTCGACCGCGGCTACCTGTCGCCCTACTTCGTCACCAACCCGGACAAGATGGTTGCCGAGCTGGAAGACGCGCTGATCCTGCTGCACGAGAAAAAACTCTCGTCGCTGCAGCCGATGGTCCCGCTGCTGGAAGCCGTGATCCAGTCGCAGCGCCCGCTGATCATCGTGGCTGAAGACGTGGAAGGCGAGGCTCTGGCCACGCTCGTCGTCAACAAGCTGCGTGGCGGCCTGAAAATCGCAGCCGTCAAGGCTCCGGGCTTCGGCGACCGTCGCAAGGCCATGCTGCAGGACATCGCGATCCTGACCGGCGGTCAGGTGATCTCCGACGATCTCGGCATGAAGCTGGAAAATGTCACCATCGACATGCTCGGCAAGGCCAAGAAAGTTTCGATCAACAAGGACAACACCACCATCGTTGATGGCGCTGGTGAAAAAGCCGAGATCGAAGCCCGCGTGGCCCAGATCCGCACCCAGATCGAGGAAACCACCTCGGATTACGACAAAGAGAAACTGCAAGAGCGCGTGGCCAAACTGGCTGGCGGTGTTGCCGTGATCCGCGTCGGCGGTGCGACCGAAGTCGAAGTGAAAGAGCGCAAGGATCGCGTGGATGACGCCCTGAACGCGACCCGTGCGGCCGTGCAGGAAGGCGTGATCGTCGGCGGCGGCGTGGCTCTGGTTCAGGCCACCAAGGCGCTGGACGGCCTGAAAGGCGCGAACTCGGATCAGGACGTTGGCGTCGCCATCATCCGCCGCGCGCTGGAAGCTCCGCTGCGTCAGATCGCCGAAAACTCGGGCGTTGACGGTGCGGTTGTTGCCGGCAAGATCCGTGAATCGTCCTCCACCTCGTTCGGCTTCAACGCCCAGACCGAGGAATATGGCGACATGTTCACCTTCGGCGTCATCGACCCGGCCAAAGTGACCCGCACCGCGCTGGAAAACGCGGCATCGGTTGCTTCGCTCCTGATCACCACCGAGGCCATGATCGCCGACAAACCGGCGGACAAGGCAGCTGCTCCGGCAATGCCGGGCGGCGGCATGGGCGGCATGGATTTCTGATCCAGCCCCTTCGCAGGCTTACGGAAAAGGGCACCCATTCGGGTGCCCTTTTTCATGCACGGGGGCGGTTTGGCCTGCATGTGCGGCGGAACGAACTGGTTCTTGCGCAGCCATAGGGCATCGGCCACTCTGCCCGGATCGTGAGGCCCCGATCTGGAGGGCTGAGGGGGGCGGAATGTCGGATCGTTACGGCAGCATGGCCAAGCTGGTAGCGCGCTGGTGCGGCAAGCAATCGACCCTGACACTGGCCATCGGGGTGATCGTGCTCTGGGTCGTGTCTGGGCCGATCTTCAATTTTTCCGACACATGGCAGCTGGTCATCAATACCGGCACCACCATCGTGACCTTTCTCATGGTTTTCCTGATCCAGAACACCCAGAACCGCGATACCGCCGCGATCCAGTTGAAGCTGGATGAGCTGATCCGGGCCACCCAAGGCGCACATAATGCCCTGATGGATCTGGAAGAGCTGGAGGAACGCCAACTGGACGAGTTTCGCCGCCGCTATATCCGGCTCGCCGGACAAGCCCGGCAGCGGCTGGAACAAGGCGAGGTTGATACTGACACGCCCGATGCGTGAAGCACCCTGTGCGCGAACTGGCGGCAGCCCGCGGGCAGGCAGTTTGCGACGGTTGACCCGTTTCCGGCTGCGACACGGTGGCAATTTGCGGGTGAGGACTTGGTGCCGAGTGTGGGCCTAACCCGGTTCACGCCGCGATATGGCGGCACCCTTCGGGCAGCCAGTCCGGCGGCGGGCCGCTGCTGACAAGGCTGGTCATCCCCCCCAGCCCCGCGACACGATAGGGCGAGGTCGCCCCCAGCTTGTCGGGCGTGGCCAGCACCACCGTTTCGGCAGCGGACTGGATCATGCGCGCCTTCAGCCGGGCCTCTTCCGGGTGGCCGGTGGTCAGGCCGGTCTCGGGATGCAGTCCAGTCACCCCCAGAAAACACAGATCCGCGCGGATGCCTGCATAGGTTTCAAAAGCCTGCGCCCCTGTTGCCACCATCGACAACCGCAGGACGGGCCCGCCGACCAGCAGGATCTCGATCCCCGGAAACGGCTCCAGGGCGGCGGCGATGGCCGGGGCATGGGTCACGATGGTGCAGGCCAGCCCCGGCGGCAGTCTGGAAACCAGCGCCAGATGCGTGGTGCCGCCATCCATCAGCACGATCTGGCCGGGCTGGATCAAGCTGACAGCGGCTTGCGCAAGGGCGGCCTTGGCGCGCGGATGGAGTGAGCGTCGCACCGCGACCGGCGCATGGGTGGGTGATAGCGGCAGCGCGCCGCCATGCACCCGCAACAGCCGCCCCTCAGCGGCCAGATCGCGCAGATCGCGGCGGATCGTGTCTTCAGACACCTGCAATTCGGTCGCCAGATCGGCGGCAATCAGCCGTCCGTCGCGTGACAGGCGGTCCATCAGCATGGCCTTGCGATCCTGGGTCAGCATGAATGAATCCATGATATTGCACGAATCAGCATAAACGTGCAGATGCAGGCAATCAACCGGAAAGGAGATCCGACAATGATGATTCTGATTGCTGGCCCCTATCGCAGCGGCACGGGCGACGATCCCGCCAGGATGGCGGACAATCTGGCGCGGCTGGAGGCGGCGGCCTGGCCGATTTTTGAAAAAGGCCATGTGCCGATGATCGGGGAATGGGCGGCGCTGCCAGTGCTGCGCGGAGCAGGCGGCGATGCCATTGGCGGCGCGCTTTACACTGCGGTGATGCACCCGACCGCGCATCGCCTGCTTGAGAAATGTGACGGTGTCTTGCGGCTGCCGGGGGCGTCGACTGGCGCGGACGAGGATGTGCGCCGGGCGCAGGCGCGCGGCATCCCGGTCTGGCACAGTCTGGAGGAGATCCCGCAGGCGTGAGGGGCTGCAAAAGCAAAAGGGGGCGATCGCGCCCCCTCGGGCATGCGCCCCTCACCCCCTGAGGATATTTTCAGGCAGAAAATGACAGGCGGGCGGAAGTGCGGGCAGGGGTTACTTCGGCACCACGCGGTTCACATGGCCCATCTTGCGACCGGGGCGGGCCTCGGCCTTGCCGTAAAGGTGCAGGGCTGCGTGTTTCTCGGTCGCGATCTGCGGCACGCGCAGCACGTCATCGCCGATCAGGTTCTCCATCACCACATCGGAATGGCGGCTGCCATCGCCCAGCGGCCAGCCCGCGACGGCACGGATATGCTGTTCAAACTGGTCGACGGCGCAGCCATTCTGCGTCCAGTGGCCGGAATTGTGCACGCGGGGCGCAATCTCGTTCACGATCAGGCCCTGCCGCGTCACGAACAGCTCCACCCCCATCACGCCGACATAATCCAGCGCATTCAGGATGCGCGCGGCCAGCAGCACCGCGTCGCTGCGCTGGCCGGGGCTGAGACGGGCTGGGATTGTGGTCGTGTGCAGGATGCCGTCGCGATGGACATTCTCGCCCGGGTCATAGCAGGAGACCGAGCCATCCTGACCACGCGCGGCAATCACCGAGACTTCATGGCTGAAGCTGATGAAGCCTTCCAGAACGGAAGGCGCGCCATTCATTGCGGCCCATGCGGCAGGCGCATCCTCGGGCGCTTTCAGCCGGGCCTGGCCCTTGCCGTCATAGCCAAGGCGGGTGGTCTTCAGGATGGCGGGCGCGCCGATCTCGGCAATCGCGGCCTCCAGATCGGGCAGGCTGTTCACCGCCTTATAGGGCGCGCAGGTCAGGCCCAACCCGGTCAGGAAATCCTTTTCCGCGATGCGATCCTGGCTGATCGCCAGCGCGCGACGGTTGGGGCGGATTGGCTTTGCGGCCTCCAGCAGATCCAGCGCGGCGGTGGGGACATTCTCGAATTCATAGGTGATGACATCGACCGAGGCCGCGAAGGCCCGCAGCGCCTCGGCATCGTCATAGCTGGCAATCGTCACCCGATCGGCGACATGACCTGCGGGCGGGTTGGCACCTGGCTCATAGATATGGGTCAGATAGCCCAGACGCGAGGCCGCGACCGAAAGCATCCGGCCCAGCTGGCCGCCGCCCAGAATGCCGATCACCGATCCGGGGGGGAGGGGGGCAAGGCTGGTCATCTTATTCATCCTTCGGCGCATCGGGGATCGAAGCAGACAGCGCATCGCGCCAGGCGTCCAGCCGCGCCGCCAGCGCCGGGTCGGAGACCGCAAGGATCCCCGCCGCCATCAGGCCCGCATTGGCCGCACCCGCAGCCCCGATGGCCATGGTCGCCACCGGAAAGCCTTTTGGCATTTGCAGGATGGAATACAGGCTGTCGACGCCCGACAGCGCCTTGGTCTGCACCGGCACACCGATCACCGGCACGCGGGTCTTGGAGGCCATCATGCCTGGCAGGTGGGCGGCACCGCCCGCACCCGCGATGATGACTTTCAGCCCGCGCTCCACGGCGGTCTTGCCATAGGTCCAAAGCCGGTCCGGGGTGCGGTGCGCGCTGACGATCTTGGCCTCATAGGGGATGCCCAGCTCATCAAGGATGGTCGCGGCCTCGCGCATCGTCGGCCAGTCCGACTGGCTGCCCATGATGATTCCGACCTCGACAGTCATGGCATTCCCCTTGCTTTTGCAGGGGCTTTAGCGTGACGCCGGGCGCGGGGCAAGCGGCCTGCACGGCCCACCAGCATGGATCGTCGGTCACAGGCGATGATTGCAGGCCGCAGGCACGGATCCTGGGCAATGATGATAGAGCAAAGGCGCGGATCGCGGGCGGGGAATGTGGCCTCAGGCGATGATATCGGGGATCAGCTGATCCTCGATCTTCACGATCTGGTCCTTCAGCGCCAGCTTCTGCTTCTTCAGGCGGCGCAGCGTCAGCGCATCGGGGCGGGTGTTCGCCTCCAGGGCGTGGATCGCCTCATCCAGATCGCGATGCTCGCGGCGCAGAACCTCAAGCCTGATGCGCAGCATCTCTTCGAGGTTCAGTTCCATCGAGGCATTCATGTCGGCACATCCTGGCGCAAGAGCTTGGGCGGAGAACGGGCGACGAGTCGTCGTTGTCCAGTTGGTTAAATATAGCGATTTTTCGGGGCTTTGGGAAGAAATCTGCCGCGCTGGCGCAGGGAAACGGCGGTGCCTGTCTCTGTTGCGGGCGTCAGGGCAGGGCGGGGTTGCGCGGGGGCAGTCTGCGCCCCATATTGAGGTCAAGGCCGCGACGCCCTTCGGGGGTCCGGCACGATATGTCGCTTATGCAAGGGCAAGTCGATGACCAAGATCAGCTTCGGGGCACATCCCTATCTGCTCGGGTTCGAACAGCTTGAACGGCTGGTCGAACGCACCGCGAAATCCGGGGATGGCTATCCCCCCTTCAATATCGAGGCGGTCACCGAGAACGCCTATCGCATCACCCTGGCCGTGGCGGGTTTCCGCGAGGAAGACATGTCGATCACGGTTGAGGATCGCCAGCTGGTGATCCGGGGCCGCCAATCCGATGACAGCGCCGAACGGGTCTGGCTGCATCGCGGCATTGCCAGCCGCGCCTTTCAGCGCAGTTTTGTGCTGGCCGACGGGGTTGAGGTCGGTGGCGCGCATATGGAACACGGGCTGCTGCATATCGATCTGCACCGGGTGGTGCCGGATACGGTGGTGCAGACCATCCCGATCCGCTCGGGGCGCGCCAATGCGCCCGCGGCCCCCGTCAAACGTATCGAAGCGAAGTAAGAAGGAGGACGATCATGGAAACCAAGGTCAATTTCCTGCCGGAGACCGGGGGCCGCATCGTCTATGTGCGTCCGGTGGCTGTTGTCGATCTGCCGGAGGACATTCAGGCGCAGGCCGAGGGGCTTGAGACGCTTTATGCGCTGTATCGCCCCGATGGCGAGCGGCTGGCACTGGTGAAGGATCGCGGTCTGGCCTTCCAGCTGGCGCGTCAGAACGATCTGGCCCCGGTCAGCACGCATTGATCGTCAGGTAGGCCTCGGGTGCCCGCATCCGCCAAACCGGCACAGATCAAAGATGAGAACGGCACCCCACGGGGTGCCGTTTTGCGTTGAAAAGGGCGGCGATCAGACCTTGTCGCGCCCGATCAGCAGGATGCAGACCATGGTGATCGCGGCGGCGGCCAGCAGGTAAAGGCCAACGGCCCACATGCCGTAAGCGGTGGCAAGCCAGGTCGCGGCATAGGGGGCCAAGGATGCCCCGAAAATGCCGGCAAAATTGAAGGTCATCGACGATCCGGTATAGCGCACCTCGGTCGGGAAGGGGGCGGCCAGGGCCGCACCGATCACGCCATAGGTCAGCCCCATCAGGAACATGCCCAGCGTCACGAAGCCATAGATCTGCGCAACCGATCCGGTCAGCAGTGGGGCCAGCGCAAAGGAGAAGGCCGCGATCAGCGCAGTCACCACCAGCAGGAAGGCATAGCGCCCGGTGCGGTCTGCAACCTTGCCCGCGATCACGATGGCGATCCCGAAGATGACCGAGCCATAGATCTGCACCGCCAGCGCGTCCTTGAACGAGATGCCGCGCACCTTGATGTTATAGGACAGAAGGTAAGCCGAGCAGATATAGAACAGAACAAAGGTGACCAGCGCCACAAAGGTGCCCAGCACGAGGCTGCGCTTGTGGTGGCGGAACAGCTCGGCGGCGGGGACCGCCACGCGCTCTTCCTTGTCGATGGCTTTCTGAAACTCCGGTGTCTCGGTCAGCGACAGGCGCACCCAGAGACCGACCGCGATCAGCAGGATCGAGCCCACGAAGGGAATGCGCCAGCCCCAGGACAGAAGCTGTTCCTGCGACATGAAATGCAGGAGCACCCAGAACAGCCCCGAAGACAGGAACAGGCCGACCGGCGCGCCCAGTTGCGGAAACATGCCATACCAGCTGCGCTTGCCTTCGGGGGCGTTTTCGGTGGCGAGCAGCACCGCACCGCCCCATTCTCCGCCAAGGCCGAAGCCCTGACCAAAGCGGCACAGCGCCAGCAGCAGCGGCGCGGCAATGCCGATGCGCTCATATCCGGGCAGCAGGCCGATGATCACGGTCGAAATGCCCATGGTCAGCAGCGCCGCGACCAGCGTGGTCTTGCGGCCGATCCGGTCGCCGTAATGGCCAAAGACCAGTGCGCCGAAGGGGCGCGCGAAGAAGGCGATGGAGAAGGTGGCGAAAGACGCCAACAGGGCGGTCATCGGATCGCTGCCCGGGAAGAACAGTGTCGGGAAGACCAGCACGGCGGCGGTGGCATAGGCGTAGAAGTCGAAGAATTCGATGGTGGTGCCGATCAGGCTCGCCCCAAGAACGCGGGCGGGTGAGTTGGTCGGCCCTGCCAATGCGGCAGAGGGGGGCAGCGTTGCGTCAGACATGATTTCCTTCCTTCGCCCTTAGGGTCGGGCGACCTGTCTGGCGGGCTTAGGAAGGAAATATTGCCGTGAAAACCTGCAAAGCGACATTTTCGGCATGTTGCAGGGCGGGTTTGCGCAATGCGCATGGCTCCGCTGCGGATACTTGGGGCCCGGAGGTGGCACAAAGCCACCACCGGTGTGGTTCATGGGGGCAAGGTGCCCTGGCCTGACCTGTCAGTGCCCGGCCAGCCAGCGTTCGGCGTCAAGGGCGGCCATGCAGCCCATGCCGGCGCTGGTGATGGCCTGACGATAGATATGGTCGGTCAGATCGCCCGCGGCGAAGACCCCGGGGATCGAGGTGCGGGTGCTGCCGGCCTCGACCTTCACATAGCCGCCATCATGCAATTCCAGCTGATCTTTCACCAACTCAGAAGCCGGGCTATGGCCGATCGCCACGAAGAAACCGGCGCAGGGCACATCGGTGGTCTCGGCGGTCTGCACATTGCGCGCGCGCACGGCGGTGACCCCCAGCGGCGTGTCGTCACCCAGAACCTCGGTCACCTCATGGTTCCACAGCACCTCGACCTTCGGGTGCTTGAACAGGCGGTCCTGCATGATCTTTTCGGCGCGCAGGCTGTCGCGGCGATGGATCAGCGTCACTTTGGTCGCAAAATTGGTCAGGAACAGTGCCTCTTCCACGGCGGTATTGCCGCCGCCGATCACCACGACCTCTTTGCCGCGATAGAAGAAGCCGTCACAGGTGGCGCAGGCCGAGACGCCGAAGCCCTTGAACTTTTCTTCCGAGGGCAGGCCCAGCCATTTGGCCTGTGCGCCGGTGGCCAGGATCACCGCATCGGCTGTATAGGTCATGCCGCTGTCGGATGTCGCGACAAAGGGGCGCTGCCCCAGATCGAGCTTCGCGATATAGTCAGAGACGATGTCGGCGCCCATGGCACGGGCGTGCTCTTCCATCCGCACCATCAGGTCGGGGCCCTGAACATGGGTGTCACCCGGCCAATTCTCCACCTCGGTGGTGATGGTCAGCTGGCCGCCCGGTTGCAGGCCCTGCACCAGAACCGGCTCCAGCATGGCGCGCGCCGCATAGACGGCGGCCGTGTAGCCCGCAGGGCCGGAGCCGATGATCAGAACCTTGCTGTGCCGCGTCTCGCCCATGATACCCAATCCTTGATGTCTGGGCTTCATATAGGCTGCACCCCGGCCAAGGGCAAATGCGTTTCACCCGCATGACCGGGTTGCGCCGGGCGCAAGGGCAGGGGGGGGGGCGATTCTGGCGCGCGCATGTCGTTTCTCTTGCTTCAGGTGAAACAATGTTGCGCTGATCCGCTTATGAACCTAATGTCCGCGCAGGGAAGACGCCGGGCACGAGGGCCGGACACGGGCCAGGAGGGGCGCGTGCGGCCAAAGCGGCCTTGCGCCAATAACAAGGATGATCACATGGCCGGTTCGCGGCTGGACCCCATCGACCGTCACATTCTGGCCGAATTGCAGGCGGATGGGCGGATGACAAATGTGGAATTGGCCAAGCGCGTCGGCATCTCCGCGCCGCCCTGTCTGCGGCGGGTGCGCACGCTGGAGGAGGCGGGCTACATCCGCGGCTATCACGCCGATATCGATGCGCGTGAACTGGGCTTCGAGGTGGCGGTCTTTGCCATGGTGCGGCTGCACAGCCAGGCCGAAAGCGACCTGTCGGCCTTTGAGGAACGCTGCCGCAAATGGCCGCTGGTGCGCGAATGCCATATGCTGAATGGCGAGATCGACTTTATTCTGAAATGCGTGGCCCCCGACCTGTCGGGCTTCCAGAGCTTTCTGACCGGCGAGTTGCTGAAAGCCGACAATGTGGCCAGCGTGAAGACCAGCCTTGTCATCCGCTGTGCCAAGGATGAACCTGGCCTGCCCTTCGATGTGCTGGAAGAGCGGCTGAACCGCACCGCTTGAAACAGCCATGCCCGGAATGCCAGAAGCCGCCCGAAGGGGCGGCTTTTTCGTGCGGTGATCGCGCTGCAGGTGCAGGAAATTTCAGCGGGGCTGGAACATGCGGACCGGGAACCCGCATAACGCAAAGCCCCAAAAGCAGAACAGGCGGCCCCGTAATGCTGAGCAGAGGGTCTCAGCTAGGGGCCGCCCGTGCAGAGCTGCACACACTGTCACGCGCCGGTTAAGGGAACCGGCAGCGAAGGGGGGTGCCTTGGGGAAGATCCCGTGGTCTTACCGCGCCGCCATCCGCATCACATTCCCCGCATTTGCTGGGTCCGTAGATCAAAGATGGCCAAAAGGCGGCGCGGTGTCAAAGAAAAATCACGCCTGTTCGCTATCCGTCTGATTTAAAACAAATTTGCCTCAATTGTTTCCTATCGGCGATGCCATGGCGGCAAATGCACGGCAAGGTTGATCGGGTCGGATCGCGCAGCAGGCCGAATCAAATGAAAAAGACCGCCCAGAGGCGGCCTTGGTGATTCTGTCGCAGGGCTGGTTCAGCGCGCGGCAAGCGCCTGTGCCGGGACGGCGGGCTTGGCCAGCGCGGGTTGTGCCGAGGATTGCATGGCGGCAGGACGGCGGCGCATACCGCGCTGCCAAGGCATCGTAACCTGCATGTCCTGCGCGGTCGCGATCACCGATTTCAGCCAGCGACGTTCCTTTTTCATGCTCTGCTCCATGACATTCTGTCTCTTTTTGCTATGGCCGGACCGGGGGGGCGAACGACCTTCAAGAAGCAGAATCGCTGTTCATTGCGGCGGGGATGGGGACAGGAATGTGGCATTTGACCGAATTCCCGAGATCGGCGCGTGCTGTGGACTTTGCCGACCAATGCCATGAATTGTTATGAAATTCAGGCCAGACCTGACGAATTTCGAGGATTGTTTCCAGAATTGCGGCAAAAGCGCGGCAAATATCGCCGCAATCCTTTACAGCCGGATGCAGGAAATCAGTCTTCCGTAATCCGCCTCGGCGGCATGGGTGGTGCGGCGATAGGAATAGAAGCGCGCCGGATCGCTATAGGTGCAATGGCCTGTCCATTGCGCCTGCGCTACGCCCGCAGCACGCAGGCGCGCCAGCGCATAGCCCGGAAGATCGAACAACGCGCGATCGCCCTTGCCATTGGCGAAAAACCGCGCGGCTTGCGCATCACCGTCAACAAAGTCCTGCACGAATTCCGGCCCGACCTCATAGGCGGCCTGGCTGATGGTTGGCCCGATCACGGCGGTAATGCGGTCGCGCTGCGCGCCCAACCCCTCCATCGCGGCCAGCGTGGCTTCCAGAACACCGTCACGGGTGCCCCGCCATCCGGCATGGGCCGCGCCAATCACCCCGGCGGCGGCGTCGGCAAACAGCACCGGCTGGCAATCCGCGGTCAGAATGCCCAGAACCAGCCCCGGCGTGTTGGTCACCATCGCATCGGCGCGGGGGGCAGGCCCGTCATGTGGCCCGGTGATCACCGCCACATCGGGGGAATGCACCTGATGCACGGTCACCAGCGCCGCGACGGGCGCTCCCATGGTCTCGGCCACGCGGGCGCGGTTGATCTGCACCACCTCGGCCAGATCGCTGCTGCCGGTGCCGCAATTCAGCCCGGCAAAGATGCCCGACGAGGCCCCGCCCTTTCGGGTGAAAAATCCGTGGCGCAGCGGCGCGAGTGCAGGCGAGGTGATGGTCTCGATCGGGGACATCTGCGGCATGGGTCAGGCAAATCCGGGGGGCGGCAAGGTGCCGGGGGCATGAAGGGCAAGGGCTTTGAACAGCGTCCCCATTTCGGCGGGGTCGGTCAAGCGGCGCGTGGCGGCAAGGTGGGTGTCAAGGGCTGGGCCTGTCAGCCGTGCGGCAAGTGCGGAGCTGCGCGCCGCAATACCAAGGGCGGTCAGAACCTCGCCTTGCGTGCGGTAGGCGACGGGGCAGGTGGCGGCCTGGGCCAAGGCCGCGAAATCGACATGTGCGGTCAGATCAGCCTGGCCGGGTTCTGCAAGCGGATCGGTGAAGGCATGGTTTCGCAGCGCCTGAAACGTATCGCCCCGGCTCTGCCAGCCGCCATAATCCACGATCAGGGCCGCGCCGCCATGGCGTGTGATGCGGCTTGATATTTCGGCCATGATCGGGCCGGCAGCAGGGCAATATTCCACCACATCGCCCGGTGCGGTGTCGGCCAGCCGATGTTCCAGCAGCGCGAGCGGTGCCGGGGCGGACAAGGCGAGTTGCAGCCTGCCTGCACCCTGCGTCCCATCTGCAGAATTTGCTCCCCCCGCGTTTTCCGTGACCATCGTCTCGCGCCAACCCGCCGCATCGCGGGTGAATTGCCGGATCGGCAGCGCGTCGAAAAATTCGTTGGCCAGCAGGAACAGTGGCTGCTGCGGCAGATCGCCCGCATGGTCGCGCCAGGTTACCGGATGGGTGCCAAGGGCCGCACGTTGCGTCGCACGCAGGGCGGGCGAGGCCTCTATCAATGTGACCTCGGCGGCCGCATGAAAGCCGGGAACGCGGGCGGTGGCGCGCAGCACATCGGCCATCAGCGTGCCGCGGCCGGGGCCAAGTTCTGCCAGCGTGAAACGGGCAGGTGCCCCGCTATCGAGCCAGTGCTGCGCCAGACACAGCCCCAGCAATTCGCCAAACATCTGGCTGATCTCAGGCGCGGTGGTGAAGTCCCCCGCCGCGCCAAACGGCACCTGCGTGGTGTAATAGCCGTGTTCGGGATGCAGAAGGCATTCGGCCATGTAATCGGCCAGACGCATCGGCCCCTCCAGCCGGATACGGCGGATCAGCAGCGCTTCAAGCGGGGACATGCTTGGTGCGGACACTGCGGGCGCGGATCACAAGCCAGATGCCGACAAGGATCATCGGCAATGACAGAACCTGACCGGCGGTCAGGCCATAGCCGCCCAGATGGATGTAAAGGCCCAGCGGGTTTTCAGCGGTCACGAATTGCGCATCGGGCTGGCGGAAAAATTCGACAATGAAGCGTGCAAGCCCATAGCCCGCAAGGAAAGTGCCCGCGATCAGGCCGGCGCGGAAGAACGCGCTTTTGGCGCGGAAGGCCAGCCAGATCAGAATGATACCCAGCAGCAGCCCTTCCAGTCCCGCCTCGTAAAGCTGGCTCGGATGGCGGATGCAGGGGCCCTCCATCGTGGCACAGGCCTGCGCGGCCTCACCCGGGAAGGCAAAGCCCCAGGGCATGGTCGTGGCACGGCCCCAGAGTTCGGCATTGATGAAATTGGCGATCCGCCCCAACAGCAGGCCGGGCGGCGCGGCCAGCGCCAGCAGATCGGCCATCGGCAAAAGCGCGATGCCCTCGCGGCGGCAGAAGATCAGGGCGGCAACCACGACCCCCAGGAAACCGCCATGGAAGGACATGCCGCCCTCCCACACCTTCAGAATATCCCCCGGATGGCTCAGGTAATGCCCGGGCTGATAGAACAGCACGAAACCAAGCCGTCCGCCCAGAACCACGCCCACGATGATCCATGTCAGCAGCCGGTCCAGCTGTTCGGCATTCAGCGGGGCCGTGCCGCCCGGCCAGAGCCTTGGGCTGCGGATGGCCCGCAGCACCAGCCGCCACCCGATCAGCAGCCCGGCAATATAGGCCAGGGCATACCAGCGCAGCGCCAGATGCAGCCCGAACAGGTTGATCGAAAAGATCTCGGGCGAGATATCGGGAAAGGGCAGGTAAGGGGTCATGCCTGGCTCCGCGTTTCGGGACGTGTCTAGCCGGCGGGCCATAGGCCGCGCCTCGGGATGCGGTCAGCTTGTCAGGCGGGCATGGCGCTTTGTCAACCGGATGCCGCGCCCCTTGCGGGCGCGGGCCGGGCACCGCATATAAGGCAGGCAAACGCAGGAGAGACCCATGCAGAGCCGCAGCAAGATCCTTGACGATATCTCGCAGCTGATGACCAACGCCATGGGCGTGGCGCAAGGTGCGAAGACCGAGGCCGAGACCGCGGTGAAAAGCCTGATGGATCGCTGGCTGGCGGATCGCGATTTCGTCTCACGCGAGGAATTCGATGCCGTCCGCGCCATGGCGCAGAAGGCACGGGAAGAGAATGAGGCGCTTTCCGCCCGTCTGGCAGCCCTTGAAGCATCGGCTGCGCCGAAGAAGAAGTGACCTGAAGCCCTGGGCGACGTGCTGCCCGGGATACAGATGGTGGATGGTGCAACGGTCGGGGGCAGCCTCGGCCGTTTTGCTTTGCTTTGCTTTGTCATCCCTTGTGCAGCCGTCTTGCCCGGCGGCGGGCAGCTCATGCGGCGGGCAGGGAGGGCTGCGGATCCTTCGGGAATGCGCGGCCTGGATCGGCAAGGGCGGTGGGGCGAAGATCTGCCGGTTTCGCCGCACAGGACCGCAATCCGGGGCTTGCAGACCCCGCCCGCGCGATGTTAAGCGGGGGCCAGAGCGGCGGGTATGGTGTAGTGGTAGCGCCTCAGCCTTCCAAGCTGATGGGGCGGGTTCGATTCCCGCTACCCGCTCCAGGTTTTTCAACAGTCGCTCGATTTCCCGTCACCACCTTCTTCTGTTGCGACAGGTTCAGGCTTTATGCCCGCATCTTGAGCCTGCGGCTGGTCATCGCCCCTTCGCGGCGTGACGGCTTGGCTGCGCCATGCGGTGCCTTTGGCCTTCAAGTGAAGAAGACCGGGAGCGTACCCCTGGCCTTCTGTTTCGCGGTGCGGGTACTGGGGATACCCGCATCGCGAAACACCGTGCCCCGATGCCCCGCATGATGATCGCGGGGCTGTGGGGGACATCTCTTGTGCCTGCTTTTCAGGCCGTCTCTTGCCAGGACGTTGCCGCTACATCGGCGGAACGGCAAGGGGGGACATGCAGTTCAGGCCGTGCGGCCTTGTCGTCAAATCCAGGGCGTCAGGACGAAGACGCGTGCATCGCGTCTTCGGGCGGCGGCGCAGGGGGCGGATGTGATCTGCCAAACATGCTGCGGCACCGGGAAGGGGCCGCAGCAGCGGGACGCGCGGCGTCACCCCCGCAGTCAGAGATTGCCCGCCTGCGGCATCCCCAGGACGTGAAAGCCGCCATCGACCCGCACAACCTCACCCGTGGTGAAGGCCCCGTAATCGGAACACAGCCAGACGGCGGTGCCACCCACAGCCTCCAGCGTCGCGTTGGAGCGCAGCGGGGCGTTTTCTTCGGTATGGCGATAGGTGGCGCGGGCCCCGCCGATGGCGGCCCCGGCCAGCGTTTTCATCGGCCCGGGCGAGATTGCATTGACCCGGATGCCCTGTGGCCCCAGATCATTGGCCAGATAGCGCGTGGCGCTTTCCAATGCGGCCTTGGCCACGCCCATCACGTTGTAATTCGGCGTGACCCGGTTCGAGCCCTGGAAGGTCAGCGTGATCAGGCTGCCACCTTCGGGCATCAGATCGGCGGCGCGGCGCGCAACGTCGATGAAGGAGAAGCAGGAAATATCGAGCGAATGCTTGAAATTCGCCCGGCTGGTATTGATGAAACGCCCGGTCAGCTCGTTCTTGTCGGAAAATGCGATGGCATGGATCAGGAAATCGATCTGGCCCCAGCGGTCCTTCAGCTTGCCAAAGCAGGCGGCAAGGCTGTCATCATCGGTCACATCGACATCGACCAGAAAGTCCGACCCGACCGAGGCGGCAAGCGGTTCGACCCGCTTGCCGAAGGCTTCGCCCTGATAGGAAAAGGCCAGCTCTGCCCCCTCATCTGCCAGCGCCTTTGCGATGCCCCAGGCGATGGATCGCTCATTCGCGACGCCCATCACCAGCCCGCGCTTGCCTGTCATCAATCCGGCCATGCCGTCCTCCCGTATTCGATTTTTCGACGAAAAATCGGGGGTTACTTCTGAAACTTGCTCATCACCAGGGTCGCGTTGGTGCCGCCAAAGCCAAAGCTGTTGGACAGCACCGAATCCATCCCGACATTCTCGCGCAGGGTGGTCGCGATCTCTTCGGGTTTCAATTCCGGGTCAAGCTGCGTGACATTGGCCGAGGCGGTGATGAAATCACCCTGCAGCATCAGCAGCGAATAGATCGCCTCATGCACGCCGGTCGCGCCAAGGCTGTGCCCGGTCAGCGATTTGGTCGACGAGATCGGCGGCACATGGCCCTCGCCGAAGACGCGGCGCACCGCACGCACCTCGGTCACGTCGCCCGCGGGCGTCGAGGTGCCATGGGCGTTGATATAGCTGATCTTGCGCCCTTCCGGCAGGGTCGAGACCGCGAGGCGCATCGAGCGTTCGCCGCCTTCGCCCGAAGGGGCCACCATGTCATGACCATCCGAGGTCGCGCCATAGCCGGTCACTTCGGCATAGATCTTCGCGCCGCGCGCAAGGGCGTGTTCCAGCTCTTCCAGCACGACGACACCGCCGCCGCCTGCGATGACAAAGCCATCGCGCGTCGCGTCAAAGGCGCGGCTCGCGGTGGCGGGGCTGTCATTATATTTCGACGACATGGCCCCCATCGCGTCGAACAGGCAGGACAGCGTCCAGTCCAGCTCCTCGCCGCCGCCGGCAAAGACGATATCCTGCTTGCCCATCTGGATCAGTTCGGTGCCGTTGCCGATGCAATGCGCCGAGGTCGAGCAGGCCGAGGTGATCGAATAGTTCACGCCCTTGATCTTGAACGGCGTGGCCAGGCAGGCAGAGTTGGTGCTGCTCATGCAGCGGGTGACCATGAATGGTCCCATGCGCTTGGGCGCGCCCTTTTCCACGACGATGTTATGCGCCTGGAAGAAGTTGGAGGTCGACGGCCCGCCGGAGCCCACGATGATGCCGGTGCGCTCATTGGAGACGTCGCTTGCCTCCAGCCCGCTGTCAGAAATCGCCTGTTGCATGGCGAGGAAGTTATAGGCAGCCCCCGGGCCCATGAACCGCAGGTCGCGCTTGTCGATATGATCTTCCAGCACGATCTGCGGCATCCCGTGAACCTGGCTGCGGAAGCCGCGTTCGGCATATTCCGGCGAGAAGACGATGCCGGACTTGCCCGCACGCAGCGAGGCCTCGACCTCGGCCGCAGAATTGCCGATCGGGGAAATGATGCCGATGCCGGTGATGACGACGCGACGCATGACGTTTCCTTCCTTGAATTCCGGCCCCGCAACGGGGCTTGAAGCAGGTCGCGGGGACCCGCGTCTTAGCTGGTGGAGAGCGCGACCTTCATATCAGTGACCTGATAGATAACCTCGCCATCGGCTTCGACAATGCCATTTGCCACGCCCATGGTCAGGCGGCGGGTTTGGATGGCCTTGGTGAAATCGACCTTATAGGTCAGCATCTTGCGGTCGGGCCGCACCATGCCGGTCAGTTTGACCTCGCCCACGCCAAGCGCATAGCCCCGGCCTTCCCAGCTGCGCCAGCCCAGATTGAAGCCGGTCAGCTGCCACAACCCGTCAAGGCCCAGGCAGCCTGGCATGATCGGGTTGCCGGGGAAATGGCAGTCGAAGAACCAAAGATCCGGCGTAATGTCGAATTCCGCAACCACATGGCCCTTGCCATGCAGACCGCCATCGCCGGAAATATCGGTGATGCGGTCCATCATCAGCATCGGCGGCGCAGGAAGCTGTGCATTGCCCGGACCGAACAATTCGCCGCGCGCACATTTCAGCAGGTCTTCGCGGTCGAAGCTTGTCGGATATACGGTCATCTGTCCCCCGGAATGCCCTGTGGTCTTTCGCATCCTCTATCACCCCGGCTTTGGCCGTGGCAAGGGCGGGCAGGGGGCAAGGGGTGGCAGGGATGCCGCAGCGACATGTAATCTGCGATGCGATCCGCGCGCGCCATCGCGGGGGACGTTCCGCCCGGGCGGGGCCGATCCTCAGACCGGCTGTCGCGAGACTGGCTGTCGCGATCCGCCGCCCGGCCAAAAGCGAAAATTGGCGATAGCATTTGAAACTTTCCGTGCATCACCTTAAATTGCAAGCTGAACAGCATTGGACAGGACCCCATGCAGGCAGAGACACAGGCTCACGATCTGGCGCAGGGCGACAAGACCCAGGACCGGGCACGCGTCCGGGCGGAAGCGTGGCTGACGCATGGTGGCCTGCGGCCCACGCGCCAAAGGGTGTCGTTGGCCACACTTTTGGTGGGTGATGGCGAGGATCGCCATGTCACCGCCGAAAGCCTGTATGCCCTTTCGGCGCAAGGCAGCGAGAAGGTGAGCCTTGCCACCGTTTACAACACGCTGCGCGCCTTTTGTGATGCGGGTCTGATGCAAGAAGTCGTGGTCGACGGGGCGAAAAGCTATTTCGACACCCGCATGGATGACCACCCGCATTTCTATTGGGAGGACAGCGCGACGCTGACCGATGCCCCTGCGGAGCAATTGCAGATCGCCTGCCTGCCCACGCCGCCCGACGGGACCGAGATTTCGCGGGTCGATGTGGTGATCCGGCTGCGCCGCAAGTAACGTCAAGTCAGGTCTGGCGCCCCTCATGTCGGGGGCATCAGGCAGAGATGAAAAGGCCGGGCGATCTGCCCGGCTTTTTGTCTTTATGCGATCAAGCGCGGATCAGAGCCCGGGCAGGATGTTGAACAGCGACCGTTTGCCGAAGCTGACGCCCGGTTTCTGGCCAAAGGCAAAATCGACCCCCAGCTTCAGATAGGTATCGCTCACGCGGTTGCCGGCGGTGTCATCGGCGCTGACCCGGCCGATTTCGCCAGTCAGTTTGGTGGCCTCGCCCATGGCATAATCGCCATTCAGGCCAATGCGCGTGCCGTCGACCACTCCATTCGACTTCATGTAATCGACCGAGGCCCCAAGGCCAAAGCGGTCATTCATCGCCATCCGGCCTGCAACGCCCGCCATGGTGCCATTGCTGCCGACCTCGTCGATCATCGCGATATAGCCGTCCACATGGGTATTGCCGACCATGGTGGCATATTCCAGCCCATAGAAATCTTCGGTGCCCACAACCTTGTCCCAGCCATAGAACAGGCCCGCAGTGCCGCCATTGGCAAAGGTCCAGTTCAGGTGCGTGGTGAAATTCAGCGCCGTGTCATCCAGCGCATGAAGACCCGACAGCCCAAGATCGGTCTGGGTCGAGAAACTTTGCCCAAAGGCCCATTCCAGTTGCACATCTGCCGAGGATTTGGCGCGGTCACTGTCGCCGGTAAAGGCCGAATGCGACAGGCCCGCACGGCCGCCGACAAATTCCGCCTGCGCCGCGAAGGGCAAGGTTGTGCAGGCCAGAACGGCCCCCGCGAGAAGGCTGATGCGCATCTTAAAACTCCTGTAACCGGGTAAGACCGGACTGCTCCGGGCCTTTTGTGGCCCTTGTTCTGGCAAAAGGATAAAACGCCGTGCGAAAGTCGACAAGCACGAATGCGGCGCTTGGGCGGGTTCGCGCGGGCCGGGGCCGTGATGCGGCGGGGCCTGTATCTTGAATGCACCGCCCCCTATGCTGCGGGTCATTGGCCTGATCGGGGGGCGACGGGCGCACGGGGGTGGCGATGGAATTCAAATGGCTGGAAGACTTCCTTTCGCTTTGCGAGACGCATAGCTTTTCGCGCGCGGCAGAGCAGCGCGGCGTGACGCAAAGCGCGTTCTCCCGCCGCATCCGCGCGCTGGAAAGCTGGATGGGGGCGGAACTGGTCAGCCGCGACAGCTTTCCCGTCACCCTGACGCCCGAGGGCCGCAGCTTTCGCGAAACCGCGGAAGAGGCGGTGCGGATGATCGATGCCCGCCGGGCAGAGTTCCGTCACCAGAAGGATAGCGGGCCGGTCATTGCCTTGGTGGCGCTGCACAGTCTGACGGTGACCTTTCTGCCGCATTGGCTGACCCGGCTGCGTGAGGTTCTGGGGCCGGTCGCAACCCGGGTGAAGCCCGAGAATTACGACCGCTGCCTGGAGGCGCTGACCGAAGGTGGATATGACTTTTTCCTGACATTCCATCATGATGCGGTGCCGACGCCGCTGGATGCGCGGGCCTATCCGCATCTGGTGGTGGGCCATGACGCGCTGGTGGCGGTGGCGCGTCCGAACCGCCCCGCGCTTTGGGCGACCGAGGGCGAGGCGCTGCCCTTGCTGCAATATTCGCGTGGATCCTTCCTTGGCCTGATGGCCGCGATTGCGCAGGCCCAGCCCGGCGCGCCGCGCGTCTATGTCGCCCATACCAATGAGGCCAGCATGGCCGAGGCGATGAAATCCATGGCGGTGGAAGGGCACGGCATCTGCTGGTTGCCGCGCCGCATGGTTGCGCCCGAACTGGCCGACGGGCGGCTGATCGTGGTCGGGCCGGAACTTCCGCTGGAACTGCGGCTCTACCGCAATGCGGCACGGGGCCGGGGCCTGACAAACCGCGTCTGGCAGGCTGCGTCTCAGCTGTCTGCCGATTATGCAAAAATGGAATAACCTTGCCGATATTGGCATTGGAATTGCTGCTTCCATGGGCATAAATGCAGGATCAGGCCCCGAAGAAGGGCCGTAATAGCCAAATTTCTGAAAATCCAAGTCCAATCCTGCATGACTGCCGGGCGGCCTCGCCTGCGGTCTGTGCCCTCATATGCGAAAAAGACCCATGAAAAGAACCCGCAGCGAGCATGATCTTCTTGGCGACCGCGATGTGCCGATGACCGCCTATTGGGGCGTGCATACGCTGCGCGCTGTCGAGAATTTCCCGATCTCGGGGCAAAGCATCGGGCAGGTGTCGGATCTGGTCAATGCCTTGGCCGCGATCAAACAGGCTGCCGCCATGGCGAATGCCGATCTGGGTCTGTTGGCCGCAGATCGCCGCGACGCCATTGTCACCGCCTGCGAGGAAATCCGCGCGGGCAAGCTGCATGACCAGTTCATCGTCGACCAGATCCAGGGCGGCGCGGGCACTTCGACCAATATGAATGCCAATGAGGTCATCGCCAATCGCGCGCTGGAAATCATGGGCCGCAAGAAGGGCGACTATCGCTATCTGCACCCCAATGAACATGTCAACCTCAGCCAATCCACCAATGATGTCTACCCGACCGCGCTGCGCCTTGCGGCCTGGGGCGGGATGCATCGGTTGATTGCGGCAATGGCGTCCTTGCGCGGGGCTTTTGCCTCCAAGGCGACCGAATTTGCCGATGTGCTGAAGATGGGCCGCACCCAATTGCAGGAAGCGGTGCCGATGACCTTGGGGCAGGAATTCAACACCTATGCCATCATGCTGGGCGAGGATGAGGCCCGTCTGGCCGAGGCTGCGCAGCTGATCCTTGAGATCAACCTTGGGGCCACCGCCATCGGCACCGGCATCACCGCCCATCCCGATTATGCCGAGCGCGTCCGCGCCCGTCTGGCCGAGGTGACCGGCATTCCGGTCATCACCGCCGCCGATCTGGTCGAGGCGACGCAGGATTGTGGCGCCTTCGTGCAGGTCTCGGGCGTGCTGAAGCGGGTCGCGGTGAAACTGTCGAAGACCTGCAATGACCTGCGCCTGCTGTCGTCCGGCCCGCGCGCGGGCTTCAACGAGATCAACCTGCCGGCGAAGCAGGCCGGATCTTCGATCATGCCGGGCAAGGTCAATCCGGTGATCCCCGAGGTGGTCAATCAGGTCGCCTTCGAGGTGATCGGCAATGACATGACCATCACCATGGCAGCCGAGGGCGGGCAATTGCAGCTCAATGCCTTTGAGCCGGTGATCGCCTATTCGCTGTTCCGCTCGGTCAGCCATCTGATCGCGGCCTGCACGACGCTTGAGGTCAATTGTGTGCGCGGCATCACCGCCAATCGCGAATTGCTGCGCGAGACGGTGGAACGCTCCATCGGGCTTGTGACCGCGCTGAACCCCTATATCGGCTATGCTGCCGCGACCGAAGTGGCGATGGAGGCGCATCGCAGCGGCAAGGGCGTCTATGAACTGGTGCTGGAAAAGGGCCTGATGAGCCAGTCGCGTCTTGACCGCATCCTGCGCCCTGAAGAACTGACCCGCCCGCAAAAGATTGTGGCCTGAGGGCAGGGGGCAACGGGGGCCAAGACCCGGGGCACCTGAAACCGGCCGAGAAGCCGTGGCCTAGATCTGGGGCCTGGATCTGGGGCCGGAACCCAAGGTCTGGGCCGAAGGTCTGCGCCCTGTCGCCGACCCCCGCCGATCGGGGCGGGGGATGGTTGCAAAATCACCCGGGCTGGCCCATCAAAAGGGCAGAATATCAGAGGCGGATTGAATGGAAGATATGATCTATGTGCTGGCCGGTCTGGTTCCGATGGTGACCGGAATCTCTATTGGCAAGAGGCACGGGGTTCTGCCGGGGATTGGTGCGGGCATTGCGGCATTTGTGGTCGTGGTGCTGATCATGGTGGGCTTGGGTTTCGGCTACTGATCGCAAAGTCCATTTCGGCATAAAAAAGGGGCCCTCGCGGCCCAGCCCCTACGATAAATGTTGACGGACCAAGGAGCCGCCATTAAATTGGCGGCTCTTTTCCTTTATTCACATGAATTTTCGGAGACGGGCCAGGCAATACGCTCTCGAAGAAATCTTCGACACAGAAGCGTCGGCTTCCTGTGTTGGTCGGCGGATTTTCCGTCAACTTCTGTCGAAACCCCCACTGCATCAGCTACGGAATACCGCCCAACCCACATGCCGCTGCCGGTCGATCCAGTGGTGATCCTCATCATGGGCATGTGACGGGTTCCGGTTCGGAACGAACTTTCACCTGCCCGACGTGCGGCTCGCACAACATCCTTAAATCCAACCGGGCAGTTGCGCAAGAATATGCAAGAACGATGCGGGTCAATCGTCGGCCGCGCCGCGGTGATGGGTGCATGAACCCGGGTTGCCAGAATTTCGGCATCAGCATGATCCTTATGCCATCCGCTTACCGGGCCTTCGGCCGGACGGCGAAGGGGGATCCGAGGCACCAGTGCAAGTGTTGCGGCGGGACCTTCTCGATCGGGGCAAAGACCCGGCGCCACAAGCGCACGGATCGGACCGGGGATATCCTGCTCAACCTGGTGAACAAGGTGCCGTTGAGCCGGATCTGCGAGATCAACGGCGTCACTTTTCCTCAGGTCTATGCGAAGATCGATTTCATCTACCAGCAATGCCTCGCCATGGCCGCACCGCGCGAAAAGGCTCTGCCCGAATGCCTGTCGGGCGGCCAGCCCGTCTTCGCGACTGATACCCAGACCATTCTTCTGAACTGGCCGGTCCGCGGGCGGCGTGGCACGGTTCCGCTCCTGCACATGTCCACGGTTCATAAGGGGTCGCAGTTCGTGGAGGCATCGACCGTCGACTATGATCCTGACCTATCCGTTGAGGGGAGCGACATGGCCATGGAGAGCTGTGGCGACTTTCTTCGGCCAAGATCCATGCGCCAACATGCCAGGCTGTGGTCTGAGCGCGAGTATCGCGATGCGGTCATGCGCGGGCTGCCCGGATTCTTTGGTCAGGAAGATATGGCGGCCGGCGGCCGCCTGAAGCTGCCCGGAAAGGGCGCTCGTGTGCGGGGCGATGCCTTCATGTATGCTCACATCATGCTGGTCCGAAAAATGATCGGGTCGGAATTCCGGAGCGCGCATTTTTGCGTCGATGCGGATAGCGGACTTGCCGCCGCTTTCTGTGCGCTGTCGGTCGGCATGGTAAATTCGGGCCGGGCGCATATCACCGAGGTGACCTTCGAGAAGGGCATGACCAATGACGAGCGCAGCACCATGGCCACCAGACTGGGCGGCGAGGCATTCCACGCCCTGAACCGGGAGAACCGCGCATCCGTCGATCAGATCCAGGAGCGCCATCCGGAGCTGAACCGACGCCAGGCGCTGGTTGCGCATCTGCTGGAAACCCGGTTCGCGGAGGCCAGCCTGAAGGATCGGGGTCGCATGCTCGCGACGGCAGGGATTGAATGGCCCTTTCACACCAAGGCGGAACCAAGGAAGTCGCTGCGGCTGAAAACGGATCTGGGCCACCTCGGATTCGAGGGTTTGGCAAAGTTGACCTGTGAGGCCACGATCCATCCGGTGGATGCCTGGTTCAACCTGGCCCGGCGCCGCGTGACCGGCTTCGAGCGGGGCCTTCCCACCGCATCGAACCAGCACAGGATCTGGCATGCCTACGGGCTCTACGATCCGGACATGGTCCCGAAACTGGTCACAATCCTGCGGTTCTACCACAACTGGATGCTGCGCGGTCGTGACGGCGCAACCCCGGCGATGCGGATCGGGCTGGCCAAGGGGCTCATCTACCCGAGGGATTTGTTTGCTTTTGCCGTGCCATTTACTTGAGGGTCAGGATGACCCATCATCCCGCTCAATAGTTACGACAAGACGTTTCCTCGCCAGACCTGCGAGTGTGGATTGAATTTGCAGAAGATACCCGCTCGGGAGGCGCCCGTATGAGTATGTTGGTGGGCTCTTCCCGGGGACAGCTCTTATGTC
Source organism: Gemmobacter serpentinus (assembly GCF_008973825.1). Lineage (GTDB taxonomy): Bacteria > Pseudomonadota > Alphaproteobacteria > Rhodobacterales > Rhodobacteraceae > Gemmobacter > Gemmobacter serpentinus. The sequence continues at coordinate 163,788 of NZ_WCHR01000005.1, read as the reverse complement.
AAATCCCGGCCAAGTGAACTTGTTTAGATTGGACGCAATAACCCAGCTCTTCCGCTCATCGAGGCCGAGATGGCGTTTGATCTCCAAAGGAAGATCGATACTGGTCGATTTTTCTGGCGGTCGCCTCGTGATCGGCGCGAGGAGAAACCTTCCGTCACTAGATGACATGACAACTACACATGCACGGTCCTTCGTCCCCTCCCGAAGCCCGGCCTTGCGTTCGTGAGGCCACAGAAAACTGTAGCGGACCACCGTGCCGTCTACTGGCTTGATACGCAGATCCATCAGAACTGGGTGATCTTGTAATTTGTCTCAATGATCCCGGAAGCTCTGCTTTCCTCAATCTTGACTTCCAATTCCTGGAGCAAGTCATCGGGGAGATCTTCCGCCATAAACGCCTCGCGATCATCGAGCATCTTGAGGCGGTTGTAATCTTCGATGGAGAGCAGGGCGAGACGGTCACGCCCATGAGCGGTGATGATCAATGGCTCCTGCATGGCTTTGTCAGTATATAGCCCAACATTGCGCTGGAATTCGGTAGAGCTGATAGTCACGGTCATAGTAGGCCTCCAGCAAAGTATAGATTACATAATATACGTATTTTGCGCACTTGTCAATGAAACCATTGGGGCCGCCGTTGGCGACCCCAATCTCAACATTTACCGTAGGGGCTGGCCCTCGCGGCCCCTTTTTTCGCCCTGAAGCCGAGGCGGGTTGAGACCTCTGACCTGTAGGAGTCGCGGCCTTTCGGCCCGAGTCTTGAAGCCCGGGCCTCAGACCTCGACCGTGACTGCCCCCATCGGATGCGAGCAGCAGGCCAGGATATAGCCTTCGGCGATGTCATCATCCGAGATGCCGCCATTATGCACCATATGCACCTCGCCGCCGGTCTTGCGGATCTTGCAGGTGCCGCACAGCCCGAAGGTGCAGCCCGACGGGATATTGAGACCGGACCGTTTTGCCACCGCCAGCACCGTATCGGTTTCCGCGCAGGGCGTCGTCACACCAGATGTGGCAAAGGTGATCGAGGCCCCGGCGGTGGCATCGGGCACCACATCGTCCAGAACCGGCGCCTCGGCCTCTGTTGTGACCGGCGCGCCGAAGCTCTCCTGATGATAGCGGTTCATATCGAAGCCAAGCGCGTTCAGCATGTCGCGCACGGCCTGCATGAAGGGCTCTGGCCCGCAGCAGAACACCTCGCGATCCAGATAATCGGGTGCCATCAGCCCCAGCATGATCTGGTTCAACCGTCCCGAAAACCCGTGCCAGGCGTGATAGGGCTCGTGCTCTTCCACGGTGAAGCGCAATTGCAGGCCCGGGACGCGGGACGCCAGCTGCACCAGCCGATCGCGGAAGATGATCTCCGACGGTTTGCGCGCGGCATGGACAAAAACGATGTCGGGCATCTCGCCCGAATCCCAGGCCCAGGTCGTCATCGACATCATCGGCGTGATGCCGGACCCGGCCGAAATGAACAGGTATTTCGACGCGGGGTGCCGGTGCGAGCTGAAGATGCCGCTTGGCCCATAGGCCTTGATCCGCACCCCCGGCTTCAGATGATCCAGCATCCAGCGCGTGCCGATGCTGGTCTTCTGGGCCTTCACCGTGACCGAGATCGACAGGGGCCGCGACGGGCTGGACGAAATCGTATAGGTGCGCTGGACATTGCCGCCCGGCACATTCTTTGGGTCGACCGGCAGATCAAGCGTGATGAACTGCCCCGGCTGATAGTCGAACCACGCGCCCGAAGGCGCGCGGAAAGTGAAGGTTGCGGTATCGGGGGATTCCGGCACCACCATGGTGCATTCCAGCTGTTCGCTGTCAGCCCAGGGTTTTGCCGTCCAGTTCACCTGCTTGGCCATGGATTATTCCGCAGCCATGGCCGGGCGGGGGGCCAGGCGGTCCTGCATGGTTTCGCAATACCAGTCGACGAACTGGATCACGCCCTCTTCCTGAATGGTGGAATAGGGGCCCGGCTCATAGGCCGGCGACAGGATACCCTTCTGGTTTTCCTCCACCACCTGACGGTCCTCGTCATTGGTGTTGTACCAGACTTCGGTCAGGTTCTGCAGATCGTAATCCACCCCTTCGACCGCGTCTTCCGGCACCAGCCACTTGGTCGTCACCTCGGTTTCGGTCGGGCTGAGCGGCAGCACGCGGAAGACGATGGCGTGATCGGCAAGGAAGTGGTTCCAGGTATTGGGATAGTGGAAGAACAGCAGGCTTCCGGCATCGTTAAACGGCATGTCGCCCATGCGTTTCGACACCGCCGCCTTGGTGTTCATCGTATAGCTTTCGGCATTGTTCAGCAGCGGGATCCGCGCCAGACGCCATTGCATTTTCGGGTGATTGATGAAGCGTGAAGGCAGGCCCGCCGCCTCGCAACGCTTCCAATGTTCCAAAATGTCGGGGCTGGCGCTGTCGGGGCCTTCCATCGCGGTCATGCGCGGATTGTCGGAATAGGTCCGGCACAGCGAGGGGTGCGAGCCGCCGCAGTGATAGCATTCGCGGTTGTTCTCGATCACCAGCTTCCAGTTGCCGTTTTCGACAATGGTGGAGCTATGCGCGACCTTGGCCTTTTTCAGACCTGACGGGGCCAGATAGTTCGACATCACCTTGGCCAGATCGGCGATCGGCGGCGGCACTTCGGCCAGACAGATGAAGACCATGCCGCCCAGATCGACGCAATGCACCTTCTTCAGCCCGTGCTGCGAGGGGTCGAACCCTTCCTGCATGTCACGCGCATAAAGCAGCTTGCCGTCCAGGTCATAGGTCCATTGGTGATAGGGGCAGACCAGCTTGGGCGTGCTGCCGGTCGGCTTGGCGCATAGGCGCTGGCCCCGATGGCGGCAGACATTGTGGAAGGCGCGGATCATGCCATCGGCCCCGCGCGTGATCACCAGCGGATAGGCCCCGACCTGAAGCGTGGCGAAATTGCCGGTCTTCGGGATCTCGCAGGCCGGAATGGCAAACAGCCATTCCTTGTAAAAGATATTGTCCAGATCGTGCTGCAACACACCGGGATCGCAATACAGATCGTGGTCGAGCGAATAATTCGGGCGGCGCGCATTCAGGCGCGCCAACATGTCCTGCTGGCTGAGCATCGCATCCTCGCTTCCCGCGCCTCCCCGCGCGGGTGTTCCTGTTGAGGCGGTGGCTTTGGTCGGTGCCGCCTCCTTTCGGATCGTCCCCGGCCACGGCTTCCCGCGGGGCTTGGCAAGGCTGGCGCCCGGGCTATCGGATCGGCTTTTGCAGCCGGATCGTTTCGTCCTGTCAGCCGGATCGGTTCTCGACCCGTTTCACAGAACAACCCGATCCTCCGTCACCGGTGCGGGGGGCAGCGCCGGGGTTGCACCGGCTTGCCAGTTTTCCGGTGTCGCTTTTGATCGCGGCCTCGGACCTCACATCAATGAAGTTATGGCAGAATCGCGTCTTCGCATATGCGGTTTGCGACATTGTGCCGCGCAAATGCGGTGTGGCCCATTATTGCGGAAACGGGCGTGACAGAAAGGCCGATCCCGCCCAGCCAAAGCGCCATGGCAGATCGATGGCCCGGCGGATGCCGATGCGCGGGCCGGTGATGATTTCGGGGCTGAAAGCCGGGGAAAGCGACATATGGGCGGTGCCGAAGGGCTGGCCGTCATGGCTGCGATCCACCGCCAATGCCTGCGCCAGCCGCCCCGGCCCGGTGGCCAGCAGTCCAGGGCTTGTCAGTCCGCGTCGCGCGGCCATCAGATCCATCCCGTCCACGGGTTCCATGGCGCGCAGCAGGACCGCCTCACCGGGCAGGCAGACCACGTTCAGGCACCAATGTATGCCGTAGCAGAGATAGACATAGGCCCGCCCGGCCGGGCCGAACATCGCGCCATTGCGCGGGGTCGGGCCACGAAAGCTGTGGGAGGCGGGATCGTCGCGGCGATAGGCTTCGGTCTCGGTGATCAGGCCAGCGCTTTGCCGCCCGTCAGCCTTGGCAATCGCCAGTCGCGCCCCAACCAGATCGCGGGCCACATCGGGGGCAGGGCGGGCGAAGAAATCGACCGGGAAATCAGGTTGGATCGGGAAACTGTCGGCCATGATCGGGGAAGGCCCATGTTGCTGTCTGGCGCATATCGCCACTGGCCCATATCGCCACTGGCCTGTGACGCTTTCTGGCAGGAGTTCAGATCAGGGCGATGCCGATCAGGGCCCAGATACCGGAACCGAGCGAGACCGAGGGCAACAGCCACCAGCCCGAGGCCATCTGTCGCTTGTGTGCCACCTGCTTTGACTGGATCACGATGAACTGCCCCACTATCTGCCCGCCGGGTGTTGCCACCAATCACGGGCATTGTTTCCAGAATGTGAACGCAACTCGGGCGTTGCGTCAACATCGACTCTGGTCGCAAACCGTTGCGAAAGGGTTAAACAAAGCAGTTTTTCGGATTTCTGCCGCCTATCCGGCCAGATTGGGCACAAGATCGCTTGCCAGCCCATCTGCCGCGCGCGACAGGCCCGGTGCCAGCGGGAACAGCACGGCCTGCACGGAATGGTAGATATCGGGCTTGCCGTGGAATTGCCGCGCGGTCGGGCGATCCTCGGCATCGAGTTCGGGGAACCACCCGCCGCGCGCATGGTCGATCAGATGCGCATCGGCAAAGGCCCAAAAACGGCGATACCAGACTTCATCCTCGGGGCGGCGATCCAGCTTGATCAGCGCAGCCAACGCGCCAATCGCCTCGGTCACCGGCCACCAATAGCGGTCGGGCACATCGACCGTGCCGTCAAAATGCAGCGTATAGGCCAGACCGCCGCGCGGCTGCCAGGCCGCCAGCGCGGTCTCGATCAGGGCGCGGGCCCGCGCGGGCGTGCCATCTGCCGGGCGCCCGGCCAGATCCCACCATTGCAGGGCCAGCCTGCCGAACTCAAACGAATGGCCCGGCGTGGTGCCGCGCGGGCGGAACATCGGATCGCCCGCATAGGCGCGGTCGGGCTGCCAGTCGGCATGGTAATGTTCGGGGATGCGCCAGCCTTCGGCTGCGGCCATCCGGGTCAGGAAGAAATCAAGAATGCGCCCTGCGCGGTCGAGATACACCCGATCGCCCGTCGCCTCATAGGCGGTCAACAGCGCTTCGGTCGCGTGCATATTTGCATTCATGCCGCGATAGTCGGAAAACGGGGTCCAGTCGCGGTTGAACTCATCGGCGAACAGGCCGGGGCCGTCCTCCCAGAAATGCCGGTCCAATTGCTGCCAGACATCGGCAATCAGACGGTCGGCATCCGGGTGCCCGGCGATTTTGGCCGAGGCCCCGGCCAGAAGCACGAAGACGTGGCCATAAGCCAGCTTGCGGCCATCGGCCACCTGATCGCCCGCCATGCCCCAGACATAGCCGCCATGATCGGGGTCGCGGTGATGCGACCACAGGTAGTCCATGCCCTGATCGACGATCTCGCCCGCGCCGGGCAGGCCTGCGGCGATGCCAAGCGCGTAAGAATGCACCAGCCGCGTGGTGGTGTGCAGCTCTTGCAGGTCGGATGCCAGTGGCGCGCCCGTATAATCCAGCACATGAAAACCGGGGGCTGCATCGGGATAGCGCCTGGGGCTTGCCGCAAAGAACGCGAACTGCCGCGCCGCATCTGCCCGTAGAAAGGCGCGATGCGCGGGGTGGTCAATCCAGAATCCGTCGGCATCCATCGGGCCAGGGTAAAGTCGGGTCATATGCGGCACCTCCGGCGCGGAGAATGGCGCAGCTTCAAGGCGCTCACAAGCGGCAAGCCGCCGCTCACATTTTGCGGAACGGGGCTGCACAAAGCCTTGTGTGCGATTATATTGCGGGCATGAACCGTCGCACCGCGCTCCTTGCCCCGTTCGCCCTTCTGGCCTTCGCCCTTCCCGCGCAGGCCGAGAAGATCTCGCTTGCCGCGATTTCCAAATATCTCAACGGGCTGAAGACAGCCGAGGCGGATTTCACCCAGATCAATGCCGATGGCACCATTGGCACCGGGCGCATCTTCATCAAGCGCCCGAACCGGGTCCGCTTTGAATATGCGCCGCCCGACCGCAATCTGGTTCTGGCCTCGGGCGGACAGGTCGCGGTATTCGATGGCAAATCGAACCAGCCGCCCGAACAGTATCCGCTGAAACGCACACCGCTGAACCTGATCCTGGGGGCCAATATCGACCTTGGCCGCGCCAAGATGGTGGTGTCGCACAAGGAAGACGGCAACAAGACGCTGGTGCGGGCGCAAGATCCCGAACATCCCGAATATGGCTCCATCGATCTGGTCTTCACCGCCAATCCGGTGGCGCTTCGGCAATGGGTCATCAATGACAATGGCGGATCGCAGACCACGGTGATCCTGGGTGATATGCAGATGGGCAAGGATTACCCGCCCTCGACCTTCACCTTTGAGGCCGAGATGCGCCGCCGCGAGAAATAGGCCAGCCCTCCGCGCGCCAAAAACGCCGCCCCCTGGGGCGGCGTTTTGATTGATGGGCAGGTCTGACAGGCGGGGGAGGGCTTACCGCCCGCAGGCCGCCAGTTGCACGGCATAGCGCTCGGACCGCTGTTGCACGCGGTTTGACACATCCACCAGCCAGGACTTCGCATTGTAGCTGCCCTTGGCAAAGCCGGTGCGGCCCTCGTGATAGGCCAGATACTGGCTGCGGGCATCGAGCTTGGAAATGCCGAGGCGTTGTTCGGAGCCGTGCATATACCAACCCATGAAATCCGTCGCATCCTGGATGCTGTCGCGCTTGGCGCGGCGATTGCCGGTTTCCTGCTGATATTCATCCCAGGTGCCATCCAGCGCCTGACTATAGCCATAGGCCGTGCTTTGCCGCCCCATCGGGATGATGCCCAGCACGAAACGGTGCGGGGTCTTGGCATTGCCCACGAATTTGCTTTCCTGGTGGATGGTTGCCATCTGCACATGCACCGGCACGCCCCAGCGACGTTCGGTCGCCTTCATGGCGCGGTAATATTCCGGCCGCTCGCGCAGCAGCGCACATGCGTCATCCAGATTGCGCGGCGCCGAAAAATTGCTGCCCCCCCCGCAGGAGGCCAATAGCAACAGAAGTATCGACGCACGGAGAAACCTGCTCATCTGCCCCTCGCGTGTCTTGTTATTAGCGGTGAGGATAGGGCAAATTTCCGACCGTGGAAATGGGGGGCGACCGCCGCCCGCATCAGAATTGCGCGAGGTGCCGCCGCCTGTGGCCCGGTGCCTTTGGCATGTCCGTCAGCTTGACCAGCAGGGCGCATTTGTCGGGCTTCGCCGCACAGACTGTTTCCCGCGAATCACCCTCGCGCCGATAGACGGCAGGCCCGGAAGGGAATATTAGGATTGCGGGGGACTGATCGATGATGAAAACGCAAGCCAAATACCATCTCGGACAGGTGCTCCGGCATCGCAAGCACACGTTTCGCGGCGTGGTCTTTGACGTGGACGCCATGTTCTCCAATACCGAGGAATGGTATGCCGCCATCCCCGAGGATAGCCGCCCCGATCGCGATCAGCCATTCTATCACCTGCTGGCCGAGAATGACCAAAGTTTCTATGTGGCTTATGTCTCGGAGCAGAACCTGATCCCCGACGAGACCGGCGAGCCGGTCGATCACCCGGATCTGGGCGATCTGTTCGGGGATTTTGAGGATGGCCGCTACCCGTTGCAGTTTAATCTGAACTGATCTGCCTCAATAGCCAAGCGCGCAGCCATCCTTGCGCGGGTCGGATGCCGCTTCCAGCACGCCGGAGGGATGCAGGACAATGGCCTGTGCGCCCCCGATAGGTTCATCCGACGGGACCGGCCTATGGCCAAGGGCACGCAATTCCTCAAGGATTTGCGGCTTGTATCCATGTTCCACCTTGAAGCCGTCTGCGCCGGCAAAGCAGCGCGGCGCGTCGATGGCGCTTTGCAGATCCATGCCGTAATCGCGCAGATTGCTGACCAGCCGTGCATGTCCGCAGGGCTGATAAGCCCCGCCCATCACGCCAAAGGGCATCGTCACGCGGCCACCTTCGGCCAAGATGCCGGGAATGATCGTATGCATCGGGCGCTTGCCGCCTGCGGCCTCATTCGGGTGGCCCGGTGCCAGGCTGAACCCCGCCCCCCGGTTCTGGAAATTGATCCCGAACCGGCTGGAGGCCAACCCCGCGCCAAAGGCCCAGAAGATCGAATAGATCAGCGACACCGCCATGCGGTCGCGGTCGACCACGGTGATATAGACAGTATCCTTGTGCACCGCCTCGGCCAGCGGGGTCGGGTCGGGCAGGGCGCGGCGCGGGTCGATCAGGGCCGCCAACCGCGCGGCGGTTTCGGGCGCGAGCAAGTGGTCGATCCGCGCAGTCGGGTCGGCAATGAAGCGGTTGCGCGCGTCATAGGCCAGTTTCGCCGCCTCTGCCTCCAGATGGGCGCGGGGCGCGCCGAAGGGATCAAGGCGTTTCAGGTCGAAATGGCTGAGGATATTCAGCATCAAAAGTGCTGTTGCGCCCTGGCCATTCGGCGGGTGTTCGATCAGGTCAACGCCCTGATAAGACGCAGAAATCGGCGTGGTCCAGTCCGATTTCACTGCCGCCAGATCGTCAAGGCTGTGGCCGCCGCCAAGGGCACGCAGCGAGGCGATCATATCCTCGGCCACCTCGCCCTCATAGAAGCCCGCGCGCCCCTCGCGGGCGACGCGGCGCAGCACCTCGGCCTGGCCGGGGGCCCGGAAGATCTGGCCGGTTTGAGGTGCGGCCCCATCCAGCAGGTAAAACTTGCGGGCATCACCTTGCAGCACGGCGGCATCGCCCGCCCAGTCAAAGGCCACGCGCGGCGCAACCGGCACGCCTTCCTCGGCATAATGGATGGCAGGGGCAAGGATCTCGGCCATCGATTTTTGGCCAAAGCGATTGTTCAGGGCCAGAAAGGCATCCATCGCGCCGGGCAGGGTAACGGTGTCGATGCCATGGATCGGCATCCGGTCCAGCCCCTTGGCACGCAGATTGTCGGCAGTCAGCGCGGCGGGCGCGCGGCCTGATCCGTTCAGCCCGATCACCTCTTCCGATCCGGCGGGTTTCAGCAGCACGAAGCAATCGCCACCGATCCCGGTCATTTGCGGCTCGCAGATCCCCAGCAGCACCGCCCCCGCAATCGCCGCATCAGCGGCATTGCCCCCGGCCTGCAGCACATCCAGCGCAACCTTTGCCGCCAGCGGATGCGAGGTGGCACAGGCACCATTGTTGGCAAAGACGGCCGAACGGCCCGGGCTTTGGAAATCGCGCATCATATCCCCCCTGATCTTGGAGAGGTTATGCAGGCCGAGCGGGCTTGGGAAGGGTCAGAGCCTCGGCACCGCGATCTGGGTGGGGGCATTGCTCGCGGTGCCGAGGGAAGCCTTATGCAGCTACATCCCCTTCTTGACGCGGATCCGGGGCCGATTTGCGGGCGAATTCAGGTCTTTTCGTGGCAGCGTATCGATTTGCTGGAAAATTCGGCATCAATCCGGCGGATTGCCGGGAACGAGGAAACAAAGCTCATTCTGGCCCTCATCGCGGCGATAGCACAAATCTGCGGTCAGGGTGCGAATCAGGAACCAGCCGAAGCCGCCCTCGGGCAAGTCGCAATCGTCAAAGGCGGCCAGTTGTCCGGGGGGCAGTTGCAGATCGGGCAGCGGGCAGCCGCTGTCGCGCAACTGGCATAGCAGCCCTTCGGGGCGCAAGGACAGTTCCAGCCGGATCTGGCCCGTCGTTCCGGCATAGGCATGTTCAACGATGTTGTTCAGCGCCTCTGCCAGAACGATCTCGATCCGGCCTCGCTGATCGGGGGCGAAGCCCTGCATCAGCGCCGCTTCCTGCAGGCAGACCAGCGCGTGACGCACCGCCAGCGGGTCGCTTTCGACAAGAATGGTCAGGTCGGCCATGGGCATGATCCCTGAAATGAACAGCATTCAACCCACATGCCGAAGCGGTTCGGGCAGGTCGGGATGAATGGTGAAGACCGAATCCATCCGGGTCAGGCGAAACACCTTTTCGACAGTCGGGGTCAGGGCCGCGAGTTCCAACCTGCGGGGGGCCAGCAATTTCATCACCGCGACCACCGCCCCAAGGCCGGAGCTGTCCAGGAAACCGACACGCGACATATCCAGCAAGACCGGGATGCGGGCTGCGTTGCCATCCACGCCGCCCGGAGGGGCGGAAAGCTCACGCATCCTGTCCTTGAACTGGATCGCGCCTGCCGCATCGATTCGTTCTGACAGCACCCGCACCAGCAGCAGGTCGGGGGTTGGGATCGCTTCAAGGTCCATATGCGCTTCCTTCTGCCGGTCAGGCTTGCAGGCTAGGCTCCGTTCGTTAGCATTCGGTAACCGTCGATGCTTTCGGTGGCAGAAAAAGGACGATCACGATGGATTATGCCGATCTCGCGGCGCGTATTGAGGCGCTGTGCCATGGCGAGACCGATACTGTGGCACTGATGGCGACCGTGGTATGCGAATTGCATCACAGCCATCCGTTTTGCGATTGGACCGGGTTCTACCGGGTGACCGCGCCAGAGGTTTTGAAGATCGGGCCCTATCAGGGCGGCCATGGCTGCCTGGTGATCCCGTTCGCGCGTGGGGTTTGCGGGGCGGCAGCGCGCAGCGGCAGGGCGCAGCTTGTCCCGGATGTGGAGGCCTTCCCCGGCCACATCGCCTGTTCCTCTTCGACCAGATCGGAGCTGGTGATCCCGGTGCGCAACGGTGCAGGACAGTTGCTGGGTGTGCTTGATCTGGACAGCGACACCGAGGCGGCCTTTACCGAGACCGATCTGGCCGAGCTATCCGCGATCCTGGACCGGGTCTTCCGCGATGCCGTCTGAACATCTTGGCAGCTGTCTCTGCGGGTCGGTGCGCTTTGCGATCATGGCACCAATGCGCGATGTGGTGATCTGCCATTGCCGCGAATGCCGGAAGCAATCCGGGCATCTCTGGGCCTCGACCGGGGTGCCGCTCGATCAGTTTCGCCTGACCGATGGCAAGGGATTGGTCCGGTATCAGGCGACCGCACAGGCAAGGCGCGGCTTTTGCGGGCAATGCGGGTCGTTCCTGTTCTGGGAGCCTGCGGGGCAGGGGCGCATCGCCATCGCCATGGGCGCGCTGGATGGCCCGAGCGGGCTCGGGATCGAGGAACATTTCCTGACCGAAGACGGCAGCGATTATGATCCGGGCAGCACCGCGCGCCATGATCCACCGGGCGCGACCTTGCAGGTGGCTTGCCTGTGCGGCGGCTGTGCCTTTGACGCGCCGGCACCGGCCGGCCCGATCACCGCCTGTCATTGCATCCAATGCCGCAAGCTTTCTGGCCATTTTGCGGCCAGCTTTGAAGCAGATGAGGCTGCCCTTCACTGGCACGCAGACAGCACGCTGCGGGTGTTTCACGGGCCGAAGGGATCGGCGCGCGGATTTTGCGGCACCTGTGGTGGCAAGCTGTGATTCCGGACGGCCGATGGTGCCTTTGCCATCGAGGCAGGCGCGGTCGACGGCGCGACGGGCGGCCGCATCACCGCGCATATCCATCTGGCCAGCCGGGGCGATTACGATCCGCTGCCCAAGGGGGGTGCGCTGTTTGAGGGCGACCTTCCTGCGGGCCACGGGGCTTGATCTTCTACGCCGCGCGGAGGCCCTGCCCCCGGAGGGCTTGATCTTTCGTGCCGCGCACAGGCCCCGCCCCCCGGGGCTTGATCTTTCGCGCCGCGCACAGGATTGTCGCGCCAAACCCAAATCCAAGTTCCCCAGCCCGAGACGCATATGATCGACCTTCTTGCCCTTGTACCTCCTGCCGAACTGGTGGCCTTTCTGGCCGCGGGGATCGTCTTGAACCTGACGCCGGGGGCGGATGTGATGTTTGCCACCGCCTCGGGGCTTGCAGGCGGGCCGAAGGCGGGTGCTGTGGCGGGCCTTGGGGTGGGGCTTGGGGGGCTGTTCCATGTCTCGCTCGCGGCCATCGGGGTCAGCGCGCTGCTGGCCGCGCATCCGGCGGCGTTGACTGGGCTGAAATGGGCGGGCGCGGGCTATCTGCTTTTCCTGGCCTTCAAAAGCTGGAATGCGGGGGCATCCGCGCCGGGCAAGGGGGTCGCCCATCCGGCACGGGCGCTGTGGCGCGGCTTTGTCACCAATGCGCTGAACCCCAAGGTCGCGCTGTTCGTGCTGGCCTTCCTGCCACAGTTCACCGACCCGGTGCGCGGCCCGGTCTGGCAGCAGATCCTTGTTCTGGGGGCAGTCTTCACCGCAACCGGCATGGTCATCACCAGCGGCTATGGGCTGGTCGCCGGGTTGGCGGGGCAGGCGCTGGGCCGCCGCATGGGCGCGCTGAACAAGATCGCGGCGGTGCTGTTCGGCGGTCTGGCCGCGCGGATGGTCTGGGAATGACCGGGGCCGACCGCTGATGCCACCTTATGCCTATAACCCACCCGATGTGCCGCTGCAGATCCTGCATCATGACGGCGCGATCTTGATCGTCGACAAGCCTGCGGGCCTTCTGTCGGTGCCTGGCAAGGATCCGGGCAAGGAAGACTGCCTGATCGAACGGCTGCGCGGCCCGTTCCCCGAGGTGCTGCTGGTGCATCGTCTGGATTGCGACACATCCGGGGTGATGGTCTTCGCGCTGACCAAAGCGGCGCAGGCCCATCTGGGACAGCAATTCGAGAAGCGTCAGACCAAGAAGATTTACCTCGCGCGCCTCTGGGGCCTGCTGGAGCCGAAAGAGGGCCAAGTGGATCTGCCGCTTTGCGTCGATTGGCCGAACCGCCCGCGCCAGCATGTGAACCATGAAAACGGCAAGCCCGCGATCACCGATTGGCGGGTGCAGCGCCATGATGGCAAGACGACGCGCGTGCGCCTGATGCCGCTGACCGGGCGCAGCCATCAGTTGCGGGTGCATATGCTGTCGCTGGGGCATCCGATCCTGGGCGATCCGATCTATGCGACAGGTGAGGCATTGGATTATCCGCGCATGATGCTTCATGCCGAAAGCCTGCGACTGCGCCACCCGGAAACCGGCAAAAGCCAGACCTTCAATGCGCCGGTGCCGTTCTGACGGCAGGCGCGCGAAGGTCAGGACGGCGAGTATTCTTGCCGCCCAGAATCCGGGGGACGCAAGATTCCCTGGCACAACCATCAGCGCCACATCTATCCGCACCGCAGCCGAACGCGCCGGGAGGCATGGCCCCCGGCGCGTGTGATGCTTGCGCAATCTGACTTGAGCGGATGAAAACCCTGCCTGCGCGCCCTATTTGCGCAGACGTAGCGCAAGGATCAGCCCGCCCGCAAAGGCCGCCATCATCGCGGTGCCGGGCGCTTTCGCGATGGCATTGGGCACGGCCCCAAGGGCGGCTGCGGCCTCGGCCTCTACATTCATGCCGGGATTCAAACCATAGCCAAGCCCGCCAGGGCGGCGGCGCGGCGGGCGCGCGATCAACAGCACGATCAGCGCCAGCACAAGGAAGCCGCCGCCAAAGGCCAGCGCGGTGCCGGCAGGCCCCAGATGTGGCAGCGTGACGATAAAGCCCGCCGCCACCACAAATCCCATGGCAATCAGGCCAAGAAAGCCCGCAACCGCGATCAGCGCCGCGCGCTTTGCGGCATCCGCCGCCGATTTCGCTGCCTGACCGGCGGCGACCGCCATCAACAGTTTCAGCATCACCGGCGTCCAAGCAGCAGACCAAAGATCAGACCGGCCCCGGCGGCGATGCCAAGGGCGGTAAACGGATTGTCACGCACATAAAGGCGGGCGTCTTCCATGCATTGTTCCGCGCTGTCCTGGAGACCCTCCATCGCGGCCTCGCCACGCGCACGCAGTCGTTCGGCGCCGGCTTCGATATTCTCGACAAAGGCCGCCTTGTTGGAGCTGGCGGCATCGCCCATCGTGCGGGCAAGCTGGGCGAGTTCCTCGCGAAGTGTGGCAATTTCGGCCTCAAGCCGGGCATTGTCTTGGGCTGCGGTCTCTTCGGCGCTGCTGCGCGGGGTGCGGGCCATGGTCATCATCCTTCGTCAAATGGCGGCAGCGGCGGCGCGATTTCGCGCCCGGCTGCGGGCGGGTTTTGCGCGCGGGGCCTCTGGCAGAGGCCGCGGCTCTGTAAGGGAAAGCATTTCGGCGATGGCCGGTTCCATGGCGGTCACAACAAAATCCGCGCCGATCGCCTCGGCCTCGGCGATCTTGTCCGGGGCCACGCGGTCCACCATCAGGGTCTCGGCGCTATCGGCCAACGCATCGGGCATGTCCCATAGCACGACACCAACCCGCAGATGCGGCATGGCGCGCTTGAGCCGCCGCAGATGGAGCAGCGTCAGCCGCGACGGTGCGGGATCGAGGAAGTTCAGCACGACCGCATCGACCGATCCGGCGTCAAGGGCTGCCAGCCTGGCCGGTGCCAGATCCTGATGGCCAAGCGCGCGGGCCTCTGCCCCTTCGGCGATCAGGGCCTGCGCCAGCATGGCGGCGGCCACGTCATCCAGCGCGGAACGCCCGCCAAAGCTCAGCACCCGGCGCGGTGTCGTCGGGGCATTCTCGGGGGTGTTGGATGCGGGGCCCAACTCTGCGGCTTCTTCCATCGCGACGGTCTGCAAATCCTCGACCATCGCCATGGCGGTGGTGGCCAGCCGGTCTTCCTGCTGTGCATTCAGCACGCCGCGCGACCAATCGGCTTGCGCGAGGATCAAGGCCGGCAGGGCGGTGTCGCGATAGTAATCCGACAGCCAGTCCTCCTCCAGCGCCTCGGCGGCGCGGAAAGTGCTTTCGACCGTGTCACCGGCAAGCCAGCGTTGGTAAAGCCGTGCATGTGGGGCCAGAACCGGCTCGTCGCCGAACAGGATGTCGAACAGCGCGAATTGCGGGATGTGGCGGCCCAGAACCACAAGGCAGACCGTCAGCGGCGTGGACAGCACAAGGCCAAGCGGCCCCCAGATCCATGTCCAGAAGATTGCCGAAACGATGATGGCCAGCGGCGACACGCCGGTGCGCGATCCGTAAAGCCATGGCTCGATGATGTTCGATGTGGCCAGTTCCACCACGATGAACAGCGCGGCAGTCCATAAGAGCGTGTTCCATTCCGGGCTGACCGCAAAGGCCAGAAACAGCGGAAACGCCGCCGACAGGACCGAGCCGATATAGGGCACAAAGCGCAGGACCAGCGTCAGAAGGCCCCAGAGCAACGCATTGGGCACCCCGATCAGCCATAAGCCGAGTCCGATGGGGATGGCATAGATCACATTCACCAAAAGCTGGATCAGCAGGTAATTGGTCACCCGGCTGCCCGCATCTTCCAGCACCTGTGTCGTGCGGTGCAGGTCGTTCGATCCGGTCAGGCGGATGAAGCGGTCGCGCAGGTCTTCGCGTTCCAGCAGCATGAAGATCACCACCACGACGACAAGGCCGGTGGTGGCCAGCGGACTGACAATAGGCATCACCAGATTGAC
Source organism: Gemmobacter serpentinus (assembly GCF_008973825.1). Taxonomy (GTDB): domain Bacteria; phylum Pseudomonadota; class Alphaproteobacteria; order Rhodobacterales; family Rhodobacteraceae; genus Gemmobacter; species Gemmobacter serpentinus. The sequence goes on along the minus strand of NZ_WCHR01000005.1, from coordinate 148,378 downwards.
CAGCATGTCCAGCGGGCTTTGCCGCTCGATCACCTCGACCTGCATCGGACCATCGGGGCGCGGTGCGGAATCGCCATTGGCTCCGGTTGCGTCATCGGCTGGCAGCGCATCTCCGATCTGATGGTTGATTGCGGCGGCCATATCGGTCAGCCGCGCCACCAGCCCGCTATCACCGCCCTGTTGCTTCAGCCCGTCCAGCTTGACGAGAATATTGTCCTGAAACGTCGGCAGATCGCGCGCCAGTGTGGAAAGCTGGCTGGCCACCAGCAACGAAAATGCTGCGATGATCGAAAAGGCCAGAAAGGCGACCACCAGAACCGACGCTGTCAGCGGCACGCCGCGCTTGCGAAACCATGTGACCGCTGGGGACAGCGCGAAAGTCAGCAGCATCGCAATGGCCAGCGGCAGAAACACCTCTTGCCCCAGATGCAGCACCGCCGCCACGACGGCGATGGTGGCCAGGCGGGGCAGGGTGATGCGCCGGGTCTGTGGAACCAGATCATCGTCAACAGGACTTGGGCGGGACGGTGCGGCATCAACCATGGCAAAGACTCGTCATCAAAGGTGGGACCGGCGTCATGAAGGGCGGGACCGCTGAATGGCCGGTTTGAACCAAGACCTGGGTCGTGATGCCGGGGCCAGACGACGGGGACGGCTGTGAGGGAAATGGCTGTGGGGGCGGCTGTGACGGGGAAACCCGTTCAGCCTGCGCCGAAATCCGGGGCCTGTCCAGATCATCGGCCTGGCCCGCAAAGTTGAACCGGAAAGCGGCACCTGATCCGCGTCTTGCGCCTTCGCTTTGCATGGGACGGGTATGTGCCACCGAGGTCCGTGACCCAGGTCCGTAAGCCTCTGACCATCTGGCAAATCCGATCCGCGCCACCGCCGTCATCATCCACCATCATCATCCGACCAGCGGGAACGCGGCTGCGATGCATCCGGTTCCGCACCCGTTCTGGGCCCAAAGCCGAACACACCGCTGGTCCGATGTCACAGCTCAGCTGCCATAGGGCAGCCAGACGGTTTTCACCTGCACGGCGCGGCGCAGGAAGTCGTCGCCTTGCCCCTGCGCGGGGTTGGTCCAGTCGCGCAGGGTTCCACCATCGCTCCAGATCGGTTTCAGGTTTCCGGCGGATGCCGCCTCGACCATGGCTGTGCCCTCTGTGCTGCCGCAATACCACATCGCCGCCACATCATCATGTTCGGCCAGACTCTTGGCCAGCACATCGCGATCCCCGGTCAGCAGGTTCACCACGCCCGCGGGCAGGTCCGAGGTTTCCAGCACCTGATACAGACGCGTGGCGATCAGCGGCTGGCTTTGCGAGGCGACGGCGACCACCCGGTTGCCCATGGCAATCGCGGGCAGAACCAGCGACATCAGGCCCAGCAGGGGGGCCTCATCCGGCGCGATCAGGCCCATGGTGCCGAAGGGCTCGTTCAGGGTCAGGGTAATGTGCTGCGATTTGGTCGCGGTCACGCCGCCATCGAACTTGTCGGCCTGTGCCGCATACCAGAAGGCGCGGCGGATCGTGGCCTCCACCTCGTCATCGGGTTTGCTGCTGCCGGTTGCGGCCAGGGCCTGCGCAAATTCGTCGGCACGCTGCGCAAGGTTTTCCGCAAGAAAATACAGCACTTGCGCGCGGTTATGGGCGGTGACGCCGCCCCAGCCCGTGGCCTTGCCTGCAGCCTCGACCGCGTTGCGCACGTCCTTGCGCCCTGCAAGCGCGGCCTGACCCAGCACCGCGCCGGCCTTGCCGGTGACGGTATAACTTTGCCCGCCATCCGCGCGGGCCTGCTTGCCGCCGATGTAAAGCTTCGCCGTCACATCAATGCCCGGCCCTTGCGCCTTGGCACCGGGGGCCACGTCGGCCAAAGGTGCGGGCGCCGGGCGCGGCTTGACCGTGCCGCTGGATTTCGGGGCCAGATATTCCAGCATCCCCGCGCGCCCGCCTTCGCGCCCGAAGCCGCTTTCGCGCATCCCGCCAAAGGGCGCGCCTGCGTCAAACAGATTGGTCGCATTGATCCAGACCACGCCTGCCTTCACCTTGGCGGCCATCTCGATCGCGCGGTTGATGTTCTCGCTCCAGATGCTGGCGGCCAGACCATAGCGGGAGTCATTGGCCAGCACCGCCGCCTCATCCGGGGTGCGGAAAGTCAGCGTGGTGGCCACGGGTCCGAAGATCTCGGTCTGGCTGACGGTATGGGCAGGGGCGGTTCCCGTAAAGAAGCCCGGCGCGCAAAACGCCCCCTTTTCCGGCAGGGTTACATCAGCCCGGTGCAGGACCGCGCCTTCTGCGGAGCCCTTTTCCAGCAGCGCCTCCACCCGCGCGCGCTGTTTGTGCGAGACCAGCGCGCCAATATCCATCGTCTTGTCCAGCGGATCGCCCACACGCAGCGTGCTGAGCCTTGCGCGCAGCTTGTCGAAAAACGGCGACGCGACGCCTTCCTGCACCAGAATGCGTGACCCGGCGCAGCAGACCTCGCCCTGATTGAACCAGATCGCATCGACCACGCCTTCGACGGCCGCATCCAGATCGGCATCTTCAAAGACGATGAAGGGCGATTTGCCGCCCAGTTCCAGCGACAGTTTCTTTCCCGATCCAGCGGTCTGGCGGCGCAACACCCGCCCGACCTCGGTCGAGCCGGTGAAGGCCAGCTTGTCGATGCCGGGATGGCCCGCGATCAGCGCGCCGGTTTCGCCCCCGCCATTCACGATGTTCACCACGCCCGGCGGCAAGCCGATCTCGATGCAGATCTCGGCGAAGGCCATCGCGGTCAGAGGCGTCAGATCGGCGGGTTTCAGCACCACCGTATTGCCCGCAGCCAGGGCAGGTGCGATCTTCCAGGCCAGCATCAGCAGCGGAAAGTTCCACGGGATGATCTGGCCGCAGACGCCAAGCGCCTGATGGGCGGGAAACTCGGTCTCCAGCAATTCTGCCCATCCGGCATGGTGGTAGAAATGCCGTGCAACCAGCGGGATATCGATATCGCGGGCCTCGCGGATGGTCTTGCCATTGTCCATCACCTCCAGCACCGAGAGGAAGCGTTCGCGCTTTTGCACATGGCGGGCCAGCGCATAAAGATGGCGGGCCCGGACATGGCCGGGCAGGGCGGCCCATTTGGCTTGGGCGGCACGGGCGGCTTTTACCGCCGTCTCCACCTCGGTCTCGGTGCCAAGGCCGACATGGCACAGCACGGCATCGGTTGCGGGATTGACCACCGCGACGCTTTCGCCTTGGGGCGCGACGATCCGGCCATTGATGAAATGGCCCAGCAGGGGCCGGGCGGCAATCCATGCGGCGGCCTCGGCATTGGCTTCGGGGGCGGGGCCATAGTCCATGGTCTGCATCAGATCCTTGATTGCGGGCATATCCGTCTCCTCAGGCCAGCGCGTGGCGGTTGGCGGCCGAGTAGCGGCCCGTCACATGATGTTCCAACTGGCGCTCGATATCGCCCAGCATGGACGAGGCCCCGATGCGGAACAGATCCGGCAACATCCATCGCGTGCCGACCTCCTCTTTCATCAGGATCAGCCAGTTCATTGCATCCTTTGCGGTCTTCAACCCGCCCGCCGGCTTGAAGCCGACCATCTGTCCGGTGCGCGCGCCAAAGTCGCGCAGCGCCCGCACCATGGTCAGCGAGACGGGCAGGGTTGCGTTCACATCCTCCTTGCCGGTGGAGGTCTTGATGAAATCGGCGCCCGCCTGCATTGCCACCATCGAGGCGCGATAGACATTGGTCAGGGTTTTCAGATCGCCGGTGGCCAGGATCGCCTTCATATGCGCCGCGCCGCAGGCCGCGCGCATCTGGGCGATCTCGTCATAAAGTGCGGACCAGTTGCCGGTCAGCGCGTGTTCGCGGGTGATGACGATGTCGATTTCGGCGGCACCCTGATCCACCGCGTAGCGGATTTCGGCCAGCCGCAAGGGCAGCGGCGTCAGCCCGGCGGGAAAGCCCGTCGCGACCGAGGCCACGGGTATGCCCGATCCTTCCAGCGCCTTGACGGCATGGGGCACCATGGTCGGATAGACACAAACCGCGCCCACCGTGATGCCTTCCAGCCCAAGCGCCTGCGCCAGATCGGCGCGCAGCGGGGCGCGGGCCTTGGCGCAAAGCCGTTGCACCCTTCCGGGCGTGTCATCGCCTGCAAGGGTGGTCAGGTCGATGCAGGTGATGGCGCGGGCAAGCCAGGCGGCCTGATAATCCTTCTTCACCGTGCGCCGTGTGGGCAGGCTGGCCGCCCGCCGCTCTGCCGCAGGGGTGTTGATCTGGACGGTGTCGAACCAGTCAGGGGTGAAGGGGGTTCCCGTCATGCGCGGGAAGGCGCCTTGATCCATCATGCAAATCCTCCAGCAAGACCTTTGCGGTCGCATCATCGGTGACCAGCACGGTCACATATCCGGCGCGGAGCGCAGCCCGCGCCACCGGATGTTTCTCTGTCCCCGCGACAAGCGCGAGAGCATGGGGTTTGGCGCGCAGACGGTCGAGTTGCAGCCCGAGCGTGCGCGCATCCAGCGCCGTATCGGCAAGAGCGCCATCGGCGGTAACGAAACGCCCCAGAATGTCGCCGACCGCACCGCGGGCCCGCAGATCCGCGATGTCTTGCGGCGTCAGATAACCCTGACGGCACAGCACCGAATCTTCGGATACACCGCCCATCGAAAAGGCCACCAGCGGCGCGGCCTCGGCCCGCGACAGGGCACGGGCAATCACCGGGTCGGCATTCAGCGCGTCGCGGGTGCTGGCCTGCCCCAGAATGGCGGGCACCGGCAACAAGGTGGCAAAGCCCCCGGCAGCTTGTGCCACCGCCTCGGCCACCGCCGATGTCGCGGTGTCGGATGCCGTCAGGGCCGCCGCGCCATTGACCAGCGCGACCTCCAGCCCGGGGGCCCAATGGGGCGGCAGGGCACGGGCAAGGGCGGCCATGGTGCGGCCCCAGCTGACGCCCATCAGCGTGGGGCGCGGCTGCAACGCGGCCAGCCAATGCGCCGCCGCCTGCGCGATGGCATCATTGAGCAAACCGGGATCGTCGACCCCGCCCATCGGCACCACGATGGCCGCGCGCAGGCCAAAGCGGGCTTGCAGCGCCACTTCCAGATCGGTGGCACGATTGGCGCGGGGCTGGATCTCGATCCGCACCACGCCCGTCGCCCGGGCTTCGGTCAACAGCCGCCCGACCTGCCAGCGCGTCAACCCCAGATCGCCCGCGATCTCGGCCTGGGTGCGGTGCTGATCGTAATAGGCCTTGGCCACCTGAACCATCAGATGATCGCGGCTGGCATCGCCGGGCAGGCGTGCGGCATAGGGGGCGGGACGGGCATTCATCTTCACATATGTAACATTAAGCTGCATATGCTGCAATCTCTGTGCCAGGCCATGGACCCGCGCACAAAAGGGTGATCGCCTCCGCGAAGCCCCGTTACAGCGCATCAGCCTTGGCGTAATGCTGCGCGGATGGAAGTCGTTCTGATTGTCTCGGCTTTGGCCGTTCTGTTTGTTGTCATCGCCCTGGCCGAGCCGGTGGCAGAGCGGATGCGGCTGCCCTATTCGGTCGTGCTGGCGGTGTTTGGCGCGGCCCTTGGCGCGGCCTCGGTCGGGCTTTCCACCACCTTGGGCGACCGTCTGCCCGAAGAGGTTGCGGCATTGCTGGCGCTGCCGATCAAATCCTCGGTCTTTCTTTACGTCTTCCTGCCGACGCTGCTGTTTCAGGTGGCGCTGGGCCTCGATCTGCGCCGGATGCTGGAGGATTGGGTGCCGATCCTTGTAATGGCAGTGCTGGCGGTTCTGGTCGCAACCGCCTTTGTCGGGCTTGCGCTGATCCCGTTCAGTGGAATGCCGGTTCTGGCCTGCTTCCTGCTGGGGGCGGTGGTGTCGACCACAGATCCCTCGGCCGTGGTCAGCATCTTCCGCAGCCTTGCCACCCCGCAGCGCCTGGCCCGGATCGTCGAGGGGGAAAGCCTGCTGAATGACGCCGCAGCCATTGCCCTGTTCGGCTTCTTCCTGTCTTTCGTGATGGCGGGGGTGCCCAACCCGACCTTGCGAGATGCGCTGGTCGGGATGCCCACGATCATCCTTGCCGGGGTGCTGGCGGGCTGGATCATCGGGCGGCTGGCGCTGCGGCTGATGCGGATGCTGGCGGCATGGCCTTTGGCGCAGCTGTCGCTTTCCGTCGCCGTGCCCTATGCGACCTATGTCGTGGCGGATGAACTGCTTCATGCCTCGGGCGTGGTGGCGGTGGTGGTCGCGGGCATGACGCTGAACTGGTTGGGGCCGGGGCGACTGGCCCCGGCGATCTGGGCGCAGCTACGCGATGTCTGGGACCTGCTGGCGCATTGGGCGGGGGCCTTGATCTTCGTCATGGCATCCCTGCTGATCCCGCGTCTGCTGGGCGATGCGCATCCTTGGGATTTCCTGCTGATCCTGGTGGTCGTTCTGGCGGCGACCCTGGCGCGGGTGGTGGTGCTCTGGGGGGTGCTGCCGCTGCTGGCGCATTGGAACCTGTCGCCCAGGGTTGAACGGCCATACCGCATCGCCCTGCTTTGGGGCGGGTTGCGCGGGGCGGTGACGCTGGCGCTGGCGCTGGCGGTCACCGAGAACTGGCGCGTGCCTGCCGATATCCGGCGCGAGCTGGGGATCGTGGCGACCGGCTATACACTTTACACACTGTTCGTGCAGGGCTCGACCCTGCGCCGGGTGATCCGGGCGCTTGGCCTGACGCGGCTTGCGCCGCTGGATCTGGCGCTGTCACGGCAGGCGGTGGCGGTGGCGCTGCAAACCGTGCGCGAAGAGGTTGCCGGTAGCGTCAAGGATCACGACCTGACCCGCGAGATCGTGCGCGCCGAGGCCAAGGGATTTGCCGCCCGGCTGGATCAGGCGGTGGCACTGGCCGATGATGACGCGGCGATCCGCCAGAAGGACCGGGTGCCTTTGGGCCTTTTGGCCATGACCGGGCGCGAGCGCGACATGGTGCTGGAGGCGTTTCGCGAGCAGGAACTGGCACCGACCGAGGCCGAGCGGATGCTGGCCGAGACCGACCGCTTGCAGGAGGCCACGCGCACGGGCGGCCGGGCGGGCTATTTGCGGGCGGCGCGACGGATGCTGAAAGTGGCCCGCGGCGAGCGGATGGCGATCCTGCTGCATAACCGGCTGCGCGTGTCGCGACCGCTGGCCACGCTGGTTGCCAGCCGCTTCGAGATGCTGCTGAGCCAGCGCCGCATCCTGGACGATCTGCACCTTTACATCGACAGCCGCATCCGTCGCATCCATGGTCGTCGCGTGGCCGAACTGCTGCACCACGTTCTCAGCACCCGGCAGGAGGCCAATTCGCTGGCGCTGGATGCCTTGCGCCTGCAATATCCCGGTTATGCCGAGGAGTTGGAGCGCCGCTTTATTCGCCGCCTGGCCCTGCGGCTGGAGGAGCGCGAATATGATCTGCTGTTGCAGGATGGCTTGATCGGGCGCGAGATCCATACCGCGCTGCACCAATCCCTGTCCGATCAGCGTCGCCGGGTGAACCTGCGCCCGCCGCTGGATCTGGCGATGCAGAAGACCGAGATGCTGCGCCAGCTTCCGGCGCTGGCGGGGCTGGATGCGGGCCAGCTGCGTATGGTGCAGCGCCGGATTGCCACCGTTTATACGCAGCCCGGCGATCTGTTGATCCGCAAGGGCGATCCGGCGCGGCATGTCTTCTTCATTGCCTCGGGTGCGGTCGAGGTGGAATTTGCGGGTCAGGTGCAGCGGCTGGGCCGGGGCGAGATGTTCGGCCATATCGGTATTCTGACCCATCGCCCGCGCCGCGCGGCGGCGGTGGCGATCACCCATTGCACGCTGCTGCGTCTGGATGAGGTGCGTTTCCTTGACCTGATGGCCAAGGACGAGACGCTGCGCCTTGCGGTCGAGGAGAGCACCCGCCGTCGCAAGCTGATGGCGCATGGCGCGGTCGCCGCAGCCGAACCCGCCGCAGGATCGGCGGATCGCGCAGATCATCCGGCGGTGAAGAATGCCGAGGTCAAGGCTGAAGAGCAGGGCACGGCCTGATCCGCCGCGGTGCCATCAGCCCGGTTTGCGGCACGCGCGGCCCCTTCAGCACCGGGATGATCCATCCCACCTGCTGCGGCAAAGCCTGCGCCGGGTGTCAGACCTCTTCGACCATGACCACACCCTGCATCGCCTTGATCGCGCCCTTGATCTGCGGCGTGACGGGGTAGGGGTCCGGCAGGGTCAGGTCGATCTCGCGGCCCTGATCATCGGCCACGGTGAAAGTGATCTGGCCGCGCTGGCGTCCGGCCTCCACCCGCGCGAACAGTGCGGCGACCGAGGCCACCGCTTCGGCCCGGTCCAGATGAATACGCAGGTTCGATCCGCCCGCCTCGGCCGCCACGGTATCGATGGCCGAGGCCCCGCGCGCCAGCAGCTTCAGCGTCTCGCCCTCAAGGTTGGCCTCGACGGTCAGGACCACATTCTTGCCCGGCTCCAGCTGATCGCGGCATTGTTCCAAAGTGTCAGAGAATACCGTGACTTCATAAAGGCCGGTCGGGTCAGAAAGTTGCACAAAGGCAAAACGGTTGCCCTTGGCCGATTTGCGCTCCTGCCGGGAACTGACCGATCCGGCGAGCTTTGCGACCTGCGGGCCGCGCTCGCAGGCCAGCGTCAACTCGGCCAGAGTCATCACCTTCTTGCGCTTCAGGGGCACCATGTAATCATCCAGCGGATGACCGGACAGATAGAAACCGATCGCCTGATGCTCCTGCGACAGCCGTTCCACCGGCAGCCAGTCATCGCGCCCCCGCAGCCGAGGCTCGGGGATATCCGATCCGGCCTCGCCAAACAGCGACACCTGATTGGAGGCCTTGGCCTCATGCACCGCCGCCGAATAGGCGACCAGCCCGTCCAGCCCCTCGAAGACGCGGGCGCGGTTGCCGTCCAGCATGTCAAAGGCCCCGGCCCGCGCCAGCATCTCCAATGGGCGCTTGCCGACGCGTTTCAGGTCGACCCGGCGCGCCATGTCGAACAGGGTGGCAAAGGGCTTGGCCCCACGCGCCTCGACGATCATCCGCATTGCCTCGACGCCGACATTCTTCAATGCCCCAAGCGCATAGACGACCTTGCCATCCTTCACGCTGAAGGTGGCAAGGCTGCGGTTCACGCAGGGCGGCACAACCGGGATCTCCAGCTTGTCCAGCTCGCGTTTATAGACCGCGAGCTTGTCGGTCAGATGGATATCGCAATTCATCACGCCCGCCATGAATTCGACGGGGTGATTGGCCTTCAACCATGCGGTTTGATAGCTGACCACCGCATAGGCGGCGGCGTGGGATTTGTTGAAGCCGTAATTGGCGAATTTCTCCAGCAGGTCGAAGACCTCACCGGCTTTCTTGGCATCGATATTGTGGGTGGCCTTGGCACCGTCGATGAACTTCGGGCGTTCCTTCGCCATTTCCTCGGCGATCTTCTTGCCCATGGCGCGGCGCAAGAGGTCGGCACCGCCAAGGCTGTAACCCGCCATGACCTGCGCGATCTGCATCACCTGTTCCTGATAGACGATGATGCCTTGGGTCTCGGCCAGAATGGGGTCAATCGTGGGATGCAGGCTTTCCAGCGGCCGCAGCCCGTGCTTCACCTCGCAATAGACCGGGATATTCTCCATCGGGCCGGGACGATACAGCGCCACCAGCGCCACGATATCCTCGATGCAGGTGGGTTTCATGCGCCGCAGCGCATCCATCATGCCGGAGCTTTCCACCTGGAACACCGCGACCGTCTTGGCCTGCGAATAAAGGTCATAGCTGGCCTTGTCGTCCAGCGGGATATGGCCGATGTCATTCTCGGCCCCCGGCTTTGGCTCATAGAGCGTGCGGCCATCGGCGCTTTCATGCAATTGCCGTCCCGTGCCCCGGATCAGATCAATCGCGTTCTGGATCACCGTCAGCGTTTTCAGACCCAGAAAGTCGAACTTCACCAGCCCCGCCGCCTCGACCCATTTCATGTTGAACTGGGTCGCAGGCATGTCAGAGCGCGGGTCTTGATACAGCGGCACCAGCCGGTCCAGCGGCCGATCGCCGATCACCACGCCTGCGGCATGGGTGGAGGCGTTGCGCAAGAGCCCCTCGATCTGCATCCCGTATTTCAGCAGGCGGTCGACCACCTCTTCGGCCTTGGCGGCGTCGCGCAGGCGCGGCTCGTCGATCAGCGCCTTCTGGATCGAGACCGGCTTGACCCCTTCGACCGGGATCATCTTCGACAGGCGGTCCACCTGGCCATAGGGCATCTGCAAGACGCGCCCCACGTCCCGCACCGCGGCCTTGGACAGCAGCGCACCGAAGGTGATGATCTGCCCCACCTTGTCGCGGCCGTAGCGGTCTTGCACATAGCGGATCACCTCTTCGCGGCGATCCATGCAAAAGTCGATGTCGAAGTCAGGCATCGACACCCGTTCGGGGTTGAGGAATCGCTCAAACAGCAAGGCATAGCGCAGCGGATCCAGATCGGTGATGGTCAGCGCATAGGCGACAAGGCTGCCTGCACCCGAGCCGCGCCCCGGTCCCACCGGAATGTCATGCGCCTTGGCCCATTTGATGAAATCGGCCACGATCAGGAAGTAGCCGGGGAATTTCATCCGCTCGATGATATCCAGCTCGAAGGTCAGCCGGGCCTCGTATTCCTCGACCGGGGCCGCGTGGGGGATCACCGCAAGCCGGGCGCGCAATCCGTCCCAGCTTTGCTGGCGCAGCGCCTCGACCTCGTTATCGGCGAATTTTGGCAGCAGCGGCGCGATCTTCGGCACCTTGTAGGCGCAGCGTTTCGCGATCTCGACGGTATTTTCCAGCGCCTCGGGCAGATCGGCGAACAGGGCGCACATTTCCGCTTCGGATTTGAAATAGTGCTGCGGCGTCAGCCGCCGGCGCGGTTCGGCCTGATCGACATAGGCCCCCTCGGAGATGCAGATGAGGGCATCATGCGCCTCATACATATCGGCTTTCGGGAAGTAGACGTCATTGGTCGCAACGAGCGGCAGGCCGCGATCATAGGCGATCTCGATAAAGCCGCGCTCCGACAGGGCCTCGGCCTCCATCAACCGGCCGCCCTCGCCGGGATGGCGCTGCAGCTCGATGTAAAGCCGGTCGGGGAAGATCGCGGCCAGCGCATCCACCAGCGCCTCGGCGCGGGCGCGGTTGCCGGTTTGCAGGAACTTGCCCACCGGGCCTTCTGCACCGCCGGTCAGGCAGATCAGCCCCTCTGAATGCGCCGCCAGATCCTCCAGCGTCAGATGCGGGATCTGGCCGGATTTTTCGATGTAAAGACAGGTCGAAAGCGCCATCAGGTTCAGATAGCCCGCCTCTGATTGCGCTAGCAGCACAAGCGGGGCGGGGCTTCGCGGCTTTTCGCCCGGCCGCGCCGGATCATGCATCAGCGCCATCTGGCAGCCGACAATCGGCTGCACCCCGGCCCCTGCGGCGATGGAGGAAAATTCAAGCGCTGCAAACATCGCGTTGCTGTCGGTCAAGGCGACTGCCGGCATGTTCTGGGCGGCGCAGAGCCCGACCAGCTTTTTCACCGGCACCGCGCCTTCCAGCAGCGAATATTCGGTATGGACGCGCAGGTGGATGAATCGAACGGGTTCTGACATGGGGGCAGAGTATCAATCGCCCGGAGGCGGGGAAAGCCCAGGGAACAGGCACCTATCCCGAATCGAAACCGTATCCATCGCATGGGGCAGCGAAAGCTCCCGATGCTGGCGGAAGCGATCCAGCACGATCATATCTATTCCACCTCGCGCGCGATGAAAGCGGTTGTGGTGACCCAATGATGGAGCGCGCGCCGCGATTCTATCGCGCGCGCGGGGAACGCTGCATCACGGCTGTTGCAGCATTCGCACGCCGTCAATGAACATCCCCATGCTGGTGCCTCTGCCTGTGAATTCCACCCGCTGCCCGGGTTTGAGCTGGCGGTTGATCTCAATCGGCATACGGCATGTGTCGTAGCCTTGAGCCCTGCCTTCAACGCTGAGAAAGCGAGGGCATTTGCCCTTTGTGCGGAGGCTCGCGCTGACCACGGTATGTTCTTGCCACATCCGGTTGCCAAAGGAAAATCCGAGGGCTGCGGGGCCTGCAAAATTCACAACCTGTAGCCTGATAAAGTTGGCCATGACAGGACCGAAGAACAGATAGACCGCATACTGAAACCAATCAGGTCGCTTGTGGGGCGGGAGATGGCGATCAAGGTCGACCATGATAGGTATGTGCCAGACCCACGCGACCGAGAACAGGGTGGCAAGGCCATGTGCGTACGGTCGCACCTTTTCGACCCAGTCTGGTGAGGGAAGGTAGGCATCGGCGAAGACAAGCATCCAGAAACTGGAGATCGATCCCGCGAAAAGCCACAAAGTTACGATCATAAGCGGGATGCGTTTCCAGCACGGCAATGCAAGATAGGCCAGATACCAAGGATCAGGGGGGTGCGCCAAATGTGGTTTGCTCAAAGGGCCAGGGCATCAAAATATGCAAGGCGCGCGACTCAAACCGGCCACCGGCCCATGCAGCGCCTGAGCAGTTTCTGCACATCTGCCATATTATGCGGCAATTCGGACAGGTCTTTTCGGGTTTTCCAGAAAGGTAATGCTTGCATGACGGCCCTTGCGCGCGTCTGCTGCACGAACAGGGATCAAGGCCGCTTCCTCCTACGCCGCATCGGGGGGGGCCACCAAGGCCAGTAGGTAACGCGGCAGGACGATTTATGACAGACCTCGCGTTTCTGCTGAATGGAACGCCCGTGCGCCTGACCGGGGTGGATCCCACGCGCACGCTTTTGCAATATCTGCGCGAAGACCGCCATCTGACCGGCACCAAGGAAGGCTGCAACGAGGGCGATTGTGGTGCCTGCACGGTGATTGTCAGTGACGAGACCGGATCGCGGGCGCTGAATTCCTGCATCCTGTTCCTGCCGCAACTGCATGGCAAATCGGTGCGCAGCATTGAGGGCATTTCTGGCCCGGAAGGCCAGATGCATCCGGTGCAGCAGGCCATGGTCGATTGCCATGGCAGCCAATGCGGTTTCTGCACGCCGGGCTTTATCGCCTCGATGGCGGTCGGCCATCTGCAAGGGCGCCACGATCATGACGTGGTGCTGGCCGGCAACCTGTGCCGCTGCACCGGCTATGCCCCGATCATCCGCGCGGCCGAGGCCGCCGCCCTCCAGCCCGTGCCGGACTGGATGCGGGACGATCCCGATTTCATCTGTTCAAAAATATCCTCGGGGGACATCTCCGCAGGAGATGGGGGGCAGACAGCCCCCGGCGACGCTGGCCCGCAATCCATCGCTTCCCCGGCCATCGCTTCCCCGGCCATCGCCCCCAATGCCTACCGCCCCGAAACCGCTGACCAGCTGGCCGCATGGTATGCGGCCAATCCCGATGCCACGCTGGTCGCGGGGGCGACCGATGTGGGGCTTTGGGTCACCAAACAGCTGCGACCCCTGCCAAAACTGGCCTTCCTGAATGGTATTCGTGATCTGCAACGGATCGAGACCACAGGCGATGTGATCCGCATCGGCGCGGGTGTCACCCTGACCGATCTGCGCGCCGCCATGACGGGTCCGCATCCGGCACTCGCAGAGATGCTGACCCGCTATGCCTCGGAACAGGTGCGCAATGCCGCGACCATCGGCGGCAATATCGCCAATGGCTCGCCCATTGGCGATGGACCGCCCGCGCTGATCGCGCTGGGCGCGCGGTTGCATCTGCGCAGGGGCGATGCCCGGCGCGAGATCGCGCTGGAGGATTTCTTTATCGAATACCGCAAGCAGGACCGTCTGCCCGGCGAGTTCGTGGAAGCTGTGACCATTCCGGCCAGCGCCCCCGGCCTGCGGGTCTGGAAACTGTCGAAACGCTTCGATCAGGATATTTCGGCCGTGCTCGGTGCCTTCAATATCGAAGTTGCGGGCGACCGGATCGCAGGGGGGCGGATCACGCGCGCCCGCATCGCCTTTGGTGGCATGGCGGGCATCCCGAAACGGGCAAGCGCGATGGAGGCTGCGCTGGAAGGCCAGCCCTTCACCGAAGCCAGCTTCCGCGCCGCCAAGGCCGCCGCCGCGCAGGATTTCCAGCCGATGAGTGATATGCGCGCCTCTGCCGCCTACCGGCTGGAGGCTGCGGGCAATCTGGCGCTGCGCTATTTCCATGAGGCATCCGGCGATGTGGTCTCGGTTCTGGGGATGCGGGCATGAGCATTGGCAAATCCATCCCGCATGACGCGGCCCCCCTGCATGTGACAGGGCAGGCGCGCTATACCGATGATATACCGCTGCCGGGCGATGCGCTGCATCTGGCCTTTGGTCTCTCGACCTGCGCCCATGGCGCGATCACCGCCATGGATCTGTCTGCGGTGCGGGCCGCCCCCGGCGTGGTTGCGGTCTATGCCCATGGTGACTGGCACGAGATGCCGGATTGCTCGCCCTCGCTGGGGGACGAGCCGCTGCTGGCAACCGGCGAAGTGCATTTTCTGGGCCAGCCGGTGTTTCTGGTCGTGGCTGACAGCCATCTGGCCGCGCGCAAGGCCGCGCGTCTGGGCAAGATCAGCTACGACGAACGTCCGGCGCTGCTGACGGTGGAGGCCGCACTGGCCGCCAATAGCCGGTTTGAACAGGGCCCGGTGATCTGGTCGCGTGGCGATGCGGCGGCGGCGATTGCGGCCGCACCGCATGTGATCGAGGCCGATTTCGACGTGGGCGGGCAGGAACATTTCTATCTGGAAGGCCAGATTGCTGCCGCATTGCCGCAGGAAGGCGGCGACATGGTCATCTATGCCTCGACCCAGCATCCGACCGAGATCCAGCACAAGGTGGCCCATGCCCTGCATCTGCCGATGAGCGCGGTGCGGGTGGAGACCCGGCGCATGGGCGGCGGCTTTGGCGGCAAGGAAAGTCAGGGCAACCATCTGGCCATCGCCTGCGCCATGGCGGCGCATGATCTGGGGCGCCCCTGCAAGATGCGCTATGACCGGGATGATGACATGGTCATCACCGGCAAGCGCCATGACCTGAAGATCCGCTACCGCGCGGGCTTTGATACCACCGGCCGCATTCTGGGGGTGGAGTTCCAGCACCTGTTGCGCTGCGGCTGGGCGCAGGATCTGAGCCTGCCGGTGGCCGACCGTGCCATGCTTCATGCCGACAATGCCTATTTCCTTGAAAATGTGCGGATCGAGAGCCATCGCCTGCGCACCCATACCCAGTCGAACACCGCTTATCGTGGCTTCGGCGGCCCGCAGGGCGTGGTGGGGATCGAGCGGGTGGTCGATCATGTGGCCCATGTGCTGAAGCTGGATCCGGTCACCGTGCGGCGGCGCAATTTCTATGCGGAAATGGCGGAGGGCGTTGCGGGGGCAAGCACGGCAGAAGGGAGGCTGTCTGCCCCCCATGGTGCCCCCGGCACCCCCCCCGAGGATATTTTCAAACAGGTGAGAATGGGCGGGATCCGGGCGGAGAACCCCGGCACCGGGCATCGCTATGGCGGGCCGCATTCGCCGAAGGCATTGGTGCAGACCACGCATTACGGTATGCCGGTCGAGGATTTCATTCTGCGCGCGCTGCTGGATGATCTGGAGGCCAGTTCCGATTACACGGCGCGGCGGGCAGAGATCGCACGCTGGAATGCGGGGTCGCCCATCCTCAAGCGCGGAATTGCCCTGACGCCGGTGAAGTTCGGGATTTCCTTCACGCTGACATGGCTCAATCAGGCGGGTGCTCTGGTGCATGTCTATCAGGATGGCTCCATCCGGTTGAACCATGGCGGCACCGAGATGGGGCAGGGGCTGTTCCTGAAAGTGGCGCAGGTGGCGGCCAGCGTGTTTGGTGTCGATGTTTCGGCGGTGAAGATCACCGCGACCGATACGGCCAAGGTGCCGAATACTTCCGCCACCGCCGCCTCGTCGGGCTCGGACCTGAACGGGATGGCGGCGCAAGCCGCCTGCCTGACAATCCGGGGGCGGATCGCCGATTTTCTGGCCGAAAAGCATGGGGTTGCGGCTGAAAGTGTCCGCTTTGAAGACGGTGTGGTGAAGGTCGCGGGCGAGGCCTTTGCCTTTGCCCAGGTCGCGGCCTGGGCCTATCAGGCGCGGATCTCGCTTTCTGCGACCGGCTTCTATGCCACGCCCAAGATCCGCTGGGACCGGGTGAAGGGGCAGGGTCGGCCCTTCCTTTACTTCGCTTACGGCGCGGCGGTGACCGAAGTGGTGATCGACACCCTGACCGGCGAGAACCGCATCCTGCGCACCGATATCCTGCATGATACCGGCAGCAGCCTGAACCCGGCCATCGATATCGGTCAGGTCGAGGGGGCCTATGTGCAGGGCGCGGGCTGGCTGACCACCGAGGAGCTGGTCTGGGATGGCAAGGGCCGGCTGATGACCCATGCGCCCTCGACCTACAAGATCCCGGCCTGTTCCGACCGGCCCGAGGTGTTCAATGTGGCGCTGTGGAACCGCGCCAATCGTGAAGACAGCGTTGGCAAATCCAAGGCCGTGGGCGAGCCACCTTTCATGCTGGGGATCTCGGCGCTGATGGCCTTGTCGGATGCGGTGGCGGCTTGCGGCGACGGGTCGGTCTATCCGGCGCTGGATGCGCCCGCGACCGCCGAGCGCGTGCTTTGGGCGGTGCAAAGGCAGCGCGGCCATGTTTGATCGCGCAGGACTGCTGGCGCAATTGGCCGAGGGTGCCCCGGTCATCCGGGTTGTGATTGCCGAGGTGAAGGGGTCTTCGCCGCGCGAGGTCGGGGCGGCGATGCTGGTCTGGCGCGATGCGCAAGGGGCCTTGCGCCAAAGCGGCACCATCGGCGGCGGCGCGCTGGAACATCTGGCGACGCAGGCTGCGCAGGACATGCTGACCACTGGCGCCATGCGGCGCTTTGACCGCTATCCGCTGGGGCCAGCGATTGGCCAATGCTGTGGTGGGGCGGTGGCGTTGCTGTCGGAACGCTATGCTGATGGCGTGACGCTTCCAGAGACGGTGATGGCCCGCCCGGCCACAGGCGATGCGCCGATGCCGCTGGCGGTGAAGCGCTTGCTGGTCGCGCAGCGCGGGCAGGGGGTGATGCCACAGGCGCAGCTGCTGCAAGGCTGGTTCATCGAGCCGGTCGCGCGGCCCTCGCGCCAGCTTTGGGTCTGGGGCGCGGGCCATGTCGGGCGGGCGCTGGTTTCGGTGCTGGCCCCCTTGCCCGAGGTCGCGATCACCTGGGTCGATACCGGGATCGAGCGTTTCCCGGAGACCATTCCGGCAGGTGTCACGATGCTGCCCGCCGCTGACCCGGCGCTGGTCGTGGCCTATGCACCGCAGGGTGCGGAACATATCGTCCTGACCTATTCCCATGCGCTGGATCTGGAACTGTGCCACCGGATCATGACGCATGGATTTGCCGCGCTTGGCGTGATCGGATCGGCGACCAAAGCGGCGCGATTCCGGGCACGTCTGCACGATCTGGGGCATTTGCCCGTTGAAATTCAGCGAATTGCCTGTCCGATAGGCGATCGGAGCCTTGGCAAACACCCGCAAGCCATTGCACTAGGGGTTGCAACGGCCTTTTTGAAACGGGCCGATGCGCCAGAAAACCGCCAGGAGAAAGCGGGATGAAGGGATGACAGCTGTGGAGCTGCTGCGAATCGAGGGCGTAACCAAGGCCTATCCGGGCGTGGTGGCCAATAGCGACGTGTCTTTCACCATTCATGAGGGCGAGGTTCACGCCCTGCTGGGCGAGAATGGCGCCGGGAAATCCACGCTGGTGAAGATGATCTACGGGCTGGTGAAGCCCGATCAGGGCCGCATGACCTGGCAAGGTGCGCCCTATGCGCCGGCAAAACCCTCGGCCGCGCGGGCCTCGGGCGTCGCGATGGTGTTCCAGCATTTCAGCCTGTTTGAAGCCCTGAATGTGGCCGAGAACGTGGCGCTTGGCATGGAAACCCCGCCGCCGATGCGCGAACTGGCAGCGAAGATCCGGGCGGTCAGCGAACATTATGGTCTGCCACTCGATCCGGCGCGGATGGTGGGGGATCTGTCGGCAGGCGAGCGTCAGCGGGTGGAAATCATCCGCTGTCTGCTGCAATCGCCAAAACTTCTGATCATGGACGAGCCGACCTCGGTCCTTACCCCGCAAGAGGTGGATATCCTGTTCCGCACCCTGCGGCAGTTGAAAGAGGCGGGAACCTCGATCCTCTATATCAGCCACAAGCTGGAAGAGATCCGCGCGCTGTGCGACGAGGCGACGATCCTGCGGCGCGGCAAGGTGGTGGGCAGTTGCACGCCGCGGGATGCCACCGCGCGCGAAATGGCCGAGATGATGGTGGGTGCCACCATCACCCCGCCAGAGCGGCGCGTCGGCGAAAAGGGCCCAGTCGCGCTTGGCGTGTCCGATCTGTCGGTGGCCTCGCCCATCCCCTTTGGCACCAGTCTGAAATCGGTGAGTTTCACCGTCGCCAAGGGCGAGGTGCTGGGCATTGCCGGGGTGGCGGGCAATGGGCAGGACGAGCTGCTGCTGGCGCTATCGGGTGAGATCCGCACCGAAGGCGACCGCGTGCGCATCCATTCGCAACCCGTGGGCGATCTGGGGCCGGTGGAGCGGCGGCGCGCCGGGCTGGTGGCCGCCCCCGAGGAACGGTTGGGCCATGCGGCAGCACCGAATATGTCGCTGACCGAAAACGCGTTTCTAAGTGGCGTGGTGCGGCAGGGGCTAGCAAGCAGCGGCTTTATCGACTGGGGCAAGACCGAGAATTTTGCCAAATCGATCATCGAGACATTCGATGTGCGCACCCCCGGCACCCATGTTGCGGCGCGGGCGCTGTCGGGTGGCAATCTGCAAAAATTCGTGGTCGGGCGGGAGTTGCTGCAAGACCCCGAGGTGATCGTCATCAACCAGCCCACATGGGGCGTGGATGCGGCGGCGGCGGCCTCGATCCGGCAGGCCATTCTGGATCGGGCGGCGGCCGGGGCGGCGGTGGTGGTGATAAGTCAGGATCTGGATGAATTGCTGGAAATTTCCGACAGCTTTGCCGCGCTGAACGAGGGGCGCTTGACCCGCCCGCGTCCGGTTGAGGGGCTGACGATAGACGAGATCGGGCTGATGATGGGCGGCGCCCATGGCATGGAGGTGGCGCATCATGTCGGGTGACGTCGAGATGACGACGATCGGAGGGCGGTCTGGCCGCAAGCCCGCAAGGGGCAGCGGGGGACAGTCTGTCTCCAGATTTGCCAAGAACAGCGGGGGGCTGTCTGCCCCCCGCGCCCCCCGAGGATATTTGGGAACAGATGAGGGGCAAGCCGCCCGTGAGCGGGGGGATCTGCGCGTATGTTGAAACTGGAACGACGCCCGACCCCCTCGCAATTCTGGAGCAGGGCCACCCCGGTTCTGGCTGTCGCGCTGACCGTGGTGGCCGGGGGCATCATGTTTGCCTTGCTGGGCAAGAACCCGTTCGAGGCCATTCGCACGATCTTTTGGGATCCGCTGTTTGGCGAGTTTGCCTGGTATCTGCGCGGGCAACTGATGGTGAAGGCGGGGCCATTGATCCTGATCGCGGTCGGGCTGAGCCTTGGGTTTCGCGCGGGCATCTGGAATATCGGGGCCGAGGGGCAATATATCATGGGGGCCATTGCCGGCGCGGCCCTTGGCCTTGCGGTGTTTCCGACCGAGAACCGGCTGATCTTTCCGGCCATGGTCATGGCGGGCGCGCTTGGCGGCTGGGCCTGGGCGATGATCCCGGCGATCCTGAAGACGCGCTTCAATACCAACGAGATCCTGGTCTCGCTGATGCTGGTCTATGTGGCGCAAACGGTGCTGGCCATGGCCTCCACCGGGTTTTTGCGCAACCCAGAAGGCGCGGGCTTTCCGGGCAGCCGCAACTTTTCGGGCTATGAGGCGGCACGCAACGGCTTTCTGTGGGAAGGGGCGGGGCTGCATTGGGGCGGCGTGATGGCGCTGGCCACGGTGGTTGCGGCCTATGTGCTGTTGCAGCGCCATATCCTTGGCTTTCAGATCAAGCTGTCGGGGCAGGCGCCGCGCGCCGCGCGCTATGCAGGCGTGAAGCCTGACCGTCTGGTCGTGCTGTGCTTGGGGGTGGCAGGGGCGCTTGCGGGCATGGCCGGTCTGTTCGAGGTCAGCGGGCCTGCGGGGCAGATCAGCATCGACTTCAATTCGGGTTACGGCTTCACCGCGATCATCGTGGCCTTCCTCGGACGGCTCAACCCGGTGGGCATCCTGTTCGCGGGGCTGTTGATGGCGCTGACCTATATCGGCGGCGAGATGGCGGCGACCAATCTGGGTCTGCCTTCGGCGGCGATTCAGGCCTTTCAGGGGATGCTGCTCTTCTTCCTGCTGGCCTGTGACCTGTTGACGAACTTCCGGATCCGTCTGGCCAAGCGGGAGGCGCATTGATGTTTGGTGGTATTGACCCAAGCCTGCTGATTGCATCGCTGATGATGGCCTCGGTGCCGATCCTGCTGGCCGCCCTGGGGGAGCTGGTGGTGGAGAAGGCGGGCGTGCTGAACCTCGGGGTCGAGGGGATGATGATCATGGGCGCGATCTGCGGCTTCATCACGGCGGTGGAAACTGGCAGCCCCATGTTGGGCTTTCTGGGGGGCGCGGTGGGCGGTGCGGCGCTGAGCCTGCTATTTGCGGTGCTGACCCAGGTGATGCAGGCCAATCAGGTGGCGTCGGGCCTTGCATTGACGCTGTTCGGCATCGGGTTTTCATCGCTGCTGGGACAAAGCTATGTCGGCATCAAGCCACCGCATCTGGGGGCTGTGCCCTTCGGGCCGCTGGCCGATATTCCCTTTTTCGGCAAGGTATTGTTCGGGCATGACCTGTTTGTCTACCTGTCCATCGCCGCCGTGGCCGCGATCTGGGCCTTTTTGAAATATGCGCGTGGCGGGCTGATCCTGCGCGCCGTCGGTGAAAGCCATGACGCGGCCCATGCGCTTGGCTACAAGGTGGTGCGTATCCGCGTTCTGGCCATTGCGTTTGGCGGTGCCATGGCGGGTCTGGGTGGGGCCTATCTCAGCCTGATCCGGGTGCCGCAATGGGTGGACGGAATCACCGCAGGCGCGGGCTGGATTGCGTTGGCCATCGTGGTCTTTGCCAGCTGGCGGCCCTGGCGGGCGCTGCTGGGGGCCTGGCTGTTTGGCGGCATCACCGTGCTGCAGTTGAACCTGCAGGCCGCCCAGGCCGGGATCCCGGTCGAATATCTGTCGATGTCGCCCTATGTCATCACCATCCTTGTGCTGGTGCTCATGTCTTCGGGACGCGGCAAGACGGCCTTGAATGCCCCGGCCTGTCTGGGCCAGAATTTCCACGCGGCCCGCTGAGGCGGCGCGGATCCATCTGCGGCAGGGCACCCTGCCGCCACATCCAACCGGGGCAAAAGGCCCCTTCAGGGAGACGTAACATGAAACGCAGAACGCTTCTGGCGACCGCCGCTTTGGGCCTGTCGCTGGCCTTTGGCGGTGCCGCCCACGCGCAGGACAAGACCAAGGCCTGCTTCATCTATGTCGGCCCGATCGGCGATCTGGGCTGGTCCTACCAGCATCATCAGGGCGCGCTGGCGGTGCAGAAGGAATTTGGCGACAAGGTCGAGCTTGCCTGGCAGGAAAGCGTGCCGGAAGGGGCCGATGCAGAGCGCGTCATGACCCAGATGGCCCTTGGCGGCTGCGATATCATCTTCGCAACCTCGTTTGGCTATATGGATCAGGTGAACGCCGTCGCGAAGAAATTCCCGAATGTGAAGTTCGAACACGCGACGGGCTTCAAACGCGAATCGCCGAACGTCTCCACCTATAATGCCCGCTTCTATGAGGGGCGCGCGGTGCAGGGCCTGATCGCGGGCAAGATGACCAAGACCAACAAGATCGGCTATATTGGCTCGTTCCCGATCCCCGAGGTCGTCATGGGCATCAACGCCTATTACCTCCAAGCGAAGAAGGTGAACCCGAATGTCGAGCTTTCGGTGGTTTGGGCCTTCACTTGGTTCGACCCTGCCAAAGAGGCGGATGCTGCCAAGGCGATGATCGAACAGGGCGTCGACGTGATCGCGGCCCACACCGATTCGACCGCACCGCTGGCCGAGGCCGCAAAATCGGGCGGCAAGGTGATCGGCTTTGGCCAGGCCTCCGATATGGCCGATTACAAGCCGAGCCCGCGCGTCTCGTCGATCATCGACAACTGGGCCCCCTATTATGTGAAGCGCGTGGGCCAGGTCATGGACGGCACCTGGGATCAGGTCGATGTCTGGGCCGGTATCAAGGAGGGCGAAGTGGAGATCGGTGAAATCACCGATGCGATTCCGGCCGAATTGAAAGCCGAGGCCGAGGCCATGCGCGATGCCATCGCGGCGGGCACCTATCATCCCTTCACCGGCCCGATCAAAAAGCAGGATGGCTCCGACTGGTTGGCCGAAGGCGCAACCGCACCCGATGGCGATCTGCTGGGCATGAACTTCTTTGTCGAAGGCATCAAGGGCGATATCCCGAAATAAGACCATCCCTTGGTCGTAACGAAAGGCCCGCATCTTGCGGGCCTTTTGCATCTGCGGTGGGGCCTGCGTCATGCGGCGTCGCAAACAGGCGTGACGGTGCGGAATTCGCGGCGTAATCTGCCGATATGACACATGATTTCCTGATTATCGGCGGCGGTATCGCCGGCCTTTCGGCAGCGGCGGAACTGGCACCGCTTGGCGCAACCCTGGTCCTGGAGGCGGAGGCGCATCCGGCGCATCACGCCTCGGGCCGATCTGCCGCGCTTTATGAGCCGCGCTATGGCCTGCCCCCGGTGGTGGAGCTGTCGCTGGCCTCTCGGAATGGCTTCGACGCCCTGCGGGGGATGCTTCTGCCGCGCGGATTGATGGTCGTGGCGCGTGCCGATCAGCGGGCGGAGTTTGACCGCGACCTGACCGGCTTCATGCTGAAGGAAATTGCCCCCGAGGCCGCGCGCAGCATTGTGCCAATCCTCAACCCTGGGACGGTGGCCTTTGCCGCCATCGCCGATCACGCCTGGGATATCGACACCGATCTGCTGATCCAGACCCATATCAAGCGGCTGCGGGCGGCGGGGGGCACGCTGCGTTGCAACGCCCGCGTCAGTGCCATCACACGGCAGGGCGGTGTCTGGCAGATCACGACCCCCGCTGGCGTGGAAAGCGCGCGCATCTTGATCAATGCCGCCGGGGCATGGGCAGATCAGATTGCCGGCATGGCCGGGGTGGTGCCAAAGGGCATCACGCCCTATCGCCGATCCATGGCGCGGATCCCGGCACCCGGCGGTCAGGATGTGTCGGGCTGGCCGATGATCTTTGGCTGCGGCGAAAGCTGGTATGCCAAGCCCGATGCCGGGGCGCTGATCGTCTCGCCCGCTGAGGAGGATCGCGCCGCGCCGCATGACGCCTGGGCCGATGATATGGTGCTGGCCGAGGGGCTGGCGCGATACGAGGAGATGGTGACCGAGCCGGTGACCCGCATGATCGCCAATTGGGCCGGTCTGCGCAGCTTTTCCCCGGACCGTGTGCCGGTGATCGGCCGTGACCCCGGGCAGCCCGATTTCTTCTGGCTGGCAGGGCAGGGCGGCTATGGCTTCCAGACCTCGCCCGCCATCGCGGGGCTGGTGGCGGATCTGCTGGCCGACCGGCCAACCGCCTTTTCCGCAGCTTTGCTGGCGCAGCTTGCCCCGGATCGTTTCCGATAAGCCAGCCGATTTCGGCACGGCGATATTGGGCATTTCAGCGCGGTAGCGGGTGCCATCGCGCCGGCCCGGATTTCGCCGTGACATTCCTGCCCGCTTCGGCAACGATGCTGGCGGATTGTTCATGTCGAGGTTCCAATGCGCCTTTCTACCTATGCCTTTCTCGCCAGCCTGTCTGTTCTTGCAGCTTGTGGCGGGGGCGGCGCGCAGCGCCACGATGTGCCGGCCTCCATCGCGCCTGAGGTGATCACCGCGCCGGATTTCGCCGATGCCAGCCCCCATCCCGCCACCGCCACAGCAGCGCGCCGCTATGCGGTGCATGGCATTGACGTAGCACGCTTTCAGCAATCGGTGCATTGGCCAAGTGCGCGTGCGAGCGGGGTGAATTTTGCCTTCATCAAGGCGACCGAGGGCGGGGATATGGTGGATCCGATGTTCGCAAGCCACTGGCGCGGTGCCCACGCGGCCGGGGTGCGGCGCGGGGCCTATCACTTCTTCTACCATTGCCGCGCCCCCGAGGAGCAGGCCCGTTGGTTCTTCAAACATGTGCCGCGCCGCAGCGGCGATCTGCCGCCCGTGATCGATATGGAATGGACGCCGACCAGCCCGACCTGCACCATCCGGCGCAGCCCCGAGGTGATCCGCGCCGATGCCGAGGTGCTGATCCGCATGTTCACCCAGCATTACGGCACGGCCCCCGTCCTCTATACCACGGTTGATTTCTATGAGGACAACCAGATGTGGAAGCTGGGCGGCACCGATTTCTGGCTGCGCTCGGTCGCGGCGCATCCGTCAGATCGGTATCCGGGGCAGCATTGGGCATTCTGGCAATATACCTCCACCGGGTTGATCCCGGGGATCGAGGGCAAGGTCGATATCAACGCCTTTGCCGGCAATGCCACGGCCTGGGCTGACTGGCTGGCCCGGCGCGCGCAGCCGTGATCGGCCCAGGGCGGAGGAGGAGGGGGGCTGTCTGCCCCCCATGGAGCCTGCGGCTCCTCCCCCCGAGGATATTTTTTGAACAGATGAATGTGTGGGCGTCTCTCATTGGTTCAAAGATGTCCTCGGATTGGACGCGCGTCCGCAGGGGTGCTGCTTTGGTGAATTGCGCCTTTGGCCCAAGGGGGGGGCGCGATCGCCCCTTTGAGGCCATTCGTCGAATGGTTTGCCCGGCGGCTGGACCAAGTCCGCGCCCTTGCGTATAAGGCCGCCCATGATGTTCCGATCCGCGCAATCTGTGGCGCCCCTGCGGGCGTTCCGAATTACCGTCCCGGCGTGCTGACGAGCCGCCGGGTAAAGCCAGATTGCCTATGGCCCCGACCTGCGGGCCGCCCCCACCTGACATCTTCAAGGACGCCTTACCGATGTGCGCCGACACGCCCGATCTGAAATATCCCGTCTTCCTGCCCGAAACCGATTTCCCGATGCGTGCGGGCCTGCCCGCGCGGGAGCCGGGCTGGCTTGCCCGCTGGAACGAGATCGGCATCTATGACCGCCTGCGCGACAAGGCCAAGGCCAGCCCGCGCCCGCCCTTTACGCTGCATGACGGCCCGCCCTATGCCAATGGCCATCTTCATATCGGGCACGCGCTGAACAAGATCCTCAAGGATTTCATCGTGCGCAGCCAGCAGATGCTGGGCCATGATGCGCGCTATGTGCCGGGCTGGGACTGCCATGGCCTGCCGATCGAATGGAAGATCGAGGAACAGTATCGCGCCAAGGGGCTGGACAAGGACGCGGTGGATATCGTGACCTTCCGTCAGGAATGCCGCAAATTCGCCGAAGGCTGGATCGATATCCAGCGCGAGGAGTTCAAGCGTCTGGGTGTGACCGGCAATTGGGCCGATCCCTATCTGACGATGAACTTCCACGCCGAGGCGGTGATCGCCGAAGAGTTCATGAAATTCCTGATGAATGGCGCGCTCTATCAGGGGTCCAAACCCGTCATGTGGTCGCCGGTCGAGAAGACTGCGCTGGCCGAGGCGGAGGTGGAGTATCACGACCATACCAGCCATATGGTCTGGGTGCGGTTCCCGGTCATCCATGCCGCGCATTTCCCGGAACTGGATGGCTGCATCGACAGCCAACTGCTACAGGCCCGGGTGGTGATCTGGACCACCACGCCCTGGACCATCCCGCAAAACCGCGCGGTGTCTTTCGGGCCCGAGATCGCCTATGGGCTTTACCGCGTGACGGCGGTGGCCGAAGGCGCGACGTCGCAGGTCGGTGAAACCGTGCTGCTGGCTGACAAGCTGGCGGAAGAGGTGATGAAATCCGGCAAGGTGACCGGGTTCGAGAAGGTCCGTGTGGTCTCGGCTGAGGAGCTGCGCGGGCTGACCCTTGCCCATCCCTATCGCGGTCTGGCCGAGAACAAGGAATGGGATTACGACGTGCCCATGCTGCCGGGCGATCACGTCACCGATGATGCGGGCACGGGCTTTGTGCATACCGCGCCCTCGCACGGCGATGACGACTATCAGATGGGTCTGAAATTCGGCCTGCCGATGACCTACAATGTCGAGGCGGACGGGTCTTACCGCGCCGATCTGCCGGTCTTTGGCGGCCAGCACATCATCCTGCCCGATGGCAAGGAAGGCCCCGCCAATGTCAGCAATATCAAGGCGCTGCACGGCGCGGGCGCGTTGTTTGCCAAGGGCAAGCTGAAGCACAGCTATCCGCATAGCTGGCGCTCCAAGGCCCCGCTGATCTATCGCAACACGCCGCAATGGTTTGCCGCCATCGACCGCCCGCTTGAAGACGGCATGGGCACCTATGGCGACACGATCCGCAAGCGGGCGCTGAATTCGATCAACCAGCTTGTGCAGTTCACCCCGGTTTCGGGCCGCAACCGCCTGCATTCGATGATCGAGGCGCGGCCTGACTGGGTGCTGTCGCGCCAGCGCGCCTGGGGCGTGCCGCTGACCTGCTTTACCAAACGGGGCGCGAAACCGACCGATGCCGACTTCCTGCTGCGCAATGCAGAGGTGAATGCCCGGATCGCCGCCGCCTTCGAGGCCGAAGGCGCGGATGTCTGGTATGTGCAAGGCTTCAAGGAAAAGGTGCTGTCCGGCATCGTCGATCCGTCCGATTATGAACAGGTCTTCGACGTGCTGGATGTGTGGTTCGACTCTGGGTCGACCCATGCCTTCGTGTTGCGTGACCGCCCCGATGGCACCGGAGACGGCCTGGCCGATCTTTATCTTGAGGGCACCGACCAGCATCGCGGCTGGTTCCATTCCTCGCTGTTGCAGGGCTGTGGCACCAAGGGCCGCGCGCCGTATCGCGGCGTGCTGACCCATGGCTTCACGCTGGACGAGAAGGGCATGAAGATGTCCAAATCGCTTGGCAATACGGTCGCACCGCAGCAGGTGATCGACGAATATGGCGCCGATATCCTGCGGCTTTGGGTGGCGCTGTCCGATTACACAGTCGATCTGCGTATCGGGAAAGAGATCCTGAAAGGTGTCGCCGACAGCTATCGCCGGCTGCGCAACACCATGCGCTATGTGCTTGGCAATCTTGCCGGTTTCACCGAGGCCGAGCGTCTGCCGGTGGATCAGATGCCGGAGCTGGAGCAATGGGTGCTGCACCGTCTGGCGGAGCTGGATACCGAGGTGCGCAAGGGCTATGCCGCCTATGACTTCCAGGGCGTGTTCCAGAAGCTGTTTACCTTCTGCACCATCGACCTTTCCTCGGTCTATTTCGACATTCGCAAGGATGTGCTCTATTGCGACAGGCCCGACAGTATCCGCCGTCGCGCCGCGCGCACGGTGCTGGATATCCTGTTCCACCGCCTGACCTCGTGGCTGGCACCGATCCTTGTCTTCACCTGCGAAGAGGTCTGGCTGGAACGCTTCCCGGCCGATGGGTCTTCGATCCATTTGCAGGACATGCCCGATACGCCGAAGGACTGGCTGAATGAGCCGCTGGCGGCGAAATGGGCGCTGGTGCGGCAAGCGCGGCGCGTGGTGACGGCGGCACTGGAGGTGCAGCGCACCGCCAAGGTGATCGGGGCCAGCCTTGAGGCCGCGCCTGTGGTGCATATCGAGGATCCGACGATGCTGGCTGCGTTGAAATCGGTCGATTTCGCGCAGGTCTGCATCACCTCCGGCATATCGGTCAGCGCGGATCCTGCCCCGGCCGAGGCGTTCCGCCTGCCGGAAAGCCCCGGCATCGCGGTGGTTTTCGAGACAGCCGAGGGCGAGAAATGCGCGCGCTGCTGGCAGATCCTGCCCGATGTGAACACCCATGCACACCCGCATACCTGCGCCCGTTGCAATGGCGCGCTTGGCTGAGCGATCGCATTAGCAAGATAAGGGGCGGGCCTGTGGGTCCGCCCTTTTTCATGGCGCGTACTCTCAGGCTGAATGCGCAGGCTTCGGGTTTGCGGCGTGCCCTGTGCATGGCTAGATTGGCGAACAGAAAGTAGGAGAGTTGGTGATGCGGGATCAGGGTGCGAACCGACTGGAAACACCCTTTGGACCCGTCTCGCTGCGGGCAGAGGGCGGGGTTCTGGTCGCGCTCGATTGGCAGGCAGGCGATCAGGCCGATGCGCTGGAGGCCGAGGGGCTGCGCCAATTGGCCGAATATTTCGCGGGCACACGGCAGGTATTCGATCTGCCCTTTGACTGGGGGCAGGGGCTGCAGGCGGTTGTGCGCCGCGCCATGGCGGCCATCCCCTTCGGCGAGACCCGCACCTATGGGGAGATCGCCCGCGATGTCGGCGCGCCTGCACAGGCCGTAGGGCAGGCCTGCGGTGCCAATCCTTTGCCTTTGCTGATCCCGTGTCACCGGGTTCTGGGCCGCGCCACACTGGGCGGCTTTTCCGCCCCCGGCGGGGTGGAGACCAAGGTGGCGTTGCTGCGGCATGAAGGTGCGGCGGGTCTGTTGATCTGAGCCAGCGGGGGATCGGGGGGCACAGATGATCCGGGGGGACAGGTCGCTTTCGGCATAGCGCCAGCCCGCGTGGCATCGTATCGCTGGACGTGAGGCACTAAAGGCGCAGAGGAGCCACCGCGTGACGATCTGGGTTCTTCTGGCGGTGCTGGCGGCAGCCTTCCTTCATGCGTTGTGGAATGCGCTGATCCGCATCGGCACGTCGCGCGCGGGCGCGATGCTGGTGCTGTCGCTGGTGCAGATCCCCATCGGGCTGGCCATCGCCCTGCCGCGCGATGCCATGGTATCGGAGGCCTGGCCCTGGGTGATCGGATCCGGCGTCGTGCAATGCATCTACAAGGTATTTCTGGTGCTGGCGCATGAGCGGGGCGATCTGTCCCGTGTCTATCCGCTGTCACGCGGATCGGCACCGTTGATCGTGGCCCTGGTCGGGCTGTTCCTGCTATCGGACCAGATCAGCGCCGGGCAATATGGTGGCATGATCCTGCTGACCTTCGGCATCGCGCTGATGGCACGCGGCGTCTTTACCGATGGCGAAAGCCGCCAGATGATCCCTTTCGCGCTTGGCTCGGCGATGGCAACCGCCAGCTATACGTTGATTGACGGCATGGGCGCGCGGGTGGCGGCGGATGCGGCAACCTATGTGGCCTGGGTCTATGTGGCGGACGGCTTGATTTCCTCGGCCGTGCTGCTGGCCTGGCGCGGCGGTGCGGCGCTACCGCGTGTGGCTCGGGCCTGGGCGGTGGGGGCCTTTGCCTCGCTGGCCTCCTACGGGGCTTACGGCATTTCCATCTGGGCGATGACCAAGGCACCGATTGCGGTGGTGGCGGCTTTGCGCGAAACCTCGATCCTGTTCGCGGTGCTGATCGGCTGGCTGGTCTTTGGCGAGAAGATGACGCGCGACAAGGCGGCTGCCGCCATCCTGATCGTCATTGGCGTGATCGTCACCCGGCTTTAGCGGAGCTCAGTCGAACAGCCCGGCTTGCGTGGGGGCCTTTGGCGGCTCGATCCCGATATGACGCCAGGCTTTCATTGCCAGCATCCGCCCACGCGGTGTGCGCTGGATCAGGCCCTGTTGCAGCAGATAAGGCTCGATCACCTCTTCAATCGCATCCCGACTTTCCGACAAGGCTGCGGCGATGGTTTCCACCCCCACAGGGCCGCCGCCGTAATTTTCGGCCAGAAGCAGCATGTAACGCCGGTCTGCGCCATCAAGCCCAAGATTGTCGACCCCCATCCGGGTCAGCGCCTTGTCGGCAATGGCCCGGGTCAGGCGGCCATCGCCCTCGACCGTCACGAAATCCACCACGCGGCGCAGCAACCGTCCCGCGATGCGCGGGGTGCCGCGCGCCCGGCGGGCAATCTCGCGCGTGCCTTCGGGCAAGGGTGTAATGCCCAGAAGGCGGGCACCGCGCGTCACGATATGATCCAGCTCTTCCTCGGTATAGAATTGCAGGCGTGTCGGGATGCCGAAACGGTCGCGCAGCGGTGTGGTCAGCAGTCCAAGGCGCGTGGTTGCACCGACCAGCGTGAAGGGTTGCAGATCAATGCGCACCGTGCGCGCCGCAGGCCCCTCGCCAATCACCAGATCCAGCGCGAAATCCTCCATCGCGGGATAAAGCACCTCTTCCACCACGGGGGACAGGCGGTGGATCTCGTCGATGAACAGCACGTCTCGCGGTTCCAGATTGGTCAGGATCGCCGCCAGATCACCGGGCTTGGCCAGCACCGGGCCAGAGGTCATGCGGAAACCCACCCCCAATTCCCGCGCCATGATCTGGGCCAGCGTGGTCTTGCCAAGCCCGGGAGGGCCATGGAACAGCGTGTGATCCATCGCCTCGCCGCGCATTTTTGCGCTTTCGATGAAGATCGCCAGATTGGCCCGCGCCTCGGCCTGGCCCACGAAATCCGCCAGCACCTGCGGACGCAGCGCCCGATCATGATCTTCGGGCAAAGGCTCGGGGCGGAGGGCGGGATCGGATTGCATCATGCCGGAACAATCCCCGAACGCGGCGCGTTTGGCAAGGGTGCCCGGAACCTGTCAGCGCCGCACGCGGGGGATGTTGGTCCGGCCCGGCGGATCGGCAAAGGGCGAGGGCGGCTGTTGCGGGCGCGCTTGCGGCCCGGCCATCGCCATCAGCGCCCGGATGCGGTTTTCGGTGCTGGGATGGGTCGAGAACAGCGCATCCCGTGCATGGGCGTGCAGCGGGTTGATGATGAACATATGCGCCAGTGCGGGATTGGCCTCGGCCTGCCGGTTGTCGATGCCTTTGGCGAAGTGGTCGATCTTGCGCAGGGCCGAGGCCAGCCACATCGGCTGGCCGCAAATCTCGGCCCCGATCCGGTCGGCCTCGTATTCGCGACTGCGCGAGATCGCCATTTGCACGATGGCGGCGGCCATCGGCGCAAAGATCATCACCAGAAGCGAGGTCAGAACCCCGCCCGGGCGATCGCGATTGCCACCGAAGAAAAAGGCGAAATTGCCCAGCATCCCGATGGCCCCGGCCATGGTTGCGGTGATCGTCATGATCAGCGTGTCGCGGTTCTTGATATGGGCCAGTTCATGCGCCATCACCGCCGCCACCTCTTCGGCGCTCAGGCGTTGCAGCAACCCGGTCGAGGCGGCGACAGCAGCATTTGCCGGATCACGCCCGGTGGCAAAGGCATTGGGCTGGTCGCTGTCGATGATATAGACGGCCGGGCGCGGCAGGCCCGCGCCATCGGCCAGACGATTGACCATGCGCACAAAATCGGGTGCTGATTGTTCCGTAACCAGACGCGCGCCGGTCATCGACAGCACGGCGCGGTCGCTGCCCCACCAGGTCATCACGTTCATGACCGCAGCAATGACCAATGCGATCACCGCCCCGGTCGCCCCGCCGATCAGCTCGCCCGCCGTCATGAACAGCGCGGTCATGACCGCCATCAGCAGCGCCGTCTTGAAATATCCGCTCATCGCCGCTCCCTCGCTCTCTGTCCCCGATATGGGCAGAAGGCGGGCGCGGCTCAAGCCCTCAGCTCTTCGGCATCAACAGCTTCAACGCGCGGCGGATCAGCTCGGCGGTATCGGCCTCCGGGGCTTCACCCGAAACCTGTGCCACCGCCTGCGCCGCATCGGACTGGCCATAGCCAAGGTTCAGCAGCGCTGACAGTGCATCGGCGCTATAGGCCGCACGCGCGACGACCGGGGCTGCCGGAGCCTTGCGCGCAGGTCGGGCTGGTGCTGGGGCAGGGGCCTCGATCACC
Source organism: Gemmobacter serpentinus (assembly GCF_008973825.1). Lineage (GTDB taxonomy): Bacteria > Pseudomonadota > Alphaproteobacteria > Rhodobacterales > Rhodobacteraceae > Gemmobacter > Gemmobacter serpentinus. Next base: position 116,532 of record NZ_WCHR01000005.1, on the reverse strand, counting down.
TCGTCCAACGTGGCCTCGCTGTGCAGGGCCGCGCCCTGTGCCATCACCATCGGGGCCTTGGCCTTCAGTTCCAGCACGACACGTTGCGCGATCTTCGGGCCAATGCCGGGCGCCGCCTGGATGGCGCGCGCATCGCCCAGGGTGATCGCCCGCGCCGCCCCTTCCGCCCCCAGCGTGCCAAGGATCGCCATCGCAGCTTTGGCCCCCACGCCTTGCACGGTGGTCAGCAGGCGGTGCCATTCCTTTTCCAGCATGGTCGGAAAGCCGAAGAGTTGCAGAAGGTCTTCGCGCACCACCAGTTCGGTGTAAAGCGCGCAGGCCTCGCCCACCCCCGGCAGCGCCGCCAGCGTGCGGTCCGAGACGAAGACGATATAGCCCACGCCCCGCACATCGATCAGAACATGATCCGGCCCGCGCCAGTCGATCCGCCCCGAGATCTTGCCGATCATCCTGCCGCCCTCTTCAATGCGGCTTCCAGCCGGCCGCTCGATTGACTGTGATGGGCATGACAGATCGCAATCGCCAATGCGTCCGCCGCGTCTGGCCCGACGATCTTCACGCCCGGCAGGTGCAGGCGCACCATGTGATCGACCTGCACCTTGGCGGCGTGGCCCACGCCCACCACCGTTTTTTTCACCGCGTTTGGGGCATATTCGCCGACCGTCAGCCCGAATTGTGCGGGCACCAGCAAGGCGATGCCGCGCGCCTGCCCCAGCTTCAGCGTGGCCACCGCATCCTTGTTGACAAAGGTATGTTCCACCGCCGCCGTGTCGGGCATGTAGATCCGCATCACTTCGGTCAATTGGCTGTGCAGGCTGCGCAGACGTTGCGCCAGATCGCCCTCCCCTTCACCGGGGGCAGAGTGGCAGATGCCGTTTGCCACATGGGTCAGGCGCGGGCCGCTCACGTCGATCACACCCCAGCCGAGGTTGCGCAACCCCGGATCGATCCCCAATACCCGCATAGCTGCCCCTTGTTTGTGCTTTTGGCGCAGGCTAGCACAAAGCGCGAACATCGGCCAAGGCGAATTTCCCGCTTGCAATCGGGAGAGGTGCAATTAAGACATTGCTTCTGGAAACGACCTTTCCCACCCCGATCCCGACGCGCTGCAATGCAGCAAGGGCTCGGATCGCCAAGAAAGCCGCGCAAAACGCGGAACAGGCACAAAATCATGTCAATCAGATGGCGATGAGCCATGCACTTTCTGCATGTGCGACATGCTTTGCTGTGCGTTGTCGTTTGTGCGCTGCCCGTATATCTGTCTCGGCGAAGGCAAGAACGCCTTCGGACTAAGCAGTTTTTGAACGAGGAACACCGCAATGGCCGCCTATGAGACGACCCGTACGGCGCCCTTTGGCGCTATCACCACTTACCGCTTCATCCAGTTCGTGGGCAAACTGTTCACCGCCGCTTCCGATTGGAACGACGCGCGCGTGACCCGCTCTGCTCTGGAAAAGCTGTCCGATCGCGAGCTGGACGATATCGGTCTGTGCCGCGGCGACATCGCTGACATCGGCGCCAAAGGCCGCTTCTGACTGACTCTTTCGGGGAGGTGAAAATCCTTCCACCCGATGCCTGAGGCCGCACCCGAAAGGGCCGCGGCCTTTATGCATTTTAGGATGCCTCTGCCCCGGGGATTTGGTTGGCAGGGCTGGTCAAGCGCGATGACGCCTCGACATGAATAAGGGCACCCTCAGGTGCCCCAAATCAGAGATCTTCAGATCGTTTTCCAGAATCAGGGCCGAAGCGCCTGTTCGATCCTTGCGGCAATCCAGATCGTCACTGGATCGGCCTGCATGATGGATCCTGCAACACGTTCCATCCCGCTTTCGGCGGCGCGCATCTGGGTGACGCGTTCGCCGTAAACGTGCTGCCCGATCTGATACATCAATGTGCCCTTCAGACAGAAGAACACCCCAAGCGTAACCAGAAGCGGAGCCAGAAAACGCTTACGCCGCCGGGCAGGGCGTTGATAATGCGACCGTCCGAGCGTGCCATCGGCCTCAAACCCGTAACCTTTTGCGCGCGCCTTTTCGACCCGCGCAACTCGGGCATAAAATTCATTAAAATCTTGATCGGCCATACCAATACTCCACGATACGGCCCCCACCTTAAGACCCTTCTAGGGCCTAATTGTGGCGCGATTGAGGCGCGGTGCCCGAGTTCAGTCTTTTTTCATGACCAAGGCAGACCATTCGCCCAGATCCTCGCGGGCTTGCAGCGTGAAACCTGCGGCAAGATAGGCCGCCGTCACCGCCTCGGCCTGCACCACCAGCAGGCCAGACAGGATGACGATCCCGCCCTGGGCGGCATGGCGCGCCATATCCGGGGCCAGCTCGATCAGCGGGCCTTTCAGGATATTGGCAAAGATCAGATCGTAAGGCGCGGCCTCGGCCAGACGCGGATGGGCAAAACCCGCAGCTTCCAGACATTCCAGCCGCCCGTCCAACCCGTTGATCGCCACGTTGGCCTCGGCGACATCCACCGCGACGCGGTCGATATCCGAGGCAATGATCAGCGCATCCGGCAGCACAGCGGCTGCCGCCAGTGCCAGAACGGCGGTGCCGCAGCCGATATCGGCGACCTTCGCCGGAGCAAAGCCCGCCTCGATCAGCCGGTCAAAGGCGCGCAGGCACCCCAGTGTCGTGCCATGATGGCCGGTGCCGAAGGCCACCGTGGCCTCGATCTGCAGAGCAATCCTGTCCGCAGGCACCTTGTCGGCATCGTGGCTGCCATAGACGAAGAAGCGCCCCGCCTCGACCGGCGCCAGTTCGCGGCGGACATGGGCGACCCAATCAATCTCTGGCAGTTCCGACATCGCGAAGGGCTTGGCCTCGAAGGCAAGCGCCAGCACTTCCAGCATCACCGTATTGGGCTTCTCGGTGAAATAGGCACCAACCTCCCAAAGACCGCTGTCATCCTCGATCTCGAAGACGCCCACGCCAACCGGGGCGGGGTCGAGCTTCTCGATCGCCTCGCCGAGTGCTTCGGCGGCATCCTCGCCCATCAGGGTCGTCAGGGCGGAATAGGTCGGCATGGCGCGGCTCCTCGGGGACATGGCACAGGGTCGCGATAGACCCGCCGCGCGCAGCGGTCAAGTCACGCCTGATATCGCCAACCGGGGGCCAGCCCCCGGACCCCCGGAGTATTTGGGCAATCAGCAAAAGCCGGGGCGGGGTCTGCAGCATTGGCTTGGGCGGCGGATGGCGGCGGGGTTGGGGAGCCTGGCGCGCCGGCCTGATCCTTGCTGCTTGTCCAAATACTCAGAAGGCAGCGCCAATGGGAGCCATGCGGCACGGATGCTGAGCACCCGTTGCGGGCCAGGCCTTGCCATGGGGCGGGGGCGGGATGCGCCGCCTTGTCTGCCTGGGATCAGGCCTTCACGCCCAGGCCGATCGGGCAGGTCACGCCCGTGCCGCCGATGCCGCAATAGCCGTCGGGGTTCTTGGCCAGATATTGCTGGTGATAGTCTTCGGCATAGTAGAACACCGGGGCGGGAAGGATCTCGGTGGTGATCGTGCCGCGCCCGGCGGCGGTCAGCGCCTGTTGATAGGCCGCTTTCGAGGCGCGGGCGGCGGCCTCCTGTTCGGCGCTATAGGTATAGATGCCGGAGCGATAGGTGGAACCCACATCATTGCCCTGCCGCATCCCTTGGGTCGGGTCATGATTTTCCCAGAATAGCCGCAACAGATCATCATAGCTGACCTGCGCCGGATCATAGATCACCCGCACGACCTCGTTATGGCCGGTCAGTTGGGTGCAGGTCTCTTTATAGGTCGGGTTTGGCGTATAGCCCGCCGCATAGCCGACCATGGTCAGCCAGACGCCATCACGTTGCCAGAACTTGCGCTCCACCCCCCAGAAGCAGCCCATCCCGAACATGGCCTGTTCCATGCCCGCAGGGATCGGCGATTTCAGGTCTAGGCCGGACAGGAAATGCGGCTCGGCCAGGGGCAGGGGATCGGGGCGACCCGGCAGGGCATTGGCCGGATCGACCATTTTCATCTTGTCGGCAGAGAACAGGGTGAACATGCGTGTCTCCATCTGCTGCTGTCTTCTCCGCTGGATATATAGGAGCGCGGGCGCGGTTTTGCCAATCACGCCGCCGGGACAAGCGCAGCACCGGGGCTGTGCAGTCCGGGCAGGCGGGTCTCGTTGCCGGCAGAGGGGTTGCGCGGCACAAGCAACGACAGCAGGATCTGCAAGAAGGCGATCCCGGCGGCCAGGATGAACACATAATCCGGCGAGGTTGCCCAGATATAGCCAAGGCCCGCTGGCAGGAACACCGCCGCAATATGGTTGATGGTGAAGGAAAGTGCGGCCGATGTTGCCATATCGCCGGGATCGGCGATCTTCTGGAAATAGGTCTTGTGCGAGAAGCTGATGGCGAAAAAGATATTGTTCGCCACATAGAGGCAGGCGGCGATCCAGCCCGGCAGGTCATACCAATAGAGGCAGCCATAGCCGATGAAGACGCAAAACAGCCCGCTGAATTCGATCAGCATCGCCTTCTGCTCGCCAAAGCGCGACACAAACCGCCCGATGGCGGGCGCGGTCACCATATTGGCCACAAAGGTCACCAGCATCAGCGCGGTCACCGCCTCGACGCCATAGCCGAAGCGTTCCACCATCATGAAGGCGGCAAAGACCACAAAGATCTGTCGCCGCGCGCCGTTCAGCATCTCGAACAGGTAGTAAAGCCAATAGCGCCGCCGCAGCACGATGGATTTGCGCTGCTTGTGTTCGGCCTCGAAGCGCGGGAAAGCGGCCAGGGCATAGATCGCGATCAGCGCGCAGAGCCCGCCAGAGGCCAGAAAGACGAAGTTGTAACTTAGGTCAAAGGTTTTCCAGCACAGCACGATCAAGCCATATGCGATCAGCGAGGCGGTGGATCCGGCGGCGACCAGCTTGCCCAGGACCCGCGGCGCCTCGGCGCGGGTCAGCCACTGAAGCTGCAAGGATTGGTTGCAGCTTTCGTAATAGTGGAAGCCGATGGAGGAGATCAGGGTGATCCAGAGGATCCCGCTGAACGACGGAAACCATGCGGTCATCGCCGTGGCGCTGCCCAGAAGGATCAGCATCAGCCCCGCCATCACCTGTTCGCGCAAGACCAGCAGGAACAACAGCACGCCGACCGCCAGCAGGCCGGGGATCTCGCGCACCGTATGCAGCCAGCCGATTTCGACGCCGGTGAAACCTGCCTTCTCGATGACAAAATTGTTGAGCAGCGCGTTCCATGTCGCGAAGGCCAGGGGCATGGCCACCGCCATCATGAACAAAAGCGTGGTGGGGCGCTGCCAAAGTGGCAGGCGGGCGGCGTCGGAAAGGCGGATGCTGCGGGTCATGCGGAAGGGCCAGTCAGATGGGGAAGGCTTGGACGACTGGCCTGATCTCTACGCCCGGTTCTGGCAGGGTGCGAGGGGGGAATTGTCGGGGGGACAATTTCCCTGCCCCATGTCCCGAGGGTCATGGCGGGGCGAGGGCACGAGGATTGGTGCCTCGGCGACCGGGGTGACAAAGACGGGAGGCCACGAAGACGGGGGGGTGAAGACTTGGGGGGCGTGAAGACTGGACGGCGCGAAGACTGGGGGCACGGGGACCGGGAGCACGAGGGCTCATGTCGCGAGGACGAGGGCGGTGAGATGGGTCAGTAAAAACTTTGGGGGTCAATATCGACGCTGACGCGCAGATCACCCGGTGGTTTCAACTGCGCAAGCCAGGCGGCAATGGCGGGCTGGATCGGTGCGGTCTTTTCGGCCTTGATCAAGAGGCGCACACGGTGGCGTCCGCGCACGCGTGCAATCGGGGCAGGGGCCGGGCCGAAGAGTTGCGCGCCGATCCTGCGCAACGGGCCATCGCGGCGGGCAAGTTCGGCACCAAAATCGAAGACCTGGGCCACATCGCTGCCCGACAGCACGATGCCTGCCATGCGGCCATAGGGCGGCACGCCGGAGGCGCGGCGCTCGGCGGCCTCGGCGCGCCAGAACGCCTCTTCATCGCCGCCAAGGATGGCGCGGATCACCGGATGGTCGGGCTGATGGGTCTGCATCAGCGCCAGCCCCTTGCGGTCGCCGCTGCGGCCCGCGCGCCCCGCCACCTGCCGCATCAGCTGAAACGTGCGTTCCGCCGCGCGCAGGTCCGACCCTTGCAACCCGAGATCGGCGTCGATCACCCCCACCAGCGTCAGCAGCGGGAAGTTGTGGCCCTTGGCCACGATCTGGGTGCCGATGACGATCTCGGCCTCGCCTGCCGCGATCTCTTCGATCTTGGCCTTCAAGGCGCGGGCCGAGCCGAAAAGGTCAGAGCTGAGGATGGCGAGTTTGGCGTCCGGGAACCGTTCCGCCACCTCTTCTGCCAGCCGCTCCACCCCCGGGCCGACAGCGGCCATGCGGCCTTCGACCCCGCAGGACGGGCAGGCCTCGGGCACCGGCTTGGTCGCGCCGCATTGATGGCAGACCAGCCGCTTGAGGAAGCGGTGCTCCACCATCCGCGCATCGCAATGATCGCAGGCGACCTGTTGGCCGCAGGCCCGGCAGAGTGTGACCGGCGCATAGCCGCGGCGGTTCAGGAACAATAGCGACTGCTCACCCGCCGCGCGACGGGCATTGACCGCCTGCGCCAGCGCCTCGGAAATCCAGCGATTGGCGGGCAGGCGCTCGTCGCGCATGTCGATGGCGCGCATCTCGGGCAGTTCTGCCGCCCCGAAGCGCGACCCAAGATCAAGGCGCAGATATTTGCCCTGATCGGCATTGGCCCAGCTTTCCAGCGAGGGAGTGGCCGAGGCCAGCACCACTTGCGCGCCACAGATCGCCGCGCGCAGCACCGCCATATCGCGGGCATTGTAGTGCACACCCTCATCCTGCTTGTAGGATGTATCATGTTCCTCATCGACGACGATCAGGCCAAGCTGCTGGAAGGGCAGGAAAAGCGCGGAGCGCGCGCCGACCACCATCTGGGCCTGGCCTTCCGAGACCATCTTCCAGACCCGGCGGCGTTCGGTCTGGGTGACGCCGGAATGCCATTCGGCGGGGCGTGCCCCAAAACGCGCCTCGACCCGGGTCAGGAATTCAGCCGTCAGGGCGATCTCGGGCAGCAGCACCAGCGATTGCCGCCCTTGCCGCAGGCATTCCGCTACCGCCTCAAGATAGACCTCGGTCTTGCCGGAGCCCGTCACGCCCTTCAGCAGCGTGGTGCCATACCCACCCTGTGCCATGGCCGCGACCAGCGCATCTGCCGCGGCGACCTGATCGCCCTGCAGGCGCACCCCGCCGGAGGGATCCAGATCGGGGAAGGGCAGATCGCGCGGTGCCTCGGCCTCGACCAGAACGCCCGCCGTGACCAGCCCCTTGACCACGGATGACGAACAGGCGGCGGCCTCGCAAAGCTCGCCCAAGGTGACGCCCGCCCCGCCAAAATCGCGCAGCGCCTCGATCACCCGAAGGCGCGCATCGGTCAGCTTGTTGGGCACCGGCCCGCCCAGCCGATAGAGCTTGCGCATCCCCGGGGCCTCGCCCAGACCGGGCGCGCGGGTGGCAAGCCGCAGCATTGCGGGCAGGGGGGTCAGCGTGTAATCGGCGGCGCGGGTCAGGAACTGGCGCAGCTCCGCCCGCATCGGGCGGGCCTCCAGCACCCTCGAGATCGCGCGCAGTTTGGCCGCATCAAACGTGCCGTCGCCGTTCCCCCAGACCACGCCGAGCATCTTGCGGGGGCCCAGCGGCACCTCGACATAGTCGCCCACGCCGCAGCCACCTTCGGGCGCGCGATAGTCCAGACTGCCCGAGAGCGCCCGCCCGAGCGGCTCGGTCAGCATCACGCCGACCCTTTCGCCCTGCGCAAACACCCGCTCCACGGCCAATCCTTTCTTTCCCCGGTCGCCTCCATGGGCTAATACGGCGCCGAGAGCGCCTGCAACCCCCTGGGAGGACATGCCCCATGAAATTCTTCGTTGATAGTGCCGATGTCGATGCCATTCGTGAACTGCACGATTTCGGCATGGTGGATGGCGTTACCACCAACCCCTCGATCATCCTGAAATCTGGCCGTGACATCATGGAAGTCACGCGCGAGATCTGCTCGATCACCGATGGCCCGGTTTCGGCAGAGGTCGTCTCGCTGAAAGCGGACGAGATGATCGCCGAGGGCCGCAAACTGGCCGAGATCGCGCCGAACATCACTGTGAAAGTGCCGCTGACCTGGGATGGTCTGAAAGCCTGCAAGGTGCTTTCTGGTGAAGGCAAGATGGTGAACGTGACGCTGTGCTTCAGTGTCAATCAGGCCCTGATCGCGGCCAAGGCCGGTGCCACCTTCATCAGCCCCTTCATCGGCCGTCTGGACGATATCAACCTCGACGGGATGGAGCTGATCTCCGATATCCGTCAGGTCTATGACAATTATGGTTTCGAGACCCAGATCCTTGCGGCCTCGGTCCGTTCTGCCAACCACGTCACGCAATGTGCGCTGGTGGGTGCCGATGTGATGACCGCGCCGCCGTCGGTCATCAAGGGTCTGGCCAGCCATGTCCTGACCGACAAGGGGCTGGACCAGTTCGTCAAAGACTGGGCCAAGACCGGCCAGAAGATCCTGTAATCCGGGACAGGGCGGGGGCCTTTTGGGCCCCCGCCAGCCCTTCGGCTGCGGCCGCAAGCGGGCTTGATCGAGGTTCGGCCTGATCGCCCAGATTCCTCCATCGAACATTTCTTCCGCGACAACCGCGTCTGCTATTTGGTAGACTTGTCGCAAATCAACAAACAGGCAAAGCCGATGATCGAGCCGGACCTTCGCGATCGGATTCTGGAAAAGCCGGAAGTCATTCTGGAAGATCGTGATCTGATGCGGGCGCTGATCGCGGCCAATGAACGCGCCATGGGCGGCAATGTCGTCGATCTGCGCGGCATTGCGATGGAGCGGCTGGAAGGTCGGCTGGAGCGGCTGGAGGACACCCATCGCGGGGTCATCGCAGCAGCTTACGAAAACCTCGCGGGAACCAATCAGGTGCATCGCGCCATCCTGCAGATGCTCGATCCGCTGAGTTTCGAGGATTTTCTGAAAAGCCTTGCCGGTGACGTGGCGCAGACCCTGCGCGTCGATTGCATCCGCCTTGTGCTGGAATCGGTGCAAGAGGCCGAAGACCCCGCGCTGCGCCGTCTGGGCGATGTGCTGTTCGTGGCCGGGCCGGGCTTCATCGCCGAATATGTCTCGGGCGGGCGCAATGTCAGCCTGCGCCCCGTGACCCTGCGCCAGACCATCCCGTCCTCCAACCAGATTTACGGCGAAACCGCCGGTTGGATCCGGTCCGAGGCGCTGATGCGGCTGGATTTCGGCAAGGGGCGTCTGCCGGGGCTGCTGGTGATGGGGGCGGAAGACCCGCATCACTTCAAGCCGACCCATGGCACCGATCTGCTGGCCTTCTTTGCGGGCGTGTTCGAGCGGACGATGCGCCGCTGGCTGTCATGAACACGCTGGCCATCTCTCCTGCCGCGCGGGCGGCACTGGAGGAATGGCTGACCCATCTGCGCGCGTTGGACGGGCGGGCCGACAAGACGATCACGGCCTATGCGGCGGATGTGCGGGGTTGGCTGGCTTTTCTGGCGCAGCATCGTGGTGGCACGGAGGGGCTGGCGCCCCTGGTCAATCTGCCGGTCGCCGATCTTCGGGCCTGGATGGCGCATGAGCGCGGGCGGGGCGTTGCCCCGCGTTCGGTCGCGCGGGCGCTGTCGGCCGTTAAAGGGTTCAGCGCCTGGCTGGCCGACCGGCAGGGCGGGGACGCGACCGCGATCCTGTCCGCCCGCGCGCCGCGCTTTCAAAAGAAACTGCCCCGCCCGCTATCGGTGGAGGCGGCGGCCGATGTGCTGGACACGGTCGGCGATGATGCGCGCCAGCCCTGGATCGCGGCCCGCGATGCGGCGGTGGTCACGCTGCTTTATGGTTGTGGCCTGCGGATTTCCGAGGCGCTTGGCCTGACCGGGGCGGATCTTCCCTTGCCCCAGACGCTGCGCATTCGCGGCAAGGGCGGCAAGGAACGCATCGTGCCGGTGCTGCCTGCGGCACAGGATGCCGTCACGCGCTATGCGGGTCTCTGCCCCTATGACCTGACACCCGATCAGCCGCTGTTTCGTGGCACGCGCGGTGGCGCGCTGAACCCGCGCCTGATCGCTGCGGCAATGGAGCGGACGAGGAACCGCCTTGGCCTGCCGGCCACCGCCACGCCGCACGCGCTGCGCCACAGCTTTGCCACCCATCTTCTGTCGGCGGGCGGCGATCTGCGCAGCATTCAGGAGCTTCTGGGCCATGCCTCGCTGTCGACGACCCAGGCCTATACCGGCGTCGATGCTGCGCGTTTGATGGAGGTCTATGAGGCCAGCCATCCGCGTGCGGGCCATGGCGCGGGCCCCGGGGGCAGATCTAGCCTTGGGGGCAGACGCGCTGCCGACTAAAGGGTATACGGAGCCATCCGGCCAAGAAGCGCCGGATCCGCCAATTTACAGTTGCGATTCACAGGAAGTTGAAGGAAAGGGTGACCATGTCCCTGCGTATCAAAGCCCTTCTCGTTCACCTTTTCACCGCCACCGGGGCCGTTCTGGCCATGCTTGCCATGCTGGCCGCGGTGGAAGAGCGATGGGACATGATGTTCCTCTGGCTGGTGGTGGCGCTGTTCGTTGACGGGCTCGATGGCCCGCTGGCGCGGCGCTATGACGTGAAACACAACTGGCCGACCTATGACGGGCAGTTGCTGGACCTGATCATCGACTATCTGACCTATGTCTTCATCCCGGCCTTTGCGCTGTTCAAATCCGACCTTCTGCCGGGCTGGACGGGGTGGACCGCGATCATAGTCATCACCTATGGCTCGGTGGTCTATTTCGTCGATACCCGGATGAAGACCAAGGACTGGTCCTTTGCCGGTTTCCCGGCCTGCTGGAACATGTTCGTGCTGGTGATGTTCGCAATCCGCCCGGATGAGAGCATCATTCTGGGCTCTGTCATCGCGCTGACCGTGACGATGTTCACCAATCTGAAATTCGTGCACCCGACCCGGACCCAGCGGTGGCACAACCTGACGCTGCCAATGGCGATCGCCTGGACCTTCTTTGCCGGCTGGGCCGCCTGGGTCGATTTCCATGCGCAAAGCTGGGCGCATTGGGGGCTGGTGATTACTTCGCTTTACCTGACCTTTGCCGGCATCGTGCAGCAGATCGTGCCGGAGCGTAAGGCGAAGGCCTGAGGCGCTTCGGGGCTGTGGTTTTGGGGGCCTGAAGCGCCCATCTGAAGCGCCGCATCCAAAGCGCTACAGTCTGACATTCATTGCGCCAGGGCAGTGGCGATCAACGCTTGCGCGCGTCGATCTCGGCGTTGAACAGCCGCAGGCGGTGCGTCAGGTTGTCATGGTCAATGACACTGGACCAGTTTTCAAACAGGAAAGACAGCGCCTCGCCCTCGTCCAGACCCGCCTCCTGCGCGAAGGACCTTAGGCGACGATAGCCGTCTTCCGTCATTGCAACGGGAAAGCGGCGGGTCAGGCGAAAGCGGCGGGGCATTGGTGTCTCCGGTTGGGCCGGGCCCGATTTTTCGACGAAAAATCGGACCCCTTTGACCGCAGTCTAGAACGCCTCGGGGGGCAGCGCCATCACCGGATCGGCCCCGGTTTCAATACGCGCCAGATGCATCGCGCAGGCAGGCAATTGCCGCGCCATGTAATAGCGTCCCGTCGCCAGCTTGGCCTCGTAGAATGCCGCGTCCGTCGTTCCGCCATCCAGCGCGACCAGGGCCGCCTTTGCCATCCTTGTCCACATCAGGCCAAGGCAGACATGACCCATCAGATGCATGAAGTCATTGCTGCCCGACAGCGCCGCATTGGGGTTTTTCATGCCGTTTTGCATGAAGAACATCCCCGCGGCCTGCATCTGTTTTGAGGCCAGTTTCAGCGCATCGGTAAAGGGAGCCATGCGGGCGTCCCCGTCATGCGCCTTGCATTCAGCCTTGACCAGATCGAAAAATGCCATGACATGCCTGCCGCCATCGGCGGCCAGCTTGCGCCCGACCAGATCAAGGGCCTGCACGCCATTTGCGCCTTCATAGATCATGGCGATCCGGGCATCGCGCACGAATTGCGACATGCCCTGTTCCTCGATATAGCCATGCCCGCCAAAGATCTGCTGGGCCTGCACCGCCATCTCGAATCCCTTGTCGGTCTGGAACCCCTTGATGACCGGGGTCAGCAACCCGATCAGCCCGTCCGCCGCCGCATCCTGCAGCCGGTGATGCCGGTCGATCAGCGAGGCACCCCAGAAGGTCAGCGCCCGCGCGCCCTCCAGAAAACTCTTTTGATCCATCAGGCTGCGCCGGATATCGGGATGCACGATCAGCGGATCCGCGGGGCCTGAAGGGTTCTCAGACCCGGTCACCGCACGGCCCTGCAGCCGGTCCTTGGCGTAATCGACGGCATTCTGATAGGCACCCTCGGCCACGGCATAGCCTTGCAGACCCACACCGATCCGCGCCTCGTTCATCATCGTGAACATGGCGCGCATTCCCTTGTGCAGATCGCCCAGCAGCCAGCCCTTCGCGCCATCATAGTTCAGCACGCAGGTGGCATTGCCATGGATGCCCATCTTGTCTTCGATCTTGCCGACGCTGACCGGGTTGCGCGCGCCAAGGCTTCCATCGGCTTTGACCAGAAACTTCGGCACGATGAACAGCGAAATGCCCTTGGTGCCTTCGCCACCGCCGGGGGCCTTGGCCAGCACCAGATGGATGATGTTTTCCGCCAGATCGTGATCGCCGGCCGAGATGAAGATCTTTTGCCCGGTAATCAGATAGCTGCCATCCGCCTGCGGCTCGGCCCTGGTGCGGAGCAACCCCAGATCGGTGCCGCAATGCGGCTCGGTCAGGTTCATCGTGCCGGTCCAGTCGCAACTGACCATCTTCGGCAGATAGGTTGCCTTCTGCTCTGCCGTGCCATGGGCATGGATCGCCGAATAGGCCCCGTGGGTCAGGCCCTGATACATGTTGAAGGCCATATTGGCCGAAACGAAAATTTCGCCCACCGCCGATTGCATCAGATAGGGCAGACCCTGACCCCCATATTCGGGGTCGCAATCCAGCGCGGTCCAACCGCCCTCTTTCATCGCTGCAAAGGCCGCCTTGAAGCCTTCGGGCGTGCGCACTGTGCCGTTTTCCAGCACGCAGCCTTCGCGATCACCCACGGCATTCAGCGGCTCCAGCACCTCTGACGCGACCTTGCCCGCTTCCTCCAGCACGGCGGCGGTGAAGCCCGCATCCAGATCGCTATAGCCCGGCACATCGGATTGGGTGACCTTCAGCACCTCCTGCAGCAAGAATTGCATGTCCTTCAAGGGGGCGGTGTAGCGGGTCATCAGTCTCTCCCTCTGATGTCAGCGGCGGGGGCCAGGCGTCACGGCTGGCGGACCGCACATGGGTTCAAGGCCGGTTGCTGCGGCGCAGGGCGGTCAGCATGTCCTGGCCCCAGGCCATCTGGGCCTTGAGGTCGGTGATCGCCTCGTTCAGTTCGTCGCGTTGCGCCTCCATGGCGGCCAGACGTTCCTGGGCCAGCGCATAGGTGCGGCTCAGCTGTGCTTCCTGCTGACCGGGATCGCGGTCATACATGTCCAGCAGCTGGCGAATATCCTCAAGGCTGAAGCCAAAGCGCTTGCCGCGCAGGATCAGCTTCAGGCGCGCGCGGTCGCGGCGGGTGAACAGGCGGCGTGTGCCCTGACGGATCGGGAACAGAAGTTCCTTCTGCTCGTAAAACCGCAGGGTGCGGGGTGTGACCTCGAAGGCTTCGCACATCTCGCGGATCGTCATGACCTCGGCGCGGGGCGGCATTGCCGCCCGGGATACGCTGGTCCGTTCGATTGGCTTGTGGTTCGGCATGGCTCTTCTCTTGCAGATTACCCTGCGTCAAAGATGTGAGGTCACGGCCATGGATACCAGAGTCTTTGACGTTGACGTAAATGGAACGTCACGTCAGTTTTCGGATGACGTAATGTCACGAAATCGGCCATAGGAAATGCGCAATATTCTGACCCAGGGTCAGGCGCGATCCGGCCGGGGAAGGGCAAGAATCAGGGCAATGGCAGCCTTTGAGGATCGCCCCCTCAGCCATCGAGCTGCGCCTGTGCGGTGTCGCGCAGCGCCCGCAGATCCTCGATGGCGGTCAGCAATTCTGCCTGCTGCTGCGCCAATGCGCCCAACTGGCGGTCGGCCATCGCGATCCAGGCTTCAAGCTGCGGCTTGGTGCCCTTTTGCTGGTAGATCAGCAGCCATTGCCGGATCTCTTCCAACCCGAAGCCAAAGCGCCGCCCGCGCAGGATCAAGGTCATGCGGGCGATCTCGCGGGGGCCATAAAAGCGCGATCGGCCTTCCTTTTCCGGCGCGAGCAGTTCGATATATTCGTAATAGCGCAGCGTGCGGGGCGTGACCTCGAAACGGGCGCACATCTCCTTGAAGCTCAACCTGACGTCGTTCATACCCTCGCCCCTTCTGCTTGTGGCGCAGACTAGCGGCGAAGGCGCGACCTGTGCAATGGCGGGATGCAAAGGGACGAAGGGGGGCGCATTTCGACGGGCCTTTCCTGCGCCTTCGCGCTTGCGGGCAGGTGCCCGGCGGTGTCAGATGGTAGTAAACAGGGGGCAGGCATCATGGCGGATTTGCTGGATCAGGCACGGATCTTCATTCAGGCTTTGCCACATGCCCGCGCGCTTGGCATGGAGATGGAAGCCTTTGGCGAGGGCAGGGCCACGCTGTCCATGGCCTATGACACGCGGTTCATCGGCGATCCGGCGACCGGGGTGATCCATGGCGGGGCAGTCTCTGCCTTGATGGATACCGCCTCGGGGGCGGCGGTGATGGGACATCCGGCTGCACCGGCGACAACAGCCACCATCGATCTGCGCATTGATTACATGCGCCCGGCAACGCCGGGGCAGCGCATCCGCGCAAGGGCGGAATGCTATCATGTCACCCGCAGCGTGGCCTTCGTGCGGGTGGTCGCCACCGATGAGGATGAGGCCCGGCCCGTGGCCTCGGCCACAGGAGCCTTCACCTTTGACCGCCGGGGGGCTTCCGCATGAGCGACCGTCGCAGGCCCGAACCCGTGCAGGTGGTCAAGGGGCGTCGCGATGCGATGCTGCGCCGTCTGGTCGATGGCGTGCCCTATATCGGCTTTCTTGGCATAGAGTTTGACCGCCGCGGTGATGAGCTGACGGCGGTGATGCCCTATAAGGAAGACCTTATCGGCAATCCGATGTTGCCCGCCCTGCACGGCGGTGCAATCGCGGCCTTCCTTGAGGTGACTGCGATTATCGAGCTGAGCTGGTCCATGCTCTGGGAAGAGATGGAGGCCGGGCGCATTGATCCGCTGGCCGAGGGGCAGCCCTTTCCGCGCCTGCCAAAGACCATTGATTTCACGGTGGATTATCTGAGATCCGGCCTGCCGCGCGATGCCTATGCGCGGGCGCGGGTCAATCGCTCGGGGCGGCGTTATGCCTCGGTTCATGTCGAGGCCTGGCAGGACAATCGGGCGCGGCTTTTTGCGCAGGCGACCGGGCATTTCCTGATGCCGGATCGCGAGGGCTAAGCCTTGGAACAGGCGGCGCGCGCCCCGATCACCCATCGCCGGGTGTTCCGCATTGCGGTGCCCATCGTGTTGTCCAATGCCACGGTGCCGCTGCTTGGCGCGGTGAACACGGGCGTCATCGGGCAGATGGGGCAGGCCGCCCCCATCGGGGCCGTTGGCGTCGGGGCAGTCATTCTTGCCAGCTTTTACTGGATTTTCAGCTTTCTGCGCATGGGCACCACGGGGCTAGCCGCGCAGGCGCAGGGGCGCGGGGCGCTGGATGAACGCAACGCCGTGCTGATCCGCGCGCTGTTGATCGGCATCGCGGCGGGGCTGGTTCTGGTTCTGACGCAAGGCGCCCTGTTCTGGGGGGCCTTCCGCCTTGCACCGGCCTCCGCCGAAGTCGAGACAATGGCCCGGCAATATCTGGCGATCCGCATCTGGGGGGCACCGGCCACCATCGCGCTTTATGCGGTCACCGGATGGTTGCTAGCATTGGAACGCACCCGCGGCGTGCTGCTGTTGCAACTCTGGATGAACGGGCTGAACATCTGCCTCGATCTTTGGTTCGTCCTTGGCCTTGGTTGGGGCATTCCGGGCGTGGCCTCTGCGACGCTGATCGCGGAATGGTCAGGGCTGGCACTTGGTCTCTGGCTGTGCCGCGACGGGCTGCGGGCCGGTGGCGCACGCCTGCTTGACCGGCTGGCGCTGCGCCGCATGGCCGGGGTGAATGGCGATATCATGATCCGCTCGGTGCTGTTGCAGGGCAGCTTTACTGCCTTCCTGTTCTTTGGCGCGGGTCTGGGGGATGTGACGCTGGCGGCCAATCAGGTGCTGTTGCAGTTCGTGGAGGTGACGGCCTATGCGCTGGACGGTTTCGCCTTCGCGGCCGAAACTTTGGTGGGGCAGGCCGTCGGCGCACGCTGGCGCGAGGGGGTGCGGCAATCGGTGCGGATATCCTTCCAATGGGGAATTGGCGGGGCTTTGGCATTATCCACGGTTTTCGCGCTGGCCGGGCCTGCGATGATCGATCTGATGACCACCGCCCCGGATGTGCGCGAGACCGCGCGGCATTTCCTGTGGTGGCTGGTTGCCGCACCGCTGATCGGCATCGTCAGCTGGATCTATGATGGCATCTTTATCGGGGCCACCGCCACGCGTGAGATGCGCAATGCGATGGTCCTTTGCGTGGCGATCTATGCGGCAGCCCTGGCGCTGCTGCTGCCGGCCTTTGGCAATCACGGACTTTGGGCGGCGCTGATGCTGCTGAATGTCTTGCGTGGCGCGACACTGGCCCGGCGTTGGCCTGCCATCGAGGCGCGGCTGAGCGCCTGATGTCTACCAGCGAAGGCGCGAGAACAGCGCCGACGCCCCCCAACCGGCAAGCGCCGCCATCAAGAGCGAGGCCAGCCCATAAAGCAGGGGCTGGTCATGCGCGGCATTGTAGATGAACCGCTCCAGCCCTGCCTTGCGCACCCAGATCGTGCGCTTCACGCTGTCCACGACCTTTCCATCGCGGGTCAGAAAGACGCGCACGGTGTAATTGCCCTCGACCAGCGCGGTTGGCAGCAGCACATCGGTGCGAAACAGCGTCTCCTCGGTCAGCGCGATGGTGTTCTCTTTGACCGAATAGAACCCCTCGGCCGTGCGAATGCGGCGGATCGCATCCAGAAAGGGCTGGCTGCGGGCATCGCCATCGCGCAGAATCCGGGGCAGGGTGATGCCCTGCATCAGATCCTCCTCGGGGCTGATCGCATCTTCCAGCGGGGCAGAGGTGGCCACGGCATAAAAGCTGGGCACCGCGCCGGGGCGGATACGGTCGGTGTTGATCCAGATGCCGCCAACGCGATCCTTGCGGCGCACCACCACCGGCAGATCCGGACCCGAAACCGTGATGATGACGCGCAGCGATCGCCCCGGCAGGATCGGCTCCTCACGCTTCACGGCACCATAGATCAGGATTTCGGACCCGGCATAATCGGCGGTGATCGAGACCGACGATTGCGACAGGCCCGCGACGATGGTTTCCGCCGCAAGCGGCAGGGGCATCACGGGCAGCGCCGTGACGGCCAGGGTTGCAAGCAAGGCGGCCCGAAGGGCGAATAGGCGCATCATGGCAGCCGCCCCGGCATGATCGAATAGAACTCGGCCGGTGTCAGGACCAGATCCATCGCCACCTTGAAGCAGACCAGCAGCACCAGCGCGGCCAATAGGATGCGCAATTGCTCGGCCTTCAGGCGCACCCCGAACCGGGCCCCGAACTGCGCCCCGATCACCCCGCCGACAATCAGCAGGAGCGCCAGCATGATATCAACGGTCTGGCTTGCCACGGCGTGCATGACGGTGGTGAAAGCGGTGGTGAAGATGATCTGGAACAGCGAGGTGCCGATGACGACCTTGGTCGGCATCCCCAGCAGGTAGATCATCGCGGGCACCATGATGAAGCCACCACCGACCCCCATCACCGCCGACAAAAAGCCGACAAAGGCCCCGATCGCCAGGGGCGGCAACACGCTGATGTAAAGCCCCGAGGCGCGGAACTTCATCTTGAACGGCATCCCATGCACCCAGGTATGGACATGGGCCCGCCGGATCACCACGCCACCGGCGCGACGTGCCCGCAACATGGAGCGCAGGCTTTCCTGCATCATCATGGCACCGACGACGCCGAGAAACATCACATAGGCCAATTGCACGAAGAGATCGACCTGACCCAGTGCGGTCAGCCGGGCAAAGACCCAGATGCCGATGCCGGAACCGAACAGCCCCCCGATCAGCAGCACCGCACCCATGCGGAAATCCACCGCCTTGCGCTTCAATTGCGCCATCACGCCAGAGATCGAGGAGGCCACGACCTGATTGGCCCCGGTCGCCACCGCCACGCCCGGTGGCACACCGATGAAGAACAGCAGCGGCGTGATCAGGAAGCCGCCACCCACACCGAACAGGCCGGACAGGAAGCCCACCAGCCCGCCAATGCCGATCAGGGCATAGGCATTGACCGAAACCTCGGCAATCGGGAGGTAGAGTTGCATGGCGCGGCTCGCATCGGTCTTTCGATGCCAGAGTCGCGGCATGGGCCGGGAAAGTCAAACCCGCAGACGTCACTTATCGGTGCTTTTGCGGCATTTCCGGCGCAATCTTGGGGGGCGAAAAAGACAGGGGGGCTGTCTGCGCTCAAGGCACTTGGGCACCTTCCCGCGGGGATAGTTGATGACTGAAAATGACGAGCCAGCCGTTGTCTTTTGCCCCTGAATGTCCTGATGGCGGATGGGACTGCCTTTTCGCGGCCTTGATGGAGGCATCGAAATGGCAGAGACCTATGTCGCAGACAGTTGCTTGGCGGGCAGCGTATGGGCGGGAAGCGGCGGCACCCGCCCGTGCGTTCAGAGGTTGCGCAGGAAGCGGCGCAGCACGCGTTCCAGCTTGGCCGCCCCCAAGGGGGCCATGGCCTTGGTGTGCTCGTGGCTGATCTTCTCGTCCGACATGCCCTGCGCCATATTGGTAATGGTCGAGATGGCGGCGACCCGCAGCCCGAGGAAGCGGGCCAGGATCACCTCGGGCACGGTGGACATGCCGACCGCATCCCCGCCCAGGATCTTGATGGCGCGAATCTCCGCCGGGGTTTCGAAACTTGGGCCGGAATACCAAGTGTAGACGCCCTCGGGCAGCGCCACACCCTCGGCCTCGGCTGCCGCGCGCAGATCCGCGCGCAGGGCCGGGTCATGGGCATCGCCCATCGGCACGAAACGCGCGTCCGTCCGTTCGCCGATCAGCGGGTTCAAGCCCGAGAAGTTGATGTGATCCGACAGCAGCATCAGATCGCCCGGCGGAATATCCGGGCGCAGCGATCCGGCGGCATTGGTCGCAATCAAAGCCTGGGCCCCAAGCGCCTTCAAGAGCTCCAGCGCCGGGCGCATCGCAGCCGGATTGCCGTTCTCATAGTAATGCTCACGCGCGCCGAAGACTGCGACGCGCACGCCTTCCAGATCGCCGATCACCAGATTGGGATTGTGGCCAGATACGCCCGCATGTGGAAAGCCGGGCAGATCACCATAGGGGATCGCCACGCCCTGCACGGCCTGCGCCAGATGGCCAAGGCCGGAGCCAAGGATCAGGCCAAGCCGCACGGGGGCCGCCCCGGCGCGGGCCTGGACCAAAGACAGCAGATCGGACATCTCAGCGTTCCTTCACATAGGGCTCGCCACCGGCGCGCGGCGGTATGGCCTTGCCAACCAGACCTGCCAGCACGATCACCGTCAGCACATAGGGCAGCGCGTCGAGCGCGGGCACCGGGATCTTCATCCCGAGATTCTCCAGCACGTCGGGGCGCAGCGCCAGCGACTGGAAGAAGCCGAACAGCAGACAGGCCCAAAGTGCGTGCCAAGGCCGCCATTTGGCAAAGATCAGGGCGGCCAGTGCGATATAGCCGCGCCCGGCGGTCATCTCGCGGCCAAAGCCTGCCTGCAAGCCAGTGGCCATATAGGCCCCCGCAAGACCACAAAGGACACCGGCGATCAGCACGGCGGCAAAGCGCATCCGGGCGACCGAGACACCGGCGGTATCGACCGAGGCCGGGTTTTCGCCCACTGCGCGCAGGCGCAGGCCAAAGCGCGTGCGATAGAGCAGCCACCATGTCGCGGGCACCAGCAAGAGGCCGACATAGACCAGCAGCGGGTGGCCCGAGATCACATCGGCATAGAACGGCCCCAGAAGCGGCACGCCGCGCAGGGTATCGGCCAATGGCAGGGTGATTTCCTGCATCCTTGCGCCGCCTTCCAGCGGGGGGGTGCGCCCGCCCTGATTGAACAGCGCCAGCGTGACCAGAATGGTGATGCCCGAGGCCACGAAGTTCAGCGCGACGCCGGAAATCAGCTGATTGCCGCGGAAGGTGATCGAGGCCAGGCCATGCACCAGCGCGAAGACCAGCGAGCCGCCGATCGCCGCCAGCACACCCAGCCAGACCGAGCCGGTCAGGAAGGCCACCGACCCCGCGCACATCGCGGCCATCAGCATCTTGCCCTCAAGCCCGATGTCGAAAATGCCCGCGCGTTCGGAGTAAAGCCCGGCCAAACAGGCAAACAGCAGCGGTGTCGCCAGACGCAGCGTGGTGTCGAGGATCTGGAGGAAGGTTGCGTAATCCATCGCCGTCTCCTCAAGCCTGACGCGGGCGGAAGACAAGGCCCAGCATCATCCGCACCATATGGTCCAGCGCGCCGGTGAACAGGATCACAAGGCCCTGCACGACGATGCGCAGCTCCATCGGGATCGTGGTCTCCAGCCCGAGCGCCGCACCACCTTGATAGAGAAAGCCGAACAGGATCGCGGCCATCACCACGCCCAGCGGGTGATTGCGCCCCATCAGCGCCACGGCGATGCCGATGAAGCCCGCCCCTTCGGCCGAGTTCTGCAACAGGCGACCGGCCTGACCCATCACATTGTTGATGGCCATTAGGCCCGCAAGCCCCCCGGAAATCAGCATGGTGATCATGGTGATCTTCACCGCCGAGATCCCGGCATAGCGCGCGGCCTTGTCGGATTTGCCAAAGGCCCGGATCATATAGCCCAACCGCGTATGCCAGAGCAGCACCCAGACCGCGACGCAGGCCAGAAGGGCAAGGAAGAAGCTGATATTGGCGGGCACCTTCTGATACATCGGGTTGCCCTGCGGATCGAGGCGCACCGCGCCCTCGGCGGTGTAGCGCAGGAACAGATCGCTGATCAGCGGCAATTCGTGGAATTTCGGCAGGGCGGTGGTGGCAGCAAAGCGCGCCGAGGCCGGGTCCATGCTGCCGGTCGGGCGCAGGAAATCCACCAAAATGTAGATCATCAGTGCAGCAGCAATATAGTTGAACATGATCGTGGTGATCACGATATGGCTGCCGCGTTTGGCCTGCAGATAGGCCGGGATCGCCGCCCAGGCCGCGCCGAACGCACTGGCCGCCAGCATGGCACCAACAAGGGCCAGCGTCCAATGCGGCCAGGGCAGGAAAAGGCAGCACAGCGCCACGCCAAGCCCGCCGATCTGTGCCTGACCTTCCGAGCCGATATTGAACAGGCCCGCATGATAGGCCACCGTCACCGACAGGCCGGTGAAAATAAAGGATGTGGCATAGTAAAGCGTGTATCCCCAGCCATAGGGGGTCATGATCGCGCCATTGACCATGACGCTGAGCGCCTGCATCGGGTCTTGCCCGATGGCCAGCAGCACCACGGCCGAGACCAGGGCGGCAAGGATCAGCGAAATCACGGGCACAAGAACCACATCGGCCCAGGTCGGCAATTTGGTCATTGGGCGCTCTCCCCGGCGATGCCGGCCATCATCAATCCCAGCTCGCGCTCATCGGTGGTCGCGGGATCGCGTTCCCCCATGATGCGGCCGTCAAACATCACGGCGACGCGGTCGGACAGGCTCATGATTTCGTCCAGCTCGACCGAGACCAGCAGAACGGCCTTGCCGGCATCGCGCAGCGCCACGATCTGCTTGTGGATGAATTCGATGGCGCCGATATCGACGCCGCGTGTCGGCTGCCCGATCAGCAGCAGGTCAGGATTGCGCTCGATCTCGCGCGCGACCACGATCTTTTGCTGGTTGCCACCGGAGAAGTTCTTGGCGGCAAGCGAAGGGATCGGCGGGCGCACGTCAAAGCGCGCCATCTTGGCCTCGCAATCGGCGCGCAGGGCGGCATTGTCCATCAGCAGCGCGTTCTTCTGGAATTCCGGCGCGTGGTGATAGCCGAAAGCCACATTCTCCCAGGCCGCGAAATCCATGATCAGGCCAAGCACCTGTCGGTCTTCGGGCACATGGGCGATGCCATCAGCGCGGCGGCTTTGGCCATCGGAATGACGCCCCGAGAGATCCAGCTCCACCCCGTTCATGCGGATCGTGCCGGTGCCGCGTTCGATGCCGCCCAGAACTTCCAGCAATTCGGATTGGCCGTTGCCCGCCACCCCGGCAATGCCAAGGATCTCGCCCGCACGGATTTGCAGGTTAACGCCACGCAGCCGCTCCACCCCCTGTTCGTCGGTGACGCGCAGGTTCTCGACCTCCAGAATGGTGCGGCCGGGCTGCGCCGGGGTCTTGTCGACGCGCAGCAATACCTTGCGGCCCACCATCAGCTCGGCCAGTTGTTCGGGGTTGGTTTCGGCGGTTTTCACCGTGGCCGTCATCTGGCCGCGCCGCATCACGCTGACGGTATCGGTGATTTCCATGATCTCGCGCAGCTTGTGGGTGATCAGGATGATGGTCTTGCCCTGATCCTTCAGCCCGCGCAGGATGCGGAACAGGTGATCGGCCTCGGCCGGGGTCAGCACGCCGGTCGGCTCATCCAGAATCAGGATATTGGCCTGACGATACAGCGCCTTCAGGATCTCGACGCGCTGCTGGTGGCCGACACTCAGATCCTCGATCACCGCATCGGGATCGACATCCAGCTCGTATTCGCGGGCAAGCTCCGCAAGGGTTTTGCGCGCCTTGGAGATCGAGGGCGCAAGCAAGGCCCCGTCTTCCGCGCCGAGAATGATGTTCTCAAGCACGGTGAAATTCTGCACCAGCTTGAAATGCTGGAAAACCATGCCGATGCCGGCGCGGATGGCGCTCTGGCTGTCGGGGATGGATGTGGCCTGACCATCGATCAGGATCTCGCCGCTATCGGCCTTGTAAAAGCCGTAGAGGATCGACATCAGCGTCGATTTCCCGGCGCCATTCTCGCCGATGATGCCATGGATCGAGCCCTTGGCGACCTGGATCGAGATGTCCTTGTTGGCCTGAACCGGACCGAAGGCCTTGGAGATGCCTTTCAGTTCGATGGCGAAGGGGGCGGCAGATACCTGCCGCCCCGGTTCAATTGCGCCTGCCATGGCGATCAGAACGATCCTGCCGGGCAGGTGTTGTCTGCCATGTAGTCATGCACCTTCAGCGCGCCCGACTTGATCTGTTCGGCAGCGGCATCGACCGTTGCTTTCATCTCGGGGGTGATGAGGGCGGCATTGTTGTCGTCCAGCGCGTAGCCCACGCCTTCGGTCGACAGATCCAGCGCCTGCGGGGTCATGTCCAGGGCCTCACCCGCCTTGAACGAGTTGTAGACCGCGACATCAACGCGTTTCAGCATCGAGGTCAGAACCTTGCCCGGATGCAGGTGGTTCTGGTTGCTGTCGACGCCGATGGACAGGATGCCTTCGTCAGCGGCGGCTTGCAGCACGCCGATGCCGGTGCCGCCGGCAGCCGCAAAGACCACGTCTGCGCCCTGGCCCTTCTGGGCCTTGGTCAGCTCGGCTCCCTTGACCGGATCATTCCAGGCGGCGGGGGTGGTGCCAGTCATGCTCAGGATGACCTTGGCATCCGGTTTCACCGCCTTCACGCCCTGGGCATAGCCACAGCCGAACTTGCGAATCAGCGGGATATCCATGCCGCCGATGAAACCAACTGTATCGGTTTTGGAGGCAAGGCCCGCCAGCATCCCGACCAGATACGACCCCTCATGCTCGGCAAAGCCGATCGACAGGACGTTCGGATGCGTCGCCGGGTCAACCCAGCCGTCGATGGTCACGAATTTGGTGTCGGGATAGTCGGGGGCCACGATGGCGATGGGGTCGGACATGCCGAAGCCAGTGGTCACAACCGGGTTGGCACCGGATTCGGCCAGCTGGCGCAGGGCCTGTTCGCGCTGCGCCTCGGACTGCATCTCCAGTTCCTTATAGGTGCCGCCGGTCTCTTCAGCCCATTTCTGCGCGCCGTTATAGGCGGCCTCGTTGAAGGATTTGTCGAATTTGCCGCCAAGATCGAAGATCACCGCCGGTTCGGCCGTTGCCATCGCCGAAGACAGCGCCAGCGTTGCCGCCGCGCCGAGCAGGGTTTTCGTCAGGGTCATGGAAATCTCCCGGTTTTCATTAAGTCTTTTACCGCCCGGCTTTATCCAGATCGGCGGGGCTCATGCAGGGATTAGGGCGGGATTGCCGCGGTCGGTCAAGATGGAATCGCGGCGGCGAGAGCAGCTGCTTGATCTTTCGATCAAATTTTCAACATCGCTTGGCCGGGCCGTTGCGTCAGCTTGCCGGGTGAAGCGGGCGCGCCATCACCAGCGCATCCACGCTCCGCCCGTCGGGATGGTGGTAATAGGCTTTACGCAAGCCGGTTTGCGCGAATCCCCGGGTCGCATAAAGCGCCTGAGCCGGGGCATTGTCAGCGGCGACCTCCAGAAAGGCGGTGGCCGCACCGCGCGCCCGTGCCGCATCCTCGAACCGCAGCAGCAGCTTGCGACCCAGCCCTTCGCGCCGCGCCTCGGGGGCGACAGCGACGGTCAGCAATTCGGCCTCATCTGCAATCGTGCGACCGATCAGAAAGCCGGTTGGTAACGCGGCCTCGCCCTCGATCAGCGTGAAATTCAGCGGGTCCTGCATCAGCCCCGCAATCTCTGCCGCGCTCCAGGGCCGGGGCGTGGTGAAGCAGCGGGCGTGCAGGTCGGCCAAGGCCGTGGCCAGACTGGTGGTCACGGCAGGATGACCGGCGGGGGATCGGCGGGCGGGGCGGCATCGGCGCTGCGCAGATAGAAGGGCGCGGGCGCAGCCCCCGGCGCGCGTGCGGCGGCAATGCGGGCAATCGCCTCGGCGATGGGATAGGCGGGGGCAAGCCCATCGGCAAAGCCCGATCCGCTGCGATGGGGGGCGGGGGGCAGATCGGCCAGAGCCATCAACCGCGCGGCCTCATAGCCATTCAGATCGAAACCCTGCACATAGACCTCACCCCGCCTTGCATCCTCGGCCAGCAACAGCGGGCGGGGCAGGCCATGGGCCAGCGCTTCCAGCCGGGTGACCCCGATGGCAGGGATGTTCAGCCCAAGCGCCAATCCGCGCGCGGCGGCGACCGAAAGCCGCACCCCGGTAAAGTTGCCCGGGCCGGTGCCGACGCCGATCCGGGTCAGGTCGCGCCAGTGAAGCCCCGCATCGGCCAGCAGGTCTTCCAGCAGCGGCAAAAGGCGTTCTGCCTGGCCCTTTTCCATTGCCTCCAGCCGGTTCAGCACTGACCCGTCCGGCAAAAGCAAAGCGGCCGCGCAATGCGCGGCCGATGTGTCAAAGCCGAGAACCGTTTCAGGCGGCAACAGGGCGCACCTCAAGCACTTCG
The DNA here is from genome assembly GCF_008973825.1 of Gemmobacter serpentinus. Lineage (GTDB taxonomy): Bacteria > Pseudomonadota > Alphaproteobacteria > Rhodobacterales > Rhodobacteraceae > Gemmobacter > Gemmobacter serpentinus. The sequence goes on along the minus strand of NZ_WCHR01000005.1, from coordinate 90,838 downwards.
GGGATATAGTGGCGCAGCAGGTTCTCGATCCCCATTTTCAACGTCAGGGTCGAGGAGGGGCAGCCCGCGCAGGCCCCTTGCATATGCAGATAGACCACGCCGCGGTCAAAGCCGTGGAAGGTGATGTCGCCACCATCCTGCGCCACGGCAGGACGCACGCGGGTATCGAGCAATTCCTTGATCTGACGCACGATATCGGTGTCTTCCACCGCGTGGTTGTCAGCATGGCCGGAACCTGCCTCGCCCTGCATCACAGGCGCGCCGGATTGGTAATGTTCCATGATCGCGCCCAGAATACCGGGCTTCACATGGTCCCACAGGGTCGCCTCTGCTTTGGTCACCGTCACGAAGTCAGAGCCGAAGAACACGCCCTGAATACCGGGAACCGCGAAGATGCGGCTGGCAAGCGGGCTGGTCTTTGCGGCCTCGGCGCTCGGGAAATCGGCGGTGCCGATGGCCAGAACATCCCGTCCGGGCAGGAATTTCAGCGTGGCCGGGTTCGGCGTGGATTCGGTCTGGATGAACATGGCTTTTCTCCGACAGCTCCCGTCGGATATGCGCTTCGGGGGGCCTCAAGTCAAGGTTGCGGGGCAAATCCTGCCCCGCATCGGCGTGGGGCCGGATCGGGCGTCAGTCGCGCGCCCAATAGCCAAACATCTGTTCGATCGCATCCAGATCGCGCAGGTTGCGGGTCAGCGTTTCGGGCGTGAAATAGGCCAGCGTCTCGTCCACAATCGGTTGCGGGGCGGGGATGGCCTCGGATCTGCGGGGTTTCACGGCGCGCAGGAACATCGGATCTGCCTTTCGATAGGGTCATTTCCTCTCCACGCAAAAGTATATGCTGCATTGCAGCGTGGGGCCAGCCTTGATGGCGCAAGTCGCCTATGCGCCCGGCGCAAGCCCGGCCCCGGCTTGCAATCGGCGCTGCAGGCGTTTCAGCATCAGCCGGACGATCAGGCGGTGTGCCGGGGCAACCGGGATCATATAGGCCCGCCCGAAGGTATTATGGGTGATGACAGAGGCGGTGATCGAGAGCTGCCGCCCCAGGGTTTCGCCCATGGTCTCGATAGAGATCATCACATCCAGATGGCGGTCGCGGGCGGTCAGGACCAGTTCATGCTCGGTGCTGCCCTCGACCAGAAAGAAATCCAGCCGGTCGCCCGGCGCGACCTGCGTGACACGCTGCCCGGAAAATCCGCCGATCCGGGCCACGCCAAAGCGCGCGGAAATCGCATCGCGGATGCGGAAGGCCAGCGCCATGCCGGGCAGGGGATCGGCCATGATCGCATTCCATGCCGCGAGGGGCGACATCGGGCAGGGCAGGGGGACCGCCTGCCGGTCGAAATAGGCGAGGCCCTCGCGCGGCGCGACCAGCGTTGTCATGTGGCGGGCAAACCGGCGGCATCCAGGGCTGCGGCGCAATGCAGCGCCACGGTGTCAAACACCGGCAGCGGGCAGTTGCCGGTATCCAGCAACATGCCGACCTCTGTGCAGCCAAGGATCAGGCAATCGGCCCCGGCGTCGCGCAGCCGCTCTACGATCGCGATATAGGCCGCGCGCGAGGGATCAAGCACCAGATCACGGCACAACTCCTCATAGATGATGCGATGGGTCTGCGCGCGGTCCTCGGGGCCCGGGATCACCGGATCAAGCCCCGCCGCGCGCAGCCGGTCGGTGTAGAAGGCCTGTTCCATCGTGAAGGCGGTGGCCATCAAAGCCGGGCGGCGATGGCCCGCGCGATGGATCGCCGCCGCCGTCGCATCGGCGATATGAACCAGCGCCAGGTCGGTCCCCGCCGTCATCGGTTCAGCCAGCTTGTGCATGGTGTTGGTGGCCAGCAGCAGGATCTCGGCCCCGCCCGCCTGCAAGGCGCGCGCCTCGTAGTTCAGGATGCGGCCCAGACCATCCCAATCACCTTGCGCCTGCGCGGCGGCAATGGGCGCAAAATCCAGGCTGCGGATCAGCAGTTGCGGCCCATGTAACCCGCCCAGCCGGTCACGCACCATATCGCATAGCAGCCGGTAATAGATCTGGGTGGAGGCCGCAGACATGCCGCCCAGGATGCCGATGGTCTTCATGCGTGCCATCCCGAATGATCGATCAGGTGATCGCCTCCAGCCGTTCCTTCGACATGTCGCCCGGCACAATCGTGATCGGGATCGGCAGGGTGCCGGAATTGCGGCTGAGCGTGGTAACCAGCGGGCCGGGGCCGGATTTTTCGGTGCCAGCCCCCAGCACCAGCACGCCGATCTCGTGATCTTCGCGCACCTGTGCCAGAATCTCGGTGGCGGGATCGCCTTCGCGGATCACCAGTTCCGGGTTCACACCCTGTTTGTCGCGCATCCATTTCGCGAAAACCTCGAAATGCGCCTCGATCCGTTCGCGGGCCTCGGCGCGCATCAGATCGGCCACGCCCAGCCAATGACGGAATTCCTCGGGCGGGATGATCGACAGGATCTGCACCCCGGCACCAGTATGGGCCGCACGCAAGGCGGCGTAGCGCATCGCATTGAGGCATTCGCGGCTGTCATCCAGCACCACCAGAAACTTGCGCATGTCGATCACTCCTGTCGGGATTGATGATGGACCGGCGCGGGGCGGCTTGTCCAGCGCCCAAGTGGCCGCAGGTCAGGCGTGCTGCGCAGCGGGCTTGCAATATTCTGACTTAAATTGTAAGAAATGCCGCAAGTCGAGCCGTCGCCAGACCTTTACGCAGCCTTCAGGGGGACGTGTTATGGGACGGATGCAATCGGTGGCGGCCAGCGTGGACAGCCTTGGCCTTGATGCGACCGAAGAGGCGATGCTGACGGTGCTGCGGCATTTTCTGACCAGCTTTGCCAAGCCGGAGTCGCAGGCCTGGATCATGGCATTTGGCCTTGCCGGGGAACGCTGGGGGCTCAGCGATGGGGCGCGGATGGCGCAGGGGATGCTGGGCGTCTTGCAGGCGGTGATGGCCTGTCGCCGGATGCCGATCCGGTTTTCCGATCCGATGTGCCCGCGCTGCCGCGAAAAGGTGACGGCGGATGAAGCGGCGTTTCTGCTGATGCTGCATTCCATGCGCCGCGACAAAACGCAGGCCGCGCGTCTGGCGCTGGCCGATCTGACCGACGGGCAAATGGACGCGGCGGTGATGCGTGCCGGGTTGTCATTGGCCGGGCGCTTCCCGGTGACCGAAGGGCTGACACGCGATGATGCGCCTTTTGGCGGTGCCATCAATGTGGTGCGTCTGCACTAGCCCCCGGGTAGGTTCCGTTCATTTGACGAGAATGGGCCTTTGGGCGGAAAGCCTGCACCGCGCGTCGCCCGACCGGGACGCGCGGTTTTTTTGTCTCTAGCGGATCTCGCCGCGCATCATCGCCCGGTGTAGCGCAAGCGAGGGCACGAAGAACAACAGCCAGCCGGTGGTCAGGAAGACCAGCAGAAGCCCTGGAAACCACAACACGCAGAACACCACGCCAATCGTGCCGGCCACGCGCGAGGCCTTGGCGGCAGGCATCAGACGGCGCAGCCAGATGCGGATCAGCTTGCCACCATCCAGCGGTTGTACCGGCACCATGTTGTAGCAGAACAGAAACAGGTTCAGCATGGCGAAGAAGCCAAGCCATGGGATCAGGGACATCGCGGTCGGCACCCATTCAGGATCGCCCAACCCCTTGTGATACAGCCATTTCACCGCAATTGCGCAAATCGCCCAAAGCGCCAGATTGACGATGGGGCCCATGGCGACCACCAATTCTTCGCTGGCTTCCGGCCCACGTTCATGTTCGCACCAGCCGCCCCCGGCATGGATCACGATCCCCTTCACGCGCAGGCCCTGCACACGCGCGCCCCAGGCGTGACCCAACTCGTGCAGATAGACCGCGATGAACAGGGCGCTGAAGATGATCGCGGTATTGAGCAGCCCGCCGCCCTGGATCACCGAGAAGGTGACCATCATCAGGAACAGCAGGCCCGCCGACTGGCGCACCTCGACCGGCACGCCAAAGATGCCGCGGAACGTGAAAAGATTGGCTTCCAAACGGTATCCGCCCCGGATCAGAGCATCCGGGCCGGCGCGCTATGCGCCCAGTCCAGATACAGGCTGCGGATATGGTCGGTCATCTTGCGGCTGGGGTAGCTCACATCGTCAAAGCGCGACACCGACGTCACCTTGGAGAAGTTGCCCGAAAGGAACACCTCATCCGCCGCCTCGAAATCGGCGAAGGTCAGCACCGCCTCGCGCACTTCGATGCCATCGGCGCGCAGATTGGCGATATGGCGCGCCCGCGTCAGGCCCGACAGGAAGGTGCCATTGGCGATGGGGGTGAAGACCACGCCATCCTTCACCAGAAAGACATTGGCGGTGGCGCTTTCGGCGACATTGCCCATGGCATCCGCCACCAGCGCATTGCCAAAGCCCTTGGCCTTGGCCTCGACCAGCATCCGGGCATTATTGGGGTAAAGGCAGCCAGCCTTGGCATTGCAGACCGCATCCTCCAGCACGGGGCGGCGGAACCGGGTGCGGGTCAGCGTGGTGCTGGCCTCGGCGGGGGCCATCGGGACCGCCTCAAGGCACAGCGCGAACTGGCTGGAGCCTTCCAACGGCGCGATGCCCAGATCGGAGCCGTCAATCGCCCAATACATCGGGCGGATATAGACGGCCTTGGTCTTGCCATAAGGTTTCAAGCCCTCGCGCGCGATGTCCAGCATGGCCTCGGGCGTCATGGTCGGCGTGATCATCAGCGCCTCGGCCGAGCGGTTGACCCGCGCAAGGTGCTGATCCAGATCCGGTGCCACGCCGTCGAAAAGGCGCGCGCCATCGAACACCGAAGACCCCTGCCAGATGCCATGATCGGCGGCGCGCATCACCGGGATATCGCCGTCGTGCCAAGCGCCATTGAACCATGTGCGGATATCGCTGCCGAATGCCATGCAAGTCGCCTTTGTCCTGAGCCGCAGGCCGCCCTGCGGCCTTTGCGGCGACTAAATCATCCGGCGCGGCGAAGGTCCAGCCATCGCCCGGACCCCAGGCCGATTTCCAGCGCGCGTCAGGCGCAGGCGGCGCGCCAAGCGGCTGGTGTCATGCCGCGCGCCTTGCGGAAGGCCCGCGTCAGGTGTGACTGATGGGCAAAGCCGCAATCCAGCGCCACCTGTGCCAAGGGCTGACCGGCCAGGATCAGTGCCTCGGCCCGGCTGATGCGCAGCCGCTCGACCCAGACCTGTGGCGTCAGGCCGGTCGCGCGGCGGAAGGCGCGGTGAAAGTGAAACTCTGACAGGCCCGCAAGGGCGGCCAGATCCGACAGGCGATGGGGCGCGTCCGGGGCCGTCATCACCGCCTTGCGCAACCGCCGCAGCGTGGCAGGGGGCAAGCCGCCCTGATGCGGCACGCCCGCCTTCAGCCCGTTCCAGCCTGGGCCGGTCAGCAGGTGGTGCAGCAGATCCTGCAAGCCGATCCGTGCCGATTGCGGATCGTTTTGCCCGGCAAGCCCCGCCAGCCGTGCCTGCAAGCCCGCATCCGCGGCATAGGTCACTTCGGGCAGCGCGACACGATCAGGGTTGATCTCCAGCGCCTCGGCGGCGAAGGCGCGCAGGGCGGCGTCGGGAATGTATAGGTGCAGGAAGGCAAATTCGCCCTCGATCTGCCAATCCGAATGCGCGCCTTGCGGCATCAGGGTCAGCGCACCGGGAAAGCCCGCGCCCGAGGCCGGGCGGTCAGCCCGGCGCGAGGCGGTGCCGTTCTCGGTGTAAAGGCTCAGAACATGGCACTGGCTGTTTTCATAGCGCACCCGGTCGCGCAGGTTCGACCATCGCGCAAGGCCGAACCCCTCGCCCAGATCGCGGCAGGCGATCAGGCGGGCATTGGACTGGCTGAGACGGTCAAAGACAGAGGCACGGAACATGGCCCGATCCTAGCAGGCACCCGTGCCGCCGCAATCGGGTGATGTGATGAAATGGCTAGGGTCGCGGGACGGCATCGACGCAAAAGGGCAAGATCCTGCAAGGCGGAGCCTTGCTGCGATGACCCCAATGCCGGAATAGCCTTTCATTGTTGCGATCTGCAAGGAAGGGGGGCGTCAGGGCGCTCAACCATGGAGGCCCGCCATCGGGTTAGGCTGCCCGAAATGAGGGATCAAGAGAACCGCAAGATCGTGCAAGCCGGTCTGCCCGCCGCGTGCAAGAATGGGACATCATGCTGAACCTTGCCCTTTTCCTTGTCACCGTCCTGATCTGGGGCACCACCTGGATCGCCATCGCCTTTCAGCTTGGCCCCGTGCCAGTGCTGGTGGCCGTCTTTCACCGCTTCGCGCTGGCCGCATTGCTGATGCTGCCGGGGCTCTGGCTGTTGCGCAAGCTGACGCCGGTGCGGCTGGTGGAGCATCGCTTCATCATCCTGCAGGGCCTGTGCCTGTTCTCGATGAACTTCATCTGCTTTTACAATGCGACGCGGTTCATCCCTTCGGGCCTGGTTTCGGTGATCTTTTCGCTGGCCACGATCTATAACGCGGTGAATGCGCGGATCATCTTTGGTGATGGTATCCGGCCCCGCGCGCTGCTGGCCACCGCGCTTGGGGCGGCCGGGCTGATCTGCCTGTTTGCGCCGGAACTGACCGGGCATGAGGTGAATGCCGATGTGCTGAAAGGGATCGGTCTTGCGGCCCTTGGCACGCTGTTTTTCTCCTTCGGCAATATGGTGTCGCGGCGCAATTCGGCGGCAGGCATTCCGCCGCTGACCGCGAATGCCTGGGGCATGGGCTATGGCGCGCTGATCCTGCTGGCGATCATCTGGGCGACGGGCACGCAATTCATGTGGCCGCCGGTCACCGAAGGGGGCGGGCGCTACCTCTGGGCGCTGATCTATCTGTCCGTCATCGGCTCCATCATCGGTTTCACTACCTATCTGATGCTGGTGCAGCGCATGGGAACCGGACGCGCGGCCTATGCGACAGTGATGTTTCCGGTGATCGCGTTGATGGCCTCGGCCATCTGGGAAGGGTTCGTTTGGACGCCGCTTGCCATCTTCGGCCTTGCCCTGACCCTGCTGGGCAATGCGGTGATGTTCGCGCCGTCCCGCCGCACATGACCGCGCCGGATGTAAAAATGGGGGCCGGATGCAGAAAAAGGGGGCAGATCCTGCCCCCTTTGCCGTCATCGCGTTTGCCTGTGAAACCTTAGTCTGCCTCGGCCATCAGAGCGTGCAGATCCAGCCGGTCAGAGGTCATCTTCAGATTGCCTGACGCATCGCGTGGCCAATCGGCCGGATCGCGGTCGCGGTAAAGCTCTACCCCGTTGCCATCGGGATCGCGCAAATAGATCGCCTCGCTGACCCCGTGATCGGAGGCACCCTCCAGCGGATACCCGGCATTGACGATGCGTTTCAGTGCAGAACCCAGGCTTTTGCGGTCGGGGAACAGGATCGCGGTGTGATAAAGCCCTGTCGTGCCCGGGGCCGGGGGCTTGCCGCCCTTCGATTCCCAGGTGTTCAGTGCGATATGGTGGTGATAGCCGCCCGCGGACAGGAATACGGCCTGCGATCCATATCGCTGGGTGATCTCAAACCCGAGAATCCCCTGATAGAAGGCAAGGCCGCGATCGATATCGGCGACCTTGAGATGGACATGGCCGATGCGGGTTTCGGCGGGAAGGACCGGCGTGCTCATGATAACGGTTCCTGACAGATGCGTTGCAATGAGATTTAGCAGCGCCGGGGCCTGCCGATAAGGCAAAGCCGCGCACAGAACATGCGCGGCCATGCGTGGGGTGGTGTCAGCGGCTGCGCATCTGCGCGATCAGGTGGCGCAGGCCGCCGGGGCTGACCAGAAAGCTGAGCGCGAAGCCGGTCAGAAACCCGATCAGTTCCGCGATCCACCACGGGCCGGTGCCGAACAGCAGCCCGAACAGCAGCTGCACCCCCATCAGGAAGGCGATCATGGTGAAGGCGCGATATTGCATCGACCCCGATCCGCGCAGCCGTGTCCACATCAGCCAGGTAAAGGCCCCGATCAGCCCGTAATTGCCCGGGTAGCCACCAAACAGCGGCACCTCGATGAAGGGCAGGGCGGAAAAGCCCACCGCCGCCACGATGGAGGACAGGAAGAACACCGCCAGCACCGCCCACCAGCGGAAGACCTCGCCCACGATCTTGCCAAGGGCCAGCAGGATCACCACGACGAAAATCGCCTGCGTGGTCGATCCCTGCACGAAGGGATAGGTCACGAACCGCATCAGCCCCTCCAGCGGCCAGACCCGGTTCTCAAACATCCAGCGGGTCAGTTCGGGGGCCACCGCGAAACGCTGCACCGCATCCAGCCGCCAGCCGACCGCGCTTGGATCGCCAACCAGCCCGGCCGCGCCCAAGGCCAGCACCGCCTCCATCGCGATGATGGGCAGCGCCAGCAGCCAGACCACAGGCGGCAGCGGATTGAGCGGAGAGACGTTCTGGTCAGGGTGCATCGGGGGCTCGTTTCATTGACGGTGCTTCGGGCGGAAGGTAAGCCGAAGCTCCACCCTTTTCCAGACGGAGACATCCATGTCCGAGCCGGTCCAAACGCCTCAGACCTTTCCCACCCGCATCTTCTCGGGGATCCAACCCTCGGGGGGGATGACGCTGGGGAATTACCTTGGCGCGCTGAAACGCTTTGCCGAGATCCAGAACAAGGGCGCAGAGACGATCTATTGCGTCGTCGACCTGCACGCCATCACCGTCTGGCAAGACCCCGAGGCGCTGCGGCGCCAGACCCGCGAGATCGCGGCGGCCTTCATTGCATCGGGCGTCGATCCGTCGCGCTCCATCCTGTTCAATCAGAGCCAGGTGACGGCACATGCAGAGCTTGCATGGCTGTTCAACTGCGTGGCGCGCATCGGCTGGATGTATCGCATGACGCAGTTCAAGGACAAATCCGGCAAGAATGCCGAAAATTCCAGCCTTGGCCTGCTGGCATATCCGTCGCTGATGGCTGCCGATATTCTGGCCTATAAGGCCACGCATGTGCCGGTGGGCGAGGATCAGAAGCAGCATCTTGAACTGACCCGCGATATCGCGATCAAGTTCAACCATGATTACAAGGTGCCGTTCTTCCCGGTGACCGAGCCGCTGATCGAAGGGGCCGCGACCAAGGTGATGAGCCTGCGGGACGGATCGAAGAAGATGTCGAAATCCGACCCTTCAGATCAAAGCCGCATCAATCTGACCGATGATGCCGACACCATCGCCGCCAAGATTCGCAAGGCCAAGACCGATGCCGAGCCGCTGCCCGAAAGCCTGGACGGGCTGAAGGACCGCCCCGAGGCGCGCAATCTGGTGAACATCTTCGCAGCCCTGTCCGGCCAGACGCCCGAGGCCGTGGTGACCGAGTTCGCCGGTGCCCAGTTCGGCAGCTTCAAGCCGCGTCTGGCAGAGCTGGCGGTGGAAAAGCTCGCACCGATCACCGCCGAGATGAACCGTCTGATGGCGGACCCGGGCGAGATCGACCGCATTCTGGGTGACGGTGCCAATCGCGCCGCCGCCATCGCGCAGCCGATCCTTGCGGAAGCGCAGCAGATCATGGGTCTGATCCGGTCGCGGTGACGAAAGAAGGGCAGGGGCCGCATCATTGGCCCCGCCTGTCTTGGGGCGACAAGAGCAGGATGTCACCGAATCTTCGCATTTATCGGTTAGCTGATAGCTGTCGCCGCTGACGCAATCCTGTCCCCAAGACTTCTTCGTGCAGTGGCGAAAGAGCGATACCCCGGTCCGGAGCCCCTCCCGGATCGGGTTTTTTCTTTGCCAGAGACGGCCTCAGGCGGCAGGTGGCCCACGGCGCATGGCAGATTTGAACTCTGACAGGCGGAAGGCGCCGATCAGTGTGCCGCTAGAGAAATAGGCAAAGATCCCGCCGAAGACGAGCCCGGTCAGGGCCAGCCAGCGCCAGCGCGCGGCGTCAAGTGCGGGGCCAAGCGCCACGGTCAGGGCCCAAAGCACCGCAGACATGGCCAGACAGGCGACAAGGATGCGCCAGAAACGCGATTTCAGCCGCGTGTCGAAATGCGCGGCCTCATCCATCTTGCGTGCGCCGCGCCACAACTGCCAGACCATGATCCAGGCGGAGACGGTGGTGGCGAGTGCTGCGGCGGCAAAGCCGATCACCGGCATCATGCCGATGGCAAAGCCTGCATTGATCACCATCGACCAGACGGCAAAGCGGAACGGGCTGCGCGTATCCTCACGCGCGTAGTAAAGCGGTTGCAGCACCTTGTGCAGCACGAATGCGGGCAGGCCCATGCCATAGATCGCCAATGCCAGCGCGGTATTGGCGGTGTCATCGGGGCCGAAGGCACCGCGCTGGAACAGCACCTGCACCAGTGGCATCGCGATGACCACCAGCGCAAAGGCGGCGGGCAGGGTCAGCGCCAGGGCAAATTCGGTGCCGCGGTTCAGTGCCTCGCGCCCGCCCAGGCTGTCGCCCGCGCGCAGGCGCCGGGACAGTTCGGGCAGCAGCGCGGTGCCGATGGCGATGCCCACCACGCCCAGCGGCAGTTGATACAGCCGGTCGGCATAGGACAGCCATGAAATCGCGCCGGTGGTGCCCGATGCGACCTGCCGCGAGACGATCAGGTTGATCTGCACCACGCCCCCGGCCAGAAGCGCGGGGCCTGCGATGACCATCAGCCGCCGCAGATCGGGGGTGAAACGCGGCAGGCGCAGGCGGGGCGCAAAGCCCGCATGGCTTGCTGCCCACCATGTCCAGGCCAGTTGCGCCACGCCGGTGACCGGCACGGTCCAGGCCAGCGTCAACCCCATATCCCAGCCCCGCCAGCCCGCCAGTGCCATGGCGGCGATGAAGATCAGGTTCAAGAGCACCGGCACAAAGCCCGCCTCGGCAAAGCGGCCATGCGCGTTCAACACGCCCGACAGCAGCGCAAAGAGCGAGATGAAGAAGATATAGACAAAGGTGATGCGGCCATATTCCACCGCCAGATCAAAGCGGGCATCGCCCACAAAGCCCGAGGCCATGGCCCAGACCAGCCATGGCATGGCAATGGTGCCGATCAGGGTGAAGACGATCAGCACGCTGGCCAGACCCGAAAACGCATCCTGCGCAAAATCACGGGCATCCTCGCCCGCTTCCAGCTTCTTGGCGTAAAGCGGCACGAAGGCCTGATTGAACGCGCCCTCGGCAAAGAAGCGGCGGAACATATTGGGCAGAGAAAACGCCACGTTGAAGGCATCCGCCACGGGGCCTGCGCCCAGATAGGAAGCCATCATCATGTCGCGCGCGAAGCCCGCCCCGCGCGACAGCAGGGTCCAGCCGCCCAGGGTGACGACATTGCGGATCAGGTTTCTGCTCATCTCGCCCTCAGGACTGCGCGCGTTCCGTGCCTTCGGTGATCGCCTGACGCAGCTTTTTCTCCAGCGCGTCCTGCCGCGATTTGGTGTGCAGTTTCAAGCCGAACATGTCCTTCACATAGAAGGCATCGACCACCTGCGCGCCATAGGTCGCGATCACCGCACTGGCGATGTAAATATTATTCGCCGCCAGCGTCCGGGTCAGATCGTAAAGCAGGCCGGGCCGGTCGCGGGTATCGACCTCGACAATGGTGTAGATCTCGGACCCTTCATTGTCGAAGGCGATATGGGTGGGAAAGCGGAACTCGCGCTCGCGCTTTTTCACCTTGTCGCGGTCGGCCAGGGCCTGACGCGGTTTCACCTCGCCGCGCAGCGTCTTGTCGATCATCTGCTGCAGGCGCGGCAGTTTCGACACTTCATAGGGGTGGCCATCCGCATCCTGCACCCAGAATACCGCCGTGGCATACCCATCCTTGGAGGTATAGGTGCGGGCATCGACCACATTGGCACCGACCAGTGCCAGGGCCCCGGCAAGCCGCGAGAAGATGCCGGGGTGATCGGCCAGCGCGAAACAGGCCCGCGTCGCATCGCGCGCCGGATCGGGATGCAGGTCGATGCGGATCTCGTCATCGCGCAGATCGCGCAGCAGGCGCGCGAAGGTCGCCTGCGTTTCGGTCATCAACCCTTGCCAATAGGGCGCGTAGTGACGGGAAAGTTCGGTGCGCAGATCCTTCGGATCCCAATCGGCCAAGGTCTCGCGCAGCATCCGCTTGGCTTCATTCTCGCGCCGCTCGCGGTTGACGTTTTCCAGCCCGTTTTCCAGCGCCTCGGCGGTGAAATGGTAAAGCTGGCGGATCAGCTGTGCCTTCCAGTTGTTCCAGGTGCCCGGGCCCACACCACGAATGTCGCAGACCGTCAGGGCCGTCAGCAGATCAAGCCGCTTCTTGGTCTTCACCGCCTTGGCAAAGTCGCGCACGGTGCGTGGATCGCCGATATCGCGCTTTTGCGCCATGTCGGACATCAGAAGATGATAGCGGATCAGCCATTCGACCGTCTCGCTTTCGTCGTCATTCAGGCCAAGGCGGGGGGCCACCCGGCGAGAGATCTGCGCGCCAAGGATCGAATGGTCCTCGGGCCGCCCCTTGCCGATATCATGCAGCAGCAGCGCCACATAAAGCACCCGGCGGTTTACACCCGCCTCAAGGATGCCGGAGGTCAGCGGCAATTCCTCGATCAACTCGCCCCGTTCGATCTGGGCGAGGGTGGAGACGCATTGGATGATATGTTCGTCCACCGTGTAATGGTGATAGACGTTGAACTGCATCATCGCGACGATGGGCTCAAATTCCGGGATGAAGCTGCCCAACATTCCCAACTCGTTCATCCGCCGCAGCGAGCGTTCCGGGTTGCCGTGTTTCAGCAGCAGATCAAGGAAGATGCGTTGCGCCTCGGGGTCTTCGCGCATGTCGTCATCGATCAGATGCAGATTGGCCGCGACCAGCCGCATCACATTGGGGTGCAGCAGATAGCCGGTGCGCAGCGCCTCTTCAAAGACCCGCAGCAGGTTCAGCTTGTCGGACAGGAACTTGCGGGGATCTGCGACGTCGATCCGGCCCTGCACCACCTTGAAGCCGGGCAGCACCTTCTTCTTGCGGCGGAACATGCCGATCAGGCTGGCCTCGGGCTTGGCATGGCGGGCCTCGAGCTGGGTCAAGAAGACCCGTGTCAGCTCTCCCACGCGGGTGGCGTGGCGGAAATAATCCTGCATGAAGACCTCGACCGCGCGGCGACCGCCGCTGTCGTGATAGCCCATGCGCGCCGCCACCTCGACCTGAAGGTCGAAGGTCAGCTGGTCCATGGCACGTTTGCAGATGTAGTGCAGATGGCAGCGCACCGCCCAAAGAAAGTTCTCGGCCCGGTTGAAGGTCGCGAATTCCTCCTGCGTGAACAGGCCCGCCGTGACCAGCCCCGCCGGATCATTCACCCGGTGCAGGTATTTGCCGATCCAATAGAGCGTCTGCAGATCGCGCAGGCCGCCTTTGCCTTCCTTCACATTGGGTTCCAGCACATAGCGTTGGCCGCCCTGTCGTTTGTGCCGGTCGGCGCGTTCCTTCAGCTTGGCCTCGATAAATTCCGATCCGCTGCCGCGGAACAGTTCGGTCCAGAGCGTGTCATCCATATCGCGGGCAATCGCGACCTCACCGGCGATGAAGCGGCTTTCCAGCAGGGCGGTGCGGATGGTGATGTCCTCGCGCGCCAGGCGGACGCAATCGGGGATGGTGCGCGAGCTGTGCCCGACCTTCAGCTTCAGATCCCACAGCATATAAAGCATGGTCTCGATCACGCTTTCGGCCCAGGGCGTGATCTTCCATGGTGTCAGGAACAGCAGATCCACATCGGAAAATGGTGCCATCTCGGCCCGGCCATAACCACCCACCGCCAGCACCGACAGGCGCTCGGCCTCGGTCGGATTGGCCAGCGGGTGAAAATGCTGGCGCGCAAGGTCGAAGGTGACGGTGACCAGCCCATCGGTCAGATAACTTTGCGCGCGGGTCAGCGCACGCGCCTCCAGCGGGCGCTCGGAAAAGGCCTCGGTCAGCGCCGCCGTGGCCTCCGACCGGGCGCGGGCCAGCTCGCGCACCGCGATGGCGCGGCCATTGCGCGCATCCGGTTCGGAGGCGATGGCGGCAAGGATGGTGGCATAAACGGCACGGGGGTCGATGATCTCGACCCCCGGCAGCAACATGTCCTGTGAAGAGATCGCAGCGCGATGCAGCACGCCTTGCTCCTGTTATCCGGCTCAGAACCCGGCGCCGCTGAAGCTGCGCGGCGCGGGATCGAGGATGGAAAGCTGGTTGTTCTGGATGGTGGCCACGGCCAGACCGCGCTCATTGGTGCCATCGGGCCGCAGGCGGAAGATACCGTTCACGCCGACAAAGCCCGAGCCTTGCGTCAGCGAGGCGGTGGACAGCGGCGCATTGCCGCGCTTCATCAGCGCGCCGATGGCGGCGATCCCGTCATAGGCAAGGCCGGAAATCGGATGCGGCGGTTCGCCATAGGCGGCCTGATAGCGCGACTGGAACTGCTGGAACAGGGCAGGGTCAGGCATGGCGAACCAGCCGCCCTGCACACCGGGCAGGGCCAGCGTGGCCGATGGAATATCCCAGCGGGTCAGGCCGATGAAGGCGGTGGAAGGCGGCGTCAGGCCGTTGTCGCGCAGCAACTGGGTGATCAGCGGCAGGGCGGCGTCGGTGGTTGCCGTCAACAACACGGCCTGCGCATTGGCGTTGCGGGCTGCGGCCGCAATACCAGGCGCGGCAGCGATAATGCCGTTTTGCGAAACCTCATAGCTTTGCACCCCGGCAACCTGACCGCCATTGGCGGTCAAGGCGCGCTGCATGGCATTGCTGCCCAACTGGCCTGCAAGATTCTGGTCATGCACGATCATGACACGGCCCTTGCCCTGACGCACCGCATAACGTGCCAGACGGTCTGCGGTGTTCTGGAAGGTCGGCCCGAGCACGAAGACATTGCCGCCCGCGATCTCGGTATTGTTCGAGAAGGACAGGACATTGATGCCCTGACCTGCCAGCGCCACGCCAACGGCGTTAGCCTCATGCGCGTAAACCGGGCCCAGCACGATCTTTGCCCCCTCGGACACGGCCTTGACCGCCTGCGACTGCGCCTGTGCCGGGTTGCCCGCCGTCGGATAGACCCGCAGATCGATGCGGCTGCCGCCCAGATCGGAGATGGCAAGGCGGGCCGCGTTTTGCAGGCCGCGTGCCAAAAGTTCGTCACTGGCCTGGCCCGAGCCCGAGGGCACGAGCAGCGCAACCTGAACGGCCTCGCCCGCGCCCAGCTTGGTGCCTCCCCCGGAGGGGCCGGCGGCCGGAACACAGGCAGACAGAGCAAGGGCACCAAAGGCGGCGGCGACGCGCCCGAAGCGCAAATTGGCCAGCGACTTGCGGGCCTTGGCGAAAACGGCGAACATTAGGGGTTCCTCACTCAAGGTCGGCGGGCAATCCGTCGGAGAATACGCGGCAAGGGGAGCGAAGTAAACGCGACAGGCAGGGGGAAAAACACCATGGGCGGAACCGGACATATGGTGGTGCGGCTGGAACCCGGGCTGCACCTGATCGCAACGCCCATCGGGGCTGCCCGGGATATCACCTTGCGGGCGCTGGATATCCTGGCCTCCGCCGATGTGCTGGCGGCGGAAGACACCCGCACCCTGCGCCATCTGATGGAGATCCACGGCATTCCCTTGGGCAATCGGCCGCTTGTCGCCTATCACGACCATAATGGCGCTCAGGCCGGACCGCGCCTGCTGGCCGCGCTGGCGGAGGGCAAATCGGTGGCCTATGCTTCCGAGGCGGGCACGCCGCTGGTCTCCGACCCGGGCTATCAGCTTGCGCGCGATGCCATCGCCCATGGGCTGACCGTGCGTGCAGCGCCCGGCCCCTCGGCGGCCTTGGCCGCGCTGATGGTGTCTGGTCTGCCCTCGGACCGCTTCCTGTTCGTGGGCTTTCCCCCATCTTCAGGTGGCGCAAGGCAGAGCTTCCTGGAGGGCATCGCCCGCGCGGATGCCACGGTGATTCTTTATGAAAGCCCGAAACGCATTCACCGTTTGTTAGATGAATTGGGGCAATTTGTGGAAGGGACGCGGAAGATGACGCTCTGCCGCGAACTGACCAAACGATTCGAGGAAAACCTGCATGGCACCCTGCAGGATTTGATCGGGATGCTGGCGGATCGTGAGGTGAAGGGGGAACTGGTTCTGTTGGTCGACCGTGCGCCCGCGCAGGTTGCAGGGGAGGACGAGATTGATCTTGCGCTGCGGCAGGCGCTGAAGGCGCATCGTGTGAAGGAGGCGGCGGCAATGATCGCCGGGGCATTTGGTGTGCCGAAGCGGGATGTATATCAACGCGCTCTGACGCTGTCAGAGCACATGGCGGGAGAGGCGGATGCGGCAGGAGACGGGAAGGCTGGCCTATGAGGCGGGCCGGGCGGCGGAAGGCGCCGTAGAACGTATCTATGCGCGGGCGGGGCGGCAGATCATTGCTCGGCGCTGGCGTGGGCCGGCGGGCGAGATTGATCTGGTTGCACGCGACGGGGCCGAAATCATCTTCATCGAGGTGAAGGCCAGCCGGACCCATGCCGAGGCCGCGCAACATCTGTCTGCACAACAGATGGGGCGTATCTATCGCTCCGCCAGCGCCTTTCTGGCGGGTGAACCGCTGGGACAGCTGACGCCTGTCCGATTTGACGTGGCGCTGGTCAACGGTGCCGGAGAGATCGAGATTCTCGAAAACGCCTTCGCCGCCTGATTGCATCCCCGCGCCTGGTCGGGCAGGAAGGGGAGGACAGCAGGAGGATATCCCATGCGCCTCAAGGTGGCCTTGCAGATGGACCCGATCGGGTCGGTCAATATCAATGCAGACAGCACGTTCCGGATCGCGCTCGAGGCGCAACTGCGCGGGCATGAGCTGTTTTTCTACACGCCGGACAAGCTCGCCTTTGTCGAAGGCCGGGTGACGGCGCGGGGCTTTCCCATTACGCTGCGGCACGAGACTGGCAATCATGTGAGCTATGGGCCGGAGGCCGAGGTTGATCTCGCCGATTTCGACGTGGTCTGGCTGCGCCAGGACCCGCCTTTCGACATGGGCTATATCACCACGACGCATCTGCTCGATATGATCCACCCGAAGACCTTGGTGGTGAATGATCCGTTCTGGGTGCGCAACAGCCCGGAAAAGCTGCTGGTGCTGGGTTTCCCCGATCTGACGCCACCGACCGCCATCGCCCGGGATCTGGACACCATCCGCGCGTTCAAGGCCCGCCATGGCGATATCATCCTCAAGCCGCTTTACGGCAATGGCGGGGCGGGGGTGTTCCGCCTCGACGAGAATGATCGCAACCTGTCCTCGCTTTACGAGTTGTTCACCTCGATGAGCCGCGAACCGATGATTGTGCAGAAGTTCCTGCCCGCCGTGGCCAAAGGCGACAAGCGGGTGATTCTGGTCGATGGTGAGCCGGTCGGGGCCATCAACCGTGTGCCGCAGGCCGGAGAGACCCGTTCGAATATGCATGTCGGTGGCCGTCCGGAAAAGATCGGGCTGACCGAACGCGATCTGGAAATCTGTCGCATCATCGGCCCGGTCCTCAAAGAGAAAGGGCAGATCTTCGTTGGCATCGACGTGATTGGTGATTGGCTGACCGAGATCAACGTGACCTCACCCACCGGCATTCAGGAGTTGGAGCGTTTTGACGGGACCAACACCGCTGCCCGGATATGGGAAGTCATCGAGGCGAAGCGGGCGCGGTAAGCGCCAGGCGATAGCTGACTGCCTCGGCAATATGTGGGCTGCGCAGGATCTCGGATTCCGCCAGATCCGCGATGGTGCGCGCAACGCGCAGGACCCGGTGATAGGCGCGGGCAGAGAGGCCGAAGCGTTCGGCAACCCGCAACAGCAGCGCTCGCCCCTCCCTGTCGGGGCTGGCGATTTCCTCCAGCACCTGGCCTTCCATATCGGCATTGACCCGCATTTCAGGATGCGCCGCAAATCTTCGGTCCTGAATGGCCCGGGCTCTGGCAACACGCCGTGCGATGTCGGCGCTGCTATCGCCAGAGGCAGGAAGGTCCAGGTCGGTGAAGGCCACAGGCGGCACGTCGATGCGCAGATCGAAGCGGTCCATCAGCGGGCCGGAAACGCGGCCTAGATAGTCGTCGCCGCATCCCGGCACCCGGGCGCAAGCGCGAGCCGGGTCCGTCATATAGCCACAGCGACAGGGATTCGCGGCAGCGACCAACAAGAAACGGCTCGGATAGCGGATATGCGCGTTGGCCCGCGCAACAGAGATACTGCCGGTTTCAATGGGCTGCCGCAGGGTCTCGAGAACGGATTGGGAAAACTCCGGCAATTCATCCAGGAACAGCACACCATTATGCGCAAGGCTGATCTCGCCGGGTTTTGCACCCTTGCCGCCGCCGACCATCGCCGCCCGCGAGGCGGTATGATGGGGCTCGCGAAACGGGCGGTCGCGTGAAATCCCCCCTTCGGACAAAAGCCCGGCGAGCGAATGCACCATGGACGTTTCCAGGGCTTCCGCCGCGGAGAGCGGCGGCAAGATGCCGGGGAGGCGCGCGGCAAGCATCGACTTGCCAGAGCCCGGCGTGCCGACCAGCAGCAGGTGATGTCGCCCGGCTGCGGCAATTTCCATGGCGCGCTTTGCACGCTCTTGCCCTTTGACGTCGCGCAGGTCCTTGTCGTGCCTTGCGGGCAAGACCTCGCCGGCTTGCGCGGGCGCGATCACGGTTTGCCCGGTGAAATGCCGCACCGCCTGAGAAAGAGACGAGATGCCAATCACTTGCGTGGCGCCAACCCATGCAGCTTCAGCGCCACAGGTTTCGGGGCAGACAAGGGCCCTGTTCTCTTCGGCGGCGGCGACCGCCGCGGGTAGCGCGCCGATCACCTGAACCAGTCGTCCGTCCAGCGAAAGTTCGCCAAGCGATACAATCGCCTCGATTTCGTCCTGCGGAACGATATCCAATGCGGCCAGCAGCGCCAGCGCGATGGGCAAGTCGAAATGTGAGCCTTCCTTCGGCAGATCGGCGGGCGAAAGGTTGACGGTGATGCGGCGCGAAGGCAGCGCAATCGACATGGCGGCGAGGGCTGCGCGCACCCGTTCCTTCGCCTCGGTCACCGCCTTGTCGGGCAGGCCCACCACCGAGAATGATGGCAGGCCCGCAGAGAGCGCACATTGCACCTCCACCATGCGGGCCTCGACCCCTTCAAATGCGACGGTGAAAGTTCTGCCGATCATGCCAGCCCCGTTCATCTTCAGGAAAGGGCTAGGGTGGATTGGTTTAAGATTGGTTAACTGGCCCTGGCTCAGCCCGCGATCATCGCCATGAAGCGCGGCCAGGCTTCCGGGTCTGCCACCGTCTTGTCGCGACAGAACGTGTTGCAAAAGCCCCAGCGGCGGCCCTCCAACGCCAGGACATGGGTCACCGGCTTGCCGGAGTAGGGGCACGCGGCGTTGATCGAATCGCTGCCGGTCACCGCCTGAGCCGCCCGTGGTTTCGGCCCGGGCCATTCGCGTTGTTGCCAGTCACGGCGGTAGAAATCCTGATCCGCACCATCAACTTGCGCCATCGCGCGCCAGCGGCGAAACGATGGATGGGCCAGATGCGCGGCAACATAGGCGGCAGCATCGGGGCCGACGGGCAGATTGTAGCCCGCGATTCGGGCGGCAACGGGTGCAAAGAACACATCCGCCACCGAATAGTCGCCACAAAGCCAAGGGCCTGTGCTGCCGCTGGCGTCGCGCGCCCATGCCCAGATCGTCTCCAGCCGGGCGAGATCAGCCCGCACCTCGGGCGGCGGCGCACAGTCAACATAGCTGACCCGCAGATTCATCGGACAATACCCGCGCAATGCGGTGAAGCCCGCATGCATTTCGGAGGTCAACATGCGCGCTGTTGCGCGCGCGCGTGGCGCCGCGGGCCAGAGGCCGGAATCGGGGTGCCGGCTCGCCAGTTCCTCGGCAATCGCCAGACTTTCGCCGATGGCGAGACCATCGGGCAGCAAAAGTGCCGGCACGGTCTTTGCCGGAAAGAAATCCTTAAGGAGTTCGGGCAATGCTTCGGTATAGAGCCGGGCCGTGCGCAGGGTGACCGGGATCTGGAAGGCATCGAACAGCAACCAGCCACGGAGGGACCAGCTGGAATAGGCACGATCGCCGGTGGCAAGGATATAGGACATGCGGGGCTCCTGAGATTTGTCACAGGCTAGCAATCCCCGGAAAGGAGCGGAAACACTGATTTGTGCGGAAAAACATCAGGGTCTGTGATTGATCCAGCGTGGCGCTATGCTGGTGTCACGCGTCAGGCAAGTGACCGAAAGCGGATCGATCTTTTGCGCCAGAACGGTTTTGGCGTCGGTGGCAAGGCTTTGTTGCAGCCGTGTCAGAATGACGCCGAAATGGGCCACTACGATGATGTCGGGCAGCCTGAGTGCGTCAAGACGGCTGATCGCCCGATCCACGCGGGCGGCGGCGGCATTCCAGCTTTCTCCCCCGGGCGGCGCAATATCGCCCGGTTCCTCCCAGTATCGGCGGGAGAGCTCGGGATCGGTGGCGGCAATTTGCTGGTGGGGCTGGCCATCCCAGAGGCCAAAATTGAACTCCCGCAGGTCTGCATCCGGTGATCGGCGCGGACGAGCCCCGGCGATGGCATCAGCGGTTTGGCGCGCGCGCAGCAGATCGGAGGAAATGACGGGTGCCATGGGCAGGAAGGCGCGCAGCCGCGCAAGTGCTGCGTGGTCAGACAGATCGGCGGGCACATCGCGCCAACCGCAAATCGTGCTCTGATGGGTGGGGCCATGGCGCAGCCACCAATATCGGGTCAGCATGGCATCTGCCCCTTCAGGACAAGGGGCAGTCCGGCCATCACGGCCAGCACCAAACCGGCCTCGACTGCCAGATGTTGATTCAGGCGGCCCTGTTCATCGCGAAAGCGGCGGGCGAGCGCGTTGTCGGGCACGATGCTCCAGCCAACCTCGTTGCTGACAAGGATGACCGGGGCCGGGCAGGCGGCAAGGGCCCTGGTCAGCGCCGCAATCTCCGCAGGCAAATCCGCCTCGGCCAGCATGAGATTGCTGAGCCAGAGCGTGGCGCAATCGATCAGAACCACCTCATCGGCGGTGACGGAGGCCAAAGCGACGGGCAGATCGCGGGGGGCTTCCAGATTGCGCCAGTCAGTGCCGCGATCCCGTTGGTGTTGCGCAATGCGGGCGCGCATTTCGTCATCCCAGGGCGCGGCAGTGGCGATATAGACCTTCGGGCGCTGGCTGGCGCGGGCCAATGCCTCGGCATGTCGCGACTTGCCGGATCGCGCGCCGCCCAGGACGAGAGACAGTTTCGGCAGCCGAACGTTGTTTGCGTCAAGCTTGACGAAAGGGGGGGACGGGGTTTGCGGCATCAGGGCCTCGCGTCATTCGGGGTGCGGTGGTGATATCGGGTGCGGTCAGGCGCGCCAAGCCCATCCTGGCCCGGCACCGAGGTTGAGTTTCTCCGCGTCGCCGCCTACAGCTAGCACAACGGCTGGAGGTTTCGATGCTGTCAGGCAAGCGCGTTCTTCTGATGATCGGCGGCGGCATCGCGGCCTATAAATCGCTGGAACTGATCCGGCGACTGCGCGACCGGGGTGCTGCGGTGACCCCGGTGCTGACCCGCGCAGGCGCTGAATTTGTCACTCCGCTCTCGGTCTCCGCCCTTGCGGGGGAGCGGGTGCATCAGGATCTGTTCGATCTGACGACCGAGGCCGAGATCGGCCATATCCAGTTGAGCCGCAGCGCCGATCTGATCGTCGTGGCCCCGGCCACTGCCGATTTCATCGCCAAGGCGGCGCAAGGGCGGGCGGATGACCTGGCCTCGACGCTGCTGGTGGCAACCGATACGCCGGTGCTGCTGGCACCTGCGATGAATGTGAGGATGTGGACGCATCCCGCGACGCAACGCAATCTGACACAGTTGCAGGCCGACGGGCTGCGTCTTGTCGGCCCGAATGACGGCTCCATGGCATGTGGCGAGTTTGGGCCCGGCCGTATGGCGGAACCTGCGGAGATTCTGGCCGCGATCGAGGCGGCCCTTGCGGTGGGGCCGCTGCAGGGGCGGCATGTTCTGGTGACCTCTGGCCCGACGCATGAGCCGATCGATCCGGTGCGCTATATCGCCAACCGTTCCTCGGGCGCGCAGGGCACAGCGATTGCGGCGGCGCTGCGGGATCTTGGCGCGCGGGTCAGCTTTGTCAGCGGTCCGGCTACGGTGCCGCCGCCGGAAGGCGTGACCGTGATCCGGGTGGAGACGGCGCAGCAGATGGCGGCAGCGGTGCAAGCCGCATTGCCCGCCGATGCGGCGGTCTTTGCTGCGGCCGTTGCCGATTGGCGTATTGCCAATGCGGCGGGGCAAAAGATGAAGAAAGACGGATCCGGCCGGGCCCCTGCGCTGGAATTTGCGGAGAACCCCGACATTCTGGCGACGGTGTCGCGCATGAAGGCGGGGCGGCCAAGGCTGGTGGTGGGCTTTGCCGCCGAGACCGAGACGGTGGTGGAGCACGCGACTGCCAAGCGTGCGCGCAAGGGCTGCGACTGGATCCTGGCCAATGATGTGAGCCCCGCGACCGGGGTCATGGGCGGTTCCGAGAATGCCGTGGTGCTGATTACGCAAGCAGGTGCCGAGGCTTGGCCGCGCATGGGCAAGGATGCGGTGGCGCGTCGTCTGGCCGCGCGGATTGCAGCCGAGATCGGCTGAACCTGCCTATTCCACCGGGTAGCCCTATTCCACCGGGCAGCCGATGACCTCGATCGCGCGGCCCTGGCCGAGCACGGTCAGGCGCAGCGCGTCTGCGCGCAGGGCATAGGTCTTGCCGGGGCCGGGCACCAGATCGGCGCTGGCCTCCAGCTGGTCCCCCACGCGCGCGATGATTGCATCCGACACCCAGACCGGGTCGGCGGGCTCCATCACCACGGTTTCGGGGCCGGGACCCGCCGGCAGCGTCATCGTCGCGCTGACGCGCAACCCGTCGCTGATCGGGGTGATGCTGCAGCGCAGCCCGCTCAATCCCGCGCTTGCGGCGTCCATCGGCCCGGCCGCAAGGGCCGCGGCAATGGCGGGGTCGGGGGCTTCGGCCCGCGGCAGCGCGGCGGCCAGAGCCAGATGGGCCGGCATACAGATATCGTTGCACACACCCAAGGCAATATCGGCCTCAAGCGTAACCTGTGCCGCCGGATCAAGCGGTGTGACCTCGACCGGCAGCACCACCTCATGGCGATAGCCGATGGTTTGCATCCCTTGAAAATCAAACACTTCCGGGCGCGGCCAATGCACCTTGACCGAAGCCGCATTGCGCGATCGCGACCAGTCAAACTCTGGCGGAAGGCCCGCATCCCCGGGGTTGCGCCAATAGGTCTTCCAGTCGGGGGCAAGTTGCAGATGAAGCGCGGCCATCTGCCGTCCATCCGCCATCCGCCAGCCCGGGCGCAACTCTGCGCGCAGGATATCTTCCTGATGCAAGACCTGTGCCGAGGCGGCGCAAACCGTAGCGGCCAGCATGAGGCAGGAAAGGGCGGGGGCGGTATGTGTCATGGGGCCACCATATTCAGGCCCGTGCCTGAGGGAAATCACATTCCGGCGAAGCCGCCGCGAGCGGGCCTTGCTGTGCCCTCTGGGGCGCAACGACCGGTCTCGCGCGGCATCGCATATGCGTGAGCAGCCATGACAAGGGTTGAGGCTGCGCGGCGCAAGGGCCATATTTTGCGGGAAAGAGAGGGTTTGATGGATCTCAATGGTTCGATCCTGATTGCGATGCCGGGGCTTGGCGATCCGCGCTTTGAGAAAAGCGTGATCCTGATCTGCGCCCATGGCGCGGATGGGGCGATGGGGTTGATTCTGAACAAACCCTCGCAGGATCTGGATTTTCCAGAACTTCTGGATCATCTGTCGATCCCGCTTGCGCCGCAGGGCCGCGATATCCGGGTGCATTTTGGCGGCCCGGTAGAGCGCGGGCGCGGCTTCGTTCTGCATTCCAACGATTATCATGCCGAGGTGGGCACGATGGCGGTCGCGGGCGGGCTTGCGATGACCGCAACGCTCGACATTCTGCAAGAGCTGGCGCAGGGCGGCGGCCCGCGCGAGGCGCTGCTGGCGCTTGGATATGCCGGATGGGGACCCGGGCAGCTTGAGGACGAGATTGCCCGCAATGATTGGCTGACTGCGGTGCCGCCGGTGGGATTGGTGTTCAGTCCTGACGATGGTGGCAAATGGGCGATGGCCCTGCGCGGGATGGGAATTGATCCGTTGCTGCTGTCATCTGCGGCCGGTCGGGCCTGAAGGCCGAAAGCTGAACGGGGCAATGGCCTGTCACGGCTTGGCGGGGCTCAAAGCCAGCGGTCGCGCCCTGTGCCCACCGCATCGCTGATCCGGGCAAATCCCTCGCGCGCGGCAATGGCATCCACGCCGCGGGCCAGGCGTGCGGCCAGCGACAGGCCCTCATAGACCATGGCAGTATAAACCTGCACGGCTGTGGCACCGGCGCGGATCTTTTCCCAGGCCTGTTCAGGGCTGGAGACCCCGCCAACCCCCACAAGCGGCAGCTTGCCCTCGGTCAGCTTGGACAGTTGTGCCAACACGCGGGTAGATTTTTCGAACAATGGCGCGCCCGAAAGCCCGCCCGCCTGCGCCTTATGTGCAGATTTCAAACCTTCGCGCGAAAGCGTCGTGTTGGTTGCAATGATCCCGTCAATGCCCGAGGTCAGCGCCACCTCGGCAACATCGGCGATTTCCTCCGGGGCCAGATCCGGGGCGATCTTCAGGAAAATCGGGATCGGACGTTCCAATTGCGCCCGCGTTTCCATCACGCCCGACAGCAGGGCTGACAGCGCCGCACGTCCCTGCAGATCGCGCAGCTTCTCGGTATTGGGCGAGCTGACATTGACCGTGGCGAAATCGATATGCGGTCCGCAGGTTGCCAGAACCTCGACGAAATCGGCGGCGCGGTCGCTGCTGTCCTTGTTGGCACCAAGATTCAGCCCCACCGGCACCGGCGATTTCGGGCGCAGCGCCAGGCGCGGCGACAGGGCGCAGGCCCCTTCATTGTTGAAGCCGAAACGGTTGATCGCGGCGCGATCTTCGGTCAGGCGAAACAGCCGCGGCTTGGCATTGCCGGGTTGCGGGCGCGGGGTGGCGGCACCGACCTCCAGAAACCCGAAGCCCGAGCGCAGCAGCGGTGCCAGCGCCACGGCATTCTTGTCATAGCCCGCCGCCAGCCCGACCGGGTTGGGCAGCACCATCCCGGCAAGCCGGGTCTCCAGCCGGGGCGAAGTGATGACGCCCGGCAGCGGCACAAGCCCCGCGCGCAGCGCGGTCAGCGACAGGGCATGGGCGCGCTCCGGGTCGCAGCGGTGCAGGGCGCGCAGGCCGATGGTCTCAAGCAGGCTCAAATGACACCTTCGGGAAAGATATGGCCGGATATGCCCAGAGGCAGCGATTTGTCCCAAAGCACGTCCCGCAGATCCAGCGCCCGGTAAAGATGCGGAAACAGCGCCCCCCCGCGCGAGGGTTCCCATTTCAGATCGGGGCCAAGCCCTTCGGTTCGCACCGCCAGAAGCACCAGATCGCTTTCCGTGCTGAACCATTTGGCGGCAGTTTCGGCCACCTGCGCTGCGGTCGAGAAATGGATATAGCCGTCTGCAAGATCGATCGGCGCACCAAGGGTTCTGCCCGCGGCGCGAAATTCATCCCATTCGGGGCGGCGGAGGATCTTGTAAATCAGCATGTGGCCTTCCTGCCGCACTCAAGCGCAAAGGTCAATCCTTGGGCGCAGGCGGCGGAAAGGTGCCGATTGTCACGCCCGTGTGACCAGAAGCCGCCAATCTGCGGGTCTCGGGCTTTGACTGGCCGCGCGAACACCGCCAGTCTGAGCCAGTCAGTCTAGAATGGAGACGTTTATGTCAGCGAAATTTCTTCTTTCCGCAGCGGTGCTTGCGCTTGGCGCGGGCAGCGCGCAGGCCGATTACACCCTGCATGTGCTGCATATCAACGATTTTCACAGCCGGATCGAGCCGGTGAACAAATTCGACAGCACCTGCACCGAAAAGGACGCGGCCGAGGATGGCTGCTTCGGTGGCGTGGCGCGGGTCAAGGCCAAGATTGACGAATTGCGCGACGGGATCAAGGCCGCGGGCGGCAATGTCATCGTGCTGGATGCGGGCGACCAGTCGCAAGGCAGCCTGATGTTCACCACCTATCGCGGCGTGGCCGAGGCGGAGTTCATGTCGGCGATTGCGTTTGACGCGATGGCGCTTGGCAATCATGAGTTTGACAATGGCCCCGAAGGCGTGTTGCCGTTCTTGGACAAGGCCAAGACGCAGATCCTGTCGGGCAATCTGGATGTCAGCCAGAACAACCTTCTGGCGGGCCGGGTGAAGAAACACACGATCCTTGAGGTGGGCGGCGAAAAGATCGGCATCGTCTCGGCTTTGGCGACTGATACGCCGGAAACCTCTTCCCCCGGTGCAAGCGTGATCTTTCATGACGATATCGACAGCCTGAAGGGTGATGTTGCGGAACTGGAGGCGGCGGGCGTCACCAAGATCATCGCGCTGACCCATGTGGGCTATAATCGTGACCAGCAGATCGCGGCAGAGGTGCCGGGGATTGATGCGATTGTCGGGGGCCATTCCCACACGTTGTTGTCCAATACCGATGAAAAGGCGGTTGGCCCTTATCCGACCATGGTCGGTGCGGTGCCGGTGGTGACGGCCTATGCCTATTCCAAATATCTCGGCCATCTGGAACTGACCTTCGATGATGCGGGCGTCTTGAAAGAGGCCAAGGGCGCGCCGGTCCTGCTGGATCAATCCGTTACCCCCGATCCGGTGCTTGAGGCCAAGGTCAAGGAACTGGCCGGTCCTATCGAGGAGCTGAAGACCAAGGTTGTGGCAGAGACCACCGCGGCCATCGACGGCACGCGCGAGACCTGCCGCGCCGGGGAATGTGCCATGGGCAATCTCGTGGCTGAGGCGATGCTGGATCGGGTGAAGGCGCAGGGCGCGCAGATCGCGATCACCAATGGCGGCGGTTTGCGGGCCGGGATCGATGCGGGGCCGGTGACCATGGGCGAGGTGCTGACGGTGCTGCCGTTCCAGAACACGCTGTCCACTTTCACCGTGACCGGCGAGATGGTCCAACAGGCGCTGGAAAACGGGGTGAGCCAGCTTGAGGATGGCGGTGGCCGCTTCCCGCAGGTTGCCGGCATGAAATACAGCTTTGATCCGGCGGCGCCGGTGGGCAGCCGCATCTCTGATGTGCTGGTGCAAGAAGGCGATGCCTTCGTGCCGCTGGACCCGGCAAAGTCCTATCTGGCGGTGTCGAACAATTATGTCCGGGGCGGTGGCGATGGCTACAAGATGTTCATCAATGCCGCAAATCCCTATGATTTCGGGCCTGATCTGGCCGATGTGACGGCGGAGTATCTGATGCAGAACGCGCCCTATACGCCCTTCACCGATGGGCGCATCACCCGCAAGTAAGGGCGATCCCAGAAGCGAAAAGGCCCGGTGCGGATGCGCCGGGCCTTGTTCATTGGGGCCTTGTTCATTCGGGGCTGTGATCCGGCCCGGGCCCGGCCTGCGCCGGGGCGCAGATCAGCCCTGCTTCTTGGCCTCGGAGGCGGCTTTCAGCCGGGCCAGCAGTGTGGCCTTGTCATCCTTTGAGCCGAAAGGGTTTGCCTTGTTGCCCTTTTGATTGTGTTCGCGATGCTTGGTGGGGGCCTTCTTGGCACCGCCGGTGCCGCCCGATTTGCTGTAATCCATGTTCAATCCCGTACCAGTCTTGCCTTGCCATAGATGGTGTCCATGGCGACCTCAACCACCCGCATCATGCCGCCCGCCGGTTCATAGCTCACCGTGAAGGGGAAACGGGTCTTTTCTGACATATCCTTGGGCGAAAAGCCGGCGACCCGGCGATATTCGCCGTTGCAGGTAACCTTGCCCGCCTTTTCAGCCCGGCCCGACAGGATCAGCTTGCTGGCGCGCCGCCCGTCAAACATGTTCAGGTTGACCTTGCATTCCTGCCCCGGTGCCACATCGCGCAGCGTGGCAAACATCGCGGTCAGCGGATCCACCGTGCCCTTTTGCCCCGCCGGGTCGATATCCCAGGGTTTCGGCTCGCGCTCAGACGATTCCTGCACGCTCGGCACGCCTTTTTGCCAGGTCATCGAGGATTTCGACTGCCGCTTGCCGGTATTGGCATCCTCGGCATAGCTCGATGCCACATAGGTGCCCTTCGCGGTGATGCTGCCTTTGGCGGTGGCATCATAGCGCACCTTTTTCAGCAGCGCGGCAAGGCCCGAGGTTTTCAGCACGCCGCGCACCGCATAGGCCCCACCGGGCGCGCCGTCGCCGCTCCAGCTCAGCGTGCCGGCCGATATCCCCTTGAGAACCAGCGTGAAACGCCCATCCTCGGCCTGCGCGGCCCCCGCTGTCAGGGCTGCCAGCATCCCTGCCATGATCCAACGTCTTGCCCGCATCACCCGCACTCCAAGATCAGACCTGCGACCATGCGTCGCCTTTGCCCACTGGAATATAATGTTCGTCTCGGGCATTACAGCCTGCATATGCCCGGATCGGCTGCACGATGCCGAACCCGTGATGCCAGATGCCCCGAACCGCCGGAGGAGCCGCATGGATGTTACACCCCCCGCACAATCCGTGATCGACACGGACACGCTTGCCGGGGCCGTGCGCGCGGGCGAACGCCGGGCGCTGGCCCGCGCCATCACGCTGGTCGAAAGCGCGCGCGACGATCATCGTGCGGCGGCGCGCGCACTGGTGGCCGAGCTGTCGAAATCCGGGCGGCAGGCCCTGCGCATCGGGCTTTCCGGAACGCCGGGGGTGGGGAAATCCACCTTCATCGAATCCTTTGGCTGTTTTCTGACCGCGCAAGGGCTGCGGGTGGCGGTGCTGGCGGTCGATCCGTCCTCGGCGCGTTCGGGTGGCTCCATCCTTGGCGACAAGACCCGGATGGAACGGCTCAGCCGAGATCCGCTGGCCTTCATCCGTCCCTCGCCCTCACGCACACATCTGGGGGGCGTGGCACGCCGCACGCGTGAGGCGGTGGCGCTGTGCGAGGCGGCAGGCTTTGACATTGTGCTGATCGAGACCGTGGGCGTCGGCCAGTCCGAGACCATGGTGGCCGAAATGTGCGATCTGTTTCTGCTGCTGCTGGCACCTGCGGGTGGGGATGAATTGCAGGGCGTCAAACGCGGCATCATGGAAATGGCCGACCTCATTCTGGTGAACAAGGCCGATGGCGATCTGAAACCTGCCGCGATGCGCACCCGCGCCGATTATGCCGGTGCATTGCGTCTGCTGCGCCGCCGCCCGCAAGACCCGGATGGCTTCCCCAAGGCGCTGTCGGTCTCGGCGCTGGAGGAAGACGGGTTGGCCACCGCCTGGGAGGAGATGCAGTTTCTGGCGCAATGGCGGCGCGATCATGGCCATTGGCAATCGCGCCGGGCGATGCAGGCCCGCCACTGGTTCGAGGAAGAGGTGCGCCACAGCCTGCTGGCCCGCCTGACAAGGGAACCCTTGAAGGGTGTGATGGAACATCTGGGCACGCTGGTCGGGCAGGGGGCCCGCACCCCGGACGAGGCTGCGGCGGAACTTCTGGCCCATATGGGGCGCTGATGCCCGCCCGCATCACCGATGCGGCAAGTCTGGCGGCGGTGCTGCCGAAGCTGCTGGGCCACGATCTGGTGCCGCGCGATCAGGCGCGACTTATGGCCGATTGCTTGGCTACGCCGCTTGGCCCGATGATCGCGGTCTCGGATGGTGCGGGTCTGCTGCTGCTGGAATTCACCGAACGCGACCGGCTGCTGCGCGAGTTGCGCCAACTCTCCCTCCACGCCAAGGCGCGGATCGCCGTCGGGCCCGATGCGGTGACCGCGCGGCTGGAGGGCGCGCTCAACGGCTATTTCGCGGGGCAGGGCCTGCCAGACCTGCCACTTGTCCCGCTTGGCACGCCGTTTCAGCAGGCGGTGTGGCGGGCCTTGCAGGCAATCCCGGCAGGTCGCACCACCACCTATGGTGCGCTGGCCGCCAGCCTTGGCCGCTCTGATGCCGTTCGGGCGGTGGCTGCGGCCAACGGGGCCAATCCGTTGGCGATCCTGGTGCCCTGTCATCGTGTGGTGGCGGCGGATGGCAAGCTGACCGGCTATGGGGCCGGGCTTTGGCGCAAGGCCGCATTGCTGGGCCTTGAATCCGGCGCAGGCATTTCGCGTGAATCGCTTGACGGCGGGGGGGAATCCGCCTAAACGGCGTCGATGGAATTCGGAACCTGCCACCGGGCGGGCTCCATGGTGTTACTCCGGGCCGCCGCCTTTCAGCAAGGGTCCGAAAGACAAGGAACAAGACGATGTCGCGCGTCTGCGAACTGAGCGGAAAAGGCCCGATGGTTGGCAACACCATCAGCCATGCCAACAACAAATCCAAGCGGCGCTTCCTGCCGAACCTGAACGACGTGACCCTGATGTCCGACATCCTGGGCCAATCGTTCAAGCTGCGCGTCTCGGCTCATGCCCTGCGCACTGTCGATCACCGTGGCGGTCTGGACGCGTTCCTCGCCAAGTCGAAAGACGAAGAGCTGTCGGACAAGGCGCTGAAAATCAAGAAAGACATCGCCAAGGCCCAGGCTGCTGCCTGATCGCCCGACGCGGTACTGATGCATGGCCCCGCCTTTGGCGGGGTTTTTGCTTTTGGGTGGCTTACCCTAGCGCTGCGCGCAGTTCCGCCACCCATTCCGGCACGATCCGGCTGGCGGGGCCAAGGCGCACCTCGTCGAAATCGGGGGCCACAGCACTGGCCTCTGCGTTCAGTTCCAGACAGTCCGCCCCGGTCCGCGCCGCGATCTCGGCAAAGCCCGCCGCCGGATAGACCGTGCCGGAGGTGCCGATGGCCACGAACAGGTCGGCGCGCAGCAAGGCGGCCTCAATCTGCTGCATGTGATAGGGATATTCGCCGAACCAGACGATATCAGGCCGTGCCGGGGCATGGCCGCAGGCCGGGCAGGCATCCGCCAGCCGCATCTCGGCGGGGGCGGGCCAGCGATGGTCGCAGGCCGCACATAGCGCGCCCTCCAGCCCGCCATGGATATGCAGGATGGATTGCGACCCCGCGCGTTCATGCAGGTCATCGACATTCTGGGTCACGATCAGCATCTCGCCGGGCCAGAACGCCTCCAGCTCTGCCAGCGCCACATGCGCGGCATTGGGGCATGCCGCGCGGGCATTGGCGCGGCGGGCATTGTAGAAATCCAGCACAAGGCCGGGATTGCGGGCAAAGCCCCGTGGCGTCGCCACATCGTTCAGGTCATAGCGCGTCCACAGCCCATCCTTCTCACGAAAGGTGCCAAGCCCGCTTTCCGCGCTGATCCCCGCGCCGGTCAGGATCACCAGTCTTTTCATCGCGCGCGCTCCGTGCCAGATCAGGGGGATGACCCATCGTATCCTCTTTGTCTGTCTGGGCAATATCTGCCGTTCCCCCACCGCGGAGGCGGTGTTCCGTGCCCGTGCCGCCACGGCCGGGCTGGTCACACAGGTCGATAGCGCAGGAACCGGCGGCTGGCATGCGGGCGAGGCACCGCATCCACCGATGATCGCGGCCGCCCATGCGCGCGGCTATGACCTGACCTCGCTGCGCGCTCGGCAGTTGCGGGCGGATGATTTCAGCCGCTTCGACCATGTGTTGGTGATGGATCGCCAGAACCTGCGCGATGCGCAAGCCTTGCGGCGCAAGACGGGGCAGG
Organism: Gemmobacter serpentinus; assembly: GCF_008973825.1. Classification (GTDB taxonomy): domain Bacteria; phylum Pseudomonadota; class Alphaproteobacteria; order Rhodobacterales; family Rhodobacteraceae; genus Gemmobacter; species Gemmobacter serpentinus. The sequence goes on along the minus strand of NZ_WCHR01000005.1, from coordinate 59,172 downwards.
GGGTGGAGCCCCGGCTGTTCCTCGACCTTGCACCCGGCTGTGGCCATGTCGAGATGCCCGACCCCTGGTATACGGGCACCTTCGATCTGACGATTGATCTCTGCGAGGCGGCCAGTGACGGGCTGATTGCGGCCTTGCATAAATGAACACCCCGCCCGGTGTTGACCGGACGGGGATTCTCAAAACAGAACGGATGTCGGGCATCCGCGTTTGAAGCTGTTCCGGCTTATTGCGTTATTGCGCGCAATAGGCCTCGGCCATCTGGCCGAAATTCTTGTAGCGATCCCAGAAAGCGTCATCGGCCTCGCGCTTGGAAATCCAGACCTCATGCGCCAGATCGGGATCCTTCATCAGCTTGGCGGCGCGGCGCTGATCGCCCCCGCGCAGCGTCATATCCGCAACCTGCTGGATGCAGCCGCAGACGGCGCGATTGCCATTGTCGCTGCTGCGGCAGGCCCGCTCGATCGGACCGGCCATGGCGGCGGAGGCTGCAAGGGAAAGTCCAAGCGCCGCAAAGGCACCTGCCAGATGGGTTTTCTTCATGTCTCTGCCTCTTGCCTGTGGGCGGGGTTTCCCTCCGCCACGGGTCATTTTCTGTCAGCAATTATGCCGATTCGTCGCGAATTGTTCAATGATCTGCCGCAAATGCGCGGGATTTGGCCGATCCGTCCCGCCTGCCCACCAGCGGCAGGGGCGGCGGGGCGGATCGACACCAAACCTAGGCCCTGCACCCTCATGCCGAGGCAAAGCGATCCATCGCCATGCGGAAGATCGCGGTGTCCAGATTGCCGCCGCTGCCGATGCAGATCACGTCGTCCCCGGCAAGGGATTCGCGGCGGAACAGGGCGGCGGCCAGCGCCACCGCGCCGCCCGGCTCCAGCACGATCTTCAGCCGCAGCCAGGCCAATGCCACCGCCTGCAGTGCCTCGTCTTCAGACACCACGAGGCCGGGGCCGCACAGCCTTTTGTTGATCGGAAAGGTGATCGCCCCCGGCGACGGCGTGGCAATCGCATCGCAAAGTGTGCCGGACAGCCGGGCGTTGCGCTCGATCTGGCCGCTGGCAAGGCTGCGGGCGGTATCGTCAAAGCCTTCCGGCTCGCAGGGGCGCACGCGCAGGCCAGGGGCGCGGCTTTCCAGCGCCAGCGCGACGCCCGCCGTCAACCCGCCACCGCCGCAGCAGACCAGCACATCAGCCTCGCGGATGCCGTGTTCAGCAGCCTGTTCGGCGATCTCCAACCCGCAGGTGCCTTGGCCCGCGATCACCTCCGGCTCGTCATAGGGTTTGATCAGCGTCAGCCCGCGTTCGGATGCGATGGCATTGCCGATGGCGTCACGGTCATCGCGGTCGCGGTCAAACAGCACCACTTCGGCCCCATAGGCGCGGGTATTGTCGATCTTCAGGCGCGGCGCGTCCGAGGGCATGATGATGACGCAAGGCACACCGTGGCGCTGTGCGGCCAGCGCCACCCCCTGCGCGTGATTGCCCGAGGAATAGGCGATCACGCCGCGCGCCCGCACCTCGGGCTCCAGCGCCGAGACCGCCGACCAGCCGCCGCGGAACTTGAAGGATCCGGTCAGTTGCAGGCATTCCGCCTTAAGCCAAAGCCTGCGCCCGGCGATCTGGTTCAGGAAATCCGAACCCAGCAGCGGGGTGCGCAGGGCATGGCCCTGCAAGCGGAAGGCTGCGGCCTCGATCCGGGTGATATCGGTCATTTCAGGGTCTCGATCCATTGGCGAAGGGCGGAAAGGCTTTCGGCCTCGTCCAGAAAGGGAATATGGGCGCGGTCGGGCACATCGGCAAAGATCATGTCGGGGCGGCGGCGGCGCATCTCGGCGGCAGTTGCCTCAGACAGCAGATCCGAATTCGCGCCCCGGATCAGCGCCAGCGGCAGGCCGGCCAACGCATCGAACAGCGGCCAGGCGTCCGGCAGATCGGCCTTGAAAGCGGCGATGAAGGCATCACGCAAGGCTGGGTCATAGGTGATCTGCAGCCCGCGCGGGCCGGTCACATAGTGCTTTTCGGCCTCTTCCTGCCAGCGGCTGGTGGGCACATTGGCAAAGCCCGGCATGACACCCGGAAGGGCCGCGGCCAGCGCCGCATGGCTCTTGGCGGACGGATTGCGCCCCAGATAGTCAAAGATCCGCTCCAGCCCGCCGCGTTCGATCACCGGGCCGATATCGTTCAGCGCCACCCCCAGCAGCCGGTCCTTGGCGACAGCGCCCAGCCACATCGCGATCAACCCGCCGCGTGAGGTGCCCAGAACGGCAGCCTTCGCCACCCCCAGATGATCCAGCAATTCCAGCGCATCCTGCCCTTCGCGCAACACGGAATAGCTGTCGGCGCCGGTCCACTGGCTTGCGCCGCGCCCGCGATAATCCATGCGGATCAGTCGCAAGGGGGGCAGATGCGGTGCCAGATAGTCGAAATCCGCCATGGTGCGGGTCAGGCCCGAAAGGCAAAGCAGCGGCAGGCCCGCACCCTCGTCGCGGTAAGCCAGGCGGGCACCATCGGATGCGGTGAAGACTTGTGTGGTCATGGCAAAAGATCCGTCAGGCTGGAAAGGTCGGCGGCGATATGCTTCGGGCGATGGGGCAGGCGGTCCACAGGTGCTGCCCCGCGGTTGACCCAAAACGTGGTGAAGCCATTGGCCCCGGCCCCCGCAATGTCCCAGCCATTGGATGACACGAACAACACATCGGTGGGTGCCAGGGCAAAACGTTCCAGAACAAGGTCATAGACGCGCGGGGCGGGTTTGTAGGTGCCGACCACCTCAACCGAAATGACGGCGGCAAAGCGGTCTGCAATCCCGGCCGAGGTCAGGCTGCGCCCGATCATCGCGGGGCTTGCATTGGTCAGGATCGCCTTTTCCACCCCACGCGCCTCAAGCGTGTCCAGCAGGGCAGGCACTTCGGGGAACACGGGCAGCGCCTGATAAAGATCCAGCAGGCGGCGGCGCAGCGCCACATCTTCGATGCCCTGCGCCTCCAGAGCCCAGTCAAGGGAATCGGCGGTCAGATGTTCGAAATCCTCGTGCTGGCGCATGATGCTGCGCAGCCAGCTGTATTCCAGTTGTTTGCGCCGCCAGTCGGCCGCAAGGCGCGGCCAGCATTCAGCCAGAACCGGATGGCTGCGCCCGGCCTCTCGCGCGGCGGCCTCGACATCAAACAGCGTGCCATAGGCATCAAAGACCACCGTCCTGATTGTCACGCGCCGCACCCCCATGCCCGGACCCCATCGTGCCAAGCGTGGCACAGGCTGCGGCCGGATTGAACCCCCGACGATATCCGCCCCGACCGCGGCATGGAACTGGCCCGCATGAGTTGGTCTGTTTCTGGCTGCCACGTCTGGCGGCAGAACCATCGGCCTCAGGACAATCTGGGCCATGAAAATCTGCCTGCCGAACAGCCAAACCCAGAATGACTTGCCCAAGGCAGAACGGCCGGGCCCGGCACCAGACCCGTTGCGCGACTGTGGTCAAAGACCCGGTGGCGGCCACAAGACCAAGCGCCCCGACCAATACCCCCGACCAAGGCAGCAGCATCGCGGCGTTCCGTCACGCTTGCCCGAAAGCGCCGCTGCGCCTAAACCCCGGATGCGAGACAGGAGACCCGCCATGGCCAGAGCCCCCGGAATGACCGATCTGCAAGGTGATCGTGCCGCCTCGAGAAAGGTGGGGGCGCTGCGCAGCCTTGGCCCGTTCCTTGCGCCTTACCGGGCGATGGTTCTGGGGGCCCTGGCTGCCTTGACGCTGACGGCGGCAGTCAGTCTGATGCTGCCACTTGCGGTGCGCCGCGTCGTGGATGGCTTCAACAGCGATACGATTGCGCTGCTGGACCAGTATTTCGGGGCGGCCTTGGCGATTGCCGCCGCCCTCGCGCTTGGCACGGGCCTGCGCTACTATCTTGTCACCCGGCTGGGCGAACGGGTCGTGGCCGATATCCGCCGCGCGCTGTTTGATCGGGTTTTGGGGCAATCGCCTGCTTTCTATGAGAAAATCCTGACGGGTGAGGTGCTGTCGCGCCTGACCACCGACACCACGCTGATCCTGTCGGTCATCGGGTCTTCCGTCTCGGTCGCGCTGCGCAACGTGCTGCTGCTGATCGGCGGCATGGGGTTCCTGCTTTGGACCTCGCCCAAGCTGACCGGGCTGGTATTGCTGATCGTGCCGGTGGTGATCGTGCCGATCATCGTGATGGGGCGGCGGCTGCGCCGGCTCAGCCGCGACAATCAGGACTGGATCGCGGCGTCGTCCGGCACGGCGGCCGAGGCGCTGCAGGCGGCGCAGACCGTGCAGGCCTTCACCCATGAGACGCGCACCCGGGCGGCCTTTGCCGATGTGACCGAGAAATCCTACATCTCTGCCAAACAGCGCATCGCAACCCGGGCGCTGATGACGATCATCGTGATTTTCCTCGTCTTTGCGGGGATTGTCGGCGTCTTGTGGATCGGCGCACATGATGTGCGCGATGGGGCGATGTCGCCGGGGGAGCTGGTGCAATTCGTCATCTATGCCGTGATGGTCGCAGGTGCCGTCGGCGCTTTGTCCGAGATCTGGGGCGAGCTGCAACGCGCGGCAGGCGCGACGGAGCGGCTGGTGGAACTGCTGGAGACCCGCGACGCCATCGAGGATCCTGTAGCCCCGCGCACCCTGCCGCGTCCGGTGCGGGGCGAGATCAGCTTTGAAGGTCTGGCCTTCACCTATCCGGCGCGCCCCGACCGTTCGGCGCTGGCCGGGGTGGATCTGCGCCTGCGCCCGGGCGAAACGGTGGCACTGGTCGGGCCGTCAGGGGCGGGCAAGACCACGATGCTGCAACTCTTGATGCGGTTCTATGATCCGCAGGCGGGGCGCATCACGCTGGACGGGATCGACCTTCGCGAGATGACGCGCGATGAATTCCGCAGCGCGCTGGCGCTGGTGCCACAGGATCCGGTGATCTTCGCGACCTCGGCGCGCGAAAACATCCGCTTTGGCCGCCCGGATGCCAGCGATGCCGAGGTGGAGGCCGCCGCCCGCGCCGCCGCCGCGCATGATTTCCTGACCGCGCTGCCCGAGGGCTATGACACCTTCCTGGGGGAGCGCGGGGTGATGCTGTCGGGCGGGCAGAAACAGCGCGTGGCGATTGCCCGCGCCATCCTGCGCGACGCGCCCGTGCTGTTGCTGGATGAAGCAACCTCGGCGCTGGATGCCGAAAGCGAGCGCGCGGTGCAGCAGGCGGTCGAACGTCTGGGTGAGGGGCGCACGGTTCTGGTGGTGGCGCATCGTCTGGCGACGGTGAAGCGCGCCGACCGGATCGTGGTCTTCGATCAGGGCCGGATCGTGGCGCAGGGCCGGCATGAGGATCTGGTGGCAGAGGGCGGGCTTTATGCGCGGCTGGCGCGCCTGCAATTCACGGATGGCAATATCTGACATCCACCTCCGAAGGCGGCATCGGCCATATCCCGCGCCTGCGCGCAGGGGAATTTTGCCGCATATCTTTCACTGGACCCGGGCGGCCATCCCGGCCATTCTGCCCCCGTTACGGGCAGGGCAACGGGCTCTGTCCGCCAGTATGGGAGATTGCCATGGGTGTTTGGTCCTTCGTGAAAGATGCAGGTTCATCGCTGTTCGGTTCCAAGGCCGAGGCGGCAGAGGTCGAAACCACCACGCAGGTGCGTGCACAGGTCGAGGCGCTGCAGAAGGAAATCGACAAGCTGGGTCTTGACGCCAAGGGCGTCGAGGTGAAGGTCGAAGGCGATACGGTGAAACTCGCAGGCTCGGCCGCGACGCCGGAAGAGCAGGAAAAGGTCATCCTGGCCGTCGGCAATGTCGCCGGTGTCGCCAAGGTCGAGGCCGAGATGCCCGCAGGCGTCGAGCCTGTGTTCTACACCGTGAAAAAGGGCGACAACCTGTCGGCCATTGCCAAGGCCACGCTGGGCAATGCCAATCGCTATAACGAGATCTTCGAGGCCAACAAGCCGATGCTGAAGCATCCCGACAAGATCTATCCGGGCCAGAACCTGCGCATCCCGCAAAAGTGAGCGCCGGGTTGATGACGGGGATCGGGGGGCTTTGCGCCCCCCGGGCTCTTTCAGAGCCCGCCCCCCGCAGGATATTTTTCAACAGGTGAAAGAGGATCGGACCCCTTCTTCACCTGTTTCCAAATATCCTCGGGGGTGAATTGCGCCGCAGGCGCAAGAGGGGGCGCGAGCGCCCCATTTCTGTTTGACGCGGCGCGTCGGTCCCCGCAACGTCACGACACATGCGTGATCCTTCCTTGCAGGAAGCCAATACAATCCGCATCTTGAAGGGCAGGAGGCATCCCGGCGAACCGGGGGCAGGGAGGAGTGCATGATGGGAAGTTTTGCCACGCTGGCCGATATTCGGGCCATCGAGTCCGAGATGACATGGGATGCCCGCGATCCGGCGCGCACCATCCATCAATTCCTGTCGCGCACCGCGGCCGCGCATGGGGATCGCCCGGCGGTATCCTACCAACTGACCTCGGGGCCGGGGGATGCGTCCGAGACCCAGAGCTGGAACGAATTGCTGGCCCGCGTTACCCAAAGCGCCAACCTGTTCCGCAGCCTCGGCGTGGGCGAGCGCGATGTGGTGGCCTTTGTGCTGCCCAATTGCAGCGAGACGGTGCATGTCCTGCTGGGCGGCATGGTTGCGGGCATCGTGAACCCGATCAATCCGCTGCTGGAACCCGAGCAGATCAGCGCCATCCTGCGCGAGACCGGGGCAAAGGTCGTGGTGACGCTGCGCGCCTTCCCCAAGACTGACCTCGCCGCCAAGGTGGCAGAGGCGGTGAAACATGCACCTGCGGTGAAAACCGTGCTGGAGATCGACCTTCTGCGCTATCTGAAGCCGCCGAAGAAATGGATCGCACATTTCCTGCGGCCAAAGACCAGCGTCACCCATACGGCCAATGTGCGCAGCTTCCGCAGCGCCCTGCGTGAACATCCGTCCGACCGGCTGACCTTCACCGATACGCCGGTGGACCGGGTCGCGGCCTACTTCCATACCGGCGGCACCACGGGAATGCCGAAGGTCGCGCAGCACAAGGTCTCGGGCATGGTCTATAATGGCTGGCTCGGCCATCGCCTGCTGTTCCGCGAGACCGATACCGTCATGTGCCCCTTGCCGATGTTCCATGTCTTCGCGGTCTATCCGATCCTGATGTCGATGATCGCAAGCGGTGGACATGTCGTGTTCCCGACGCCTGCGGGCTATCGCGGCGAGGGGGTGTTCGACAACCTGTGGAAGCTGATCGAACGCTGGAAGGTGACCTATCTGATCACCGTGCCGACGGCGCTTGCGGCGCTGATGCAGCGCCCGGTCAATGCCGATGTCAGCACCCTTCGTGGTGCCTTCTCCGGCTCGGCCCCGTTGCCGATCGAGCTGTTCAATCGGTTTGAGAAAGCCACCGGCGTCCAGATCATCGAAGGTTATGGTCTGACCGAATGCACCTGTCTGGTGTCCTGCAACCCGCCTTCGGGGGCCAAGAAGAGCGGCTCGGTCGGCATTCCCTTCCCCTATACCCATGTGCGCATCCTGCAAACCGACCGGGCGGGGGGCTTTCGCGAATGCGGGCCCGATGAGGTGGGCGAGATCTGCGTGGCAAATCCGGGCGTCTTTGAAGGATCGACCTATACCGAGGCCGACAAGAACAGGTCGCTGTTTGCCGAAGGGCGGTTTCTGCGCACCGGCGATCTGGGCCGGATCGACCCGGAGGGCTATCTGTTCATCACCGGTCGGGCCAAGGACCTGATCATCCGGGGTGGCCACAATATCGACCCGGCGGTGATCGAAGAGGCGTTGATGGGGCATGAGGCCGTGGGCTTTGTCGGGGCCATCGGCCAGCCCGACAGCCATGCGGGCGAGCTGCCCTGCGCCTATGTCGAACTGGTGAAAGGTGCCACAGCCACGGTGGAACAGCTGATGGACTATGCCAAATCGCATATCCATGAGCGCGCCGCCGTGCCCAAGCATATCGAAATTCTGCACGAGTTGCCGAAAACGGCGGTCGGCAAGGTGTTCAAGCCCGATCTGCGCCGCCTGGCGATCCGCCGGGTCTATGATACGGCTCTGGCCGGGGAGGGGCTCAATGCCCGCGTCGTCGAGGTGGTCGAGGACAAGAAGCGGGGCCTTGTCGCGCTGCTGGCCCCGCGCATAGACGAGGCGAAGGTGGCCGATCTGTTGGGGAATTTCACCAATCCCTGGGACTGGAAGCCCTGACCCCGCGCTTTCCTCTTGTGGGAATCACGCAGCTCAAGAAAAGTTGAACCCTGATTTGGGGGAGACTTTTCATGGCGCTGCGGGGTTTGGCGGGTGCTGTAATGGTGGCGGGTCTGTTTTTGGCCCTTCCGGCGGCGGCAGAGCCGCAATCGGAGCGTATCCTGACCCACAAGAACTGGATGGTGGAGATCGTGGGCTTTGACGATGGCTCCATTTCCTGCGTGGCGCAGGTGGTGGATGGTGGCAATACCTTCTCGATCTGGGCCGATCCGTGGAACGCGGTAAAGCTGCAATTCTACTCGACCGGCTGGAACTTTTCCGAAGGGGGGGCCGCCGATCTGCAGGTGCAGGTCGACCGCCGTTCGCCCTGGTCACTGACCAATGCGGAACTTTACCAGAATTCGGTGCTGTTCAATCTGCCCGGCGGTGACGCAGCGACCCGCTTCCTGATGGAAGTGGTGGAGGGGCGCAATCTGCATCTTGGCAATGACAGCGGCAGCCATGTGCAAAGCTATTCACTGGCAGGGTCTTCTGCCTCGATCAATGCGCTGATCGAATGCGTGAACGTGCTGGAGGATGACAGCGACGGCAATCCGTTCAACTGATCTGCGCCCTTTGGGGGAAATGGCCGTCCACATGGGCGGCCTTTTCCTTTCGGCAGGCGGCTCAGGTCGCGGTATCCATCCATATGGTCACCGGCCCCTGATTGACCAGTTCCACATCCATATCCGCGCCGAAGATGCCATTTGCCGTGGGCAGGCCTTCTTCCCGCAGGCGGGCGGTGAAATATTCGTAAAGCCGTTGCGCTTCGGTGGGCGGGGCGGCGGTGGAAAAGCCGGGGCGGTTGCCGCGCAGATCCGCCGCAAGGGTAAACTGGCTGACCACCAGACAGGCACCGCCGATGTCGCGCACCGACAGGTTCATCTTGTCGGCATCATCCTTGAAGATGCGCAGCTTGGCGATCTTGGCCGCCAATTGATCGGCCTGCGTCTCGGAATCGCCCTGCATGGCGCAAATCAGGATCATCAGGCCTGCGCCGATCTCGCCGGTCACCTGACCATCCACCGTCACCTTCGCGTGCGTGACGCGCTGGACAACCGCCCTCACAGCTCGTGCCGCCAGGGCGGATTGGCGCCTGCACGGCTGACCGTCACGGCGGCGGCCCGCGTGCCAAGGCTGAGGGCTGCATCCAGAACCGCATCGGACAGGGTGCCCAGGGCGGCCTTGGTCAGCACCCCCGCCTCATGGAGCGCGGCCAGCACACCCGCATTGAACGTGTCGCCTGCGCCCACGGTATCCGCCACCGTGACCTTGGTCGCCGCGACAAAGCGGTTTTGCGTGGCGGTCACGGCACGCGCGCCATCGGCCCCTTCGGTGATAAAGACCAGCTTCGGCCCCTTGGCCAGCAGTCTGCGCGCCAGATCCACCACATCGCCCGCACCCAGCAGCCAATGCAGATCCTCATCCGACAGTTTCACGATATCGGCGCGGGCGATCATCCGCTCCACCCTTGCGCGGTATTCAGCCTCTTTGCCTGCGATGAAGCCGGGGCGGATATTGGGATCGATCATGGTCACGCGGGCAGCCGCCTCGCGCGCCTGCAACGCCTCATAGGTGGAGGCAGCAGGATCATTCACCAGGCTGATGCCACCCAGAAACAGCGTATCGACCTCTGCCGGCAGATCGGGCAGTTGATCCTGGGACAGCATCCGCCCGGCGGTGCCCTCATCATAGAAGGCGTAGGTCGCCTGACCCTCCACCAGCTTCACGAAGGCCACAGTGGTCGGGCGGGCGGAGCGCGCCAGATGCTGGATATCGACCTTTGACGCCGACAAAGTCTCGGCCAGAATCTCGCCCAGCATGTCGGTGGAGACGCCCGAGAAGAAGGCCGACGGTGCCCCCAAACGGCCAAGCGCAATGGCGGTGTTGAAGACGGCCCCGCCCGCATAGGGCGCAAAACAGGCCTCGCCCGCCGTGCTTTGGCGCGGCAGCATGTCGATCAGGGCTTCTCCACAACTCAGAATCATTGCTCACCTCCCCGGCATTTGCTCAAGCCTATACGATTTCCGCGCCGTTAGCGCAAACATCACGCAAGACAATCTGCGCTCTCAACCGCTGGCGCGCCTGCAATCCAGGCGCATGAAGTCAGGCGGTGAAAAACGGTGCCAGATTGGCCCGCACCCGCGCAAGCGGCGTCTCGCCGGACTGATCGGGCACAAATTTCTCGCCGGTGATCGCCTCATAGGCCTGAATATAGACCTGTGCGGTCTGTTCGATCATCTCGGCCGGAATTTCCGGGATCGGATCGTGATAGGGATCGCAGCGCGCACCGACCCAGGACCGGATGACATCCTTGTCAAAGCTGGGCGGACGGCTGCCATCGCGCAAAGCCGCCTCATAGCCATCCAACAGCCAATAGCGGCTGCTGTCGGGGGTGTGGATCTCGTCAGCGATCAGGATATTGCCGTCCAGATCGGTACCAAACTCGTATTTCGTATCGACCAGGATCAGGCCGCGCTCAGCCGCCATGGCCTGCCCGCGGGCAAACAGGGCCAGTGCCTTGGCCGAAACCTCATCCCATTGCGCCTGGGTCAGCAGGCCCTGCGCCACGATCTCGGCTGCGGTCAGCGGCTCGTCATGGCCGCCGTCAAAGGCCTTGGAGGTGGGGGTGATGATCGCCTGCGGCAGCGCCTGATTGTCGCGCAAGCCGTCGGGCAGGACGTGGCCATACATCTGGCGCTGGCCCTGCTTGTAAAGCGTCAGCACCGAGGTGCCGGTGGTGCCCGCCAGATAGCCGCGCACCACGATCTCCACCGGCAGGATAGTCAGCCGCTTGCCGATCACCACATTGGCATCCGGATAGGCCAGCACATGATTGCCGCAAATGTCGCCAGTGCGATCAAACCACCAGCGCGCCAGCTGGGTCAGCACCTGCCCCTTATAGGGAATGGCCGCCAGGATCCGGTCAAAGGCCGAAATCCGGTCCGAGGAAATCAGGATGCGCCGCCCCTCGGGCACCTCGACCGTCGGGGGAAGGTCATAGCAATCGCGCACCTTGCCGAAATAGGGATTGGGCAATTCTGGGATACGGGCTTCGGGAAGAACGCGCATCATGGCCTCCACAGGCAAGGGGCTGGTTGCACGCCTCATCGCGCAGGCGGGGGCGGGAGTCAATGAAGCCGATTCTGCAACGGTGACGGTTCAGCAAGTCCGTCCAGGCAGCAACGGGTTGATCTATGCCCCGCGTTGCCGGGGGGCTGTCTGCCCCCCACGGAGCCTGCGGCTCCTCCCCCCGAGGATATTTATGAACAGATGAAGACGGGCACACATCTCATTCATCTGTTCATAAATATCCTCGGGGGGTGAGGCCGAAGGCCGAGGGGGCGCGAGCGCCCCCTTCAAACCCTTCGGAGAAGGGTTTGGCGCGGCTTTGGGCAAATGCGCGCGCGTGCCGGTCTTTCCCCCTTCAAACCGGCGCGGCCTGCGTTATGTTCAGCACGAGTGCGGGCAGTTCCGCGATAGCGAAAGGCATTCTCGATGGTCTTCGATTTCCTCAAGGGCGAATTCATCGACGTCATCTCCTGGCTGGACGATACGCGCGACACCATGGTCTGGCGCTTTGAGCGGCGCGGGCAGGCGATCAAATACGGTGCAAAGCTGACGGTCCGCGAGGGCCAGGCAGCGGTCTTTGTGCATGAGGGGCAGCTGGCCGATGTCTTCGGCCCCGGTCTCTACATGCTCGAGACCAACAACATGCCGATCCTGACCACGCTGCAGCATTGGGATCATGGCTTCAACTCGCCGTTCAAATCCGAGGTCTATTTCGTCAATACCACCCGGTTCAACGATCTGAAATGGGGCACCAAGAACCCGATCATGTGCCGTGACCCGGAATTCGGGCCGGTGCGGCTGCGCGCCTTTGGCACCTATTCGATGCGGGTTTCGGACCCCGCCGTCTTCCTGAAGGAGATCGTGGGGACGGATGGTGAATTCACCGCTGATGAGATCTCGAACCAGACCCGCAATGTGATCGTGCAGGAGATGAGCCGGGTTCTGGCCGGCTCCGGCATCCCGGTGCTGGATATGGCCGCCAATACCGGCGATCTGGCCAAGCTGATCGCCACCGCCATCGCGCCGAAGATCGCGGAATATGGTCTGATCCTGCCGGAATTCTATATCGAGAATATCAGCCTTCCCGAAGAGGTGGAGAAGGTGCTGGACAAGCGCACCTCGATGGGGATCGTGGGCGATCTGAACAAATACATGCAGTTCAACGCGGCCGAGGCCCTGTCCCAGCCCGGCAATGGCGCAGGCGCGATGATGGGCGCGGGCATGGCCGCAGGCATGGGCATGGGTTTTGGTCAGGCGATGACGGGGCAAGGCGTTGCTGGCCCCTGGGGTGCGGCCCCTGCGGCAGCGCCTGCTGCCCCGCCGCCCCCGCCCGCGGCGGCCGTGCAATGGCATCTGGCCGAAAACGGTGTGACCAAAGGGCCCTATTCCGAGGCGGAACTGGCGGCGATGGTGCAAGCGGCCACGCTGACCCGCGCAACGATGGTCTGGTCGGCGGGGATGGAGGGCTGGAAGCCCGCCTCCGACACGGCCTTGTCAAAACTTTTCGCCATGGTGCCGCCACCCCCGCCGCCGGCTGCGGGCTGATCCGGGACTGATGCTGATGACGGAACCGGCGGGCACCGCCGGTTCTGGTGATAGTGTCCCAGTTATCCGTGTGCCGCGCGCATGTTGCGCAGATCGAGACGACGCCAGACACTGACGCCAAACACTGACGAATGCAGGATCATCTCCCGTGACAGCCCAGACGGCAGAGCGCCATTTCCCTTGCGAATCCTGCGGCGCCGATCTGCGCTTTGCCCCCGGCCAGACCCATCTGCGCTGTGATCATTGTGGGCATGAGCAGGATATCCCTGCCGCGCCCGAGGCGCGCGATCTGGCGCTTGGCGAACATGATCTGCACCGCGCCTTGCGCGATGCGCTGCCCCCCGGCGCGATGGAAGAGGTGCGCACCACGCGTTGTCCTTCTTGTGGATCGCTGGTGGAGTTTCAGGGCGCACAGCACGCAACCGAATGCCCGTTTTGCGCAACCCCGGTTGTCGCAGGCACCGGCACCAACCGGCAGATCAAGCCGCAGGCGGTGTTGCCGTTCTTTCTGGATGAGCGCACCGCGCGCCAATCCATGACCAACTGGCTTGGCGGCCTGTGGTTCGCGCCCAATGGCCTTGTCGAATATGCCCGCAAGGGTCGGGCGCTGAACGGGCTTTATGTGCCTTACTGGACCTATGACGCCGCCACCCGATCCGCCTATCAGGGGGAACGCGGCGATCATTACTATGTCACCGAGACCGTGATTGTGGATGGGAAGCAGCGCCAGCAACAGGTCCAGAAGATCCGCTGGTCCGGGCGGCGCGGCTGGGTATCGCGTGTGTTCGATGATGTGCTGGTTCTGGCCTCGGAATCCTTGCCGCGCCGCTATACCGATGCGCTGGCCCCCTGGGATCTGGCAGCCCTGCAGCCTTACCGCGAGGATTACCTTTCGGGCTTCACCGCCGAGGGTTACACGGTCGGGCTGGAAGAGGGCTGGGCGCGGGCACAAGAGGTGATGGCGCAGGTGATCCATCAGGATGTGCGTCGCGATATCGGCGGCGATGTGCAGCGCGTGCATCGGGTTGATACCGAATATTCCGCCGAGACCTTCAAGCATATCCTGCTGCCGGTCTGGATGGCGGCCTATAAATACAATGGCAAAAGTTATCGCTTCATCGTCAACGGCCAGACCGGCCGCGTGCAGGGCGAACGGCCATGGAGCGTGTGGAAGATCACCTTCGCGGTGCTCGGCGCGGTGGCCGTCGGGTTGGGCCTGTTCTATCTGCGCCAAAAGGGCGTGATCGGCTGAGCCTGATCGGTTCGTGCAGGAGTTGTGTCAGTTCGGTTGAGGCGGTTCGGTTGAGGCGGTGCGCAGGCGGCAGAAATGCGCGCCGCAGGGCCGGCCTATCTGACCTGCCACTGTCACCCCATGCCGTCCGGCCCTATTGGCTGCCCATCAACTGTGCTGCAATCTCGCGCACGATGGGGCGCGCCTCGTTCGCCAACATCCCCGGTCGCAGGCGGCGATCATACAGGATGCGCAGCATCAGCTCGTCCTGACGGGTCAGCAGCGCAAATTCCTCGTCATCATTGAAGATCGAAGGGCGCGCCAGCGGGCTGTCATTGGCAAGACCAAGCCCTTGGGCGATTTCTTCATGCAGGCAGGACAGGCGCAGAAGATCGGGATGTTCGGCCCGGATCACCGCGAAAGCCGCGCTGTAACTGGCCGAGCTGCCCTCGGACAACGCATAGACGATGCAATAGGTCGAGCGCGGCAGATTGGTCAACCCGCTGACCTCTGCCGGGCTGAGATCGGGCAGGGTGCGCGAGATCAGCGGCCCGAGCGCGCGGCGCTCATCCTCGTTGACGATTTGGATGTGGAAGTTTCCGCCGCCTTCGACCAAGGAAATCGGATGCCCGGTCAGCGCAGACAGCCGCCCCAGATAGGACCGGATCCGCGCCCGATCAGTGGCCTGGCGATCGGGAGGAACCGAGGCACCAAAGCTTACATCGACCCGCACAGGCACCTGCCAGCGTCGCAAGCGGCTTTGGGTCTCGCGCGCGACCAACCCGCCTGCGCCCCGGGCATATTCGTCAAACAGCGCGATGCGGATAAAATTCTCGGTCAGCATCGTATCGGTAAAGGGCGTATCCGCCCCGCCACCATCGGTGCGCAGCAGCCCTTGGATCAGCAGATCCGCTTGCACCTGTGCGTAATACTGGCTCAGGGCCTGACTTTCCGCCGATGCGACCGGCGGTTGCGCCGGGCGCGGCGCCACAGGGGCGGGCCGCGCCATGGGCGTGGGCGAGATGGCGGGGGCCGTGCTCGAACAGCCCAGCAGCAATGCCGCAAGACCCATGGCACCGAAGTGCCGCGCGAAGCGGAACGTTCCCCCCACCATCATTCCCCGTCAGACGGCCGAGCCGGTGGCGGTGCCAAGCCCGTCCTTGCGGGCCTTGGCCGAGGCCAGCGTATCGCGCAGCTCTGCCTCCATCTTTTGCAGGTCCTGCTCGGCCGCCGCGCGCTTGGCCTTGCCCTCATCGGCGATGGCCAGGCTTTCGTTGATCGTGGCGATCAGCGTGGCGTTTGCGGTCTTCACGGCCTCGATGTCGAAAACGCCGCGCTCCATCTCGGTGCGGACAACGCGGTTGGTTTCCTGCAGGTTCTTGGCGTTGGAGGTCAGCAGCTCATTGGTCAGGTCATTGGCGGCCTTGATCGATTCAGCGGCCTCGCGCGTGCGCTGGATGGTTACGGCCTGCGCCAGCTGGGTCTCCCAGAGCGGGACGGTGTTGACCAGCGTGGAGTTGATTTTGGTGACCAGCGACTTGTCGTTTTCCTGCACCAGACGGATCGAGGGCAGCGATTGCATGGTGACCTGACGGGTCAGCTTCAGGTCATGCACCCGGCGCTCCAGATCGTCGCGGGCGGCGCGCAGATCGCGCAGCTCCTGCGCGCGCAGCACCTTGTCATCTTCTGCCGCAGCCGTCACAGCGGCTTCCAGTGCGGGAATGTCCTTGGCATCGAGATCGGCAAGCTTGGCCTCGCCCGCCGCGATGTAAATCGCCAGCTCATTGTAGAAATCCAGCGTCTTGGCATAAAGCTGGTCGAGCGATTTGATATCCTTCAGCAGCGTATGGGCATGTTGGTCAAGATTGGCGGTGACGCGGTCGATCTGCGCCTGCACTTCCTCGTATTTTGCCACAAATTTGGAATAGGGGGCGGCGCGCCCCAGAAGCCGTTCCCACCACGAGCGTTGCCGGCGCACGTCGAGTTCCGAGACCGAAAAGCCCTTGAGGGTCGAGACCATGTTGCGCAGTGAATCGCCTGCGGGGCCCACATCCTTGTTCTTCACATCCGCCAGCATCTGTTGGCTGATGACCTGCAATTCGCTTTGCGCGCCCGATCCGAAGGAGATGATCGATTGGGTATTGCCCATGTCGATTTCCGCCATGCGGGCACGGATCGCCTCGGCCTGCGGGGCGCTTGCAGCCTCCAGCGGCACGACCTCCTGACCCGGCTCAGGCAGGATCACGGCGTTGATCTGCTCGACCTCGGCCAAGGTTGCGGTGGCGGCGGCACGGACGGATTCGGACATGGGGCTTTCCCTTTGAAGGCCTTGCGGCGAAACGGGTTACTGCCTCGCCTTAGCAGGGCAGGGCGGGCTTCTCAATCACGGGCTTTGGGTGTCTCGTATTGCAGGCGTTCGCGCAGCACCTGGATTTCCACATCCAGCGCCTGCGCGTCATTGGTCAGCAGCCGGGCAGAGCGGTCGGCGAAATTGGTTTCCAGATCGGTCAGCAGCGCCTCGTAATCGGCGCGGGCCTGTGCATCGCGGTTCTGGCCGTAAAGATCGGCAAACTTGATCGTCGCGTCGCGCGCGCCCATCAGATAGATGCCCAGATATTTGCGCACCGCCGACAGATCGCCGGGATCCTCCTCGACCCGGCGGAACAGCTGGCGGGCGGCCACGGCAAAACGATCCACCCGGTTTTCCAGTGCGCGGTCGCGGGCGCGCAGGATGGCGTCCTTCATTGCCCCAAGATGGGTTTCGGCCTCGTCCACGGCGCGTGCCACACGATCGGCCTGGAAAGCATCGATCCCTTCAGCCCCCTTGTCGCGCAGCGGATCCAGCCCGAAGGCCCCCAGATGCAAGGCCCCCCCAAGCAGACCAATCAGCCCGGCATGGACGGGCGATCCGGTGGCGGCCATGGCCCCCATGCCGATGCCAAGCCCACCCAGCACCGCGCCAAAGATCTTGCGCGGGATGGCGGGCCGTTTCGCCACTTTGCGCAGGTCATAGGCCCCTTCGGCGCGCAGGCCTTCCCGGGTCAGCCAGGCACCGGCCAATATCAGCCCCCCCGCCGCCATGTTCATCAGCATCCCGCCGGCGGGCGAGATGAAGCCTTTGGCCACAAAGACGAAGGGCAGCAGAAACAGGATATTGGAACGCGCCCCTGCACGGGCGGGCCGCTTGCCATTGTAAAGGTTCGGCATCGGCTGGTTTTGGCCCGCCCCCGACCCCGCCTCCGGCGCATGGTCACGGGTGACGGAACCGTCGGGCGAATATTTGCCGCCGAAACGCTGTGCCATGGGTCACATCCCCCCGCCAAATGCGGTGTAAAGCGTGAGTGCGAGCAGCAGCAGGAAGCTGATATTCTGCAGGGCGGGTGCGGACATCGGGCCTCCGGAACATGGCAGAGCGATGGGGCATCGCAGCCCCGGACATAACATGGCAGGGGCCACAGCCCACAAAGCTCAAGACAACTATAGGTGAGCGTCGCGCGCCCTGCCAGTGCCCGCGCCCGCGAAAGGGGCGGGAAAATGCAAGCGGGCTTCCCCGCGCCTGCGCCTTGCGCAGATTTGGGCCGATGCGACACGGGCGGATGCCAGGGTGGTTGGGGCAGGGGGCCGATCCCTCCGTGAAGGATCGGCCTTGGTGTCAGCGGCTGCGCGGCCCGCTGCCCTTGCCGGGCCGGGATGCGGTAGGGCGTCCGGGCTTGGTCGGGCCACGATCCCGCGGCGAAGGATCACGACCGGCTTTGCTCCGCGATGCAGTGGGCTCGGGCGGGCGCGGGCTGCTGGCGCTGCGGCGGGGCTTGGCCTCGACATTGTCAAGGAAACGATCGGCCGAGGCGCGCAGCTTTGCGCCCGCCGTGCCGCGCGCAGGCGGGGCACCGGCCGTCGCACGGGCAGTCTTGCTGCGGGCGGGCGCGGTCTCATCGCCTGCCGCCGGACGCGGCTTCGCGCCGCTGCGGGTGACGGTGATGCGCCCGGGTTTTGCTGTGGCGTCAGCTTTTCCTCGCGCGGCCCGCTCACCCGTGCCCGGGCGCGCACCAGCCGCGGCACGTTCCCCCGCGACCGGGCGCGGCGCGCGTCCACGCGCTGCGGGGCGATCTTCCTCATCCGGGCGGGTCTTGCCGCTGCGGCTCAACGTGCGGACCCTTTCGCCGGGCCTGGCGGCCTTGGCGGGGGGCGGTGGCTCTTCGTCGCCATTGGGATCAAAGCCCAACTGGTCTTTCAGCACACGGGGGCGGATCTCCTCCACCTCGCCGGGCTGCAACTCGTTCAGCCGGAACGGACCATAGCTGATGCGGATCAGCCGGTTCACCGTCAGTCCGATTTCAGACATGGCGCGGCGGATCTCGCGGTTCTTGCCTTCGCGCAGACCGATTGTCAGCCAGGCATTGGCGCCTTGCACCCGATCCAGCACGACCTGCATCGGCTGGAACCGTTCGCCATCAACCTCGATCCCCTTGCGCAAGGGCTCCAGATCCGGGTCGGTCGGATTGCCATGCACCCGCACCCGGTATTTGCGCAGCCAGCCGGTCGAGGGCAGCTCCAGCTGCCGCTTCAACCCGCCATCATTGGTCAACAGCAGCAGGCCTTCGGAATTGAGGTCAAGCCGGCCCACCGACATCACGCGCGGCATGTCTTCCGGCAGGCTGTCGAATACGGTCTGCCGGCCCTTTTCATCCGAGGCAGAAGTCACCAGCCCCTCGGGCTTGTAATACAGCCAGACCCGGACCGGCTCTTTCGCGGCCAGTGGCTGGCCGCTGACGGTGATGCGGTCGCGTTCGGTCACATTCAGCGCGGGCGAGGTGATGATCTTGCCATTCACCCGCACTTCACCGGCCTCGATCAGCCGCTCGGCCTCGCGGCGCGAAGCCACGCCCGCCCGTGACAGCACCTTGGCGATACGCTCACCCTCGGGCGTATCGGCGGATTTGACAGGCTCGGGCTTTGCGGGCTGCCGCGCCGCCGCAGGTTTCGGTCGCGCGGGTTTCGGGTGGGCCGGTTTCGGCTTGTCTTGTTCTGGCATGGCTTTCCCGGCATGTTTGCGGGGAAAGCGGGCGGCGGTCGGTTGGGCGATCCGCGCGCCCCGGCCCCCGAGGATATTCAGCAACGGGAAAGATACGCCTTGCGTCAGAAAAGGGCAATCGGGTGAGCGGGTTTCGCTCCTTCATGGATCTCGCGCTTGATGAGGCGCGGGCGGCTGCCCTGCGCGGCGAGGTGCCGGTGGGGGCGGTGATCGTGGCGCCGGGTGGCGCGGTGCTGGCGCAGGCGGGCAACCGCACCCGCGAATTGAACGACCCGACCGCACATGCCGAGATCCTGGCCATTCGTGCGGCCTGCGCGGCCTTGGGGCAGGAAAGACTTGCGGGTTACGATCTCTATGTGACGCTGGAGCCATGCCCGATGTGCGCTGCAGCCATCTCGGCCGCCAGAATCGCCCGGCTTTACTATGGTGCGGCCGATCCCAAATCAGGCGGCGTGGCCTTTGGCGCGCGCGTCTTCACCCATGCGCAATGCCACCATAGCCCGGAAGTTTATGACGGGTTGGCCGAAGCGGACGCCGCCGCCCTGCTGCGCGGGTTTTTCGCTGGCCGCAGGGGGGCTTGACTTCGCCTTTGGCCGGGCGTTCCCTTGAGAAAACCAGCATTGGTCGCAGGCCTTTTACCCCTCAGCCCTCCTTGCCGCGCGACCGCGGTTCCGACGGCAGGGGCGGGGCGTCAGGCCATCGTCGCCGGTTATTGCCCATGCTTCCTGTCGAGGTTCCGCCATGTGCCGCCTGATGCCCGCCTCCCTGATCGCCATCGCGCTGCTGGCCTCATGCGGGACGCCCGAATACCGCGCCGAGCGCAGCCTTTGCGCAGCCGAATGGACCGAGAAGATCCCGCCGCGCTATGGCCAGCGCATCGTGGAACGGGTCAAGTATATCCGCATCCCCACCGGCGGCACGGTCTGTCATGGCAAGGGCGACAAGGTGCAATGCTTCCCTCAATACCGCACGGAAGACATTCCCTATACGACGTTGGAAACCTATGACGTGAACAAGGCCGAACGGGACGTGCAGATCCGCGCCTGTGCGGTGAAGGCCTGTTCGGTGAAATTCGGCAATGCGGAATGCAAGGCCCCGATGGCCACCCAGACCGGCACAAAGACTCCGGGTTAAGGCATCGGGGCGTTCCCCACCGGGATCACGGCGCGGATCACATCGGCAATGCCGGTGAACTGTGCGGCCAGCGGATTGGTGCGCCGCCAGACCAGCCCGATCCGGCGTTTCGGACGCGGCTCTGGCAGGCGGAAGACGGCGACGGCGGCCGATCGCGTCTCGATCGGCACCGCCATTTGCGGGATCAGCGTGACGCCGATCCCTGCGCCGACCATCTGCACCAGCGTGGCCAATGTGCTGCCCTCCATCAGATCGCGGGGCGGGGCCGAGGTCATGTTGCAAAAGGACAGCGCCTGATCGCGGAAGCAATGGCCTTCCTCCAGCAGCAAGAGCCGCATGGTGCGCAGCGAATCCGGGTTGGGCACTGGCTTTGCTGCATCCGAGATCGGGCGCACCAGCACGAATTCCTCGTCAAACAGCGGATGTTCGGCCAAAGCGGGCTCTGACACCGGCAGGGCGACGACGGCGAAATCCAGCCGCCCTTCGGTCAGATCATCGACCAGCTTGCGCGTCACCGCCTCACGCGGGCGCAGATCGAGTTGTGGAAAGCTCTGTGACAGGGTCTGGATGATCGCAGGCAACAGATAGGGCGCAATCGTCGGAATGACCCCGATGCGCAATTGCCCGGCCAGGGGCCCTTGCGCGGCGCGGGCAAGCGCCCCCAGTTCATCGACGGCGCGCAGGATATCACGGGCACGCAGCGCAAAGGCCTCGCCCAACTGGGTCAAACGGATCTGCCTTGTGGCGCGTTCGATCAGCGGCGCGCCGAGGATCTCTTCCAGCTCTTTCATCTGCAAGGACAGCGCGGGTTGCGAAATGGCACTGGCCGTCGCCGCGCGCCCGAAATGGCCGTGCTGGGCCAGCGCCTCGAAATAGCGCAGATGCTTCAGGGTGATTTGTATCATAAGAATTTCATATAATGATGATTGGAAAATGCAAATTCCAATTATCAAATACGCCTGCTAGAACGATTCCAGATTTGAGCGATGCTCTGCGCGCGCTGCGGTTTCCGACTGCGGCTGTGACGGGTCAGCCGCTCCTCTCAAGCAAATCGAGCCAGATGTGGAGGACGATATGGACGGAAATGATGTGAAATCGGGTGGAAAATGCCCGGTCATGCATGGTGGCAGCACCAATCTGGCGACCAGCGTGATGGATTGGTGGCCGAACGCCCTGAACCTCGACATCCTGCATCAGCACGATACCAAGACCAATCCGTTGAAGGGCTTTGACTATCAGGAAGCCCTGAAGGATCTGGATGTCGAGGCGCTGAAGGCCGATCTGCGCGCGCTGATGACCGAAAGCCAGGACTGGTGGCCCGCCGATTGGGGCAGCTATGTCGGCATGTTCGCCCGTGTGGCCTGGCACGCTGCGGGATCTTACCGCACCTCGGATGGCCGGGGCGGCTCCAACACCGGCAACCAGCGTTTTGCGCCGCTGAACAGCTGGCCGGACAATGTGAACACCGACAAGGGCCGCCGCCTGCTGTGGCCGATCAAGAAGAAATACGGCAACAAGATCTCCTGGGCCGACCTCATCGTGCTGTCGGGCACCGTGGCCTATGAGGTTGCCGGTCTGAAAACCTATGGCTTCGCTTTTGGCCGCGAAGACATCTGGGCCCCGGAAAAGGACACCTATTGGGGTGACGAGAAAGAATGGCTCGCCCCCTCCGACACCCGCTATGCGGATGTGAAACACCCCGAGACGCTGGCAAACCCGCTGGCCGCTGTGCAGATGGGCCTGATCTATGTGAACCCCGAAGGGGTGAACGGCAAATCCGATCCGCTGGCGACCGCCGCAATGATGCGCGAGACCTTCGCCCGCATGGGCATGGATGACGCCGAAACCGTCGCGCTGACCGCAGGGGGCCACACCATCGGCAAGGCGCATGGCAACGGCAATCCCGGCGATCTGAGCCCCGACCCAGAGGCCGCAGGCCCTGAATATCAGGGCATCGGCTGGATCAACACCAAGGGCCGCGGCATTGGCCGGGACACCGTGGTCTCGGGGATCGAGGGGGCCTGGACCACCAACCCGACCGTCTGGGATAACGGTTTCTTCGAGATGCTCTTCAAGCATGAATGGACACTGACCCATAGCCCGGCGGGTGCCTCGCAATGGGTGCCGATCAGCATCGACGATGCCGACAAGCCGGTCGATGTCGAAGACGCCTCGATCCGTGTCATGCCGATGATGACGGATGCCGATATGGCGCTGAAGGTGGACCCGGTCTATCGCGCGATTTCCGAGCGGTTCATGAATGATTTCGAGGCCTTCTCGGATGCCTTTGCCCGCGCCTGGTTCAAGCTGACCCACCGCGATATGGGGCCGAAATCGCGCTATCGCGGGCCCTATGTTCCGGCTGAGGATCTGATCTGGCAGGATCCGATTCCGGCAGGCAGCACCGGCTATGACGTGGCGGCGGTGAAAGCGGCGATTGCGGCATCGGGCCTGTCGGGCTCTGATATGGTCGCCACCGCATGGGACAGCGCGCGGACCTTCCGCCGTTCCGACTATCGCGGCGGGGCCAATGGTGCGCGCATCCGTCTGGCACCGCAAAAGGACTGGGAAGGCAATGAGCCCGCCCGTCTGGCCCGCGTGCTGACGGTGCTGGAACCCATCGCGGCGGCGCATGGCGCATCGGTGGCCGATGTGATCGTGCTGGCGGGCAATCTGGGGGTGGAGCAGGCGGCGAAGGCCGCGGGCTTTGACATCACCGTGCCCTTCGCGCCGGGCCGGGGCGACGCCTCGGATGCACAGACCGATGCGGCCAGCTTTGACGTGCTGGAGCCGCTGGCAGATGGCTTCCGCAACTGGCAAAAGGCAGATTACGTCGTCTCTCCCGAAGAAATGCTGCTGGATCGCAGCCAGCTTCTGGGCCTGAGCGCGCCGGAACTGACCTGCCTGATCGGCGGGATGCGGGTTCTGGGCACCAACCATGGCGGCACCGCGCATGGCGTGTTCACCGACCGTGTCGGCGCGCTGACCCCGGACTTCTTCGTGAACCTGACCGATATGGCCTATCGTTGGGTGCCGAAGGGCAAGAACCTCTACGACATCGTGGATCGTCGTTCGGGCGCTGCCAAATGGACGGCGACGCGGGTGGATCTGGTGATCGGCTCCAACTCGATCCTGCGCGCCTATGCCGAAGTCTATGCCCAGGACGACAATGCCGGAAAGTTCGTGCAGGACTTCGTTGCTGCCTGGACCAAGGTGATGAACGCCGACCGTTTCGATCTGGCCTGAGGTCTGATCCTGACACAACAAGGCCCTTTCCGGTCACCACCGGGAAGGGCTTTTCTTTTGGGCTGATGCAGGGCTGCACGCCGCAAGGCATGTGCCGAAATACCGAAAACCCCGCGTGAAGCACGCCGGGCAAGATCTTGAATTTTCAGGGATAACCAGTGGCAGTCCGTAGGGGAGTCGAACCCCTCTTCCCAGGTTGAAAACCTGGTGTCCTAACCGATAGACGAACGGACCGCGCTTGGTGAGGGGGTATTTAGCGATCCCGCTCCCGCGCCGCAAGAGGAAAAATGCGCCACCGTCACAACATCTTTGCCCGATCTTTGCAGGGCTGTGACGGTGGGGCTTTTGTCATCCGGCGCGGGCGGCATCCTCCAGCCGCAGTTGCACCTTGGTGCGCCCGCCATAGCTGTTCAGTTCCAGCTTGCCTGCAAGGTGGAACCGTTGATGGCCGGGATTGTCCAACGCAGGCCCAAGCGGGCTGTCAAAGGCCCCAAAGGCAATCGCCTCGATCTTGGCCCCCATGCCATCGGTGAAGCTGAGCCGCAGATGCTGATCGCCGATGCGGCGCGATTGCACCGCGACATCGGCAAAGGCAAAGCGCGGCGCGGGCGAGGATGCCCCGTAAGGCCCGGCCGATTCGAGGTTTTCCACCAGATCAAGGCTGGCAGCCCCGGGGGCAAGCAACCCCGTCAACCGCAGATCGGCAGGTCCGCCAAGACCTGCCCCCTGTCGTGCCAGCAATTCGCCAAGCCGCGCCATCGCCGCTTCCAGGTGATCCTCGGCCACCGTCAGGCCTGCCGCCATCTTGTGACCGCCGCCCTTCAGCAGCAGCCCCTCAGACGCCACGCGCTGCACCGCAGCCCCCAGATCGACGCCGGTGACAGAGCGGGCAGAGCCCTTGCCGATGCCATCCTCCAGCCCGATCACCACGGCGGGGCGGTTGGTCGCCTCTTTCAGCCGGGCGGCAACGATGCCGACCACGCCGGGATGCCAGCCCTTGCCCGCCGCCCAGACCAGCGGACCGTCCAGCCCGCGTTCCTCCGCCTGTGCCAGCGCGGCGGCGCGGACCGCCGCCTCGATATCGCGACGCTCAGAGTTCAGCTCGTCCAGCCTTTGGGCCAGGGCCTGCGCCTCGGCCTCGTCGGCTGTGGCCAGCAGTCGCGCGCCGAGATCGGCCTGTCCGATACGCCCGCCCGCATTGACGCGCGGCCCCAGCAGGAAGCCAAGCGCATAGGGGGTGGGGGCCTGATCCATGCGCGCCACATCGGCCAAGGCGCGCAGCCCGACGCGGTCGCGCCGCGCCATGACCTTCAGCCCCTGCCGCACGAAGGCGCGGTTCACCCCGATCAGCGGCGCGACATCGGCCACGGTGGCCAGCGCCACCAGATCCAGCAGGCCCATCAGATCCGGCCCCTTGATGCCATCCAGCCGCAAGCGGCGGTTCACATCGACCAGCATGAGGAACACGACGGATGCGGCACAAAGATGGGCCAGACTGCCATCCTCGTCCTGCCGGTTCGGGTTCACCACGGCCAGCGCCTTAGGCAGCGTCTCGCCGCCAAGGTGGTGATCCAGCACGATCACATCGGCGCCTTGCGCGGCGGCAATGGGCTCATGGCTCAGCGTGCCGCAATCGACGCAGATGATCAGGTCATGGGCGGCGGCCAGCGCCTGCATCGCCGGAACATTCGGGCCATAGCCCTCGTCGATGCGGTCGGGAATATAAAGCGTTGCCCGATGGCCCATTTCGCGCAGCCAGACCAGCAGCAGCGCGGCGGAAGATCCGCCATCGACATCGTAATCGGCAAAGATCGCGATGCGTTCGCGCCGGGTGAGGGCGGTGATGAAACGTTGCGCCGCAGGCTCCATATCGCGCAGGCCCATCGGATCGGGCAGCAGATCGCGCAGGGCAGGGGCCAGATAGGCACTGGCGGTATCGGGCGTGACACCACGCGTCACCAGCACCTCGCAAAGTGCAAGCGGCAGGCGGGTAGTCTGGGCCATGGCCTCGGACAGACGGACGGTCTCGGGCTCGGGTCCAACCCAGCGGCGTCCGGTCAGGGATGCCTCGACATTCAGGAAAGCACGTTCATTCATGCCAATGTCCTGCACCGCGACGGGCTGCGTTTCAAGGCCCGTCCGCAAGGCGAGGGGCCGCAAGCGGCCCCTCGGGATTTGGTCCAGCTTTCACCTGTGGCGCGGCCCGGCGGATGGCCCGGCCTTGCCATTGGTGCAGCGGAGCGCCTTACCAATGTCCGGTATTACCCATCGAGGCCCAGGGCTCTGCCGGGGCAAGCGAGCCGCCCTTCTGGATCAGTTCCACCGACACATTGTCAGGCGAACGGATGAAGGCCATATGGCCGTCGCGCGGCGGGCGGTTGATGACCACGCCATTGGCCTGCAGATGGGCGCACATCGCATAGATGTCATCCACCGCATAAGCGAGATGGCCGAAATGGCGGCTGTCCGAGGGCAGGCCCGCATCGCCGTCCCAGTTATAGGTCAGCTCCACCGGGCATTCCGGCTGATCCTTGGGGGCCATGAAGACCAGCGTGAAGCGGCCCTGTTCATTGTCGATCCGGCGGGTCTCTTCCAGCCCCAGCAGGGCGAAGAAACGCATGGATGCCTCAAGATCCAGCACGCGGACCATGGTGTGCAGATAGCGGATTGTCATGATGTCGGTCTCCTTCCGGGGGCAGCATAGCCTGCACCGCGCGGGATGCCAGCCCGGTGCCGCGAAATGCGCGGGCGGATGCCCACCCGGCCGACCGGAGACCCAGGTGGTGCGGGTTTCAGAACTGCGATTTCAGGCCGAAAAGGATGCCGGTTTCGGTGCTGTCAAAGCGCGAGATATTGCTGTCGGTGCGGCTGATGCGCAGCGTCATTTCCGGTGCGAAGCCGGCCCAGCTGACCTCCTTGAAGCCAACAGAGACCTGACCAAAGACCGAACTGTCCTGTCGCCCGCCATCGGGGGCAATGAAGCCCACGCGGTAATCGGGGTAGCGCGTGACACCCGCACCAAGCGCGCCGCTCAGATCAAACGGGCCGATGCTGCTTGCGGGCGTGTAGCTGACCTGTGCCACGCCGCCATGCCGGGCGCGCTGGCCGCTGGGGCTTTGCACTTCATAGGCTGAGATCGACAGGCCAAGCGAGGCACCGTTTTCCAATCGCTGGCTCAGCCCCATCCAGAGTCGGGGGATCCGTTGCAAGGCGTCGGTGCCGCTCACGGTTTCATCCAGCGTCCATTCGGCCCCGAAACTGAGCCGGGTGCTTTCACTCAGCCGTTGGATCCGGTCAACCGACAGGCTGAGGCTACGCCCGGTGTCATTGCTGTCATCCGAAAGGCCAAGCGTCGCGCCATAGCTCCAGGCCCCGCGCCCCGAGGCATCGGCGCGCAGATGCTCCACCCCCAGGCCAATGGCGCTGCGAGCAAAATCGCTGCCGCTGAGGGTGACGGCCTGTTTGCGGGCACTGTCACTTAGCCGGGTGCGTTGCAGATCAAGATCGAAGGTCAGCCGGGTCTGGGCACGGGCGCTGCGATTCAGCATATAGGACGTATCGACGCCAAGCCGCGCCTCGACCCCGGACAAGGCACGGGCATCGCCATCCAACATGCCCACCTCCGGGCGGCCGTCGATGACGTTGTAGGGCCGGTCCGATCCGCCATTCACATTGTCCGACGGGCTGACGGAAAAGCGTAGCCGCGTCTCCCATGGCGAGGCATCGCGCACGGTGTTCAGCGCAGATACTGCCAGGGCACGTTCCTGCTGCGTCGGGCTGTTCTCGCCTGCTTGCCGCAGCCAGTAGCGCAGCGCGAGGCCGCGCCCCTGTTCGGCGGCGATGATGGCGGCAAGTTTCGCGGCCTCATGCCGCTGGCGATCGGTCTGCGCCGCGCCATAGGCCCGCCGCACCGCCACGCGTGCAGTGTCCAGTTCGCCTGTATTCAGGGCGGCGGTGGCAAGGATCTGCTGCGCCAGGGCATCCTTGGGGTCACGCGCAATCAGGCGCTGCGCGATGGTGATCGCGGCCCCCATATCGCCGGACTGCACCGCCTGGATGGCGAGGCTGCGTGCGCTTGTCAGATCGATTTCCACCTCGTCCGCCACGGCGGCACCCAGCGAAAACCCGCCAGTCATCAGCCCGGCAATCAGGCCCCCCGCGATCAAGGCCCGGCCAAACGGACCATGAACGCGGCGGGGCGATGCGCGCAGGCCCGGCGGCAGACCGTCCGTCAAGGTCGCGGCCTTGCCCGGGCCACCGCTGCGGCTGCGGGGCTCAGTTGCGCGGCGCAACCTGGTCACAGACCGCAGCCGATTTGGGCTGGCCACATTTCGTCAGCACGAAGACGCCGTGTTCCTGCTCTTTCTTCATGTCGTCGTCGAACTGTTCCAGATGCACGAGGCCTGCAACACTGGTGGAGCCTTTGCCGCCGAAGACGCCGCCGTAATTGCCGGTGATCGTGTCGACCTCATCATTGATGGCCTCGGCATCGCCCAGGAAGGTGCCCTGTTCGGTGATCTCGGTCGGCGCGAGGATGATGCGCTCCAGCCGTTCGCCGGTGCCGACGACACGGCGGTTATAGACCGTGCCATTTACCACATTGTCGGCAAAGTTCGCGTTGATGAAGACATCGCCCTTCACCCGGCGCGGCTGGCGCGGCACCAGCCCGGGTTCGGTGCCCGGCTTCACCGGAAGCGCATCCGGGCTGCCATCCTGTTCGACATTCTGCACCGCGCCGTAGCGCCCGGCATAGGTGACCTGGCCGGTGCCGCCTTGCGAGCTTTTGATATTGGGGCGGCTGAAGGCCCCCGTGCGCTCGTAATAGCCGCCGCCGAAGTAATATGCGAACTGGCCGCCATCGGCCACGGTGACCGCGC
This sequence comes from Gemmobacter serpentinus, assembly GCF_008973825.1. GTDB lineage: Bacteria > Pseudomonadota > Alphaproteobacteria > Rhodobacterales > Rhodobacteraceae > Gemmobacter > Gemmobacter serpentinus. The sequence goes on along the minus strand of NZ_WCHR01000005.1, from coordinate 30,776 downwards.
GGGTCTTGCCATCCGGGGCCTCGGCGGCAAGCGCCACGAACATGCGATCGAGCGAGTCTTCCTGGATCTTGAAGGCGTGGTAGCCCGGCACGTCCAGCTTGGCGTAACGTTCATAGGTGACAAGCTGGGGCGTCGAATCGATGCCGGTGATCGCGACGCGCAGCTGATCTGCCTTCTTGTCATATTTCACGCCGGTGACATTGACCGCGAGGCTTTCGGGAACCGTGATCGTCTCGCTGCCGCCGCCATCGCCGCCATCACCATCGCCGCCATCATCGGTGCCGTCACCGGGAAACGGGCTGGGGCCGCCACAAGCAGCAAGCAGCAGCAGCGCCGCAATCGTCAATCTCGCATCCATGATAACCTGCTCAATCTTGATTTTTGCGATAAATCTCCGCGCTTGAGGGCTGCAAGTCAACGTGATCCTTGCAGAATTCGCGCATCGCGTGGCCTATCTGCCGCGCGTGTCGCAGGGGCCTGCTGCATATCGCCGCGTGCGGTTTTTCGTGCGCAAGATATAGTCCCGTGCTAAAGGCTGTGATCTACCGTTTTCGCAGGCCGAAACGCGGACCTGCCGCTGCTGCGATTCTCCAAGGATGCCCGATATGCCGCTTACCCCCGATCAGATCGCTGAAATCGAAGCCCTGCGCGCCACGCCGCGTCCGACCCTGCGCGCGGTCTCCGAAGGGGCGGAGGCGCATCTTTACCGCGCCCATGAAGTGCTCGATCACGGCTTCATTCGGGTGATCGACTATATGGGCAATGATGCGGCCATCGTGCAGGCGGCGCGGGTCAGCTATGGCGCGGGCACCAAAAAGGTGAATGATGACAGCGGCTTGATCCGCTATCTGATGCGACACTGGCATTCGACCCCCTTCGAGATGTGCGAGTTGAAGCTGCATGTGAAGTTGCCGATCTTTGTGGCGCGGCAATGGATCCGCCACCGCACTGCCAATGTGAACGAATATTCCGCCCGTTATTCGATCATGGATCGCGAATTCTATATCCCGCAGCCCGAGCAACTGGCCGCGCAATCGACGGTGAACAATCAGGGCCGTGGCGCGATCCTTGAGGGAGCCGAGGCCGCGCGCGTGCTGGAGATCCTGAAATCCGATGCCGCGCGCAGCTATGACCATTATGAGGAAATGCTGAGCCAGACCCAGCCTGATGGAAGCCCCCAGCAGGGTCTGGCGCGCGAACTGGCCCGGATGAACCTGCCTGCAAACATCTACACGCAATGGTATTGGAAGGTGGATCTGCACAATCTGTTCCACTTCCTTTACCTGCGCGCCGATCCACATGCGCAATACGAGATCCGCGTCTATGCCGATGCAATCGCCAAGGTGGTTGCGGATTGGGTGCCGGTGGCCTTTGGTGCGTTTGAGGATTACCGGATGGGCGGCACCACATTATCGGCCAAGGCGATTGCGGTGCTCAAACGCCGCCTCGCCGGCGAGACGGTGGGCCAGGATGACAGCGGCATGTCGAAGGGCGAATGGCGCGAATTCGTGGCGGTCTGGGGCTGAGGCCCCATTCTTGCATCATCAGAAAGTCTTGCCGCATCAGAAAGGGCGAAAGACAATGATCCTTTATGGCATCCCGACCTGCGACACCTGCAAGAAGGCGATCAAGGCGCTGGAAGGGGCGGGGCAGAGCGTCACCTTCCGCGATATCCGCAAGGATCCGCTGACCGAGGCCGAAATCGGGCAGCTTGTCGCCGAATTCGGGGACCGGCTGATCAACAAATCCTCCACCACCTATCGCGGCTTCAGCGATTTCCTGCGGGAATCAGAAGCCGAGGCGCAGATTGCGGCGCAACCCACGGTGATGAAACGTCCGGTGATTCAGGATGATGCGGGCAAGCTGTGGCTGGGTTGGGACGCAAGCGTCCAAGGGGCGTTGCTGGCCTGATTTGGGGGCATCGCGCAAATGAAAAGCGGCCCCCGCCGCCGGGGGCCGCTTCCCCGAAATCTGAAGATCAGAGCAGTTTCAGATCGCTGGCAGAGGCGCGGCCATCACGACCGGACTGAAGCTCGAATGCGATTTTCTGATTGTCGTTCAGACCTTTAAGGCCTGCGCGCTCAACAGCCGAGATATGGACGAACACGTCCTTGCCACCGTCATCGGGGGCAATGAAGCCAAAGCCCTTGGTGGCGTTGAACCATTTCACGGTGCCAGTCGGCATTCCGCTTCTCCTTTGTCAGACATCCCGGGGCGAGATTGCCGCGGGCCGTGCAGCCAGGTCTTCCAATTCTCCGGCTGCCTGCTGGCAGAAGGCGGTCGAAAGTCTGTCGTCACTGGCCAAAGGATGACATGGATCGGAAAAAACGCAATAATTTTTGCTTGGATGCCCTGCGACATCCAAGCAAATGGGCAATTGCCCGTTTTTCCATCAAGGCATCTGCGCGGCTTGTGCCAGATCGGCCAGAATGGCTTCAAGGCTGGCGGTTTCGGTGCGGTTTTCACCAAGGCGGCGCACGGAAACGGTGCGTTCCTCCACCTCTTTCATGCCAATGGCAAGGATGACCGGCACCTTGCCCACGGAATGCTCGCGCACCTTGTAATTGATCTTCTCGTTGCGGGTATCGGCCTCGGCCCGAATGCCCGCTTTCTTCAAAAGATCAACGACTTCCAGCACATAGTCATCGGCATCCGACACGATGGAGGCCACGACAACCTGGCGTGGTGCCAGCCAGAACGGCAGCTTGCCCGCATAGTTCTCGATCAGGATGCCGATGAAACGCTCGAAACTGCCCAGAATTGCGCGGTGCAGCATATAGGGGCGATGCTTGCCGCCATCTTCACCGACATATTCCGCGCCAAGGCGCTCCGGCAGGTTGGGGTCCACCTGGAAGGTGCCACATTGCCATTCGCGCCCGATCGCATCGGTCAGCTTGAAGTCGAGCTTCGGCCCGTAGAATGCGCCGTCGCCGGGGTTGATCTCATAGGGCAGGCCAAGTTTCTTGATCGCATTTTCCAGCGCGCCTTCGACCCGATCCCATTGTTCTTCGGTGCCGATGCGCACCTCGGGGCGGGTTGACAGCTTGATGTCGAACTTCTCGAAGCCAAGGTCCTTGTAGACGCTGGACAAGAGCGCGATGAAGCTCGCGCATTCGGCCTCGATCTGCTCCATGGTGCAGAAGATATGCGCATCATCCTGCGTGAAGCCGCGCACCCGCATCAGGCCATGCATGGAGCCCGAGGATTCGTAACGGTGGCAAGCGCCGAACTCTGCCAGCCGCAACGGCAGGTCGCGATAGGATTTCAGACCCTGATTGTAGACCTGCACATGGCAGGGGCAGTTCATCGGTTTCAGCGCATTGATGCGCTTTTCCTTCGCCCCTTCCTCGTCGACCTCCACGATAAACATGTTCTCGCGGTAAGCCTCCCAATGGCCCGACTTTTCCCAAAGGATCCGGTCCACCACCTGCGGCGTCTTGATTTCCTTGTAATCGGCCTGGCGCAGCCGCTTGCGCATGTAATCTTCCAGCGTGCGGTAAACCGTCCAGCCATTCGGATGCCAGAATACCATACCCGGCGCTTCTTCCTGCAGATGGAACAGGTCCATCTCGCGACCCAGGCGGCGGTGGTCGCGCTTGGCGGCCTCTTCCAGCATGGTCATATGCGCCTTCAGGTCATCGCGGTTCTTGAAGGCCAGGCCATAGATGCGCTGCAACATCGGGCGCGTCGCATCGCCCAGCCAATAGGCCCCCGCGACATGGGTCAGCTTGAAGGCATCGGCGGGCACTTGGCCCGTGTGCTGAAGATGCGGGCCCCGGCACAGATCCTGCCAGTTGCCATGCCAATACATGCGGATGTCCTGATCGGCGGGGATCCGGTCCAGAAGTTCGATTTTGAAAGGTTCGCCGCGCTCTTCATAGTATTTGCGTGTGCGCTCGCGGTCCCAAAGTTCGGTTTTGATGGGTTCGCGGGCATTGATGATCTGCTTCATCCGCGCTTCGATAGCCCCCAGATCCTCGGGGGTGAACGGCTCGGCCCGGTCGAAATCGTAGAACCACCCATGGTCACGCACCGGCCCGATCGTGACCTTCACTTCGGGCCAGATCTCCTGCACGGCGCGGGCCATGATATGGGCAAGGTCATGCCGGATCAGTTCCAGCGCCTGCGCATCGTCCTGCATCGTGTGGATGGCGATGCTGGCATCGGCCGGGATCGGCCATTGCAGATCCCAATGCGCGCCGTTCACCGTGGCACTGATCGCCTTTTTCGCAAGGCTGGTCGAAATGGCGGCCGCCACATCGCCGGGCGTCACGCCGGCTGCAAAATCGCGCGTGTTGCCATCGGGGAATGTCAGCGTGATTTGATTGGGGGAAATCTGGCTCATGGCCATGCTCCTCGTCGGTTTGGCGCCCACGGAACGCCCGGTTGCGGGTGATATATGCCCGGCGTTTTGCGCTTTTGAGCCGGGCAGGTCAAGCGGATGATCGGGCCAATTGATATGGGTGGGTGATCTTGCCCGGCCGCCCGGCTTCTGCCACGCTTCGACGCAAACAGGGGGGCTTTATGCGCAGCTTTGACGAAATCCTGGCGATCAGCGCCGCGCGCAAGGGCGGAGCAGAGAAGGTATTGGCAGGGGCCATGATGCCGAAATCCGCATCCGAACTGGCGCAGATCCCGGCGGATCGCTGGCTTGCCCAGATGGCGCGCGGCATCTTTCAGGCCGGGATCAGCTGGCAGGTGGTCGAGGCGAAATGGCCAGGCATCGCGGCAGCCTTTCAGGATTTCGCCATTGGCCCCAATTCCATGATGGATGATGCGTCTTTCGACGCGCTGCTTGCCGACCCACGGGTGATCCGCAGCGGGGCAAAGATTGCGGCCATCCGCGACAATGCCGCCTTCATCCGCCGGGAAGAGGAGGCGGGCGGCTTTGCCCGCCGCATCGCCGATTGGCCCGGCGATGATTTTGCGGGCCTGCTGGACTGGCTGTCGAAGAACGGCAGCCGTCTGGGTGGCAATACCGGGGCCTATATGCTGCGCCAGATGGGGCGCGATGGCTATCTTCTGTCGAAGGACGTGGTGGCGCGGCTGGTGGCGGAAGGGGTGATCGCGGGCGCGCCGTCGTCGCGCAAGGCGATGGCGGCGGTGCAGGCGGCCTTCAACCAGTGGCAGGCGCAAAGCGGGCAAAGCCTGAATGCGATCAGCCGGGTTCTTGCCCAAAGCATTGATGGCTGAGGGCTGACAGCGCCCCGCTGTGCCGCTACACCGGGGCGCAGCCATGAGGAGTTCTATCATGCCGGATTTCCTGACCACCGAAGCCGGGCGTCGCATCGCCTATCACCGCACAGCCGGAACAGGCCCGGGCGTGGTGTTCCTGGGTGGCTTCAAATCCGACATGACGGGAACCAAGGCCATGCATCTGCAAGCCTGGGCCGAGGCAGAGGGCCGAGCCTTTCTGCGCTTTGACTATTCCGGTCACGGGGCCTCGTCCGGCGCGTTTCTGGATGGCGCGATCGGCGATTGGGCACAGGATGCGATGGCCGCAATTCGCGACCTGACCTCGGGGCCGCAGATCCTTGTCGGATCGTCCATGGGCGGCTGGATGGCGCTGCTGGTGGCCCGCGCCATGCCGGAACGGGTCGCAGGGCTGGTGGGTGTTGCTGCCGCGCCGGATTTTACCGAAGACCTGATGTGGGCGAGCTTTACCGAAACAGAGCGCGCGGCGCTGGCCGCAGGCCGGGTAGAGCAACCCTCGGATTACAGCGATGAGCCCTATGTGATCACCAAGCGGCTCATCGAGGACGGGCGGGAAAATCTGGTGCTGCGTAGCCCGCTGCCGCTGCCCTTCCCGGTGCGGCTGCTGCAGGGCACGGCAGATGTCGATGTGCCGCCCAGCGTGGCGCTGCGGCTGATGGATCATGCAGACAGCCCCGACCTGCGGCTGACGCTGGTGAAGGGGGCGGATCACCGCTTTTCCACCCCGGACTGTCTGGATCTGATCTCTGGTGCCGTAGTTGAGATCAGCACCCGGATTTCCAATACCGAATAATTCGGCACTTGCGCATATAGCTGCCATGCGCTGAATGAGGTTCGATTCCGTGCACTTGTCGGGCATGGTTCATCAGATAGCCGCCCATCGAAATTGCAAAATTCGTATATTCTGTGGCCGAAATACCCGCGTAGGCCATATGACCGGGCTATGGGGCTGGTCGGGTTCCCGGGGGCTGTGTAGACTGCTGCAAAACCATCCGCCCATGACAAAAGGGGCGGAGACGAGGCACGAGAGACAACCCGACCATGACGGAACAGGTCATCCTCCTTCCGGGGCTGCTATGCGATTCCCGGGTCTGGGCGCATCAATTGCTGCATTTGACCGAACATCGCCCGGTCACGCTGGTGCAGCCCTGCGGTGCCACGGTGGAGGAAATGTCGAACCATGTCCTTGCCGCCGCCCCCGCGAGATTTGCGCTGGTGGGGCTGGGGATGGGGGGCGGCATCGCGCTGGATATCGTGCGCCGTATGCCCGAACGCGTCAGCCGTCTGGTGCTGATCTCCACCGATCCGCTGCCGGAGCCGCCCGCCGTCGCTGCGATCCGCGAGGCGCGCATGGTGGCCGCGCGGGCCGGGCGGCTGTGGCAGGCGCTGGCCGAGGAATACCCGGTTGCAGATATGGGCGCGCGTGGCCCGGAGGTTCAGGCGCGGCTGCGCGAGATGGCGGAACATCTGGGTGAGGGGGTCTATCTGGCGCAATCGCGTGCGATGCAGCGCCGCCCCGATCAGCAAAAGGCGCTGCGCAAGGCAACCATGCCGACGCTGATCCTTGGCGGGGCGCGCGACACCTTGGTGCCGCCGCGCCGGCACGAATTTACTGCCAAGCTGATGCCCGCCGGCCGGTTGCGCATTCTGGAAGGGGTGGGGCACCTCTTGCCGCTGGAAGCGCCAGAGGTGGTGACGACCGCGCTGGAAACCTTCCTGCGCGGTCCGATGCTGTTGAAGTGATTACTTCGCGGCTGTTGCGGCCTTGACCGCCTTGAGCGGGGTCTTGGCGGCGGGGGGCGCAGCTGCTGTGCCGGAATTGGCGTCGATGAAGTTCAACACCAGCGGCCGGATGTTCAAGCGCCAGCTCTTGCCCGCAAAGATGCCATAATGGCCAGCGCCGGGTTCAAGATGGCTGAGTTTCTTGGCATCCGGCAGGTTGGTCAGCAGCGGCAGCGCCGCAAGGCATTGGCCGGGGGCCGAGATATCGTCATTCTCGCCTTCCACGATCATCACCGCCACATCGGTGACTGCGCCGAGATCCACCTTCTTCCCGGCCACGACAAAGCTGTTCGTCGCGATTTCACGGTTCTTGAAGATGCGTTCCACCGTTGACAGGTAGAACTCGGCCGTCATGTCCATGACGGCCAGATATTCGTCATAGAAGCGGTTATGTGCATCATGGTCGCTGGCCTCGCCGCGCGCGACGCGGAACACCTGATCGGCAAAGGCCTTGCTGTGGCGCTCGCCATTCATCGACATGAAGCCGGCAAGCTGCATCAGGCCGGGATAGACCAGACGGCCCGCGCCCTTGTATTTGAAGCCGACGCGCTGAATGGCCAGCTGTTCCAGTTGCCCCATGGTGACGCGGCGGCCGAAATCGGTCACCTCGGTCGCGGCAGCATCGGGGTCGACCGGCCCACCCATCAGGGTCAGCGAACGCGGTTGCGCAGCCGGATCCTCGGCCGCGAGATAGGCGGTGGCGGCCAGCGTCAGGGGCACCGGCTGACACACGGCGACGACATGGGTGTCAGGGCCGAGATGGCGCATGAAATCGACCAGATAGAGGACATAATCCTCCACGTCGAATTTGCCGGCCGAGACCGGAATGTCGCGGGCATTGTGCCAATCAGTGACATAGACATCGGCATCGGGCAGCAGCGAGGCCACGGTCGGGCGCAACAGCGTCGCATAATGGCCCGACATCGGGGTGACGACAAGGATCTGGCGCGCCATCTTTTCGCGCCGCCGCACCGCGAATTTGATGAGATTGCCGAAGTCGCCTTCAACGACGGGGGTGATATCGACCAGATGGTCCGTGCCATCCGGCCCGACGATGGAGCGGATGCCCCAATCGGGTTTGGTGACCATGCGCGAGAAGCTGCGTTCGGTCACCTCGCCCCAGGCGGCGGTCAGTTGCAGGAGCGGGTTCGTGGTGAGGGCAAAGACCGGATATGATGCCATGGCACGGGCGGTGGCACCCAGCCACTCATTCGTGTTGCGGGCTGTTTCCATCAGGTCATAAGTGGCCATATACTTCATACACGTCTCCTTGCCCGCCGGGCCGTGGCCATGCCTCGGTCCCCGACGGTCACTGGAGGAGGGAGGCGTAAATGCTGCATACGCGAAAAGTGTAGGGGGGATTTGTTAATATGACAACTGAGACGAAGGGCGAAGACGCAAGGCTGGACAGGCTGAACGCCAACCTGGCCCGGGTCGACGATCTGTCGAAACGTCTGGCCGCCGCCCTTTCCGCCCGCAAACAGGCTGATCCGGGGCTTTCGGGGCCCTCACAGGAGCTTTATGTGAAGGCCGCTGCCGCTTATGTGGCGGAAATGATGCATAACCCCTCGAAACTCATCGAGCAGCAGGTGAGCTACTGGGGCAAGACGCTGAAACACTATGTCGAGGCCCAAGAGGCGCTTGGAACCGGCGAATTGCGGGCCCCGCAGGATCCTGGCCCCAAGGATCGCCGATTCGCCAACCCGCTGTGGGACAGTCACCCGTTTTTCAATTTTCTGAAGCAGCAATACCAGTTCAATGCCGAGGCGCTGACTTCGGCTGTTTCCGGGCTGGACAATATGGATGCGCTGGACAAGCGCCGGGCGGAGTATTTCACCCGCCAGATGGTCGACATGATGGCGCCGACCAATTTTCTTGGCACCAACCCGGATGCGCTGGAACGGGCGGTGGCGACCGATGGCGAAAGCCTCGTGCAAGGTCTCGAAAATCTGGTCCGCGATATCGAAAGCAACCATGGGGATCTGCTGGTCACGCTGGCGGATCGCGAGGCGTTTCATGTCGGAGAGAATATCGGCACGACGCCCGGCTCGGTCGTGTTCCGCAATGACATGCTGGAGCTGATCCAGTATGCGCCGACCACCGACAAGGTGCACCAGACCCCGCTGCTGATCTTTCCGCCCTGGATCAACAAGTTCTACATCCTGGATCTGAAGCCCGCGAACAGCCTGATCAAATGGATCGTCGATCAGGGCTTCACGCTGTTTGTGGTCAGCTGGGTGAACCCGGATGCCCGCTACCGCGATGTCGGCATGGATGATTATGTCCGGGACGGCTATTATGCTGCGATCGCCGAGGTCAAGCGCATCACCGGCGAAAAGCAGATCAACGCCGTCGGCTATTGCATCGCGGGCACCACGCTGAGCCTGACACTGGGCCATATGAGCCAGACCGGCGACAAATCGGTGAAATCGGCCACGCTTTTCACCACGTTGACCGATTTCAGCGATCCGGGTGAGGTGGGGGTGTTCCTGACCGATGATTTTGTCGACGGGATCGAACGGCAGGTGCAGCAGGACGGTGTGCTGGACAAGTTCTTCATGAGCCGGACCTTCTCTTTCCTGCGCTCCAATGACCTGATCTATCAGCCGGCCATCAAAAGCTACATGATGGGCGAGGCGCCGCCCGCCTTTGATTTGCTGTTCTGGAATGGCGATGGCACCAATCTGCCCGCCAAGATGGCCATCGAATATCTGCGCGGGCTGTGCCAGCAGGACCGTTTTGCGCAGGGGGGCTTTCCGGTTCTGGGGCGGACGGTCAGCATCGCCGATGTGAAGGTGCCGCTTTGCGCCATCGCCTGCGAGACTGATCATATTGCGGCCTGGAAAAGCAGCTTCAACGGCGTGCGGCAGATGGGATCGAAGGACAAGACCTTCATCGTCTCGGAAAGCGGCCATATTGCGGGGATCGTCAATCCGCCCTCCAAGGGGAAATATGGCCATTACACTAATGCCGGTCCGATGACCTCTGCCGAGGACTGGATGGCGGGGGCAGAGTTCACCAAGGGCAGCTGGTGGCCCCGCTGGGGTGAATGGCTGGCAGGGCGTTCCGGCAAGATGGTCGCGGCGCGGATGCCGGGTGATTCCACCAATCCCGTTCTGGCCCCTGCACCGGGCACCTATGTGTCTGCCATCCCGGAGGTCTGACTTTCCAAGCACTTGTGCGGCGATGCTTGCGATCTCGTTGCTTCATGCTGCACCGCAGAAAATAAACTTGATTTTCTGCAGTGCAGCATCTATATCCTTGAGACAGGAAACGGGCATCGGCGATTGCCACCCGAGCAACGGAGATTGAAGATGACCACCAAGACCCCGGATTTCACCAAAGCCTTCCAGGACGTTCTGGCTGCTTTCCCGGTTGACGCGACCGCCTTCCAGAATGCGTTCAAGACCCAGGCTGCCGTCGGCGAGAAGCTGACCAAGGTCGCTCTGGAAGCTGCCGAGAAATCGACCGAGATCTCGTCGAAATGGGCCAAGGACACCATCGCCAAACTGGGCGAGACCACCAAGGCCAAGACCGACGCCACCGAATATTCCAAAGCCGTGACCGATTTCGCCTCGGCCGCTGCTGAACTGGCCGCCGAAAACCTGGCCGCTTTCGCCGAAGTCGCGAAAAAGGTGCAGATGGAAACCGTCGAACTGATGATGGCTGCCGGCAAGGACGCGTCTGAAGAAGCGCAGGCTGTCGTCAAGAAAGCCACGACTGAAGCAAGCGCTGCCGTGAAGAAAGCGACTGCTGCGAAGTAATCTTCGCGCATCCCTCCCGATCTCCTCCTCCTCCCTCCTGGGACGGGATGCATGGGGCGAGCCTTTGGCTCGCCCCTTTCTTTTGCTTTGCTCTTTTTTCTGCGGCCCCATAGACTTTCTCTGCAAGCGCATAAAGACCGGGGAGGTGCCACAATGGCGAACACCGAAAAACCATTGCTCATCAAACGATACGCCAGCCGCCGCCTCTACAATACCGAAACCAGCGATTATGTGACGCTGGAAGATATCGCAGGCTTCATCCGCGCGGGCCGCGAGGTCCAGATCATCGACCTGAAATCCGGCGATGATCTGACCCGGCAATATCTGCTGCAGATCGTGGCCGAACATGAAAGCAAGGGTGAGAATGTCCTGCCGGTGAATGTGCTCAATGATCTCGTGCGTTCCTATACGACGGGGATGCATTCGGTGGTGCCACAGTTCCTAGCGGCCTCGTTCGACATGCTGCGCGACGGCCAGTCCAAGATGATGGAAAACATGTCGCAGTTTCCCAATCCATTGGCGGCGATGCCGGGCTTTGATGCGATGCGCAAGCAGCAGGAAGCCTTCATGAAAACCATGATGGGGGGAATGCCCGGCTGGGGGTCGACCGGCCCCGCGCCAGATGACGCTGAAAAGCCCAGTCCCGATGGCGACGAGATTGCCGCGATCCGCAAGCAGCTTGCGGAGCTTCAGGCCAAACTCTCGAAGCTCTGATCGATGGTTGAGGCCGCAGGCCGGGTCACGCTGCGCGGGATCGAGATTTTTCTGGCCGTAGCCGAGGCGCGCTCGCTTTCGGCGGCGGCCCGGCACTTGGGGGCCAGCACCTCTTCTGTCAGCCAGCAACTGGCGGGCTTGGAGGCGGTTCTGGACAGCCAACTGTTTGATCGCGGCACCAGGCCGATGCAGATGACGCCTGCGGGCCAGATCCTGCATCGCCATGCCCAGACCATTGTGAATGCCGCGCGCACGGCACAGGCAGAGCTTGCGATGGCAGAGCTGTCGGGCCTGACCACGCTGCGCATTGGCGTCATCGAGGATCTGGATGCCGATGTGACGCCGCATCTTCTGGCCGGGCTTGCGGGTGAGCTGCGCAATTGCAGCTTTCTGCTGGAGACCGGGCCGAGCCACCGCTTGCGCAACCAGTTGGAGGCGCGGGCGCTGGATCTGGTCGTGGCGGCGGATCTGGGCGCAACCCAGCCCGCAGGTGCCGGGCTTGAAATCCATCCCCTCTTGGCCGATCCCTTTATCGCGGTGGCCCCGATCGGGGCTGGGTCGGTCGCGGGCCTGCCCTATATCCGCTATTCGGCGCGTCACTATATGGGGCGGCAGATCGACGCCCATCTGGCGCGGCGCAATGAAAGTCTGCCCAGCCGGTTCGAGCTGGACAGCTATCACGCTATTCTGGCCATGGTCGCGGCGGGGCAGGGCTGGTCGATCCTGACGCCGCTTGCGCTGCATCATGTTGCGCGCTTTCGCAGTGCGGTCGCGGTGCTGCCGATGCCCTTTGGTCCGCTGGAGCGGCAGATCATGCTTTGCGCCCGGGCGGGCGTGCTGCAATCCATGCCTAGCGCGGTGGCGGCCCGCCTTCGCGGGCTGCTTGAGGCGCAGGTGGTGGCCCCGGCCTTGACTGCCTGGCCCTGGCTTGCCGGCCAGTTCCGCCTGCTTTAGCCGGCCCGCCTGGCTTTAGCCGCGCACTTCTTCTGCAGCCGCGATCAGCGCATTGGCGATGAAATCCAGCTCGGATTCGGTCAGCCGGGTGGGCAGGCGCACATCACAGGCCCGCATCAGCATGGCGCGGGTCTTGGGCAATTCGGGTGCATCGCCAAGGAACTGCCAGTTCCAGAAGGCACGGGCATTGTCTTCGCTCAGGCCAAAGATCTGCACCGAGACACCGCGCGCCTTGGCCGCGGATTGAAACGCCTTGGCCTGCGCATCGCTTTCAAAGCCCAGCAGGTTGAACTGGATCGAATCCGGCGCGCGCTGTTCGGGGGCAAGGGCTGCGGGCACCTCGAAATAGGGGCTGGCGTTCAGCTGATCCGCGACATGATCATGGTTGAAACGGCCCTGGGCCACACGGCGTGCAAGCTCTGGCAGTTGCGGGCGGATCACGGCGGCGGACAGGTTCTGCATCCGCATATTGTAAAGCGGCAGGCGGTTTTGCCATAGCATATAGCTGTTTTGCAGCCCGTGATGCTTTTTCCAGTTATGTTCATAGGCACCCGACATGATGACGGCGCGGGCTGCAAGCTCCGGGTCATCGGTGACCAGGATGCCGCCTTCGCCCGCATTGATCATCTTGTAGGACTGAAAGCTGAAACAGCCGATCTTGCCGATGGTGCCGATCTTGCGGCCATGCCATTCGGTGCCCAGACTATGCGCCGCATCCTCCAGAACCGGGATGCCGCGCGCATCGCACAGCGCCATGATCGCATCCATATCGGAGGTATGGCCGCGCATATGGCTGATGAGCACCGCCTGGGCATCCGCCAGCTTGGCCTCGAAATCCGCCATATCGACGCGGTAATTCTCGCCCACCTCAACCAGCACCGGGATACAATCGGCGTGCACCACCGCGGATGGCACGGCGGCAAAGGTAAAGGCGGGGATCAGCACGCGGGCATTGCGCGGCAGATCCAGCGCCTTCAGCGACAGGAACAGCGCGGCCGAGCAGGAGGAGACCGCAAGCGCGTAGCGGCTGCCCAACAGGGTCGCGAACTCTTCCTCCAGCAGCGCCACCGGCGCGCCTTCGGGGGCGGTGTAGCGAAACAGATCGCCCGAGGTCAGCAGCCGCTCGATCTCGGCGCGGGCGGCCTCGGGGATCGGTTCGGCATCATAGACATTGGGGGCTTGCAACGTACCATCCGCGGCCATGTTCGGCTTTCCTGAAACTGTTGTTCAGGAAAGCTGTATGCTCTGCTGCCCCCCATTTCCAGCAACAAGTTTTTGACAAAGCCGCGTTTCGGAGAAAATCCGCCTGTTGCGGCTCCCAGTTACGGCACCGGCTCCGCCGCCCGTCTGGGCCGCGATTTTTCGTCGAAAAATCGTGTCACCAGCCCAGACGGTCGCGCATCGAAAACCAGGTCATCGCCAGAACCAGCAGCGGCCAGCGCATCGCGACCCCGCCGGGGAAACGCGGCTGCGGCAGGGCGGCCATCAGATCAAATCGTTCGGATTGTCCGCGCAGCGCCTCGGCCATCAGCTTGCCCGCCAGCGTGGCCAATGCCACGCCATGGCCGGAATAGCCCGAGGCCGACATGACATTGGGCGCGACGCGCGTGAAGCAGGGCAGGCGATTCATGGTTATGGCCAGCGTGCCGCCCCAAGCATAGTCGATCCGGGTGCCTTTCAGTTGCGGATAGACCTCCAGCATCGGTTTGGAGACCGTTTTGACGATATCGGGGAATTTCCAGCCATAGCTTTCGCCGCCACCGAACAGCATCCGGTTGTCCTCGGACAGTCGCCAGTAATTCACCACGAACTTGGTGTCATGCACCGCAATCGGGCGCGACAGCACCGCAGATGGATCGGCCAGCGGTTCAGTCGCCACGATGAAATTGTTGATCGGCATGACCTTGGCCGCGATTTTCGGCTCCAGCCCACCGAGATAGCCGTTGCAGGCCAGAATGACCTGATCGGCAATGACCCGGCCTTGCTCGGTCACCACGGTGGCCTTGGCACCATGATCGATCCGGGTCACGGGGCTGCGTTCATGGATCAGCGCGCCTGCATCCAGCGCCGCCCTGGCCAGCCCGATCGCAAAATTCAGCGGATGGACATGTCCCGCGCCGTGATCGATCTCGCCGCCCTTATAGGCCGAGGATCCGATCAGCGCGCGGATGCCTGCCTGATCCAGCGGTTCCAGCTGGTCATAGCCATACTCGCGTTGCAGCTTTTCGGCGTAAGTATGGGTGTCGCGCAGCTCGCTGTCATGCCAGCAGGCATGGGCGATGCCGGGATGGAAGGTGACAGGCATCGCATGATCCACGATCAGGCTGCGCACCAGTGCCTTGGCCTCTTGCGCCAGGTCCCAGTAGCGACGGGCATTTTCACGCCCGGCGATCCGCTCCATCTCGATCTGATCCAAGCGCTGGCCGGAACCCACCTGTCCGCCATTGCGCCCCGAGGCCCCAAAGCCCACGCGATGCGCCTCCAGCACCACGACGCGGCGGCCGGCCTGCGCCAGATGCAGCGCGGCAGAAAGCCCGGTATAGCCCGCGCCGATGATACAGATATCGGCGCGCAGCTCGCCCTGCAGGGCGGGCTGCTGCGCCAGATCGCTGCGCGTGGCCGCGTAAAAGCTGGCCGGGTATTCGCCCGGCCGGTCATTGGCAAAGAGCAGGTCCATGCGTGCCTCAGACGTTCAGCAGCAGGTGCTCACGCTCCCACGGGCTGATGACTTGCAGGAACTCTTTGTATTCGTTGCGCTTCACGCTGTCATAGACGGTGCAGAATTCCAGCCCCAGGACCTCGCGCAGCGCGGCGTCCTCTTCCAGAACATCCAGCGCATCGCCCAGATTGGTGGGAATGTCGTCGCTGTCGATATAGGCAGAGCCCGCAAATTCCGGGCGCGGCATCTTCTTTTCCATCAGCCCGAGATAGCCGCAGGCAAGGCTGGCGGCGATGCCGAGATAGGGGTTGCAATCCATCCCCGGCAGGCGGTTTTCGATCCGCCGCGCCTCGGGGCCGGAGATCGGCACGCGCAGGCCGGTGGTGCGGTTGTCGCGCCCCCATTCCAGATTGATCGGGGCCGCGAAATCCGGGACATAGCGGCGATAGCTGTTCACATAAGGTGCCATCAGGGCGATCGCCGCACTCATGTGGTTCTGCATCCCGGCGATGAAATGCAGGAAGGACTCGGTCTCGCCGCCCTCCGCATCGGAGAAGATGTTCTTGCCGGTCGCGATATCCACCACGGAATGGTGGATATGCATGGCGGATCCCGGCTCGCCCGCGATGGGTTTGGCCATGAAGGTCGCGAAACAATCATGCCTCAGCGCCGCCTCGCGGATCAGCCGCTTAAAGAAGAACACATCATCGGCCAGCCGCACCGGATCGCCATGGGCCAAGTTCAACTCGATCTGGCCCGCGCCGCCTTCTTGCAGGATGCCGTCGATCTCCAGGCCCTGCGCCTCGGCAAAGTCATAGATATCGTCGATCACCTTGCCATACTCATCGATGGCCGAAAGGCTATAGGCCTGCTTCTGCGCGGCGCGCCGCCCCGTGCGGCCCATTGGTGGCTCAACCGGCATATTGGGGTCCGTGTTGCGCGCGGTCAGGAAGAATTCCATCTCCGGCGCCACGACCGGGCGCAGGCCCTGGGCCTCGAACAGCGCGATGATGCGACGCAACACGTTGCGCGGGCTGAAGGGCACCGGGCGGCCCTGCTGGTCTTCGGCATCATGGATCACCTGCAGCGTCACATCCGCCGTCCAGGGCGAGGCGGTGGCGGTGCTGAAATCCGGGACAAGGATCATGTCCGGTTCCGTGAAGGCATCAAACGGGTTATCGGCCCATTCGCCGGTGATGGTCTGCAAAAAGATCGAATTTGGCAGGAAATAGCTGGTTTGCTTGCCGAATTTCGCGGCAGGCATCGCCTTGCCGCGCGCCACACCGGCAATATCGCCGATGATGCACTCCACCTCGTCCACGCGGCGGTCGGCAATAAAGTTACGGGCTGCCTCTGGCAGCTTGCTTGTCCAGTCGGACATGGGTCACTCTCTTGGTTTGGCGGCAGGGCCTCAGGCGGCCTGACGCGGGGCCTTGAAGAAATCTGCGATGCGGCGCGCAAGGATCTGGTCGTCAATCGGCTGATCGAGGCGCGCGCCTGCGGCCTCCATCAACGGGTCAGGGACAAGCCCCTTTCCCCTGGTCTTCATCAGCCCGTCGACGAACTCGGTCTTGAATTCGGGATGGGCCTGCACCGTGAAGATGCGGTCGCCGTAAATCAGCGCCGCATTCTCGCAAAAGCCGCTGCTGGCGGCGACCTCGGCCATGTCTGGTCGCGTCACCACCTGATCCTGATGCCAGGCATTCAGGCGCAGGTTTTCGCCGTTGAAGTTGTAATCGGTCGGGCCAACGGACCAGCCGCCTGGGAATTTCTGCACCTTGCCACCAAGCGCCTGCGCGATGATCTGGTGGCCAAAGCAGATCCCCACCATTGGCACCGCCGCCGCATATGCGTTGCGGATGAAATCTTCCAGCGGCGGGATGAAGGCGTGATCCTCATAGGCCCCAAAGCGCGAGCCGGTGATCAGCCAGCCATCGCATTCGGTGATGCTGGCGGGAAATTCCATATCCAGCACACGATAGGTGCGGAAGGTCAGATCCTGCCCGGCCAGCAGGCGCTGGAACATATCTGGATAATCGCCCGAAGTCGGGGCGAGGGCGTCCGGGGCCTGTCCGGTTTGCAGAATGCCGATCAGCATGATGGGTCCGTTTGCGCGATAGGGAAAGTGTAGCAACTGTGCCCCGCGCCCGGCAAGGGGGAAGCACGCGGGTTGCGGGTTCCGTGACGCGCATCGGAACATGCGCATCACGGAGAAGTCATCACACAGTATCGAGATAAAGTTCGACCTGTTCTTCGGGCGACAGTTCGGCGATGTAATGCAGCTCCTGCCGTTTGGTCTGCACCATGTTGCGGATCAGCTCCTTCGGCAAGAAGCGATAAAGCGTATCGCTATGCTCAAAGGCGTCAATCGCGGCCTCCCATGTATCCGGGATCTGCGGCAGGTCCATCGCATAGGCATTGCCCGAAACCGGCGCCGGCGGTTCCAGCCCGTCTTCGATGCCGCAAAGCGCGGCCCCCAGAATGGCGGCCAGCATCAGATAGGGGTTCACGTCGCCACCGGCCACGCGATGCTCGATCCGCCGCGCCGAAGGGCTGCCCGCCGGAATGCGAATGGCCGCCGTGCGGTTCTCATAGCCCCAGCCGATCGAGGTCGGCGCGTGTTTGCCCGGCACCAGGCGGTCATAGCTGTTCTGATGCGGTGCGAAGATCAACGTCGAATCCGCCATCGCATTCAGGCAGCCCGCCACCGCATGGCGCAGCATCGCGGTGCCCTTGGGGCCGCCGCTGTCAAAGACGTTCTCGCCCTTTTCGTCGATCACCGAGAAATGCGTATGCAGGCCAGAGCCGGAATATTCGGGATAGGGTTTCGCCATGAAGCTGGCGGCAAAGCCGTGGCGGCGCGCCAGGCCCTTCACCAGCATCTTGAACAGCCACGCATCATCGGCGGCGCGCAGCGGATCGTCGCAATGCATCAGATTGACCTCGAACTGGCCAAGCCCGGTTTCCGATGTGGTGGTATCGGCGGGAATGTCCATCGCCTCGCAGGCGTCATAAAGGTCGGTGAAGAAGGTATCAAAGGCGTCGAGCGCGCGGATCGACAGCGTTTCCGCCGCCTTGCGGCGCCGGCCCGAACGGGGCGAGGCGGGAACCTGCATGGTCTTGCCGCTGTCGTCGATCAGGAAAAATTCCAGCTCCATCGCGCAGACGGGGGTAAGGCCACGCGCCTTGTAGCGTTGCACCACGGCATTCAGCGCGTGGCGCGGGTCGCCCTCATAGGGGGTGCCGTTCTCGCGGAACATCCAGATCGGCAGCAATGCCGTCGGTGCCTCCAGCCAGGGCATCGGCATGAAGCCGCGCTCGGTCGGTTTCAGAACGCCATCCTGATCGCCCTGTTCAAATACCAGCGGGCTATCATCAATATCCTCGCCCCAGATGTCGAGGTTCAGCACCGAGAAGGGAAAGCGTGTGCCGCTTTTCACCACACTCTCGGCAAAACGCGCGGGAACCCGTTTGCCCCGCGCCTGACCATTCAAATCCACCGCAGCCACACGGATCGTGCGGACTTCCGGGTGTTTGCGAAGCCAATCCTTCATGCTCATCGTGTCATTCAAGACCGAGGGCGTGCCGGTTCACCGCAACGTGGGCCCTTGCGCCCGCCGGGGTGAGAGCCATGCCCTTGGCCCTTTCTCCCTTGTTCGATCCTTGCCATCCGCAGCCCCTGCGGGCCTTGCCGCCCATCGGGGCGGGGGACGCCATGCCCCCGTCAAGTGGCACGGTTCGGGCGACGGCCCGAAGAATTTGATCAAATATAGGCTACTACCGGATCAGCTGCGGACGCAAGCGAATTCTGCTGCGCGTGTTGGATGGCAGATGCCGATTGAGGCGTTTGTTCACCAGGCCGAACAGCCCGATCAGGGCGAAGGTCAACAGGATGAAATAAAAGGCGACGATCGGATAGGGCACGAAGGGGTTGAAGGTCTTGTCGGCAAAGTAATTGGCGTAATAGAGCGCGTCCCCGCGCTGCTGGAACGCCGGAAAGCCGGAAAAGAACACCAGCGTCGTGGCATGGAACAGGAAGATCGCCTCATTGGTATAGGCGGGCCAGGCCAGCCGCAGCATGGTGGGCCACTGGATGCGGCGAAAGCGCGACCAGCCGGACAGGCCATAGGCATCGGCGGCTTCCAGATCGCCCTTGGGCACCGACATCAGTGCACCATAGAAGATCTCGGCCGCATAGGCAGAGGTATTGAGGAACAGCACGAAGGCCGCCCCCGCCCAGGCGGATGTCATCCAGGAGGTGTTCAGGTGGATGCCAAGGATATCGATCCCGCCACGCGGCAGCATGACCAGCGCCGAATAGGCGATGAAGAACTGGATGAACAGCGGCGAGCCGCGGAAGACAAAGATGAACCATTCCGCAGGCTTGCGCAGCCATCGACTGTGCGAGGCCTTGGCCAGCGCAAGCGCCGTGGCCAGGAAAAACCCAAAGGCCAGGGCAATCACGCCGAAATAGACGTTCCAGATCAGCCCCGATCCGATCAGGGTGAATTGCTGGCACAGATCGAAATCGCTGCGCGGCAGCATCTTCTCGCCATAGCCCAACGAGCGGAAGGCATAGGCCTGAACGGTTTCCCAGCAGGTCATTGTGCCGCCCTCCGCATCGCTTCACCGGCGGCGGTCGCCTGACCGTGGTTCAGCCTTGCGGCCAGTTTCTTCAACACAATCTCGGAGACGCGGGTCATGCAGAGATAGGCCACCAGCAGGAACAGGAAATACCACAGCCGCCAGTCGGGATGCGGATAGGCATAGGCCTGGGTCTTGGCGCTGCCCAACTCGCGCGCCCAATAGACGATATCCTTGACGCCCAGCAGGAACAGCAGGGGGGTTGCCTTGATCAAGATCATCCAAAGGTTCGACAGGCCGGGCAGGGCATAGGTCCACATTTGCGGCACGAGGATGCGACGGAAGACCTGACCATGGCTCATGCCATAGCTTTCGGCGGTTTCCAGCTGCGCGCGCGGCACCGCATTCATCGCGCCATACAGCACATTGGCGGCAAAGGCGCCAAAGACGATGGCAAAGGTAAAGACCGCCAGCGCAAAGCCATAAAGCTGGTGCCAGATCTGCGGGCTGGTGCCCAGCGGCACCTTGGCCTGCGGGCAGACGCGGAACTCAAGCCCCTGACGGACCGGCTCTGTCCAGTCGGGGCAGACGATCTGATGCTTCATCCATTCGATGCCCTGATCGAGCGCAATCACGAAGAACAGGAAGAAGACGATATCGGGCACCCCCCGCACCATGGCGGTGTAGATCTTGCCAAACCATCGCAGCGGCAAGAAATGGCTGCGCGCAGCCACCGCCCCGCCAAAACCGAAAGCCAGCGCGGTCGGTGCGGTGACCACCAGCAGGATCAGCACCGTCAGGAACGACCAGTAAAAGTCGATATGCTTGCCCGAGGTCAGATAGCATATAAGCCAGCTGAAGCCCTCAAGGCTTTTGGGGTCGGCGCAGGAGCTGAACATGGGGGGATCGGTCGGGCTGAGGGAAAAAGGGTGCCCCCGCCGGAATGGCGGGGGCAGCAGTCATCAAAAGACTTTGGCGTCGGGGCCGAAATGCTTTTTGATCAGCGGGTTCAGCGTGCCGTCATCCTTCATCGACTGGATCGCGGCATCGAATTTCCCGCGCAGCTCGTCATCGCTCTGACGGAAGGCCATGCCGACGCCGCCGCCCAGCGGCACGTCTTCGCCGACGAACATCAGCGCGCCGTTCGATTCGTTTACATAGGGAACGAGATAGTCCTTGTCGGCAAAGACCGCGACGGCCTCGCCATTGCGGACGGCAGCCACGGTTTCATCGGGGGTCGGAAATTCGAGCAGCGTCGCGCCCGATTCGGCGACATGGGCCGCCTGAATGGTGCCGACCTGGGCCGAAACCACACCGCCGGTGATGTCTGCATCCGCGCTGCCCGCCGCATAGGCGCTGGCGGCCGGCGGCACATAGTTCATCGAGAAATCGACGACCTGCGCGCGCTCGTCGGTGATCGACATGCCGGCGATGATGACGTCATAATTGCCCGATTGCAGGTTCGGGATGATGCTGTCCCAGTCGGTGGTGACCCACTCGCAGGTCAGGCCAGCGCGCTTGCACAGCTCGTCGCCCAGCTCGCGCTCGAAGCCCGCGACATTGCCCGAGTCATCGATGAAGTTGAAGGGCGGGTAGGCGCCCTCGGTGCCCAGACGCACGGTCTGTGCGGCGGCGACACCGCCGGTCAGCGCCAGAAGCGCGGTGGCAAGCAGAAGTTTCTTCATAGTTTACTCCCCATAGGTAAGAACTGGCATTTCCTTGACGGATTCTTAAGCCATTGTCGCAGAAAGGAAACCCCTCAGACGCTCGGTCTGTGGATTGCCGAAAAGCTGATCGGGAGGGCCTTCCTCCTCGATCCGGCCTTGATGCAGGAAAATGGTGTGGTCCGAGACATCGGCCGCCATCCTCATGTCATGGGTCACGATGATCATGGTGCGGCCTTCCTCGGCCAGCGCCTTGATGACCTTCACCACCTCCTGTTCCAGCTCGGGGTCGAGCGCCGAGGTCGGCTCATCGAACAGCAGGGCGCGCGGCTCCATGCACAGCGCGCGCGCGATGGCGGCGCGTTGTTGCTGGCCGCCCGAAAGCTGTGCGGGCCAGGCATCGGCCTTTTCGGCAATGCCCACCTTGGCCAGATATTCGCGCGCCTTCGCCTCGACCTCTTTCGGGTCGCGCTTCAGCACGGTGACCGGCGCCTCCATCACGTTTTGCAGGATGGTCATATGGGCCCAGAGATTGAATTGCTGGAACACCATCGACAGGTTGGTGCGGATGCGCAGCACCTGTGCCTTGTCGGCGGGATGGCGGTTCAGGCCGGTGCCTTTCCATTGCACCGCTTCGCCCTCGAACAGAATCTCGCCCTGCTGGCTGTCTTCCAGCAGGTTGCAGCAGCGCAGCAAGGTGGATTTTCCAGACCCCGAAGATCCGATCAGCGACAGCACATGGCCTTTTGGCGCGCGCAGATCCACGCCTTTCAGGACCTCAAGCTGGCCGTAGCTTTTGTGCAGGTCACGGATTTCAATGACCGGCACGTCGCGTGCCGGCGCGGTGTTCATCTGGTTGGCAGTCACGGTTTCTCGCTTATCGTTGGCCATTCGGCTCCCCTGAAGGCCAAGTAGGGCGGAAATTTGGACACCTTGCAACGTTATTTGTGGTGCAATGAACCGATTTGCCGACGCTTTGGGCAATCTGCCTTTGCGGAATGGTCAATGCCTGTGCGTGTTCCCGTTCCAAAGGCGCAAGGTTCAGGCACGGGTCGGGTGCCGATCCAGCACAAGCTGCCATGCTTTGACGTATTGCCAGATGGCAACGGACTATCAGCTTGTGACGAATTGCGAGTTCATGACGGGCCGCCGGTCTGCGCTGCGCGGTGGCGGGCTTCGGCCGAATCCCGATCCGTCAGCCCGAGCAGGGAGGCGGTCAGCCGGATCACCTGGTCCTCGCCCTCATCCCGGCCGCCATCGGCCAGTGCGACGGCCCAAAGGCCTTCAAGAAGGGCCGCGCGGTCCTCCATCGCGACGCTGTCTTTCAGGGCGCGGGTGAAGCGGACGGTATCGGGGGCTTCGCGCTCCAGCACCTCGGCGCGGGCGCGCAGGTCGCTGGCCTCAAAGGGGGAAAGCCCGTGCAGCCGGATCAGCACGCGGTCGATGTGACCGGCCTCGACATCCGTATAGCTGCCATCGGCCCGCGCCACACGCACCAGAAGGGCAGCCAGCGCAAGCTGACCCTCCGGGCGTGGCAGGGGGGCAGGGGCTGGGGCAAGCAGACGGCGCAGAAGCTGATCGAGCATCATGTCTCCTTAAAAGCACCAGTGACTCTAAAAGGGGGACCGGGCTGCTGTCCAATCACGAGGGCGAGGGAGGGAGGCGGCGAGGGGGCGTCACACGCCCTCAGGCACACGGATGCGGCCTTCGCTGATCGGCACCGCAGCCCCCCGGATGCGGATCGCGGTCAGCCCTTCGGGGCCAAGATCGACGGTCAGCGCCAGATCCGAGGCGCGGCCCATCTCCACCCCCTGCCGGATGTGGAAACTTTGCACACCCTGCCGCAGATCGCGGGCCGCGCGCAGCTGCGCCGCGAAGATCGCGGTTGCCGATCCGGTGGCAGGGTCTTCGGGGATACCCGCATTGGGCGAGAACATCCTGGCGCGGAAATCGCAATCCTGACCGGGCGTGTAGATCCATGCACTGTCGACCCCGGCATGGTCGATCAGTTCGGACCAATGGGGTTCGATCGGGCGGGCCTTGGCCAGCGCCTCCAGATCGCGCAGCGGCACATAAAGGAAGGCGGGACCACCCTGCCAGAGACCGGGGGCATGGTTGCCAAAACCGATCTGGTCCGGCGCAAGGTCCAGTGCCTTGCCCACCAGATCCAGCGGCGTGCGGCCCGGAGCGGCAAAAGGCAGGACGGGGGCGGTAAATTCGGCCTCGATCCGCCCGGATTTGCGGGTGACGCGGACCGGCACCAGACCGGCCTCTTCCTCCAGCACCAGATCGGCGGTGAAGTCTCCCTCCGGGTGTTGCTGGCTGGCCAGCAGGATGGCGCAGCCGATGGTCGGATGGCCGGCAAAGGGGATTTCGGCGGTCGGGAAGAAGATCCGCACCCGCGCGGTATGGGCGGGATTGGCGGGCGGCATGACGAAGATCGTCTCCGACAGGTTGAACTCCCGCGCGATGGTCTGCATCTGCGCCACCGACAGCGCGCCCGCACCCAGGACCACGGCCAGCGGATTGCCGGTATAGGCCTGCGCGGTGAAGACATCGAGGGTGTGGAAATCCAGCATGGTCATATCCGGTATCCTCAGCGCAGCTTGCGGAACAATTGGTCTATCTCGGCGATGGCGGCCTCGGTCCCGTAGGGCGGGTTCACGATGAACATGCCCGATCCGATCATGCGATGGCCTTCGCGCACCGGCGGAAAGCGGACCTCATGGCGCAGGTGATCGGGATGATTGGCGACCAGCGTCTCAAGCATCTCCTGATGCGCGCCCGAGGTCAGGATCGGATACCACAGCATCAGGATGCCGACATTCCACTTGCGGGCGATGGCGGCAAAATGATGCGGGATCGTCTCGTAATCGGTCTTCACCTCGTAGGCCGGATCGCAGAGCAGAAGGCCGCGCCGCGGCATGGGCGGCGTCAGCGACAGGGCGCGCTGAAAGCCGTCTTCCTTGCGGAAATAGACCGGGAAATCATGCAGGCTCTGGCGCAATGCCTCGTATTCCTGCGGGTGCAGCTCTGACAAGTGCTGGCTGTCGGTGTCGCGCAATGTCAGCGCCGCAATAAGGGGCGATCCGGGATAGGCCGCAGCGCCAAAGCGCGCCCGCACCTCGGCCAAACGCTGGCGGTAAGGGTGATCCTTGCGCAGATGCGGCTCCAGCAGGGCGATGCCGCTTGCGGCCTCGCCGGTCTTCAGGGCCTCGTCGCTGCCCAGATCATAAAGCCCGCGCCCGGCATGGGTTTCAATATAGGAAAGCGGCTTGTCCTTCTGGGTCAGATAGTCAAGCACATGGGCCAGCAGCATGTGCTTTTGCACATCGGCCAGATTTCCTGCGTGGTAGATGTGTTGGTATGACAGCATAGGCAAGGCGTAGCTTGCGGGGCGGCCACGGGCAAGGGGTGGTGATGGTGGCGAAGCCCCATCCTTAGGCTCCAGCCTCATTAACTTTAGAGCCAGAAGAGTACGGTTGCCGCGAGAGCTATGGCCGAGAGGAAGACGATTGGGCACCTGTCGTATCGGGTTGCAACCCGCCGCCAGTCTTTGAGCCTGCCGAACATGATCTCGATACGGTTGCGGCGCTTGTAGCGGCGCTTGTCGTGCCTGATGGTTTTCTTCCTGCCCTTCCGGCCGGGGATGCACGCCTTTATCCCCTTGTCTTTCAAAGCCTCTCTGAACCAGTCGGCATCATAGCCCCGGTCGGCCAGCATCCATTCCGCCTGCGGCAGGCTGCTCAGCATGGCAGCTGCACCGGTGTAGTCGCTGACGGGACCTGCGGTGACGAACATGCGGATCGGGCGGCCCTGCGCATCGGCAACAGCATGAAGCTTTGTGTTCATGCCGCCCTTCGTTCGCCCGATCAGCCTGCCACGCCCCCCTTTTTCACCCACAGACTGGAGGCCGTGCGATGGGCTTTCAGGTAGGTTGCATCAATCATGATCGTCTTCTCGTCAGCAGCCTCGGCGGCCAGGCCGGTCATGATGCGGGTGAACACGCCCATGCGGCTCCAGCGCTTCCACCGATTGTAGAGAGTCTTGGGCGGACCGTATTCGCGGGGAGCATCGCACAAGCGTAAGCCATTGTGATTGATAAAGATTATGCCGCTCAGCACACGACGATCATCGACGCGCGGCTTGCCATGGCTCTTGGGAAAGAACGGCTCAAGCCGCGCCATCTGCGCGTCTGTCAGCCAGAATAAATTGCTCATCAGAAAGGCCTCCTAGCACCTCCTGAATCACCGAACATGGCCATAATCAATGGGGCCTGACCCTAGGCTCTCTAGTTAAATATTGAGGCAAGAAGGCGGCGCGCCCTCCCGAAGCGCGCCATATCCTCACACCAACCGGCTGACATCCCGGGCCGCGCGCACGAAATCGGCGAATAGCGGGTGGGGTTCAAACGGTTTCGACTTCAGCTCCGGGTGGAATTGCACGCCGATATACCAGGGATGCCCCTTCACCTCGACGATCTCGGGCAGGCGGCCATCGGGTGACATGCCCGAGAAGACCAGACCGCAGCTTTCCAGCTTGTCCTTGAACTGGGTATCCACCTCGTAGCGGTGACGGTGGCGTTCCTCGATCCGGGTGGTGCCGTAGACCTCGGCGACTTTTGACCCCGGCACCAGGGCCGCATCATAGGCACCAAGCCGCATGGTGCCGCCCTTGTCATCGCCCAGCTTGCGCGCAACCACATGGTTGCCCTGCACCCATTCCTTCAGCAGATAGACGACCGGGGTAAAGCGCTTGGCCCCTGCCTCGTGGTCGAACTCCTCGGACCCCGCATCGCTGAGGCCAGCCAGATTGCGCGCGGCCTCGATCACCGCCATCTGCATTCCAAGGCAGATGCCCAGATAGGGGATCTGCTTTTCACGGGCATAGCGCGCGGCCTTGATCTTGCCCTCGGTGCCGCGCTCGCCAAAGCCGCCGGGCACCAGAATGGCCTGGAACCGCTCCAGATGCGGGGCGGGGTCTTCCTTCTCGAAGATCTCGCTGTCGATCCATTCGGCCCGCACCTTCACCCGGTTGGCCATGCCGCCATGGGTCAGCGCCTCGGCGATGGATTTATAGGCGTCTTCGAGCTGGGTATATTTGCCGACCACCGCCACGCGCACCTCACCCTCGGGGTTGGTGATGCGGTCCATCACGTCTTCCCAGCGGGTCAGGTTCGGCTTGGGTGCGGGCTCAATACCAAAGGCATTCAGCACGGCCTGATCCAGACCCGCGCGGTGATAGGCCAGCGGGGCCTCATAGATGGTTTTCAGATCATAGGCCGGGATCACCGCATCGGCGCGGACATTGCAGAACAGTGCGATCTTTTCGCGCTCACGTTCCGGGATCGGGTGTTCGCTGCGGCAGACCAGCACATCAGGGGCAAGGCCGATCGATTGCAGTTCCTTGACCGAATGCTGCGTCGGCTTGGTCTTCAATTCGCCCGAGGCCGCCAGATAGGGCAGCAAGGTCAGGTGCATCAGGATGCATTCGCCGCGCGGACGTTCATGGATGAACTGGCGGATCGCCTCAAAGAAGGGCAGGCCCTCGATATCGCCAACGGTGCCGCCGATCTCGCAGAGCATGAAATCCGTCTCCTCCTCGCCAATGCGCAGGAAGTCCTTGATTTCATTGGTTACATGCGGAACGACCTGAATGGTCTTGCCAAGGTAATCGCCGCGGCGCTCTTTCTCCAGCACATTGGAATAGATCCGGCCCGAGGAAATGGAATCGGTCTTGCGCGCCGAAACCCCCGTGAACCGTTCGTAATGGCCAAGATCCAGATCGGTCTCGGCGCCATCATCGGTGACGAAGACCTCACCATGTTCAAACGGCGACATCGTGCCCGGATCAACGTTCAGATAGGGATCGAGCTTGCGCAACCGCACCGAATAGCCGCGCGCCTGCAACAGCGCGCCCAAGGCCGCCGAGGCCAGACCCTTGCCCAAAGAGGACACCACACCGCCGGTGATGAAGATATATCGCGCCATGTGGGGCTCCCGTGAAAATCGTATTCGAGTGGGCGATTCCCTGTGAGGGAATCGCAGCATCACGGGAATCATGGCTTAGCCGCAAATCCGGCAAAGCGCAACAGCAGCCGCTAGATGCAGTCGATCAGCAGATCAGAAATGCTAGGGCTTGCAGGATCAGTTGGCGGGCGCGGTCGGCGTCGCCGGGGCTGCCGGCGTTACCGGGGCCGCAGGTGCCGCAGGCGTGGCAGGTGCGGTTGCGTCGGCCGGGGCTGCGTCCGGGCGCGGCGGTGCAAGCGGCGCGTCGCCGGAAACCGGCGGCAGCGTCAGGTCCGGATTGGCCGTGGGCGCAACCGGCGCCGGGATCGAGGTGCCGCCCAGCTGTTCGGTGACCGAACCGCCGACATTGCGTGCTGCCATGATGGTCAGTGTCAGCGAGGTGATGATGAAGCCGATCGCGAAGATCCAGGTCAGCTTGGTCATCGCATTGGCTGCGCCGCGGGCAGAGACCGCACCACCACCACCGCCCATGCCCAGCCCACCACCTTCGGAGCGCTGCAACAGCACGACGCCGATAAGCAGAAGCGCAAGGATCAGGTGGATGGTGAGGACGACGTTTTCCATGGGGAGCCCGATTTCATGCTGACGCGCCTATCTAGGCGGAAGGCGCGGCGCGCGCAACCCCTGTGGTCGTGCCGCTAGTGGCACCTGACATTCCGACCCCGATGCTTCACCGAAGGATCAGGGTGACGCCTTCCTGCTGATGCAAGCTTTGGATGAAACAGAAAAGGGGCCCCTGGTGTCCCCCGGGCCGCGATGCGGCCTATCCCCAAGGATATTTGTCAAATGAGCAACAGAAGGTGCTTTTCATCTGTTCACAAATATCCTCGGGGGGAGGGGCCGCAGGCCCCGCGGGGGGCAGACAGCCCCCCGGTCAGTCGCGTCATATGGGCGTCCAGGATGAACATCCGGTTGACGCGCGCGCGGGGCAGACACGGCCTCGATCTGGCACATCTGGAATGATCGCGGCCGGTTGATGCGCGCGGGGCAGACACCGCAGTCTTATATAATGCGGATGTGGATTGAACCCGGTTGATGCGCGCGGGGCAGACCGCGCCGCCTCTGCCCGGTCACTTCTGCAGGTCATAGATTGCCTGGGTCTCCAGCAGGGCATCATCCAGGCGCCGCCCTACAGCAAAGGGCGCAAGATGGGCGGGCAGGCTGATGCCCGGCATCAGCGCGGGCGAGGGGGCAGGGGTGCCGATCACCGTCTGCACCGGGATCACCCCGGCCCATACCGGATGGGAGCCATCTTCGTCATCATCGCCGACATTTACCGCACGGACCTTGGCCGATGCGGCCTCGATCTCCATTCGCACCACACTGGTCGCCTTGATCTCCTGGCTGGTCATCGCGCGCAGCTCGGCATTGCGGCCCGGCAGCAGCCGGTCGGTGATCGCCATCAGCGCCTGCGCCTTCTCCTCCGGTTCACGCACAAGCTCAGCCGTGCCGAAGATCATGGCAGAGCGGAAGTTGCAGGAATGGTTGAAGGCCGACCGCGCCAACACCAGCCCATCCAGGTGGGTGACTGTCAGGCAGACCCGCAGCCCTTCGGCCTGCGCGCGCAGCGCCCGGCTGGCCGAGGACCCGTGCCAATACAGTGTCTCGCCCTCGCGCCAGTGGATGGTCGGCGTGCAAAAGGGTTGCTCGTCAATGACATAGGCGACATGGCATAGCATGGCGGCATCCAGAATGCCGTGGATCTGCGCCCGGTCATAGACGGCGCGCTTGGGGTTGCGTTTCACACGGTTCAGCGGCGTGGTCGGGTAGTCGGTCATCATGGTCTTTCTGGCTGATATTCTGGCTTGCAGGGCTTGCATCTTGCATAGCAGGATGGATTGGCTGGAAAGAGATCCAATATGGCGCAAAGAATGCAGACCAATTTGCCGGCCAATCTCCCTGACTGGTCCGCCCTGATCCCGGTGCTGCCGTCTGACGGGCCAAGGGCCCGCGCGGTCTATGCTGCGCTGCGCGGTTTGATCGAGGCAGGTCGCCTGCCACCCGGCGCGAAACTGCCGCCCAGCCGGGATCTGGCGGCGCGCCTTGCCATCGCGCGCGGCGCGGTGGTCGCGGGCTACGAGATGCTGCTGGCGGACGGCTTTGCCGAGGCGCGGGTGGGGGCGGGCACCTATGTCGCGGGGGCCGTGCCGCGCCTTGGCCTTGCGCCATCACCACCGCCCGCCGGGGATTTTCAACCGAAGGATCTGCCCGGCGATCTGGGGCTGGCGCAACCCGATCCGCAAAGCCTTGAGGCTTTTCGGGTGCTGGTGAATAGCCATCTCGCCAAACCGCATCCCGGGCTCTTCCATTATGCCGATCCGCGCGGCGATGCGGGCTTGCGGGGCGAGGTTGCGGCCTATCTGCGGGTCGCGCGCGGGCTGCGACTGCACCCGGACCAGATTGTGATGACCGCGGGCACCCAGGGCGCACTGGACCTGATCGCCCGCGCGGTGCTTGCCCCCGGTGATGAGGTCTGGATGGAAGAGCCGGGCTATCCCTCCGGCAAGGCGGCCTTTGCCGCGCAGACCCTGGTTCCTGTGCCGGTCGATGGCGAAGGCCTGGATGTCGCGGCGGGCCGTCTGCGCGCGCCGCGCGCGCGCGCCGCCTATGTCACGCCCTCGCATCAGTTTCCGCTGGGTGTCACCATGTCCATGCGGCGCAGGCTTGCGCTGCTGGACTGGGCGCTGGAGGCCGGGGCCTGGATCATCGAGGATGATTATGACAGCGAGTTCCGCTATGCAGGCGCGCCGCTTGCCGCCCTGCAGGGCATGGATGGGGCGGGGCGGGTGATCTATGTCGGCACCTTTTCCAAGGCGCTGATGCCGGGGCTGCGCATGGGCTATCTGGTGCTGCCGGAACCGCTGATCGCCCCGGTTCTTGCGCTGCGGATGCGGAGCGATCGCGCGCCCTCGGGCCTGATCGAACCGGCGATGGCCGAGTTTCTGTCGGGCGGCGCCTTCGCCGCGCATCTGCGGCGCGCGCGCAAACGTTGCCGCACCGCACGCGATGCGCTGGTCGCGGTGCTGCAAGAGGCGGGGGCCGCCCTCACGGCACCCGATCAGGGTCTGCACCTGACGCTGCCCTTGCCGCAAGATTGCGATGATCGCGCATTGACAGCGCGGCTGCGGGCAGGCGGCCTTGGCGTTCGGGCATTGAGCACGATGTTTCTGGATCAGCCGCGCCCCGGCCTGGTCATCGGCTTTTCCGGCCATCCGCCGGATCAGTTGCAAGCCGCAGCCCGGGGCGGCGTCGTGCCGCTTGCTGCTGCGCTCGGTTCAATCCGGGCAGTTGACATGGCCTCTTGCCCGCCAAATCTCCTTGAGCCTTGAGCCTTGAGCCTTGAGCCTTGAGCCTTGAGCCTTGAGCCTTGAGCCTTGAGCCTTGAGCCTTGAGCCTTGAGCCTTGAGCCTTG